>CAVPDS010000029.1:0-496395 GCA_963702695.1 uncultured Alphaproteobacteria bacterium | reverse complement strand
CGTCGACGTCTTTCTCGCTCTGCGCGCGCTCGATTTGCTCCAGGTGTGCTCCAATCTCACCTGGCGTAAACATGCGTCGCACCTCGGAAACAAACCGCGGCAACTCGCGCGCGAAGTCGAGATGTCTGGAGGCCGCATTGGCAGAAATTCATCAATCTTTTTGGATCGGTTCAGCAAAGGCACGGTGTCAACCAGAAGGTTGATAATTCCGGTGCGCAATGAAATGCAATGTCCTCGGTCATCGTCATATGAGCTGTAATCGACTGTCAATTTTCGGCCAAGGAGTAACTGGTGCTCCGGCCGCCTGCGGCGTCCTTGGCGAGGATGCCCTGCTTCACAAGATCGCCGATGTCGCGCAACGCCGTATCTTGTGAGCATTTCTCCAGCTGCGCCCACTTGGAAGATGTCAGTTTGCCGTCGAACCCGTCAAGCAAACGATTGACCATGTCCCGCTGCCGCTCGTTGAAAGCCGAACCGGCATGTCGCTCCCAGAAGCGAGCCTTTTTGAAGACATCGGAAAACACATTCTCCGCCCCATCGAATACCCGGTCGAGGCAAGCAAGAAACCAAATAAGCCAAGGGGTAATCTCAAGATCGCCCTTCTGCGTTTTTTCAAGCATTTCATAGTAGGTGCTCCGTTCCTGACGGATTTGCGCGGACATGCTGTAAAAGCGCTGCGAGGTTTGCTCTGAGCGGGCAAGCGCCACGTCTGCGATCGCTCGTGCGATGCGTCCGTTGCCGTCCTCGAAAGGATGGATGGTGACGAACCAGAGGTGCGCAATGCCCGCCTTGAGCACAGGGTCAATGTGAGCCTCCGCGTTGAACCAATCGAGGAACGCTGCCATTTCCTGATCGAGGCGCGAGGCGACGGGCGCTTCGTAATGGACCCGTTCACGCCCCATCGCACCTGAGACGACTTGCATCGGCCCCGACTTTTCGTTGCGCCACGCCCCGACTGTGATCCGGGTCATGCCGCTGCGTCCGGTCGGAAACATAGTCGCGTGCCAGCCGAACAGCCGCTCCGCGGACAGAGGCTCTTTATACTTCTGTGTCGCGTCGAGCATCATTTCGACCACGCCTTCGACGTGGCGGTCGGCAGGCGTTAGGGCGCCGATGTTGATGCCGAGGCGGCGGGCGATCGAAGAGCGCACTTGATCCTGATCCAGGATGTCGCCCTCGATTTCACTGGATTTGAGCACGTCTTGCGTAAGAGTTTTGAGCATAGCTTCACTTCTTAGGGGGAACCCAAGCCCCTCCATCCGGCCTAGGAGCCTCCCCTGCCGGTGCCGGACGCCGATGAGCCGTTCCGCCAAGGCGTTCTGGTCCCAACGGAATTTCGGCCAATCGGAAAGCTGATGAATGTATTCGGGCATTCTCCGCATCTCTTGCGGAGATTATTCCGTTATTCGCCGCAAATGCAAGAATATTCTACGCACATGGTGCGGCGAAAAGCCTATCTAATCGTATCTAATCGATGCACAGGTTGTGAGCTCTCCTATTGTTCCTGATCCTTTGAGGGGTGTGAACCGGCGTGGGGTCCTCGACGCCGATCGGCGCGCTAATGCGTTGATATTCCTGCTCGGAAAGGGTTCAAACTTTGGCGCTGATCCACAACCTCTTGCCGATCGTGGCGATATAGACCGCCTAGCCGTCTAGCCGGCTACCCGGCGAGCCTGAAGCGCTCCACCACATTTAGTTCGAACCGCGACTGGAAAATTGCGGCGTCGAGCGGGTCCGCGAAACAATAGCGTACGAAAGTTGCGTACTCGTCCTCTACATACATATCGAATTTGCCGACGTACGAGATGAGGAAATTGATGATCGCGCTGTCATCGGAAAGTTGCCGCCGTGGGAGCACCACCTGATAGGGGCACTCCTCGTCAAGCTTGCGTAGCCACGCGTTTCGTCGGTCCGGGTCCATGGTAACCTCTTCATCGACTCAGACGGCCAAGTGTTCCGTATTTGTTCTTGATAGTCAAGACGGATAGGAATCAATCAAAGGACAGAGCTCCCTCTGGCTCTGATATTCTCGATTTATGGACAAACGAGAATTCGACGTGCACGCGATCCTTGGCGGCCAAGCGCCGAACGACGCGCCGGTCACGGTTAAAGGCTGGGTGCGCACCCGGCGCGATTCGAAGGCCGGCATTTCGTTCGTCCACCTCTCCGATGGATCGTCGTTTCATCCGGTGCAGGTGGTCGTGCCGGACACCCTGCCCAATTACACCGATGAGGTCCTGAAAATCACGACCGGTTGCGCGGTCGAGGCGACGGGCACGATCGTGCCATCGCCGGCAAAAGGCCAGCCGTTCGAGATGCAGGCGAGGGCGATCAAGGTGATCGGCTGGGTGGATGACCCGGATACGTATCCGATCCAGCCGAAGCCGCACACGATGGAGTTCCTGCGCGAGGTGGCGCATTTGCGGCCGCGCACGAACGTGATCGGGGCGGCGACGCGGGTCCGGCACACGCTCGCAAAGGCAATCCATCAGTTCTTCGACCAGAACGGCTTCTTCTGGGTCAACACACCGATCATCACTGCGTCCGACGCGGAAGGCGCGGGCGCGCTGTTCCGGGTGTCGACGCTCGATCTTGCCAACCTGCCGCGCACGCCGCAGGGCAAGGTGGACTTCGCGCAGGATTTCTTCGGCCGCGAGTCGTTCCTGACCGTGTCGGGACAACTCAACGTCGAGGCGTACTGCCTCGCGCTCAGCAAGGTCTACACGTTCGGGCCGACGTTCCGCGCCGAGAACTCCAACACCAGCCGCCACCTCGCCGAGTTCTGGATGATCGAGCCGGAGATCGCATTCGCCGACCTCTCAGACGATGCGACGCTGGCGGAAGGGCTGTTGAAGTTTTCCTTGGAGACGCTGCTGAAGGAACGCCACGAGGATCTCGCCTTCTTCGACGAACGGATCGAGAAGGGACTTCTCGCCAAGCTGCAGGGGATTGTCACTTCGGAATTCGTCCGCATGGATTACGGCGAGGCGATCGCGGTGCTCGGGCGCGCGAAGGAAAAGTTCGATTTTCCGGTGACGTGGGGCATCGACCTGCAATCGGAGCACGAGCGCTATCTCACCGAGAAGCACGCCAAGAAGCCGGTGATCGTGATGAATTACCCGAAGGACATCAAGGCGTTCTACATGCGGGTGAACGACGACGGCAGGACGGTCGCGGCGATGGACGTGCTCGCACCGGGGATCGGCGAGATCATCGGCGGAAGCCAGCGGGAGGAGCGGCTCGATGTGCTCGACGCGCGCATGGCCGAGCGCGGCATCGACCGCGAGCACTACGGCTGGTACCGCGACCTGCGCCGCTACGGCACCGTGCCGCACGCGGGCTTCGGGCTCGGCTTCGAGCGCACGCTCTCCTACGTCACCGGCCTCGCCAATGTGCGCGACGCGATCCCATTTCCACGGACGCCGGGAAACGCGAGATATTGAGTTCGTACTACATAGCGGATGGCATTTTGCTGTTTCTGGTGACCCGAAAGCCGGAGAAAGAGAACATCTCGCCACTCATTGGCGATCTCGGTAATATCGCTTGAGAGAGGGGAATATTCATGACGGACTCGGACCGGTCGTCGGGCCTGGAGCGCCGGACATTTTTAGGCGGCGCGGCGTTGGCAAGCGTAGCGTCGGTGTTCGCGCCGCAGGCGGTCGTGGGCCAAGCCTCGGCCCCAACTGCCCCGTTCGCGCCCGGCGCCGCCGTCACGACCCTTACGACCGAGCACTTGCTCGGCAGCGCCGTCAACTATGCCTATGCGGTCAAGGCGGGACCATTCGTGTTCCTCAACGGGCACGAGGGCTACGATTTCGCGGCGGGCGTCGTTCCCGCGGTCGCAGGCGCGGCGGGGTTTCCTGAATACGGCAAGCCAGGGTTGCGCCGCGAGGCGGATTTCATGTTTGAGCGCATGGGGCAGATCCTGAAGTCGTTCGGCACCGACTTCGCGCACAGCGTCCGTCTCGACCAATACTACACCGAGGCCAATGCGACGCGCGCCTATCACCTCGCGCGCTTTGCTGCGCTCGGCAAATATGTGCCCCCCAGCACTTCCATCATCACCGAGCGCTGTTTCGGTGGAAAGAGCACCATGTCGACCTCGCTCGTCGCGGTGCTGCCGAACCCGCAGTGGGACGTCAAAGGAGTTTATCCGGAGGGCGCCCGCGTCTCGGCCTTCTCGGGCTATGCGCCGGCCGTGGTGGCGAACGATTTCGTCTTCCTGGCCGGAACGGGACCCAGCGACAAGGATGTGCTCGACACCGATCCGCCGCAGGGGCCGCACCATCGCTGGGGGTCCGTGCTGCCGATCCGGCGCCAGGCGGAATCTGCCCTGAAACGCATCGAGGGTACGCTGAAAGCGGCGGGGACGAGCCTAGCCAATTGCCTCAAGGCACAGGTCCATATCGCCGGCGAGGAGAACTTTCCGGATTTCCTCGATGTCTGGAACGAACACGTCGGTTCCACACCCGCCGCGCTCACCGTGACGCCGGCCAAGGGTTTCGCCTCGCTCGAGATGATACTCGAGATAAATTACATCCTGCTCAAGGACGGCGCTCAGCGCAAAAAGGAGATCATACGCGCAGACGTTCCGGAGATGGCCTCCTATTCGCCGGCCGTCCGCGCCGGAGAATTCGTGTTTAGCCCGGGCCTGCTGCCCATGGCGGGCGACGGTACGGTGGCTGGGCTAGCCCAAGGTGACAATTTCCAAGGGCTTTGCCTCCGGAGCCAGCTCCAGGCGGACACGATCTACGACCACGCTGAAGCGATCGCGAAAGCCGCTGGCACCAGCATGCGAAACGTCGTCCGCATCGATTATTGGGTGAGTGACATCCGCGAGTTCCCAGGCGTCGCGCTGGCCTGGGCAGGACGCTACGGGAAGGCGCCGCACCCCTTCGCTTGTGTCGTCACGCCGAAGCTGCCGGCCCCTGGCGCTACCGTGATGGCGGATTTCTGGTTCTATGCTGGCTGATGGCCGTCGCGTTCCAGCGCGTAGCGCACGCCAAGTGCGCGGCCGACTTGCCTGATATCGGCGGCCTTGTTCCTGTCGATAAACTTGAATTGCGCGCGATCACCAGCAGCCAGCGCAACGCCGACAACTCGGTCACCACGTCCTCTGCAATCCCCTCGCTCAGGAGCTCCTGACTGGGTCCATCCGACATGCTCGTGAAGGGCAGGACCGACCGGGTCGCCAGCATCATCGACGTGCGCGCCGAAGTAGCCGCCGGAGCGCGGAGCAGCGGATCGACGAGGCCGCGGCGCCGGCCCGTAACCGCCGGCTCAACGTGATCCGCATCGTTTCGAGCGCAGATGCCATGACCGCATCACCCCAATAACGGACCTTGGGATTCGGCGCCGGGCTGATCTGTCTCCTGAAGCGTTCCAGCTTTGCAATCGTCGTTCCCGGGGTGCTAAATTGCATTGTGGCGAGTTGGTCAGCCGCCCCTTGTCGCACCTAGAAGCAACAATTGAGAGGGCCTCATGCCGTCCGATCAAGAACGCCCCATCGTGAAGATCGCACCCAACAATCCGGTGTTCGACCTGCCGGTCATAGTCGGCATCGAGGAGCACCTCTTCGCCGCCGCCGGGCTCGATGTCAGCTTCTCCGCGACCTATGCGGACCGCGAAAGGGACAATGCGCAGACACCATTCATGGCGCGGCTGAAGGAGCAGCTATTCGATTGCGGCACGGCCGATAGCTACAACGTCTGCGAATGGGCAAGTATCGACCGCCTGGAACGCGGCAGCCGTGGCGGCAACATCGCGGCCTTGCGGGCAGCAGTGGCGGCGCAAGCCATTCTGGCCTTCGATGATCAACTCCAGACGCCGCGCGACATGGCCGACGTACCGGTCATGGTGCAGGAACTCACTGGCTCCCACTACACGACGATCCAGATGCTCGAAAGCGCGGTCGGGCGCGAGCATGTCAACATCGAGAAGGGCGGGCTGCCGCAGATGCGTTACGCCGCCCTCAAGAATCGCACCGCCCGCGCGATTGCAGTGATGGAGCCATTCATCAGCCTGGGTCTCAAGGAGGGTGCACATATCATCGCCGCCTCGTTCTACCGTGGCGGTGAAGTCATCTCGCCGGATCTGACGCCCGAACAACGCAAGGCCTACTACGATGCAGAAAACAGGGCGGTCGACCTGATCAATACTGATTTCTACAAGTATGCCCATCATGTCACGGCGCATGCAAAGGGCGCGCTCCAGCCGACCGAACTGCTACGCGCGTTTGTGCACTACAAGCACGTCGATTACTACGATCCGACGCTGTTCGGCCGCGCCTACGATTGGATGAAGGCGCGCGGAATGAGCGAGGGTCAGAGTCAGCATGCGGCGCTGGTCGTAGGCTGAATGCTACGCCGCCAAAGCACGCCGGGCCCACCGGCTCGGCGCCGAGCATTCTGGACATGACGGCCGTACCGCGCGGGTCGCCGGCCGCAACGGATCCCTCCCACCATTACCGTGAAATCCAGGCACGCACAGGACGACCCACATGATCGCTTCAGATTGAACGATCATGCTCCGCTTATCGTTGATTGGTCACATGATCTGATCCGAAAAGTCTGCAACTTTTCGGATCATGTTCTACTCGCCTGAAATGGCCACCTTGTAGCGCTCAACCAGGGACTTCGGTGCGCCGATCGTCTTGAGGACTTCCTGCGTGAGTTGTGCGCCATCCATCGGATTGAACTGGATTTTGGCCGTCCGCAATTTCTTGATGTAAGCGGGGTCCTGCATCGTTTCGTCGAACGCCTTGCGCAAGGCCGCGACGACCGGCTCCGGGACCCCGGGCGGCGCAGCGTAGGCTTCTCCCAGGTCCGAACTGGAGGACATGAATTCACAGAGCTCCCGGTCGGCGTCGCTCTTGGCGAAGTCGGTGAGGAGCGGCACGTCTTTGAGATCGGGATGCTTCGCCAGCGCGATCTGCAGGACGACCCGGACCTTGCCGTCGCGAATCCAGTCCGAGTGGTAGCTGTTGAGGTCGTTCCAGGTCGTGAACGCACCTTGGGTCTCGCCCAATTCCACCGACATGTTCATGTTTCCGGCGGACTGATAGCCGGTGACGATCTTGAACTTGGTCCCCAATACCTTGTTGACGAAGGCGGCATTCTGGTAGGTCACAGACGCTCGGCCGACGGCGCCGACGATGATCTGCTGGCGGCGGAAGTCGTCGAGCGTGCGCGCAGCGACCTTGCTCGACACGAAGAAGATTTGCGTCGCGTCGGTGATTCGACCGAGCCAGTTGAGCTTCGCAACATCGTATTTGACCGAAGAGTCCCCGACCGCTTGGGCCATGACGACGGATTTCAGCGGCGACACGATCGTCAGGCCGTCATGCTCCGCGACGCCGTACGCGTTGTTGACCGCGGTGGAACCGCCCGCCCCCGGCATGAACACCGGTAAGACCGTCGGATTGCCAGGAATGTGCCTGCCGTAAGCCTCGGCGAACGGGAGCGCATAAAGTGCGCGTCCGCCGCCCGGCGCGGTAGGAAGCAACATCTTGATCGTCTTGCCGCGGAACGTATCCGCGATCGACTGGGCCGACGCCTTCGTGAGCGGCGCCGACATCGCCACGGCGATACTCGCCGTGGCGCAGGCGCGAACAAGAAACGAATCCCAGCTTGCGCGATTCGTCATTTCATTCTCCTCACGGTGCAGTCCGGCGACACACCGTCATTGATTGCGGCTCGCCGCTTCGCGACCTGCGACCCGGCTGAACACCGCATTGCGCGTCTGTCCGGTATTGCCGGGATAGTTATGGAAGAACAGGCCGACCACGTCTCCCGAGGCATAGAGGCCACGGATCGGATTGCCGGCGGTGCTCAACACCTCGGCTTTGGTGTTGATCTTGAGGCCACCGAAGGTGAACGTGATCCCGCAAACGATCGGATAGGCGCGGAATGGGGGCTTTTCGAGCTTCACGGCCCAGTTCGAGCGCTTGGGTGTGATGCCGACCGTGCACTTGCCGTCCATGTTTCCCGGATTGAACGGGATGTCCTCGCGGCAAGCGGCGTTGTACTCCTCGACGGTATGCACGAGGATTTCCGGCGAGAGCCCGATCTGCTTGGCCAATTCCGCAATCGTCGTCGCCTCGTAGCCCTTTGCGCCTACATAAGCGCCCTCGCGGAACAGCTTGAAACCGGTATCGTCGAAAATCTGGTGGGCCAGCCCACCCGGTTGCGCGAGCACCGCACGTCCGGTCTTGGCGTAGGTGTAGGAATGCTTGGTCTCGCCCTCATCATAGAAACGCTGGCCGAGCGTATTGACGGTGATGCCGAATTTGTATTCGTAGCGATTGGCTGAATTGCCGTGACCATCGGGACGCAGCGGAATTTCACCGTCGGGGTGTTCCGCGCCGATCGGCGTGGCGTGCGCGCCCTGCCAATGGCCAGCGGTGCTGGCCCCGAGCGCGATCAGCATGTTGAGAACCTCGCCGGTGTCGTGCCTGCTGCCGCGCAGCCGCATGAGATCGCCATTGGGACCGAGATAGCGTGCGCGCATTTCGGGGCTCGCCTGAAATCCACCGCTGCAGCAGATCACGGCGCGACCGAACAGATCATATTCGCCTTCCGGCGTGAGCACGCGCACGCCTTCGATGTGATGCTCGTTGCCGTGGAAGCCGCAGACCTTCGACTGGTAGCGCATTTCGACGCCCATGCGCGCGGCGATGTCGCGCCACTGCAGGAGCTGACCCAGGCCGCCTCCGACAGTGTGAATGACCGCACCGGGCTCGAAAAACATCTTACCTTTCACCGGCACCGGCTTCTCGTGCTCGAAACGGATGCCAGTTTCATGCATCCAGTGCACGGCGGCATTCGAGTTATCGACGAGGAACGTCGCCAGTTCCTGGTTGATGCGTCCTTCGGTGACCCGGTTGAGATCGGCGAGAAAATTCTCGCGCGTGTAGGGCGGCATGATGAAGTTGTTGAACGTCGCGTCATCAATGTCGATAAATTGCCGAATCTCGCGGCCGCCGTCATAGACGAACCGGAATCCGGTATGTGAATAGCGGGCGTTGCCGCCGAATTCCGCCTCCGGCGCCTTCTCCAGCATCACGATACGTTCGGCGCCGGCTGTTCGCGCGGCGACCGCGGCCTCATGCGCCGCGCTGCCGCCGCCGATGACAATGATGTCGCAGTGTTCTTTTTGATCCATCAGGCTCGCTCCGGAAGATTGTTCAAAGGTCAGGCGTTTACCGGCGTCTTTTTCTTCGTCTCGCTGCCTTCCTCGGAGCCGAAGCCTTGCACGGAAATGTCGAAATTGTTGCCGTCGGGATCGGTCGCGCGGGTCTCCGCATAGGGGCGGTCCGCCGGCCGCTTCGCGGGAGCCTTGACACCGGCCACGGTCAGGCGGCGAGCGATCTCATCCTGGTCGTCGACCTCGAAGCCGAAGTGATTCAATCCGGATGGCTTGCCCTCGGCTTTATTAGGAAGAAGTGCGAGCGTGATGTAACCGTCGGTCATATAGACGGCGGTGCTGCCCGGCACGCCCTGGACGCCCGTCAGCCGCGTCATCTGGAATGCCTGCTCGTAGAACGTTGCCAGCCGCTCAGGATCGAGCGTCATAAGGGCCAGGTGACGGATTTTCGGTCGCTTGCTCATGCGGAATCTCCCAACTTGTTGACCTGGACGGGAAGTCCTGACAGAGCCGTCATTCGATCCCACTCCGGCCCGGCACGCTAGCATAGATTTTCGCCAGCCGAACAAGCGCGCGGAAATCACAGTCATGAACAATCGGCAATGCTGGCGCCGAGACCACGCCTAAACTAACCTTTCACGACCTGATGCGATGAGTTCGGCGTCAGGGGGACACGATATCATCGCAGTGGAGACGGTGTTGAATACGAAAATGGATCTCGCAAATCGCGTGGCGGTTGTCACGGGCAGCGCACGTAACATAGGCCGTGCAATCGCTATCGCGCTCGCGCGCGCCGGGGCGGCGGTCGTCGTCACCACCTTGCAGTCGGCGGAGGCCGCCGAAAGCGTCGCGCAGGAAATCCGTTCGAGCGGAGGACGCGCGATCATGAAGCTCGCGGATATCCGGGAGCCCGCCCAGGCTTCCGCTCTCGTTGCAGCGGCGGTCGATGCGTTCGGCGGGCTCGATATCCTCGTCAATAATGCGGCCGTCCGGCACGAATCCGATCTGGCGACGATGACCTACGAGGACTACCGGGCCGTGGTGTCCGTCATTCTGGATGGCGCCTTCCTGATGACGCAGGCGGCGATGCCGCATCTCATCCGTTCCGCGGGCGGGACGGTCGTCAATATCGGCGGCATGACGGCGCATGTCGGCGCACCGCGGCGCGTGCCGCTTCTCACCGCCAAGATCGGTCTCATCGGCATGACCCGGGGCCTCGCCCACGATCTTGCCCCGCATGGCGTCACCGTCAACTGCGTGGTCCCCGGTCTGATGACAACAGTGCGCGGCCACAGCGCGACCGCGGGCCTGCACTCCGGTGGCAAGCCGCCGCCCATCGGCCGTCGCGGCACCCCGGACGATGTTGCCTCGCTCGTACACTTCCTCGCAGGGTCTGATGCTCGCTACCTCACGGGGCAGACGATCCACGCCAATGGCGGGGGCTTCATGCCGTGACGGCAACCCTGACCAGGACTTCCGCCACGACATCGATCGAGAAGCTCGCCGCGTGGTCGCTGGCGTGCGACCCTGCCTATCGTTCCGAATTGGCGTTGCGGCAAACGAAGCTCCTGGTACTCGATTCCATCGGGTGTGCGTTCGCCGCCATCGACGGCGCGGCGGCCGACGAAGTCGTCGAACTCGCGACGGAGTTGGGCGGGCCGCCCGAATGCACAGTCATCGGAACGCCCGAAAGGGTTTCGGTTCTCAATGCCATCCTCGCCAACGGCGCCCTGGTTCGCGTCCTCGATCTCAACGACATCATGTTCACGAAATCGGAGGGGCATCTGGTCGTCGGCGGACATCGCAGCGACAATATTCCAGTCGCTCTCGCCATGGGGGAGAAGCTCGCCAGCAGCGCCACCGGCGTCCTTGAAGCCATCATTGTCGGTTACGAACTCTATGGCCGTTTACGGAATTTGACCCGTTACCCGTGTCCATTTGACGGAACGAGCGTCTCCGGCTTCGTCGCTGCAGCCATGGCCGGGCGGCTCATGGGTCTCGACGAGAAGCGGCAGGCGCACGCGCTGGCGCTTGGCGCGTGCCGATGCCTCACGCCGAGGATCGTGCGCAAGGGGCGGCTCTCGGCGGCGAAATCGATCGCCAATGCGTTGATCGCGCAGAGTGGGGTGCAAGGCGCGTTGCTGGCGGCAAAAGGCGTGACTGGTCCGCTCGAGATTCTCGATGACAAGGAGGTCGGCCTGCAATCCTTTCTTGAGCCGGAACTCGGCTTCGACTCCCTGTGGGCGCCAGCGTCGTCAAAGCTCGAAATACTGAGCGCACACGTCAAGTCATTTCCATGCATCGGGACGGCCCAGACGGCCGTGCAGGCGGCACTCGACGCGCATGCGCGGCTCGAAGGCGGCGTTGCGGCAATCGAACGGATCGAGGTGATCATGGCGGACCTGCCGTTCGTCAGGGACCAGCAAGCCGATCGTTCTCGCCGTTATCCGCAATCGCGCGAATCGGCGGATCACAGTTTCACCTTCCTGCCGGCCGTGGCGCTGGCGGACGGCGCGCTCACGCTGAAACAGTTCGAGAACGAGCGTTGGAACGAACCTGCGCTCAAAGAACTCATGGACCGGGTCACGCTTGAGGTTGCTGCCGATTTGACCGATCGCGCATCCGACACCATGCCCTGCCGATTGCGGGTCGTTCTCAAGAGCGGCGAAGAGATTGTCGCGGAGTGCCTCTATCCGCCAGGCCATTCCTCACACGCCGGCCTTGATGCCGAAGTGGTGAAAACGAAATTCCGCGCGGTCTCCGATCCGGTTCTTACGCCCGTGAGGTGCGAAGAAATTATCGAAGGCGTGCTCGGCATGGAAGGCGAGCGCTCGGTCGGCAAGCTCATGAGCCTTCTGGCTGGCGCGGCAAGGAACGAAAAGCCGATCGATCGTGACGATTGAAAGAAGCACAAGGCGATGAATCCAAAGCATACCGAAATCAGCCCGCTCATGGCGAAGCTCAGCGCCTATATCGCCGGCGCGGCAAACAGACCTTTGCCTGCTGGCGTCGCTCAAAAGGGCAAGGCCCACCTGCTCGATACGATTGCCGCGATCGTATCCGGGGCGAAACTACGTCCAGGTGTTCAGGGCATCGATTACATCCGGCAGCAGGGAGGCACGCCGGAAGCCGCCGTCATCACCACCGACATTGTCACGACCGCGAGCAACGCGGCCTTCGCCAACGGCATGCTTGCCCATGCGGATGAAACCGACGATTCGCACAAGGTCTCACGTTCGCATCTTGGCTGCAGCGTCGTGCCGGCCGCTCTCGCCATGGCAGAGAAGGAAGGCGCGGGCGGCGAGGCTTTGCTGAGGAGCGCCGTGTTGGGATACGACATCGGCAGCAGGACGCTGCTGGCGCTCAGCCCGCTCCGGTTCCACCAGGCCGGTCATTGCACCCACGCCTTTGCGGGGGTGTTCGGAGCCGCGGCAGCAGCTGCCGCGCTGGCAAGGCTGACGCCGGAACAGGTGGGCTGGGCGCTTTCCTATGCCGCCCAGCAGGCCGCCGGCCTCACGAGCTGGCGGCGCGCCGTCGAGCATGTCGAGAAGGCGTTCGCCTTCGCTGGCATGCCGGCGCGCAACGGCGTCAACGCGGCGGCGATGGTCGCGGCCGGCTTCACCGGCGTGAATGACGTCTTCACCGGGGCGCAGAATTTCTTCATTTCATTCGGTCAAGACCCTGAGCCCGAGCTGCTCGTGAAAGAGCTCGGCGAACGGTTCGAGATCCTCAACACGACGATCAAGAAATGGTCGGTCGGCTCCCCGGTTCAATCGGTGCTCGATGCGGCGCAGGTTCTGATGAACGAGCATCGCATCGATCACGACCGCATCTCCGAAATTCTGATCCGCATGGCCCCGATCGAAATCGATACGGTGGACAATCGGGCGATGCCGGATATCAATCTCCAGCATCTCGTGTCTGTTCTGCTGGTCGACGGAGACCTCACCTTTGCCTCGTCGCATGACGAGGAACGCATGCGCGATCCGGCAGCCGTCGCCCTCAAGAGCAGGATTACCTTGCAGCCCGACCCCAGTGTGGAACGGCAAAGGGCCCTGGTGACGATCTCGATGGCGGACCAGCACAATTTTACGCACCGCGCCACCGCTGTCCGCGGCACCCCGGATAACCCGATGAACGACGAGGAAATCAACGCCAAGGCCATGGACCTGATGGCATCGGTGCTTGGCGAAGCGCGTTCGCGTGAGCTGATCGATGTCATCTGGAACATCGAAAAGATCGGCAATATCCGCGAGTTGCGGCGGTGGCTTGGATCGGCGGAAAGCCTTTAACGTTGGCTCTGCCGTCATGGCCGGGCATCCAAATTTTTCTTCCGTTTGTGATAATCAACCTCCTGGCGCTCTCACTCCAACCCTCTCCCCAGCGGGGAGAGGAAGTGCGCATGCGCAGGACTGCCCGCGTCACCTTCGGACCGCGCATGCATCGGAGAGCCGTGCTTTCGCGGAACCGCTGTCCCGCGACAAACTGGCGCCGCGGTGGCGCGCCAGCGGGGCCGCCCGTATGATGGCCGCCAAGTCGACGGAGGAATGAAATGTCGTTCGCAAGCCGGTGGGCCAATGGAATCGCGCTCGCAACAATAGCGCTCGGGGCGCTGATCGCGGCAGCGCCGCAGGCGCGCGCCGATGATCCGTTCTACAAGGGCAAGACCATCTCGCTCATCATCGGCTCCAACACGTCCGGCGGCTACGACACCTATGGCCGCCTGCTGGCGCGCCATCTCGGCAAGCACATTCCAGGCAATCCCGCGATCGTGACACAGAACATGCCGGGCGCTGCCGGCATCCGCTCGGCGAACCACATCTATAATCTCGCCGCCAAGGACGGCACCGTGTTCGGCATCTTCGACCAGGCGGTGTTTCTCGATCAGATGCTCGGGCTGCCCGGCCTGCGCGGCGACGTGGCAAAGTTCAACTGGATCGGCCGTCTTGTCGGCAACAGCGCCGTGCTGTTCGCCTGGCACACCGCCGCAGTCAAGAAGATCGAAGACGCGTTCACCAAGGAACTGATCGTCGCCGCCCCCGGCTCCTCCTCGCGGCTCAACTGGACCGCGCTCAACGCGCTCGCCGGCACGAAGCTGAAACTCCTCACCGGTTACGAGGGCCCCGCCTCCGCCAAGATCGCGATGGAGCGCGGCGAGGTCGAGGCGCTCAGCCTGCCGTGGCCGGTGCTCAAGGCCGAGAACCCGGACTGGCTGCGCGAGAAGAAGATCAATTTGCTGCTGCAGACCGGCGAGAAGCACGCCGGGCTCGAAAACCTCCCGCGCATGGTCGACCTTGCCAAGAACGAAGACAACCGTCGCGTGCTCGAAATCTTCGCCGCCCCGACCATCGTCGGCCGCTCGTTCGCGGCCCCACCCGGCGTGCCGCCGGAACGCGTCGCGGAACTGCGCACCGCCTTCATGGCGATGACGAAGGACCCGGAATTTCTGGCCGAGATCGAACGCCTCAACTTCGACCTCGAGCCGATGAGCGGCACCGACCTGCAGGCGTTCTTCACGAAGACCTATCCGCCCGCCTTGATCGAGCGCGCGAAGGAAGTCGCCAAACTCGCCGGCGGGCATTGAGCGTCAGCGGCGCGGCGGCAGACTTTGTCGTGCCCCCTCATGTTTCGCTCACGGTCGCGCTGATCCATTGCCCGCGGTCCGGTCAGCATCTTTCGATACTTGCACCCCGTTCGCCGACAGCAACGCGGCGAGCCGCGCCGCCACCATCGCGTTGCCCTTCGGGGTCCAGTGGTGCGAGGAATCGTAAAGCTCGGCGCCGTCGAAACGGGTATAGGCGATCCGCTGCTGCTCGAGGAAATCCTCGACCGCCGGGTCTTCCCGTTCGAGGCCGACGAACAGCCGCGCGCCGCGGCGATGAACTTCGTCGCGCAGCAGTCCGATGAGTTCGTTGGTCGGGTCGGGCACGGTGACGCGCCGGTATCTCAGCTCGACATAGGCCGAGATCGCGAGCCGCGCCAGCATCACGTGCTCGCCCAGCCAGTTGTCGCGGAAATAGGATTTGCGCGGTCGCGGCACGGGCTGGCCGCGGAACGCGAAGCCGCCATCGGCGGTGGCGTCGAGATACGGCTTGTAATTGAAGTAACGCATGTTGCGACTGTTGTCGGTGTGATCGTTCTCGACGCAGACGATCAGCACCACCACGCTCGGCTCGACCTCGCTCCACAGCCGCTTGAGAAACAGATATTCCTGATCGGTGCCGAAGCCGGAGACGCCGGCGTTGAGCACGTTGTGGCTCGGGATTATCCCGCGCAGCAGGTCGGAGAAGCGTTCGTTCGCCTCCAGGTTATAACCCCAGGTCATCGAATCGCCGATGAACACGATCGTCGGCTTTCCGTTGCGCTGGAATTCCACGTCGCGAACGCCAAGGCTGTTGTGGCTCACCGCCGTCTCTCGCGGCAGCGCCACGATCGAGCGCGAATTCGGCTCGGGCGACCAGCCGAGCTCGGCGTCGAAGCGGTAGCGCAGGTTGCCCCAGTCGTCGGCGCGCAGATAGGCGATGTTGATCCAGCGCAGGATCACCTCGCACAGCGCAAGCGTGACGACGATGACCAACGCCTGCAGCGCGAGCGCGCGCAGGGCCCGTGCCCGCCGTCCCTGCGTCTGCTTCGCCATTCAGAGGTTCCCGCGCGTCACTTCGATTGCGGCCGAAAATCCTGATCGGGATACATCCCCGCATCCGGCACCTTGATCACGATGTAGGCCTGATTGAGCGACGTGTGGCAAGCGTTGCATCCCTGCGTCAGGCGCTCATAGGCCTCGTCGAACTGCTTGCCATCGCCCGCCTTGACCGCCTTGTCGAGCGCAGTCCGCGCTTCACCGGTCATGGTATCGATCAAGGTGGCGAGCGACTGATTGCGGAACGTGGGACGCACCGCCACCAGATAGTCGAACACCTCTCCCAGTTCTTTCGACGCATGCTCGGCCAGCGGCCAGTTGCGCTGCTTGCCGGCGAGGCCGAGCTTGATGTGCTGGGGTTGCACCATCATCACCATGAAAGCGCCAAAGCCGGGCAGCTTCACGGCCGGCTGCGGCGTGCCCGGGCTCTGCGCAAGAACCGAAGCGGCGCCGATGACGGCGAGCGCAGCAGCCAGGACGAGTGAAACAGCGACGAGTGAAACAGTCTTAAATCGGAACACGGGCTTGCCTCTCTTCAGCGTAGGTATGGTCTGTTGTCGCCGCCCGGGGGACTATAGCCGCTTCCCCGGATAAGCCGAGACGTTGAATCGCGCAGGAGGGGTGGCACGCGGCGCGCCCGTCGCCACCTTGCCGCGAGACGATGATGGGGTTCGACCGGTCCGCATGACCTTGCCGCCGCCTGTGGTTGTGGGATGATGCGATGGAGGAAGCGCAACAACATCGAGGGAGCCCAACCATGGCGTGGCGTCGACTGTTGATCTCGGCCGTCTGGGCTCTCGCCTGCAGCGGGGCAGCGCTGGCGCAGGAGGCCTTTCCCTCGAAGCAGGTGCACCTGTTCGTGCCATTCCCGGCCGGCGGCGCGGTCGACATCGTCGGCCGCACGCTCGGCGACGAACTGACCCACCGCTGGGGGCAATCGGTCGTGATCGAGAACCGCCCCGGCGCCGGCGGCGTGATCGCGACGGAAGCGTTGGCGAAATCCCGCCCGGACGGTTACACGCTGATCATCGTCGCGACCGGCCACGCGCTCAATCCATTCCTGTACGACAAGCTGCCGTACGATTCATTCGCCGACTTCACGCCGCTGTCGATGATCGGCAATTCGCCGAACATGGTCCTGGTGCGCGCCGACTCCCCGATCAAGACATTCGCCGACCTGCTCGCGCAAGCGCGCGCCAAGCCCGGCGAGATCTCCTACGGCCACGCCGGAACCGGCACCTCCCCGCACCTCGCCGGCGAGTTGATCAAATACATGGCCAAGGTCCAGATGACGCCGGTCCCCTACAAAGGCGGCGCGCCGGCGCTCAACGACCTGCTTGGCGGGCACATCCCGGTGTCGATCAACAACGTGCCGGAATCGCTCGCACAGATCAGGGCCGGCGCGGTGCGGCCGCTCGGCGTGACCACGGCGCAGCGCTCGCCGGTGCTGCCCGACGTGCCGACGATCGCGGAAGCCGGCATACCGGGCTACGACACCGGCGTCTGGTGGGGGCTCGTCGGCCCCGCCGGCCTGCCGCCGGCGATCAAGGCCAAGCTCGCCAAGGACTGCGCCGAAGCCGTGAACGCGCCGGCCGTGAAGGAACGCCTGCTCGGCCTCGGCGCCGCGCCGGTCGGTAGTTCACCCGAGGAATTCTCGAAGCTCATCCGCACCGAGTACGAGAAGTGGGGCCCTATCATCAAGGCCGCCGGCATTCGCGCCGAGTGAGGGCCGGCAGGATCGACTTATCACAACAAGCCCAACTGATTTTCTTTGATCCGAGATGATAGTATCACTCCGCTGAGTAGGTATCCGGCGGTAGTGACGTTCGCGGTCTGTATCGACACGGCGCATGGACAGGGCGGGTAGGTAACGCTACGTTTTCCAAGACGCTCGGTCGATGTTGCTCGCTCGCGCAGAGCAATGGACTCTCCCTGTCGTGCGACGCGATAGCAGGCGACCCATGGCCACTACATTGAACCCACCCATCGCCTCCGTGGATGCCGCGGGCGACGTCGTGTCCCTGGATTTCTCCGGGACTTGCGATCAGTGCAGTGATTTGCGGATCGAAGTTTCCGATCCCAATTCGGGCGACATTCTTTGCACCGGACCCGTCGTCTTCAACGGCAGCAATTGGTCGAAGACCTTCAGCGCCCCTGGCGATTTCGAAGCCTTGGATTTTGCCTGCGACAAGGACGTGCAGGTGACTCTCAAGTGCCGAGACACCACACCTTCCCAGACTTTACTTACGCAAGGAGTCACGGTCAATTGCACGGGCTGTTCGCTGACGATTGACGACGCCGAAGGAACCGAAGCCAGCGCCGGACTGCATCAGCTTGTCATCAACGGCACCGCTTCTTGCGCAAAGGTGAATGTCGATGTCAGCTTGAATGGAGCGCCCGACCTCCATCAATCCAGTGTCCCGGTGAACGCGTCTCATTGGCAGGCGACGTTTATCGAAGGCTCGCCGGAAGTGGGGACCAAGCTGAAGGCCTATCACTGCAACGACGTCATTTCGGTCAAAGTCACTTGCGAAGACGACAAGGACTGTTTCGCCCAAACGACCTTGCCAGTAGCGTGCAAGCCGACGGATGGCAGATGCCCCGATACTGCCTCTGTCCTCATCACCGGTCCCAACAATTTCAGCAAGACAAATCCCACCGACACCGAGTTGGAATGCCTTCCGGCAGGCAACTATACCATCAAGTGCACCAACGTAGCGACCGTCTACGACTGGCGCAGCAACGATGTCCTCGTGACCGGGGCGGACAGCGCGGCGCATGTCGTGAGCGTAAGCGGCGACACGATGGTCATCAGCCTGTCCGCGGGAGACAACCGGCATTTTTCCGTGACCGCCCACATCAGCGAGGGGTGCGCACCGCTGCGAACGATCGCCTTCCACTGTGGCGGGAAGGTCGACTGCGTTGTCTCCGAATTCTCGAATTGGGGACCCTGCATCAATGGCACGCAGACGCGAACGCGAACCGTCATTACGCCGCCGAGCAATGGCGGCCGTCCCTGCCCATCCCTGGTGCAAACCCGGCCCTGCCCACCCGACGCCGTCGATTGCGTCGTATCGAACTGGTCAGCCTGGAGCAGATGCGTCAACGGTCAAAGAAGGCGTACCCGGACCATCGTCACGCCCCCCAGCAACGGCGGCCGCGAATGTCCTGCCCTTACGCAAACCGAGGCCTGCACGGATATCGTCGTCGACCTGTGCCTGCTGTGGATGTTCATCAACCTCGGTTTGGTACTCGTTACCGCAGTCCTGATCTTCCTGGCGTTCTGCTCGATGGAAGCCGCCACGTTGGCAGCGATCGCAGCTCTTGTGTCCGGAGGCACACTCGCGGCCGTTGTCGCCACTCTCTCCGCCGTCGTCGTCAATTTGCTGATCGCGGCGGCGATCTTCGCTGTCATCACCCTTGTGTCATTCATACTGTGGATCGTTCTATGTCTATTCATGAGTTTAAGAGACAGACTGTGCGACCTGGTCGATTTCATTCTGACGGTCCTGCACGTACTCATAATCCTGTCACTCGCGATTGCCGTAGTCCTGGCCGCCATCGCTAATTGGGGATGCGCCGCCGGGGCAGTCGTCGACGTCGGCTGGCTCGGCATTGTCGAGCAGATATTCTTCTGGATCGGAATAGCAAATGGCTGCATCAACCCGTTCGCCATATTCAACGCCCGCGCCAGAGCAGGATGAAATGCGAGAGCACAATCGCGGGTTGGTTCACTGGAGATGCGTGCCCATGAAGCGGCAGCTTCATTCCCGGCGAACAAGTCGAACGTGAGGTGGCGTACGTGGGCTGCAATTGCAAAGGAAAAGTGGCGCTGGAGACCGGCAAGTTTGGGACCTGCGCGCTCTGCATGTATGCGACGTTGGCGGGCTTCATATGTTCGTGGCTGCTCCTGGGCTCATTGCTCTACATCGGTGTCCCGCGTGGCATGACGATTTCGCTGAGCGTACCCGCCGTTTTCTTCTCGATATGGCTGGCGCTGCATCTCATTAGAAGTCTCTATCTCGGCCAACTCTCCCGACGCAGCCCCATGGCCGATCCTCGCACCTGAATGCGGTTCGCCTGGCGCCAGGACGTCCGCGCCATCCACGCCGGCGCGGAACGCCGACCGCAGCGCTCACATCCCGATATCGTCCAGAAACTTCACCTTGCCCGCCCACTTGCGCGCAACTTCCTTCGCGTACGCGGGATCCACCGCGTTGACCTTCGGGAACTCGTCCTTCCACGCGAACGGGCGCACGGCGTAGATGATGATGCGGCTGTTGGTGAGATCGCCTTTGGCCCGGCGTTCGGGCAGCAGCATCGGGTCGATGTAGCCGGTCCAGACGCCGTCGATGATGTCGGTCGCGGTCTTCGGGTCCCAGCGGGTCGCGATCGCCCACATCACTTCGGCCGGGTTGGTGATGTCGATGTCGGAATCGACCACGATGATGATGCGGCCGAGGTAGGTCGAGGAGCCGCAGCCGGCGGCGACCAGGCCCGCCATCTTGGCGTGACCGGCGTGCTGCTGGTCGATCGCAATCACGTTGATGAAGCGCGAGCCACCGCCCGGCATCTTCCACACGCCCTTGACGCCCGGCACGCCGGCCGCCTCAAGCTCGTCCCACAGCGAGGCGGCGCGCAGCAGCGCCGAGCCGGCGGTGCCGAAGTACGTGCCGGGATAAATCGGCCGCGCCGGTGGCGTCGCGCACTGGATCGGGTCGTTGCGGTGATAGATCGCGCGCACCTGCAGCACCGGCTCGGGGCCGCTCGATGTATAGTAGCCGGGCCATTCGCCGAACGGTCCCTCCTCCATCGTCAGCTCCGCGGACGAAGGCATGAAGCCCTCGTAGACGAGTTCGCAATCGTTCGGGAACGGCACGCCGGTGACGCGGCCCTGCACCAACTCGATCGCGCGGCCGAGCCTCCCGCCCGCGACCGCGAACTCGCTCACGTTCTCGGGCGCGAACTGAGCCGCTGCGGCGCCGAGCGCGGGCGCCTGCCCCACTGTCACCACCATCGGGCAATGCTCGCCCCGCGCCCACCATTTCTTGCGGATGGTGTCGGCGTGCTTGCCCGGCTCGATGAAGAGCGAGAGCGTTTTCTTGTCGCGCACCGAGACGCGGTAGGTGCCGGCGTTGACCCAATCGCTGTCGGGATCCTTGGTGATCACCATGCACTCGGTGCCGATGTATTGGCCGCCGTCCTCGCCGTGCCACTTCGGCGCCGGAAAGGCGAGGATGTCGACCTCGTTGTCCATCAGCACATTTTCGAGCACCGGGCCGTCGGCGACCACCACCGGCGCGATCGCCTCCGATTGCTTGCGCTTGCCTTTGCGGTAGTTCTGCACCAGCTCGAGGCCAGCGCCCTGGTTGAACACGCGCGAGGAGCGGATGTTGCAGGCAACGCGATAGTCGTCCGGAAAGCCCTTGATCTTGCGGAACAGGAGAATCGGCGGGACCGGCTTCTGCAGGCTGAGCTCGTAGAGCGCGCCCATCTCCAGGTGCGGGTCGACGCCTTCGATCACTTCGAGCTCGCCGATCTCCTCAGCGAGAGCGAGACACCTGCGCACGTCGCCGAGCGCAGCCAGACGTTGCGTGGAGTCGACGGATTTCGGCATGGCTTTCGCTCGCTATGGACCGGATTTGCGACACCGTATCGCGTCCATGTGGGGCCGAGGGGATCTTTCGTGGACTTCCATGCGCCGCAACCCTGCCTCCAGGCAAGGCCGAAGAGGTGCCGCAGTCAGCGGATGGCGAACGGAATGCCCGCGGTGAACAGAACGCTGTAGTCGATGGTCCGGCCCGTCGCCCCCGTTTCGGTAAATCCGAAGGCCGGTGAGACAAGATCAATCGAGCCTGCGCGAAAGATTCGCGCCCGCGCTTCGATGCCCATTTCAAGCGGGCCCCCCGCGATGCAAGTGAGGCAAACGAAGCTGGAAACCCCGACGCTTGCAACAAGTCCGGCCTGCCAGCTCGCGCTGCTGATCGAAAAAATATCCGCTCCCAGGAACGCCTGATCGCTCGTCAGAGTCAGATCCCATTTGCGCGCCGTCGGTCCGATACCGGCGGAGAAAAAGATCGGTCCCATCCAACTTGCATCGCTGGGTTTGGTCAGGGCAACTCGTCCCTTGAAGAGCAGATCGAAAACGACCGGCGAACTGGTCTGGAGACTTACAAGGCCGCCGGCGTTGCGGGGGACAGAGAAGAAAGTGTGGTGCTGGAAGTAAGTGCAGGCGCTCAAATCGACCAAGAACGCGTAAGTGCCGGCGGTGCCGACCGAGGCGCCACCGCAGCCTTGAGGACGCGCAAGGGTAAAGCGATTGTCGAATGAATCCTGTCCGCCATCGCTGCGATAGCTCGTATTGCCGGTCAATCCGATGCCGCCGATGGCGATCTTGGGGGTCACAAACAGCATGGTCGAATTTGGCCGCGGCGGCGGCACACTCGCCTGCGCCTCGAGGTCGCGATAGTATTTCTCACTTGTGCCCGGACGGTAGGCGCGGTCGGGGTTATTGGGATCCACCTCGCTACCAAGAGGATAGCTGCGAACGATCACTCCCGACTTGCCATTGCGCCAAACGCCTTCGTCATCCCGATAAAAATTGTCCCCCGTAAGGGTGCGGAAGGCCCGGCTGGGATGTCCGGGATCCGGCTCGGCGCGATAGGGATAATCCTCGACGACTTTTCCGGTGCTCGCATCCTTCCAGACACCTTGCGCATTCTCACTGTGGCCGACGCCTCCCAGAGCTAAAATCAGCAATGCACTCACCGCGATGGATTTGCATCGGGCCACTGGAGCCCTGCAAATCGATCTGAATGCGCCGAACGCGGTACGCATCACGCCCTCCTCGAACAATTCAGCCGCACTCCGCTCCGAACCCGACGTCAGCACTCACCCGCCGCCCAACATAAGACGCGCGCGGCATCCGCATCTCAATCATGGCTCCGAATGGCTGCGATCGTCTCCTCCGACGGCACGTCGGCGCGATTCCACCATCCGCCGCCAAGCGCCTGGAACAGCGCCGCGGTGTCGGCGTAGCGGGCGGCCCGCGCCTGGACCAGAGTAATCAACGCCTGCTGATAGCCCTGCTGGGCACTCAGCAGCGCCAGATAATTGATGTCGCCAAGCTCCTGACGCTGGCGCGTGATCGTGAGCGTTCTTTCGGCAGCGCGTTCGGCGGATACCGCCTTCTGCAAAGCGTCGGCATCGGTTTTCAGCGCGCTCAAGACGTCGGCGACATTCTGAAACGAAGTGACGATCGTGCTGCGGTATTGGCTCGCTGCCTGATCGTAGGACGCACGCGCCGCGAGTTCCAGATGAAGCAGGGTCCCGCCGTGGAAGATCGGGTGCACGACGCCCCCGGCAAGCGTCCAGAACCCGGTGTTCGGCGAGAACATCTGATCGATCGACGGGGCGGTGCTGCCGGCATTCGCGGTCAAGGAGAAATTCGGCAGGCGGTTCGCGACCGCAACGCCGATGTTCGCGCTCGCCGACCGCAGGTTCGCCTCGGCCGCACGGATATCCGGACGCTGCTCGACGAGCAGCGAAGGCAGGCTCAGCGGCACGTTCAGTGGTAGCCGCAGCTTCGACAGCTCGAAGTTTTCCGCCACACTTTGGCTCGGGAGATCTCCCGCCAGCGCCGCGAGCAGATGCCGCTGCTGCTCCAATTGCCGCTGCAGGCCCGGCAGCGTCTGCTCGATTTGCGCGAGCGCCGATTCCTGCGCGACCACGTCAAGCTCGGCAATCTGCCCGAGATTGTGCTGGCGCCGGAACAGATCGAGCAGATCGCGCGCGATCTTGATGATCTGCTGCGTTGCCTGGATCTGACCGCGCAGCGACGCTTCCTGCACGGCCGCAACAACGATGTTCGAGGTCAGCGTCAGGTAGGTCGCCTCAAGCTGGAAGCGTTGCTCGTCGGTTTGCGCATCCAGCGACTCGACCGCACGGCGCGTGGCGCCAAACACGTCGGGCACGTACGACACGCTCACCTGGCCGGTGAAGAGATTGAAGGACGGCTGGACAGGAATTCCTGTCGCTGGATCGACCGCGCCATCCAGCGCCGACCGCTGGCGAATCGCGGAGGCACTGCCGTCTACCTGCGGAAAGAACGCCCCCTGCCCAGCGTAGAAATTTTCGCGCGCCGCGCGCAACGCCGCTTGCGCCGACTTCAGATCGGGATTGTTCCGCAGCGCTCGCGCGACTAGAGCCTTGAGTCCAGGCGAATGGAATAGCGCCCACCATTCGCCGGGAATATCACGGCCGCGCAGCAGACGTTGCGCTCCCCCGTCCGCAACATCCGCGGACGCGGTTCGCGCCGGCACCCGTTCGCTCGAATAATTCTTCACGTCCGGCGGTGCCGGTCGCTCGAAGTCCGGACCGACGGCACATCCCGTCACCAGGAACGTTGTAGCGGCGATTGCCGCGACCTTACGGCCAGGCTTCAACCATCGGCTGGGCGGAAAAATCGGCAGCAGCCCGCGGGGCTGACGCGACCGGATGTTGGTGCTCCGTCGCCGCGACATTCGAGCGAACTCCACCCCTTACGCCACACACCAGGCCTGATCCGGGCGGAGGAACGCCTCTCTGACACCCCCGGATTAACCATCTTCGTTAACCATACTTGGTCCAGCCGGGTGTGGAAATCCTGTGGAAGACCCGCCGCAAGAATTGGGCGCGCTTAGTGTTTTTTCGCAACAGTCTTTGCAATGGTCTTGTGGAGATTGTCGGCCCATCGCCCCGCGCGGCCCGCGATCAACCGGGCACCGGCTCATCGCTGGCCAAGGCAATTCGAGCGCGCCGCGCAACCCAACGTTCGAGCACGAAATAGAACGTCGGGATCATGAAGAGCGTGAGGAACGTGGCCGGGACCAGTCCGCCAGCCACGACCGTGGCGACGCTGCGCTGCACGTCGCTGCCGACCCCGGTGGCCATGGCCGCCGGCAGCATGCCGACGGTGGCGACGGACGCGGTCATGAGCACCGGCCGCAGGCGCTCGCCGGCGCCGGTCAGCACCGCCTCGAACAGCGGCAGATTGAGATCGCGAAGCCGATTGAGGTTCGCAACCATGATGACTCCGTTCAAGACTGCGACTCCGAACAGCGCGATGAACCCGACGCCGGAGGCGACGTTGAGAGTCACCCCCGTCAAATGCAGGGCGATCAGCCCGCCCATTGTCGCCAGCGGCACGACGCCGAGAATCAGGATCACCTGGCGCAGATTGCCAAATCCGGCATAGAGCAAGACGACCATGAGGCCGAGATCTAGGGCCATGATCAACCGAAATCGGGCCTCCGCGCGGTTCTCATTTTCGAAGTCCCCGCCCCACTCGATCCGATATTTCCTTGGATCGAACTTCACCTTCGCGGCGATGGCCTTCTGCGCCTCCGCCAGAAGCGACGGAAGATCGCGGTCGTGGTAATTCAGCTTCACCGTGACGTTCCGCTGATTCATCCAGCGGGTGATGGTGCTTTCACCCAGTTGCGTTTGAACGCGGGCGACTTGCGAGAGCGGTATGAGGGCTCCGGAGCTGGAGGTCAGAACCAGGTTGCCGATCGCGTCCGGATCGTTGCGGACCGCATCCGGAAAACGGACGGTCGTGTCGTAGCGGCGCTCGCCGATGAACACCTGGCTCACCGCGCCGCCCGCGATGCCGGTCTGGATCAGGTCTGAAATGTCCGACACGTTGATGCCGTAGCGTGCCGCCGCCGCGCGATCGACCTTGATCGCAACCTGCGGCAGCGGGGGCAACTGATCGATGTCGAACGCTACGTCGAGGGTTCCCGGCACCGTCTTGAGAACCGCGATGATGTCCCTGCCGATACGCCGAAGCTCGTTGAAATCTTCACCGAAGACGCGCAGGACGAGTTGGCTGTGCACATCGAAAATCTCGTCGGTCACGGCCTCGATGATCGGCTGACTGACGTGAATGTCGAAGCCCGGCAATTCGCGGAACCGGGCCTGCATCCGGCGAACCAGATCCTGCTTGGTCTCCCCCGCCGGCCAGACATTGTAAGGGCGCAACCCGATGTCTGCTTCAATGTGCGATGGCGTCCATGGATCGGTGCCGTCATCGTTACGCCCCAGCGCCGAGACGATGTAGGACACCTCGGGAAACTCCCGCACCGCCTTGCGCAAGTCGGCGGCCATCTCGGTCGCCTTCGCAAGTGAAATGCCGGGAGGCATGGTGACGTGGATCGTGATGGCGCCTTCGTCCAGTTCGGGGAGGAATTCGCGCGGGACCGAAAGGCCAAGCCAGGCGATGCAGACCGCCGCCGCCGCGCCGAGAATGTAGACAAAGCTCGGATGATTGAGCGAGAGCTGCAGCGTCCACCGGTATCTCGCTGCAATCCATTCCAGGACCCGATTGTGAACGATGCGCCGCGGCTTGCGATACGCCAGATAGGCCAAGCCCGGAATCACCATCAATGAGAACAGCAGCGCGCCCAACTGAGCAAAGCCGATCGCATAGGCCATCGGCGAAAACAGCTTCGCTTCGACGCGCTGGAATGCGAACAGCGGAATGTAGGCGGCGATGATGATGAGCGTCGCATAGAAAATCGGCCGCGCGACCTGATGTGCGGCCTCGCGAACGTCGGCTTCCGTCAGCGGCTCATTGGGCTTTGCCTCGCGCCGGCGCAGGATCGCCTCAGTCATCACGATGGCGCCGTCGACGATGATGCCGAAATCGATGGCGCCGAGCGATAGGAGGTTCGCGGAAATATTGCTGAAATACATCAGGATGAACGCAATCAGCATCGCGAACGGGATGGTGATCCCGACGATCAGCGCGCTGCGCGGGCTGCCGAGGAAGAGAATAAGGACGATGAGAACAAGGCCGACGCCCTGAAAGATCGTGTGCGAAACCTTGTCGACGGTGGCATCGACGAGGTTCGAGCGGTCGATATAGGGCACGATCTGCACGTCGTCGGGCTTCAATCGCTCGTTCAGTTCCGCCACCTTGGCGTGAACCGCCTCCATGACGCGCGACGGATTTTCGCCGCGCAGCATCAGAACGATACCGGCAATCGTGTCATTTATTTCGTTCTTGCCGAGGATGCCGTGGCGCTCCTGATTGCTGAGCTTGAGCTTGCCAAGATCGCGCACGAAGATCGGCGTTCCGTTCCGCTGCGTGACGATGATATTGCCCATGTCGTCGAGCGACTGAACAAGCCCGATGCCGCGGATGACGTAACCAAGCTCGCCACGGGTCATGACGCTGCCGCCGGAATTGCCGCTGTTGGCGTTGATCGCGTCGGTGACGTTCTTGAGCGATAGATTGAAGCGCGTGAGCTGGGAGGGATCGAGCTCGAGCTGGAACTGGGTCGTGATCCCGCCAAAGTTTTCGATATCGGCGATTCCCGGTATCTGCTTGAGCGCCGGGATGATGGTCCACTGCTGGATTTCGGAGAGGTCGCGCAGCCCCTTGGTGTCGGACTCGAGCGTGTACTTGAAGATTTCGCCGGTCGGCGAGGAGAGCGGGCTGAGGACAGGCGTCAGCCCCGGCGGCAGCGGGACGCCCGCAATGCGCTCCTGGATGCGCTGACGCGACCAGTAATCTTCGATGCCATCGCGAAAGATGAGCGTGATCAGCGACAGCCCGAAGGTGCTGCGCGAGCGCATGGTGACCAGACCGGGCGTGCCGTTGAGCTCGCGCTCCAGCGGAATGGTGACCTGCTGCTCGACCTCCTCGGCGGCGAGACCCGGCGCCTGCGTGATGACGTCAGAGCTGACATCGGCGATATCGGGATAGGCTTCGACGGCGAGCCGGGTCCAGGAGTAATAGCCGTAGATCGCCGCGAAAATGCAGATCATAAAGACGACCAGCCGCTTGCTCAGCGCAAAGCCGACGATCTGGTCAATCATTGAGGAGGACTCCTCCCTTTACCACCACGCGGTCGCCGGGTTTGAGGCCCTTCCGGACAATGGACTGATCCCCTTGCTGGAAGCCGACCTCGACCGGACGCGCTTCGAAGCTCCAGGGCGCGACTTCGACGAACACCTGATCCGAGTCGGTGTTGACGTTGAGCACCAGCGCCGTGGTCGGGATCGTGGGTGCCACATGTTTCGGGCTCTGGAACGTGACGTCGGCGAACATATTCGGCTTCAGCCGCTGGTCCAGGTTCGGGAACGTGATGCGGACCTTGGTGCGGCGCGTGTCCGAATCCAGCACGTCACTGACGAACAGGACCTTGCCCTTGAAGACTTCCGCGGGATAGGCGGGAAAAACGACCTCCACCGGCTGCCCCTTCGACACCAGCACGGTGTCCTTTTCAGGCACATTGGCCGTCACCCAGACCGAGCTGAGGTCCGCCACCGTCATCAGCGAGGCCGTCGTATCGTTCCAATAGGCTCCGGGCCCCACATCGAGCTCGATGATGCTTCCGGCGATCGGCGACTTGATCGTGACGGTGCGCGATTTGTCGTCGACCTCGGGATCGACGCCGATCTGGCGCAGCCGCGCATCGGCGCGCTGGTGCTCGACCTCGGCGGTGACATAGTCGGTTTCCGCCTGCTGCTGATCCTTGATCGCGGCGCCGCCGATCTTGGCGAGGTTGCGGACCCGGTCGCGGCTCGTGCGCGCGAGATCGAGCAGCACGGCGGCCCGCTCGTGGTCCGCATAGGCGGCGCCCAGATCCGGCGAATCGAGCACGACCAGCGGCTGGCCGAGTTCGACCCGCTCGCCGAGTTGGACCTTGAGCTGGGTGATGCGGCCGGCGAGCGGCGGCAGGACCTTGACGAGGCGCGCGGGCTCGGCCTCCACCACGCCCGGAAGCGTCAGGCTGCGCTGGATATCCTGCTCCGCGACGGCATTGACGACGAGCTTGCCGCGCAGCGGCGAGTTCGGCGGGATGTTGATCCGTCCGCCTTCCCGCACCAGGAGCGGCCCGGGGTCGGGCGCCGTCTGCGCAAGGATGGGCGCGGCGCGGGTCATCGAGCTTGCGATGAAGCGATAGGCGCCGATCCCGAGAGCTGCGCCCAGTAAAACCAGCACCAGGATGGCGCCGAGGCTCAGCCCGCCGCGATGGGCGGATTCATGCGTATCCGCTGGCGTGGTCCCCTTGTCTCCCGGCGAAAGCAATAAATCCTCCCTGGCGTGCCAGATGACGGCGATCGGCTCCGATTTACCCGTCGGCGCGAACGCAAGCGCACGAGACCAGGTTCCTGTTGCGCGGGACTGCGCGCCATCGCCTCAGGCGGGCGGCGCTGGACAGGATCAAGTCTCATGCCCGGGATCGGCTCGGGCGTCCTCGATGAGCTTCTCGCTTCATGTGCCCGCCGAGAGCATCATCCGTAAGGGGAACCATTTGTCAAGAATCCGGGCACGTGGGCCGCCCGCTCCCTCATCAGCGATAAGGCACCCGCGGCGCTTTCTAACTTGATCGGGTCGCGCGCCGACGGCGTATTTCCGTTGCCCCTGCGCACAAGACCGATTGCCACGACGGCCGACAGCCTCTCCAAGCAGAGTCCCGGGGCATCCCCGTTACCAATGATGGCCGCAACTCGGACCGTGAAAGAGCCCGCAAGTGATCGACCGTGAAGAGGATGATGCACCATCACCTGCCGTGATCCCGCACGGTAGTCCAATCCCGCTCTCGCGATCGGATGTAAGCATTTGGAAGCGATATAAATAAAATGTCGCCGCTACGAAAATGACAGCGGACTAAATCGGACCTAGCGTCGCTGGCGTAAGGGGCTGGGAACCTCAACGAGGAGGCCCTCATGATCAAGTTGACGTTTGCTGCCTGTGCGCTGTGCGCCACCGCCGGCGGAACGGCGTTGTGGGTCACGCATGTCTCCGCTCGTCATCCATCTCTCACGGCCGAGGGAGCGGCGGCCACGATCTCGATCCAGGAGATTCAGGCGAATGTTCACATGGACAGTCTTCCGGTCGTAACAATCAAAGATCCGCTCTGACTCGACGACCGCCACCGACGTCCCGATCGCACATCGATGCCGAGTTGTTAGCCAGGTCGCGCAGTCTGCTGCAGCCGACGAACCGCACCTGGAGCTTTGCGTTTTTCATGCCGCAAAGAACGGGTGAACTGTGGACGCCCATCCCAAGCGGAGCAAAATCGTGAGCACAATTTAGGGCAGTAGCGGACTCGACCGGAGGTCAGACGCTTGTCGCAATCTTGGATGGCTGATAATTCCATGTACAAAATAGGCGGCGAACCAAATAGTGATGCTGATCATCGATTCGACAATGCGCGGGTAACCAAAGATCAGGGCAACACTGATCCAAGGCAGAACAACGAGACTGCTCACCATCAAGCCGGGCAATCCGAAACGAACTACAAGAAGGAGACTTCCCCCAAATCCGAGAAAAACCACCCAAGGAATTTTATCCACGAGCATAAGATCAAGCCACGATTTTGGAGTAAAAGGAGAATTCCAGCCTGCGGTGCTCTCGGGAAACAGAACCTCTCTCGATACCTTGGTCAGACCGCCCGCTCCGCGTTCCGCGATAAGGTTCTTCAAACGCCAAGTGAACAGACGCGGGTAGTCCAACAAGTTTGCCTTGAGCCAGGCAAAATAGATCTGACGTACGCGAAGCGAGGTTTCGTAATCGTTTTGCGTATTATGTAAGGGGCCTTCAATCTGTCCAACGCCGAGCGTGGGAAGAACATCATCATTCGGTCCGACAGTTAGCCGCTCGTAACGACCTGCGCGGATCGGTACGGTGCCATACTCCCAAATCAAAGTGTCCACGCCACTCGTAGCGGTCGGGATAAAGGCGCCGTAATGAGCGTAATTGCGAGCGATCCACGGGAGCCACACGATGGATATCCCCAATAGAAACAAAACGACCTGAAGGCGGCGTGACGGACCTGGAGGTGCTTCGCCTTGGGCAATATCCTTGTCTCCCGTCCCGGTACTGGAACTGGATTGGCGGCGCTCGCGCCACCAACAGAGAAATTGCCGCCACACGAAAAATAGCGCGGCGGCCATAACCCCGGGCAGGAACTGCGGACGATTCAATGCCAAAAGCATGCACACCATCCCCGCCGCACCCGCCATGACAGCCGATTCGGTTCGCAGGGCACGCAGGATGAGCGCGATGGATAAGATCAGCAATGCTTCGCTGGTTGCTTCAGTGCTGAGCTTCAGGCTCCAAAAAATCGATGGCCGGCTGAATGCGACGATAAACAGGAGCGCCAATCCGAGCAACTTGCTTCTAGTCCATGTCATCAGTTCGAATGCCAGAAGGATGGTGCCGAAAAACGTGACGAGTTGAACGATCACTCGAAAGAATTGCATGAATCCGTCGCCCGCCAAGAACATGGAAATCGCAATTAGCGACGGGGTTACGGGCGTATGATAAGAATAAAAATTGTCGGTTGTGGCAAAAAACAGGCGTTGCCGTATCGAATTCGCGACAGATATTGAGCTGACCCCGGTTTCTTTGGACACCACATTGTCCACGAGAACCGAGAAGGAATGGCCCTCATGAAAGACAGTCTTCTTGAATTGTCTGCTGCTTTTGTTGGTCCTGTGGGAAGCGAGGGCGGGCGCAGCCCGTCCACGCTTTCCATAGGACAAGCGGTGCCAACCGGAGGGCTGGCACCGGGCCAGCGCTGGAGCGTTGGTCGCAAGCGCGAAGTGGTCCTTCGCCTGCTGCGTGGCGAGGCGGCAGAAAGCCTGTCGCGGGAATTGGGCGTGCCGCTGTACCGGCTGGAGCGCTGGCGCGAGCGCGCGCTATCGGGGATCGACGGATCGGTGCGGGAACGCGAGGGCGATGCGGTGAGCGAAGAGCTAGCCGCGGCTATGAAGCGGATCGGCGAACTCACAATGGAGAATGAAGTGTTGCGGGCTCGGGTGGGGCATGTTGGCCCTTTGGCCCGGCGGAGGTCGCGGTAATGGCCGCCGCGATCTCGCCTAACACCGGCCGAGCCTACGGCGTCGCACGCGTCTGCGACGGCTTTGGGGTTGCGCGTTCATCATTCTACGCTTGGCGGCGGCAGCAGGAATCCACCGCCCCGCCGCAGACACGATTACGCCGAGGTGCCAAACCGGCGATCGCGGACGCCGCGGTGCTGAGCGCCATCCGCGCCGATCTCGACCGCTCGCCCTGGATTGGTGAAGGGCATCGCAAAATATGGGCGCGGCTGCGCGTACTTGACGGCATTCGAGTTGCCCGTAAGCGAGTGCTGCGGTTGATGCGGGAGAATGGCCTGCTGTCGCCACACCGCCACCTGGCACGACAAGGCGAAGCCCACGACGGCCGCATTATCACCACGGCGCCAAACCTGATGTGGGGCACCGACGCAACGCAAATCCCGACCGTGCTGGATGGCAAGGTCTGGCTGTTTGCCGTCGTCGACCACTGGAACGCGGAAGCTATGGGGTGGCACGTTGCCAAGATTGGTAATCGCTACGCCGCTGCCCAGGCTGTCGGCATGGCGATCAAAACAGAGTTCGGCGCCGTTGCGGCCGCGATCGCACGCGGTCTTGCCCTCCGTCACGACCATGGCAGCGCATTCATGGCCGACCACTTCCAGAACCAGATCAAGTTCTGGGGCATGGCTCCGAGCTTCGCCTTCGTCGGCGAGCCCGAAACCAACGGCGTGGCCGAACGCTTCTTCCGGACCTTCAAGGAACAGGTCATCCACGGCCGCATCTACCGGACCATCGACGATGTTCGCGCTGCCGTGCGGAAATTCTTCGAACTCTACAACGCCCAGTGGCTCATCGAGAAAAACGGGCTACGCAGCCCGCGTCAAACGCGTTTCGCCTGGGAGCAAGCCGCCATGAACAACGCCGCTTAAATCAAACTTGTGTCCAAAGAACCGGGCGCGGTACATTCGCGACAGATATGTAGTCTGCGATGTCCGAAAATGGCTCCTCAGATGTCGTCGACCAATAGAGGAAACGGAGGCCCCAGAAAGCCGCCGCAAACAGCAATAGGGCAATGACGGTGAGACTCTGGCGTTGAATTGAAGAACGCGCGTTTGTCGGCGAACTGACTTTCATGGCTGGCTATTTTTTCTTCCCAAGAGATCTTTGGTACGATTCGTCGTCTCGTCTGTTCTACCGAGCGGTGACCAGGCAATCGCGAGCCGCGGCGAAATTGCATCGCGAGGCACCTGCTGCGTATCAAAATTGATGAAGCTCACGAGCAAAATGATGCCGGTCAGGATCGCGCACGCAGTAACACGGAATGACAACGCAGATGCGGGGACGCGATGTAATATCCATTCTCAACGCAACTATCGGTCAGCAGGTCGGGGAGTTGTCTGGGGTCGCGGGTCAGATAAGAAACAGTATATCCAATCGCCTTTACGGTGACAATTCTGTCCAAGAACAGCGAAAGGCCAAGCCTCTCATTCCTTGAGCGGCAGGTCTTGTGCCTCTTCGGCCAGAACTGGCTGAGATATGCGATGTGTGATTCAAAATCCGCGACAGATTTAGCCAGCGGCATTGGTTGCGAACCCTGATGAAGCAAAGGACGCCCGGACAGGCCAGCAAGTCGTCGGGGTATGCGAAGCGCGTCCGTAATCCTAAAAACGTGGGAGGAAATCCGGCGCGGCAAAACAGCCCGGGGGTCTTCTCATCGTGAGGTCGGCATCGTTTCCGGCTGGCTGACGCAACAGGGCCATCGAAGCATTCTGGTCGGGCGGTCCACTGTCACGGGAGCGGGTACTCGGACAGCCATCCGGCGGACGCGCCGATGCGGCGCTGCCCAACATCCGAAAGGCGCCCGCGACCCGGCATCCAGCCGCGGGTACCGCGGCCCAAGGCCTGAAGCGCCCCGCTTCGGCGCCCTGAGAACCACCAAGCCATTGAGATGGCTGGCGGGAGCGACGGGGCTCGAACCCGCGACCTTCGGCGTGACAGGCCGACGCTCTAACCAACTGAGCTACGCCCCCTTTTTCGGGGATGGGTGCGGACTTATAGAGCGCTCCCGGTGAAGTCAAGGCGGCCCCTCACCCCCCGGCGACCCCCGTAACATGGGCACAAACTATCCCCAACGCTTAAAAAACCCACATTTTTCGCTAGGAAGTCATGGTCAGACCCAGTGCGAATCGTCTAAGCGACTGGGCGTGAGGAGTGGTGATATCGCCACTTTGCCGATTATGGAGGGCCAGCCATGGCAGCCAAGAAAGCGGGCACACCTGCGACCGTTACACTGAAGCATATCGCCGCCAACTTGGCGGAAGCCCATGAGATGTCGAAGAAGCAGACCGAGGCCGTGCTCGGCGACCTCGTGGGCCTGGTCACCAAGCACCTCAAGAAGGGTGACCGCATTCGCATCGGCGGGCTCGGCATCCTGCAGGTTCGCAAGCGCGCTGCCCGCATGGGCCGCAATCCCGCGACCGGCGAGCCGATCCAGATCAAGGCCAGCAAGAAGGTGGCCTTCCGCGCCGCCAAGGAATTGAAAGAAGCGGTCTGACGTCCTGAGCGGGCTTGCCGCAAGGGACTTGGATCGCAGACGGCGGACTGGCGTTCTGCGTCAGCCGTCGTCTGTTTTCTGTTGCTGGGTTGATGCCTGAACGACCGTGACAGCCTGCGGGTTTGTTCCGGGACGCAAAGTGCCGAGCCCGCTGCGGGCACGACCGCAACCCGACAGCCAGCAGTGTGTCGCCGGTTTAAGCTCTTTTTCGCCCTGTTATCATCGCCGCCACCAAATTTTCGCGGTGAGCAAAGCTCGCCAACGCAACTCCGCACACGTGAAGGATAACGAGCACCAATGTGATGTTCGCGAGTGTCTCGTGCACTTGCTTGCTCACCAGTTGCGGACGCCTTTGGCCGGGGACTCTCGGCGGTTGCTCGACTTTGCTGACAACGCCAGCAAGCGGCCCCGTGCCTTCATCTTGCGCCAGATTGACCATTCCCGTCCCGCACGTCGCCGCAACCATGATAAGAAGCGCGACGACCATCGCTCCTCCCGCCGGACTGTGTCCAAGGTAGCGGGGCGACGAAAACCGCATAAGGCCTGCCAGGTACCCGACGACTGCGCGAGGGCCCCGGACGAAGCTCGCAAATCTAGCATTTTCCGGACCCACGAACCCCCAAATCAACCGCAGAAGAATCAGAGCGGCCGCGCCATAGCCCAGCCACACGTGCATCCAGCGCGGCTCGTCGGTGAGCCAGTCAACGAAAACGACGGTCGCCAGGAGCCAATGACACACCCGAACAAATGGATCCCACACTCGCACCTCGCTCGCTTGCATCAGCTTTTTTCTCCTTGAGAGATTTTGCAACTCGGGAACTGTCATGCCCCGAGGCCAAAGCAACATTGATTTCCATCAATGTCGTGAGCTGGATGCTTGCAAAACTGCAAGTGTCCCGCACAAGCCGCGCCTTCGTTGGGGGCTCACCGGATCGACCGGATTGGTTCCATGGCTGCTGTGATGAGCTCTGGTGGGCGGTGACGGACTCGAACCGCCGACCCTCTCGGTGTAAACGAGATGCTCTACCAACTGAGCTAACCGCCCTTCGCAGAGCGATCTAGCGCTGGACTTGCACCGCTGGCAAGGCGGCTTTTGCCGACGTCGGCATGGTGACTCCGGAGAGCCGGACGAAAAGCCCAGGTATCGCCCCAGGTATCGCCCCAAGTATCGCCCGGGGCTTTTGCATTCCTCTTGCTACCTGCCCGACGGTGCCGTTACCGGTTGAGGACCTCCTTGAAGGCCTTCCCCGGGGAAAACTTGGGGCGGCGCACGGCCTGGATTTGCACGGTCTCGCCGGTCCGCGGATCGCGGCCCGCACGGGCGGCACGCTGGACGGCGCGAAAATTGCCGAAGCCGCTGACCTTGACCTCGCCGCCATTGCCGAGCGTCGCGACGATGATGTCGAAGGTCGCCTCGACCGCGGCTGCGGCGGACAAACGCGGCATTCTGGCCTTTTCGGCCACTGCGGCTATGAGTTCGTTCTTGGTCACCGCTCGATCTCTCGCGGGTCGTTCGCGAATCAACGGGCAAGTTCTCGCCCCGGTGATCAGCGTTTGCTCATTTCCGCTGAATTGCAAGCCGTCCCGCAGCGCTTGTTTAGTCCATCGCATGCGCCGTCTGGCCGGCCGGCTGCGCCCGGATCGCGCGCGTCGTGCCAATGAAGAACACCAGCGGAATCGTGGCCATCGTGAGATACATCAGCAGCTTGAAATCGTTGGCATAGGCGATGATCGCCGCCTGCTGGGTGACGAGCGCGTCCAGCATAGCGCGGCCGGTATCGGTCGCCGTATTCAGGATCGGCGATACGTCCGGCGCCTGCAGCGCATCATTGAACGGCGAGATGAATTCGGCGAGATGCGCATGCATTCGCACCGTCGTGTTGGTAAGCTGCGCGATCACGAGCGATATGCCGACCGAGCTGCCGATGTTGCGGACAAGGGTCAGGATGGCCGAACCCTCCGTGCGCAGATAGTCCGGCAGCGTGGTGAACGCGACCGTGCTCAGCGGCACGAACACCAGCCCAAGGCCAAAGCCCTGCATGATGCTGACCAGCACGATGGTGCGCGATGACGACTGGTCGGTGAAGCCGACCATCTGATCCAACGTGAAGGTCGCGAGCACAAGACCTACCAGGACCAGGTAGCGGGCCTCGATGAACCTGAGCAGACGGCCGACGATGATCATCGCGATCAGCGTACCGACGCCGCGTCCGGCGAGCAGGAAGCCCGCCGTCAGGATCGGATAGCCGATGACGTTCTGCAGGAACGGGGTCACCAGCGCCATGGTGCCGAACAGCACCACCCCGATGACCACCATGAACAGGCATCCGGCTGAGAAATTGCGATCACGGAACAATTCCATGCGCACGAACGGCGTTTGCGTCGTCAGCGAATGCGCCAGGAAGAAATAGAAGCCGGTCACCGACACGATCGCTTCCGCGACGATCTCGCCGGAACCGAACCAGCCCAGTTGCTCGCCGCGATCAAGCATCAATTGCAGCGAGCCGATCCCGACGGCAAGCGCGAGGAAGCCGAACCAATCGAAGCGACGCTCGTGGCTGCGATCGGTCTCCTGCATGAACGCCATGAGCCCGAGCACGGTGAAGATTCCGACCGGCACATTGATGAAGAAGACCCAGTGCCAACTGTAGTTGTCGGTCAGCCAGGCGCCCAGCGTCGGGCCCATGATCGGGCCGAGCATCACGCCGATGCCCCAGATCGCCATCGCGGAGCCACGTTCGGCCGGCGGGTAGGAATCGAGCATGACCGCTTGCGAAAGGGGCACCAGCGCGGCGCCGAAGGCGCCCTGCAGGAGCCGGAAGCCCACCATCTGTTCAATGTTCTGAGCGAGCCCGCACAAGACCGAGGCGCAAGTGAAGCCCGCGGAGCAGATGATGAACAGACGCTTCCGTCCGAACCGCTCGGCCACCCAACCGATCGGCGCGGTCATGATCGCCGAGGCCACGATGTAGGAGGTCAACACCCAGTTGATCTGGTCGAGTGAGGCCGAGAGCGAGCCCTGCATGTAGGGCAGCGCCACGTTCGCGATCGTCGTATCGAGCGCCTGCATGATCGTCGCGCTCATGGCGCAGACGGTCACCATGGTGCGGCGCCCGTTGGAAGATGCGACGCGCGTGGTCACGGACGTGCCTCCGTGGCGGCGCTGGTGCTCTTGGCAACGCTTGAATCCTTGGCGGTACTCGTTCCGAACAACGAGGCGAGCGTGCGCTTGCGACCAGTATCGATGTCGACGTTGACGCTCATGCCGGCGCGCAACGGCGAGAGATCCTGGCCCCGGTCGAAGACGATGCGCACCGGCACCCGCTGCACGACTTTCACCCAGTTGCCGCTCGCATTCTGTGGCGGCAGGATCGCGAACTGCGCACCGGTTCCAGGGCTCACCGAAGCGACGGTGCCGTGGAAGACGCGATCGGGGAACGAGTTCGACTTCGATGTCGACCTTCTGGTCGACCTGCAAGTAGGTGATATCGGTTTCCTTGGGATTGGCGTCGACCCACGGCGCGCTGTCGTCGATGACGCTGAACACCGGCATGCCGGCGGTCACAAACCGCCCGAGCTGGATGTTGTCGACCTGCGTCGCGGTGCCGGCGATCGGCGCCTTGATCGCAGTGTGATCGAGATCGCGCTGCGCCTGATCGACCGCGGCCTTCGCCTGCCGATAGGCGGGGAACTCTTCGACCGGAAGATCGGGATTGCCGAGCAACTGATTCAGGGTGGAGTTGAGCTGCTGCTCGCCCAGTTGCAACTGCAGCTCGGCGGTGAGCAGCGTGGCATTGGCATTGTCGAGGTCCACCTGTGTCCCGGCGCGATTGGCGGCGAGCGCAGTCTTGCGCTCCACATCCTTGCGCCGCAGGTCGACCGTCTGCCGCCCCAGATCAAGCAGCTTGCTCAGCGACTGATAGTTGCTCTTGAGATTGGAAAAATCGGTGCGCACGCTCTCGAGCTTGCTCTTCGCCTGCTGCAGCGCGAGCTCAAACGGCACCGGATCGATGTCGAACAGGTCATCGCCGGCGGCGACGTGCTGGCCTTCCCGCACCAGCACGCGCGTCACCTTGCCGGAGATATCAGGCGTGATGAGAACCTTCTGCGCGCCGACAAAGGCGTTGTCGGTCGAGATGTAGCGGCCGCCCGACAGATAGAACCCAAGGCCGACGGCAAGCGCGATCGCCGGCACCACCACCAGCAGGATCATGCGGGCATGGGCGCGGAAGAATCCGGGCTTCCTTGCCGGGGGCGCAGCAGCCTCCGGCTGCGGGGCAAGTTTGAGGACGGGTTCAGCCATAGCGCTGTTCCAGATTGGGTTGTTTCTTCAGGACCGCCTGCCGCAGGTTTTCCTTGACGGTCGACAGGTGGGTGAGCAGGGCGGCGATCTCGGGCGGGTGCAGGCCGGCCAGCGCCGTTTTCATGAGGCTCTCGCCGAGGTCGCTCAGGCGCTCAAGGAGCGGGCGGGCGGCGGCGGTCAGGAAAAGCCGCTTGGCGCGGCGGTCATTCGGGTCGGGCCGGCGTTCGATCAGCCCGTTGTCGCAGAGGCTATCCAGCAGCCGGGTCAAGCTGATCGGCTGCAGGTCGAGCATCTCCGCGAGTTCGGTCTGCTTGAGGCCCTCGAAGCGATCGAGCCGCGCCAGCACCGCCCATTTCGCACGGGTCAGGCCGAAATGGGCTGCCTTCTGATCGGCAACGGTCCGTAGCAATCGGGCTACGTCATTGATCGCGAAGGCAAGTTCTCGATTTCCCTGACTGATTGGCACAGCAACTCGCTCCTTCTGCCGTCAAAATAGTAAGCTCGCTTATAATAAGCAAGCCATCCTGCTTTGAGCAAGGAGCGGGACAGATATGAGGTCTTATAGGAGCGGGTCGCCGCGGTAAGCAGACACCAAAAACAGAAAGCCGGGCACGAGGCCCGGCTTTCCGTAAGTCGTTTCGCCAACTGTTGATCAGTGCGCCGTCAGCAACGAGGACTCCTCGTCGACCGCGGGTTCCGTGCTCACCGAAGTTTCGGTCGGCTTCGCCTTCTCCTCGTCCCACTCGATCGGCTCAGGCTTGCGCACCAGCGCGCGGGCCAGCGCCTCGTCCATCCGCGAGACCGGGATGATCTCAAGACCCTTCTTGATGGCCTCGTTGATCTCCAAGAGATCCTTCGCATTTTCCTCGGGGATCAGCACCGTCTTCATCCCGCCACGCGCGGCAGCGAGCAGCTTCTCCTTCAAGCCGCCGATCGGCAGCACACGGCCGCGCAGCGTGATCTCGCCGGTCATGGCAACGTCGCGGCGCACCGGAATGCCGGTCATCACCGAGACGATCGCGGTGACCATGGCGACGCCCGCCGACGGCCCATCCTTCGGGGTCGCCCCCTCCGGCACGTGGACGTGGATGTCCTTCTTGTCGAACCGCGGGGGCTCGATGCCGAAGGCGATCGCCCGCATCCGCACATAGGAGGCGGCGGCCGAGATCGATTCCTTCATCACGTCGCGCAGGTTGCCCGTCACGGTCATCTTTCCCTTGCCAGGCATCAAGGCGGCTTCGATGGTGAGCAATTCGCCGCCCACATCGGTCCAGGCCAAGCCGGTGACCACACCGACTTGATCCTCGTCCTCCACCTCGCCATAGCGATACTTCGGCACGCCGATGAAGTCGCCGACGGTAGGCCCGGTGACGGTGATCGACTTCTTCTTCGAGAGCGTCAGCTCCTTCACCGCCTTGCGGATCAGTGTCGAGAGCTCGCGCTCGAGATTGCGCACGCCCGCTTCCCGCGTGTAGCGGCGGATCAGCAGGAGCAGCGCCGCATCATCGATCGACCACTCGCTCGGATGCAGGCCGTGCTTGGCGATCGCGTGCGGGATCAGGTGCTTGCGCGCGATCTCGACTTTTTCGTCTTCGGTGTAGCCGGCGATGCGGATGATCTCCATGCGGTCCATCAGGGGCGGCGGGATGTTCAGCGTGTTCGCCGTGGTGATGAACATCACATTGGAGAGGTCATAGTCGACCTCGAGATAGTGGTCGTTGAAGGTGTGGTTCTGCTCGGGATCCAGGACCTCGAGCAAAGCCGAGGACGGATCGCCGCGGAAATCGGCGCCCATCTTGTCGACCTCGTCGAGCAGGAACAGCGGGTTCGACGATTTCGCCTTGCGCATCGACTGGATGATCTTGCCGGGCATCGAGCCGATATACGTGCGCCGGTGGCCGCGAATCTCAGCTTCGTCGCGCACGCCGCCGAGCGACACGCGCACGAAGTCGCGGCCGGTCGCCTTCGCGATCGACTTGCCGAGCGAGGTCTTGCCGACGCCGGGGGGGCCGACCAGGCACAGGATCGGACCGGTCAGCTTGTTCGCGCGCTGCTGCACGGCGAGATACTCGACGATGCGCTCCTTCACCTTCTCGAGGCCGAAGTGATCGGCATCGAGAATCTCCTGCGCGCCCTTGAAATCCTTCTTGACCTTGGACTTCTTGTTCCACGGGATCGACAGCAGCCAGTCGAGATAGTTGCGCACGACGGTAGCTTCCGCCGACATCGGCGACATCTGACGCAGCTTCTTGAGCTCGTGCTGGGCTTTTTCGCGCGCCTCCTTGGAGAGCTTGGTGCGCTTGATCTTCTCTTCGATCTCGGCGAGTTCATCGCGACCTTCCTCGTCGCCGAGCTCCTTCTGGATCGCCTTCATCTGCTCGTTGAGGTAGTACTCGCGCTGGGTCTTCTCCATCTGGCGCTTGACGCGCGTGCGGATGCGCTTCTCGACCTGCAGCACGGAGATCTCGCTCTCCATCAAGCCGAGCACCTTTTCCAGCCGCTCAGGGACCGACGGCGTCTCCAGGATCGCCTGCTTGTCGGGGATCTTGACTGCGAGATGCGAAGCGACCGTGTCGGCGAGCTTGGCGTAGTCGTCGATCTGCTGGACGACGCCGACCACTTCCGGCGACACCTTCTTGTTGAGCTTCACATAGTTTTCGAATTCGTTGACGACCGAGCGCGACAGCGCTTCGGCTTCGACCTGCTCACCGGTCGAATCGCCAAGGACCAGCCCATCGGCCTCATAGTAGTCGGCGCGATCGGTGTAGCGGACCACGCGCGCACGTGAGGCACCCTCGACCAGCACCTTCACCGTGCCGTCGGGCAGCTTGAGGAGCTGCAGCACGCTCGCGAGCGTGCCGACCTCATAGATCGAATCGGGCGCGGGATCGTCATCCGCGGCGTTCTTCTGGGTGGCGAGCAGGATGAAAGTGTCGGACTTCATCACGGCTTCGAGTGCGCGGATCGACTTCTCGCGGCCGACGAAGAGCGGCACGATCATGTGCGGAAAGACGACGATGTCGCGCAGCGGCAGGACCGGATAGGCCCGGGTCTCGCCTGGGATCAGGGGAGCCTTAGGTTTGGCGTTGGTCATGGCCCGAAGTCCTTGTTGTTGTGCCCCTCATCCGCAACCCGCCGAATGCGGCATTGCAGTTGAGTGCCGAAGGAGCCGGAGGGGAGCATGGCGAGCAGAAAGTTGCCGTGCACTCAGCGACGCAGATACGAACCCTACCGGTAGTCTGAGCGTAAACTTGCGGACGCGTTTTCGTTCGCGCCTATTAGGTGGCGACCACGCCGGGCGGAGTCAAGCAAGCCCGCTAATAGGTTATAAATCGCTACGCTTGGAACAGGACGCCGGGGCGCGATTTCGGCGAATCGGCTCCGCGGCCGCCACCGCCCGCTCAGGCGCTGGCCGGCGCGTCCCGTTCCGCCCGGTCGGCATAGATGTAGAGCGGCCGCGCCGTACCCTCCACCACCTCTTTCGAGATCACGACCTCCTCGACGCCTTCGAGGCTCGGCAGATCGAACATGGTGTCGAGCAGGATACCCTCCATGATGGAGCGCAGCCCGCGCGCGCCGGTCTTGCGGTCGATGGCCTTGCGCGCGATGGCGCCCAGTGCCTCCTCGGCGAGCGTGAGGTCGATCAACTCCATTTCGAACAGCCGCTGGTACTGCTTCACCAACGCGTTTTTTGGCTGCGTGAGGATGAGCTTGAGCGACGGCTCGTCGAGATCCTCGAGCGTGGCGACAACCGGAAGCCGGCCGACGAATTCCGGGATCAACCCGTATTTCAGCAGATCCTCGGGCTCGACCTCGCGGAAGATTTCGCCCTGCTTGCGATCCTCCGGCGCCATCACCCGGGCGGCGAAGCCGATCGAGGTGGACCGTCCGCGCGCGGAGATGATCTTTTCAAGGCCGGAGAAGGCGCCGCCGCACACGAACAGGATGTTGGTGGTGTCGACTTGCAGAAACTCCTGCTGCGGATGCTTGCGGCCGCCCTGCGGCGGCACGCTTGCGATCGTGCCTTCCATGATCTTGAGCAGCGCCTGCTGGACGCCCTCGCCCGACACGTCGCGGGTGATCGAGGGGTTGTCGGACTTGCGCGAAATCTTGTCGATCTCGTCGATATAGACGATGCCGCGCTGCGCGCGTTCGACGTTGTAGTCCGCCGACTGCAGCAGCTTGAGGATGATGTTCTCGACGTCCTCGCCGACGTAGCCCGCCTCGGTGAGCGTCGTCGCATCCGCCATCGTGAAGGGCACGTCGAGGATGCGCGCCAACGTCTGCGCCAGCAGCGTCTTGCCGGAACCGGTCGGCCCGATCAGCAGGATGTTCGATTTCGCAAGCTCGACGTCGTTGTGCTTGGTCTGGTGGTTGAGCCGCTTGTAATGATTATGGACGGCGACCGAGAGCACCTTCTTGGCATGGTCCTGACCGATCACGTAGTCGTCGAGAACCTTACGGATTTCCCGCGGCGTCGGGATTCCATCGCGCGATTTCACCAGCGAGGACTTATTCTCCTCGCGGATGATGTCCATGCACAGTTCGACGCACTCGTCGCAGATGAAGACCGTCGGTCCCGCGATGAGTTTGCGAACCTCGTGCTGGCTCTTGCCGCAGAACGAGCAGTAGAGCGTGTTCTTCGAATCGCTGCTGCCGACTTTGCTCATTCACATCTCTCCGTCGGACTGCCTCAGCAACCGCGGCATGGTCCGATTCAGTCCAACCATAACAAGGGCACTCCTAAGAGTCCGTAGCATCAATGCAACAGTATTCACGGCTTCTTGGCGTCCCCGCGGCCTGCAAATCCTAGCGAAGCACGGTATCCCGGCGATAATCAAGATTTCATTAATGATGAAAATCCCCGCGGATGGCAACTTTTTGACCGTTTCGGGGTACCGGAGGTACCCCGGACAGCTCCTGGGCTGGCCTTCAGTTCCGCGATAACCTTCGCTAAAGCTTGTTTCCAGGCTCCTCCGGCCTCCTGTCGATAACCTTGTCCACGACCCCCCACTCTACCGCCATCTCTGCGGTGAGGAAGTAATCGCGCTCAAGCGCGTCCTCGATCTTCTTGAGCTCCTTCCCGGTGTGCTTCACGTAGATCTCGTTGAGCCGCTTCTTGAGGTTCAGAATCTCCTGCGCGTGCAGCATGATGTCGGTCGCCTGCCCCTGGAAGCCGCCGGAAGGCTGGTGCAGCATGATCCGGGCGTTGGGAAGCGCGAACCGCATGTCCTTGGCGCCGGCGGCGAGCAGGAGCGACCCCATCGAGGCGGCCTGGCCGACGCAGAGCGTCGAGACCGCCGGCCGCACGAACTGCATCGTGTCGTAGATCGCAAGCCCCGACGTCACCACCCCGCCCGGCGAGTTGATGTACATCGCGATCTCTTTCTTGGGATTGTCGGCCTCCAGGAACAGGAGCTGAGCGACGATCAGCGACGCCATCCCGTCCTCGACCGGGCCGGTAATGAAGATGATCCGCTCCTTGAGGAGCCGCGAATAGATGTCGTAGGCGCGCTCGCCCCGGTTGGTCTGCTCGACCACCATGGGGACGAGATAGTTCATGTAGGTGTCGGTCGGGTCTCGCATGGGTCAACCTGTCTGAGCCGGAGATGGCGGCGGTGGCGGGGAGCGATGCTCTTCCAGCATCGCCGCGCATGTCTCGATGCACTTGCCACAGATATACACGGATGGGCCGGCAACAAGACGTTCAATCTGGTCGGCGGCGCGGCCGCAGAACGAGCTTCCGGGCCGGCGCCGCCTGAACCAATTCAGTGGACGAACACCCAGGACGCGCATGGCCGCTTATCCCACGATTCGCACCGAAGCAGCACGGGACCGGGGACCATGGCGGCCGTAAGGTGCTACGCAGCGGCGGTCTCCTCGTCCTCGTCCTTGTAGAGGTCCTCGCGCGACACCGGCTTCTCGGTGACGTTGGCGAGCTCGACCAGGAAGTCGACGACCTTGTCCTCGAAGATCGGCGCCCGGGCGCTCGCGACCGCGCCGGGATTCTTGCGGTAGAAATCCCGAATCTCTTGCTCGCGGCCAGGATATTGGCGGGCGCGCTCGACGATCGCGCGGCTGATCTCGTCGTCGCTCACGGTGATGCCGTTCTTCTCGCCGATCTCGGCGAGAACCAAACCGAGCCGCACCCGGCGTTCCGCGATCGCGCGGTATTCCGCGCGCGCCTTTTCCTCGGTCGTGCCCTCATCCTCGAAGGTGCGGCTGCGCGAGCGCAGATCGGACTCGACCGCGTTCCAGACGTTCTTGAACTCCTCTTCGACCAGCGTCGCGGGCGGCTCGAACTTGTGCTGCCCATCGAGCTGGTCCAGCAGGCCACGCTTAAGCTTCTGCCGGCTCATGGCAGCATGCTCGCGCGCGATCCGGTCCTTGATCGCCCCCTTGAGCTTGTCGAGCGATTCAAGGCCGAGCGATTTCGCGAACTCATCGTCGAGCTTGAGCTCGCCCGGGGTCTCGACCAGCTTGGCGGTCACGTCGAATTCAGCGTCTTTGCCTGCCAGCTCCGCGTTCGCGTAGTTGCTCGGGAAGGTGACCTTGACCTGGCGAGTCTCGCCCTGCGCCATACCGATGAGCTGGTCCTCGAAGCCGGGAATGAACCCGGCGGCCCCGACGATGACCGGCGCGTCCTCGCCGGCGCCGCCCTCGAACGGCTGACCGTCGATCTTGCCCGTAAACGAGATGACCGCGCGGTCGCCGCGTTCGACCTTGGCGCCCTCGCCTTTAAGCGAATACGGGCGATTCTGCTCGGCGATCTTGCCGACCGCCTCGTCGATCTCGGCGTCGCCGACCTCGGTCATGAGCTTCTCCAGCGCAATGCCTTTGAAGTCTGCAAGCACGATCTTGGGCAGGACCTCGAATTCGATCTTGTAGGCGAGGTCGGACTTGCCGCCGATCACGTTCTCGACCTCGGCCTGCTCTTCCGGCAGCGTGACCTTGGGCTCCATCGCGAGCTTGTAGCCGCGCTCGTCGACCAGCTTGGCGTTGGTCTCGCGGATCACGCTCTCGATGGTCTCGGCCATGACCGAGCGGCCGTAGAGCTTGCGCAGATGGTTCACCGGGACCTTGCCGGGCCGGAAGCCGCGGAGCTGGACCCGGTCCTTGAGCTCGCCAAGGCGCTCGGCCACCTTCGCTTCGAGGTCGGCGGCCGGAACCGTGATCTGGAATTCGTGCTTGAGGCCGTCGGCCAGGGTTTCTGTAACTTGCATGGTGTGTTGCGGCTTTATGTTTGCGTCGGTGATGGCTTGCGGCGGTTGTAACTGACGGCGTCAAATCGTGCGGCGGTTGCAGGCTCGGCGATAGCAGCTTTGAGCGAAAGTTACTTTCAGCGAAGGTCTTGCGCCTTTGCGCGTGGTGCGGGCGGAGGGATTCGAACCCCCACGACTTTCGTCACTGGAACCTAAATCCAGCGCGTCTACCAGTTCCGCCACGCCCGCAAAGGGCATCCCGGCCCCGCTTAGGGCACCGAGCGGCCGGGCTTATACCATGCATAAATCGCGGGGCACATGATAAAAATAGCCGGAGGCGAACGCGCTCGCCGGCGCACCGGCGCGGCGGTTGTCGAACAAGCGCCCCCGGCAATGATGGACCGCGAAACGATCAAAAGGAGGCGTGACATGAGTTGGTCGATCGGGAGGTTTCTCGTCCTTGCATCGCTGGCGCTCGCCGGCGCTCCGGCGCTCGCGCAGCAGCGCGGGCCAGAGGTGGAGTTCAAGCAGGTCGCGCCCGACCTCTATTTCCTGTTCGACTTCGCCGGGTCGAACGCGGTCGTCCTGACCACGCCGGAGGGGGTGCTCGTGATCGACACGCGCACCCACCCGCGCGCCGGGCAGGACCTGATCGATCGCATCCGCAAGATCACCGACAAGCCGATCAAGTGGGTGATCAACAGCCATTTCCACGGCGACCACAACTTCGGCAACGCGCCCTTCAAGACGGCCGGCGCGATCTTCGTCGCGCAGAACGAAACCGCGCGGATCATGGAGAAGGTTTTCCCCAAGGAGATGGCGCGGCGCATCGAAGGCTTCAAACAGCGCGGCCTCGATCCCAACGAGGTGAAGCTCATTCTGCCGGATGTCACCTTCGACACCGCGATGACGATCCGTCTCGGCGGACGCGAAGCAAGGCTTTTCTACCTCGGTCCCGGCCAGCAGGCCGGCGATGCCTTCGTCTATTTCCCGCATGCGCGGGCACTGTTCACGCCGGGCTCATTCGCCAAGCACAGCATGCCCAACATGGCCTTCACGCCTTCGGTCGAAAGCTGGCTCAAGCTGCTCGAGCAGGTCGCGGCCATGGATAACGTGGATGCCATCCTGCCGGCCCACGGCGACGTCGCGAACCGGGCCGACGTCAAGGAGCTGGCCGCCATGCTGGGGGACGAGTACGCAACCGTGAAAGCGGCGGCGGACAAGGGCGTCAGCGTCGACGAGGCCGTCAAGACCCTCACGCTCCCGCAGTACAAGGACTGGCGGAACTATCGCCGGCTGCCAGGTGAAATCCGGGCGATGTATGAGCTGATCCAGACCGGCCGTCGCAGCTATTTCGAATAAGAGCCTGAAGGGCCTTGAAAAAATGAAAAGCCCCGGGGCCCATGACCCCGGGGCTTTTCATCGGCGCGCGACGCAGATCGCCACGACTGCCGGCCCCCCGCACACCCCTGCGCGGTCCGGACTTTCATAGCACTGTGCTCGGAGAAAAGCTGTGACAATCAGGCCACGCCCGCTAGAAAAGCGGGGATCAATTTAGCCAAGATTTTGGAATCCCTTGAGAGTCTCGTGACAAGCGGTACGTTGTTACTGTTCCGCGTTACTGTTCCGCCAAGAGCCGCCGATAGATCTTGGGCAGCACTTCCGGCAGGTCTTCCGCGATCAGCCCCTGCCCCGCTTCGATGCCGGCTTCCCCATGCACCCACACGGCGGCAGCGGCGGCCGCGAACCCTGGCATGCCTTGCGCGAGCAGCCCGGCGACGAAACCCGCCAGCACATCGCCGGAGCCCGCCGTCGCCAGCCATGGCGGCGCATTCTCCGCGATCGCCGCCCGCCCGTCAGGGGTCGCGACCACCGTGTCCGCCCCCTTGAGCAGGATCATCCCGCCGGTCTTCTCCGCCGCCAGGCGGGCTTGCTCAAGTTTTGAATTCGCTTTCTGAACCTCATTGATCTTGTTGAAAAGGCGCGTGAACTCCCCTTCATGCGGGGTCATCACCGTGATCGCTTCGCCGCGCAACGAGACCCCGGCAATGAGCGCCTGCGGATCGTCAGCGAAGCTCGTCAAGGCATCTGCATCGAGAACGACGGCGCGTGGACCTGATAGCGCCGCGAGCACCAGTTCGCGCATCTGCGGACCGACGCCACCGCCCGGGCCGAGCACGACGACGTTGCGGCGGGCATCCTCCAGGAACTCCGAAAGCTCCGCGGGTCCATCCACCGGACGCACCATCACCGCCAGGCTCGCCCCGGCATTGACCGCGAGCGCCTCGCGCGGGCTGGCGATGGTCACGAGGCCGGCGCCCGCGCGCAGCGCTCCGCGCGCCGCGAGCCGCGCAGCCCCGGTCGACGAAACTCCGCCGGACACCACGACCGCGTGGCCGCGCTCGTATTTGTGGCCGGCAACGTCCGGCACCGGGAAATCATCGGCCCACAGGAACGGCCCATTGACGAAGGTCTGCGGATCGATCCGATCGAGGACCGTGTCCGGAATTCCGATGTCGGCAACCCGGACCTCCCCGCAATGGAGCCGTCCCGGCAGCAGCAAATGCCCGACCTTGCGCCGAAAGAACGTTACGGTGTCGGTGGCCTTCACCGCCGTCCCCATCACCGCCCCGGTCGTGCCATTGATGCCACTCGGGAGATCGACGGAATAAACCCGCGCCGGCGCAGCGTTCACGAGCTCGATCAGGTCGCACGCCTGCCCTTCGACCGGCCGGTCCAGCCCGGCGCCGTACAGCGCATCGATGACGACGTCGGCCGTGATCAACGGATCGGAGGATGCCGGCTCGACGGGGCCGGTCCAGCGTTTGGCCACGCGCGCCGCGTCCCCGCGAAGCTGGTCGGCATGGCCGAGGAGAAGCATACGGACCCGGCAGCCTCGCTCCGCCAGGATCCGGCCCGCCACGAAGCCATCCCCGCCATTGTTTCCCGGCCCGGCAAGCACCACGATGCGCGCCGCCGCGGGGTGGTTGGCGGCGATGCAATCAGCCACCGCCCGGCCGGCGTTCTCCATCAGGTCGATGCCGGAAACGCCGCCGTCGATGGTGAGCCGGTCGGCCTCGGCCATTTCCTGCGTTGTAAGCAGCTCGTGCATGAGTTTCTATAGCACGCTCGAAGGGTAAGGGCCGCGGGGCTCCCCCTTCACTCGCCAACGTTCCTCGGGAGCGGTTCCGCGGGGGTTTTCCCCTATTCGCACAACCGCAGGAGTCCGGTTGCACAAATCCAAGCCGTTGTGCATGATTTTTAATCATGGGGTTGCCTGCGAACCGTCATGCCATGCCTCGACCTCAGACTAACGAATTGAGAAATTGCACCTTTCGCCTCGCGGGTGGCCTTGGCATGGACCCTGCTAACCGTGCGAGGGTTCCGGCCGTGATTGCCGGCGGCCCGGAGAAGGACAAAAGATGAAAAAGATCGAGGCCATCATAAAGCCCTTCAAACTCGACGAGGTGAAGGAGGCTCTGCAAGAGGTAGGATTACAGGGAATCACGGTGACCGAGGCCAAGGGTTTCGGCCGCCAGAAAGGACACACCGAGCTCTATCGCGGAGCCGAATACGTTGTCGATTTTCTCCCCAAGGTGAAGATCGAGATTGTGCTCGGCGATGACATGGTCGAGAAAGCAGTCGAGGCGATCCGGCGCGCCGCTCAGACTGGGCGGATCGGCGATGGGAAAATCTTCGTCTCGAGCATCGAAGAAGCGATCCGGATCCGAACGGGGGAGTCCGGGCTAGACGCCATCTGAGCCGCTGGGCGCGCCACCATTTCGGCACCCCACCGCCGGCGATGAAACCAGCCCCACGAAAGGTAAGTATTCCATGACGACGGCTAAAGACGCCTTGAAAATGATCGCGGACAACGATGTGAAATACGTCGATTTCCGCTTCACCGATCCGCGCGGCAAGTGGCAGCACGTCACCTTCGACGTGAGCATGATCGAGGAAGAAACCTTCGCGGAAGGACAGATGTTCGATGGCTCCTCGATCGCGGGTTGGAAGGCGATTCACGAATCCGACATGAACCTGATGCCGGACCCGAGCTCGGCCTGCATCGACCCGTTCTTTGCCGAGACCACGATGTCGCTGGTGTGCGACGTGCTCGAGCCCACGACCGGCGAGCCCTATAGCCGCGATCCGCGCGGCATCGCCAAGAAGGCCGAAGGCTACATGAAGGCGTCGGGCGTCGGCGATACGGTCTATTTCGGACCGGAAGCCGAGTTCTTCATCTTCGACGACGTGAAATTCGCAGCGACGCCTTACAACACCGGCTTCAAGCTCGACTCGGTCGAGTTCCCGACGAATTCCGACACGGAATACGAAGGCGGCAACCTCGGCCACCATATCGGGTTCAAAAAGGGCTACTTCCCGGTCCCGCCGCAGGACACTTCGCAGGACATCCGGTCCGAAATGCTGGGCGCGATGGCCAAGATGGGCTGCGTGGTCGAGAAGCATCACCATGAGGTCGCGTCGGCCCAGCATGAACTCGGGCTCAAGTTCTCGCCGATCGTGGTGATGGCCGACCGGATGCAGATCTATAAATACTGCATCCACCAAGTCGCCAATATCTACGGCAAGACGGCGACCTTCATGCCGAAGCCGATCTACGGCGACAACGGCTCCGGCATGCACTGCCACCAGTCGATCTGGAAGGACGGCAAGCCGGTGTTCGCCGGCAACAAATATGCCGACCTGTCGGAGACCTGCCTGTCCTACATTGCCGGTATCATCAAACACGCCAAGGCCATCAACGCCTTCACCAACCCGACGACAAACTCATACAAGCGGCTGGTGCCGGGATTCGAAGCGCCGGTGCTGCTCGCCTATTCGGCGCGCAATCGCTCGGCGTCCTGCCGCATCCCCTACACCACCAATCCAAAGGCCAAGCGCGTCGAGGTGCGGTTCCCCGACCCGTTGTGCAATCCCTATCTGGGCTTCGCGGCGATGCTGATGGCCGGCATGGACGGCGTCAAGAACCGGCTCGACCCGGGGGCGGCCATTGACAAAGATCTTTACGATCTGCCGCGCGAGGAGCTCAAGCAGATCCCGACCGTCTGCGGCTCGCTGCGCCAGGCGCTTGAGGAGCTCAGCAAGGACCGCGACTTCCTCAAGGCTGGCGGCGTGTTCGATGACGACTTTATCGACAGCTACATCGAGCTGAAGATGACGGAGGTGATCCGTTTCGAGCACACGCCGCATCCGGTCGAGTTCGAGATGTACTACTCGTCCTGAACGCGTTCTGAGCTTCAGCGGGGGCTGGAGTGATCTCGCCTTTTCTGCCGCCGTCGGGACATCCGGCGGCAGGCGGGAAAGGCGAGATGCCTTTTTGCCACCACCGTTTATGCTTTTTTTTAAGCGGTATGACTGTAACCCTTGGCAAAAATACGTTATATTCTACCGGTTTACGCGCACCCTGCGGCTTGAAAAGCTCCCACCGGCTCAGCTGGGGGATTTTTTGGAAAATCTTCCGCCTTCGATTTGAACCTTCGGCATTCGAGGTTGCGACAAAGCCCTAGGAATGATTCTCGCTATTGGTGCTGTCCGGACGAAGCCGTCCGGCAGATTTGGGTTTCACCCCGGCCAACCGGCGGCAGTCATCCCGGGAACTGCGGGAGGGCTACGATGGGTAAGATCTACACGCCTGCCACCATCGCCGAGATTGTCCGGCGAGCAAGCGACGGCGCGGGCGCACGGGCAATCGCGAACGACCTGGGTCTCAAGGTGACCTCGTTGCGCGTGAAGTGCTCACAACTGGGGATTTCCCTTCGCAAATGCCGTGCTTCACGCGCGGCGGCGCTTGAGGAACAAGCTGCGTCGTCGAGCCCGCCGGCAAGCGGGGCCGGTGCCACGCACCAAGTTTCATCCTCCCGGCCGTCCTATGCTACCCATGCGCATTTCGCGAATGGAGCGCTGCCACTGGCTGCCGTAAGCGCCACGCCGGCTCGACCGAAGCCCGCCGTAGCGCAAGCGCGGACTAACATTTCCTTCAATACCGAGCGAACCGACGTTCCGCTTGTGGTCGTCGTGCCCCGGCATACGATTTTGCAAATGCGTCAGTGGGGCGCGGCCAAAGGCATGACCGCCGAAGGACTCGCCGCGGAACTTCTCAAGGTGATCGCCGCGGAAGGACTTTACAAAGCGATTCTCGATGAGGACGCAGCCTGACACCGGGCGCATCCGGTTCGTTGCCGGGCTGGTCCCGCAATCCCGATTACGGATGCGTAGCGGTGCCTGCTCAGTCGCGGGGCCGGGACAAGACCGGCCATGACGTGAGCCTGCAGCGATAGCCGCGATCGGTTGTTTGCTGCGGCGGTTTTCTCCGCCGCTCTCGTCTCAGCTCACCTTCTCCAAAGTCTCCGCCTTCTCCAAAGCCTCCACCTCGGCGTGGTCGGCGTCGAGCGGCGCGGCGCCCTTCCAGGGATGGTCGGTGATGTCGAACACCACGCGATCGGGCCCGTGGAACTTGGTCTCGTAGAAGGTCTTCACGCCCGGCGGCCGCCGCGCGAAACATTCGGCGCCCAGCTTTTCGAGTTTCTCGGTAGCGGCGTCGACGTCATCGACCAGCACCCCGAAATGGTGGATGCCGCGGAAATCGAGGCCGTGGCCCTGATCCCATCCGAAGTGAAGGATTGCGAGGTTGAGCGTGCCGTCGCTCAGAAACACGCCATAGGATTTCCCTTCGGCGCCGGGCTCGGTGCGGCGCACTTCGACGAAATCGAATGCCTGCTTGTAGAACTCGGCGGTGGCATAGGGATCTTCAGCGGCGATCGCGATGTGTCGAAGCTTGGCCATGGGGCGGCTCTCCCGTTCGCATGCACGGACGAGCAGCGTCCGATGGCGATGACAGGCGCGCAGTCTGCGTTAGCGAGGGGGGGCCGCGCAAGCGTCCGCTTCAGATCCGCAGCAGCAACGTCGCGAGCACGCCGGCTGTGACAATCGCGATGCCGATGTAGAGCGCGTAACGCTGACGACGTTTCGGGCCGTAGATGCCGGCGGCAAGCTTGGCGCGGATCACCGCGGCTTCGAATTCCTCGGAGCAGGAAAATGAGCAAGCCCAGGCGGAACCGGCGTGCTCGGCTTGGCCTTGCAGCAAGAGCATGTCGGTGCGCGGCCGCGACGGGGTCCAGGAACTCCACATGCCGCGATGCTAGCGCGCCTCCGGTAAACGCGCCGTTGCGGGCGGCTGCTACACCGCCCGCACGTGGTTAGCCCGGGGTAAATGCATCGGATCAGGCCGCGGCGACGGCGCCCGCGTGGACCGGCGCGTACCAGTCGGCGGCATCCTCCTCCTCGACGCCGCGCGGCTCCGGCATCGGCGCGTGGGCCGCGGCGAGCGGCACCACCGCGCCTTCGACGCGATTGCGGCCGTTGGCCTTCGCGTAATAGAGCGCAGCGTCTGCGTTGGCGAGCAATGTCGCCACGTCGGTGTCCCGAGCGCCAAAGGCGGCGCCCACACTCACCGTGGCCGCGAGCCACTTGCCGGCGACGCTCGCGCCCGCGGCCTCGAACGCAACGCGCACGCGCTCCGCGGCGACCTCCGCGTCGGCGAGCGAGCCGGGCAGGAACGCCGCGAACTCCTCGCCGCCGAAACGGCCGAACACGTCGGAGGCGCGCAGGTTCGCGCCCGCGACTTTCGCGAACAGCGCCAGCGCCTCGTCGCCGATGGCATGACCGAAGCGATCGTTGATCGACTTGAAGTGATCGAGGTCGAACAGCAGCGCGCTCACCGGCTCGTTCTTCTGCTTCTGCCGCGCCAGCAGCAGTTCCGCCGCCGCGAGGACGCCGCGCCGGTTGAGAACACCAGTCAACTCGTCGGTCGAGGCCGCATCCTTGTGCATGCGTACCGCGCGCTCCTTCGCCAGCACAAGCACGATGAAGGCGGTGCCGACGATGTAGAGCATGGTTTCGAGTGCAAACACGGCGATCCAGCCGCTGGCGAGGGTCACGATGCCGCGCTCGGCCGGGATGAGGCTGGCGAGCGGAATCGGGAACAGGAACACCGCGCCATGCAGCATCGGCACGAAGATCGCGGGCCAGCGCCGCAGCAAGGCCTTGCGCCGTTCGCGCCAAAGCTCAGCGGCGGTGAGGAAGGTGTAAGCGGACACGATCAGCGAGCTCAGCACGATCCGCGCGGTGGGCCATTCCAAAAAGTCGGGCATCAGGCAGGCGATCAACCAGATCGCAGCGCCCGCGGTCATCGCCCCCCACAGTACGCGGCGGCCGTGAAACACCCGCGCTGCCTGCCAGATCATCCCGCAGGCGATGAACAGGAGCGCGTTGGCGGTGCCGGGCGGCAACGGCGGCGAGATGAGGCTCTCGACGCTCCAGATCGCAACCGAGAAGCCGCCGATCAGATACGCGGTGCCCCACCAGGCCAGCGCCTTGATGCGGTCCTGGAAATACGCGAACAGCAGGAGCAGGCCGAGCAGAGCGGTGATGCAGGTCGCGACGATGAACAGGGTCTTCACGTCCAACGCGACGGGCGCGAATGCATCAGGCTCGACCATGGCGGGCTCCTACGGACAACTACCGATGCCGTCGAGATAGCATCGACGCTGTGCATTGCGGGTTGGTTCTCCATGCAGCCTTTGCGGCGCGTTGCGCCGATCGTGCAGCTTTTCAGGGAAAGAAGGAGAAAACTTCCGCGGCCGCGTAAACCATTCGGCCCGCCAATCGGCCGATTCGAGCCACCGCGCTGATGCGATGCTGGACGATGCGATCCAGGACGATGGCCCGCACGATCGGGGAACCACTTGCTCGCCCAGCGGCCGCGGGCACACTAAGCCCGCAAGTCTTCCTTAGCGGTTACTTCCGGCCGCAGAGTTACCGTCGGCATTCGACAGCCTTGCTGCGGTGTGAATCATCACGATGCAATTGGAATGATTCTGCGCGATGCTTGAATACCATCGTTGCTGATCGCAAAGTTTTCATGGGAACAACGGCGCTGCGACGCCAGTTAACGTCGTCGCGCGCCTCGTAAGAGAGTGGATTGCCTCCGGGGTTACCCGCGCAGGCCCGTCACGTTCCAAAATCGCCCGGCAGGCGCACGAACAAATCCTCGATCGGCATCGGCCGCGCGATGAAATGCTGCTCGACCATGTAGGAGACCAACGCTTCGAGCGTCGGACGGTTCGGCTCGATCCCGTAAGGCCAGGCGTCGCCGCCGAATACCGCGTCGATCTCTTCGATTTCGGACAGCAGCCACGGCAGCATGACGGCGAGCGACCCGCCGTAGCGCATGCGCGCGAGCGCGCGGCGTTTGGATTCGACGAATGCCTCGTAGAGGCTGGTCGCGATCCACGGGTGACGCTCGTGGAGATCGCGGCGCATGGCGATGAGATGCATGATCGGGAAGATTTTAGCGGTCTGGTAAAGCTCCCGTTCAAGCGCGCGGTGATTGGGAAACAGCCGCGCCACGTTGGGATCACGCCCGAAGGACTCGGGCTTGCGCGAACCGATCAGCGCATCGATCTCGCCGCGGGCGAGCATAACGCCGAGCGAGACGCCGCTCTCGTTCTGCTCGATCGCGACCGGGCGCAGGAGCGGCGGAGCATGCGGCTTGCCATGGGTGCCGCCGCGCTCGACCGCGCCCTGCACCCAACGGACGTTTGCAAGATCGGCGCCGAACTGATGCACAAGATGGCCGCGCGCCCAGATCGCCGCCGTCTGCGTATAGAGCGGCAGGCCGACGCGCCGTCCGGCCAGATCCTTCGCGGTGCGGATGTCCGTGCGCGTGTTGATGAAGATGTAGCCATGCCGGAACACGCGCGATGGAAACACCGGCAGCGCCACGAACCGCGTGTCGCCGTTTCCCGTGAGGCTGATGAACTCCGAGGCCGACAGCTCGGCAATGTCGAATTCAAGCCCGCCGACCATGCGGTCGAACACGTTGCGCCCGGACTTGAGCGTGATGACGGTGAGGTCGACGCCCTCCGGCACCACGTCGCCGTCGCGGATTGCCTCCATCCGGTCGTACCGGCAGGAAGCAAAGGTCAGGTGAAGGCGGGGCATCGCGAGCTCTCTTATTGTTAGAGCGAATTCCGGTCAGTTAGCATCGGAGATTCCTCAACTCCGCTCACCCCCGCGGATGCGGGGGTCCGGCCTTTGCCCAAGCACGGGCGCTTATTGTGTGGCCCCTGGGTCTCCGCCTCCGCGGGGACGAGCGGAGATGTTTCAAGGTGATCGGAATTCGCTCTGGAATTGGTCCCGCCCGAACTCGATAACGAAATGGCCGGGACAGGCCCGGCCACCACAATAGGAAGAGTTGCGCGCCGGAGCACCGGTGCGAACGTCGAAACTCAGCGCTTCGAGAACTGGAAGCTGCGCCGCGCCTTGGCCTTGCCGTACTTCTTGCGCTCGACCACGCGCGGGTCGCGGGTGAGGAACCCGCCGCGCTTGAGCGCGCCGCGCAGATCCGGTTCGTAGGCCATCAGCGCCTTGGACAGGCCGTGGCGCACGGCGCCGGCCTGGCCCGACAGGCCGCCACCGGATACGGTGCAGGTGACATCGTATTGGCCGGCACGGTTGGCGGCGACCAGCGGCTGCTGGATCAGCATGCGCAGCACCGGGCGGGCGAAATAGACTTCGACCTCGCGGGTATTGATGACGATCTTGCCGACGCCCGGCTTGACCCACACCCGCGCCACCGCGTCCTTGCGCTTTCCGGTCGCGTAGGCACGGCCCTGCCTGTCGATCTTCTGCACGTATTTCGGAGATTCCAGCGTCGTCGTCGCCGGCTTGAGCGTGGACAATTGATCGAGCGATTGAATGGTTTCGGCCAAGTCACGCGCTCCTTGCGTTCTTGCGGTTCAGGGCGGCGACGTCGAGCTTTTCAGGGTTCTGCGCCGCGTGCGGATGGTCGGGCCCGGGATAGACCCGAAGATTGCCAAGCTGGCGGCGCGCGAGCGGACCGCGCGGCAGCATGCGCTCGATCGCCTTCTCGACGACCCGCTGCGGGAATTTTCCCTCCAGGATCGAGCGCGCGGTGCGCTCCTTGATGCCGCCGATGTAGCCGGTGTGGTGGCGATACACCTTGTCCTGGCGCTTGTTGCCCGTGAGCACGATCTTGGCCGCATTGATGATGACGACGTTGTCGCCGCAATCCACATGCGGGGTGTAGATCGGCAGGTGCTTGCCGCGCAGGATCTTGGCGACCAGTGTGGCGAGCCGGCCGACGATAAGGCCGTCGGCGTCGATCATCACCCACTTCTTCTGGATCTCGGCAGGCTTTGCCGAACGGGTTGTCATGGCGTGCGCTTCCGGTGGATCAGGTGGCGCGCTCTAACACGAGCCAACCATTGCGGTCAATCAATTCTGGGAGAATTAAGTCCGCAAAATCAATCCCTTGCAATTATGGTATTATATAACCAGGAAGAGCGTTCCTAGCGGGGCGGGAGCGAGTAGGTCGCGGTCACGTGCGCCACCGGCTCGTCCTCACCGTCGGAGCGGATGGTGACCTCGCCGACTGCGAGCCGCTTGCCGAGCTTGAGCAGCTTGCATTCGGCGATCAGGTCGCGTTGCGCCGGCTTGCGCAGGAAGTTGATGGTGAGGCTGGTCGTCACCGCGAGCGGTACCCAGCCGATCGATGCCAGCACCGCGACATAGATGGCGAAATCGCCGAGTGCCATCAGCGTCGCGCCGGCAACCGTTCCACCCGGCCGCAGCGAACGATCGCTGTAGGCCCGGCGCACGCGCGCGCCGCCGTGCCAGACGTCCTCGACACTGTGACCGCGCGAACGGTCGAGCATCTGCGGGAATTCCGCCGACAACAGCCGATCGAGCTCTTGAAGGGTCAGCAAGGGGGCCTTCGGCAGCGCGTCGTTCATCCGGCCGGTTTAGCGCGCCGAGTGCAGGATGGGTAGAGCGAAGCGAAACCCATCAGTTTTGTGTCGACATCCGAGTCCGCACGGCGAAGTCAGTGGGCACTCGGCTAAGCTTCCGCAAATGAAACGCTGCTGATGGGTTTCGCTTCGCTCTACCCATCCTGCAAGCGTCCGAACTGCACCTTCAGCTCTTCCTTCGCTTGATTGAGCTTCTTCTTCCGGCTCGCCGACAAATTCTTGCCCGCGCGATTGATGTAGAAAGTCAGCATCGACAACGCGGAGCGATAGGGGGTGCTCTTGCGCCGCTTGCTTTGCTCTGCGGAACGCTTGAGCGAAGCCGCGATCTTCTTCGGGCTGTCGAGCTTGAACACGCCGCCCTTGAGGTCGAGCGCATCGCTCTCCTCCGTCACCTTGTGCGACCACCTTCGCGTTGAATGGGTGCGCCGCGCCGACGACGCTCGCCTGGCATGCGATGCATGCTTGCGCGCGCCCTTCTTGGTGCTCTTGCGCCTGGTCGTTCGATGGGCTTTGGCGGCCATTGATCACCTCCGGCGTTGCGCCCTCTCGCCTCAACGCCGTGCGCGGCGCACGCGTTCCGCAACAACCGGCGATCGGCTTGGCTGACCTCGGTCTGCAAGCTAGACTTACGCGTCATAGCGTGGGGAACGAACACAGCGTGGGGAACGAACAATGAAGGCCACTATCAGTTTCGCAGCGTGCGCCGGCTGACGCCCTGACCGACATGACGACCCCGGCCGCTGCCTGCCCCCTGCCCGCTTCGGCACCGGCCCTCCTGCGCGAGGATGCCGGCGGCATCGCGGTGCTGATATTAAACAGGCCGGAGGCGCGCAATTCTCTTTCGGAAGCGCTGTTGGCCGCCCTCGGTGCCCAACTTGCCGCGCTCGCCGCGGATCGTTCGGTCCGCGCCGTGATCCTTGCCGCGAATGGCTCGGCGTTCTCGGCTGGGCATGACCTCAAGGAATTGAACGCGCACCGGGCCGATCCCGACCGCGGCCGCGCCTATTTCAAGCACATCGTGACGACCTGCGGCGCGGTGATGCAGCAGATCGTCCGCTTGCCGCAGCCGGTGATCGCCGCCGTGCAAGGCACCGCGACCGCAGCCGGCTGCCAGCTTGTGGCGAGTTGCGATCTCGCGGTGGCATCCGCGGCCGCCCGCTTCGCAACGCCGGGCGTTAACATTGGCCTGTTCTGCTCGACCCCGATGGTCGCGCTCTCGCGCAATGTCGCACGCAAGCCGGCCCTGGAAATGCTGTTGACTGGCGAGCCGATTGCAGCCGAAGAGGCCTTGCGAATCGGCCTCGTCAACCGCGTGGTAAAGCCCGGTACGGAGCGCGAGACGGCGCTGACGCTCGGGCGCAAAATTGCCTCGAAGTCCACGCATGTGGTCAAGATCGGCAAGGAGGCGTTCTATCGCCAACTCGAAATGGGGCTTACCGACGCGTACGAGTTGACCGCCGAGGTGATGGTGGAAAATATGTTGACCCGCGACGCCGAGGAAGGCATCTCGGCATTCGTCGAAAAGCGGGCGCCGACATGGAAGGACGGCTGAGCGCGACCACGCGCTCAACCGAATTCACGGCGAAGATGGGGGCCATCTTCCCTCAGAGGTCAATCGCACTCGGTCCGCCACTGCGGCCGACAAGGGAGCTACTATGCACAAGCTGATCGCACTCGCGGTGGTCTTGACGGCCGCTGGATTTTCCGCGCCGGCCTCGGCCTATACTCAGGAACAGCAGATGGCGTGCCAGGACGATGCGTTCCGGGTCTGCGGCGAAGCGATCCCCGACGAGGTCAGGGTCAGGGCGTGCATGATTGCGAAGATCTCCCAACTCAGCCCCGGCTGCCGCAAGGAGTTCAACAAGGACGCGCCCGCCGCCGCCGCCAGCCGCAAGGTGAAGCGCAAGCACTGAACAGTCCGCGGATACACGAACGGTCGCTTTCGCGGCGGCGACACGAAAGCGAGGTGAGTGGACGCGCCATGTCCGCTCGCCGTGATGGCATGACTACCGGCGCTCGCCGGGCGAGCCTATATCTGGCGGGCATGGAAACCCGGCCGCCAATGAATCACGATAACTACGACGACAGCTATATTCGCGGCATCCTCAATACCGTGAAGACGATTGCCATGGTCGGCATCTCGCCGAAGGACAACCGTCCGAGCTACTTCGCCTTCAAGTATCTTCTGGAACGGGGTTACCGGATGATCCCGGTCAACCCGGGGCAGGCCGGCCACGACATTCTCGGACAGAAGGTCTACGCCAAGCTCGCCGACATCCCTGAGCCGGTCGACATGGTCGACATCTTCCGCGCGCCGCAATACGCGCCCGCGATCGTGGCCGAAGCGCTCGCGCTCAAGCCGCGCCCGCAGGTGATCTGGATGCAGCTTGGCATCCGCAATGACGACGCCGCGAAGCTCGCCGAAGCGGCGGGGCTCAAAGTCGTGATGAATCGCTGCCCGAAGATCGAATACGGCCGCCTCTCCTCCGAAATCGCCTGGATGGGCGTGAACACTCGCACGATCTCAGCGAAGAAGGCGCAACTCTTCGGCCGCGGCATCCAGCGCATGTCGCTAAACCGCACCACGATGGCGGGCGGCACCACCGACGCTTCGACACAAGCGCAGAAGGAAGAAAGCGGGCGCTAAGGCACCATGCCCTGCGCCTTGACCACCTCGGCGGCCGCCGGCGAGGTGAGGAACCTGATCAGCGCCATCGCCGCATCCGCCTCGTGCACCGACGCCGGAACGCCCGCCGACATCGCGATCTGCGGCGTCAGCTCGGCTGGCAGCGGGAGCACGATATCGAGGCCCTGCACCTGGCGGAGCTGAACGAGCTGATCGATCACCAGGTCGGCGCCGCCCTTCGCCACCAGCTCGGCCGCGGCCGTGGCAGCGCCGGTGAGCTTGACCTTGGACTTGATCTCGGCGGCGATGCCGAGCCGCTCGGCGAGTTCCGCCGCATAGATGCCGCCCAGGCTGCCGCCCGCCGGATTGGGATAGGCGATCGAACCGGCGGCGAGGAGCGCACGCTTGAACGCCTCGACCGAGCTCACGTCGGGTCTCGCCGCGCCGGCACGCACCGCGAGCCCGACCGGGATATGCGCAATGTCGACGACGCTGCCGGACTTGATGCGGCTTTCCTTCGCAAGCTGGTCTAGAGCGGAGCGGCTGTGGATCGCCACGTCGGCAAATTCGCCGGACTGGATGCGCTTCTGGATCGGCGCCGCGCCGCCGTGCTCGAACTTGACCTTGTGACCGGACGAGCTTTCGAACGAGCCCGCGAGCCGCTCCAGGATCGGCATCATGTTGGTCGTGGTCAGCACCTTGATTTCCGCCGCCGCGGCGGTGCCGAGGCCGAACGGCACGGCCATGGCCGCAAATAAAGTCGCAAGCCCTGCGACCACGCGAACACGCCATTCAACGACCATGCTCATCTCCCCCATGAAGCCGAAGCCCGACCACGCCGGCAGCCCGACGCGCGCGATCTTAGGCACGGAGCCTCTTCTGTCAAAGTGACCAACGGCGCGGGCACCTCCAGCGCTCTCAAAGCATCCGCGCCAAGAGCGTCACCAAGGGCAGCAACGGCACGCAAAGCACCGTGCAAATCGCCACCGGGATGATCTGTTGCCGGATCCGCGCCAGCAGCTCGGCATCGCCGGCGACTTGACCGACCGGGCGCAGCGGCATCAGCATATTGACGATCCGCCCGGCGCCCCAGGTGCCGATCAGGCTTCCGCTGACGAAAGCCGCGAACATAGTCCCGACGATTGCGATCTTCAGCAGCAGATCAACAAACTGGCCGCGGTTCGGCGGCAGCGAAGTGGTCATCAGCGGCACCAGCGGCACGAAGGCGAGCAGAAATCCCACCACGCACCAGATGACGGCCGCGATGAGAACCCAGGTGAGCCGCGTCGCCTGCGGGACCGTAAGCGCGAGCGCGAGCAAGCGCCGATCCTGCTCGCGCGAATAGCGGAAGATCGGCCAAAGCGCGATGCTCGCCGTTCTGACCGTGCCGAAGTTCATCGCCCACAGTCGCAGCGCGATGAACTGATCGTTGCTCAAAGGGGTCGACATCGGTTTGCTAAACATGCGGCGTCAGAGCCCGCTGCTTCGTAAGCCGATGCCTCAGTTCGATCGCGCGGGATTCTTCTCGATCCGCCCGCGGGCTGCGAAATGTTGCGCCTTGTTACCGCGCACCGCCGGCCGTGCTCGGCTGCACGTCGGGCAGCAGCGGCGGCTGCGGACCCATCACCTTGGTGAGCGCACGCCAAGCGCAGATTTCGTCGCTCCAGACCGGCGGATTCGGCGCCGAGCCGCCGACGCCGATGGCGCCGATGAACTGATTGCCGTTGATGATGATCGGCAGACCGCCGGAATTGGCGAAATTGCCGAACGAATACTGACGCAGTTCCGACGAGCGGCCGGTCAGCACCTGATTCATCGTCGCCTTGCTCGGTTGACGCGTGTTGAGCACGGTGCGCGCCTTCATCATCGCGGTCTCGACCTGGACCTTCCCCTGACCGTCCATGCGGTAGAGGTAGACCGGTTCGCCGAACTGATCATAGATGGCAATGCTGATTCTCACGCCTTGCTTGACGGCTTCGTCGACGCACGCCTTGCCGATGGCCTCGGCGGTCGCGACGTTGATCTCGTTCTGCTCCATCAGCACCTTGGCTGCGGGGCCGCGAACGAGGAATTTGTCGCTGTCGTCCGCCCGGCTCGGGCTTGCGAGCGCCGTCGCGGCGATCGCCGCGAATAAGCCGACATAGAGTCTCATGGTTGGTTTCCTCCAAAGAAAAAATGGTTGTCGCCCACCCGCGCCCAACCTGCCTGATCGCAGGCGCGGCGGCAATCACCGTATCGTAACTGCACCAAGCGTAGCCAGCCTTCGCTTTGCCCACCTGCGGCGCGCCCTGGTGCCGCGAAAATGACAGTGTTACAAAATCACCGCTTGCATATTCAAATCGACCCGGAGGGCACAATGTACAATATTTCTACGATGACCTTATGCACCGCTCTCCTTGGAGCGCTCGTCGGTCCAGGCGCGAGCACGAGCTTTGCGCAGGGTCAACCGCCGGCCGATCATCCCGCCGTCACCGTCAGGGGGCAGACCTATACGCCGCGAATGATATTGGCGCGTAACATGGGTACGGAGGCGGACCGGACAACCCAGTTCCCGCCCCACAAGATCATCGGCAACATCTACTATGTCGGCACCCGCACGCTCAGTTCGTTTCTGATCGTGACCCCGCAAGGAAACATCCTCCTCGACAGCACCTACGAGCGCAATGTGCCGACGATCGAGAAGTCGGTCACCGACCTCGGCTTCAAATTTTCCGACATCAAGATCCTGCTCGGAAACCACGCCCACGGCGACCATCAGGAAGGCGATGCCCTGGTCAAGCAGATGACCGGCGCACAGGTGATGGCGATGGCCGAGGACGTGCCGGCGCTGCGGGCGATGAAGCCCGGCGGCAAGGAGCATCCAATCGACCGAACCCTGCACGACGGCGAGCCGGTGACGCTCGGCGGCACAACGCTGGTCGCGCATCTGACACCCGGCCACACCCACGGCTGCACGACCTGGACCACGACGGCTCAAGAGGGCGGCAAGACCTACAACGTGATGTTCGGATGCAGCCTGCGCCCGCCCGCTGCGCTCACCCCGGCGCTGGTCGAGGAGTTCAACCGCGCGTTCAAGACCGTGCGTGCGCTCCCCTGCGACGTCCAGCTTGGCGACCATGGCGCGCAGTACAACATGCAGGAGAAATACGCGAAGCTTAAGGACGGTGCTCCGAACCCGTTCATCGATCCCGCCTCGTGCACCCTCGAAGCCGACGTCCAGGAGGCGATGCTCCATGCCCTCCAGGCCGAACAGCAGCAAGGTGCCCATTGATAGCAGCCTGCGGCGGACGCTCCGCCGCTGCCTGTGGACGGTGGCTTGGCCGAAGGGGGAACCTACGGCTTGGCCGGAGACCGCGGAATACGGTGCGCCGGCTGGCGCCGTCGTCACCACGATCCGCGCAAGACTTCCCGGATGGTCGCGAGGACCAGTTCTGCCGAATACGGCTTCGTCAGCCAGCCCAGCGGCTGCGCCTTTTGCGCCCGCACCCGCGTCTCGGCATCGCAGTGCGCTGTCGCGAATATGGAGCGGACCTGGTGCTTCCCGAGCAACTCGACGGCGGCGTCGATGCCATCGCGTTTTCCGGCCAGCCGAATGTCCATGACAGCGAGCGCGGGCTTGGCTTCGGCGGCAAGTTGAATGGCCTCTTCCGCCGTCACCGCAACACCGACGACTTCGAAACCGGCTTCCGTGAGCTTGTGCTCGAGGTCGGTCGCCACGAAGTAATCGTCTTCGACAATCAGGATGCGAACCGGTCTTGCCCGGCCGGCGTCGGTGCCCCCGTCGCTGGAAGCGGAGGTCGTCGCGGCTGTTGGATGCCGGGTTTGCGGCAACGCTGCCAATTCGAGCATGCCGCCGAACTCTGTCTAGGGGTGCGTAGGGAATCGGACGATGCAGCGGGCACCGATCCCTCGCTCGATCTCGAACGTGCCGCGCAGTTGTCGCGTCAGGCCGGTGACCAGACCGAGGCCGGAAGACCGGCGCCCGGTGGGCTTGTACTCATACCCCGGTCCGTCATCCTCGACCCAGAGAACCATTTCATCTCCGGCTTCTTTCAGGCCTAGCGAAATCGTCCCTTCACCGCGGCCGTTGACGCCGTGCTTTGCCGCGTTGGTCAGAAGCTCGTTCAAGATCAGCGCAAGCGGCATCGAAACGTCGTTGGATAGATGACCCGACGCATCCTCGACCTTCAGCGTTATGTCTCGTCCAAACGCGAGCTGCGCGCTCTTGCCGACCGCGTGCAGAAAGTCGCCTGCCTTGAATGTGGTGGCGGCGGAGGAGTTGTACAGAACCTGCTGCGCCGCTGCCATCGCCGATACCCGCCGGCTGGCATCACGCAGCACAGCTTGCGCTTGCGGACCGGCCTCACGCTGCGCCGTCTCGAGCAGCGCGCACAGCATTTGCATGTTGTTTTTCACGCGATGGTTCAGCTCGTCGAGCAGGATTTTTTGCCGCGTCTCGGACTGCTTCCGCTCGCTGATATCCACGAGCATATTGACCGCGCCCACGAGCCGGCCAGCCTCGTCGGTAATGGGAGTCGGAAACGGCAGGAAGGGGAACAGCGTGCCGTCAGGCCTCTGGGCGATCGCCTCAACACCCCGTATGGGCCGCTTTTCCTTGAGGGCGGCAGCCATCGGACATTCGTTGTGCGGGAGCACCTTGCCGTCAGGGCTGTAGATGCGGAACGTGACGCACCATTCGTCCTTCCCGATTTCAGGCTCGCGGCCGGCCAACTCCGCGGCCGCCCGGTTGTAATAGGTGATAGTGCCCTTGGCATCGGTCGTATACACGGCGGCCGGGAGCGCATCGAGAACCTGACGCAGATGTTCGTCCTCGTGCCGCAGTTGCGCCTGCGCCCTGATCCGGTCCGACACGTCGACAGTGAAGCAACGGGTGTTGATGAATTTTCCGTCCCGGAACTGCACGCTCGACGTAATCTCGACGTGTTTGACCGTTCCGTCCTTGACAAGGAGCCGCGCGGGATATTTTTTCAGCCTTTCGCCGCGGCTCAACCGCGCCAGGATGTCGTCGATCACATCCTCGTCGGCGTGGAATTCGGCGATGTGGCGACCAATGTATTCCTCCGCCGCGTACCCGAGAAGCTCTAGCTCCGCCTGGTTCGCCCTGAGAATGATTCCGTCCGCACCGACCAGATGCAGCGCGACGGCGCCATTTTCGAAAAAATCGTCCAGGTCAGCCGGCGTACACAATGGCTGACCTGCCATCTGCGGCTGAATGTGCACCATGACATCCTCTCTCCATGCTTTCGGGGATGCGATGCGATGAACGCTGCCAACACCCTCGCCAGCAACCAAGGCCGGAAACATTGCGGACTGGGACATGGAAACCTCAACCCCATCAACCCGGACCGCTAACGTCTCATTGCGACGGAAGTTCCCGTCGCCTTCGAGCATCGACATGTGTCCGCTGCCTGACATAGTCACCATCGGAACGCGGCGCGAAGGTAGGCAGAGGTACGCACTCGGCAGGCAGGCTTCGCTTGCCCACCGCTATCCTCGCCACGAGGGAGTGCATGCGCGGTGAGAAAGGCCGCAGATTAAAGGGTATAGCTCCATTGCGCCGCTTGCGACGGCGTTGCGCTTGTGTGATCGTTGCATCTACGCAAGCAGCGGATGTGTGACATGGCATCGGATGAAGAGGTCGGCCGCCAAATCCTCGGCATCTTCATGAAACACAAGATTCGACCGAGCGGCGTCCTGCGGCGCAACAATTTCATGGACGTGCGCGACGCCGATTTCCAACGCGGCTTGAACAAGGCGGTCGCCAACAGTTGGATCAAGATCAAATTGCGCGACCGCTACACCTACGAGCTCACCGAAGCCGGCCTCGCCGCTGGTTCAGGCGTCGGGCCCGCGCCGTAGCGCGCAGCAGGGTTTGAGCGCAGCGAAGCCCATCGACTTTCGATGTGGCGTGTCTTCGTTCAAGGCCGCAGGTATCAGTCCGTCGGACGTGACGGGCCAACCAGCACCGGCTCGACGTGATAGGCGTCGGGAAACAGGCGTTTCAAATCTTCGATCTTGGGCAGGTCGTTATAGACGATGTAAGGCTGGGCCGGATGCCGCGTCAGGTAATCCTGATGGTAGCCCTCGGCCGCGTAGAAAGTCTTGTCCGGCTCGATCGCCGTGGCGATCGCCGCCTTGAAGACTTGAGCTTGATCAAGCTGATCGATGTAAGCCTTGGCAATTTGCGCTTGCGCAGCGCTGGTCGGAAAAATGGCCGAGCGATACTGCGTGCCGAAGTCCGGACCCTGGCGGTTGAGTTCGGTCGGATTGTGAACGACCGAGAAGAAAATTTGCAGGATGCGGCCAAAGCTGATCTGGCGCGGATCGAATGTTACCTCGACCGATTCAGCATGACCGGTGCTGCCTCCGCTCACGGTCTCGTATTGGGCCGTTGACTTCTCACCGCCGGCATACCCGGACACGGCGCTGGTTACGCCGGCGACATGCTGGAAGACACCCTGAACGCCCCAGAAACAACCTCCGGCCAGCACCACGACTTCGCGCCCCGCATCATTTCCAACGGGTTCATCCAGCGCGGGCGCGGGAATTTCGTGAGCCTGCTCGGCCTCCGGCCGGGAGGCAGCGAGCACGATCACCGCCAGGAGCAAGCCCGCGAGCACCAGGCCGGAGCGCAGATGCCGCAAAAGTCCTTTGTCGGTTCGCGGAAATCCTGTCATCGGTCGCCTCTACCTGGCTGAGCGGCGCGTCATTTGCCGAGCGACACTTCCCTTGAAGGCCGCCGCCACCGGACCGCGCCCCTTGGCGCATGAGGGAAGGCCATAAACTCGCGAACAGCAATAGAGTTCACGCCGAGTTGAGTGACGCCATTTGGCGCATTGCGGTCGAGCGCTGCAGAGCAGGTCAGCCGCAGGCATGACCTGCCGCCTCACGCGGACCGGCGATGCCCGTCGGGCAGAGGCTATTTGTCGACCTGCGTTGCGTTGGCAACTATCCACTCTAGGGCCTCGTTTTCGGTAGCGAAGCCGTCCACCCGGCGCTCGTGGCCTGTGTGATATCTGATGACTACGTGCCAACCGGTCCCGTCCTTGTCCTGGAGCGGCAACATGACCGGCGCTTCTGGAGAATCTTTCATGGAAGCAGTATGCGCCCGAATTTCTGAGCCCGGAAGCCTCGTCAGTAGCCGCCTCGTTCAAACTGACTCGACTGCCCCGGCAGGATCTTGACAAAATCACTATGATTATATACCTATCTTCCACCTCGCTCGCTGAGGGGCGTCTTCCGGAGACGTTCGGCGGATGGAGCGAGGGGCGGCCCCTGCGGGCGCGGCTCGTAACCGCGCACTCGGGCGGCTCCGGGGCCTCCGCCCGCCGGCCACTATGAGCTGGCCGCGAGGAGCTCGCTGATGACCGCCGGTCCGCCGGCGCGATGAAGCGCGGCCCGGAGACTGAAAAATGCCGCGGCGGAGCGCCGAGAGGCGGGCGCGTCTCGCAAGACGCGCGCCACGCTCGCAGGCGTGGATATCTGGTTGAACGCCTCTCGGCGCTCCACCTCCCCTCGTATCACGCCGAGGGACCTGGAATACCGGCGCCCCCCGCGCCGTCAAACAACAGGGGCGGCGAAGCGCGCGCTCATCAAAGTAATGAATGAAGGTGTGAGCATCGACGCCGCTGCCGCAGTCATCAAATATTAAAATCAGCGGTTCTCTCGCACCTTCTCCTGTTAGCACCTGCCTTGACGCGCCCTTCCCGTCCGACTAACCGGACCGCGGGCCAGCCCGGCCCGCATGAGGACCGGACATGACCGACCGCATTCCCGGCTTTGCGACGCTCGCGATCCACGCCGGCGCCCAGCCCGATCCCACCACCGGCGCACGCGCGACGCCGATCTATCAGACCACGTCCTTCGTGTTCGAGGACGTCGATCACGCCGCTTCGCTGTTTGGCCTGCAGGCATTCGGCAACATCTACACGCGCATCGGCAACCCGACCAACGCGGTGCTGGAGGAACGCGTCGCCGCGCTCGAAGGCGGCACCGCCGGCTTGGCGGTCGCCTCCGGCCACGCCGCGCAGGTGATCGTGATGCATTGCCTGATGCAACCGGGCGACGAATTCGTCGCCTCGAAAAAGCTCTATGGCGGCTCGATCAATCAGTTCAATCATGCGTTCAAGAATTTCGGCTGGAACGTGTCGTGGGCGGATCCCGACGATCTCGCGAGCTTCGAGCGGGCGGTCACACCGAAGACCAAGGCGGTGTTCATCGAGTTGATCGCCAACCCCGGCGGCGTCATCACCGACATCGAGGCGATCTCCGCGATCGCCAAGCGCGCCGGAGTGCCGCTGATCGTCGACAACACGCTCGCCACACCCTACCTGTGCAAGCCGATCGATCACGGCGCCGATATCGTGGTGCATTCGCTCACGAAGTTTCTGGGCGGGCACGGCAACTCGATCGGCGGCCTGATCGTCGACGCCGGCACCTTCAACTGGTCGCGCGAGAAGCGCTATCCGATGCTGTCGGAGCCGCGGCCGGAATATCACGGCATCGTGCTGCACGAGACCTTCGGAAACTTCGCGTTCGCGATCGCCTGCCGCGTGCTCGCGCTGCGCGACCTCGGGCCGGCGCTGTCCCCGTTCAACGCATTCCTCATCCTCACCGGCATCGAGACGCTGCCGCTGCGCATGCAGCGCCACTGCGACAACACGCTGGCGGTCGCAACCTGGCTCGCCGGGCATCCGAAGGTCGCGTGGGTCAGCTATCCGGGCCTCGCCGGTGACCGCTATCACGCGCTGGCGCAGAAATACGTGCCCAAGGGGGCCGGCGCGGTGTTCACGTTCGGCCTCAAGGGCGGCTACGACGCCGGCGTGAAGCTTGTTTCAAGCGTGAAGCTGTTCTCGCACCTGGCGAACATCGGCGACACCCGCTCGCTGATCATCCATCCGGCCTCGACCACGCACCGCCAGCTCAGCGACGCGCAGAAGGTGCAGGCCGGCGCCGGCCCCGACGTGGTGCGTCTGTCGATCGGCCTCGAGGACAAGGACGATATCATCGCGGACTTGGAGCAGGGACTTGCGCAAGCTTAGGACGCCGACGGCACCGGTGCGCCGGCTGGCGCCCGCGCACGTGCGCTCGACGTGCTCATACGCTGCGCATGAACGACCGCCGCTGTCAGTACGATCATCGCCATCGCCTGATGCGCCAGCGCCAAAAAGAGCGGAGCCTGCAGAAGGAGCGTCGTAATTCCAAGCAATGCCTGCAGCGAAACCACCACGGCGAGTGCAAGCGCTCCGGCGCTTGCTTCCTTCGCGGAGCGCGTCGCATCGAACGCGTGCAGCAGCGCAAAGATCAGTACCGCATAGGCAAGCATGCGGTGATCGAACTGCGCCGTGAGGGGATTTTCGAACAGGTTGCGCCACCACGGCACGTTGAAGAACAGGTCGCGCGCCGCCGGCACGAAGCGCCCGTCGATCAATGGCCAGGTATTGTAAAGGAGTCCCGCGCGCAGACCCGCGACCAGCGCACCGAGATAAATTTGCGTGAGCGCCAGGACCACCAGCGCGATCGCGCTGACGCGGATGCGCGACGAAACCTGGATCGACGGACGCGGCGCGAGGCTCTGCGCGGTCCAGATCAATGCGGCGAAGATCATGCTCGCCAGCGTCAGATGAAACGCGAGGCGATATTGCGAGACCTCGACGCGGCCGGCGAGCCCGGACGCGACCATCCACCAGCCGACGACGCCCTGCACCGCGCCAAGCCCGAAGATCGCCGCGAGCCGCGCGCGCAACGGCGGCCCGATCGCACCGCGCCACAGGAACCAAAGGAAGGGAATGAGGAACACCGCCCCGATCACGCGCCCGAGCAGGCGATGGCTCCATTCCCACCAGTAGATCACCTTGAACCGGTCGAGGCTCATGCCGCGGTTGAGTTGCTGATACTGCGGGATGGCCTTGTAGCCGTCGAACTCGGCCTGCCATTGCGCCTCGCTCATCGGCGGCAATGCCCCGGAAACAGGCTTCCACTCGACGATCGAAAGCCCGGATTCCGTGAGCCGCGTCGCGCCGCCGACCACGACCATCGCGAACACGAGCGCGGCCAGCGCCGACAGCCAGAGGCGGACGGCGCGCTGATGGCGCTCGAGACCAATAGCGACACGGGACATTCAAGCTCACTTGCCGAGGACGGCGCGGACCATATAGTCAGGCCCTGATGATCGCAATGCGGCGAAACCACCGGCCATGCCCATCCGTTTGCGCAAATTGATCGGCGCCGTAGCGCTCATCGTCCTGGTGACGGTGTGGTCGCTCGCCTCGATGGCGGTGGCGCAGTTCCCCGTGATCAAGGCGAACGGCGTGATCGAGGCGATCTATTTCGTGGTCGCCGGGCTCGCGTGGGTCTTGCCGGCGATGCCGCTCATCCGCTGGATGTCGAAAGCAGACGGCAGACGACAGACGACGGAGGACAGATAAGAGCAGCAAGGGTCAACCCTGGTCCGATTTTCCGTCAGATGATCTGTCATCTGTCCTCCCGTCCGCTGTCGTCCGTTCACGCCGCATCCACGCGGCGAAACCCGTTCCACATCGCCGTCGCTGCGCCCGAGAGGAGCACCCGCACATAGCGCATCTGCTGATGTTCGCCGTTGAGCGAAATGCGCGGCAGTGCGGTCGGGTGCTCGCGATGCACCGGGAACAGCACGCCGGGGCGGGTCGTCACTGCCGTCTTGTACCCGAGTTCGGCAGCGATACGGAACTCGCGCGGCCCTGCCGAGGTCGCGTCCCCGACCGGATAAGACAAGTGCTCCGGCCGCACGCCCAGCGACGCCTCGATCACGGCGCGGCTCATGTCCATCTCGGCGCGCGCAGATTTCTCCGGCACCTTGGCAAGCATGACGTGGTTCACGGTATGAGCGCCGATCGTCACCAACGGATCCTCGGACAACGCGGCGAGTTCGTCCCAGCCCATGCAAAGTTCCTGGCAGAACGCGGCGATATCCACCTGATAGCGCCCGCAAAGATCGCGTACGACCTCGCGCAGTTCTTTCTCGGTCTTGAAGCTGCGGACCCAGCCATACAACTGGTCGAAGAGGTGGCGCTTTTCGGCGATGCTGGTGCATTCGAAACCGCGCTCCTTGCCGTCGATCAGGAGCGTGACGCGCTCGTTGCGGGCGACCACGGCCTCGAGCGCGAGCCACCACAACTCGCCGATCCGGTCCGGAAAGCTGGTCGGGATATAGAGCGCAAACGGAACTTCGTAGCGCTGCAGGATCGGATAGGCCCACTGGCGAGTGTCGCGATAGCCATCATCGAAGGTCATGCACATGAAGCGCCGGCCTAAATCCCCTTCGGTCAGGCGGCGGTACATTTCGTCGAGGCTGACGAGGTCGATCCGCGCGCGGCGCAACGCTCGCAGCACGTCCTCCAGGAATGCCGGGGTGACCTCCAGCAACCGGTTCGGCTGGAAGCGGTCGAGCCGCGGCGGCCGCACGTGGTGCAGTGTCAGGATCGCCCCGATCCCGCCGACAAAGGGACGCATCAGATGATGCGCGCCCGTGAAATAAAGCGTTTCGAGGCCGGTCCGAATGATCGTTTTCTTCAAGGCGACCAAGGCCGTATTCCCCATTCCAAGGCTGGGCAATATCCCAACTCTTTATTGAGAATTCCCTGCCAAGGTCGCGGGCTGGATCACCCGGCTACCCAGGGGCTCGAAGGGCCGCGTTGTCAGATGAATGTGGCAGTACGCTACCAGGCGGGCCAGGAACAAGCTGCGCCCGTAGACGTAATGTCCGCCGGAAAGCTCGCCAGCGTCGAGGTCTTCGACGATCTCGCGGCGGCCGAACCCGTGTGGCGCCGGCTTGAACAGGGCAGAGCCGTTGCAACTCCCTACCAGCGATTTGACCTGTTGGCCGCCTGGCATCGCCACGTTGGAGCGCAAAGCGGGGTGACGCCTTTCATCGTTGCGGGCCGCGATCGCACCGGCGAGCCGATGTTCCTCTGGCCGTTGGGACGCACGCGGACAGGCCCGCTTGGCGTCGCCAGCTTCCTTGGCGCCAAGCACGCCAATTTCAATTTTGGGCTGTGGCGGCGCGACATTGCCGCGAGCATCACCGTCGATGGACTCCGCGATATTTTTTGTCAGCTTCGAACTGGCGGCCATCCGGTCGACCTGCTCACGCTGTTTCGACAGACGCCAACCTGGGACGGTATCGCCAATCCGTTCGCGCTCCTGTCGCACCAGCTCTCGGTGGACGTGAGCGCTAAGCTCACCATCCCGGCTGCAGATGCCGAGCCGGGGTGGAGCGCAGCAAGTCCAGCGATGCGGTCGCGGCTGCGCACCAAGGAGCGCAAGCTGCAACGTCTCTCCGGCTATCGCTACGTGAAGTGCGCGTCACCGGGGGAAGTCGACCGCTTGCTCGACAGCTTCTTTGCCCAGAAGGCCGTGCACATGGCCTCGCTTGGCATCAGCAATGTCTTTACCGAGCCCGGCGTCGCCCAGTTCTTGCGCGATGCTTGCCAGCAACAGCTCGCAGACGGAAGACCTCTGATCGAGCTCCACGCACTCGAAGGTGGTGGCGAAGTGCTGGCTCTGTTCGGCGCCATCATCGATGGTTATCGATTCTCGTCGATGTTCAACACCTATACGCTGAGCGAACATTCGCGTCACAGTCCTGGCCTGATCCTGCTGATGCATATGATCGAGGATTGCGCCGCCCGCGGCGTACGGAGTTTTGACATCGGCGTCGGACGCGCGCGCTATAAGAGCTTCTTCTGCAAGGAGCCTGAGCCGCTCATCGATACGTTCGTTCCGCTCACCCTGCGCGGCCGCATCGCGGCGCCGGCGATCGCCGCTACGCTCGCCGCGGGCCGGATGGTCAAGGAAACGCCGGCACTCTGGTCGGCGGTGCAGTTGCTGCGCCGAATTCGCGCCCGGCACTGACGGTTTCACTCAAAGTCGGCGCAATCACGCCGCGGCGCGGGCGCCGCCGGTGCCGATTTCAGGTCCGCGCGGCCCGCTGACCAGCACGCTGACTTCGGAGAAACCCGCAGCCGTCAGTTGTTCGCGCGCCGAACGCGTCTCAGGGGCGGTGAGTTCGCCGGCGACCAGAACACCGCGCGGCGCGAGCCGCGCAATGCGGTCGAGCGGCGCGGCCGGCAATGCGCCGGCATCCACGACCACGTAATCGTAGCTGCGCGCGAGCGCTTCGAGCGAGATCGAGAGCCGCTGCGAACTCAGGATCGCCTCCTGTTCGTTCGCTGCCTGGCCCGCCGTAATCAGTTGGACCCGCGAAAAGCGGTCGCGGGTGATGATCTGGCCGAACGACGCGGTGCCGCGAACGAGTTCGGCGATCCCGGGAGCGCTCGGGTCGCTCGCAATCACTGACAGATTGGGCCGATCGAGTGCGAGATCGACGAGCACGACGCGCGCCTGCCGGGACAACGCCCGCGCGAGCGTGATCGCCGCCATGGTGGTGCCAATGTTAGGCCGCGCGCCGAGGAGCGAGATGCGCCGGTTGCCCTCCCCGGAGACAGCAAGCTCGCGCGCGAGCCCCTCAACAGCATCCAACGGCACGCCGATCGGGACTTTTGACTCCTCCGGAGTAGGCGCGGCAGCGGGCTTTGCGGCCGGCGCGGGCGGCGCCACAGGAGCAACGCGAGCGACGGAGCGCGGTTCGATGGGTGTGCCTTCCGCAAGCGGGGCCATCGGCAGTGCAGGCGTCGGCAGCGACGGCACGCTCGGCGCGCCACCGCCGGCGAGCATTTCACCCGTCAGCACGAAGCCGGACGACAGTGCGAACGTCGCCAGCGCCGCGACGAGAACGGTGGGCCACTTCTTAGGCCACGCCGGCGTGTTCGATACCGCCGCGGTCGAGATGATGCGCGCCTCGGGTGAAGCCGCGCCAATGTTGTCGCGCGCCGACGTTTCGCGGTACTTGGCAAGATAGGATTCAAGCAGGTCGCGCTGTGATTTCGCATCGCGTTCAAGCGCGCGGAGTTGGACATCCTGCTCATTCGTCGACGAAGCCTGCCGTTTGAACTGGTCGAGGCTTGCGCCGATCGCCTCGACGCGCGCGCTGGCGAGCTTGGCATCGTTGTCGAGCGAACGTGCGAGCCGATCGGCCTCGCTGCGCATCTGCTGCTCGAGGTCGGCAATTTGGGCGCGCAATTCCTTGATGCGGGGATGCCCTCCGAGCAAGGTCGAGGATTGCTCGGCAAGCTGCGCGCGCAAAGTGACGCGCTGCTCCGACAGCCGCCGCATCAGTTCGGAATTGATGATGTCGGAGAACTCGACCGGAGCGCCCGAATGCAACGCGTCGCGAATGATTTTCGCTTTGGTCTCGGCTTCCGTCCGTTGCGCGCGAGCAGTGGAATACTGGGAGCTGAGATCGCCGAGCTGCTGGTTTGACAACATGGTGTTGTTGTTGCCGACGAAGAGATTGGTCTTGGCGCGATAAGTCTCGACCTTCGCCTCCGCGTCGGCGACGCGCCGCTGCAGGTTCGTGATCTCACCCGAGAGCCATTGGCCGGCGGCGCGGGTCTGCTCCTGCTTGGCGCCCTGCTGCAGGGCGAGATAGCCTTCCGCAATCGCGTTGGCGGCGCGCGCCGCGAGCTCGGGATCTTCCGAGTCGAATTCGATGGCGATCACCCGTGACTTCTCGACCTGAAAGGCCGAGAGCCGATCGAAATAGCTCCTCATCACCCGTTCTTCGGGGGTCATGTTCAGTGGATCGCGCGCGATTCCGAGGAGACCGAGCAGGGTGCGCACGAGGCCGCCGCCCCTGAGCATCGGATCGAATTCCGGCCGCTCGCCGAGCTTTAGTTTCTTGATGATATCGCGCGCGAGGTCGCGCGAGAGCACGAGCTGAACCTGGCTGGTCACCGCTTCCTGGTCGACCGTGGTGTTGCGCTCGGTAGTCTTTTCAGCTTCGGGCCGCAGGAAGATATTTTCGCGCGTTTCAATCAGGACACGCGCTTCCGAGCGATACCGCGGTGTGACCAGATTGACACCGACGAATGCGATTGCGGCTGCAGCCAGGGTGAGACCGACGATCGCTTTTTTCCTGCGCCAGAGCGCCCGGCCCAGCGCGCCGAGATCAAGTTCATCGACGGCCTGCGAAACTCCGAGCCGCGACGGCACACTCGCTTGCATCACCGACCCCACAACTGACGCGCACCACGCGCGATTGGTAACTCATTTTCAAACGATTATGGTTGATGCCGCGTTAAGAAGCTTGCGACATCGCCCGTTAGCGTAAACCGTTGATGTTTTGTTAACGGTGAGCGGCGTTAATCGCGTTTACCATTTCGCCCGCACAGCCGGCGGACTTTGACCATCAGCGCTTAAGCACCTCCGACATGCTGGCAGGACCTGAGAGCAGCCTCAGAATTCTTCATGTGATGCGCGCGCCGATCGGCGGGCTTTTTCGCCACGTCGTCGATCTGGCGCGTGGCCAGGCGGCGCGTGGCCACCGCGTGGGGGTGATCGCCGATTCCTCGATCGGTGGATCGCAGGCGGAATCGACGCTCGCCGCGATCGCGCCTGCGCTCGCGCTTGGACTCACGCGGGTCCCGATGAGCCGCCAGCTCGGTCCGCGGGATGCTACCGCGGTCATGCATGTGGCGCAGCGGCTGACGCACGATGATATCGACATCGTTCACGGCCACGGCGCCAAGGGTGGCGCCTACGCGCGACTCGCGCGCGGTCGACGCGCTGCGCGTCTACACGCCGCACGGGGGCAGCCTCCACTACCGTTGGGCTTCGCCGGTAGGGTTCGTCTATCTCTCGCTCGAGCGCGCCCTGATGCCGCGCACTGATCTGTTCCTGTTCGAGAGCGCTTACGGCCGGGATGCGTTCCGCAGCAAGGTCGGGGAGCCGAAATCAGTCGTGCGGGTCGTGCATAACGGCGTCGCCGCCGTCGAATTCGACCCGGTGACGCCAAATCCGGGCGCAAGCGATCTGGTCTTTGTCGGCGAGCTTCGCATGCTCAAGGGCGTCGATGTGCTGATCGAAGCCGTCGCGCTGCTGGCGCGCGAGGGCACCAAGGTCGACTTGACGGTCGTGGGCGAAGGCCCCGACCGCGCGGCATTCGAAGCGGCCGTGGCGTCCCGGAAATTGGGTGATTCCGTCCGCTTCGTCGGCGCCAAGCCGGCACGCGCAGCTTTTGCGCTGGGGCGCACGCTTGTGGTTCCATCGCGTGCGGAATCCCTGCCCTACATTGTTCTGGAAGCGGCCGCCGCGACGCTCCCCATGCTCGTTACCAACGTCGGAGGAATAGCGGAGATTTTCGGTCCCGAGGTCGGCGATCTCGTCACGCCTGCTGACCCGGACGCCCTCGCCCGCGCCATTGGCGCTGCGCTGAAGGACCGCACTGCGCGGCACAGCGCCGCGCGACGGCTGCAAACGCGCGTCCGCACAGCATTCTCCACAGACGCGATGACCGAGGGCGTTCTCGCTGGTTATCGGGCCGCGCTGACATTGCGTAAAAGTTAACAAGCTCGCTTTTTTGCGGTCTCTCTAAGCATTTCTTGACCCTTTTTCGCTACGCCACCAGCGGGGGCATCGGAGTTGGCCACCTGTCTGCGGCTCCTTGGTTTCGGCGTGAGTCATGTTGGAGTTGAACGCGCGCAATGTAATGAACGCGGCCTCGGCCGCGACCGCGACGGCGGATCATGCCCTGCCGCGCAACCCTGCCAGGACGCTTTCGCCTGCCGCCGCGACGATCGCGGCCGAGCCGGTGGTCTCCAGCTATTCCCCGATTGTGCTCGCCGGCACTGTCCGGCTCATTGAATTCACTTTGATCGTGGTAGTCGGGCTGGGAGTTTATATCGGCTATGTCGTTCCGACCGAGGGCTTCGAGACCTACTATCTCGTCGCCGTCATCGGCATCGCGCTGATGGCAATGTTCGCGTTCCAGGCGGCGGATATCTATCAGGTGCAGGCGTTCCGCGGCTACGAAAAGCAGTACTTCAGGCTGGCGTCAGCATGGTCTGTCGTCTTTCTGATCACGATGGGAATCACTTTCTTCGCCAAGGCGGGCGAACAGTTCTCGCGCATCTGGCTCGGAACCTTCTATGCGCTCGGCCTCATCACGCTCCTGGTTTTCCGGCGGACGCTGTTTCTCCTGGTGCGCCGTTGGACGCGGGAAGGCCGGCTCGATCGCCGCACCGTCATCATCGGCGCCGATGAGCGCGGCGAAACCTTGATTCAAGCGCTCGCATCGCAGCGCGATTCCGACGTCCGCGTGGTCGGCGTGTTCGACGACCGCGGCGATACCCGCTCGCCAAATGTCTTGGGCGCTCGACAGAAGCTCGGCCCGGTCGACGACCTGGTCGAGTTCGCACGCAGGACACGCGTCGACCTCGTGATCTTTTCGCTGCCGATCTCCGCCGAAGGCCGCATCCTGCAGATGCTCAAGAAGCTGTGGGTGCTCCCGGTCGACATCCGCCTTTCCGCCCATTCCAACAAGCTGCGCTTCCGTCCGCGCGCCTATTCCTACATCGGCAACGTCCCGGTGCTCGACGTCCTCGACAAGCCGATCACCGACTGGGACGTCGTGATGAAATGGCTGTTCGACAAGATCGTCGGCAGCCTGGCTTTGTTGCTGCTGTCGCCGCTTATGCTTGTCACCGCGATCGCGATCAAGCTCGACAGCCGCGGCCCCGTGTTCTTCAAGCAGAAGCGCTACGGCTTCAACAACGAGATGATCGAGGTCTACAAGTTCCGCTCGATGTATGTGGAACAGTGCGACGCCACCGCGGCGAAACTCGTACAAAAGGGCGATCAGCGCGTCACGCGCGTCGGCGCTTTCATCCGCAAGACCTCGATCGACGAATTGCCGCAACTCATCAATGTGGTGTTCAAGGGCAATCTATCGCTTGTCGGCCCGCGGCCGCATGCGGTCCATGCCAAGGCGGCGGATCGCCTCTACGACGAAGCTGTCGATGGCTACTTCGCGCGCCACCGCGTCAAACCGGGAATCACCGGCTGGGCCCAGATCAGCGGCTGGCGTGGCGAGACCGATACGCACGAAAAGATCCAGCGTCGCGTCGAGCACGATCTCTACTACATCGAGAACTGGTCGGTGATGTTCGACCTCTACATTCTGGCGAAGACGCCGCTCGCGCTCGCCAGATCCGAGAGCGCGTACTGATGTCGCTCGCAGCCGTAGCGCCTGGCGGAACGGTCGCGACCCCGCGGCTGGCGATCGAGAAGCTGCGCACCGCGTTGCTCTGGCTGATGGGATTTGCCGGGGCGTTCGTCTTCATCGAACCGAGCCCTTATGAGATCGTCGGCCTGATAGTGATTCTGGTCTTTGCCGCGAGCGGACTCTCGCTTCCCCGTCCCATCGCGCCGCTGGTACTGTTCCTCATCCTCTACATCATCGGCTTCGCAATTGCGGTGATCCAGGTCAGCGATGAGCAGAAGCCGGTTACCTGGGTCCTGATCTCAGCCTTTCTCGCAACCACTGCAATGTTCTACGCGGCGATGCTCGGCGCCAATACCGAGGTTCGGCTCAAGTGGCTCATGCGCGGCACGCTTGCTGCCGCCGTGATCGCCTCGCTCGCTGCGATCGCGGGCTATTTTCATCTGTTGGGCAGCCTGTCAGAACAGCTCGTGCTCTACGAGCGCGCCCGCGGGACGTTCAACGACCCCAACGTGCTCGGCGCATTCCTCGTGCTGCCGGGATTGCTGCTGTTCCAGCGGATCCTGGCCGGCCGGCTTACGGCCATGGTCACGAACAGTCTCGTGCTGTTGCTGCTGCTTGCAGCGCTGTTCCTGACGTTCTCGCGCGGCGCCTGGGCACAGTTTGCGTTTTCTGCGGTCGTCTTGATGGGACTGACGTTCATCACGAGCCGTTCGCCGGTGGAGCGCTTGCGGATCATCTTTCTCGCGATGGCCGGGATCGTCCTCATCGCGCTCTTCGTCGCGGCGCTCCTGACGATCGACAAGGTCGCCGACATCTTCCAGCAGCGCGCGGCTTTCGAACAAAGTTACGACATCGGGCACTACGGGCGTTTCGGCCGCTACATTCTCGGCGCTGAGCTAGGTCTCGAACGCCCCCTGGGCATCGGGCCGCTGCAGTTCGCCCGTTATTTCCCCGAAGATCCCCACAATACCTATCTCAACACCTTCATGTCGGGCGGCTGGCTCACGGGCTTCACCTATCTCACCATGACAGCCGTGACGCTGATCATGGGACTGCGCTTCGTCAAGATGGAGACACCCTGGCGCGCGACCTATCACGCGGTTTACGCGGCCTATCTTGGCGTGGCCGGCGAAAGCACCATCATCGACAGCGACCACTGGCGCCATTACTTTTTGATTCTGGGCGTGCTCTGGGGACTGATCGCGATGTCGCAGGCCTATCGGACCGCGCCGTTGGAAGCATCGCGGGTGGCGGCGGCCTATTGAGCGGCGGTCGGACGCCCCTCGATCTTGGGCAGATCGGCCGACTTGTCCTTGTTGACGGCGCGCGTCGCCAACTCGACGGTGAGACGTTCGGCCCCCTCGGGAGCCATCTGCGCCAGGATGTCAGACATACGGCGCGGATTGATCTGCGTCGCGACGTCGACCAGCACGCGGAGATCGAGCCGGTCGAAGATCTTGGCAGCGTCCTTCGCCTTCATGTTCTCATACATCGTAACGACGTTCTTGAATTGCTGCGCCTCGCCATCATCCTGCTGCTGAACGGCGGTGGCGACGCGCCCCTCGAGGTCCTTAAGCTCGGCAATGCGCGCTTCGATGCGCTTCTCCGCTGCTTTGATCAGGTTTTCACGCATGTCGAGCTCGCGGCTGCGCGCTTCAAGCTCGCCGCGCCGTGCCTGCAGTCGCTCGAGGATCGCCCGCTCGGCCGGAGATACCGGCTTGTCGGTCTCAACCGGCACCGGTGTCCAGCCGGCGTGCCCGCCGGGGGGATCCTGCGGGCTCGGGCGGCTGGCGCGCGTCGGCTCCTGCTCGGGGGGATTGGGACCAGCGACCGAACCAGTAATGTCCGGATAGTTGAACATCTGCTGCGCCCACGATTGCCGCGGCGCCGGCGGCGCGGGGGGCAGCACCGGCAGAGCGGGATCTTTGCGGCCGGCAACGCTGCCAGTGATGTCGATATCATCCGCGCTGCGAGCGTCCGGGTCGCCGAGCACATAGCCGCCGTCGAGCACAAGCCCGAGCAGCTTGAGCGCGAACAGGGCGCTGGTCGCAACGAGTGCGATCGGGATGAAGCGAAAATCGCGCAGCAGACGGATCATGCGGCAATCGCACTTATCCGGTCGCGCGCGCGGTCGGCGAGCGCCTGCGCGGCGGCTGCGAGCGCCCTGGGATGCGGCGCATTGATCGCCGGCGCGCGCTCGATCGCAGGCTGCAGTTCGACCAGAAGACGCGACAACCGGTTGATGGCGATTTCGCCGGCCGCGACCTGCTCACCGAGATCGAGGCGAACCCGCTCCGCCAGCCGCAGCCGCTGTCCCAGCGTCTCGTCGCAGTTCTGCGCCGCCGCCTTGAGGCCTGAGACTGCCCGTTCGGCGATTTCGGTCGCGGTGACGAGTTCGGATATGGTGGCCTTGAGCGATCCTTCATCCGCCTTGAGCAACTTCAGGCGGTTATTAAGGATCACACAATAGGCGATCGTCAACATCAGCAAGATCGCAACCAAACTTTCGATCATCAGTCCGAGTCCGTGACTCATGGCGCCTCCAGTCTGCTGCGGGAGCGGTCTGCGTTTTCGAACATGGCGAAGGTTGTTCTGGGCTTGCGCAGGGGTTTGGAGATCCGCACCGCGACCCGGTCGCCGACGCGGCCGATGCGTCCCTCCGTCAAGGTGACGTCCCCGCAACGCACGCTGACCAGAGCGTCGGGCCGGATTTCGAGCGGGAGCGTGTCGCCGATCTCCAGCGTCATCATTTGCTTGAGCGGCAGCTTTGCCTCGTACAGCACGGCGTCGACCGCGACCTCCGCCTGACCGATCTCGGTGGCAAGATGCCCTTCCCAGATCGGGTCGCGGCCGAATTTCTCGCCCATGAACATCTGCAGCAGCACGTCGCGGATGGGCTCGATGGTCGCGTAGGGAAGCAGCAGTTCGACATTGCCGCCGCGGTCTTCCATGTCGATGCGCAACCGCACCAGGATCGCGGCATTGGCGGGCCGCGAAATGGCGGCGAAGCGCGGATTGGTTTCCAGGCGGTCGATGTTGAACTTCACCGGCGACAGCGGCTTGAATGCGAGTTCAGCGTCGGCCAACACGACCTCGATCATGCGCTTGACGAGGTTGGTCTCGATCGTGGTGTACGGGCGGCCCTCGATGCGGATGGCGGTCTGGCCGCGGCGGCCGCCCAGCAGCACGTCGATGATCGAATAGATCAGGCTCGAATTGACGGTGATGAGCCCGAAGTTCTCCCACTCCTCGGCCTTGAAGACCGCCAGGATCGCCGGCAGCGGGATCGAGTTGAGATAATCGCCGAAGCGAACCGAGGTGATCCGGTCGAGCGAGACTTCGACGTTGTCCGAGGTGAAGTTGCGGAGCGATGTCGTCATCAGCCGCACGAGGCGGTCGAAGACGATTTCCAACATCGGCAGGCGTTCGTACGAGACCATCGCCGAGTTGATGATCGCGCGAATGCCGGAATTGTCGTTGAGGGAGATGTCTGCAAGGCTGAAGCCGAGCAGCGAGTTGATTTCATCCTGATTGAGGATGCGCTCGGCGCCGCCTTTCGCCGACTGGACGAACTGGTCGTCGTCGACCATGGCCGCCCATTGTGAAGCGGCCGCTTCCGATGGTTCTGAAGCGGATTCGGCGGGCGTCTCGGACTGCACCACGGCGTCAGCTTCGAGCGCCAGCCCCCATTCGGCCGCCAGCGCATCCTGGTCAATCTGATCTTTGTGCAGCATGGCTCTCTGTCGCGCTCAAATGGATCAACACCGCACGCCCCTCACTGAACAACGATCTCCTTGAACAGGACCGCATTGATGCGGTTGGGCGCAATCGCGGCATTCACGCGCCGCGTGAGTTCCTCTTTAAGGCGATAGAGCCCGGCGGACCCGTCGAGATCGGTCGTCCGCAACTCGCGAAGATAAGTTTGGAAGGCATCCATGACGCGCGGCATGATCGGTTGGATCTGCGCGGTGAGCTCGGAATCGGGCAGTTCGAGCACGATCTTGACCTTGAGATATTGCGTGCGGTCAGTGCCCGCGCTGGACAGGTTCACGAGCACTTCCGGCACGTCGAGGAAAACCGCGGGCTTGGCGACCACCGCGGCGGCTTTCGCCTCCTTGTGGCCACCAAACATGAAGTAGGCCGTTGCGCCGCCGCCGCCCAGCAAGACGAGAGCACCCGCGACTATCGCGATCAGCTTAAGCGGCAGCTTTCGCTTCGGCTTTGCGGACTCTTCACCGTCGTCCGCTGTCGGCTCCGCTTCCTTGGCTGCCACTTCCTTGGCCGCCGCTTTTTTGGGTTTGGATGCCATCGCGTGACCTCATGCAACAGGCAGTGACGGGCGGCGAAACACGATGCATCGGCGCCGCGAGCGTCCCAGGCTTTCGGCGGTAACGTTAGGTTTGGAATGGTTAATGGATTATTGCGAGCGGGCCCCCCACTGGGAAAGTTTTGCCGGGTGTTTGCTTTCGAAAGCCTGAATTTGCCGGGTCGCCAATCCCCGCCGTTGGAGCTAATCATTTGAAGTTGCTTGCATCTTCTATTTGGCACGAGGGCTGCAACTAGCTTTCCCGAGCCGCGGCTTGGGAGAGCCGGCGGCTCATCGTGAGAGCGCCGCCTGGGAGGGCTGCGCCCACGCAAAGGGGAGAACAGCCGGTGGAGAATGCCCTTCTCATCGGATTGTCGCGCCAGATCGCGCTCAACCGCGAGCTCGAAGTGGTCGCCAACAACATCGCGAACTTGAACACCACCGGCTACAAGGCCGACGGCTCGGTATTCGAGGAATTCCTCATGCCGGGGGCGAGCGCGGACCAGTTTCAAGCCGCCGACCGGCGCATGAGCTATGTGCAGGATCGCGCGACGTGGCACAATTTCAGCCCGGGGCCGCTGAAGCAGACCGGCAACCCGCTCGACGTCGCGATCGACGGGGACGCTTTCCTGGTGGTGCAGACCGCGCGCGGCGAGCGCTACACCCGTAACGGCGCCCTGCAGATCAACGCCACCGGCCAGCTCGTCACCAGCACCGGCGATCCTGTGCTCGGCGACGGCGGACCGATCCTGTTCCAGCCGACCGACCACGACACCTCGATCAATCCGGACGGCACCATCACCGTGCGCGAAGGCGCCAATACATTGTCGGATTCCGCGCGCGGAAAGCTGCGGCTCGTGAGTTTCGATCGCGCGGGGCAATTGCAGAAGGACGGATCAAGCCTGTTTGCCGCGCCCAACGGAGTGGCCTCGCAGCCGGCGCCAAAGGCGCGGCTGGTGCAAGGCGCGATCGAACAGTCGAATGTGAGCGGCGTCGTCGAGATGGCGCGCATGATCGAAGTGACACGCACCTATACGCAGGTTGCCGGCATGCTGCAGCAGACGAGCGACATGCGCCGCAGTGCCATCGACAAGCTTGCCGACGTGCCGGCGTAAGGAGGATTCGATGCGTGCGCTTCACACCGCCGCGACCGGAATGATGGCCCAGGAGCTCAACGTCCAGGTCATCTCCAACAACATCGCGAACATGCGCACCACTGGCTACAAGCGCCAACGCGCCGAGTTCCAGGATCTGCTCTATGAGCACGTGAGCCGCATCGGCGCCCAGACCTCGACGCAAGGCAATATCCTGCCGGTCGGCATCGATCTCGGCGGCGGCGTCAAGACCGTGGGCACCCCGCGACTGATGAGTCAGGGAACACTGTCGCCGACCGGGAACGACCTGGACGTCGCGATCCGCGGCGAAGGTTTCTTCAAGATCCTGATGCCGGACGGAACGTTCTCCTACACGCGCGACGGCTCGTTCCAGATGGATGCACAAGGCCGCATCGTCACGCCGCAAGGCAGTGTCGTGCAGCCCGGCATCACGGTTCCCCCGAACTCCACCGGGATCACCATCAGCCCTCAGGGCCAGGTATCCGCGACGATCACCGGCTCGACCACGCCGACTGTGCTCGGCCAGCTCACGCTGACGCGCTTCGTCAACAAGGCCGGCCTGCAGCCCGTCGGCGACAACCTGTTTGTCGAAACGCCGGCCTCAGGGGCCCCGCAAGACGGCCTCGCGAATGCGGACGGTTACGGCGATCTGCAGCAGGACAATCTCGAGCAGGCCAATGTCGAGGCGGTGACGGAGATTTCCGATCTCATCGCCGCGCAGCGCGCCTACGAGATGAACGCCAAGGTGATCACCGCCGCCGACCAGATGCTGTCGGCAACTTCGAACCTGATGCGCTGAGGTGTCTCGATGATCCGCGTCATTATTTTGGGCGTCGCCGCCCTCGCATTCGCACCGGACGCTGGTGCCCAGGTCTCCTTCAGCGCGCTGCAAGCGCCCGCGCTCAAGCACGAGGCGATCGTGACCGGCGAGATCGTGCACATCGGCGATCTGGTGGAGAACGCCGGCGCGGTCGCGGGCGAGCCGATCTTCCGCGCGCCCGATCTCGGTCAGACCGGCAGCGTACCCGCTGCGCGCGTCGCCGAGGCGGTTCGCTCACACCATATCCTCGATCTCGACACCCGCGGCCTCGCCGAAGTCGTCGTCACGCGCGCGACCCGCGCCATCACAGCGAAGGATCTCGAGACGAGCATCATCCGCGCGGCCTCCGGCCGATACGCCCTCACCGACGTCAAAAATCTCGCGGTAAGTTTCGACGGGCTGGTTCGGACCATTCAGATCGAGCCGACAGATGGCGAACTGACGGTCGCGCGCATGAGCTTCGATCCGCGTAGCGGGCGCTTCGACGCCTCGATCGACATTCCGGGCGGCGGAGCGGCGCGGCGTCCGCTGCGTTTCATCGGCACGCTGACCGAGACGTTCGACGCGATAGTGCCGACGCGAGCACTGGCCCAAGGTGAAATTCTCAAAGCCTCCGACGTTGCAATCGAGCGCCGCCCCAAGGCCGAGTTCGCGTCCACGAACTTGACCACGCCCGCGCAGGCGTCCGGGCTCGCCGCGAAGCGCGCGTTGCAGCCGGGCCAAGCGCTCCGTCAGTCCGATCTTGTGAAGCCCGAGCTCGTGGCGCGCAGCGAAATCGTGACGATCACCTATGAGGTCCCTGGAATCCTGCTCTCGATTCGCGGCCAGGCGCTTGAAGCAGGCGCGCAGGGTGACCTCATCAACGTACTCAACACTCAGTCGAAGCGAACGATTCAGGCGACCGTCATAGGGCCCGGCCGGGTCAGCGCCGTCGCTCAAACAGCGCACCTGGCCGCCAACCTCACGGCCGCCCGGTAACGAATCAACGTACGCGTCCGCGTCATCATCGGAGATCGGTTCATGTTGGAGTCTTCAAGGCGTCGAGTTGGAGTGACCGCTGAGCAAGCCTTGCGATGGCAGCGTGCTTTGGCGTTCGGTGCGGTCGTTGCCCTTCCGCTACTCGGCGGCTGTTCGTCGATCGATCGCCTCCGGTGGCTCGGCGAGCAGCCGCCGCTTACGGCGATCGAGAACCCGACCACACAGGCCGGCTACAAGCCGGTGCAGATGCCAATGCCGGCGCCACAGCCCGCTGTCTACAATCCGAATTCACTCTGGCGCAGCGGATCGCGCGCCTTCTTCAAGGATCAGCGCGCGCACCAGATCGGCGACCTCCTCACCGTGACCGTGAACATCACCGACAAGGCGGCGATCGCAAACGAGACCCAGCGCAGCCGTGCGAACAAAGAGGACTTTGGAGTCACCGATTTCGCCGGCAGCAAGCTCCTGCCGCCCGCGGCGCAGGCGGTCTTGCCCGGGCGCATCCTCACCGCCGACTCGACCGCATCGAGTGATGGCAAGGGCTCGGTCAATCGCCAGGAGGCATTGCAGACCAACGTCGCAGCGGTAGTGACGCAGGTGCTGCCGAACGGCAATCTCGTGGTCGAAGGCAAGCAGGAGGTGCGCGTCAACTTCGAGATCCGCGAATTGATCGTCGCCGGCATCGTGCGTCCGGAGGACATCCAGAGCGACAACACAATCGACTCGAGCAAGATCGCGGAAGCCCGCATCGCCTATGGCGGCCGCGGACAGATCACCGATGTTCAGCAGCCCCGCTATGGTCAGCAGGTGCTTGACGTGTTGCTGCCGTTCTAGCGGACCGGGATGAGCCGCACGTCATCAGAAGTCATCTAACCCTCGCTTGACGACCGTGCATTGAGCGCGGCTCGTCAGAATTGAGCTCCCCGCCGCTCCGGAGCGCGCGAACGGACCGGCGTACGTCGCGGCCTCCGGAATCTCCCCTCCGGAGGCCGCGAATTCTTTTGCTTGATCTATTTGCTTCCGTGAAGCTCCGCTGCAATTAAAGAGAGACGCCGGCGATCTTCACCGCTTCGGCCCAAAGAGCCATGTCTTTCTGAATGAACTTGCCGAATTCATCGGGCGTGAGCCCAGCCGGTTCGACGCCGTAGGTGTCGAGTTGAGCGACGAACTTAGGATCTTTTGCGGCCTTCTCGAACTCGGCAGCGATGCGATCGATGATCGACTGCGGCATTCCAGCCGGACCGATGAGCCCGTTCCAGCTAATTCCGCGAAAGCCCGGATAGCCCGATTCCGCGATCGTCGGAATTTGCGGTGCGCTGCGTGAGCGGCGGTCGTCGGAGATCGCGATCATGCGAATCTTGCCGCCTTCGGCTTGCGGCATCGCTTCCGGCAGCGGCACGAACATCGTCGGAATTTGACCGCCGATCACATCGATGAGCGCCTGTGAGGTTCCACGGTAGCTGACGCTGGTCATCTCGACGCCCGCGCGCTTGAGGAACAACGCCATCAGGAGATTGCTGACACTTCCCGGTCCACCGCCGCCGCCATAGGGGAGCTTTTCTTTCTGCCCCTTCACGTAGGCGACAAATTCCTGAACCGTTTTGATCGGTAGTTTGGGGTTGACTACAAGGACCTGCGGATTGGTTCCGATCATGCTGATCGGCGCAAACGCCTTGGCCATATCATAGGGCGGCTTGCCCATTGCCGGAAAGATCGAGATGGTTCCGGTTCCGGCCCAGAAGAGCGTGTAGCCATCGGGCTGCGAGCGCGCCACCGCATCGGCGGCGAGCGTTCCCATGGCGCCGACCCGGTTCTCGACGATGAATTGTTGCCCGAACACGTCACTGAGGCGTGTAGCCGTGAGGCGAGCCACGTTATCGATGTTGCCGCCGGCAGCGAAGCCCACCAGCAGCCGGACCGGCTTCTGCGGCCACGCTGGTGCCTGCGCCCACGCCGAACCCGCGACCTGCACGCCGGCCAGCGCGGTGATCGAGGCGAGCAGACGGCGGCGCGAGAGCGACATAAAAGGCGATGCGGTCATGACATTCCCTGCCGTGGTGGCACCGACGCACGGCATGCGCATCGGCCTCAGGATCAGGCGCAGAAAAGCGCAGACCTACGATCGCCGCCAGGGGATCAATCGTCGCGGTAGATCCGTTCGCGGCGCTCGTGACGCTCCTGCGCCTCGACCGAGAGCGTTGCGATCGGGCGAGCTTCGAGCCGCTTCAGCGCGATCGGCTCGCCGGTTTCCTCGCAATAGCCATAGGTCCCATCTTCGAGGCGCTGCAGCGCCGCCTCGATCTTGGAGATCAGCTTGCGCTGGCGATCACGTGCGCGCAGCTCGATGGCGCGGTCCGTCTCAGACGAGGCACGGTCGGCAAGGTCCGGGTGATTTTGATTCTCATCCTGCAGATGCTGCAGCGTCTCCTTGGCTTCACGCAGGATGTCTTCTTTCCAGGCCATCAACTTGTCGCGGAAGTATTCCCGCTGCCGTTCGTTCATGAACGGCTCCTTGTCGGTAGGCCGATAGTTCTTCTTGTCCGGCAAAGTAGCGCCGTTCTTCTTCTTGGCGGCGGTATCCAGCATTTCCAACCCCTACTGATGCGAACCTCCCAGCTCGCGGGGCGAGCTTATATCGGCCCGGCTCACCATGGACAATAAGGGAATGCGATCGGGCCCCGCTGCTATCGCCCAGGGCGCCTGCTGCAGTGCAATAAGTCGCCGGAAACGTTGCTAGCGGGGCGCCATCTTGGCGATCTCAACCTCCACGCGAAGTTCGATCTCGCCGAGCACGCTGTCCAGGTTGGCGTCGCCGGAGGCATCCTTCAGGAAGGCGGCTACCGATCGGAGCTTGGTCAGGGTGGCGGGCGCTAACAGGCCCCCAAGCAACCCGAGCTTGAGTTCGTCCAGCGCGTCGAGCGCCAGCCGGCCCCGCTTGATGGCCTGTCGGCGGCGTTCGGTCGGGTCGCCGACCCCCTGCAACGCAATCAAGGCATCAATGCCGCCGACAGTCCGAAGCGTGCTCGGTCGGCCGGCGCTTCGCGTGGCCTCATCTCCGCTCAAGGAAAACGCAGCCGATGTCGAGCGACGCGCGGTCGGGGCGGACGCCGATGCTGCCGCTCCGAACAGTCCTTGAATGCGCATGCGCTGGTCCTTCGCGGCTCGCCGGGATAGCGGCTTTACAGTCCGTGGTTATGGTTAAGGGGTGGTAAAAGGTGTCGGCAAGAATTGCCGGACCGGCAGGGAAGGTCACGGCCGACGGCCACGGAAAGGCCGCGCCTGCGACAAAATCCCTTTTCATTTCAGCAATTTATGGGCGCCATCTGTGGTGGCACGCGATTCGCTAGGGAAACAACGGTCCGGACCTTGTTGGGGAGAATAGGGTGACTAGGACACTGAAAGCCGCGTTTGCTGCGGCGCTCGCGCTCATCTGCGCAGTGCCCCCGGCTGTCGCGACGTCGCGCATCAAGGATCTCGCGAATATCGAGGGGATCCGCCAGAACCAGTTGATCGGCTACGGCCTCGTGGTCGGCCTCAACGGCACTGGCGATACGCTCAACAATATACCGTTCACCAAGCAATCGCTGCAGGCGATGCTGGAACGGCTCGGCGTCAATATCCGCGGCGCCCAGATCCGGACCGGCAATGTCGCAGCGGTGATGGTTACCGCCAACCTCCCGGCCTTTGGGACGCAAGGCACGCGGATCGACGTGACCGTCTCCGCGCTCGGCGACTCCAAGAGCCTGCAAGGCGGCACCCTGCTCGTTACCCCGCTCCTGGGCGCCGATGGCAATGTCTATGCCGTCGGGCAAGGCTCAGTCGCGATCGGCGGCTTCCAGGCCGAAGGCGACGCAGCCAAGATCGTGCGGGGCGTGCCAACGGTCGGTCGCATTGCCAACGGCGCCATCATCGAGCGCGAAATCGACTTCGCCCTCAATCGGCTGGCCCAGTTGCGTCTCGCTCTGCGCAACCCTGATTTCACGACCGCAAAGCGGATCGCCTCCGCGGTGAATGACTTCATCGGCACGCCGACGGCGGAGCCGCTCGATCCATCTTCGGTCAAGATCACCATTCCGCAGAAGTTTCAGGGAAATGTCGTCGCGCTGCTCACGGAGATCGAGCAGTTGCAGGTCGAGCCCGATCTCGCCGCCAAGGTGGTGATCGACGAGCGGTCCGGCATCATCGTGATGGGGCGTGACGTGCGGGTATCCACGGTTGCGGTGGCGCAAGGCAACCTCACCGTCACGATTTCGGAAACGCCGCAGGTGAGCCAGCCGCAACCGTTCTCGCGCGGCCAAACGCGCGTGGCTCCGCGCACGCGCATCGGCGTCCAGGAGGACGGCAAGAAGCTCGCCGTCGTCAAAGAGGGCGTCTCGCTCCAACAGCTCGTCGACGGACTCAACTCGTTGGGGATCGGACCGCGCGACCTCATCGCGATCCTTCAGGCGATCAAGGCGGCCGGCGCGATCCAAGCCGAGATCGAGGTGATGTGATGCCGGCCCCCACGCTCGCGGCGCCCGCAGCGGCACCTCCTACGGCCTCGACCATTTCGCCCGCCCTCAAAGCGAAGGCCCGCGCGAGCGCGCAGGATTTCGAGGCCGTCTTTCTCAATTCGATGTTCAGCCAGATGTTCACGGGCCTCGACGGCGAAGGCCCATTCGGCGGCGGCGGCGGCGCGGGCGTCTGGCGCTCGTTCCTCAGCGACGAATACGCGAAGACTTTCGCCAAAGCTGGCGGCATCGGGATCGCCGACCAGGTCTACCGTTCTCTTCTCGCCCAGCAGGAAGTGCGCGCCGGGTGAGGCGCGCACCAAAGGAGAAACTCATGGCCACATCGTTTTCCCCATTCACAGCGCCGGCGCCGATCGCCAGCGTGGGTGATGCCCAATCTCTGATCACCCACTTCGTCGAGGTGATGGAAGCGCTCATCGGCATCGTTCAGAACGAGACCGATCTCGTGCGAGCCGGGCGCCTCTCGGCCGCGACCAAACTTGCACAACCCAAGGCCGACCTCGCCCGCCTCTACATCACCGACACGCTGCGGCTACGGGCGAGCCAGGCGAACTTGAAGCGTCTGCTGCCAGCGGAAAAACGCGACGACCTGCATCGCCGCCACGACATCTTCCGTGCGTTGCTGCAGGTCAACCTGACGGTGCTGGCGACCGCGCATGCTGTCTCCGAGGGAATCGTGCGCGGCGTCTCGGGCGAGCTGGCACAGAAGTCGGCGCCGCAAACCTACGGTGCTTCGGGGCGAACCGTGGCGCCCTACCGGAGCGCAACCACCCCGCTGGCGGTGAGCCGTTCGCTGTAGGCCAATTTCTTCAAGCCGTAGGACCGCGGCGTTTTCATTGCTGAAGTTTTAGCGTCGCGGCTGGGTTCATCCCGGCCGCGACGCGTTTCGACGTCATTTGCTGTGAACTGGAGCGACGGACCTGCCCCGCGCCGGAGTGCGGCAAGCGCTCCAAGGTCGCTTTATGGTAAATGCTTCGCTTATCCGCATGGTTAATGAAAGCTAATACGATAGAGGAGTAAGTACACGCCTCAGTTTGTAAGTATTTCACCTGTTAACTATGTTCTTTTACTCGACCTTACGCGGGAGGTGTCACCGTACGTTCGATCTTCGTGATCGTTGTGCAACGCCAGTACGGCAATCGACCAGAAAGGTTCGAAATCATGTCTTCGAGTATCACTCTCACTGCGGGCGTCCGGCAGAATCTGCTCGCGCTGCAGAACACGGCCGACTTGATGGCCACGACACAGAACCGGCTCGCCACGGGCAAGAAGGTCAACTCGGCCCTCGACAACCCAACCAGCTTCTTCACCTCGCAGTCCCTGAATGACCGCGCCAGCGACCTCAACTCGCTGCTCGACTCGATCGGCCAGGGAGTTCAGACGCTGCAGGCAGCCAACACTGGCATCACCTCGCTCACGAGCCTTGTCCAATCGGCGAAGTCGATCGCGACCCAGGCGCAGCAGTCCTCCAAGGGCGCGGTGAACTACACCAACATCACCGGCTCCGTCGCCATCGCGCTGGACTCCACCAAGTCTTCGAGCTCGGCCTCGACCGTCGCCGCGGCCGGCGCTGCCTCCACCCAGGCGAGCGTCACGGTCAACGCCGCCGGCATTGCCAAGCTCGCCAACGGCGACGCCCTGACGTTCCAGCTCGGCTCGGGTGCGACGATCACCGCCACCTTCGGCGCCGCCACCAACACTGCCACCAACACCTTCCATGACGCCGCCGGCCTGATCTCGGTCCTCAACACCGGCGGCGTTGCCAACTTCGGCACGACCGCGACCGCCGTCTCCGACGGCGCCGGCGGCGTGACGCTCACCAGCGCGGACGTCACCCAGGACTTCACTGCCGGCCACACCGTCGCCGACGTGACCTTCAGCAACGCCAACGACCTCGCGACCGCGCACACGTTGGGTGACGCGTTGACCGTCTCCGATGGCAGCCACACCAGCACGTTCTACCGCGTGGCTTCCGGCGCCAATGCCGCTACCGGCACCTATTCGGATGCTTCCACGCTCGCCAGCGCGATCAACGACGCCAGCAACAACATCCACACCAACATCACCGGCGCCGCCAACGGCACCGGGATCGACCTCACCGCGGTCCACGACGTGGGCATCACGGTCGGCGGCGCGATCGGCACGGCACTCGGCTTCGGCGCCTCGGCCGTCACCAACAACTTCAACTCGACGCTGAACGGACTGAGCGGCAACGTAACGGTGCAGGTCGGTTCAAATGCCGCCCACAGCCTCACCTTCGGCAGCGGCAACGGCCAGATCAGCACCAAGTCCGCACTCGATACGGCGCTGGCGGCCCTCACCGACATCACCGGCTCGACCGACTCGACTGGTCACGTCAATTTCGCGCCGACGACTTCGGACGCTGTCACCATCGGCGGTACCCCGTCCGTGCTGGCCGCGCTCGGCGTTGGCGGCGGCACCACGACGCCCACCGCCACCGTCGTGTCGTCGAACTCGACCCGCGCGAACCTGCAGAACCAGTACAACGACCTGCTCACGCAGATCGACCAACTCGCCAAGGATTCCTCTTATAACGGCGTCAACCTGCTCTATGGAGACAACCAGAAGGTCACGTTCAACGAGGACGGATCGAGCTCGCTCACCATCGCGGGCGTAAAGTTCGACTCCACCGGCCTTGGCCTCACCGCCATCTCCGGCACCGGCTTCCAGGATGACCACAATGTCAACGCGACCCTGGCCACCCTCGACACGTCGTTGACCACGCTGCGCACCCAGGCCGCTAAGTTCGGCTCGAACCTGACCACGGTGCAGACCCGTCAGGACTTCACCAAGAACCTGATCAACACCCTGCAGACCGGCGCCGACAACCTGGTGCTGGCCGACACCAACGAAGAGGGCGCCAACATGCTGGCGTTGCAGACCCGCCAGTCGCTGTCGACCACCGCCCTCTCGCTCGCCAACCAGTCGAGCCAGGCGGTCCTGCGGCTGCTCGGTGGCTGATCCGCACTCTTCATCGTCGTCAATCGAACGGCGGGGCCTTGGCCCCGCCGTTTTGCTTTTGGGCCGCCGGAATCATCTCGTGTCGCGGCCTCATAAATGCGTAAGGTCCTTTAACCGTTCATTAAGCCTCCCGGGCGGAACTTAACCTACCATTAGGGATAACAAGCGATTATCACGCAACCGTTCAGACGAACGGCGGATTTGCAATGCTCAATTCGAGGTGTCCGCCATGAGTGACATTACTCTCACTGCCGGAGTCCGGCAGAATCTGCTCGCGCTGCAGAACACGGCCGACTTGATGGCCACGACACAGAACCGGCTCGCCACGGGCAAGAAGGTCAACTCGGCCCTCGACAACCCAACCAACTTCTTCACCTCGCAGTCCTTGAACGACCGCGCCAGCGACCTCAACGGCCTGCTTGACTCGATCGGTCAGGGAATCCAGACGCTGCAGGCAGCCAATACTGGCATCACCTCGCTCACGAGCCTTGTCCAGTCGGCGAAGTCGATCGCGACCCAGGCGCAGCAGGCTTCCAAGGGCGCGGTGAACTACACCAACATCACCGGCTCCGTCGCCATCGCGCTGGACTCCACCAAGTCTTCGAGCTCGGCCTCGACCGTCGCCGCGGCCGGCGCCGCCTCCACCCAGGCGAGCGTCACGGTCAACGCCGCCGGCATTGCCAAGCTCGCCACCGGCGACACCCTGACGTTCAAGCTCGGCTCGGGTGCGACGATCACCGCCACCTTCGGCGCCGCCACCAACACTGCCACCAACACCTTCAGTGACGCCGCCGGCCTGATCTCGGTCCTCAACACCGGTGGCGTTGCCAACTTCGGCACGACCGCGACCGCCGTCTCCGACGGCGCCGGCGGCGTGACGCTCACCAGCGCGGACGTCACCCAGGACTTCACTGCCGGCCACACCGTCGCCGACGTGACCTTCAGCAACGCCAACGACCTCGCCACCGCGCACGCGCTGGGTGACGCGTTGACCGTCTCCGATGGCAGCCACACCAGCACGTTCTACCGCGTGGCTTCCGGCGCCAATGCCACTACCGGCACCTATTCGGATGCTTCCACGCTCGCCAGCGCGATCAACGACGCCAGCAACAACATCCACACCAACATCACCGGCGCTGCCAACGGCACCGGGATCGACCTCACCGCGGCCCATGACGTCGGCATCACAGTCGGCGGCGCGATCGGCACGGCACTCGGCTTCGGCGCCTCGGCCGTCACCAACAACTTCAACTCGACGCTGAACGGACTGAGCGGCAACGTAACGGTGCAGGTCGGTTCAAATGCCGCCCACAGCCTCACCTTCGGCAGCGGCAACGGCCAGATCAGCACCAAGTCCGCACTCGATACGGCGCTGGCGGCCCTCACCGACATCACCGGCTCGACCGACTCGACTGGTCACGTCAATTTCGCGCCGACGACTTCGGACGCTGTCACCATCGGCGGTACCCCGTCCGTGCTGGCCGCGCTCGGCGTTGGCGGCGGCACCACGACGCCCACCGCCACCGTCGTGTCGCCGAACTCGACCCGCGCGAACCTGCAGAACCAGTACAACGACCTGCTCACGCAGATCGACCAACTCGCCAAGGATTCCTCTTATAACGGCATCGACCTGCTTTACGGCGACAACCTCAAAGTCTCCTTCAACGAGGACGGATCGAGTTCGCTCACCATCGCGGGCGTGAAGTTCGACTCCACCGGCCTGGGCCTCACCGCCATCTCCGGCACCGGCTTCCAGGATGACCACAATGTCAACGCGACCCTGACGACGGTTGACGCGGCATTGACCAAGCTGCGAACGCAGGCTGCGGCCTTCGGCTCGAACCTGACCACGGTGCAGACCCGTCAGGACTTCACCAAGAACCTGATCAATACCCTGCAGACCGGCGCCGACAACCTGGTGCTGGCCGACACCAACGAAGAGGGCGCCAACATGCTGGCGTTGCAGACCCGCCAGTCGCTGTCGACCACCGCCCTCTCGCTCGCCAACCAGTCGAGCCAGGCGGTCCTGCGGCTGTTTGGTGGGTGATCTCATTGGACCATGACGATCGTTCCAGAACGGCGGGGCAGCAACCCCGCCGTTCTCATTTACGTTCTATTCGCCATTCACGGCCACCATTCGAAGGTCGGCAAGGAAACCGCCATGGCCCTCAAAGTCGAACTGAAGCCCGGCGAGCGCCTCATCGTCGGCGAGTGCCTTATCACCAATGACGGTTCGCGCACCCGCCTAGTGATCCAGGGGTCGGTGCCGATTCTGCGCGAAAAGGACATCATGACGCCCGAACGGGCCAACACGCCCGCCAAGCGCATCTATCTCGCTGTCCAATTGATGTACACGTCGCGCGACCCGACCGAGCATCATTCTGTTTATTTCGCCTTGATGCGGGAAATCCTGCAGGCGGCGCCGAGCACTTGGAGCTACATTGGCGATATCAATAATCATATTTTAACGGGCGACTTTTATAAAGCATTGAAGGTCGTCAACAAATTGATTGCTTATGAGGAGGAGCTGCTCAACCATGCGAAATGCGGCGCAAGCCTACGGGACGGTAGCCCGGCAGATCGTCAGTCAGCGTGAACTGGAATCCGACCTCCTGCTGAAGGCCGCCTCGCGCTTGCAGGCCATTTACGACGCCTGGGACAACCGCAACCGCGATCTCGGCGACGCGCTCCTCTACAATCGCAAGCTTTGGACGATCTTCCTGGCCTCGGTCACCAGCAACGACAACCCGCTGCCGGTCGCACTGCGTCAGAACGTGGCCAACCTGGGCCTGTTTGTGATGAACCGGACCCTGACCATTCAAGGCGACCCGCGGCGCGAGCATCTCGACTCGCTGATCAACATCAACCGTGAGCTCGCCGCCGGACTGCTCGGCCGCGCGTAGCTCATCACGCGCTTCGCCCACTGGAGGCGCTTGGTGCGCTTCCTCTCTCAAGCCGGGATCATGATCCCGGCTTTCGCACTTTGACGTCCCATGAGACGCCGAGCGGCAAAGCTGGTCGCCGCGCCTGGCAGGATACGGCGCAGCGCTATGGCGTGATGTAATTCACCAGGCTGGTCTGGCTGAGCAGGGCGGTGGTTTGCATCGAGGCCTGCAGGCGGGTCTGCAGCGCGAGGATCTCCGAGGCCACCTGCTCGTTCGACACGCCTTCGATCTGATCGAGCATGTCGGAGAGCGTACTCTTGGTCTGTTGATGGCGGTCCGTCGCCGCGGCGAGCGTGGTCTGTGCGCCCGCAAGCTCAGCCTCGATATCCTCGATCTTCTGCGTGCCCGGCGGATCGTCGAGTGCCGCTCCCACACGCTGGCCGAGCGCCGTACCGCGCGCGACCGCATTCGGATCCGTCTGCGAGAACGTCATCGCCGCCAGCGCGGCGACATTCTGGACCATGGAGCGGATGCCCTGCTCGTTGGCGCGCATGCCGTAGGAAACGGTAATGGAAGGGTCCACCCCGGCGGTCGCCGTTGCGCGGGCGGGGTCGGTCCCGGCCTCCCCGGTGTACCAGGTCACGGTGTTGGTCGGGGTGCCGGCGACGAGGCTCGTTGCAGTATCGAAGGGCGGCCCGGCGACCCGCTGCGGCGGGTGCGCGGAATCGACGTTGAAGAAGTCGGTGGCGGCGGCCATCGCCGAGGCGGCCGTCAGCGATGTATCGGCAAGCTGACCAACCGCCGTCGTCATGGCCGATTGCAAGTTGGCCGCCGTCGCCGCCGGCGTCGCGCCGATGGTGAATTGGTTAGGTCCGGCAGGAGAGGACGTCGTGGCGGTGAGCGTGGTGCTTTCGGCCGATCCATCCGGGAGCGTGAACCGCAATTGCAGGGTATCACCGGCGTTCGGGTTGGTCGCGCCGAGGTCAACGGAAAACGCCGCCGGCGATCCGGACGGCCCGGTAACGGTCGCCCCGGTCAGGGTCGAAGTCGCCCCTGCAAGCTTGAAGCCGAACGGCGACACCGCATCTTCGGCAACGGACACCGAGGTCGGAGACGCCGGAGTCGGCCCGGAAATGACCAGGCGGCCGAGTCCATTGGAACCGAGATCGGCCTGCTTTCGCTCCGCCGTGACCTGCAGAAACCCGGCCTGCGAGCCATTCCCGTTCATGATGTGGTCAAGGCTGTCGACGGCCGGCTGGTCCGAGCTGCGCCCTGAAAACAGATAGCGGTCGCCCGCCTGGGTATTGAGCAGTCCAAGGACTTCCCCCAGCTCGGATAAGGCGTTCTGCTGCGCGGGCGTCGAACCGCTGCTGTCAATGCTCGGCGTATCGAGTGCCGTTGTCTTGACTGAATGTCCGATGTCCGAAAGACGGCCGAGCGTCGTCTGCGCAATCTGCAGGCGCACATTCACGTTGCTGATGGCATCGTCGAATGAACCCAGCGTCGTCAATCGCGACTGCAGCCCAACCGCGAGCCCGCGATCAATGCCAAGGCCGGCATAGGTGTCCGCCTTCTGGCCAGTTCCGAGCTGACGTTGGAGATCGTCGAGCTGACTGCGCATGTCCAGCAGCGACTGCACTGCCACCGAGGTCTGCGAACTGACGCCGTTAATCGCCATGGCCGTTCTCACATCTTCAATAGGGTGTCGATCATGTCCCGGACCGTCGTCAGCACGCGCGCGTTGGCGGCGTAGGAATTCTGCAGGCTCACCAGGTTGGCCATTTCCTCGTCGATGTTGACGGAGGCGCTGTCATTGAAGCGCTGCTGCAGCGAGTTGAGGACTACGTCCTGCCCTTGCTTGAGCGCGTCGGCCGACTGGGCAGCATCGCCCTGCTGGCTGAGCACTTGGCGCAGGTAAGTGGGCAGCGAACCGCTGAACGGCGCCACCGAGGTTCCGATGCCCGAATTCGGCGAATACGTCAGCGATGCATTGTTGATCTGATTGTAGATGAAATTGGGCCGCGTCTGATCGCCGGACGCTGTCAGTGGCGAGGTCTGGGACACCACGAGCCGGGAGGGGTCGAGCACCAAACTGGGATTGACCGCGATACGGCCCGCAAATCCGACGCTCTGCGACCCCTCCGATGTGAGGGCGCCGGTGTAGGGACTGCTGGCGTCAGTGAAAAACGGCAGCTCGCTGGTGCCGTTCGTCAGCGACGTCACGGTCGCGGTTGCCGAGACGGCGTCAACATCTACCTTGTTGAGACCGCCGTCATCGAGCACGCGCAGCGTCGTACCGGCTGGATTCGAGAACTGCACGCCCGAGACCGCGAGCGCCTGGTTGAGCTGGGTCGCAATCGATCCAGCGCCACCGGAAAAATCAAGACCGATCACCTTGTCATTCGGATCGGCGGTTGCGCTGTTGGACAAGGGCAGCGCCGAGGGATCGTCGACGCGGACGATCGTCACCGTGTGCTGAGCGTTGGTGCTGTTGTCCGTGTAGGTCAGGCTGATCGAGTTGCCAGCCTGCATTCCGCTCAGATCGATGTCGAAACCCGACTGCGCGCCCTGGGCGACCGGCGTTCCGCCGGTCGTATGATCAGACAATGCGCTCGCCATGCCCGCTGCGAGTTGATCGAGCTGAGCCTGCGCCTGCGGCAACACGTTGTCGCGCATGTCGAGATAGGCCGCGATCGTGCCCGACCGGATTGAGTTGTTGGCCACCAGATCGACTTTGCCGCCGCCCGGCCCGACCAGGGTGATCGTTCCCACCGTCCGCTTCGACGGATCGGCATTCCACTGCGCCGACGGGGTCATCGAACCTTGCGCATCAAAAGCCAGCTGCGAGGCTGAAGTCCCTACCAGCTGTATTCCGGAATTGGTGAACACGGAGACGCTGTTGTTGTCGCCTGGGATGACCTTGACGTCCATGAGTTGCGACAATTGATCGATGAGCTGGTCGCGCTGGTCGAGCAGCGAGGCGGTGGTCGCATCATTGTTGGTCGCCGTGCCGAGTTGCTGGTTGAGACTGGCGATGCGCGTCATGGCGTCATTCGCCTGCGTAACCGCGTCGGACAGGCCGAGTTCGGCGTCGCTGCGCAACCCCTGGATATCAGTGGTCATGCTGTGGAGCGACTGGGTGAGGACTTGCGCGGAGCTCACCACCGAGCTGCGCGCCGAAGAGTCCTCCGGACTCACGGTCAACGCCTGCAGCGAGGACGTGAAGTTGCCGAGCAGAGTATCGAGCGACGTGCTCGAGCCGGGCTGGCCGTAGACCGACTGCAGCCGGTCATAGAACTGGGCGCGCAGGTCGGCGTAGCTTGCGCCCGAGGATTCCACCCGCAACTGGCGCTGCACATATTGATCGAGCTGGCGGTTGACCGCATCGACCCGCACGCCGACGCCGGCGGCGCCGGCGGAGGTGGTAACCAGGCTCGGAGTCTTGCGGACGTAACCCGGCGTCTCGGCATTGGCCACGTTCGAGGAGACGATCGACAGGCTCGCCTGCGTCGCTTGCAGTCCGGACACTGCTACGGAGAGCGCCTGGGTCAGGCTCATGGGCCGCTACGCCCTTTAACCGGTACCACTGACTTCGCCCCTAACGCAGCATGTTCAGAAGGTCCTGAACCATCTGATTGGTGGTGGTGATGACGCGCGTGTTGGCCGAATAGGCCTGCTGGGTGACGATCAGCTTGGTGAACTCGTCCGCGATGTCGGTGTTGGAACCTTCCAGCGAGGAGCCGCTGATGGTGCCCGGCGCCCCGGAAACGGCTGGGCCGGATTCGTCGGTCGCCTCGAAGGCGCCTCCATCGATGCGCTTGAGGTAGTTCGCACCGTTGAAGTTCACGAGTGGAATCTCGGCGAGGTCGAGTGTGCGCCCATTCGAATACGAGCCGACCACATGGCCTTTGTCGCTGATCGAAACCTGCTGCAGTTGGCCGGCTGGGAAGCCGTTCTGCTGGAGGAGATTGACTTGCGCATCGCCGTTCGGATCCGCGAACTGCGTGACGCCACCGCTGCCATGATTGAGCGTGACGCTGCCGAGCGCCACCCCGTCGACGGTGACATTGTTCAAAGTCACCGTCGGGGTTGCGGGATTCATCTGTCCGTTGGGCCCAAATGTGTAGTTCACGCCGACATTTTTCCACGCGGTCTGTATACCGGTGGCGTTGGAATTGACCTGATAAAACAGGTTCCAGGTGTCGGTGCCGCCGTAGAGCGAGCTTGCAGTCTTCGCCCAGCGCAACTGAATGTTCACCGGCGTGCCTGAAACGTCATAGGCGGTGACCGCACCACCGCTGACCGACTCGTTGAGGAAGGTCGACACATCGTTGGCGATCACCTTTTGATCGGAAGGCTGCGCCGTGATCGGGCCGATGCCGAAATTGGCCGCTTCGTTCGCGGTTACCACGCTCCCATCCAGCGAGATCTGATCGTTCGGATTGGTCGCGGCGATGGTGATGTTGCCGTGCGAATCGGCGGAGGCTGTGCCACCGGAGATCGAGGGCAGGCCATTGGGCAGCGAGTTGAGCTCGGCGAGTGTGGAAACCTGCCCTGGCAAGTTGCCAAAGGTGATGGTCGTCGTGGCGGATCCGATCGTAACCTTCAGCGTGTCACCAGGGGCTACCATGTGTTGAGTCAGCAGATTGGTCGGATCGGCCGTGCCGACCGACAGGCCGGCCTCGGTGAGAAGCGTCGCTGTGCTCGCGAGTCCGACCGTGACCGGAGTGTCGGCGTCGGCGCTGGTTAACTGGAGATGATTGTTCAAATCGAGCGCGGCCGTGATGCCGGTGACAGCGACCACCGCCGGCGCATTGATCTTGTTCATGATGGCGGTCGCGTCATCGCCGGCGGCAATGGCGATCGTCTGCGTGCCCGCGCCGCTGAGCACCAGATTGCCGCCAGCCGAAGTGAGCGTCGACATGTCGGTCGTGCCGGTCATGACGGCCGGCGCATCCGCTGCGATGTTGGCGCCTTGCCCCAGAATAGTGGCAGGCGACGGTGGACCGGCCAGCGGATTAGCCGAGAAACCGGCTGGATTCAGCAGTTCCGACTTCGGCACCTTGGCGTCGCTGTCGGGTGTCAGCGGATAGCTGGCGAGGTTCGCGCGGTAGTCGATTTCGGTGGTCGCCTGTGCTGGCAGGAAGTCGTTCTGGAACTGCAGGACCTGCGGTACGCTGCCGGTGGCATTGCCGGTCGTCGGATCAATCGGAATGCCCATCAGGTAATAGCCCGCACCGTTGACCAGATAGCCGTCCTTGTCGGGCTGGAAATCGCCGCGTCGGGTATAGAGGTCGGCGCCGTCGAACACCGGATGCCCGTCGGCAACGCTGGCCGGCTTCGACACGACGAAGTAACCCTCGCCGTTAATCGCCATGAACGTCCCGATCGAGGATGTCTGGACATCGCCCTGTACGGTATTGGTCGCACGTGCGTTGGCCGTCACATTGCCCGCAAGCTGCTTCGACGGCTGATCGTCGGGGATCAAGTCCTCGAAACTCGTATCAATGCGTTTGAATGCGGTCGTCTGTGAATTTGCGATGTTGCCGGAGATATTCTCAAGCGCATACGATTGCGCCTGCATCCCGGTGACCGCAGTAGTGAGAGCGCCGAAAATACCCATAAGCTGCAACTCCGTTCACAGCCGGCCAGACGCAGGTGTGACAATGGCCGCACTTTCGTGGCAGCCGTCGCAAGCTCTGTGCCAAGGGACTTTCGTCGGCAAATCAATGAATTGGCGACTGCCAAGGCAAACCTATGCCAGGCAAGACACGCCGCCGCCGGCAATTTCTGCCCAGCGGCGCCGGCGCGGAAACGAACGTCAGGCCGGCTCGCTGGCCGCTGGGGCGAATTTCAGTGCGACGCCGTTGATGCAATAGCGCAGCCCCGTGGGCGGCGGGCCGTCCTCGAAGACATGACCGAGATGACCACCGCAACGGCGGCAATGCACCTCCGTTCGCGGAAGCAACAACACATAATCGGTCGAGGTGGCGACAGCCTCCGGCAGTGGACGGAAGAAACTTGGCCAACCGGTATGGCTGTCGAATTTCGTATCCGAACCAAACAACGCGAGGTCGCAGGCGGCGCAGGAGAACGTGCCGTGGCGCTTCTCGCCGTTGAGCGGACTTGTTCCCGGAATTTCTGTCTGATGGAGGCGCAGCACGTCGTATTGGGCGCGCGTGAGCAGGCGCCGCCATTCGCTATCGGTCTTGTCGATTTCGAACGGGCCCGCGGCATGGACATCAGTGCCACGAAGCCAACGAAACGCCACCGCCAGCGCCACTGCGCCGGCGCCGCCCAGCAAGACGCGACGACTGGTCACGGAAATGTCCTCTCGTCACATTCGCAAAGCATCGTCGATACGACACTACTCATAGACGAGAGGCCACTTCGCTTGAAGTCCCCTGCCCTTCACTTTGCGTCACGTTTCTGCGACGCCGGCGTGACCCGCGACGCTCAATTGAACCGCGGTGTCTTGTGAAGGTAGAACTTGCTCATCTCCGGACGAAACTTTGCCATGACGGTGCTGTTCATATCGACGTCCGGCTTGGCGTCGGGCGGCACGAGCGAGAAGTAAGGCGTCTGCTTCGACGTGGTCTCGAACTCGGCGCGCGCCTTCTCCAGCAGCTCCGGCGTGGTCATGAGATCGATGATCGAGGCCGCGAGCGCCTTGGCGCCGACTACCTGTCCCTTGTGTGAGATCGTGCTGATCGGGAACACGGCTGCGTGCCATTCATGCGCCGCGACGCCGGGGATCGCCGAAGGAAAATTCAGGCTTCCGGCCGGGACTACCCAAGACACGTCGCCGCTGTCGTTCGAGGAGGTCGCCTGCGGGCGGCCGCCAAGCGGCGTCACATTCGGATGCAGGCCGACCACGGGCTTGCCGTCGGATTTCTGGAAATCCTTCGCCTTTTGCTGCTCCTCTTCTGTCCATTTCGGCATGCCGACCGCATCGACGTTCTTCTGGATCGCCCCGGCGATGGTCCGATTGACGAGCTGCGGCCAGGCCGACGCCGAATATTTCACGTCCATGGTCGTGCCGGTCATGAGCGCTGCGCCCTCGCCGATCTTGACGAGCTTGTCGTAGGTTTCCTTGGCGGCCGGCATCGAGTCATCGCGCACGAACCACCAGATCTGTCCGGTGTCGGGAATGATGTTGGGCTGAATGCCGCCATTGGTGATCGTGCGATGAGCGCGGTAGCTCGGATGCAGATGTTCGCGCAGCTTGTCGAAGCCGATGTCCATCAACTCGACCGCGTCGACGGCATCCTTGCCGTCCCAGGGATCGACCGCGCCGTGCGCCGTCTTGCCATGGAAGGTGAAGACCGAGCTGATCGCAGCATAATTGCCGATACCGTAGGCCGTGTTGAGCGTGTCGCGGATGTGCAGATAGATGACGGCATCGACATCCTTGAAATAGCCCGCGCGCACGATGAAGGGGCGGCTCCCAAGCTGCTCCTCGGCCGGCCCGAACGAGATTGCGACGGTGCCGGGCAGGTTGTAGCGCTGCATCACCTGCTTGACCGCAAAGGCGGCGGTGGAGGCGACGCCACCGTGGGTGTTGTGCCCTTCCATGTGACCCGGGGCGCCGTTGACCAGCGGCTTGCGGCCATATTCCTCCGGCGTCTGCGAGCCGGTAGGCAGGGCGTCGATCTCGGTCACGATGGCGATCTTCGGGTGGCCGGAGCCATACTCGGCCCAGAGACTGGTCGGCATGCCGGCGCCGCCCAAATCGACCTTGAAGCCCGCGGCTTCGAGCGTGCCCTTGAGCAGCTTGGTACTTTCGAATTCCTGCATGCCGAGCTCGCCGAAGAAGTAGATCGAGTCGCTGATGTCGGTCATTTGCTGGACGTTCTTGTCCACCACATCGAAGGCGAGCTGCTTTTTGTCATCCGCCGCCTGGCAGGCGAGCGGGAGCAGGCAAGCGGTGGCCATCAGAAGCGTTGTCAATCCTTCACGTCGCATGTTGTCATCCTCGCGCGATTGTCATGGTCGTCAGGGCAAAATGGTACGTTGGCGGCTTGTGACCGGCAAGCGCGCCGTGATACCCATGCCTGTCGTGCCCGGCCTCGCGCCGGGCATCCATGTCTTTGGGCGGGAGCGGCGCCGACCGCCACCTGCGGAATTCAAGCGGATACATGCGCTTCGAAGGCACCAGCGCCTATGTGGCGACCGACGACCTCAAGGTGGCGGTGAACGCTGCGATCGCGCTCGAACGCCCATTGCTCGTCAAAGGCGAGCCGGGAACCGGGAAGACCGTGCTCGCACTCGAGATCGCCAAAGCGATCGGCGCGCCACTCCTCGAGTGGCATATCAAGTCGACCACCAAGGCGCTGCAGGGCCTTTACGAATACGACGCTGTGTCGCGGTTGCGCGACAGCCAGCTCGGCGACGCGCGGGTGCACGACATCCGCAACTACATCAAACGCGGCAAGCTGTGGGACGCCTTCGTCGCCGACGAGCGGCCGGTACTCCTGATCGACGAGATCGACAAGGCCGACATCGAGTTTCCCAATGATCTGCTGCAGGAACTCGATCGCATGGAGTTCTTCGTCTACGAGACCGGCGAAACCATCAAGGCGCGGCAGCGGCCGGTCGTGATCATCACCTCGAACAACGAGAAGGAATTGCCGGATGCCTTCCTGCGCCGCTGTTTCTTCCACTATATCCGGTTTCCCGATCCGGACACGATGCACGCGATCATCGACGTGCACTATCCTGGCATCAAGCAGCGTCTGGTGAGCGAAGCGCTCAAACTGTTCTACGAAATCCGCGAAGTGCCGGGCATGAAGAAGAAGCCTTCGACATCGGAGCTGCTCGACTGGCTCAAGCTCCTGATGGTCGAGGACATCACGCCGGAGACACTGCGCGAGCGTGATCCGAAGAACCTTATCCCGCCGCTGCACGGCGCGCTCCTGAAGAACGAGCAGGACGTGCACCTGTTCGAGCGCCTCGCCTTCATGACGCGCCGCGAGGGCCGCTAGTGGTTGAAATCTGACGCTTGGTACCGACGACATGAAATGCCACAAGCAGTTGCCGTTGGACCGCTTACATAGCGAAAGATGCCGATGCTCTGACGTTGCGTCCGCTTTCAGGGCACTGCGGAAGCGGATCGACGGGCGCTCTTGGCCAACCGCGACGCCTTTGACCCGAAGCTGTCACAATGGAACGATCAGCCACGTGACTTCGACCACTCAAGTGCATCCCGTTCAATAAGTTTGATCAAGTCATTTTTTGCATCGTTGTACTTGTACGTATCGTCGGGGTGCAGCGTGGCGGCGCGAATTTTCACGACTTCATATTCCTTGGCAATCGCCGGGTGGGTGCGCAAATAGCTTGCGAAGGCGAGATGCCGATCGATCTCGGGCCAGCCTTCGGCGTAACAATGGAGCTGGTATGCGCGCTTTCCCGTTACAGGATCATTGCGCCGGCAATAGCGGCGGCCTGGGAGTCCAAACTCACCGAGACATTCGTAGCCGATCGATTTTGCTGCCGGCATGTTTCGGTCGAGGCTGTCCAAATCTGTCACGACGGGGATGAGATCGACGATTGGTTTCGCCACGATGCCGGGAATGGAGGTCGATCCGATATGATGCACGGTAACAAGCACGCCGCCCAACGCTCTGTGGAGGCGCGCGATTTCGGTGCGCGCCATCTCCGCCCAATCGAGCGAATGCGGTTGAAGCTCTACGGGGATCGGGTTGGTCATCGTAGCTAACCAAGACTGCGACATTGAGTGGATATGGGCGGTGGTATTAAACCTTCAAAAAAACGCTCTAAGCTAAGTCAAAGGCAAGTTTGTCGAACTCTGGACCAGTGCCGTGATCTCGTACACGTTTCACCGCAAATCGGCATTGGAAGGGAGCAGATTGCGTTCGGTACGGCGCGTCCGCAAGTGGCCCAGTGCTGTCCAGCGTCTATATTACGACATGTCCGCAGCTGGCGAATGCGAATGCTGCCATGGGAGCGGCTGACGAAGGGGCGGGTTTTGACCCAAAGTAGTCCTCGGCCCGCAAGCCCTGACCATTACTTTCGGTCAGAACACATCGATCGTCGGGAATCGAGCGTCGCCTGTGATGCAATCCCAAAGGTAGATTGCAAGGCCGATGTCGCCGGTCCAAAGCGAATACCGACCACGGCCAGCAACGATCTGAGCGCCGCGATACTGGACGATGGCAGTCATGGCGAACTGGCGCGCGCGGTCGAGCCAAATCGGGTCATTCGTGCGTCGGTAGAGCTTGAGGAATGCGTAGCCATTCCCACCCGTGCCGTGGCAAAGGTTCGAGCCCTTTGTTAGTGGTCCGGCGGCCCAGGCAAAGCGCCCGCCGTCCAACAGAAGCGCGTCGAATTCTGGCGTAGCGAAGGGCGCATCAGCAAAGGTCGTCACCATTCCCGGCGCACCGTGACAGTGCTGACATATGAAAAGCCGCTTCTCGCGCTTGCTTCTCGGGCCCCATGTTGTTCCAACTTCGTACCGCCACGCATTCGCTTCAAGCGTCTTCGGCACAAACTCCACTACGTGCGCTTGCTGCGCCGCCGTCAACCAATCCCATCCAAGCAACAACGGGATGACGTTGCCAGCGAAGCCGTGCACGGGCCCGAGAAAGCGGTCTTTGGCACCGTAAAGATCCTGGGTCCAAAGTGGACCTTGCGGCGTGTCCTCCAGTTCGGCCAACAGCCGCGCCGCCTGCACTTTGAAGAGGTCGCGCCATCGCTCTTCGTGCGTCATCTCGCCCATGTGGACCGCCGCAACCATCGACCCGGGCATACCCCACATGAGTTCTCGGATTGGCAGTCCATTATTTGCTTCGGCGCGCCTATAAATCAGGTCGGCGAGGCTCAATGTGGGCTCAAGGCGCATTGCGAGAAGTGCCGCACCCATATCGCCGCGCAGCAGCGAGCCATGCTTCTCGTAATCGGTCGGCGAACTTGCTTCGTGGTCGATGACTGTCCGCTCCGTCAGCTTTGGTAGCACAGAGCGAAAGTCTTCGGCGACGCGGGTAGCCCCTATGCGATGCAGGTAATCTAGTGCCCAAATGACACCTGCCGCGCCCTTGTAGAAGCTGGGGTCGCCATCTCCCACTCCGTCGTCACTCGGGTGAGCCGGCCAGAAGGTGTCGGGTTGGAAATGGGCGATCGCATCGGCCGCAATTTCTTCGATCGCAACCCGGACAGCCGCTTCATTCCAGGCGTCCTGTTCAAGCGGACGATGACGTCCGGGGGTAATCATGGCGTAGGAGTTCCTGAGCGCTGTCCATCTGTACTTCGGATGAGGCAAGTAAGGATCACACGATTGAACGAAGGCTATCCAATAGCGTGACGCGCGACAAACCAACTGCACCATATGGCGAGACGACTGCAATTGGCCCATCACGTCGAATTGTTGCGCTGCAACGAAGCCTTGAATTTGCGTCGGCTTTCGGGGCACTGCGGAAGCACGCGGACGGGCGGCGTCAGACGCGAAAGGGTACCAAGCGTCAGACTTCAACCGCTAGTCCTTTTGTTTTGGCGAGCCACGACTTCGGTTTCATCCAGCTCCCGCGGCATGTCCTCCTTGTCGCGGTCACCGTCGTCCGCGTGAGGCGGGGGTTCGGGATATCGCTCGTTAGCGGCTGCGGGGTGTGCTGGCGGTTCAGGGTAGCGCTCTTCGGCAACGTCCGTATATGACACAGCGGGATGGAACAGCGGCTCAGAGTTGGCGAGCGCCGTATCGCCAACGGCTCGCGCCTCCTTCTCCTGCGGCACCTCGACCGCCGGATGCGGCCGCGGCAATCCCATGTCGTCCGGCAACTGCGGCCGCAACGCTTCTTGCATGGACGGCCGGACGCCTGCCTCGCGCTCGCGCGCTTCACGGGCGCGGCGCTGCTCGTTCTTGCGGAACCACCAATAGTGCACCTGCGACGCCGCGCGTCCGATCCGGCCGCCCGCCCAGACCAACTCGAACGGCAGGAACAGCCGCCAGATATCATCGCTTTCGACAATGCTGCGCGCGAGCACGATGCCCGCCATCGCCGTCGTGTTGAGACCGTGACCGCCGAAGCCGCTCGCGAGCCAAAGCCCCGGCGAGAACTCGCCGATCTGCGGCATCCGGTGCAGCGCATTGCCGAGCGTGCCGGTCCACAGATATTCGAAGTCGACTTCTCCGATCTGCGGAAAGACCTCGCGCAGGTCGGCCTTGAGCTGGGCGGCGAAGCGGTTCGGATCGGCTTCCCATGTGGTCATCCCACCCGACCAGAGCAGCCGGTCGCCATCGACGATGCGATAATGATTGTCGGCGAGATCGGTGTCGCTCACGGCGCCCCGATAAGTGATCGCCTCAGCGAGGCGGGACTTGAGCGGCGCGGTGACTGCGACGTAAGTTGAAATCGGCAGCAGCGTCCCCGAAATCCGCGGCATCAGGGCGCCGAGATGCACATTGCCGGCGAGCACCACGTGGGCGGCGCGAATGCGGGCCTGCGGCGTGACAATGCGCTTGCGCACGCCCTGTGGATCGATCGAGAGCGCCGGCGTGCCCTCGAAAATCCGCGCGCCTGCGGCCTCGGCCGCCGCGGCAAGCCCGAGCGCGTAATTGAGCGGGTGAATGTTGAAAGCGCGCGGAAAATGGGTGGCGTGGAAATAATGCCGGCTCTTGAGCACCTCGCGCACGCGATCGACCGGCCAGATTTCAACTTCAGCGCCCATCTCATGGGCGAGCATTGTTGCGAGCACCACGTCGGGCTCGGCGTCGTCCAACTTCGAGACCTTGAGCCAGCCCTCCACCGGATCGACCCCGGGCATTCCGGTCTCGCTGATCGTGGAGCGCACATAATCGAGGCCGGTCTCCGCTAGCCGCCACAACGTCTTTGCCTGCTCCGGGCCGACGCGTTGCGCCACGATATCCATGGGCTGTGCAAAACCCGGCAGTACAAAACCGCAATTCCGGCCGGACGCATTCCAGGCGATCCGCCGCGCCTCCAGCACCACGACCGACCAGCCGCGCCGCGCGACCTCGCGCGCGACGGTCAGGCCCGCGAGCCCGCCGCCGACCACGCAGACATCGATGTCGAGATCGAACGTAAGCGGTGCGCGCTCCGGCGTCGCCACCATCGTCGCGCTATACCAACTCGGCGCGTAAGCTGTCCGATCGGACACGCCTGAAACTCCCTCCCGCGACCAAACTCCGGCGGTATGCTAGACTGCGTCGCCCGCGAAATCGATGGCCGATCCGATGCGCCTGATCCTGCTCCGGCATGCCAAGAGCGAGAAAGCCGGCCCCGGCATGCCGGATCGCGACCGCAGCCTCAACGCCCGCGGCCTGCAGGATGCATCGCGGATCGGCGGCTACCTGGCGCATCACCGGCTCCTGCCGGACCGCGTCATCGTGTCGCCGGCTCAGCGCACGCGTCAGACCTGGGAAATCTTGGCGCAAGGCTTATCCGTGAAGCCGCCGGCCGAGTACGATGATCGTTTGTACGAAAACACGCCCTCGGGGGTCATGGCAGTCATCAAGGGAAACGGTGGAAATGCCCACACGCTGCTGGCGATCGGACACAACCCGAGCTTCCAAGAAGCGGCGCAACGCCTGATCGCATCGGGGGATAGCGAAGCCCGCGAGCGGCTCAACGAGGGGCTGCCGACAGCGGGCCTGGTGGTGATCGACTTCGCCGGTGATGATTGGCAGGCATTGCATCCAAGCAGCGGCCGCCTCGAGCGCTTCATCACTCCGCGCTCGCTGACCGCCGCCAGCGATTAGGTCATTTTCTTGTGGGAAGAGCCTGCGGACCCGAGGGGAGAGGTCGATCCGCGGGGTTCCCGCGGCCGGGCCGAAGTGCCATGATGCGCGTGCGTGGCTTTATCACTTGAGTCCTGAGCGGAAAGGACGGCGCCATGTACAAGAGCATACTCGTCCCCATTGATCTCGCTGAAACCGAGTTGGCAAAGCCTGCGGTCGCCACCGCCCTGATGATGGCCCAGCAATCGGAGGGCACGATCCGCCTGATCAACGTGTTGCCGCTCACGCCGGTAATGCTCGCCGAGTACGTGCCGCCGGACTTCGAGGCGCAACAGCGCAAGGCCTCCGAGGAGGCGCTCGCGGCCGTGATCAAGGACATCGACTATGACCCCGCGCGCGTCTCGGCGACGGTCCGGCAAGGCGGCGTTCACCAGGAAATCCTCGATGAGGCGGACAATATCAAGGCCGATCTCATCGTGATGAGTTCGCACCGGCCGCATCGCACCGCGGTCCGCACCTACTTCCTCGGTTCGAACACCGGGCACGTGGCGCGTTACGCCAAGTGCTCCGTGCTGGTGGTCCGGAATTGAGGTTGAATTGCTTCACCCGCCGCTGGAAGGCGAAGGGCAAAATTTTCACGGATCGCCGATCAGCTTGTCGATCCGCACCAGCTCCGGAAACAGGCGCATCCATAGCAGCGTGATCGCAATCGCGCCGATGCCGCCGAACAGGATGGCCGGCATGACGCCCCACCATGCCGCCATCACGCCGGCGCGAAAGTCGCCCAGCGTGCCGGACGAACCGGTGAACATGGAATTCACCGTCATCACGCGTCCCAGCATTTCGTTGGGCGTGCGCGACTGAACCAGGGAATGCCGGATGACGACGCTGATCGCATCGGCAGCGCCGTAAGCCGCCAGCGCGACCATTGAGAACGCCAGCGACGAGGTGAGCCCGAACACGGCGATGGAAACTCCGTAGGCCGCGACCGAGGCGAACAGATAGCGTCCAGCGTGGCGACGAATTATCACGCGAGAGAGAACGATCGAACTGATCATGGCGCCGATCGCAGGAGCGGAACGCAACAGTCCGAGACCCCACGGACCGGTGTGCAGAATGTCGCGCGCAAATATCGGCAGCAGTGCCGTCACGCCGCCGAGGAGGACCGCGAACAGGTCCAGCGAAATGATTCCGAACAGGATTTTACGGCCGCGAATGTAGGAGAAACCGGCGAAAACCGTTTCCAGGCTGAGCGGCGTCTTGTCCTGCTTGGCGTAGGTCGTCTCCACCAGGCTGACGAGGACGGCAGCGATGCCGAAAATGACGGCGCAAAGCACGTAAACGACTGACGGCCCGACGGCATAGACAAATCCCCCGATCGCGGGTCCGCAGATGACCGCGGTCTGCTGCGCCGTCGCCGCGGCGGCGATCGCGCGCGGCAGGATCGATTGCGGCACGATGCTCGGGATGATCGCCAGCAGCGTCGGCATCTCGAAGGCGCGCGCGGTTCCGATGACGAAGATGACCAAGAACATCGTTTCGCGTGTCAGCCACCCGGCGGCCGTCCCGAATGCAAACGTCAAAGCCGCCAGCGCCTTGATGCACTGGGTCGTGCGGATGACAGCGCGCCGGTCGAAGCGATCGGCGGTCTCGCCGATGATGAGGACGAACATCACCAAGGGAAAGAACTGCACCAGCCCGACCAGGCCGAGGTCGAGCGCATTACTGGTCATGTCGTAGATTTGCCAGCCGACCGCGACCGCCAGCATCTGGTAGGCGCCGGTCGTCAGCGTCCGCGCACACCAGAACATCACGAACGAAGGGTGATTCAGCAGGCTGGCGGGTGCGCCCACTGCCGGCTTGGCGTCAACGGGAACGGACATCGGTGTCGCTTGAAAAGGGGCTCAAGGAGGGACAGGCTAAATAGCCCGGCTGCGCCGATTGCAAAAGACGGATCGCGAGACTGTTAAGAAACCAGCCTGAGGCCGCAGCAGCGGCCGACAATATCCGCTCAGGGCCCCTCCTTCATGTAGTCGACCGCAAGCTTCACGACCTCCGGCGGCGTCCCGTAAACCTCCTTGATCAGCGCATCGGCCTCGACGCCCGAGACCGGCCGCACCTCGAGATCCTGCTTTTTCATGTCGCCAAGGAAATCGCGATCCTTCATGGTCGCGTCGAACGCGGCGCGCAAGGCGCGCACCCGCTCGACCGGGACGCCAGGCGGCAGCACATAGGGGCGCGCCATGGTCTGGCGCGAAACGATCAGCTTGAGCGCGGTCTGCTGCTTCGGGTCCTCGGTGACCTCGGTGATCAGCGGGACGTCGGGGAGTTCTTCAAGCTTCTGCGCTGCAAGCTGCAGCACGACGTCGATCTCCTTGGCCTGAAGCATCTCCTTGTTCCAAGTCAGCAGGCTGGACCACGACCAGCCGCAGCGGCCGTCGACCTCGTTGCGCCGGATCGCCAGCACCACGTCGGCGGCGCTGCGATAGCCGGCGACGACCTTCATCGGCACCTTGAACATCTTGCGTATCACGGTCGGAAAGACGTCGCTGTCCGCACCGGTGCCGGTGGCGCCGATTACGTGCGGCTTCGTCCGCATGTCGGCCCAGGTCTTGATCCCGGCCCCGGAACGGAAGGCGCAGACGCCGACCTCGTTCGATATGCTGCCGAGCCAATTGAACCGGCCGGCGACATATTGCGTGCCTTCGCCACGGCCGAGCAGCGGATCGATGAACGCGCCGCGCGAGAATCCGCCGAAGGTCGTGCCGTCCTTGGGCGCAATCGTGTAGAGAAAATTCGCCGCCTTGATGCTGCCGGCCCCCGGCATGTTCTGCACGACGATCGCCGGATTGCCCGGCACGTACTTCACCATGTGACGGGCGAGCGTCCGCGCGTAGACGTCATAGCCGCCGCCGGGCGCATAGCCGATCACGAGCTGGAGCGTCTTGCCGGCGTAGAAATCGGAAATCGCATCGGCCCTTGCCTGCACGGCGCTCAGGATCAGCGATGCTCCACATCCGAAAGTGAGCAAAAGGTTCTTGCCGCGCCGAACACCCATCATGCTCGTCTCCGCCGGAGGAAGGCCGCGAGTGTAGGTCGGAGATGCGAGCAATGAAAGGCGCGGGGCCACAAAAACCGACGGCGCCGCTCGGATATTCCGAAGCGGCGCCGCGATGTCGGAGAATGAGCGTTGATGGTTATTGCAAGGCTGCCGGCTCGTGCGGCGCGCGCTCGTAACCATGCTTCTGCACGTTGACGTTCACGAGATCGTTCGCGGCGCAGGCGTTTTCGAGGAAGCCCCAGTCCTTCATCCATTCGAAGGTGCGCTGGAGTTCGTCGGCCGGGATCGGCGCCGGATCGACGAGGTAGAGCCGGCTCTCCCGCAGATCGTTGACGGTCAGCTCGGCGATCTGCGGATCCTTTTCCTTATAATAATCGATGAAGTAGTGCATGTACGCGCGCTTGTTCGCGTTGATGCGGCGCACCGCCTCGCGCACCCCGCGGTTGAAGGCGCTGTAGGTGTCGGCGTCGACGCGGTCGGAGGCGACCTCGGTGCCGTGATGGAACGCCGCGATCACCAGCCGGCAGCCCTTCTTCTCCGCGAGCGAGATGTAAGGCTCGGTGAGCGTGGTCGCGTCGATGACGCCATCCATCAGCATCTTGAAGCGATAGGGCGAGCCGTTCGGCACGCGGCCGAGCTTGATCAGTTCGCGCGGCACAAAGCCTTGCAGCATCTGCAGCGTGAGGTAATGCGTGCCGTTGTAGAATGGAACGCCGATCTGCCGATTGGCAAACTGCTGCGCCGTCTGCACCGGCAAATCGCCACGCACGACCAGCGCCGCGTAAGTCACAATCGAGCGGCGACCGATCTGGCGGCTGCCGACCTTGGTTTCTTCCACGCGCGAATAGTTGCCCCACTCGCACGCGTTATAGAGATCGGCCTGGCCCTTTTCGAGCAGACTGCCGTGACTCGCAAAGCGCGGCGCGTTGCGGTGATCGGTGATGTGCATCTGCGGGCTCTTGTCGACGCCCTTTTCGCGATCGAGCCATTCGATGGTGAGCCCTTCCTTGGCGAACAGACCCTCGTCGTGGGCGACGAGTTCGGCCAGTCCCTGGAAGGGAGCGGTCGTTTCCAGTTTTAATGTTCTTTGCATGGATGCATCTCCCAAATGGTCATGGATTCGGGATGGTCCGAGCCCAAGTCGATCATGGATTCGACAGCGAGACTTTGCGCGGTCCGCGATCGCTATGGACTATCGCCCCACGGGCCAAACGTCCGACCCCGCGTGTGCCAGAAATCGCACAATTTGTCAATTTTGGTCTTGTTGGCCTCGGGAGGAGACCGCCAGCCAGCACCAGCGTCACAAATCGTGCTGGCGCTTTGGCACATATCAGTTCGAAACAAGATCCGGCTCAGTTCGAAACAAGATCCGGCGCTGTGCCTGCTCCGCAACACTCCCTTGATGCGGGACGCTCAAACGAGTTGCGCCCGCTGGCTATTCAAGCTTCACGTTCGCGGCCTTGATCACCTGATTCCAGCGATCGACTTCCTCGTGCATATATTTCGCAGTGTCTTGCGGCGAGCCACCGACGGCTTCGGCGGAGAATTCGACGAAGCGGGCACGGATGCTTGGATCGTGCAGGGCCTCGTTGATGTCCGCGTTGATCTTGTCGACGATCGGCTTGGGCGTCTTCGGCGGCGCGATCACCGCGTACCAAGCCACCGCTTCGAAGCCGGGAAGTATTTCCGAAATCGCGGGCACATCGGGCAGCGAGGCCATACGCTTTGCCGAAGCGACCGCGATCAGCTTGAGCTTGCCGGTCTTCACCAATTGCAACGAGACACCGAGATTGTCGAACATGATATCGACGGCGCCGGAAACGAGATCAGTGAGCGCGGGCGCGGAGCCGCGGTAGGGCACGTTCTGGAATTTCACCTTCGCCATCAGCGCGAACAATTCCGAGGTGAGATGCGAAGTGGTGCCGTTGCCTTGCGTCGCGGAGGTCAGCTTGCCCGGATTGGCGCGAGCATAATCGATGAATTCGGGGACGGTCTTCGCCGTAATTTTCGGATTGACCACCAACGCATTCGGCACCCGGCTCATGATGATGATCGGCTCGAACGCCGCCGGGTCGAAGCCGAGCTTGGGATAGAGATTCTGGTTGATGACCAGCGGCGGCGGCGGCGTCGAGAGGAGCGTGTAGCCGTCGGGCTCGGACTTGAAGGCGGCCTCGGCGCCGATATTGCCGCCGGCGCCGGTGCGGCTCTCGATCACGACCGGCTGATGCCATTTGCGCGAGAGCCAGTCGCCGATGAGACGCGGCATCGCGTCGGCCGTGCCGCCGGCCGGAAACGGGACGATGATCTTCACTGCGCGGTTCGGGTAATTCTGGGCGTGCCCCGCGAGCGGCCATGCGAGCAGGCCGAGCAAAAGCGCTGCTATGCCAAGAAACCGCCTGCGCACGTTGGCAATCATCGTCCGTCTCCATGACTTCCTATCCGTACTCCTATCCGTACTTCCTATCCGTACTTCCTATCCGTTCGCCAATTCATTCGATCGTGATCTTGGCCGCCTCGATCACCGGCGCCCAGGTTGCTGTGCTGGCGCGCACCATGTCGCGCATGCCGCCGGGCGTGGTGCCGAGCGGCTCGGCGAGCAGCGATAGGATGCGCTCGCGCAGCGCTGGCGTCTGGAATCCCTTGGCGATCGCTTCGGATACTTTATTGGTGATCTCCGCCGGCGTGCCGGGTGGCGCAACGACCGCCATCCAGGTGTCGGCATAGACGCCTGGGAATGTCTCCGCGAAGGTCGCGACCGTGGGGTATTCCTTGAGTCGATCGCGGCTGCCGACGGCAAGGAATTTCAGCTTGCCGGAATCGATGTGCTGCTTGTTGGCGAGCAGATAATCCGGCACGACGTCGATCTGCCCGGCGAGCAGATCGTTGATCGCCGGTGCCGACCCGCGATACGGAATTTCCTGCATTTTGATACCGGCTTTGTAGTTGATCAGTTCGCCAGTGAGGTGACCGGTCTGACCTTTGCCTTGGTCGCCGAAGTTCACCTTGCCCGGATTGGCCTTCGCGTAGGCGATCAACTCGGGCAGCGTGTTGGCCGGCAGGTTGGCGCGCCCGAGCAGCACCATCGGATATGACGCGAGCACGCTGATCGGCTCGAATTTGCGTGGATCGAACGAGAGCTTCGGAAACAGCAGGTGGTTCACGCTGAAGGTGAGCTGCGGAGCGCACAGCAGCGTGTAGCCGTCAGGCGCAGAGCGAAAAACGTATTCGTTGCCGACCAGGCCACCGACGCCGCCGGCGCGGTTCTCCACCACGACCTGCTGGCCAAGGTTCTCGCGCATCTTCTCGGCGGCGAGCCGCGCCAGGAGATCGGCCGTGCCACCGGCCGGCAACGGTACGACGAGCGTGATCGGCCGGTTCGGATAGGTCTGCGCCCGCACGCCGGTTCCGGCGCCGCTCCAGGCCAGCACAAGTGCGACGCAAAGCGTGATGCGTTTCATGGCGACGCCTCCCTCCCGGTGGGCTTGGAGCTTCGTTCTTTTACAGGCTGGCGGTCAATGTGGCGGGCGGCGCGAATCGACACAGTTTGCGCCCGTCGCCGGCATGGAGAAAGCGGACACCGGGATTCTTTCCAAGCGCGCCGGAGAGTAGCACGGTGCCGTGACGCCGTGCATTTTCAATCGAACTGGGAGAACCGCCGCGTATCGGCCGGCAACACGAGGGCCGATCACTCGCGAATGGAGCCGCTCGACGCCCGGCTTGTTCTGGGCGGACTTGGGCTGCACCGTCAGCGGCAACGCCGCAGCGGCCATGAGAAAGCGATCGAAATGACCTTCATGACGTTCTCTCCCTTCTCGCGCATCGACGCCTTGTTAGGCGGCTTCGACCGTTAGCCGCGGCTGCTAATGTGCTGCTAATGTTAAGGCTTCCGGATGCCGGCTCCTCCAGACCCGCCCGGCGACGTCCGGATCAGCATCGCGGGGCGTGCAACTCCAACCGGCGCGCCAAAAAGGGCCATGGATATCATAGTGTTCCCTCGGAGAATTCGACGCGTTTCTGATACAACGTCTTGGCGGCTGCCGGGCGTGGGCACGCGCCACGGGCGCACTGTGGCTTTTCTCTTACATCGTAATTCTGTTGATTGCGCGGGGCTGGCTAATCGACAGGACTCAAGTTATCGCTGATCTTGAAGTTGGCCGGTTGGTCGCCCATCTCACCTAGCCGGACGCTCAGCGCTTTGCCTCCTTTTTGCTGGGCTTGTTTGGTGCGCGTCTTCGCCGCTTTCGCACAACGGTTTCAAAGGGGCTGCGTCGCTGATCGCCCGTCGCATGTGGACAAAGGTCTGGCGATAACAACCGGTCGCAATGATCGGCGGGTGGAGAATAGCACGAGGCTTTCATGATCAGCCGTTTGACTCGCAACTTGATTTTGGCCGCCGCTTGCGCCGCGGTGATCGCGACCACCGCCGGCGCGGCCATCGCACGCACCATCTATGATGGGGTTTGGAGCGTCCTCATCGTCACTGAACAGGGAAGCTGCGATCGGGCCTACCGTTACGGCATCCAGATCGACAACGGCCAAGTCATCTACGATGGCGGCGGCCTGATCAACATGGGTGGGCGAGTGCAGCCGAACGGCAATGTCAAGGTGACGGTGCAGTCTGGCAGCAGTTACGCCACCGGCTCAGGCCGGATGTCGCGCAATGTTGGTCGCGGCACCTGGAGCGGCCGCTCGGGCGGCGATGCCTGTGCCGGAGTTTGGCAAGCGGAGCGGCGCGGTTAGCGCGCGAAACGCGAAAAGTCGCAGACGTTTTGCAACCGTTCACGCCTTCAAAAGGCCCGATCCGAAGAGTTGCCACCTTTCGGATTCGATCGTGCCGTTAGACAGAAACGGCCGGAGTACGATCGAATTCGTCGGGAGCGATCTTGATTTTGCCCTTCCGCCCGCACTATCGCTTTCATTGACCCGTCGTCCGGAGAATGCCGGTGCCTTTGATGCGTGTCTTTGCCGGCTTGGCAGCAAGCGTTGCGCTCGTCGGTGCTTTGGCATGGTCCCCCTCCCCGGGCTCGTCGGCGCGCGAGTGGGGCGCGGCCTATGCGCAGCAGCCCCTACCGCGCAGCGGCGTGCTCGTGCCGCGTGGCCGGGCCAAAGCACCACCGAAAGCGGTGGCGAAGAAGCCGCCGAAGCTGCCGCCCGCGAAACCGGCCGACGCAGGACCGCCGCCGCGCAGCACCTTCTCCGCCGAGGATGAAGCCGCGGCCGCCATTCCCGGCATCGCCGATGCGCGGGTGTGGGGCGATTCCGAGACCGAGTTCGAGCAGGTGTTGCCGCAGGTGTCCGGCCCCTGGCTCGCCCTTTCCGGCGGCGGCGCGGACGGCGCCTATGGCGCCGGTGTAATCACCGGCTGGACCGAGACCGGCAACCGCCCGGAATTCGCGCTGGTGTCGGGCGTAAGCATCGGCGCGCTGATCGCGCCCTATGCCTTTGTCGGCCCCAAATATGACGAGCAACTCAAGGACAATTTCACCACCATCAACGCCGGCGACGTGTTCGAGGACCACGCGACGCCAGCAAGCCTGCTCGATTCCTGGCCGTTGGCGCGGTTGATAGAGAAACGGGTGACCGCCGACCTGCTGACCGCGATCGCCGCCGAGCACAAGCGCGGCCGCCGGCTCCTGGTCGTGACCACCAACGTCGACACCGGGCGGCGCGTCGTCTGGAACATGGGCGCGATCGCCGCCAAGGGGGGCGACGCCTCGCTCAAGCTGTTCCGTGATGTGCTGCTGGCCTCGTCAAGCATTCCCGGATTTTTCCCCCCGGTGACCATCGACGTCGAGGCCAACGGCAAGAAGTTCGAGGAAATGCACAACGACGGCACGCTGACCGCGCCATTTTTCGTGGCGCCGGAATTGATGTTCACCGGCACGGGCGAACACCTGCCCAAGGAGCTTTACGTCATCGCCAACTCGAAGCTTACGACCGAATTCAGTGTCACCGAGCGCCGCTTGACCGCGATTCTCGGCCGCTCGATCGGCATCGGACTGGTGGCGGCATTGCGGGCGGAGCTGCTGCTGACCGTTGGCAGCGCGCAGCGGCTGGGGATCAACCTCAGCGTCTCGCATGTCAGCGACAGCTTTTCGCATCCGGCGCACGGGCTGTTCGATCCGGACTACATGAAGGCGCTGTTCAAGGTCGGCCAGGAGCGCGCGAAGGCCGGCAATGCCTTCGAGAATATCAAGCCGAGCCTGCACGACCTGCGCACGGGCCCACCGCAATAACCGGGATTTTGGCTTGCACGCCGCTGGCGCGATCGGAACGATCGTGCCGGACATGGCGTTTCCTTTGCGGGAGCTTTCGGCACACGGCTAAGGAAGTCACCAATGCGCCAAAAGGATCTAGCTGCTCGGGAGCACGGTCGCGATGGCGCAGCCTGCACCCACCCCGCGCAGCCTGCCGTAACGGTTCCGCTGGCCGATCACAAAGAAAAAAAGAGCCAGCATTTCGCCGGCTCCTTTCGCGCCCGTGCTCACCCCGCCGCTAGCTGGCGGCCTTGAGGTTGAGCTTGGCCTCTGCGAGCTCAGTGAGCTTCTTGTCCGCCGCCTTCTCCTCGTCCAGGTTCTTCTGCAGGACGCTGGCGCAGTCCGCACGGCCGAGCTGCTTCGCCCACGCGATCAACGTGCCGTAGCGCGCCATCTCGTAATGCTCGACCGCCTGCGCCGCCGCCGCGAGCGCCGCATTGAGCACGTTTTTATCCTCGATCTCGGCGGCCACGTCGTCGGCTTCTTCGATGATGCCGTCGATCGCAGGGCAGTCGACGCCCTTGGCCTCTACGCCGTGCATCTTGAACACCTGCTCAAGGCGCGTGACCTGATTCTTGGTCTCGCCGAGATGCGACTGGAACGCCTGCTTGAGCGAGGGATCGGTCGCCTTCGCGATCATCTCCGGCAGCGCTTTGAGGATCTGGTGCTCGGCGTAGTAAATGTCGCGCAGCGTGTGCACGAATAGATCATCCATCGTCTTGAGGTCTTTTGAAAAGAAGCCCATGTCGCGGCCTTTCTGTGATTTTTGTTCCGATTGATCGTCTGCGGCAGCGCTCCCCGGCCGGTTCCAGCCGGCCACGCCGCGCACACCGTGAGCGCCAAGCCAACGGTGGAACAGCGCCCCAAGTTCCAGAAGTGGCGCGCTTATTACTCGTTACTTGTGCCGCTTTACTCGCGCCGCTCGGTGGTGCGGATATCGATTTCCGACGTCAGCGTGCGGTGCACCGGACACTTGTCGGCGATCTCGAGCAGCCGCGCCCGGGTGGCGTCATCGAGCGATCCCGCTAACGTAATCTCCCGCTCAATGCGGTCGATCATGCCTTCCTTGGTCTCGCAGGCTTCGCAGTCGACGGCGTGGATCTTGACGTGCGATAGCCGCACGGTCACGCGTTCGAGCGGCAGCCCCTTGCGCTCGGCATAGAGCCGCAGCGTCATCGACGTGCACGCGCCGAGCCCGGCGAGCACAAGGTCGTAGGGGCCGGGCCCGCTGTCGAGGCCGCCAACTTCTTTCGGTTCATCGGCCAAAAACCGGTGTTTCCCGGTCCTGACCTCCTGCTGAAAGGTTCCTTGCCGCGTCTCACGCACGATAACGCTGCCCGCGTCGTCGTCCCGTTCCGGCATCGCTTCATCGGGCATGTCAAGATATCGCTCAGCCCAGGCGGAGATCACATTCGCCACATAGGCGGCGTCGCGCGCGCGGCTGAGCAGATGGTCCGCTCCCTGCAGCGACACGAAGCTCTTCGGGTGCTTCGCCGCGAGGAAGATGCGACTCGCGTTGTCGATGCCCACGTACTCGTCGGTCGGTGAATGAAAGACGAGCAGTGCCTTGCGCAGGTTCGCGATGCGCTCGACGAGGTTCTGTTCCGCCACATCGTCCACGAAGGCGCGGCCGATGTGGAATGAACGGCCCGCGAGCGCGACCTCGATCTCACCCTGCTCACGAATGTCGGCGAGCCGATCCTTGAACAGGCCGGTGACATGACCGGGATCGCTGGGCGCCGCGATCGTCGCCACCGCACGCGCTTCCGGAATTCCGGAGGCGGCGGCAAGCACGGCGGCCCCGCCGAGGCTGTGACCTATGAGGATCGCGGGCGCGCGCCTGGCCTTGCGCAACTGGTCCGCGGCGGCGATGAGGTCCGCCACATTCGACGAAAACGTGGTGTTGGCGAACTCACCATCGCTGCCGCCGAGTCCGGTGAAATCGAAGCGCAGCACGCCGATGCCGAGCGCCGTCAAGCCCTGCGCGATGCGGCGCGCGGCGTGGACGTCCTTGCCGCAGGTGAAGCAGTGCGCGAACACGGCGAAGGCGCGCGGCTCGCCCGACGGCAAATCGAGCAGCGCGGCAAGGCGTTGACCCGCGGGATTGGTGAAGTCGAAGCGTTCCGCCGGCATCGTGGCTCCTCCCAATACGACCCTCGGATTGCCGACCTGGAACAAAAGGAGGCCTTCCGCATTTGCTACCATACTTGACGTTGGCCCTTGATCAGAGTTAGGGCGTGCCGTGTCCAACTGGAATGCTAGGCAACCGCACAGTTGCCGTGAATGCGAAACCGCAATGGTGCCCGTAGCCGACGTTCCGCCGTTCGGCCGGGAGCCGGGATTGGTCGCCTATGAGTGCCCGCACTGCGGGCGGATCAAGACCATCCTGGACACGAAGCTGGAGAAGCCCAGCACCCTACAGGGCTCCTAGGCTGCGTTGTCCCGGGCGATCGCACCGGGCTCCGCCCGCCCTGATGGGCTGTGCGTTCGGGTGCACCACTCCGTACCTTCACCCCTCCTCCATACCTCCACCCTTAACGAAACAGATCGAAATCAACCGGCTTTTAACCGCCAACACACGTCAACGGGATTTGAACTTTCTCCTGCCATAAAGCGACTAACGGACGATCCGAGAGAAATACCCAAACCACCATCGCCAACCGACCGGACCAAAGGCCCGGCTAAACAGGAAGCGGTTCAATGACTTACAATCACTTTCGCCTCGCCGCCGCAGGTGCGCTCACGGGTCTCGGCCTGACCGCGCTCGCCATTGCAGCGCCGGCCGCCGCCGCGCCGAGCTATGATGGCCTCTGGAGCGTGCTGATCGTGACCGAACATGGCGATTGTGATCGCGCCTATCGCTACCCGGTCCGCATCACCCGCGGCGCGCTGGTCAATGCCGGCGACTCCCCGATCAACATCTCGGGCAAAGTGGTCGGCAACGGCGCGGTGACTGTGAACGTCAGCTACGGCCAGAAGAGCGCCATGGGTTCGGGCAGGCTTTCGGGCACGACGGGCGGCGGCTCCTGGAAGGGCGGCTCTTGCACCGGCACCTGGGAAGCCGAACGCCGCGGCTAAGCCGCAAGCTTCGAAGTTACACGATGGCCGGGCCCCCTTGCCCGGCCATCGGCGTTTTGCCGCCCTGGGATGAGGCTTCGAACCTTCCTGGCATTACCATCGCGTCACTTGGATTGTGGAGCGCCCCTTCCGAGCGCTTCCTTCAGCGCGCAGGCGAGTTCGGCCAGGCGATAGGGCTTCTGCAGGATCGGCCACTGGCGCCAGGCATCGAGAACGCCGGCGACCCCGTAGCCGGTCGAAAATACGATCGGCACCTGGCGCGCGGCGAGCGCCTCGGCGACCGGATAGACCATTTCGCCCGCGATATTAATGTCCAGGAACGCAGCGTCGATAACCTGCGCTCCGACGGCCGCCATCGCCGGTCCCAGCCGGGAAGCCGAGGCTACGACCTCACAGCCCAGTTCGGTCAGGAGATCCTCGACCAGCATCAGGACTGGGAGTTCGTCCTCCACGACTAGGACGCGCAGCCCTTTGAATCCGCCATTTTGCACTCGTCACCGGCCATTCGCCAATGGAACACGGATTTCGCAGGTTACTCCCGTTGTCGCGAAGTCGAGCGACGACGTTCCTCCCAGTTCCGCCTCTACGCCGCGCGTGACGAGGACCAGGCCGAAACCCCGACGGCTGCGGGCCGAGACCACCGGTCCACCGTATTCACGCCAGTTCACGCGCAGACCCGGGCCGGCGTCACCGCTCTCGGCACTCCAATCGAGGGTGAGCCTGCCCTCTGGACGCGACAGTGCGCCGTATTTCGCGGCATTGGTCGCCAGTTCGTGAAAAATCATGGCGAAAGTCAATGCCGAGCGCGGGGTCAATTCGATCGAGTCGCCGGAAATGGTGACGGCGCCGCCCGCGTCTTCGTTGTAGGGCCGCAAGCTGGCCCGGGCGATCTCCCGCAAATCGGCGTGCTCCCAGTTGCGCCGGCTGAGCTGATCGTGGGCTTCGCTGAGCGCGATCAGACGGCCTTCGAGACCCTCGCGGAACGCATCCGGTGATTGCGCACGGCGCGCGGTCTGGCTGGCGAGCGACTGCACGGTGGCGAGCGTATTCTTGACCCGGTGGTTGAGTTCGTCGAGGAGAAGCTTCTGGCGCTGCTCCGCCTGCTTGTGTTCGGAAATGTCGACCAGCATGTTCACGGCGCCGATCAACGCGCCCGACGCATCGCGCAGCGGGGTCGGGTACGGGATGAACGGCACGCGCGTGCCGTCCGGCCGTTCAGCCACCGCCTCGCCGCCGCGGATCGGGCGGTTCTCGCTGAGCGCTGCCGCCATCGGACATTGATCGTGGCGCATGGGTGCGCCGTCCGGCCAGTACAAGCGCCATGATCCGCACCATTCGCTCTTGCCGAGTTCGGGTTCGCAGCCCCACAGCTCGGCAGCGGCGTGGTTATAGAAGGTGATGCGTCCGTTTGCATCGGTGGTGTACACTGCGGCCGGAAGCGCCTCGATCAGTTCGCGATACCGGCGCTCGCCCTCGCGCAGCCGCTCCTCCGCGCGCTTGCGCTCGCTGATGTCCTGGATGACGCGCACGGCGTAACGGAAGCGGCCAACGTCGTCGCGCACCACGGATGAATGCACCAGCACCCAGATCGCCGCGCCGTTCTTGCGGACGTAGCGCTTCTCGACCGTATAGCGGTCGCACCTCCCGGCGACCTGCTGACCGTAGAACGTGCGATCTGGCTCGATGTCGTCGGGGTGAGTGTTGTCGTAGAAGGTGCGCTTGAGCATCTCCTTGCGGGAGTAGCCGGTGATCGAGCACAGGAACTCGTTCACCCGCAGGTGACGCCCCCCGGCGTCGACTTCGGCGATCCCGATGTCGGCGTTCTCGTAGGTAGCGGCGATGCACCGATCCCGCTCGCGCAGTTGCTCCTGCGTGCGCTTGACATCGGTGACGTCCTGGAAGCAGCACAGCGCCCCCACCAGTTCTCCGTCCACCCCCAACAGCGGGTCGGCATTGGCGAGAATGTTGAGCCGAATGCCATCGGGCCGCTCGATGATGAGGTCCCGGTCTCGGACTGGCTCGCCGGTGCGCAAGACCTCGCTGACCGGCCCCTGCGATAGGGAAAGCTCAGAGCCGTCAACGCGGAACACCCGCAAAGCGCCGCAGAAACGGTTGGCGACATCTCCCGGCACAGGTGAGCGGCCCCACAGCTCCGCCGCGCGCCGATTGTACTGAACGAGGATGCCGTCGCGATCGCAGGAATAGACACCGATCGGCAGGCGATCCAGAAGGCCCTCCTGCGACTGCAGCGCAAGCCGCAACGCCGCAGAGATCATCGGAACGAAGGCCGAAGATCCCTGGTACCCCGTATCGTGCATTACGCGAAACTCCCCTCCCGGCGGGAGACCCCCTCCCTCTCACCTGCCCAAGTTCGGCAAGCTTTCTGCAATGGATACTGGACGGAGTAAACCTTCATCAACAAGCTGATAAGCGGCTTCGGGTTCCCTGGCCGGAGAAAAAATTCTGCTACGCGCCACCGGCCAGCGGCATGGGCCGCGCCGGAACGGGGCGAGGGTGTGCGCGTTTGGCCCCCGCGGGTGGCATCCTTAAAAGGCGATGATCACGAAAAGGCGCACCGGCACCCGCGCCAAGCTCGTCCACGACGCTGCCGCCGGGGATCACGCCACCCCTGGCGAACCAGAACCAGCCTTAGATTTGTTCGGCGACGGCGAAGCGGATTCCCCGCGCGGGAGCCCGCTTCGTCGCGTGCCGGGGCATCACAACCGGATGTCCATCACATCGTGGCTGACCACGATCTCTCCCTTGAAGGTCGGGCGAACTGCGTCGGCCCAGGTCTGCTCGGTGACGCCGGTAGCATCGGCAGGCACGAAGTGATTGAGCACGAGCTTCTTGACGCCGGCTTCCGTGGCGATGCGGCCCACGTCCTGCGTCAGGGTGTGGCTCGCCTGCAGGTGCGCCATCAGCGTCTTCGCATTTGGATTGCGTCCTAACAGCTCCTCGAGCGCCGGCGCATACATCACTTCGTGCACGAGAATGTCAGCGCCCTTGGCGAACGTCGCCAGCGGCGGAAAATAAGCGGTGTCGCCCGAGAACACGATCGTCTTGCCGGGAAATTCGAATTTCAGCGCGAAACTGTCCGTGATCGGCGGATGCTGATTGCGCAGCGCCGTGATTTTCACCATGCCCGCACTCATCACCGGCCCTTCGGTATATTCATGGATGTTGACGAGCTTGCGCAAGTCCGGCCGGCCCTCATCGGCGATGCGCGTATCGATGTCGAACCTGTAAGCATCCCAAAAGCCGTTCGCGAGCTGCTTCATGCCGGCTGGCCCGTAAGCCTCCACCGGAGTGCGCAGACCCGTCGCCCAGGCGTTGTTCAGCAGCAGTCCGAATTCGGCGTTATGGTCCGAATGGTGGTGCGTGATGAAAATATAGCGCAGCGAGGGCAGCGGGAATTTCGCCTCGACCAGCTTGAAGCTGACGCCATAGCCGGTGTCGATCAGATAAGGGACATTGTCGTAGACCAGGAGGCTCGATGACGGCGCCGGGACATAGCCGGTGCGGATTGCCGGCCCGCCGCGGGTGCCGAGCATGATGAGGCGGTTAGGTCCGAGGTTGGGAGCGGCAGGCTGCGATGACGCGAGGCGAAGCCCAGCGAGGGTAGCGGCCATTCCGAAAGAACTTGCCCCGAGCAATCTTCTACGCGTGATCATGTTGTTTCTCCCTCGCGCTTCTTAAGCGCCTAAACTCACCGCACCAGTTCCCGCATCGCCGAGTCCAGTCCCGCCAGCGTCAGTGGATACATCCGGCCGCCGAGCAACTGCCGCATCATGCGGATCGACTGCGTATCGCTCCACTCGCGCTCGGGCGTCGGGTTGAGCCAGACGCAGGCCGGATAGGTGCGGGTGACGCGCTCCATCCACGCCACTCCCGGCTCCTCGTTGAAATGCTCGACCGAGCCACCCGGGGTGGTGATCTCGTAGGGGCTCATGGCGGCGTCGCCGACGAAGATCAATTTGTAGTCGTGCGAATAGGTGTGCAGCACGTCCCAGGTCGGCGTGGTCTCCTGCCAGCGGCGGCGATTGTGCTTCCATATTTTTTCGTAAAGGCAATTGTGGAAGTAAAAGTGCTCCATGTGCTTGAACTCGGTGCGCGCGGCCGAGAACAGCTCCTCGGTCGCCTTCACGTGCCAGTCCATCGAGCCGCCGACGTCGAAGAACAGCAGCACCTTCACCGCATTGTGCCGCTCGGGCCGCAGCTTGATGTCGAGATAGCCCTTGTGCGCCGTGTCGCGGATGGTGCCGTCGAGGTCGAGCTCCTCGGGCGCACCGGTGCGGGCGAATTTGCGCAGGCGCCGCAGCGCGAGCTTGATGTTGCGGGTGCCGAGCTCGACCTCACCGTCGAGATCCTTGAACTCGCGCCGGTCCCAGACCTTCACCGCGCTCTTGTTGCGGCTCGCGTCCTGGCCGATGCGCACACCTTCCGGGTTATAGCCATAGGCGCCGAACGGCGATGTGCCGGCGGTGCCGATCCATTTGCCGCCGCCCTGGTGGCGGCCTTTCTGCTCGGCGAGACGCTGGCGCAGCGTTTCGAGCAGCTTGTCGAGGCCGCCCATGGCCTCGATCAGCTTCTTCTCCTCCTCGGTGAGATATTTCTCCGCGAGCTTCTTGAGCCATTCCGCGGGGATGTCGGCGACAAGCGCGCCGGACAAGAGATCGAGGCCTTTGAACACGTGCGCGAAAACGCGGTCGAACTTGTCGAGATTGCGCTCGTCCTTGATCAGCGTCGCGCGCGAGAGATAGTAAAATTCCTCGACGCGGCGCGAGGCGAGGTCCCGCTCCATCGCCTGCATCAGCGTGAGGTATTCGCGCAGCGTCACCGGCACGCCGGCCTGCTTGAGCTCGGTGAAGAAGGTGACGAACATCGCTCGACCTCGATTGTCTCGAGAATCCGCTCGATCGGAGCCGCGGTCAAGACAGCCAAGCCGCATTGACCTTCGCCCGATGACATTGCAGCTTGCCACGCGACGCTCCGGGGGGCGCGTCGTAGTCAGGATGGCGGAATCATCGATCATGCGCTTTGTCCCGCGCCTTGGCGCTGCCCTCGCCGCGATCCTGATGCTGCTCGCGCCGGCGCTTTGGAACGGCTTTCCGCTCCTGCAATTCGACACTGGCGGCTATATCGCGCGCTGGTTCGAGGGCACGCTGGAGGTGAGCCGCTCGACGGTCTATGGGCTGTTTCTCGATCTCCTCGCCTGGCCGGATTTCTGGCCGGTCGTGGTGGTGCAGGCGGCGTTGACGGTCTGGATCGTTGCGCTTGCGATGCGCGTCTACGGCCTGGCGGGGCCGGTGCGGCTCGTTGTCACCGTCGCGGCGCTTGCGGTCCTGACCAGCCTGCCCTGGCTCACCGGCATTCTCATCACCGAGATCTTCGCCGGGCTTGCGGTGATCGCGCTGCACCTCCTGGTGATGCGCAGCTACGATCTGACACGCTGGGAACGCCTCGCGCTGATCGTGTTCTTGGCCTTTGCGTCCGCGACCCACGGCGGGACGCTCGCCACGCTGATTGCGCTGATCGCCGCCGGCTGCGCGGTCGCGCTGTTCGACCGTCGCCGCGTGCCGCCGCTGCGGCTGCTGCAGGCGGCGTTGGCGCTGGTGCTCGGGGCGGCGATGCTGTTTGCGGCTGATTACACGGTCGCCAAGCGATGGGCGTGGACGCCGGGCGGCATCGCGCTCGTGTTTGGCCGCCTGCTGCAGGACGGCATCGTCGACAAGTTTCTCGACGATCGCTGCCCGGACCCGCGCTTCCGCCTCTGCGACCACCGGGCGGAATTGCCGCGCGACGCTGACGTCTTCTTCTGGGGCGAGAGTGTGTTCGACCGGCTCGGCCGCTTTCAGGGCATGCACGACGAAATGGAGACGATCGTGCTCGAAAGCCTGCGCGACTACCCCCTTCCGCAGCTCGAGGACGCGGTCACGGCGAGCGTTGTTCAGCTTGGCCTGGTACGCACCGGCTACGGCGTTCTCGATTCGATCTGGCATACCTACGGGATGATCGAAAACTTCGAGCCGAGGGCGCTGCCGGGGATGAAGGCCGCTCGCCAGCAGCACAATGAGCTCGATTTCACGGCCATCAACCGTATCCATGTGCCGGTCGCGCTCGGCTCGATGCTGCTCCTGTTTGCGGTGATGGCGCTCGGCATCAGGCACCGCAAGTTCAGCGATCTCATGTTGCTGGCGGTGACGGTCGCGCTCGCCATCCTCGCCAATGCGTTCATCTTCGGCGCATTGTCGGGCCCGCATGACCGCTACGGGGCGCGCCTGCCGTGGGTTGCGAGCTTCGTCGTGCTGCTGGCCGTCTGGCGGGTCGCCGGGCGAGACCGGGGTCGATGACAAGTCCAGTAAGACACCTGCGAGTTCCAGCCACTTTCGCGTAAATATTTGCATTCCCGTCGGCGCCGGTTCACGAGGCACGGCTGGCTGCGGCGCGGACGCAGGCCGCCGCACCGGCCCGCTCTAAATTCAAGCTCACAGACGCCACCCTTAAGCGCGGCCGACATCGCTACTGTCGCTTTTCCGCAAAATTGCCCGTTAGATCGCTGCGGCCAGCCCCTGGCCCTGCGGCATTCTTGACCAACTCTCCTTCAGAACCGCGGCGTTGTTACGCAAGCCTGCGTCACGCGCACGTCGTTGTTTGTGAATAGTCAGTCCACGGGCGCCCCGAAGGAACGCCCGCCATGCTCATGCAACTCAATCGGCGCGCGACGGCAATTGTCTTGGATTCGGCCACCGCCGCATCGCTTGCGCGATGGGCATGGCGCAGCGCTGCCATCGCGCTGATGACGATTGCGTTGCTCGCTCCGGCGTTGTGGAACCATTTTCCGATCGTGTTCGCCGATACCGGGGGCTACCTCCTACGTCCGATCGAGGGGGCGCTCGAACTCGGGCGCTCGGCGCTCTACGGCGATTTCCTGCTCGCCGGTCTTCAACTCGACTTCTGGCCGGACGTGATCGTGCAGGCCGGTCTCTCCGTATGGCTCGTGCTGCTCGTTCTACGCACCCACGGATGGGGCGGACGGACTGATCTCGCGCTCTCGGTGATTCTCGTCCTCGCTCTGACGACCAGCCTGCCCTGGTTCGCCGCGCAACTGATGCCGGACATTTTCGTGCCGCTGGCAGCACTCGCGCTCTATCTCCTCGCCTACCAGGGCGCGCAGTTGCACGTCGCCGAAAAGATCGCGCTCGGTGCCGTTATCGCTTTCGGCATCGCCAGCCATATGTCGATCCTGGCGCTGGCCATCCTCATGCTCGGCGCGCTCGCGATCGTGCGCACCGCGCCGGCGGCGCTGATCCTGCCGCGGCCGCGCATGGCCACTCCGGTGCTGGCGGTGGCCGCCGGGATTGCGCTTGCGCTTGGCTCGAATTTCCTGATCGCGGGCGTCTTCGGCTTCACGCCCGGCGGATCTAATTTCCTGTTCGCGCGCCTGCTGCAGGATGGCATCATCGCGCGCTATCTCAAGGACAAGTGTCCGAACCCCACCGTGCGCCTGTGCGCCTACCGCGAGACGCTTCCCACCTCGGGCGACGACTGGATGTGGCGGGGCGAGAGCCCGCTCGTGCAGCTCGGCGGCTGGCAGGAGTTCGAACCGGAAGCAAACCGCATTATCCGCGACACCGTGCTGCACTACCCGGAGGCGAGCCTTGGACTGGCGATCCAAAAAACCCTCAAGCAGCTTGTCGTGGTCAAGACCGGTGACGGGATCAATTCCGACAACAATTGGCACGTCGAATGGGTCTTGCACGAGCACGCGCCGCGAGCCTCGCTGCGCTATCTCGCTTCGCCGCAGCACAAGAATGAATTCAGCTTCACGGCGATCAACTTCGTGCATGTGCCGGTCGCCCTGATGTCCACCGTCGCGCTGCCGTTCCTGTTCGTGTTCCTGCTTCGCCGGCGGCCGCCGGCGGCGGCATTCGTGATGACGACGCTGATCGCGCTGGTCGCGAACGCAGCCATCTGCGGGATCTTTTCGGGTCCCGCCAGCCGTTATCAGAGCCGCTTGGTGCCGATCGCGACGCTCGCCGCCATCATCAGCGCGCTCGATCTGCGCCGGCGCAGGCCGACCGAGGGTGAGCCGCCCGCCATCGTACAGAACCGGCAACCCTTGTTGACTTGAGCGGCAATCGGGACGATTAATCCCGGCAACTTTCAATCACCCAGCATTTGGGAGATCCGACCATGGCCCGGGAAAAATTCATCATCGAACCGCATTTCCGCCTGCAGGAATGGGTGGCCGAGGAAAAGGGCTACTTCAAGGATGAAGGTCTCGACTACATCTTCCAGGAGCTGATCCAGTCGACCGACGGCAAGCACCACTACAAGGGCGACAAGGTCGGCGCGATGCAGAGCTTCGAGCGCGGCCGCGAAGCCAATGTGAGCTGTGCGTGCCATTGGACCGTCGGGGTTGCGGCCTCGAAGGGCAAGGGGCGGCTCTACGCGGATGTCTATTCGGTGTCGCCGTCCGGCGTATTCGTACCGGCGGACTCGCCGATCAGAACGCCCGAAGACCTCGCTGGCGTTCCGATCTCGGTCGGCTATCAGTCCGGCAGCCACTATTCGACCATCCAGGCGCTCGAGCAATACATGCCGACGGACAAGATCAACCTGTCGTTCGCGGACGGCATGTTGTTCAATCGCATGGAGCTGCTGATCGATCGCAAGGCGCCGGCCTCCTCGCTGTTCAGCGGCCCTTATTACTTCGCGGAGCAACTTGGTTTCCGCAAGATCATCGACGCCACGTTCATGATCGCGACCATGATCACCGGCGATCCCGATGCCGAGGATCTGCGCAAGTTCTTCCGGGCGCTGCGGCGCGCGCAGCGCGACATCGACCTGCGGCCCGAGCTCTACACCCACTACTACAAGAACGAATTCCCGCTGCGCTATCATGCGATGATGGACACGCGACGCTGGGGTCCGGGCGAGCGCCTGGTGTTCGAGCCCTACACCAAGGAGGTCTACGAGGAGACCTTCAGGTGGATCGCTGACCACGGCATCTTCGCCGACAGCGGCATGGGCACGGGCCGCTACGAAGACGCGGTCATGCACAGCGCGCAATAGCGCGCGGCGCCGGAATTCTTGAGGCTGGTCGTACGGACTCCGTCGCCCGCGAAGGCGCTGAGATAACGCGCCGCCGGCATTGACTCCCTCATCCTGAGGAGCCACCCGAGCGCAGCGGGGCGCGGCATATTGAACCCGGATTGCGTATTATATCGCCGTGCCGATCACGATACTCTTCACTGGATTCGGGCCCTTTCCCGGCGCGCCGTTCAATCCGACCGGCCCGCTGGTGGAGGAGCTTGCACGCCGACGACATGCGTCGTTCGCGAACGTGCGCCGCTTCTCTCATGTCTTTCCGACCAGCTACGCGGCGGTTGATCGCGAGTTGCCGGCGCTGCTGGCGCGGGTGCGCCCCGACGTGGTGCTGATGTTTGGACTTGCCGCGCGCAGCCGATCGGTGCGGATCGAAACCCGCGCGCGCAATGTCATCACGCGGCAAGTCGCCGATGTAGTCGGCCGCAGGCCTGCCGCGGCGACCATCGCTGCCGGCGCGGTGGCGACACGCGCCCTCCCCGTTCCGGCACGACGGCTGCTAGCGGCGGCGCGGACGGCCGGAGTGCCGGCTGTGCTGTCGCGCGATGCCGGCAGCTATCTCTGCAATTATCTGTGCTGGCGCGCGAGCGAGGCGGCCGCGCAGGCGCGCTCGCCGCGGCTCGTCGCTTTCGTGCATGTCCCGAAGGTGCGTGAGGCGCACGCCCTGCGCTCGCGGAACACGCACCCGCCGCTCACGTTCGGCGATCTCGTCTGCGCCGGGGAGAGGGTCACGCTGGCGGCGCTGGCGGCGGCGAGGGGGCTGCGATAGCAACGCGGCGCGGTGTCAAACGGTTAACGCTACGCGCAGATTCACGCATTCGCATCAAGGCGGCACACAGCTTTTGGCCTCAGATTTGTTTCTCGATGGAGCCTGTGTCCTCGCCATCCGGAATGCGCTCTGTTGAAGGTCGCAGTCATGCCGCTCGATCGCCGCCACCTCCTGGCCGTTGCCGCCGCAGCGATGACCGCGCCCGCGCGAGCCGCCCCGGCGCAGCCGGTTGGCGCGGCAGGCGCGGACGCCACGCATTTCGGATTGCGCCCCGGCAGCCCGGACGACCAGAGCCGCACGTTGCAGCGCGCGATCGATGAGAGTGCGCGGGCGCGGCAGCCGCTGGCGCTGCCGCCGGGCGTCTATCGTGTGGGCAACATCAAGCTCCCCGCCGGCGCGCAGATTGCCGGCGTGCGCGGCGCAACCCGGCTCGTGCTCGTAGACGGGCCGGCGCTGATCGCATCGGAAGGCGCGGATCACGTCACACTCACGGGGCTCGTGCTCGACGGAATGAAGCGTCCCTTGCCGGAGCGGCGCGGTCTCGCTCACTTCGACAAGGTGGTCGCACTGCGCGTCGTCGATTGCGAGATCATGGGTGCAGGCGGCATCGCGCTCATGCTGCAAGGCGTGAGCGGGGAGGTGAGCGGCAACGTGGTGACCGCGGCCGGCGACGCCGCGATCTTCTCCAATGACGGCGCGGGGTTGCTGATCTCACACAACCGGATCGACGGTGCTGGCAACAACGGCATCCTGGTCTGGCAGGCGGAAAAGCGCGACGACGGCACGATCGTCACCGACAACCGGATCGAGAACATCGCCAACCGCTCCGGCGGCTCGGGCCAGTACGGCAATGCCGTCAACGTGTTTCGCGCCGGTAGTGTGATCGTGCGCGGCAATCGCATCCGCGGCTGCGCGTTCTCGGCGGTGCGCGGCAATGCGGCGTCCGGCATCCACATCGAGGGCAATACCATCAGTGATGTCGGCGAGGTCGCGATCTATTCGGAGTTCGGCTTCGAAGGCGCCGTGATCGCCAACAACAGCATCGACGGCGCGGCCATCGGCATTTCCGTAACGAACTTCGACGAGGGCGGCCGGCTAGCGGTGGTGCAGGGCAACCTCATCCGCGATCTCGGGCGCGCGCGCCCGGCCGGCGCCGACCCCAGCGACGCGGCCGGCGTCGGCATCTCGGTCGAGGCGGATACCGCGGTGACCGGCAACGTGGTCGAAAATGCGCCGACGATCGGCATCATGCTCGGCTGGGGCCGCTACCTGCGCGACGTCGCCGCCACCGGCAACGTGGTGCGCAAAGCAGAGATCGGCATCGGCGTCTCGGTCGCGGCCGGCGCCGGGGCGGCGCTGATCGCCGACAACCTGATCGCCGAAGCACGCCTAGGGGCGATCGTCGGCATGGATCGCGGCAGGCCGATGACCGGCGACCTCGCCAAGGACGACAGTGGGCGTTACGCGCAGCTTTCGATCAGCGGCAATCGAGTGCGTTAGGCCTACTTTGACGGAAGTAACACTTCCGTCGGCCGCAATTCCCCTACCAAGATGCCGTTCCAGTTGCGCAGACTCGGGCACACGAAAGGTTCGAGCCAGGCGCGGTCAGCCTCGCTCAACCCGGCGAAGCGCGCGACCAGCGCAGCCGTGATCACTTCCGCCGCGCGCCCGGCGCCATCGTCGCATTTCACGGCGAAGCCTAACCCCGCATCCGGAAACGTGCCGCAGTACACACCTTCCGCGCCGGTCTTGACGAAGACCCGCTTGCCGAAGCGCTGCATGATCTCAGTACAAAACCGCTCGGTGCCGGCGACGTGCCAGGGATGCGCGGCGCACGCGGCACGCAGTCGCGCGGCCGCCTTGGCCCGCTCCGGCGCAAGTCCGTGCCCCGTACCGAAGCATGCGAAGGCGCGCGCGAGATTTTGCGGCGGCACTGCCCAGGTCGGCACCGAGCAGCCATCGATCGCGCGGGCATCATCGGAAATCGCGACACCGCTCAGGCGCTCGAGCGTCGCCTTCACCTCACGCTGCACCGGGTGGCCCGGGTCGATATAACTGCGCGTGTCCGCGCCGATCGCGCACGCCACGCATAGAAAGCCCGCATGCTTGCCGGAACAGTTGTTGTGCAGCGCCGAGGGCTCCTGGCCAGCATGCGCGAGCGCCCGCGCCGCCGGCGGATAGGACGGCCAATGCGCGCCGCAGCGCAACGCCGAGGTTTCGAGCCCAGCGCGCGCCAGCATTCGCTGCGCGGTCGCAATGTGAGCCGGCTGGCCGCCGTGCGAGGCGCAGGCGAGCGCCAGTTCCTCGTCACCGAGTCCGTAGCGATCCGCCGCACCGGACTCGATCAATTGCAGCGCCTGCAGCGCTTTGACCGCGGAACGCGGGTAGACCGGGCCCTCGATGTCGCCGAGCGCGAGCACCGTGCGGCCCTCCCCTTCGATGACCGCGACCACCCCGCGGTGGCGGCTTTCTATCCGGCCGCCGCGCAGCACTTCGACCAGAACTGGATTGCTCATTTTTTCGCAAAATCCTTCCTGGCGGGACCGCCGCTCGATATTAAGCATTGCCGGAACTTAATGTGCTTGAATGTCGCATCGCCGTTGTGCCGGCGCACCGGCACTCACCATATTTTGGTCGCCACCCACACCTTTCCTAGCGAGCCATGCGCCGCCCTCACCGATCCATCCGAAAAGTGCTCACCGGTATCCTCGCGCTGTTTCTGTTTCCATTGGCGATCCATGCGGCGCTCTACGCGGCCAAGGATCACCCGCAGAACTATGCCCGCGCCGACTGGTCGAGCACCGGCATGCTGCCGGTCGCGGCCAGCGATCACGAGGCGCGGCTCCTGATTTTCACCGGCCGCACCGGGCGCTGGAAGGGGATTTTTGCGGTCCACAGCTGGGTCGTGCTCAAGCCGGAAGACGCCCCCGGTTGGAGCCGCTACGATGTGGTCGGCTGGGGCCAGCCGATCCGCACCAACGGCTGGGCGCCGGACGGGCGCTGGTTCGGTGACACGCCGCGGGTGCTGGTGGACGTCCACGGCGCGCAGGCGACGGCGCTGATCCCGAAGGTGAAGGCCGCAATCGCGGACTACAGCTACAACAAGGCCGGCGATTATTGGGTCTGGCCGGGGCCGAACAGCAACACATTTACCGCAGCCGTCCTGCGCGCGGTGCCGGAACTCGCCACCGGCCTGCCGCCGAACGCGATCGGCAAGGATTTCCGGCCCCATCCCTACGTCGGGTTCACCGACAGCCGCACCGGCGTCGAAGCTTCGCTCTGGGGCGTGCTCGGCGTGAAGCTCGGTTGGGTGGAGGGCGTCGAGTTCAACTTCATGGGCCTCGTCACCGGCCTCGATCTGCGCCACCCGGCGCTCAAGCTCCCCGGCTTCGGCCGCGTCGGCCTGGGCGACGGCACGGCGCTCGCCGCGCCGGCGAAGGGGATTTAGCCCCAACTGCTCTCCGTCGTCCCCGCGAATACGGGGACCGATACGCCGTTGCCTCGAAATACGCCGTTGCCTCGAAATAATTGGCCCTACCGACGAACAATCTCCGAGACGAAGGGTATGGGCCCCTACCGTCTGGACAAGCCCGGCCATGACATAGTCGGTCACAGGCGCCGCTGGTATTACTTATACAAACTATCGATATACCCGCTCTTATCCAGTTCAGTGATAAAGCGCGCGTCGTAGAAATCCTCGGCCGCGTGCATCGCCATCTCGTGGTAGGTGTAGGTCGCCATCACCGCCTTGATGCCCTCGACGTGAGGATAGGGCTTGCTCGCCAGCTTCGCAGCCTCCGCGTAGATGCTTTCCTGCTGGGCGCGATCGGAAATACCGTACCATTTCTTCATCGCGTCGAAAGCGGCCTGCTTGTTGGTCTTGATCAGCGCGATCGATTTAACCGTGGCCTTGACGAAGCGCCGCGCGGTTTCCGGATTTTTCGCCAGCCAGGATTTCGCCGCGTTCACGCCGGAGCCGGCCATCGGGAACTGATATTTCCCCAGGTCGACGAGGTCGCGGAAGCCGGCTTTTGTCCCCATGGTCCAGGCGGTCTCGTCGCCGACGAGCGCATCGACGCGCCCGCTCTTGAGCACGTCGATCGACATACCATTGCCGATCAGCGAAATGTCGTGATCGGGATCCCAGCCCATGCGCTTGGCAAAGTTGATCGCGGAATAATGGCTGAGCGCGCCGTAGACGGAATAGCCGATGCGCTTGCCCTTGAGGTCCTCCGGCCTGGTGATGTCGGGCCGGCTGATGACGTGGAAGCGCGACACCGGGTCGGTAGTGGCGAGGATGACGCGCTCGACCGCGAGCGCGTTCGTGGTCATGCCGACCATCATCGGGCTGCCGCCGCCGATGTTGATGTCGCCCGGCTTGTTGCGCACGAAATCCTTCGGCACCTCGACGCCGCTGCGCCGCACAACCTCAGCGGCGCTTGGCGAAATGAACTGCGCGACCTCGAGGCCGTTTTTCCCGTAGATGCCGGCTTCGGCGGCGATCACGAACATCAGCTTGTTGAGCGAAACGTCGCCGAGCCCGACTTCGAGCGCGAGCGGCTTGTCCTGCGCGAACGCCGGCGCCGCGAACACAAACGACAGAGCGATGAGGAAAAGCCTGAGGCCGGCGCGGGTCATGATCTACCTCCGATCGAATGTGGTGCGAAGCCTAGCGCGTCAGGGCGGTTCAATACAGACGGATCAGCGACAGACCGCAGACGATGAGCAGCGCCGCGGCGATGCGGCTCGTGCGCAGGGGCTCCTTGAGGAAAGCGACCGCGATCACGGCGCCGAACAGCGTGCTGGTTTCGCGCAGGGCCGCGACGATCGCGATCGGCGCAATCGTCATCGCCCAGATCGCAATGCCGTAAGAGCCAAGCTGCAGTGCGCCGCCGGCGAGCCCGGTGGCCCAATGGCGGCTGCTCGCGGCGAAAGCTTTGGCGCCATGGCGTGCCAGCGCATAAGCCACCATCCCCGGCGCGATGCCGATGAACAGCGCGAGCGAATAGGCGTTGGGGCTGCCGGCGTGGCGGGCGCCGAGGCCGTCGACCAGCGAATAGCCGCAGATCGTCACCGCGGTGAGGAGGGCGAAGCCGACGGCGCGGCGGTTGAGCTTCTGCAGGTCGCGACTGCCCGGCAGCGACAGGAGGATCACGCCCGCCGCCAGCAGGATGATGCCGAGCCATGGGAGGATACCAAGCGGCTCGCCGACGATGGCAGTGCTGGCCAGCGCCGTCATCAGCGGCGCCGAGCCACGCGCGATCGGATAGACCTGCCCCATGTCGCCGGCACGATAGCTCTCGATCAGGGACGCGAAGTAAAGCAGATGGATCAGCACCGAGGCGATCACAAACGGCCACGCGGCCGGCGCCGGCGCGCCGACCAACGGCACGAACACCGCCGAGACCGCGGCCGCGCCGATCGAGATCAGCACCGTGGTGGTGAGTGGCTCGAGCCCGCGCTTGATCGCCGCGTTCCAGCCCGCATGACACGCAGCGGCAAGCAGTACGGCGGTGAAGACGAAGGGGTCCATGGTTTCTTACTTCCCCTCCCCAGCCTGCGGGGACGGACGACCGCGCTGAGCCCCCTCGCCACCCTCCCCGCAAGCGGAGGAGAGGGACCCCGCGACCGTGGCTTCGATAACGGGCAGACGAAACTCAATCCCGAAACGCCGCCCCTGGCCACTGCTTCGGCGAGGCGCGCAGATATTGCGGCGGGCGGGCGACGTCGGCGCCGAGCGCGATCGCGGCGTGCCAGCCCCAGTGTGGGTCGTCGAGGAAGGCGCGGGCCAGCGCGACCATGTCGGCCTTGCCCTCGGCGATGATGCTTTCGGCTTGCTTGGGCGTGGCGATGAGCCCGACCGCGCGCGTCGGTACACCAACTTCGCGTTTCACCTTTTCCGCGAACGCAACATTGAAGCCGGCGACCGCAGTCGGGCGCTGATCACCACCAATGCCGCCGGAAGAGACGCAGAGATAATCAAGCCCGACCTCCTTGAGCGCCCGCGCGAACACGACCGAGTTGTCCGGCGTCAGCCCGCCGTCGAAGAAGTCGCTGCCGGTGATCCGCGCACCGAGCGGCAAACCCTTCGGGACCACGGCGCGCACCGCGCGCGCGACCTCCAGTGGAAAGCGCATGCGCTCCGCGAGCGCTCCGCCGTAATCGTCGGTACGTTGGTTCGAGATCGGCGACACGAAGCTGTGCAGCAGGTAGCCGTGCGCCATGTGCAATTCGATCGCGTCGAAACCGATGCGCACGGCGCGCTTCGTCGATGCGACAAACGCTTGGCGGATGCGCTCGATGTCTTCGAGCGTCATCGCGCGCGGGACCGGCCAGCCGTCGGAGAACGGCAGCGCCGACGGCGCGACCGTCTGCCACGGATCGGGCGCACCGGCGCCGCGCACGTTCGCGCCGGACCATGGCACGTTGGCCGAGCCCTTACGGCCGGCGTGCGCGATCTGCACGCCGAGCTTTCCGGTGCCAATGCGGTGGCAATGGGCAACGACGCGAGCGAGCGCATCCTCGCACGCATCCGAATAGAGCCCGAGGCAGCCGTGGCTGATGCGGCCATGCCGTTCCACGTTGGTCATTTCCGCGATCGTGAGGCCGGCGCCGGAATTCACCAGCATGCCGAGATGGGTGATGTGCCAGTCGGAGGCGACGCCGTCGTTGGCGCTGTACTGGCACATGGGCGCGACCACGATGCGGTTCGCGAGTTCGAGGTCGGCAAGTCGGATCGGCGTGAACAGAGCGCTGGGCATGGGAGGTCGATCGTTGTGGAGGATGCGTGGCGAGACGCGGGATCATAAGGAGGGAAGCGCGGTCCGCAAGGGATCCACCGGGGTGGCGGATCCCCTACCCTGCGGCTTCCAGGCGAAGCGCGATCGCATCGCACGGGTCGTCGGCGACTGGCGGGTCAGCGCACCGTGGCGCGATCTCGGCCCAGGTTTCCGCCAACTCGACAGCTTTGCGGGTCTCTTCGATGAACTCGTCCTCGGAGTAGTAGTGCCTCCAGCGGCCGCTGTCGTAAAGCTCAGCGAAGTGGTCGCGGCGGCGCTCGGCGAGGTCGCGCCACTTCTGTGCAACCTGCGAAAATCGGTAATAGGCCTGCCGCTCGGCCATGGCTGAGCCGTTGCGTGCCGCGATCGAGCACGTAAGGGTCCGACAAGGACCGCAACTTGACAATCCTGGATTGCCGCCCACGCGTTACTGGTTCACGCATGCCATTGCGAGCGTATGGGGCGCTGATTCGTGGAATTGTGTCCAAGGAAATCTTGTTAGAACGCCCCAAAGCGGAGATGAATGTTGCCTCATAACCACATACGCTCAAGCGGCGGTCGACACCGCACTGCGTAATCTCGATGGTGCAAGGCAGAACGTGGTCGGAGCACAAGCGGCGAATGAACGCGCGGCTCGCACTTACGTCGGAGATAGGCGGCATCAACACCGCTGTCGCGCGCTTGCAGGCGGACCTGCGAAACGCCGACTTCGACCTGTCCGAGACCAGCGTCAGGGCGCCAACAAATGGCTACATCACCCAATTGTTTTTGAGGCCTGGGATGATGGCGAGCCCGGTGGCGCCGACGATGGTGTTCATTCACGGTGACGACAACATCTTCGGGGCTTCTTTTGCGCAGAGTGCCCTGCCTCGCAACATGTTCGGGCCGTGGAATGAGGTCGAGATTGCCTTCGACGGGATTCGCGGGTCGGGTGCTTCAAGGGAAAAGTGAACACGGTGATTGACGCCATTGCGCAAGGCCAACTCCAGGCTTCTGGCAATTTGTTGAACCCGGAAGATCGCAGTAGGACGTTCGGACGCGCGATTACGCGCATCGACATCACAGACGACCTGTCCGCCTACCAACTCCCCGCGGGCGCAACCGCGCAGGTCGCGGTCTACACCGAGCATTGGCGGTCCGTCGCCGTCATCCGGCGCATCCTGCTTCGGATGAGGGCGTGGATGAACTACGTGATCTAGGGGTGCACCCGACAGCGGATATAGTTGTCGCGTGCAGGTTCGCCGAAGCCTACCCGTCCCTGCGCGACCTGCCGGCGATGCACCTGCTGCGCGCTCGTGGTCGCCGCAGCCATGAACCTGTTCAGCTACTTGGTTCGGCGTGCCTGCTGCTTGCAGCGATATCGACCGTTATCCTCTTGGAAACCGACGTCCATTGACATCCTGGAAAACGACCAATTCCGATTCGCCGCCTATCCCAAGTTGGAGCGGACAGAACGGGTGCCCTCAAATCTCCTTCTTCTCCGATCTCCTGCCTGAGCTTTGGTCCTTTGGCGAGTCGTCGACCCAGCGCGTCGAGGAAACTGTCGTAGCGCTCGCCGGCCTTCGCCCGCGTCGCAGCCTGCGTGGCGTCGGGCAACGGTGGCGTCGAGCTGAGCCAGAAGCGAACGAACGGAGCCATGGTCTCGACCGCGATCGCCGTGTCGCGCTCTGGCCGCTGCAGCCGTCGGTCAGTGCTTCAGAGATCGCGGTCCAACGGCAACGCGTGGCGTAGTGCGCAGCCATCGGCATCCAGGATAGCGCTTCAGCGATCGCGGCCCAACGGCAACAAGGAGCGCATTGTCTCCGCGTGGTCGCGGAGGATAGCGCTTCAGAGAACGGCAACTGGGAGATCGCAATCGCGGTGCATCGGGAGAGGATAGCGCTTCAATACCGAGACGGCGGATGATCTGGCGTATCTGCGCGGTCGTGGAACGTCGCTTGGAGGGTTGCTGTCCCAAATGCACCGTCGTGGACGATGACGGCCGGCTGTCCATCGGAAAATTCTCGAGCGTCAACGACGAGCGGGCCTGCACACGGCTCCAGCTAACCAATTGAGTTTATTTAACTCTCTATCCACTCCATCATCGGCGCCACGGCAAAGCGGCGCGGAGGCTGGCCCTTCATCGGCGACATGGCGCGAGGATATAGCGGCAAAACCCAAGTTCCACAATTACTTGCGATTGACGGCGTTTTCCGGGGCGCGTAACCGAGGGCTTTAGCGGGAGACCTCATGGCCAGCGACAAGGAACACGCTGCTCTAGGATCGATCGCCGCGTCGGCGGGCCTGACAGTGGCGAAGGCCGTGGTCGGCTTCCTCACCGGTTCGCTGGCGATCCTGTCCGAAGCGGCGCATTCGCTGCTCGACTTTGTCGCGACCGTGATGACGTATTTCGCGGTGCGCATTTCCGGCAAACCGGCCGATGAGGAACATCATTATGGTCACGGCAAGGTCGAGAGCGTCTCGGCGCTGATCGAGACCGGGCTGCTGTTCGTGTTGTCGGGCGTGGTCATCTGGGAAGCCGCCACGCGCCTCATCGGCGGCGCCGGGCACACGGTCGAAGCCACGCCCTGGGCGTTCGCAGTCATCGCGGTTTCGATCGTCGTGGATTTCTTCCGCGCGCGCCTGCTCTACCGGGTCGCGGCGGAAAACACGAGCGAGGCGCTGGAAGCCGACGCGCTGCATTTCAGCTCCGACATGTGGTCGTCGACCGCGGTCCTGATCGGACTGGCCGCGGTCGCGCTCGGCTACGAATGGGCGGACGCGGCGGCCGCGTTCGTGGTCGCCGTCTTCATTTGCATCGCCGGGTACCGGCTCGGCCGGCGCACCGTCGACACGCTGACCGATACGGCGCCTGCGGGCGTCGCCGAAAAGATCACGGCGGCCGTCGCAAGCCTGGCCGGCGTGGTAGGCATCGAGCGGGTGCGCGTGCGGTCCGCCGGCGCGACGATGTTTGTCGATCTCGCGGTCGCGGTGAGCCGGGCGCTGCCACTCGATCGCGTCGCAGTGCTGCAGCAGCGGATCGAGATCGCCGTGCGCGCGCTGTTTCCGAAAGCAGAGACCACGATCAACATCGAGCCGCGTGCGCTGGACGACGAAACCGTGCAGGAACGCATCATGGCGATCGCGCACAACCGCGCGCTCGCCGTCCACCATGTCACCGTGCACGCGATCGGCGACCGGCTCTCGATCTCGCTCGACCTTGAGGTCGCCGGCGCGCTGCCGTTGGGCTCCGCCCACGACATCGCGTCGGCGCTGGAAGAGGCGATCCGCGACGAGTTCGGCCCGGACGTCGAAGTCGAGACTCACATCGAGCCGCTGGAGCCACAGGATCGACGCGGCCGCGACGCCGCGCCGGAGCACATCGCGGCCGTGCGCGACGCGCTGGTTGAGATCGCGGGCAATATCGATTTCGTCGGCGAGGTCCACGCCGTGCGGGTGCGCGACGTCGAGGAGGGCGAGATCGTCAATTTCCATTGTGTCGTCGATCCCGGGCTCGCAGTCGCCACCGTGCATGAGAAGGTCGACGAGGTGGAGCGGGCGCTCCGCCGCCGCTTCCCCACGATCAAGCGCGTGATCGGCCATGCCGAGCCCCGCCGTGCTTAGAGCGCCTTCCAATTCGACGCCAAACGCCCTAGACCAAGCCGCATGCGCACCGAACAAGCCCGGCCGATCCGCCTGCAGGATTACCGCCCTCCCGACTGGCTCGTGGAGACTGTCGACCTCGACGTTTCGCTCGATCCCACGGCGACACGCGTGCGCGCGACGCTGCAGGTGAAGCCCAACCCGGCGGCCGCGGCGCCGGCGCCGCTGGTGCTCGATGGCGACGGGATCAATCTCGTGTCGCTCAAGCTCGATGGCGCGATCGTGCCGCCCGAACACTATGTGGCGACGCCGGACGATCTCACGATCGCGCAGCCGCCGCATGGCTCGTTCCGGCTCGAGATCGAGACGCGGGTCGATCCCTCCGCCAACACACAATTGATGGGACTGTATCGCTCAGGGGCGACCTATTGCACCCAATGCGAGGCTGAAGGTTTCCGTCGCATCACCTATTTCCCGGATCGTCCGGACGTGATGGCGGTCTACACGACCCGCATCGAAGCGGCCAAGGCCGACGCGCCAGTGTTGTTGTCGAACGGCAACCTCACCGCTTCCGGCGATGTGCCCGGCACCGATCGTCACTTCGCCGTCTGGCACGACCCGTACCCGAAACCCTCGTATCTGTTCGCGCTGATCGGCGGCAAGCTCGGCTGCGTCGAAGATCGCTTCCGCACCATGTCCGGTCGCGAGGTCGCACTGCGCATCTATGTCGAGCCGGGCAAGGAGGACCGCTGCGGCTACGCCATGGACGCACTCAAGCGCTCCATGCGCTGGGACGAGGAAGCCTTCGGCCGCGAATACGACCTCGATATCTTCATGATCGTCGCGGTCTCCGACTTCAACATGGGTGCAATGGAGAACAAGGGCCTCAACGTCTTCAACGACAAATACGTGCTCGCGAGCCCCGCCACAGCAACCGACGGTGATTTCACCGCGATCGAGGCGATCATCGCGCACGAGTATTTCCACAACTGGACCGGCGACCGCATCACCTGCCGCGATTGGTTCCAGCTCTGTTTGAAGGAAGGACTGACGGTCTTCCGCGACCAGGAATTCACTGCCGACCAGCGCTCGCGCCCGGTCGAGCGCATCAGCGACGTGCGCGGCCTGCGGGCGCATCAGTTCGTCGAAGATGCCGGCCCGCTGGCGCACCCGGTGCGGCCGACGGTCTATCACGAGATCAACAATTTCTACACGGCGACCGTCTACGAGAAGGGCGCCGAAGTCGTGCGCATGATCAAGACGCTGCTCGGCCCCGCGGACTTCCGCAAAGGCATGGACCTCTACTTCGACCGGCACGACGGCGAGGCGGCGACGATCGAGCAGTTCGTGCAATGCTTTGCCGACGCGTCGGGCCGCGATTTCAAGCAATTCATGCTCTGGTATGCGCAAGCCGGCACGCCCGAAGTCATCGCCACCGGAAATTACGATGCCCGGACGAGGAGCTACCGCCTCGAAGTCGCACAGACGCTTGCGCCGACGCCGGGCCAGCCCACGAAAGAGCCGATGCTCATTCCGCTCGCGCTCGGGCTGGTCGGACGTGATGGGCGCGACCTGCCGCTCAAGCTCAGCGACGGCCGCCAGGTCGAGCGCGGCGTGCTGGCACTGACCAAGTCGGCGGAAGCGTTCGTGTTCACCGGCATCGCACAACCCCCGGTGCCCTCGCTCAATCGCGGCTTCGCAGCGCCGGTCAAGCTCGTCGCCAATCTCAGCCCCGACGATCTGCATTTCCTGGCGGCGCACGATGCCGACCCCTTCAACCGCTGGCAGGCGGTGCAGACGCTGGCGACACGACTCCTTGTTGGCAACGTCGCAGCCGTCCGCACGCGCGGCGCGCTGCGTCGCGACCCTGGCCTGCTCGATGCGCTCGCTGCGATCCTTGCCGATCGTGCGCTCGAACCGGCGTTCGTTGCGCTCGCGCTCAGCGTTCCGGGCGAAGCGGATATCGCGCGCGAGATCGGCCGCGACGTCGATCCCGACGCGATCTTTACCGCCCGATCGGCGCTGCGTGCTGAGATCGGCACGCACCTCGCCGCTGCGTTGGCGGAGTGTTACGAGCGGCTGACCGGCACCGCGCCCTATCGGCCGGATGCCACCGGCGCCGGCCGACGCGCGCTGCGCAACGCGTGCCTCGACCTCCTGGTCGCGGCGCACCAGCCGGGCGCGATCGAGCGGGCCGAACGGCAGTACCAGTCAGCCGACAACATGACCGACCGGCTGGCCGCGCTCTCGACGCTGTCGCTGCGCGACACGCCGCAGCGCAATGCAGCGCTTGCGGACTTTTACCAGCGCTATGCCAATGACCCGCTGATCGTCGACAAATGGTTCTCGCTGCAGGCGGCGATACCGGAGGCCGGCACGCTCGACCGCATCAAGGCGCTCACCGCGCACGCTGCCTTCTCCTTCGCCAATCCCAATCGCGTGCGCGCGCTGATCAGCGCCTTCGCAATGGCGAACCAAACTCAGTTCAACCGGGCCGACGGCGGCGGCTACGACTTCATCGTCGAGACCGTGCTGGCACTCGATCCGAAGAACCCGCAGGTGGCGGCGCGGCTGCTCTCCAGCCTCAAGAGCTGGCGCGTGCTGGAAGCAACGCGCCGTGCACTCGCCGAGGCCGCGCTGCGGCGCGTCAAGGCGCAGCCATCGCTGTCGCGCGACGTGCAGGACATCGTGGGGCGGGCGCTTGCCGACCCGGCTTAAAAATTCCTTAACTGACTCTCGACAAGGCTCGCTCTTTCGATTCCAATCGAAAGTGATTCGGAGAGATGCGGCACATCATTCCGGTCATGGGGCACTGGGGAATCCGAACGGGGGCCAGCGATGGCGCGCGCCGAGGCAGCGAGCGCGTCTGTACAATCTGATTCCATCAAGGGATTGGCGCAATCCATTGCCAAGCCGGCGTACCGCCGTCTCTTGACCGCTGAACCCGCGCTCCGGCGCGCCGTTCCGGCGTTGATCATCGCCTTCCTGCTCACCATCTGCGTCGGCGCGGTGGTGCAGATTTTCGATCATCGCCGCACGGCGATCGCCGATCTGATCCGGCAGATGGACGCCACCGCCGACATCCTCGCCGATCGGCTCGATCAAGCCGGCGCGACCGACCGCCGCCTGCAAAATTCGCTCGAGCACGACGTCCCGGCCTGGGCGCGGGCCTCCGGCCGCAGCCTCCTGGTCAGCAATGTCGAGGGCACCGTCGTCGCCGGCGTCCGCGACGTGATCATCACCAACGTCGACGGCCCGGTGCTCGCCAGCGTGCCGCCGCTCCCCGGCACCATTGGCCAGCGATTGCTCGATATCCTCGGCCCCTCGCAGCCCCTGACCACGTTCGGCGCCGCCGCCGGCGTGCTGGAAATCGCGCTCCCGGACGGCACGCGCGCTTTCGCCACCGTGCGCAATTTCAGCCGCGCGAGCGGCCAGCTTGCGGTGATCCAGCCGCGAGCCGATGCGCTCGCGGCCTGGCGCGCCGACACCACGCTCACCGTCACGCTGTCGGCCACGACCGGCTTCGTGGTGCTGATCCTCGGCTTCGCGTTCCATTGGCAGGCAACACGCGCGCGCGAAGCCGACGTGATCTACGAAACCGTGCGCACTCGCATCGACACCGCCCTCAACCGTGGCCGTTGCGGCCTGTGGGACTGGGACATCGCGCGCGGCCGCATCTTCTGGTCGCATTCGATGTTCGCGATCCTCGGCCTGCAGGCCCGTGACGATCTGCTGAGCTTCGGCGAAGTGTCGGCCATCGTCCATCCCGACGATCTTCATCTCTACGACCTCGCCACCAAACTCGCCGAAGCCAAGACGAACTCCATCGATCATGACTTCCGCATGCGCCACGCCGCCGGACATTGGATCTGGCTGCGGGCGCGCTGCGAACTGGTGCAGCAGCCGGGCGAGAGCGCGCCGCATCTGATCGGCATCGCGGTCGATATCACCGAGCAAAAAACACTGATGGAGAAGTCGGCCGAGGCCGATCTGCGCCTGCGCGACGCGATCGAGACGATCCCCGAGGCCTTCGTTCTCTGGGATGCGCAAAACCGCCTGGTGTTGTGCAATTCGAACTTCCAGGAGCTGCACAATCTTCCCGACGAGGCGATCCTCGCCGGCGCCTCCTATGAAGCGGTCGTCGCCGCCGAGCGCAAACCGGTGGTGCGCTCCAAGATCACCAGCGAGGGCCGGGTGCCGGGCGCGCGCACCTTCGAGGCACAGCTCGACGATGGCCGCTGGCTGCACATCAGCGAGCGGCGCACCAAGGACGGCGGCTACGTCTCCGTCGGTACCGACATCACCACCATCAAGGCGCATGAAGAAAAGCTGATGGAGAGCGAAAAGCGGCTGATGAAAACAGTCGCGGACCTGCGCGCCTCGCAGCAGAAGCTCGAACGTCAGGCGGAAGAGCTCGCCGACCTCGCCGAGAAATACTCCGAGGAGAAGACCCGCGCCGAGGACGCCAACCAGGCGAAGTCTAAATTCCTCGCCAACATGAGCCATGAGCTGCGCACGCCGCTCAACGCCATCATCGGCTTCTCCGAAATCATGGTGGCCGGCATGTTCGGGCCGCTCGGCGGCGAGAAATACAGCGAATACTGCAACGATATCCGCCAGAGCGGCCAATATCTGCTCGACGTCATCAACGACATCCTCGATATGTCGAAGATCGAAGCCGGCCGTATCCGCCTCGACGTCGCGCCATTCGACATCGGGCCCTTCCTCGACGATGCGATTCGCGTGGTCGCGCCGCGCGCCGACGAAAAGCAGCTCGTGCTCACCGCCGACATCGACGATCGGATCAGCCTCATGGCCGATCAGCGCCTGCTCAAGCAGATCGTCCTCAATCTCCTGTCGAACGCCGTGAAGTTCACGCCCGAGGGCGGCCGCGTCGTCATCCACGCGCGCGCTTCGGCGCGCTGGGTGCGGATCGCGATCGCCGACACCGGCATCGGCATCCCGAAGGAGGCGCTGGCCAAGCTCGGCCGGCCGTTCGAGCAGGTCGAAAGTCAGCTCACCAAGAGTCATCAGGGCTCCGGCCTTGGCCTCGCCATTGCAAAATCGCTGACCGAGTTGCACGGCGGCACGCTGCAGATCCGTTCGACGCCGGGCAAGGGCACGCTGGTGCTGCTGCGGCTCCCCGCCGACGGACGGCCGGCGCATCGGGGCGAGGTGACGGAGGCAGCGGCATGATCGCGAAGAAGCGAATGCCGTCTCCCAGCTTGCGCGAGCATGCCGACATCGCCGGTGATGCTGACGAAGCGCATGCTCACGCAATCGAGCCCCGCCGTGGCCCCGAAACGCGACGCGAGCGCGACGACGGCGATCTTTCGGCCTTCACGGTCAAGTGCAGGTCGTGCCGCCGGCGCCACGATTGATACGGAGCGAGAGAGGGCTTGTCGTCCCCTCGACAGCGGGGACGACTGAAACTGAAGCAACGGATATCGATAATAGGCTTGCCCGGTCGATCTAACGAGCGCAATCTTGCTGCTGCGATCAACCAAACAAAACTTTTCTCATCCGCATCTCTACAGCGGAGCGTGGGAGGATACCATGAGACCCTTGCTGCTCGCTTCGTTCCTTCTATCAGCATGGGCGCTCGCCGTTCCGACGTCGGCCCCGGCCGAGGAGCAGGGCGTGCCGATCGTGCAGGCCCCGTTCCATCTGCCCGTGTTCCACAATGAATACGTGCTCGTGCTCAACGTCGATGTGCCGCCGCAGCGCAACACCGGCTACCACACGCACACCAACGACAGCGTTTCGGTGAACATCGAGCCCGCCGACATGACGAACCAGGCGCTCGGCGAGCCGCAAGCCGGACCGCCGCGTCACTCCCGGCGCGGTGAACCGGGTTTCAACGCCTTCAGCAAGGGGCCGCCGCGCACCCACAAAGCCTCGAACGTCGGTACGACGTTCTTCCACAACATCGACGTGATCTTCCAGAAGCCGCAGCCTTCGGGATTTATGCCGGGCTCGCGCGCCGGCGTCGCCGGTTACACGCAGATCATGGACAATGAACGCGTGCGCGGCTGGCGTCTGGTGCTCGAGCCGGGCCAGTCGGCCGCCGCCATCACCCAGCAGGCCCCAGGTCTGCGGATCGTGCTCGACGGCGGCATCATCGCCGAACAGGTACCGGGCCGGCCGGAGCGCGGCATGTTCCTCAAGCCGGGCGATTTCTTCTGGCAGGACGGCGGCGTGACGCGCGCGGTCAGCAATACCGGCATGACGCGCGTAGAACTCATTGAGTACGAGTTGAAGTGAAACGATATTAGTCTAGTGACTGACTCACGTCATGGCCGGGTTGTCCCGGCCATGACGATCGAAAAAGGTCCCGCCACGCATTCTATATCGAGATTGCCCGGTCAAGCCCGGCAATGACGACCGCGATTCAATATCACGGCACAACCCGGAATTGAGGCACAGGCGTCAGTTGTTGATCCTGATATTCGCCACCTGGATCACCTTGGCCCATTTTGCCAATTCGGTCCTGATCCAGACCGCGAACTCCTCCGGCGTATCGGCGATCGGCTCGAGCCCGAGCGCGGCCATGCGTTCCTTCACTTCGGGCTTGGCCATCACCTTGACGATCTCGCGGTGCAGGATATCGACCACCTCGTGCGGGGAGCCCGCGGGTACGAAGATGCCGACGATGACGTCGGCTTCCTGGCCGGGCGCGCCGGCTTCCGCCATGGTCGGCACGTCGGGCAGCAGTGCCGAACGCTTGGCGCTCATCAGCGCCAGCGCGCGCACGCTGCCCGCCTTGATATTGGGCGTCGCCGTCGACAGCGCGGAAAACGCGATCGGCGTGTGGCCACCAATGGTCGAGGTCATCGCCGGGCCGCCGCCGCCGAATGGCACATGAATCATGTCCAATCCGAACGAGACGCGGAACAGTTCGCCCGCGAGATGCGCCGGCGTCCCGGCGCCCGCTGACGCGAAGCTGTATTTCCCAGGATTGGCCTTTATGAGCGTGACCAGTTCCTTGATGCTTGTCGCCGGGACCGAGGGATGCACCACGACCACGTGGCTGGTCGAGGCCATCAGCGTCACCGGCGCGAAATCACGCAGCGGATCGTAAGGGACCTTCGCATAAAGACTCGGATTGATGACATAGCTCGACGCAGCGGAGAGGATCGTATAGCCGTCCGGCATCGCCTTCGCCGCCTGTCCCATCGCGATGTTGCCGCCGGCCCCCGGCTGGTTCTCGACGTAGAACTGCTGGCCCAGGCTCTCGGAGACATGCTGCATCACCAGCCGTGTCGCGGTGTCATTCGCCCCGCCCGGCGCGACCGGCACGACGATACGTACGGGCCGCGTCGGATAGGCCTGCGCTCTGCCCGACCGCGGGAAGACCGAGAGCGCCAACGCGCTGGTGGCAAGACCGAGAACTTGGCGGCGAATGAGACGCATGCTGGATGTCCGTGTGGGGCTTCGTTGCAGCATTATGGCGCAAGGTTTCGGCTTGCACGACGGCCTTGCGGGCGTTCGCCTGCGACCTGGCGATGCAGGCGTTACTTGCGCCTGCTGCGGCTTGGGCGCACTCTCGCGTCTGCAATCCGAAAGTCGGGGAGGAATTCATGCGACTTCTGCTGGCAGCCTTACTCCTGGCCTGCGCCTGCGCGTTCACCCAGCCGGTCAATGCCCAGACCAAGGAAACGGTCGTTCCGGTCCAGCAAGCGCCCTACCACCGTCCGGTGTTTCACAACGACCTGGTGATGCTGCTGAGCGTTTATCTGCCGCCGGGCGCGCCGCATGGGCCCAAGGTCTATCACACCCATTCGCTCGACCAGATCAGCGTACTGGAGAACGCGGCCGACATGACCAACCAGGCGCTCGGCCAGGAGATGACCGGGCCGCGTCACGGCACGCGCGGCAATGTCGGCTACACAGCCTTTTCCAAGAAGCCGGAAACTCACACCGGCGCGAACGTCGGCTCGACGCCGTTCCACAACATCGTCGTTGCGCTTCTGTATCCGCAGCCCGGGCGTTTCACCGCGGGCTCGCGCGCCGATGTCCCCGGCTATCAGCAACTGATCGACAACGACCGCGTGCGCGCGTGGCGCCTGAAACTCGATCCCGGTCAATCGGTCGCCGCCATCACCCAGAGCGCGCCGGGCATGCGGATCGTCGTTGACGGCGGCGAGATCAGCGAGAGCGTGCCGGGCGCGGTTGACCGTGGCTGGGGATTGCGAACGGGAGAGTTCTTCTGGCAGGACCCGGGCGTGACGCGGGCGGTGAAGAATATCGGCACCACGCCGATCAATATCGTCGAGTTTGAGTTGAAGTGAACCAGCAATTTCGAACGTGCATCGTTTGTGTGGACTCAATCAGGACTCCGCTGGGTCCCCGCGTCAGCGAGGACCCAGCGCCACAAGCACCACCATCGGAGCTGGTCCTCCTGGATTCCCGCTTGCGTGGGAACGAGCGGAACGATCTGCATTAACGGCAACGCCGCTTAAGGCGCACGGCCCAGGATCTGCACAAAGCACTTGCGCACCTTCGCCTCGGTCTCCCCCAAGAACACATCGAGCGCGGCGAAGTCGGGAACGTCGGCCGCGCGGGTGAGCAATTGCGCAAGGCCCGGTGGAACCGACTTCGGGTCGAGCGCACCGGGAAGGCAGAGCCGCAAGACCTGCGTGAGGTCGCGATAGAGCCGCACCGCCGGGCGCAGCACCTCGGCGTGCTCGGTGTGCAGCAGGCCAAGCTGCCACGCCTTGTCGAGCACATGCGCGGTCGAGGTATCGAGGATTTCCGGCGTCGCGGCGGCATGCACGAGTTGCAGATACTGGGCGATGAATTCGATATCGATCAGCCCGCCGGCGACGTATTTGAGATTCCAGCGCTCCTGATCGCCCTTCTCGCGCGCGATCGCCGCGCGCATGTCGACGACGTCTTCGGCCGCCAGCGCCGTGTCGCGCGGGCGGCGCAGAGTATCGCGGATCACCGTCTCGACGCGGGCTGCGAATTCCGGCGAGGCCGAAACCACGCGTGCACGCGTGAGCGCCATGTGCTCCCAGGTCCAGGCCTCGGTTTCCTGATAGCCGGCAAAGCCTTCGAGCTGCGTCGCCAGCGGCCCGGCGCGGCCTGAAGGACGCAGCCGCATGTCGACCTGATAGAGCACGCCGTAATTGGTTTGCGCCGTCAGCGCGCTGATGAGGCGCTGCGTGAGCCGCGCGAAGTATTGCGCGCCATAGAGCGGACGCGCCCCGTCCGACTCCGGATGCGCGTGATCGAAGTCATAGATGACGATCAGATCGAGATCGGAGTTCGCCGTCATCTCGCGGCCGCCGAGCTTGCCGAGCGCGACAATCGCTGTCTCCTGCTGCGGCAAGCGGCCGTGCACCCTCTCGAAATTGCCCTCGACCGCCTGGTGCAGCGAGTGGATGAGTACATCCGCCAGCCGCGCGTAGACCTCGCCGGCCTGTTCGGCTGAAACGGTGCCGGACAGGATGCGCGTCCCGATCAGGAACATCTGCTCCTGCGCAAAGATGCGGATGCGATCGAGAAAATCTTCGTAGGCGGAGGCTTGCCGCAAGGAGCGGTCGAGCCCGCCGGCGAGCGCCGTGGCGTCCGGCAGCGCGCCGAAGAAGCTCGGATCGACCAACGCATCTATGACTTCCGGAAACTGCGCGAGTCCCTCGGCCAAACGCGGCGCGGTGCCGAGCACGAGCGCGATCAGAGCGATGAGGTCGGGATTGCGGCGCAGCAGTGAAAACAGCCGGCCCCCGCTCTGCAACGCGGCCAGGAAGCGGTCGAACGCATAAAGCGCCGCGTCGGGATTGGTGGATCGAGCGATGTGAGCGAGGAGAAGCGGGAGCAGTTCGGCAAGACGCGCGCGCGCGAAGTTGCTCCTGAGCGAGCGATAGCTGGCGGTGTGCCAGCGGCGCACGAGGGCGGAGGCTTCGAGCGGCTGGCGAAAGCCCATGGTGGCGAGCTTGTCCAGCGTCTCGCGATCGTCGGCATCGGCGGGAAAGATCAGGGCGCGCTCTTCGCCGTCGGCGGTCGGCGCGTGTTCGAACAACGCCGCATAGTGCGCCTGCACGTGGCGCAGGTGTTCGACCAGCACCTGCGCAAACGCGTCGCGATCGGCGAAACCGGCGAAGCGGGCGAAGCGCTCGAGCCGCTCGCGGTCGGGAGGCAAGGTCTGGGTCTGCTCGTCGGCGACCATCTGCAGGCGGTTCTCGACGATGCGCAGGAAGCAGTACGCGGCCTCCACCTCCGTGCGCGTGCTGGCCCCGATCCAGCCGCCCTGCGCCAGCGCCGCGAGCGCCGCCAGCGTCTCGTGCAAGCGCAGCTCGGGATGGCGCCCGCCGGCGATCAGTTGCTGGGTTTGCGCGAAGAACTCGATTTCGCGGATGCCCCCGCGGCCGAGCTTGACGTTGTGACCTTCGACCGCGATCTCGCCATGTCCGCGATACACGTGGATCTGCCGCTTCATCGCATGGATGTCGGAGACGGCGGCGAAGTCGAGATATTTGCGCCAGATGAACGGCGACAATTCGCGCAGCAGCTTATTTCCCGCAACGATATCACCGGCGCAGGGCCGCGCCTTGATCAGCGCCGCACGTTCCCAGTTCTGCCCCACGCTCTCGTAGTAATCGAGCGCGGCCACGGTCGAAACCGCGATGCCGGTCGAGCCTGGATCGGGACGCAGCCGCAAGTCGGTGCGGAACACGTAACCGTCCGGGGTGCGCTCCTGCAGCAGCTTCACCAGCGTGCGGGTGAGCCGCACGAAGAACGGCGCCGGCTCGGTTCCCGGCACCAGCGCCGGCGCCGCTGCGTCATAGAATACGATGAGATCGATATCGCTCGAATAGTTGAGCTCGTGCGCGCCCATCTTGCCCATCGCGAGGACGATGTAGCCGCTGCCGTCTTCCGGGCGGGCGGAATCGGGCGGGCGGAGGCGCCCGCGGCGCGCGGCATCACCGAGGAGAAATCGCACGGCGGCGCGCACGGCGGTGTCCGCGAGATCCGTGAGCGCGCGCGTCACACGCATCACCGGCCACACCCCGCCGAGATCGGCGAGCGCGACCAGCAGCGCCGCTTCGGCCTTCATGCGGCGCAGCGTGCGCATCACCTCGGCTTCGTCCGCTGCCGACGCGACCGCGCGCGCCGCCTCGGCGAGCACGGTTTCGAGACGGAGGTCCGGATCGGATTCGAGCAGCGTGACGAAGCGGGCGGGCTCCATCCGGACCAGATCCCAGAGATAGGGCGAGCCTTCCGCGATCCCCTCGACGAGCGTCTGCAGCGTCGGATGGTCCGCCAGCAGGCGCGTGAGCCGCTCGCCGTCCGCGGCGCCCGAGAGCTCGGCGAGCCAGCCGCGCAGGCGCTTTTGCGCAGCGGCGGGATCATGCAGGTGCGGTCCGGTCGCGAGGCGTTGCAGCAGCGCAGTCGTCACGCGGCCACCGGAAGCGGTCCGCCGCGCGGCAGCGAGATCGTGCTGCGCAGTCCGGGCCGATTGTCTTCGAGCCTCAGCTCGCCGCCATGCAGCCGCGCCACGGCGGCCGCCAGGCTCAAGCCGAGGCCCGAGCCGGGATGCGAGCGGCTCTGCTCGAGCCGCACGAAGCGCTCGACCACGCGCCCGCGATCGGCCTCCGGAATGCCGGGGCCGGCGTCGGATACGGCGAGCAGTATACGATCGCCCTCCCCGGACGCCTTGACCACGATCTCCGGATGGGCGCCATTCACTTCGGCCGGCGCGGCATATTTGATGGCGTTGTCGACGAGGTTCGCAAGCGCCTGGCTCACCAGCTCGCGATTGCCGTGCACCGGCGCGGTCAGCGGCGCTTCGACCTTCAGCGTGAGACCCTTGTCGTCGGCGAGCGGCTCGTACAGCTCACTCACCCCGCGCGCCACCTCCGCGGCGTCGAAGTCGGACATGTTGTCACGCGCCTGCCCCAACTCCGCCCGCGCGATCATCAAGAGCGCATTGAAGGTCCGGATCAGGGCTTCCAACTCCTCGATCGTCCGCTCGAGCGCGGCGCGATACTCCGTCTCGTCCTCGGACGTGCGCAGCGCCTCTTCGCAACGGTTGCGCAGCCGGGTGAGCGGGGTCTTGAGATCGTGCGCGATGTTGTCGCTCACTTCCTTCAGTCCTCGCATCAGCAACTCGATGCGGTCCAGCATGGTATTGAGATTGCCGGCCAGCCGGTCGAGCTCGTCGCCGGTGCCGGCGATCGGCAGGCGTTCGCTCAGATCGCCATCCATGATCGTCTGCGTGGTATCGGACATGGCGTCGATCCGCTTGAGCACGCGGCGGGTGACGAAGAAGCCCCCCGCGAGGCCGAGGATGACGACGATGGCCAGCGACCACCGCCCAGCAGCGATCACGATTTCGTAGAGGCGTTCCCGCTCCTCCAGATCACGACCGATCAGCAGCCGGAAACCGCCGGGAAGCTGGATCACCCGGATCAGGGCGTGATGCTCGTTGCCCTCCACGTCCTCGATGCGGCGATAGACCGTTTCGGTCCAGCCCACGTGTTCGAGCACACCGGTCGCGAGCGAGCCGACATTGCCGGCCAATGCCTCGCCGGCTAGCGTGGTGAGCAGGTAGAGGTTGGAGCCCGGCCGGCGCGCGCGCGCATCGATCGCGAACACCAAGCGGCGGATGCCGCCCTCGCGATACTGTTCCGCGAGGCCGCGGATTTCGGAATCGACCGTCTCGGTGATCTGCTCAGTGACCAGGCGCCGCGTATTCCACGCGAAATAGCCGAGCAGGAATGCGGCAAACATCGCGAAGACGGCGAGGTAAACCAGCGTCAGCTTGAACGCGGTGGTGCGCAACAATTTGCCGAGCGCCGTCATGCGCCACCCATCCCGAGCGGGTCATTTCGAATCCCGGATCATATAGCCTGCGCCGCGCACCGTATGCAGCAAAGGTGCGGAAAATCCCTTATCGATCTTGGACCGCAAGCGCGAAATATGGACATCGATCACGTTGGTCTGCGGGTCGAAATGATAATCCCAGACGTTTTCCAGCAGCATCGTGCGGGTCACAACCTGACCGGCGTGCTTCATCAGGTATTCGAGCAGGCGGAATTCACGCGGCTGCAACATGATCTCGTCGCTGCCACGGGTAACTTGGTGCGAGAGACGATCGAGTTCAAGGTCGCCGACCCGGTAGACCGTCTCCTCCCGCCCGCCGCGCCGGCGGGCCAGCACCTCGACGCGCGCCAGCAGTTCGGAAAACGAATAAGGCTTGGGCAGGTAATCGTCGCCACCCGCGCGCAGGCCCTTCACCCGGTCATCGACCTGCCCGAGCGCCGAGAGGATGAGCGCCGGGGTCTCGATCCCCTTGCTCCGCAGCGTGCCAATGACCGTGAGGCCATCGACTTTAGGCAGCATGCGGTCGACGATGAGAACGTCGTATTGCCCGTCGAGCGCATCGGCGAGGCCTTCCTCGCCGTCACTGGCGAGATCCGCGATATGGCCGACCTCCCGGAATGCTTTCACGAGATAGTCGGCGGCATCACGATCGTCTTCGACAATAAGGAGACGCATCCCGGTCGATCCTGAGCCCCAGGCGCCATGCCTGCGAAACACTAAATCACGCCGGTCCCGATTGTGATTCGCGGCATGATCCGGCCCGAAAAAGTCTGCAACTTTTCGGCATCATGCTCCAGTACCCCCCGGTCGGCGTCTCCAACGCAAAAGAGAGGGGCGGCGGGTGCGAGCCCGCCACCCCTCGCCCAACTCCCCCGGCGGGGGCGACGGTTGCCGGAAGGAGCTAGCTGTAGCGGGGACGGGCCCTAAGGCCCGTCCCCTTTGGTTCGAACCGCCGGCGGGGGCGACGGTTGCCAGCGGCACGCCCCAATCTCGTATCGCGTCAGGCGGCGCCGAAGCGGATCGCGACGAACTTGGTCGAATCGCCCGACTTCACCCGCATCAGAACCGTGTGCTTGCCGTCCTTCTGCGCACCCTGCAGCGCGGTGCGCACTTCGCCAGGATTGGCGACCTTCTTGCCGCCGACCTCAAGGATCACGTCGCCGGTCTTGAACCCATGCTCGGCGGCGACGCCATTGGGATCGACGTTGGTCACGACCACGCCGTCGCCGGCGCCACCGGCGACCTCGTTGGCGGGAGCAGAAGTTCAGGCCAAGCCGCGGCACGTCGGTGCTGGTCTGGTCGCTGTTGTCGTTCTTGGCATTGGCCTGGCGCTGGTTCGGCAATTCGCCGAGCGTGAGATCGAAGGTCTTCTCCTGGCCCTTGCGCATGACCATGAGCTTCACCTTGGCGCCCGGCGCCATGCCGCCGATCTTGCGGGCGACTTCGCGCGCGTCCCGGACGTCGCTGCCGTTGATCGCGGTGATCACGTCGCCAAACTCGATGCCGGCCTTCGCTGCCGGGCTGTTCGCCTGCGGCTCGGCAACGAGAGCCCCGTGGGTCGACTTGAGACCAAGGCTGTCGGCAATATCGGCGGTCACCGGCTGAATCTGCACGCCCATCCAGCCGCGCGTCACCGAGCCCTTGTCCTTGAGCTGGGCGACGACGGTCTTCACGGTCTCGGCAGGGATCGCGAACGCGATGCCGACGGAGCCGCCGGACGGCGAGAAGATCGCCGTGTTGACGCCGATCACGTTGCCGTCGACGTCGAAGGTCGGCCCGCCGGAATTGCCCTTGTTGACGGGGGCATCGATCTGGATGAAATCGTCATAGGGGCCGGCGCCGATGTCGCGGCCGCGGGCCGAGACGATGCCGGCGGTGACGGTGCCACCGAGGCCGAACGGATTGCCGACCGCGAGCACCCAGTCGCCGATGCGCGGATTGCCATCAGCCATCTTGACGAACGGGAAGTTGGTGCGGCCGTCGACCTTGATCAGGGCGAGGTCGGTGCGCGGATCGGTCCCGATCACCTTGGCGGAGTAGATATTGCCATCGTCGGTGGTGATCTGGACGTTCTCGGCCTTGTCGACGACGTGATTGTTGGTCACCGCGTAGCCATCAGCGGAGATGAAGAAGCCCGAGCCCTGGCCGGTGACGAAATTGCGGCGCGGCTGCTGCGGGGTTTGCGGGTTGTCGGGGTTGCCCTCCGGCAGACCGAAGCGCCGGAAGAACCGCTCCATCGGCGAGCCTGGCTGGAACGGCGTGTTGTTGTCAAAGCCCGTCATCTTCGGGCCGGCGTTGACCTTGACGCGCACCGAAATGACGGCGGGCTTCACCTTGTCCACGATATCGGCGAAACCGACTGGACGTTGCGCCACGCTCTGGGCGTAGGCGACTGAGGTGAGGGAGCTGAGATTTGCCTTGGGCGAGAAACTCGGGCCGGTAAACAGAACAGCCCCGCCAAGGGCGGCGACGGTAGCGAGCAACGCTACCCGACGCGCAGTAAGGGTACGCGTCTTCTTCTGAGCGGGAGTGACGCTCGTCATTTGTGTCTCCATCCTTCCTGATCGTTGAGGCGCCCCGACGCGCTGTAGATGATGGAAGATGGGGAGCTGCGCCTTACAGTGTCCTGTCGGCAGGATTAAAGTTTTGTAAGGTCGATGCGACGCAATATCGCAAGCAATATCAATAATTTGAACGCAATTTCAGCGGGCCTGGCCTTCGCTGTCGCTGAGCAGTCCGGCGAGCCTCGTCTGTTCGGCGGGACTGAGCGTCGCGGCCTCCGCGGCGGCCGAGTCCGCGACCGTTGCACGCCGGCGGCGGGCGAACAGAATGAGCGCCAGCGCACCGCCGAGCAGCACGCTCGGCGGTCCGAGCCAGAGCACGGCGGTGTGCCAATTGAAACGCGGATTGAGCAGCACGAATTCGCCATAACGCGCGACCAGAAAATCGAGCACCTGCGGATCGCTGTCGCCGGCCTTGAGCCGCTCGCGCACGAGGACGCGGAGATCCTTCGCGAGCGGCGCCTCGGAATCATCGATCGATTGGTTCTGGCAAACCATGCAGCGCAGCTCTTTGGAGAGCGTGCGCGCCCGCGCTTCCAGCACCGGATCGGGAAGAATCTCGTCGGGCTGCACTGCCCAGGCGGACATCGGCGCCGCCAGAACGATAGCCAGCCAGACGCACTGCATCCATCGCATCGTATCGTTACTCCGCCGGCTGCATCGCGGTGCGACTTCTGGCCGGCCTGGGCGCACCGACGCGCAAACGCCGATCAGACAGCGAGAGCATCCCACCGAACGCCATCACCACCGCGCCGAGCCAGATCAGGAGGACCAGCGGCTTCTGATAGATGCGCACCGGGACTGATCCATCCGGATTGGGATCGCCCAGCGATATGTAGAGCTGGCCCACCCCGCGCGTCATCAGGGCGGCCTCGCTGGTGGTCATGCCGCGCGAGGCGAAGGTGTGCTTGGAGGGCTCCATCACGCCGATGACATCCCCGTTCCGGCGTACCGTGAAGCGGGCGGCGAGTTCGCTATAGTTCGGGCCCTGACGATTGGTGACGCCATCGAAGTGAAAGTCATAACGGCGGATCGAGACCGTCTGGCCCGGCTTGAGCTCCGCGATCTTTTCGGCGCCCCACTGGGTCTCGCCGACGATGCCGAGCAACGTGACGCCCAGCCCCATGTGGGCAATCGCGGTGCCCCAGGCGGAGCGCGGCAGCCCGCGGGCGCGGGAGAACGCCGTGCGCGCCGGCACTTTCAGCAAACCGGTGCGCTCGATCAGATCGGTCAGGGCGCCGGCGATTACGAACAGGGCAAGCCCGATCGCAAACGGGACGACCACCGGTCCGCCGCCCTCGCCCGCGAAGGTCACCGCAATCCCGATCACGGCGATGGCGGCTGCACCGATGAGGCGCTGCGCAACGCCCAGCAGATCGCCGCGCTTCCACGCCAGCAGCGGACCGAACGGCACGGCGACCAGGAGCGGAATGAACAGCGGCCCAAAGGTCCCGTTGAAGAACGGCGCACCGACCGAAATCTTGTCGCCGGTGACCGCCTCGAGCGCCAGCGGATAGAGCGTGCCGACAAACACCGTCGTGCACGCCGTCACCAGAAACAGGTTGTTGAGCACGAGCGCGCCTTCGCGCGAGATCGGGGCGAACAGCCCGCCTTGCTTGAGCAGCGGCGCCCGCCACGCGAACAGCGCCAGCCCGCCGCCGATGAACAGAATCAGGATCATCAGGATGAAGACGCCGCGCATCGGATCACTGGCAAAGGCGTGGACCGAGGTGAGCACGCCCGAGCGCACCAGGAAAGTGCCGATCAGCGACAGCGAGAAGGCGAGGATCGCGAGCAGGATGGTCCAGACCCTGAGCGCGTTGCGCTTCTCCATCACCAGCGCGGAATGCAGGAGCGCCGTGCCGGCGATCCACGGCATCAGCGACGCATTCTCGACCGGATCCCAGAACCACCAGCCGCCCCAGCCGAGCGTGTAATAGGCCCAGTACGAGCCCATCGCGATGCCGAGGGTCAGGAAAATCCACGCCAGCAGCGTCCACGGCCGCACCCAGCGCGCCCAGGCGGCGTCGATGCGTCCATCGATCAAAGCGGCGATCGCGAACGAAAACGAGATCGAAAACCCGACATAGCCGAGATAGAGCAGCGGCGGATGGATCGCGAGGCCTAGGTCCTGCAGCAGCGGGTTGAGGTCGCGGCCCTCCATCGGCGCGGTGGCAAGCCGCAGGAACGGGTTCGAGGTCAGCAGGATGAAGAGATAGAACGCGACCGCGATCCAGGATTGCACGGCCAGCACGTTGGCGCGCAGGCTCGCGGGTAGATTGCCGCCAAGGATCGCGACCAAAGCGCCGAACAAACTGAGAATGAGGACCCACAGCAGCATCGAGCCTTCGTGGTTCCCCCAGGCGCTGGTGATCTTGTAGACCAGCGGCATCGCCGAGTGCGAATTCTCGAACACGGTGACGACCGAGAAGTCGGACTGCACGTAACAGGCGATCAGCGCGCCGAACGACAGAGCGACGAAAAAGAACTGCGCCAGAGCGGTCGGCTCCGCGACGCCCATGAGCACGCGATCGCCCTTGCGCGCGCCGTAGACCGGCACGATCGACTGCACCAACCCGAGCGCGAGCGCGAGGACGAGAGCGTAGTGGCCAAGTTCGGCAATCATGATGTAGGCCCACTCCTCTTTGTCGTTATGCGCTTCTCAGGTGTTGCGCCCTTATTCGTCACTGCGAGATTCGTCACTGCGAGCGTGTCTGCGGCTCCGCGCCGACGCGCTTGTCGTCCTCGCCCTTCCAGAGGCCCTGCTTCTTCAAGCTGTCGGCCACTTCCTTCGGCATGTATTTCTCGTCGTGCTTGGCGAGCACGCTGTCGGCCTTGAAGGTGCCCGACGGCTCAAGCGTTCCTTCAGTCACCACGCCCTGCCCTTCGCGAAACAGATCGGGCAGCAGGCCCTGATAGGCGACCGCGATCGTGCTCTTGCCGTCGGTGACGTCGAACCGCACCGCAAGATTTTCGCCGCGCGTGATGCTGCCGGGCTTGACCAGGCCGCCGAGGCGGATGCGGGCGCCCGGCGCCATGTGCTTCTCGGCGATATCGGTCGGCGAATTGAAGAAGACGATCGAATCCTTGAGCGCGCCGAGCACAAGCGCCACCGCGACCGCCAGCACGCCAACCGCGGATCCGATCAACACCAGGCGTCGTTGCTTGCGGGTCATTGAGCCTCTTTGTTTGCGCGTGTTCTTATGCGTCTTATGCGCCTGTTTTTCCGCCCCGTCAGCCTTCGAGCCCCAAGCCTTTCACCAGATCGTCGATGCGCCGCAGCTTGTCCGGATCGCTACCAAGCGCACGGCGCGCATCGCCGGCCGCGGCCCGCGCCTTGTCGCGGTCGCCCAGCACCATATAGGAGCGGACGAGCCGCAACCATCCCTCTACGTCGGAGCCGTCCTGGTGCAGGCGCTCGGACAATTGCGCCACCATACCGCGGATCATGGTCATGCGTTGGTCGGGGCTCATGTCGGATGCGGCGGCGATATCGCTGCTGCTCGGCGTATGTTCCACCCGCGCGAGCTCCTGCTTGACGAATTCCGTCCAGGTCGCGCCCGCCGGCGCATCGGCCAGCATGCCGCGCCAGATCGCCGCGGCGTCCGTGGGCCGACCGTCCTGCTCGGCAGCCATTCCCAGGAAGAAGCGTCCCTTCACATCCTTGGCATCGAGCGTCACTGCGCGCTCGAACGCCGTCTTCGCCTCCGCGGTGACAATGCCGTTGGCATTCGCGACCAGCGCCTCGCCCAGACTCGACTCCCGGTCGGCGGTCTCGCCACCGGCGGACATCGCGCTGCGCCAAGCCTTGATGGCATCATCGAAGCGGCCAAGCCGCAGGTAAACCGGCGCGATGATCTCCCAGCCGCGCGGATCGTTCGGGTTCTTCGCCAGATGATCTTCGACCTGCGCGATCATTCGTTCGATCGATTGCCCTTCGTCCTCGCGCTGCGCGAGCGGCTGACCGGGCAGCAGCGGCGATCCAAGCAAGAGATAAAGAGCAACCGCTCCGATCGGAACCGCAGGAATTGCAATCGCTGCGACCAGGCGCCGCCGCTTCGATGGCGTGGCGACCGGCGGATCATCAGACTTCGCGGCCGGCACATCCGTCGCCGCCAACAGGCGTCGCGAGACCTCGAGCTGCGCGGCTTCCGCCTCGTTGTCGCCGATGAGACCGGCAGCGCGATCGCGCTGGATTTCATCGAGCTGGTCGCGATAGACGACGACGTCGCTGCCCGACCGCAACCGCGCTTCGCGGCGCGCAAGCGGCCACAGCACGGCCAGGACCGCCACGACCGTCATCAGCGCGAGCACTATCCAAAGCATCATGAGGTCAAATTCATTAGCCCGAATTCGACTTTACCGTGGCAACGCCACCTAGCGAGTCTCGATTGGTCAATCCCGGCGAGGGGTTACATCATGCCTGTTGCCTCCCCGCAACGGTTAACGGTCCGCACCGGCGCGACATCGGGAAGCGGGCGAACAAAGCCGGATGATTCGGCGAGTTTCGGCCCAAGATTCGCGGGCCAATTCACGCCCTCGCCGCGGCCTTGCGCTCGCTGTTGGCGGCAACCTCCGCGGCCTTGATGAGCAGCGAGGCGTATTCCCTGCCGAACACCTTGGCGCAAAAGCGCACCGCCGCGTCGACCTGCGACTGCCGGAAGCTACGATCGGCGGCGGTCGAATTGCGCAGCCCGTCGAGCAGACCTTGCGTGCTGGTGTCGAGATAGAGCTGCAGCTCGTTGAAAGTGCGCAGCGCCGTTTCGCTGATCGCGAGCTCGCCCGCAAAGTTGCGGCAGAGGCCGCCGAACTCGAGCAGGGCCTCGGTCTCGGCGACCTCGCCGGCATCAAGGTTGCCGATCGCCATCTCGCTCGCGGGACGCGGCCGCAGCAGACGCCGCACGCAGCCGGGCAACGACTCGATTTGCGTTTTCAGCAGGCTGGAGATTTCAACCCGGATGGCGGTGAGCTGCCGCCCCCAGGGCGAGTCAGCCTGCAGGTCGAGCTCGGTCCGCAGGCCGCGCGCCGCATCATGGATGGATTTCAGGAGAGTGGTGGCGGTGTTGTTGGCGCCGCGCTTGAGGCTCGCGCGGAGCGCGCGGACCATGCCCGCGACATCGTCGAGCACGACGGTGACCGCTGCGGCATAAGGGGTCGCGGCAATGCGCGTGGCATCGTCGCTGTCGGCGGCCTTGATTGCTATCCGGATCAGTTGCCAGGGGCACGCCAGCCGCCCCTTCACCAGGATCAATCCGTAGAGCAGCCCTTCGGCGCGCGGGCCGAGCGGGGAGTCGAGCATCGCCCTCGCGCCTTCGAGTTGCGCGTCGGCAAAGTGGCTGATTTGCCCGGGGAGACGGTTGTCGAGCGCCGCGAGCCCATCGCGCGCCCGGAGGATCGCAGCGAGATCGCCCACGTCATCGAGGGCGTTCGGCGTGCCGACCTGTCCGGCCATCCGCCACATCGCCCTTTCATCGGAGCGGCCGGACGCGAGCATGGCCTGGATGCGCTCGGCGACCTTGTCCTGGAACGCGCGCGCAAGCTGCTCGGCTCGGTCGGAGGCGTCCGCGCCGAGCGCGCGATTGGCCTGCTCGGAATAGGATTTGGCTTCGTTGGGGAGCACGTCGCGGCGGATCCATCCCCAGATCGTTTCGAGCGAGGCGCGCGCAATGCAGCCGCGATGCTTGTGGGAGGGGTCGTCGTCGCAGAGGAACGGCTCGAGCGGCCGAAAAAACAGGCGCTCGGCGGCACCGATGCGTGGGGCGCCATCATGCGTGCCACGCACGGCGCTGCGGACTTCCTGCAGGAGGATTTCGCCGCCGGGGATTTCGTCGCCGCGCAATCGCGCGCGCTCAAGCTCTTTGATCAGCAAAGTCCGAGCGCCCGGCGGAAGCTGCCGCAGGTATTCCCGCAATCGATCTACGGCCGGCCCGTCTGGAGCCATCCCACCACCGAGAGCTTGGACGCAATCGGTGGCCTTGGTAGCTCGGCTCCGCTTAAAAACTCGTTACAGATATTTACGGAAAATCAACGGGATGGGAAGGATTGGGGGCGCACTGATGGCGGAAAAGCGCCGTTCCAAGAATGCGACAAGGGTGCCGTCGTTTGCCGCGCAATTGCCGCTACGCCCCCGGCAGCACCAATTCCACCCGCAGGCCGCCAATGGGCGCGGTGCCCAGCGTCAGGCCGCCGCCGTAGAGGCTCGCGAGTTCGACCACGATCGAGAGGCCGAGGCCTGATCCCGGCTTGGTCTCGTCGAGACGGCGGCCGCGGAGGGCGACCTGCTCGCGCTCCTGCGGCGACAGGCCCGGCCCGTCGTCGTCGACGATGATGCGCACCTCCTGCCGGCCCGGCTCCGCCCGCTCCGATGCGACCTCGACCGCCACGCGCGACTGCGACCACTTGCAGGCGTTATCGACGAGATTGCCGATCATCTCTTCAAGGTCCTGCCGTTCGCCGCGAAAGCGCGCGTTGTCCGGGGCGTCGATCTCGATCGCGATCGCGCGGTCGCGATGGATCTTCTCCATCGTGCGCGCAAGCGCGCTCACCACCGGACGGACTTCGGTGACGGTGCCGATGACCGCCACGCGCGCCGCGATCCGCGCGCGTTCGAGGTGGCGCGCGACCTGGTCGCGCATGATCTCGGTCTGCTCCTGCACCTTGAGCGCGAGCGGATCGCCGCCATGGATGGTAGCCTCGTTGAGCATCACCGACAGCGGCGTCTTGAGCGCATGCGCGAGGTTGCCGACGTGGGTGCGCGCGCGCATCACGATTTCGCGGTTGGCATCGATCAGCGCGTTGGTCTCGCGCGCGAGCGGCGCGATCTCGACCGGGAACGTCCCCACCAGCCGTTCGCCGCTGCCGGAGCGGATCGCCGCCAACTGCTCCGAAATGCGATTGAGCGGCGCAAGGCCGAACCGGACCTGGAAGGTCGTGATCAGCAAGAGCACGATCGCCAGGATCGCGAAGGTCATCAGCAGCGCGCGATCGAAGTTGCGCGTTTCCTCATCGATCTCGCCGGGATCGCCGCCGACCGTGACCAGAAAGCGGCCCTCGTCGCCGAGATCGATATTGCGCTCGACCTGGCGCAGGCGCTGATCTTCCGGCCCGGTGACGTAGCCCTGGTGGATTCCACCGGCGGCGGCGGCCGTAAAGCCGTTGTCTTCAAGGCGAGGGAGATTGGAGTCCCACAACGAGCGCGAGGAGCGCACTTCGGGAGTTGGCGTATCGAGCCGCGTCACCTGCCAATACCAGCCCGACAGCGGCAATTCGAACAGCGGCTCGCCCAGCGTCTGCGGGAACTTGTCGCTCGCTTCGTCGGGCGTCGCCACGTCCGCCACCAGCGTGCGCAGGTAAACGTCGAGGCGGCGATCGAACGCGCGCTCGACCGCGTTGCGATAGAGCGAGGACAGCACGACCCCGGTCACCACCAGGATCGCGACCGTCCAGATCGCGGCGGAGAAGAATAGCCGGAGGGCGAGTGAATTAGCGCGCATCGGGGGAGGTGAGCAGATAGCCCAGGCCGCGCACGGTCTGGATCACGTCGACGCCGAGCTTCCTGCGGATGCGGCCGACGAAGACTTCGATCGTGTTCGAGTCGCGGTCGAAATCCTGGTCGTAGAGATGCTCGACCAGTTCGGTGCGCGAGACCACGCGGCCAGTGTGATGCATCAGATAGGCAAGCAGGCGATATTCGTGGCTGGTGAGCTTGATCGGATTGCCGTCGACGGTCACGCGTCCGGTGCGGGTATCGAGCCGCACCGTGCCGCACATGAGTTCGCTCTTGGCGTGGCCGGCGGAGCGGCGCAGCAGCGCCCGGATGCGCGCCAGCACCTCCTCGAGGTGGAAGGGCTTGGCGACATAATCGTCGGCGCCGGCGTCGAAGCCCTGGACCTTGTCGCTCCAGCGGTCGCGTGCGGTGAGGATCAGTACCGGCATGGCGCGGCCGGAGCGCCGCCAGGATTCGAGCACGGAAATCCCGTCCATCTTGGGCAGGCCGATGTCGAGAATGACGGCGTCGTAGGGCTCGCTCTCGCCGAGGAAATGGCCTTCCTCGCCGTCGAAGGCGCGGTCGACCACATAGCCGGCGTCCGTCAGCGCGGTCGCGAGCTGGCGATTGAGATCGGGATCGTCCTCGACCACGAGGAGACGCACGAATGTCCTCCAGGCGCTTGGGCCCCGCGGCCGTCACCGGGCTAGAATCACACCATAGCGAAAATCCGGGGGCAATTCGCGTCCGCGGCCGCACGCCGGCCGGTCAGCGTTCGACCAGTGTGCCGTTCGCCGCATCTATGGTGGCGCGTTTCACTTTGCCATCGCGCGCGAGCACGGTGAGCTTGTAGACCATCCGGCCCGGTTCCTGGCAAAGCCGGGCGCCAATGACCTCGCCCGGAACCCGGTGCCGCAGCGTCTTCAGCGCCGTCGCCAGCGAAACGGCCTTCCCCTCAGCGATGGCGGTGCGCTGCTGGTCACGCGACAGGCAGCGCGGCGATTCCGCCGCCGAGGCCGGCGTGAGCCATGTCAGCGTGAATGACGTCAGCGTAAGCGCGAGCGCTATGGCGAGTTGTCTGACATCCATGGGCGAGGCCTTAGGCGCGGTTGCGTGAACGGGGCATGAACGGCAGCTCGGCCCTTAGCAAGCCTGCCATGGTCAAAATGTAAGTTATTTCCGAAAAATTCGCTTAGGCAAGCCGGATTGTCGAATCATTGACCGCAGGGTACCGGGAGCGACGAAATCTCCGACGTTATGCCCGGCGACATCAACAAATCTTACCTCTCCGTTCACGATCCCACGATATCGGCGGTGACTTGTCGCTCCTTGGCGGTGAAGCGAAAAGCCATGGCGTTGTTGTTATATGGAATTGTTGCAATTTTGGCACCAGAAGTCACGGCTCTCATTAATGTTGAATGTTGGCAGGACACATGCGTCTCGCGCAAGCCTAGAGCAAGACAGAATTCCTTTACTTCTTCTTCGTGATCGCCTTCACCACCTGCCCCACCACCGAGCCCGCCGCATCCGCCGAGCCAGCGAGCTTTTCCCGCGTGCGGCCGTGCACATAGACGCCGAGGACCCCGAAGCGGGCGCCGAAATAGGCCATCAGCAGGCCTTGCAGCGAGGCGAAGCCGTTGATGCCAGGGGCGAAGCCGACCCACAGCGCATGCAGCAGCGTCGCCGCGAAGGCCGGGCATTCGATCAACGAGAGTTCAAGCGCGAACAGCGGACGCCACCAGCGCTGCAACGGGTCGGCGCTTGCGATCTCGGCGCGCTGGGTTTCACCGACTGCCGTGACTTCAGCCTTGGCGGCATCGGCCTGGGCGGTGATGGCCTCGGCCCATTTCGCCTCGGCGGCTTGCGCAGCCGCGGCCGCAGCGGTCGGATCGGCGGCCTGGATCGCCGCCTGGACTGCAGCCGGTGTGGCCTCGGCCGCGCCAAGCGCATCGGCGATGAGCTTTCCGGCAGCGCCGCCGAGCGGTCCGCCGAGCGCGGCGCCGACGATCGGCGCGCCGAGGCTGATGACGGTCTTGGCGAGATCGCTCCAATCCATGTCACGCTCCCGTGGAAGGGTTGCCGCCGATTGCCGCGCGCAATCTGGTTTCGAGGTCGGACGCCCGCGTGCGCAGTTGCGTGATCTCGTTCTCGACGCCGACAAACACGCTGCGCAGGCGCGACCAGGTCGCGACCGCGAGCCCGTAGCCGCCGGCCACGCCGGCCGCGAAAATCATCAGATCGGTCATTCATTCTCTCCGTTATTTGTTTGGGCGACTAAATCTTGGGTGTACTGGTGCTGGCCGTGTTGGTGCCGGGCGTGTTCTTCTTGAGCGCATCGCTCTCGGACGCATTGCTCTCGGACGCATTGCTCTCGGACGCATTGCTCTTGGACGCATTGCTCTTGGGCGAAGCTTCCTGCCGCCGCTTCTGCCGCCAGCGCCAGAACAGCCAGACGGTCGCGACGACACCGATGGTGGCCGCGATCACGATGATGATCATCCCGGCGCCATGACTCTGGCTCGCCGCCGCACCGCCCGCAGCCATGGCGCCGCCGACGGTGGTGTTGCGGGCGGCCTTGCTGGGATTGACCGCGCCCTTTCCCGATGCGGGCGTCGGTGCATGCGCCTGGCTTGACGCATCGCCCGCCATCGCCAGCGCGGCCGTTCGCACCTCCGCCACCCGCCGCCCCCAGCCTCGACCGAACACCGGCCAGGTCGACAGCCCCTTGAGGAAGGCGAGCCGTTCATCGCAGAGGGCGGCGATCGTCGCCTTCGCGTCAGCGGCGCGGGCCGCGCTGATGACCTCATCCGTGATGGTGCTGGTGTTATCGGGCAGATGCAGCATCCGCCGCAGCACTTTGCCGGCACGGCCGATCCCGGAGTTCACGCCGTAGTCGAACGCCGCATAGTCGAGCCCGGCCGGCAGCTCGTCGCAGCGCATCGCGTCCCAGTATTTGGAGCGATAGATCGCCTTCGCCTGGTCGGCCTTCATGCCGCGCACGTCCGCGGCGGTCGCGTCCGGCTTCACGTATTTGCGGTAGTCGATGATCGTGATGCCGAAATTGGTCGGCCCGCCCGGGTCGGCCGGATGATTGCTGTAACCGCCCTCGGAAACGAGCAGGCGGCGCAGCGAGTCCGCATAGGTCCAGGTCGCCATGAAGGGTCTCCAGAATTGAAGCGGCCGCCTCATGGGCGGCCAGCCAGCAGCGCAGGGGTGCCGTTGCAGCGGCGAGCGGCGCAGCCGGGAGATCAACTCGCCGGAGCGAAGATCACATCCGCCCGCGCCGCTCGCTCGTAATTGACCCCTCACGCGCGAGTTGCAATATTGGATTAATCGACGGAACCCAGGAGAGCCGACAGTCCCCCGATGCGAGAAGCTCTTTTATTGCCAACCCCGGCGGAGATATCCAAGAAATTCTCCGACAAAAGTACCTTGGTTGGCGTATCCCAAGTCTTTGGGACGTGGGCAACGATTTTGCTGACAATTTTGCTGACAGCCTACTTGCAGGCTTTGGCTCGCGCCGCTGGCCATGACCGCGCCTTGGCAGCCTGCAGCCTCCGTTCTTTACAATCTATCATGAATTATTTCACGGATGCCTGACTGGAAATGCCGAGTTTGGACGCTTCTTAGGAAAGTATTTTGCGGCCTATCCATCGCTGCCGCGCTACGATGCTGCGCCAGCGACATCTCGATCCATCACTCCCACGCCACCACGCAACAAGACCCGGAACGCGTGAGTCATTGCACCAACTGGCGCGAGCTGGTGCCGCTGTGTTCCCCGTTCCGTTGGCCGTGATGCGTGGAATCCTCGGCTGGATGCCGTTCGAGGCAGAGTTCCGCACCGTCATATCCGGGCGCGACAACAAGCCTTATCCATTTGCAGCTCGCGAGCGGCTTCAGATCACTTCTATCGCTGTTGTGATTTTGGTCGGACTCGCAGCGCTTTGCTGGTCGATCGGCGCCAATCCATTATGGGCGTTGTTGTACCACATAACGCTGGTTTTCGTAATGATGCCGCTTGTTATCATCCGCCAGTGGGTTGAGCACTACAACGGAGACGATCACGGAATCGATGCAAGATATTTCTATGTACGGTCGACCCCTGTCGAACGATTCCTGCTGTCGCCCATGAATTTTAACTTCCACGGTGTCCATCACCACTATCCGTCGATCCCCTACTACAATCTCCCGGCCCTGCAATCCTATCTCGCTGGCGAGGCGCTGTCTCCGCGAGCATTCCAGCTATTTCCAATTGATTGCCCTGTCTTCGGTGGTCGAACAAGTGAAGAGCAGCGCCCAAAATTCCAACTTTGCCCTATTCGATAACACAGAATGCATTGCATGCGGTTCGAGCGAGACGCCTACTCAGATCGGCCGCGTTTATGATCATGAGTATCGTTCGACCGAGATTGGTTTTCCGGTCGTGCGGTGTGCCCATTGCGGCCTTGTTTTCCTCAATCCGCGTCCAGACGTGAGCGAACTCCAACGCATCTATCCGTTGGACTACTATTCCTATCATCTCACCGATAACGCGCGAGCAAGCTCGGAAGGACCCTCCTACGTTCAAAGCCTATTTCACGAGCGAAACAAGAAGGCTTTGAGCGTGAAGCTGTCCCGCAGCGCGTTTCAGCCTGGGGTCTTCTCGCGGCCCATCCGCGTGCTCGATGTCGGGTGCGGTGTGGGAGCGCAACTTGATCTGTTCAAAGAACTGCTGCCGTCGGCGGAACTTCATGGCGTCGAGATCGGCGAAGACGCCGTCAAAAGAACAAGGCACGTGGCACACGGCCTATTTAGGCCGTTTCGAACACCTGGAACTTCCTACCAGCTATTTCTGAAATCGTCTATTCCTCCCATGTCATCGAGCATGTTGACGATCTGAGAGCGTTCCTGGCGAAGGCCGGCTGATATCATGCGCCATCGCAACGCTCATCACTGAGACGCCAAACATCGATTGCATTGAGTTCGTAATCTCCATCAAGAGCCGGCATTGGGGAGGCTACCACGCACCTCGGCATTTCTATTTGTTCAATCCCAAGAACATGAGCATTCTGGCAAAGCGCGTTGGCCTAGAGCCCATTGTTGCTCAACCCTATCCTTCACCGGTCTTTTGGAATTGGACCATGCATTCCATGCTGCTGCCGCCGTGGGGTGAAAACGGCCGATGCGATTTTTCCTCCGTGAAGATATTCTATGGCGGCACTCGCTCGCTTCTGATTTTGGGAGGTTCTCAGTGTTTGAAAGCGCAATTTTAAGGCTCTCGGGACGAGCGTCGGCGTTTTGGATTGCGCTTCAAAACCGAAGCCTCCGGTACGGCCGCATCCCACCGCTCGAGCCTTAGTTAAGTCGCGAGGTAACATCAAAGCTAGGCCTTCGCCTTCTGTGGCGACTCAAAGGACGGTCGCACTAGAGCCTCGCTGGCCCTGTATTGAAACAGGACCTCGTTGTTTGCTGTGGTGATGCTCCCGCTGGAGCCATTTCGTGCACCGAATCCATTTTCACTGATGCCGACGGCCGTGCCAGAACCCGCAGCCAAGTCAGATCCCGCTTGGTTCGGAGACGGTTCCAGAAGTCCCACTGAACCCGTAAACGGTCATCGTCGGCGCCGCCCGCTTGGCCACCATAAAGCTGACCGAACCGTAGTCTGCATTGCTCCCAACAGTATTGCTCGGGAGCACTTTGACGATGCAGCCGCCGGCCGGCCGTCCCGGGCGCCACCGAATAGTCGTAGGACTTCTCCCAATATCGCTTGCACAGCACCAGTTCCACGTCGAAGGGCCGCATCAGCCGCGGCAGGTCATTCGCGGCCGGCAGTTGCGTGCCGGAACAGATGAACAGGCCGGTGACGATTGTCAGATTGTTGTTGGTGCCGAGCAGGTTGGTCGAATTCGTGGTCTGCGTCGTGTTGGTCGAGCCCCATGCGCCCGGCGCGGCCGGCGACGCCGCCTTGCCGGCGCTGAAGATCTCGAAAATCATCCCGGCCGAGGTCGTCTTCTGCCAAGTTCCGCTGGTGTCGCCCGCGATGGTGCCCGCAATCCAGTTCCAGCCGGCCGCGACCGTGAACTCCTGGTAGAAGCAGCGGCTCTTGTCGCTGTTGGCGACCTTCACGAAAGCGGTGCCGGACGCGGTCGAATAGAACTGGAACGCATACGCCAGCGGTTGCGCCCCGGCGGTACCCCAGGCGAGCCTGGCGACCCGGTAGCCCTCGATCTGCTGGCGGTGCAACGCGTAATCGCCGTTGGCGGGGGAGGTCAGCGCCGTGGTCGCCTTGAGCTGATGGCCGAAGGCGTAGCCGGACAGCGCCACCGGGAATGAACCCGCGGCGACCTGTGCGCTGGTGACGACCGCCGTGTTGGCGCCATGGACATATTGCGCCTCCCAGCAATCGGCGATGTATTTGCCGGCGCCGCTCGCCAGCGTGGCGCCCGTCGTCCCCAATTCCTGGCTGACATCGAGGCTTCCATTCACCTGCATCCCGTTGAATGCCATCCCATCGAACGCGGCCGCGTCGAGGTTGCCGCGTGCGCTCACGGCGCTGGCGACATCGGCGAGATTATTCGCCGCGGCCAGCGCGCCGATGGCGGAGGCCGAGACCAGCAGCCGCCAGCGCGTCGAGGTGCTGTCGTAAATCAGCGTAACGGCGGCGTTGGCGGCGAGGACGAGGTCGGCGTTCAGCAGGAAACGATTGGCGGCGCTCGACGAAGCGCTCTGGTTCTTGAGCACGATGTTGCTGGTGCCGACATTGGCGATGACCAGCAGCCGCCCATCCGCCCCACCGGCCAGGCCGGTGACATTGCGGACCGCATCCGACGACAGCCGCAGCACGCTCGCGGCGGAAAGACCGGCGGGGTTGTAATCGTTCTGGTCGGCGGTGATCGTCGCCGGCGAAATGTCGCCGGTGAGATAGAAACCGGAATTGAGCTTGGCCGATCCGGTCGCGCCGTCGAGCAGCAGCGCCTCGACCCAGGTCGCGCCGTCGCTCGACGTCTTGAAGTGAAAGTCGTCGTCGCCGGTGAGGCCGATTTCGGCGCGGCCGGAAAAATTATCCTGCAGCAGGAACGAGAGCGTCTTGGCGGCGCTCTCCTTGCTCATCTTGTAGTGCAGGTTGCCGTCGCCTCCTTCGGCGACAGTCTTGGCGACCCACAGCGCATTGTTGAGCTTGGCGCTGAACGGATTGATGGAATCCGCGGTGGTGCCGATGCCGAGCAGCAGGATGTTCTGCAGCGTCGTCAGCATCGAGAGCGCCGAGACCCACGCGGTCCCGTTCCACGCAATCAGCGCGCCCTCGTCCACGACGTAGACGAGCCACCCGACGTTCGGTGTGCTGAATTGCCAGCCGCCGTCCTGCCACGCCGCGATCTGGTCGCCGTGGCTGGACCAGGCGCCGGTCGGGCTCGGCGACGACTTCACGATCCAGCGCTGGCCCTCGGACGGCGAGCCCGGCGGGGCGTTGAGGTCGCGGTCGAGCACGGCGAGCTGGACCAGCGTATCCAGGATGCGCAGCGCTTCATTGTGAGTGACGTGCTTCTGGGCCTGCGCCGCATCGATGCAAGGCAAAGCGAGATTGGCTGTGTCGGTCATGGATTCTCACGGGGTGAGCACGCCCTCGGTCGCAAAGCCGCGGCCGACGGTCGTGGAAAGTTGCGCGATGCTGATGGAGAGGCTCGTTTGCGCGACGCCGAAATCGGCGAGTTCATCGGCCGCGGCGTAAAGCACCGACGGGGTGCTGGCCGACAGCGTGCGCTTCACCGAGGAGCCCGAGAGCACATCGAGCGCATAAGCCTCGGTCTCCTCGCCAAGCGGTACGTCGATGACGTCCCATGAATCGCCATCACGCCGGGTGCGGCGGATCCAGGTGAACACCACGCCGTCCGCCGTGCGCACCGCGTGCAGATGCACCGGCGAGAGCGGACGCAGCGAAACATTCGTCGGCGTTGCCGTGAGCGCAACCGCGGTGGGATCGGCATAGTCGCGGCTCGCCGCGACCAGCCGCAGTTGCATGGTGCGGCCGAGCGAATCGAGCCCGCGCGCGAGCGGAATCACTTGCTCGTTGAGGATGATGAATGGCGCGCCCGCCGGGAGCGGATCGGCGATCGCCCATTCGGTGCCGGCCTGGCCGCGCAGCAGCCGCGACAACTGATAGGTCCGCTCCGCAACCAGATCGGCGTTGGCGAATTGCAGCACTTCCCAGGCGCCGTCCGGACGCTGGACCGCGGCGGCATTCGAGCCGCCGAACAGCCGGATGTCGGAGACCGAGGCGAGCGCGCCGCCGTAGAGCCTCACCCGCACCGCGTGGATGTGATCGAAGCGGCTGGTCGGCCCGCTCGGCAGATCGTCGAGCGTCTCACCCATGATCGCGGGCGCCAGCGCGACCGCCGCGCGGTCAAAACTTTCGCCGTCGGTGGAGCGCCAGACCGCGACTGCGCCCGGCCATGGATCGGCGAACACCGCAACCCATTGCAGCACCGGCGGGTCATCGTCGGTGAGGGTCGGCAGATCGAGCACCCGCACTGCGACGGGTCCGACCGGCGCGGGCAGTTTCGGTACCGAGAGCGTCGGCGTCGCCACGGGCAGATCGAACACGCCCGGATCGATCGATTGCGCGCTCACCGAGCGCCCGTCGGCGTCGCTGATCGTGCGCAACTCCCAGAGCCGGCGCCGCCCGCCGACGGTGAGCCCGATGACATCGCCCGGCGCCAACGCCAACAGGCTCGGCGGCAGCGTAAACTGCGCACTCTCGCGCCCCGCCCACAAATCCTGCAACCAGATGTCGGCGCGCCGCTCGGCCGCCGCGTCGTTCGTCACCACCGCCAGCTCGGCCTGGCTCGCGCGCGCCGCGCCGCCAACCAAACGACGCGACGTAACCGCGGCACGGCGATAGTCGGCGCCGGCATCGGTGAATGCGATCGAGACTTCGCGTGGCAGCTCGGTCTCCTGCGTGCGCACAAGCTGCGCCGGCGCGCGGTCCGAGGTAAGCAGCAAATCCGCCTCGGCGATCTCCGCGACCGGCGCGCCACCGCGCGGACGGAACGCGAGGACGCCCGACACCTCGGCGGCGTCGAAGGCATAAGCGAGCGCCAGCGGATCGATCGCCGAGCGCGGCGGCATCGGCCGGTCGATCACGTAACCGTCGACGCTCTCACGCAGCGCGCCGCTGTCGAAATCGGAAATCCCCGCGTCCGTCAGGATCGCGGCGATCAGCGCATCGAGCGGCGCCGCGCCGACCCGGCCGCTGAGCCAGTGGCCGGTCTCCCAGTCCGGACCGTCGCTCCACACGTCGGTGGCCGCCGGAAACACCGGATAGGGCCGCGAGTCCCAGGTCCAAAGATGGATCGCACTCGCATCGACCATCCGCCCGCCGTAGACGGACGACACCGGATTGCCCTCGATGCTCGCGCCAAAGCCCTGATCGAATGTCCCGAGCACAGCCTCCAGATAGCGGCGCTGAATGAGATCGTCGCGGAAGCCGCGGGAGAAATACGGCACGCCGCCATCGGAGGATTTCGTATCGGGAAACGTACTCGGCTGGTTGGCGCCCTTGTCGACCGCGGGACATCCGACCTCGGTCAGCCAGATCGGCTTGCCTTGCGCGACCCAGCCGGTCGGCGAGCCGAGTTCAACGCCGCTGACACGTTCGGTGTGCGGGTTCGACCACCAGCTCCAGAGGTCCTTGACCCGGAAGACCCACGGCTTGCCCAATCCATCGGCGATGGCGCTGCGGGCCTGCGCGCGGCGCGCCGCGTCGTCGGCGTAATACCAGTCGTAGGCTTCGCCGCCGCGCACGTTGCCGCCGAGATAACCGGGATCGTAGATCGAGCTCGCGATCGCGCGATCGAGATGGACGGCATCGTCGCGCCAATCCGCCAGCGGCGCGTAGTAATCGATGCCGACGACATCGATCGACGACGAGGCCCATAACGCGTCGAGCGGAAAGCGCACCTCCTGCGCGCTTGGATCGACGACATGGGCGCCATATTCCGTCCAGTCTGCCCCGTAGGTGACAATCGTGCTGCTCCCGACGATCGCCTTCACTTCGCTCGCGAGTTGGGCGAGCCGCGTCACCGCCGGATAGACGCCGGAAGCCGAGCGCACGCGCGTGAGGCTCTTCAGCTCCGAACCGATGAGGAACGCATCGACGCCGCCGGCGTCCGCGGCAAGGTGCGCGTAGTGCAGCACCAGCCGCCGATAGTTCCAGCCGTCCGGATCGCCGATGCCGAAGAATGCGTCCACCTGGGTCGCCGCCGCGCCACTGCCGTCCGGCGAGCCGGACTGCCCCGGCGCCGGATCGCAGGTGATGTGGCCGCGCCACGGATAGGTCGGCTGCGCGCCCGCGCCGGTGTAGGGGTCAGGCAGCGCGTTGCCGGCCGGAATGTCCATCATCAGGAACGGATAGAGCGTGACTTTCAGTCCCCTCGCCTTCAGTTCGGCGATGAGATGGGTGACGCTCGCATCATCGGGTGTGCTGCCGAAGGCCGGGCGGCCGTCGACCTGCGAAATCAAATACGCGCTGGCGCGGTCGACCCCTGCCACCGACCACGTTGCCGGGCTGGTGCTTTTCACCTGCGTCTCGACGCCCGGCTGCACGACGCAGTGACCGGCGCGCAGATCATTGCCGAACCAGGCGACCACGACGGCGACGCGTTCGAGCGCCGGGCAGCTCGCCTGCAGGTCGTCGAGCGACGCTTCGATATCGGAGGCAGCCTGACCGACGTGGCGGTTCTCGGCCGCGAACTGGCCCGGTCCCACCACCTGCACGATGGTCGCCGGCTCATAGCCGAATTCGGTCGTGCCAGGGATCAGCGTCACCGCGCGGATCATCTGCTCGATCTGCCCGATCGGGCGGATGATCTCGAATGAGAGCTGCGGAATCCGATTGCCGAAATTCTCCAGCGCGAGCCGCTCGAACACGACGTAGGCGTGTCCACGATACGCCGGCGCGTCGCCTTCCTTGGCGACGATCAGCGGGTCCGGCGTCTGCGTCTCGCTGCCGGGATAGACGCGATAGGTGATGCCGGTGAGGTCGAGCAGCTTGCCATCGGCCCAGACGCGCGCAACGTTGGCGATCTCGCCCTCGCACAGGCCGACCGCGAAATTGGCAAAGTAAGTGTAGGTCGTGGTGCTGGTCGTGTTCTTCGGGCCGGCCTTGCCGCCGCCGGTCTGCTCGACCTGCGTCGACACGACCTGTTCGAGACTGGTGGCCCAGATCATCTGGCCGGACAGCCGCGCGCGGCCATAGACGTGCGGGATCGGCGATCCCTCGCTCGACGCCATCACGTCGAGGTCGGATAGGCGCGGCCCATCCACCTGGCGGCTCGTGTTGGAGCCAAACAGCGCCTGGTCGATGACGTTGCCGGCGAGCGCGCCCACGACGCGTCCGGCAATCGAGCCGATCGGACCGAACAGGGCGCCGGCGGCGCCGCCGGCTGCTGATAGGACGAGCGCGGCCATCAGTCATTCACTCCCGGAAAGCGGAAGGTATGGGCGAGACGCCGGCGCCACCACGGCGCGATCGTCACTTCAGTGACGGCGGCGCCGTCATGGGCATGAATCATCAGTTCGGGCGCGCTCGCGATCGCGGCGTGCTTGGCGGCCAATCCCGCACGCCAGCGGAACAGCAGGAGATCGCCGGGCGCGAATTGCATCGGATCGATCTCGACGAGATGCCGCGCTGCCGCAACGGCAAGCGCCTCGCGTCGCGTCGCTTCGGCCCAATCCGGCGCATAGGGCGGGATCGGCTCCGGCTCGGCGCCGCAGAGTGCGCGCCACACGCCGCGCACGAGCCCGAGACAATCGCAGCCGACGCCCTTGAGCGAGGCCTGGTGGCGATAGGGCGTGCCGATCCACGCCCGTGCCTCCGCGACGATTGCGGCCCGGGTGATCACAGATGTGCTCATGGATGTGTGCTGCGCGGGTCGTGCGTTCGTCTATTGGATGGATCAGGCCCACACTCCGCTCGTCCCCGTGCAAGCGGGGACCCAGGGGCAAACAGCACCAAGCTTGGAGCAAGCCCGCTGGATTCCCGCTTCTGCGGGAATGAGCCGAGTGAAACTCAGCGGAACAGGCTGCCGCCGTCGTTCCCCGGCTGGCCGGGTACCGGATAGCTGACGACGAAGTCGTTGCCCGGCATCTGCGGGAAGCCGCGGAAGTTGACGGTGTTGTTGAAGCGCGCGCGGCAAGTGTCGTAGCGCTTGTCGCAGCCCGCGGTGACGACAAAAGTATCGCCGGGCGCGATCGGCTCGGGCATCTGTTGCCACAGATCGAGCGTCACGCCCGCGGCATCGACGCGATGGGTTTTCACTTCGATCGCGAGCCCGGCATTGGCGCCGGAAGTGAGGCTGAACTTCCCATCCGTAAACCAGCCATCGGCAAAGCCATCGAGACCGGACACGATGAGGATCGACGTGCCGCCGAGCGAAGCCACCGCGCCGCTGCCGCGGAACGCCGGGTTGGTCAGGTCGATCGTGCAGCGCGCGTCGCCGAGGTCGGCGGAGCACGCCGCGGTGTAGAGCCGGCCGAAATCCTCTGCGAGCCGGTGCGCCAGCGAGCGCAGCTCGGCGGTGAAGGCCAGCCCCTCGCGCCGCACCTCGCCGAGCGCGCCCTTGGTCAGCAGCACGTTGAGGCTCGGGTCGCTCCAATCGACGATGTAGACCTCGATCGCCGCTGCATCGTAACGGCCGGCGGCGAGATCCGCCTCGGTGAGCTGCTCGTCCGCGAGCGCGCCGGTCAGCTCCGAGCCTTGTACCGCGAGGCCGAGCTGCTCGCTCACTTCCGAGCCGGAGAAACCGGTGCCGGCGCGACAGGTCGGCGGCACGCCGAAGGCGAGCGCGATCTCGCGCGCCGCGGTGTGCTTGGCTTCCATGAAATCCATGTCTTTGGGCGAGAGCGACATCGCCTTCCAGTCGAGCCCGCCTTCGAGCAGCAGCGGCCGCCCGGCATTGATCGCGCCCTGGTAGGTCTCCTCCAGCTCGCGCTTGAGCCGCTCGAACTGATTGTCGGACAGCACCGCGCCCTCGGGGCCGGAGTAGACCAGCGCGCCGGACGGCCGCGCCGCATTGTCGAGCAGCGCCTTGTTCCAGCGCGCCGCCGCGTTGTGGGTGTCCACGGCGACCGCCGCGGCTTCGAGCGGGGACAGCCCGTAGTGATCGTCGAGCGGATGGAAGCAGGTGAGGTGCAGGATCGGCGGCAGCGGCGGCGCGCTCTGATCGAACCGCACGGTGCGGCCCGCGGCGGTGTATTCATAAGCCTCGGCCCAGCCGTCCGGTCCCGGCACCACCCGCATGCGATCGGGCCGCAGCGCATAAAGCTCGCGCACGCTCAGGCCGGCGTCGCCGTCGAGCGCCACCGCCTCCAGGTAGGCGTTGCCGGCGAGCAATAGATAGGCATAGAGCGCCTCGAACAGCGCCGCCCCATCCTGGCGCGGGTTCGGCCGCGTGAGCAGATCGAGCAGCGGATGCCGGTCGAGCCCCCCTGCCCCTTCGTAAAGCACGAAATTGCAGGCCGCCGCGTTCTCCGCCACGAGCTTCACGGCGCGATGCGCGCATCGCGTTCGCGCTCGGACGGCTCCTGGCCGGCTTCCTCGAGGCGAAGCTCGATCTCCTGCACCTTCCGCGCCGCGGTGCGCCAGAGCTGCTTGATCATCAGCCCGCGCGAGCCGTGCAGCCAAGGCTTCCTCGCGCCGCGTGGGCAGTCGCGCCGCGGCAGCGGCGGCCGCCGGTCCGGCCCGTGCTTCGGCCCACCGTCGACCCAGTAATAGAGTGTCCCCTTTGAAACATCGAACTCGGCGAGGATCTCCTCGATCCGGACGCCGTCAGCATAACGCTGACGCACCTGAGCAATCAGCTCAGGCGATAGCTGCTTCTTGGTCATGTCGGATTTTTCGGGATCGGCTTTTTCGGTGATCGCCGCAGCGGCGGCTGTGTCCGGCGCCGCCGGCCGCTGATGCAATTGTCGAGCGTGAGCGAACCCTACCGGACCAGCGTCACGCTGTCAAGGACTATTTTCCTGGGACTGAAATCATTTTCATGCCCTGGCAGTGGATCAGTTGGGAGACTGGTGATATCGTCGCGCTGGTCGAAGCGGCAGAGCCGAAGCTTGGAAAGCGCGGACCGTACAAGAGCAGACAAGCAGCGTTGCCGAAGGGTACTGAAATGGGCAGACCGGCAATTGTTGTCCTTTACGTGGTGGCGATGATAGCCGTTATAGTCGGCCTCGATTTCTTGTTTTTCAGAAACCGATTCTGGGAACGGCTGATGGTGAATGTTGGTATTGTCTTGGTGTTCGCAGCTTTCTACTTCAGATTCCTGAGTGACCAAATTTCGAATTGACCCACTACCCATGCCCTGGAACGGCCGGGTGCGCGCTTTTCGACAGTAGGCGGTCGGGCCTGTCGCCGGAACGCGCCTTGTTCGAGCCAGACCGGACCGCCGCGTGCGACTTCGTGCGCGAGCCCGAAGCCCTCGCAGGCGACGCAGACCACCGCCACGCTGCCATCGGCGAGCGCGACCTCGGTCATTTCAACGTGACAGCGGCGGCAGCCCAGCAATTTCGCCATCGCGGTTCCCTGCGATTCGCGGCTTGCGCAGGAAGGAGCGAAGCCCACGCAAGCTCATTTACTTCCCCGCGAGCGCGGTGCCTTTGGTGATTTCGTCCCACGCGGCCAGCGCGCGCGCCACCACCTGCGGAACGTCCTCGCTCAGCAGATACTTCTCCGCCACCAGATTGTTCGCCGCATCGGTCACCAGCCCTTCATAGCGCGCGCGGGTGCCGTAGCGCTCCTCGATCGACAGGCGCGGGTCGTGTTGTGCTTCCCGTTCCGCGATCGGCGCACGCACGGTTTTGCGCAGGTTGGTTTTTAAAACCGTACAATGCGTTCGAACAGGTTGATTCAATTTCGGCGGTTGTCGAATGTCAGGCCGAAAAGAGGCAACGACAAGGGCACCTGAAGGGTTCCGATAGCCGGGATGAAATTCTTGCCATCCAGCAGTATCTACGATAAAATTGGCATAAAATTGCCAATTACTCGGCTAGCTGCACCGCTATTGCAAAGTAATAAGTGCATTTTGGCAAAATATATTTTACTCTCTTATGGGTCATATCGATAATAACTACCTTATTCTGATTGCTGACAATCTATTTGTTACAAAAGTAACTAGTATTCCGAATGAAAAACACACAATTCCGCCTAATAATCGTCATTGGATCATGGCGGTGGCGACATTTGAAAAACCAAGGAGGAAGCTGATGTCCGGAAAGAACAAGTTTCGGGCCGTGATTGCGGGCGCCTTTGGCCCCATCCTGCTCGGGATCGTTCCGAACAGCGCGTCTGCGGACGAGGTATTCGCGCCGACAGCCGCGATCACCATACCGGGAAACAATCTCGCATCGTTCGACATCAGCTGGGTCGACAAGAGACTCGACCTCTATTTCTTGGCCGATCGCTCGAACAGCTCGGTCGATGTGGTCAACACCCGGAATAACCAGTTCGTCGCTCATCTACCGGGCTTCATCGGCTTGCGAGGCGCCGATAACTCTGGCCCGAATGGCGTTATAACCGTTCATCGCCGTAACCACGTGGAAGTCTGGGCCGGCGACGGCGACAGCACAACCAAGGTCATTGACCTCGCAACACAAACTGTCACGCATACCATCGCCACCGGCGGCGCCAATCGCGCCGACGAACTCTGTCACGACCCGCGCAACAACGTGGTGCTGATCGCCAACGATGCGGAGACACCCGCGCCGTTCATCACTTTCATCTCGTCGGACACCTATACGGTTCTCGGCAAGATCACGATGGACGGGGGAATCCGGCGCCGGCCACGGCCCCAAGGCTACGAACGGCATCGAGCAGTGCCAATGGAGCGAGCGGACCGGGAAGTTTTATATCAACCTTCCGGAGGTGAACGGTCCGGGCGACGATTCCGTATCGGGCGCGGTTCTGCAGATCAATCCGAAGACGGAGGCGATCGAGCAGGTCTTCACGATCCCGGTGGCGCAATGTGCCGGACCGCAAGGCATGGCGATCGGCCCCGATCATCAGAATCCTTCTTGGCTGCTCCAAGACGGCTTCCGCCATCATCGACGAACGCAATGGGCACGTGATTGCCTCATTCACCAACGAATTCGGAGCGGATGAAATCTGGTTCAATCCGAACGACGGCCATTATTTCCTCGGGCTGTCGAACGCCACCCCCGCTCCGATCGTGGGCGTCATCGACTCCGATCCGGGCCGAGGCGGGCCGCGGACCGATCCGAGCGTGCCGTCGGCGCCCGGGTCCCACTCGATAGCCGCTGACCCGGACCGAAATCAAGTTTACGTCCCGGTCCGCTCGAACACCAACCCCGCCAGCGCGGCCGTCACGATTTGCGCTGATCATGGCGGGGATAACGTCAAGGGTTGCGTTCTCGTCCTCACCACCCACCATGACGACCGGGTAGCCAAGGACGATCACGACCACGACCACGACCACGACCACGACGATCATCATTGATCGTCGAAGCTGAAATCGGTTCTCGTCCAAATGGTCTCGAAGGCGCCTCGTGAGCACTCGATCGCGAGGCGCCTGCGCCACTTGGTCGCCAACGAAAAACAAGGTGCAATCGTGCGTTTGTCTTCAAACAAAATCGATCGGCGTTCCCCGCTGTTGGTCGCGCTGATCGTCACGGTCTTGAGTGCGGCACCGCCCCGCGCGGAAACGCTGATCGAGGGGGATTCGAGTGGCGTGCGTGTCAAGGCCCAAGACGCCACGCTCCAGGAAGTGCTCACGGCGCTTGGAACGTCCTTCGGTGTGCAGTACCGCACCTCATCGGATCTCGGCCGCCCGATCACCGGGACCTACACCGGCCGGCTCCGCGACGTCGTTGTGCGGCTGCTTGACGGCTACGACTATGTCTTGAGGAACTCGGACAACCACCTGGATATTGTCGTGGTCGACACCGCGGGTTCACAACCCGTGATCGCGACATCCGTCCGACACGCGGCGAACCCGGATCGATAGCCGCTCGATCATTCGGGCGGCCAAACCAAATCCTCTGCACGTGGCGCAACTCTGCACGTGGCGCAACGCCGGCGCTCGAGGCGGCGTCTCCTTACGCCGCCTTGCGCGGATCGACGCTGGAACAGAAGTCGGCGAGAATCTCGGCCAGCCGGCGGGTCGCCGGGCTCGCGTCGGCGGCGGCAACCAGGGCGACTTCCGTGTTGGTGATCGCCGGAAATCCATCCCTGGTCTTGAGCACGCGATGCTCGGCCAAGATCGCAACCTCGGGCAGGATGCTGACGCCGAGGCCGACGGAAACCGCGGCCTGGATGCTGGCGAGATTCGGACTCGTATAGGCGATGTGCCACGCGCGCCCGGCCGCTTCGACGGCGTGAATCATGCGATTGCGATAAAGGCAGCCCTGTTCGGACATCACCAGCGGCAGCGGATCGCGACGGAAATCGATCGAATGGCGCCGGCTGCTGACCCAGTGCAAACGTTCGGGCCAGGCGGCAATCCCGCCGCCCTCGCCGGCGTCGCGCTTGAACAACGCGAGGTCCAGTTCACCGCGCTCAAGCGCGCGGCGCGACTGCACGCTGAGGCCGCAGCGCACGTCGAGGCGCAGCCCGGGGCGCGAGCGCACGAAGTCCGACAACAATTCGGTCAGCCGATAGGCCGCGAAATCCTCTGGAATGCCGAGCCGCACGACCCCATCACTCCCCGGTCGCGTGACCACATCACGGGCTTCCTGTTCGAGCGTCAGAATCCGGCGCGCGTAGGACAAAAGCCGCTCGCCTTGCTCCGTTGGCGTGGCCTGCTTGCCATTACGGTGCAGCAGCGGGTAGCCCAAGTTCTCTTCAAGCCGCCGGATTTGCTGGCTCACCGTCGATTGCGTGCGGTGGACCCGCTCGCCGGCGCGCGTGAAGCCGCCGGTGTCGACGACCGAGACGAAGCTACGGAGAAGATCGAGCTCGAGCATGGCGGCACCATTCGAAAATCCACTGATAGTTATTTTATCATTTAATTTCCAAATGACAAGAGATGCGCCTACCTCGGTTTGCAGAAGGGAATTTGACCCATGCACACCGCAAATATCGCACTTCCATCCTCCTCCCCCGCCATCCGCATCCCGTTTCCATTACTGGTTGCGGCGTTCTGCATGCTCTGGAGCTTGGCCTTTTCGGCCGCCAAGCTCGCGCTGGCCGATTGCCCGCCGCTGCTCCTGCTGACGATGCGATTTCTGCTCGCCGGGATTTTCACGATCGCCGCCGCCGCCGCTTATGGAACCCCGTGGAAGCTTGGCCGCCGCGATCTCATGATCTTCGCCGTGCTCGGGATCGCCAACCAGGCGGCTTATCTCGGGCTGAGCTATGTCGGCCTACGCAGCACCTCGTCCGGCCTCGCGGCGCTCGTGATCAGCGCCAACCCGGTGCTGACGGCCGTGATGGCCGCGGCGTTCCTCGGCGAGCGGATGACGTGGCGCAAGGCGGCTGGCCTGCTGCTCGGCGTCGGCGGCGTTGCCTTCGTGGTCGAAGGCCGCCTCGCCGGCGGTGTGGACCATCCCGTCGGCATCGCGTTCATGATCGCCGCGCTGGTCGCCCTGGTGGCCGGAACCATCCTGTTCAAGAAGCTCGCACCCACGGGCGGGCTCTGGGTCGGCAACGGCGTGCAAAGCCTCGCGGCCGGCCTCGCAGTGCTGCCGTTCGCCTTCACCTTCGAAAGCGTCGGCGACATCGTGCCGAGTTGGCGCCTGTTCGCGGCGCTGGCCTATCTGGTCCTGCTGGTCTCGGTGTTCGCCTATCTGCTCTGGTTCCATCTGCTCACCGTCTCCGGTGCAACCGCGGCGAGTTCCTATCACTTCATAATGCCGCCGCTGGGCATGGCGTTCGGCTGGCTGCTGCTGGGAGAGCATGTCGCGCTCACCGATCTTGTCGGCATCGTACCGGTCGCCCTCGGCATTTATCTGGTCACGCGTCCGGCGTCATCGCGACGCAAGACATGATGCGGAATCCCCCGGCGTTCACATCTAATGAAAATCTTTCAGGAGGCCGTCATGAGCGCACTCCGGCCGAGGTGGCTCGCCGCTTCCGTGCCGGCACAGTGGTGCTATTTGCCGGTTCGGGCCAAGACGCGCGGCCCGTTTCACCTCACCATGGATGTCAATGACGCCATCGAGACCGCCCACGCGTTTCCGGACGCTGTGATTGTTCCGGTTCACTGCGATGGCTGGGCGCATTTCACACAAAGCCGTGATGACATCAAAAAATCCTTCGACACGTTTGGGCTGGCCTCGCGATTGCGGTTGCTCGAGCCCGGCGTCGGGGCCGTCATTTAGTGAAATAATATTTGACGCGACGTTCGCGGGCGAATCCCGCCGAGGCAGCACGGGGCCGATCCGCTGATCATCGATCGGCAGCGGGGCCGACCGAAACCGGTGGCCCACCTGCGGCGTTGTATAATTGGGGGAATGATCGGGTTCGACGCTTCGCAGCGCTTGCGCACCCGAAAACCAAATGGAGATCATCACCATGACGCAAAGACTAAATCCGTACACCGTCGCGCCCGACGGGTGGGCTGCCCTGATCGGCGTCGAGAACTATCTCAAGACATCGGGTCTCGATCCCAAGCTCGTCGCGCTCGTGAAGACGAGGGTTTCGCAGATCAACGGCTGCGCCTACTGCCTGCACCTGCATACCGAGGAAGCGCGGAAGCTTGGCGAAACCGAGATGCGGCTGTATCTGCTCGATGCCTGGCACGAGTCGGAACTCTATTCGGCGCGCGAACGCGCAGCGCTGGCCTGGGCGGAATCGCTGACCAACATCGCGTCCACACACGCGCCCGACCCCATCTACGAAGAGGCGCGGCGACAGTTCTCGGAGAAGGAACTGGCGAACCTCTCGATCGTGATCGCCATGATCAACACCTGGAACCGGCTGGCGATCGGCGCAAGGTCGGTCCACCCCGCGGACCTCGCCAGGGCGGCGTAGCGGCGGGTCGAAGAAGTCGGCCGGCAAATTTATTCCGCCTTGATGTTCGCCGCCTTCATGATCGGCCAACCATTTCTCGATCTCGGCCTTCTGACGCGCGGCAAGAGCTTCGGGCGTCTGCTGATCGGGTAAGGGAATATCCTGTTTGCCAATGGCCGATGGTGACGGTGTAACCATCCGGCGCCGCGCGTGCAATTCGACCGACATCGATGCTGCCGGCTGTGCCGGACACGTTTTCGATGATCAAGGGCTGACCGAGTGTTGTCCTCATATGCTCGGCCAGAATGCGAGCCAGCGCATCCGTGGGCCGCCCGCCGGAAACGGCACGACAATAATGATGAGCCGCGACGGATAGGTCTGTGCCTTTGCAACAGGCGACAGAACCGGCAGAGCAGCGACGCCAGCTGCTAGCTGCAGAATAGCTCGACGGGGAAGCTTCATGACGTTGGCTCCTCAAAAAGCTGGAGAGGACCGACCCGCCTGACCAAAGCCGAGCGGGGCGCGTCTTGGGTGGCGGTGTACGCGACGCCTGCTTGACGCCGCACTTTGAGCCCTTTGGCGGCGGCAAGTCGCCGGTCCTTCACGCGTTGCTCCATGGCCTCCGCCAATCGGGGCTTTCAGAAGGTACGGCGTACGAGAGTAAGATCACAAAGCTTCGACGCTTCTCTCGTACAACCGCGCTATGAAGCCACTTTGTTCCAGGTCATCGATCAGCGATGAATCGACAATATCGGCCTCCTGCAGCTCCCGAGCTGCCGGGTATCTGTGGAAAAATAGATCGCGCAGCTCCTGCATTCCATCGGACAATGCCGGTCGCGGAACGACTGGAAGCACCGCTGCGTAATATTCGTGCAAGCGCTCGACGGCACGGTGGTCACTGAAACCTAGAAACTCCTGAAGCAGCGGCACAACGGCGTCTGCTTGCGTCTTGAAGCGGTGAATGGCCTCGACGAATCCTCGCAAGACGCGCAAGACGCGTTCGCGGTCCGCCGCGATCGCGCGTCGCGTCGTGGCGAAAATGGCTGGAACGCTCAGGGTGCACGTCTCAAAACAATTCCATTGGTGTTGGCTTGACCCGAGAAACAGAAAATCGGTCGGCAACGCGCCGGCATCGATGTCTCCGGCGGTGAGAGCAGCAAAAATGTTTCGATAAGTACCCAATCCTATATAGGTCGCCGCTGCGCCCGCATGCTCCACTGCCAGACGAACGATCACCCCCGTCTGTCCCGAATAGGCGTCGGTCAGCACACCGACTTTCTTGCTGCTCAGTTGATTGAGCTTTGTGATCCCGGGGCTCGTCATAATAACGATGTTGTCGCGCAGGATGGAATCTCGCAGCAGGATGACGGCATCTCCACCGTTTAGGACCGCCTCCGCGACGGGCACGGTCCCGGTCTGGGCAAAATCCCAGTCGCCGCGCAACAAGCCCGCGACACTTTCAGGGCCGCCCACTTCGAGTCTGGGGAAGGTCACGTTCAGTCCATGATTCGTGAAAGTGCCGGTCTTGGCGCCAATCCAGGCGATGCACTGGTTCGCAGCCCGCAACCCGGTGACAATCCGGACCTCGGTATCCGCGCCGCCATTCGCGCCGCTGATTCGATCCCACGCGAGCTGTTGCGTCATGAATTCCGATACGCTCTGTCAGAGACTGAGTGCCGAGCAATGGCACCGGCGAGGGATCAATCCGCCGTGACGCCGCTCGCCTTGATCGGGCCAGTCCATTTCGCGATCTCGTCCTTGAGAAAGCGGGCGAGAAATTCCGGGCTACGCCGCTCCGGAACGACGACCTCGACACCGAGACGGTGCAGTCGATCGCGGAACGACGGCGTATCCAGCGCCGCGACCGCCGACTGGTGGAGCTTCTGCACGATCGATGACGGAGCGCCCTTCGGGAGGAAGAGCCCGTACCAGTCGGCGGCGTCGAAATCGGCAAGGCCTTGTTCATCCGCGGTCGGGAGATCGGGCAGTATGGGTGAGCGCGAGCGCGAGAGCATCGCGACCGCCTTGACGGCACCGCCTTGGACCTGGGGCACCACGTCCTGGATGAGGTTGCAAATGTAGTCGATGCGGCCGCCAATCAAATCCTGCATCGCCGGCGCGACGCCGCGATAGGGCACGTGGGTGACGTCCGCTCCAATCGCAAGATTGAGCATCACGCAGCCGAGATGCGTTGAGGAGCCGGCGCCGGCGGAACCGAAGCTGGCAGTCTTGTTCGCCTTCACATAGCGCATGAATTCCTGCAGGCCGGTGGCCGGCAAATCCTTGCGCGCAATCAGCACCAGCGATTGCCGGGTCAGCAAACCGACGGGTGTGAAGTCGGTGACCGAGTTGAAGAGCGGCTTCTTGTAGAGTAGCTGGCTGTAGGTCAGGGCGCTGCCAACGAAAAGAAGCCGATAGCCATCAGGCGCCGCATGTGCGACGCGGCTCGCGCCGGTCATGCCGCCCGCCCCGGCGATGTTCTCGACCACGATCTGACGACCGAGCGCTTCGCTCATTTGCTGCGCGAACAGGCGTCCAATCGCATCGGTCGGCCCTCCGGCTGCATATGGCACGACCAGCGTGATCGGCCGCGTCGGCCAGTCTTCGGCGCGTGCGGCGCCGGAGACGATGAGCATGGCTGCGAAAACGATCTGCATCCCATGACGGCTCATGAAGGACTCCCAGATGTTCAGTCGCGCGTTGGTTACCATCGTTGCATTCATCCGGCTTGGACCTCACGGGACTCCTGCTTGGACTGGACGGGACTCCGCAGTGGTTGTAGCGTTATTTTGCTCCGAGCGAGTTTGGAATGTCCCCGAGATCATGGCGCGACGAGCGACACGGTTGCGAATATGACTCAGCTTGCGACAGACGCATTGCATGCGCAGGAGCGCGGCGGCGCTGTGCGGTCGCTCTATCAGCGCGGATTGACCTGGGTACCGCTCCGTCCAATCCCGGGCCTCGCGTGCGGCGCCGACATTGCCACCCGGCAAATGCCCGGCCTCGGCCTCCAATCGGGGACGGTGTGGGGAAACCGTCATGAACACACCCACCAGGATGTCGTCGACGGCAACGACGATTTCAGCATTCACATAAATCTGAGCGGTCGCAGCATCGTTGCCGGGCGCGGTGCCGAGATCACGCTTGGAGATGGCGATGCCGTGCTACTTACGTATTCGGAGTCGCGGACCATCACCCGACCGGGGCTTGTGCACCATCGCATCGTCCGACTACCCCGCGCGCCGCTCGCTCTACTTGTGCGCGATATCGATGATGCCGTCCTGCGCCCAATTCCGCGTGGCGCCGGCACGCTGAACCTGCTGACGAACTACGTCGGCGCATTGATCGATGATCCAGTGATCGCGGCGCCGGAGATGCGGCAACTGATCGTCGCCCAACTTTGCGATCTCATCGCGGTCTCTCTGCGCGCAACGCGCGATGCAGCCGCGGTCGCTGAGGGTCGTGGCATACGCGCGGCGCGGCTGCGCGCCATCAAGAGTGACATCGAAGCGCACCTCGCCCACGGCGACCTTTCGCCTGCTGCGGTCGCGAAACGCCAGAGAATATCGGACAGCTACATCCGCAAACTGTTCGAAGGCGAGGGAACTTCTTTTTCAGAATTCGTGCTCGTCCGCCGTCTCGTGCGCGCACACCGCATGCTGACCGATCGACGGTGGGCCGACCGAAGCATTGCGTCGATTGCGTTCGAGTCCGGCTTTGGCGACCTGTCGTATTTCAATCGCACGTTCAAGCGTTCCTACGGCGCACCCCCATCGGAAATTCGAAAAGCAATCTGATTGCCAGGACTTCTGAACATCGCGCGTCCTCGCCGTACTCTCCGAGATAATAATCGTTCCGCCGAATGTCTGCGGCGGTCCGTTGCCTCGATCCCACGCCGAGAACGACAGCTTCATGTTCAAGATCGGAAGCCGGCAGGCTTCTCCTGCCAGCCCTCCGTCCGTTTCAATGCGCTTCGCGCACTGCCAGCAAAGTGAAATCCGGGTCGCTCATGAAATGCTCGCTGATCGGGCATTGTTGCTTGAGCAGGTCGAGCCGCGCGCCGCCCTCCTTGCCCTTGCCGAGCGGGATCGGATTCATCACCGGGTTGATGCCGATGAGCTCGTCGGTATCCGCCTTGAGTTTGTCGACGCTCTCGACGGTGAAGCCGATGTGATCCATGCCGGTCGGCAGGATGCTCTGCCCAACGTAGTTGGTGATCTTCCAGGGCATGATCATCAGCGTCATCTTGCCGTCGCTGAGATAGTGGTTCGGGTCGCCCGGTTTGGCGTTCTGCTCGGCGAACTCGAACACCTCGACATAGAAGCGCGCCAGCTCGTCCGGGCGCATGGTCCTCATCGCGACGTGACTGATGTGGCGTCCATGCTGGTTGCCATCGTTTTCCACGTAGACGCCAGAGCGGTTCGCCATCTGCTTCTGGGATAGGTCGAAGACGTTGCCGTCGGGGTCGTTGGCGGTGATACCGGCGAACGGGCGGGTGCTCGGGCGCTGCACCCAGTCGGCACTCGGGTACTTCGTCTTCATCCGGTCAAAGACCGTCTCTATGTCACTGACTTCAACGCCGAAATGGTCGAGCGCGGCGGGCCTTCCGGCCTTCCGCGGATTGATGTTCAGGCCGACATAGCCGTCGCCCACCGTGATGGCGCGGTTGATGCGGCCCTTGGGTGATCGGGTCATTCCGAACAGAGACTCGTAAAACGCCGCCAGCAATGAATATTTTTCGCTGACGATGGCGACGTGATTGATTTTGGCGAACAAGTGAATCACCGCAGTTTGAGTGAGGTGCCCATGCGGAAAGTGCCATTTTTCCAAGACTTCTGCAAGAATCCAAACGCAAGGTGCCAGGCGAACTCGGGGGCGCAACCGGAATCCGTTTTGGGTGTTGTTCCGACGGATCGGGTTTCATGAATCAAGGAGCACGACCATGATTCTTCCGATGGTTTTCCTCGCCGCCCAACTGGCCATGCCGGTCGCGGACGGGGTGCCAACCTACGACGTGCGCCCGAGTTGTACCGCGACCAGCACCGAAGCCGTTGGACCCAAAGCGGAAACCGACGTGTGCCTGAACACCGAAAAGGCCGCGCGCGACAAGCTGGTGCAGGAGTGGCCGACCTTCGCCGCCCCCGACCGCTCGACCTGCACGGGCCTGTCAGTCGCCGGTGGCGACTCGACCTATACCGAATTGCTGACCTGCCTTGAAATGATGCAGGCCGCGCGCAAGCTGCCGAAGGAACCTGACGCGACCATCGGCGCCGGAACGCGTTGATCCTACGCTCGCGCGCCTGCCTCTGATGCGATCCGTTCGGCCGCCAGCAGGCCGAGGATGAAGGCCTTCGAAAGCCCGCCCACGTAGCCCGCACGCGGCCCGCCTTCCAGGCCGGCGACGGGGGTGCCCACGGCGAAAAGCCCCGGAAACACGGCACCATCCGGCTTGCGCGCCTGGGCATGCGCATCGATCACCAAGCCGCCCATCGTCCCGGTGATTCCAGCGCAGAGCGGGACCGCGTGAAATGGCGGCGCGGCGAACGGCATCGGCTTATGTTTTCTGATCGTGCGCGGCACCAGCAGGCCGGAGAAGTCATTGCTTGCCACCGCCCCATTGTGCGCCCGGATCGTTTCGGCCAACGCGACTTCCGGAAGGCCGGTGGCTTCCGCAAGCTCGGCAATATTGTTCACCGTAATCAATCCGCCTCCCGCTGACACCATGCTCGGGTTGGCGGCGACCGTCGTGGACAGCGCCGGCTCCGCGCGCCACATGGCTTCGTCGATCATGAGATAAGCGCTCAGCGGATCAGGCAAGCGCGCGATCGCATTCGCCATGCAGACGCCACCAAGCCCCTCGTCAGTAAAGCGCCGGCCGTCGGGGCCAACGAGGATGCCGACCTCGCCGACTGCGTCGAGGTGCGGATAAGGCCACAGCCGTGGATTGGTCATGGCGTTGCGGTGATGGACATGGCCATAGAACGCGCCGAAGCCGCCAACCGCCGCGCCCGCCGCTTCGGCCATGCGGATACCATCGCCCATCGCGCCCGGCCCGACGCGGCATAGCACGCGATCGGCGCGCGGGGTGATGGTGCGGGCAATCATGTCGCGGTTGGCAGCAAAGCCGCCATCGGCAACGACCACCGCCGAGGCATTGATGCGCTCCGTCTTGCCGTCCCGAGTCACTTCGACACCGACGCAAGCGCCGCCCTCGACAATCAGCGACCGAACCGTCGTGCCGCGCAGCACGGCGCCGCCGCGGGCGGCCAGGTTCTCCTCCAAGCGGCGCATGAGGACGTCGCCACCGCGGCCCTCCCAGTCGAGCCCCGCCATCAGCCGCCGCGGCGGAGCCAGGACCTGCTGCCCGGGCTGATCGTGCGCCAGGGCCTTGCGGACGAAACGCCCGCCCTCGCGGGTGAGCCAATCGATGGCCCGCTTGCCGTTGTCGGCTACCGCGCGCGCGACCTCGGGATGCGCTGCGGCGCCACTCCCCGTCATGATCGCATCGAACAGGCGGTCGGGTTCCAGCGTGATGGGGCGTCCCATGACATTGCAGACGCCGGTCGTGAAGCGCGAACTGCAGGGGTAACGATCTTCCGTCCGCGCTTCCAGCACGGCCGCCCGCTGGCCCAGCTCGGCGGCCCGGCACGCGGTGGTCAAACCGGAGAAACCGCCGCCGACCGTGATCAAGTCATACTGCATAAGATTCTCTTTAACGGTCACCGCGATATCACGCAGGGGCGACCGAATCCATCGGCCGCGCGCGCAAGTCCCCTTCCCTTCGCGCCAGCCCAAGGGTAGGCTCATTCCAAACTACAGATGGAGGAGGAAATTCGGATGAAGGTCACCACGACGTTGGTTCTGCTTGCCGCGGCCGCCTGGCCGCAACTGGCCTCCGCCCAGCAGGGCGACAACCTCAACGATACCCAACGGCACGGCCGTCAAGTCCTGGCCCAGTCGTGCGGCGTCTGCCACCTTCCACCTTCACTGAATGCCAAGACCTATGGCCCGCCACTGAACAAGGCCGCCGGCAACGGCGATGACTCGATCATGCGCGAGTACATCGAGAATGGCACCCCGCGCATGCCGGCCTTCAAGTACTATCTGAAGAGCACGGACATCGATGCGATCATTGCGTACGTGAGAACCGTCCCCACACCGGCCGCCGCGCCTGCCCGCTGAGCGGCGTAACTCAATCCGTTCGATCTGACCCAAGGAGAAGTTGATGAAAAGCATGCGAGCTATTTTGCTGACAAGCGCAGCCAGCCTGTTCGTGATGGCGACCGCTGCCTCCGCAGCGGACCAGTTGCTGACCGGCGTGATCACGTCGCCGTCCGGCGAGAAGCTCGGCGGCGTCACTGTTTCCGCCAAGCAAGACGGTACGACCATCACCACCAGCGTCTACACAGATGAGAGCGGCAATTATTATTTCCCGCCACTGCCCGAGGGCAAATATAACGTCTCGGCGCAGGCGCTCGGCTTCGAGACCGCGAAGGGCACGGCCAATCTCACCAGCACGACTCATCACGACATCAGCCTCAAGCCGATGACCGATGCGGAGGCGATGTATCGCCAGCTACCCAGCGAACTGATGGTTGCGGCGCTGCCAGAGGAATCGCCCGAAGACGCGGCGATCAAGAAGATCTTTACCAACAACTGCACCGGCTGTCATGAGTCCGGCTACCCGCTTCAGTTCAAGTTCGACGAAGCCGGTTGGAACAAGATCATCAACCTGATGAAGGTCGTGCCCGGCAGCGGGGTCTATCCGGGACCGAATGCGAAGGCGAGCGCGATCATCGAGCATAACCAGAAGCAGCTCGCGGCCTATCTCGCGCGTGCGCGCGGTCCGGGACAGACGTCGATGAAGTTTACGCCGCGTCCGCGGCCGACCGGCGAAGCCGCCCGCGCCGTGTGGACGCTCTATGACCTGCCGCTCATTGCAGACACCGGCATCGGCACGCAGGTCAAGTACAACCCGAACGACGGCAGCGACTGGTCGCTCGGCATCACCTCCAAGCTCGGCGAGATGCCCCATGACGGCAACATGGACGCCGAAGGCAATCTCTACTTCACGAACAACAACCCCAACACCGTCGCCACCATCGGTAAGGTCGATGGCAAGACCGGCGAAGTGAAGTTCCTCAAGGTGACCGCCGCGAATGGCCGCGCCGCCAATGCCCACGGCCTCACCCACGACGCCGAAGGCAATCTCTGGTTCGACGTGAACCCGGGCCGCCGCAGCCTCGGCAAGCTCGACGTCAAGACCGAGAAGATCACGGTCTACGCGACGCCGAACAACATGTCGCCGCTCGGCGGCGCCGTGACCATGGACGTGGATGGCAAGGGCTACATCTGGGCCTCGGCTCCCGACGGCGCCGTGCGCTTCGACCCGAAGGCGGAAAGGTTCACCGACTTCAAGTCGATCACGCCCTATGCCAGCCCGAAGGGCAGCGGCATGACCTACGGCGCCGCGGGCGACCGCGACGGCAACGGCTGGTGGGCGCAGATGGCGATGGACACCATCGGCCATGGCGATCCGACGACCGGCAAGGTCAGCGAAGTCAAGCTGCCGGCGGTGAAGGACGCCATGGACAAGGTCAAGCCGGAAGACCGCGCCTTCTACGAGAACTTCAACGAGTTGGGCTTCAACAGCCCGGTCCCGTGGTCGCAGGGGCCGCGCCGCATGGGCACCGACAAGAACGCGGACGTGCTCTGGGTCGGCAACTCCTGGGGCAACAGCCTGGCCAAGATCAACACCAAGACCGGCGAGACCTCGTTCGTGCCGTTCCCCGAAAAAACCATGCAGCCCTACCACATCGCGGTCGACGACCATCACAACGTGTGGGGCAACCTGTGGACCTCGGACCAGATCGTGAAGCTCGATCCGTCGACCAACAAGTGGACCACCTTCGAGCTGCCGGTGCACGGCACCGAGATCCGACACATCTCGCTGCGCGAGATCGACGGCAGGAACTATGTGGTCGTGCCGGTCTACCGGTCGAGCCACATGGCGAAGATGTACGTGCGCAGTGATGCCGAACTGGCGGCGCTCAAGGCGAAGGTTCAGTAATCATTACTACGGCCGCGCCTCGGCGCGGCCCATCGTTCCGGGCGGGCGCCTGCTCCTGATCGAGCGTGGCCCGCCCGCTGCTTTTTGCGCCTGCCTGCGCGCGTGGGCCTCCGCTCCGTCACGGCCGGGCTTGTCCCGACCATCGCGATCGAAAAGGCTCGGCCGTATTCTCAGTGTCGAGATTGCCGGGACAGGCCCCGCGATGACCACGTGGGCGAGCCGTCCCGTCACTTCCGGTCCGGAAAATGCCCCGCGGGGCCTTCCGATCCCACCCGGATCGGCGTAGGCTCGCGCCACCGGCACGCTCTGAAAACTACAAGAACAACAAGCATGCCTGAGCGCGCCTTTCTCGAAGCGACCCTTGCGTATTCTGCGACGGTAACAACGCAACAGTCCGCTCCGGCGACAAGCGGCAATGGGCGGACGCTAGGAGAGACGCCAATGAAACATGCGCGCGCACTTATGCTGACCAGCGTATCGAGCCTCGTGTTGGGCCTTGCAGCGACCGCGTTCGCTCCGGCCGCTTTTGCGGCTGATGCCCTGCTCAGCGGAACGATCACGTCGTCGTCGGGCGAAAAGCTCGGCGGCGTCACGGTCTCCGCCAAGCAGGAAGGCGCCACCATCACCACCAGCGTCTATACTGACGAGGCTGGAAATTATTACTTCCCGTCCCTGCCGGAGGGAAAATACCGCGTCTGGGCGCAAGCGCTCGGGTTCGAAACCAGCAAGGGCGAAGTCGATCTCGGCGCCGCCAAGCACGAAGATCTGAAGTTGGCCGCGATCACCGATCGCGAGCAGATGATTCGACAGTTGCCGAGCGAACTGCTGGTGGCGGCGCTCCCCGACGAAAGCGAAGAGGACGCGCGCATCAAGAAAGTGTTCACCAATCAATGCACCGGCTGCCATTCGCCGGGCTATCCTCTCCAGTTCAAGTTCGACGAGGCGGGCTGGAACAAGATCATCAACCTGATGAAGATGGTGGCGAACACCGGCGTCATGCCGCCCAATCCGAAGGCCAACGCCATCATCGAATTCAACCAGAAGGCGCTCGCCGCCTATCTCGCGCGCGCCCGCGGGCCGGGCGAGTCCTCCATGAAGTTCAAGCCGCGACCGCGGCCGACCGGCGAAGCCGCCCGCGTGACCTGGACGCTTTATGATCTCCCACTCAATCCCGATGCGGGCATCGGCACCAAATATAATCCCAATGACGGCACCGACTGGACGAGGGGAACCACGTCCAAGCTCGGCCAGCTTCCGCATGACGGCGGCATGGGGCTGGACGGCAACCTCTATTACACCGTCAACAATCCCAACAAATACGTGACGATCGGCAAGGTCGACACCAAGACCGGCGAGGTCAAATACCTCAAGACCAACAATACGCAGGGAAATGCTGCGACGGCCCACGGTCTGGTCCGGGACGGCGACGGCAACTTCTGGTTCGACATCAATCCGGGCCGCCGCAGCCTCGGCAAGCTCGACGTGGCGAGCGAGAAGATCACCGTCTACCAGACGCCTACCAGCATGTCGCCGCTCGGCGGCGCCGTGACCATGGACGTGGACGGCAAGGGCAAGGTCTGGGCTTCGGCGCCGGACGGCGTCCTGCAGTTCGACCCGACGACGGAGAAGTTCACCGACTTCAAGTCGACGCTCCCGTTCAAGAACGCGAAGGGCACCAACAGCACCTACGGCGCCGCGGGCGACCGCGACGGCAACGGCTGGTGGGCGCAGATGGCGTTCGACACCATCGGCCATGCCGACATGAAGACCGGCAAGGTGACCGAGGTCCATCTGCCCTCGCTGAAGGACGAAATCGATCGTGCAACGCCAGAGCAGCGCGCGTTCTATGAAAACTATGATGACCGCGCCAATGGCAGGCCGCTGCCGTGGTCGCAGGGCCCGCGCCGCATGGGCACGGACAAGAACGGCGACGTCCTCTGGGTCGGCAATTCGTGGGGCTCGACGCTCGCGCGAATCGACACGAAGACGCTCGAGACGAAGATCATCCCGTTCCCGAGCACCACGATGCAGCCCTATCACATTGCGGTCGACAAGAACCACAACGTGTGGGGCAATCTGTGGACCTCGGACGAGATCGTGAAATACGATCCGGCAACCAACAAGTGGACTACGTTCGAACTGCCGGTGCGCGGGACGGAAATCCGTCACGTGTCGCTCATGGAACGCGACGGCAAGACCCAGGTGGTCATGCCGGTATACCGGGCGAGCGCGATGGGCGTCATGACGCTGCGCAGTGAGGCGGAACTGGCCGCACTGAAGGCCGAGGCGAAGTAATCTCGACCGACCCGAGGGCCTGCGGGCGTCGGGCCTCTCACGCGGGCGGGACTTGGCTCAGGCCGAGTCCCGCCCGCTGGATTCAGAGCAGGCCTCCGGGAGCCGACGGCGAAGGGCGGAACCGAAGACTCCGTACCCTGGTCATGCAGCGCAGGCATGCCGGCGCCCTTTTCCCCCCGCAGTCACTGGCGTAGAGTGCCTGGACAAGAAGTATTCGGGAGAAATGCCAGATGATGCGTGGTGCATCGACCTTATTTTTGTTGTTCAGCGCCCTCCAGACCGCGTCCGCCCAACAGGCCCCCGACCCCGCAACGCTCAGCGAGCAGCAGAAGCTGGGCCAGCGATTATTCTACCAGCACTGCGGGGTCTGCCACACCAAACCCCAGATCACGAGCCAGCAGTACGGCCCGGTCCTGTCGAAGGATTCGGCCAACGGCGACGAATCGATCATGCGCGAGACGATCAGCGACGGCACGCCCCGCATGCCCGGATTCAAGGTTCTGTTCAGCCCCGACCAGATCAACGCCATCGTCGCGTATCTGAAAGTTGTTCCCACCCCTCCACCGCAGCCCGCTCCTGCCAATCCGCAGCGCTGAGCGGTCATTCCAAACGGGAGAAATGCCATGAGACACGCAAGAGCCTTTTCGCTCGCCGCGGCGCTCGCCGCCAGTGCGGCCGTTATCACCTGCCCTGCCTACGCTGCCGATGTCGTCCTGTCGGGATCAGTCAAATCCACCGCCGGCGACAAGCTTGGCGGCGTCGCCATCTCGGCCAAGGCCGAAGGTTCCACGATCACCACGTCGGTGTTCACCGACGAGTCCGGCGCCTATTACTTCCCGCCGCTGCCGTCAGGAAAATATCACGTCTGGGCGCAGGCCGTCACCTTCCAGACCGCCAAGAGCGACGTCGATCTCGGCGCCGCCAAGCATGCGGACTTCACCCTCGACACGCTCAAGGACTTCGAGCGCCAGCTTCCGGGCGACGAGGTGATCGCCTCGCTGCCGGCCGACAATGAAAACGACGTGCGGCTCAAGACCATCGTCAAGAACAACTGCACCGGCTGCCACACCCCGAGCTTCACGCTGCAGCACAAGTTCGACGAGACCGGCTGGAACCGCATCATCAACCTGATGAAGCATGTCAACGTCTCCGGCGTCTATCTCGGCGAGGACCGCGTCAACGGCATGCTCAACTTCCATCAGAAGGAGCTGGCGGCCTACCTCGCGCGTGCCCGCGGCCCGGGCGAGACCGCGATGAAGTTCAACCTGCGTCCGCGTCCGACCGGCGAGGCCGCGCGCGTCGTATTCAAGGAGTACGATGTGCCGGTGCAGGAGGAGGCCGGTCTGCCGGCGAAGTATCCGATCAACAACGGCAGCGACTGGTCGCTCGGCACCCCGTCGCGCATCGGCTCGCTGGTGCACGATGCCTGGGCGGACCTCGACGGCAATCTCTGGTTCACCTCGAATGTGCCCAACCGCAAGACCACGATCGGCCGCATCAACGCCAAGTCCGGCGAAGTGAAGATGTTCAAGGTCAACGGCGCGAACGGCATGGCCGCGAACACCCACGGCATGACACGCGATCCGGATGGCATCATCTGGTTCAACGTGAATCCCGGTAAAGGCAGCCTCGGCCGGCTCGATCCGAAGACCGAGAAGATCGAAGTCTTCCAGCCGCCACAGGGCATCTCGCCGACCGGCGGCGCGACCACCGTCGACTGGGACGGCAAGGGCCAGATCTGGGTGTCATCACCCGAAGGCGCGCTGCGCTTCGATCCGAAATCCGAGAAGTTCACCGAGTTCAAGTCGATCACCTACAAGACTCCGAACGGCAACGGCGTCACCTACGGCGCCGCCGGCGACCGCGACGGCAATGGCTGGTGGGCCGAGATGATCATCGACACGATCGGCCACGGCGACGCCGCGACCGGCAAGGTCTCGGAGGTCAAGCTGCCGCGCGTGGTCGGAGACAAGGATCAGATCACGGAGGAGCAGCGCGCGTTCTATGAGAAGTTCAACGCGCCGGACTTCAACGCTCCGGTGCCGTGGAATCAGGGCCCGCGCCGCATGGGCACCGACAAACAAGCTGACGTGCTGTGGGTCGGCAATTCCTGGGGCTCGAGCCTCGCGCGTATCGACACCCACACGATGGATACGAGCTTCGTGCCGCTCCCGTTCAACGGCTCGATGCAGGCGTATCACGTGGCCGTCGACAACCATCACAATGCATGGCTCAATATCTGGACTTCGGACGTCGTGCTGCGCTACGACCCGGAGAAGAAGCAGTGGACGACGTTCGACCTGCCGACCCGCGGCACCGAGGCGCGCTACATCTCGCTGCTCGAGAAGGACGGCAAGACCGAAGTGGTCATCCCCTACTCGCGCACGAGCAAGGTCGCGACGATGACGCCGCGCAGCGAAGCTGAGATCGCCGCGCTCAAAGCGCAGGCCGGGCAGTAAAGCTGAAACGCATGCGCGCCGCTCGTGCGGCGCGCGATCCAAGACGAGGCGGGCGGGCCGTTGACGGGCTCGCCCGCTTTCGTTTGTGACGGCAAACGAAGCCGCTCTAATCCCGTTCGATCTTCGCGATCAGCGCCTTCGATTCCGCATCGACCTGCTGGAAAGGATTGAACGGTGTCTTGGCCTGCGCGAGCGCCGTAAAGAGCGACGACTGCCGGCTTCGCAAGAGTGCCAGCACCAATCTAGGTGTCGGACTTAATTTGATATCGAGGAAGGTCGCAGCATCGATACTGCCGCCATGATAGTTGATGAGCGGCCTTCGCTTTTCGGAACGGTACATGTCGGCAATCACGACGGCGAGAAACTCCTCTTGATTACCGTAGCCTCCGCTCATCGGCATGTCATAGAATTCTCCGCCCACGATCCGGGATGCGTGCACCAGCTCGTGTATCAGCACCTCGTCCGGAAGCTTGATTGCCGAGGAGTGCTTCTTCGAGAAAAAGATATCGGCGTCGCTGCCGTCACCCGAGCCAATGTCATCACTACTGAAGCGCTTACCATCGGGTCCCGCCCCGATGACTGGCGCATTTTTTTGCCACGCTGCGTTCCAGTCGGCAGCCGAGGTTACAGCAAGCGGTCTGCTGGACCAATTTGAAGACGACATGAAATCATACGGAAATATCCTCACCTTCAAGGGCGACTTCCCTTTGATCGCGCCGAAAACCACTCGACCTGTGGTTCGCTTGGAGATCAAGTCGAGCTCTTCGGTCACGGACTTCACGTGATTGTTTGCAAGGCTGTGAAAGATGTCTTGGTTCCAATTGAGACCCCTCGATTTCAACGTTCCCTGGAAGTCATACAGGCCACGCCAATCGTCAAAGTCCGGGTAGGCTATGACAATCCCGGGAGCATAAGTGATTTCAACGGAAGGTTTGTGATGGATCGGCTTCTTGGGCAATCCTATTGTCGTTTTATTGGACATAGCTGTCTCCCGCCGTCTCCAGGTGCATCGACTTTTTACGATGCAACCAGTCTCGAGCCGCGGGCATGGCGACGACCTGTCGCCTGGCGCAGCTAATCTGGCGCGTTTCAGAACGGTGCCGGTTGTTATGAGTTGCTGGTGAGAGCCAGCAGGTTCAAGCTTGGCCTCCATTTTCCTCCGGCACCAAGCAGCCGTCAGGAGACCCACCGAGGCGCAACTCCGGCCTGATGGCTACTCCACCGGCGCGGATTGTGGTGCGGAACGGGTGGCCGGGACGTCGGTCGCCGGGCCGCGCAGGGGCCGCTCCTCGAGCAAAATCAGCGCGATCAACGCAAGCACCGCAAACGCGAAGGCAGCGACGAACATCCAGCGGAAAGTCTCGGCGAGGTCGATACCGGCGGCGCCCGCCCTCGAGACCAGAAGCTCGACGCCTGCGCCACCGCGCTGCGGTGTCGCGCCAAGTCCGGCGAGCAGGATCGCCCCCATGATCGCGACGATGAGCGCGCTCGCCAGCGCACGGAAGAAGTTCATCGCTCCGGTCGCGGTGCCGACCTCATGCCGCGCCACCGCGTTTTGCACGGAGACGGTTGCGACCGGAAACACCGTGCCAACGCCAAATCCAATCACGGCGACAGCAGCGATCGTCGGCAGCAATGCCATCTTTGGCCAAAGCACCAGCAATCCCACCATCAGAGTCGCAAGGCTCATTCCGAAATAGGCCGCGATCTTGTAATGGCGCAGATACATCATCGCGCGGCCCGAGAGCATCGAGCCTGGCGTCGTCATCACGATCACCGGAATGAGGGCGAGCCCAGACTGCGTCGCCGTCAGCTTGTGCAGAACCTGATAGTAGAGCGGCAGATAGATCATCATCCCGGTCATCACGCCGAGGGCACAGGAGGTCGTCATCGTGCCGACCCGCATGATGGGGTTGGCCAGCACATTGAGGGGCAGGAAGGGCTCAGGCGCCCGCCTTAGCCACCAGCCGAGCACGACCGTCAGCACCACCGAAGCCGCGACCAGAAAGAAAATCTGCAACGACATCCATGGCACCCGCGTTCCACCAGAGGTGAGCGCGAGCAGGAGCGCGACCGAAGCGGCGATCATCAGCGTCGCGCCCAACATGTCGAGCTTGTGCGGGTGCTTATGGTTCGGCAGGCGTTTCATCGAGCTCGAAACGAGCATCGCCGCCAGCAGGCCGAGCGGAACATTGAGCCAGAAGATCAGCGACCAGTGGAACTGGTCGGCGATGATGCCGCCGAGCGCCGGCCCGACCACGCCGGCGGAGATCCAGGCGATCCCCATGTAGGCCTGGTAGTGTCCGCGTTCGCGCGGCGTCACCATGTCGGCGATCGTGGTCTGCACGATCGGTACGATGCCGCCGCCGCCGACGCCCTGCAATGTGCGTGCGACGATCAGCAACGACATGTTGGGCGCGACTGCGCAAAGCGTCGAACCGGCGATGAAAAGCCCGACCGCCACCAGCATCATGGCGCGGCGGCCGTGAATGTCGCTGAGCTTGCCGTAGAGCGGCGCCACCACCGTCGACGACAACAGATAGGAGATGATGACCCAGGAGAGATTGCTCAGGTCGCCAAGATCGTGCCCGATGGTGGGAAGCGCACTCGCGACGATCGTCTGGTTCACCGCCGACAGGAAGCCGGCCAGCATGAGCCCGTTGAAGACGAGGCGAATCTCGGCCTTGGTGAGCGGCGGCCTCGCAGGGGGCAATTGTTCGGAGTGCTTTGGACCGGTATCGGGAGGCAAGGGCGTTTCGACCCTGGAAGCCGCTGCCGGTTCTTCAGCTAAGCTCCGTTTTTCAGCTAAGCTCATTGGTCTCAGAATCGCTCCCGGCAGGACCTGCCGACACGCAACATCACCCCGCGCGGCTGCAATTTCAATGGCTGCAATCGGGACGCTGCCATGAATTGGGACGCTGCCACGCCTGTGGCCGCCCAAGTCGGGCGGCGGATTCTCATTCCGCGGCAACCGAAGGCGCAGGGACCGGCGTTGGCATTGCCGGACCGCGCAGAGGCCGCTCCTCGATCATCAGCACAACGATCAGGGCGATGGTGAGAAAGGCCGCCGCGGCCGCGAAGACCCAGCGGAACACGTTGGCAAAATCGGCCCCGGAAACGCTGGTGAGCTGATCGAAGGTCAGAACGCCGTCGCCCGCGTCGATCCCACCGAGCACGAGCGCCCCGAACACGGCAACGATGATCGCGCCGCCCAACTGGCGAAAGAAGTTCAAGGTCCCGGTGGCGGTCCCGAGCTGATGCGGCAGCACCGCGTTCTGGATGATAACGGTCGTGGTCGGATAGAGCGTGCCGAGGCCCAGCGCGCCAAACGCCAGCAGCGCGGAGACCTGCAACAGCGAGAGATCGCCTGGCCAGATCGCGAAAGCGACCAGCGACGCGATCCCGATCATCAGTCCCACCACCGGCACGCGCTTGTAGCGATCGAGCCGCGAGATCAGCCGGCCGGCGCGCATCGAACCGGCCGTCGCGCCCGCCATGAAGGCGATCAACGCAACGCCGGAGGCGCTGGCGGATTCTCCGAGTACGAGTTCGATGTAGAGCGGCACGAAAATCGACAGGCCGATGATTGTGCCGACTCCGAAAAATCCCACGGCGACGATGCCGCCCACCACCGGCTCCCGCACCATGGCCAGTGGAATGAACGGCTCCGGCGCCCTCACGATCCGGAGCGCAAACAGGCCCCACATGACGACCGAACTGCCGACGAGGCCGATAATCTGCGGCGAACCCCATCCAAAACGCTTGCCACCCCAGGCCAGCGTCAGCAGCACGGCGAGCGTCGCCACCACCATGAGGCCTGCGCCGACAAAATCGAGCCGGTGCGGACGCTCGTTGCGCGGCAGGCGGCGCAGCGACCGATCGGTCATCACCAGCGCAGCTATGCCGAGCGGCACGTTGATCCAGAAGATCATCGACCAGTGCACGTAATCGGTGAGGAAGCCGCCGAGCACAGGCCCGAGGATGCTCGCACTCATGAACATGACCGAGGAATAACTCTGCACGATCGGGCGCTCGCGCGGCGAGAGCAGGTCGGCGATCACGGTCTGCGCAAGCGGCAGGATGCCACCACCACCGATCCCCTGCAGCGACCGCGCCAGGATCAGCGCCCACATCGTCGGTGCGAGCGCGCAGGCGATCGAGCCGACGATGAAGATGCCGACGCTGATCAGCATGAGCGTGCGGCGGCCGTAGATGTCGGACAGCTTGCCGAACAGCGGCGTCGCAACCGTGGCGCTGAGCAGGTACGAGGTCACGATCCACGACAGATTCTCGGCGTCGCCGAGGCTGCGCCCGATCGTCGGCAACGCCGGCGCGACGATCGTCTGCTCGAGCGCGGAGAGGAACATCGCCAGCATCATGCCGAGTACGATGGCGCGTACCGCCGCGTGATCCATAGGCGCTGAAGAACCGGGCGCTGAAGAACCGGGCGCTGAAGAACCGGGCGCTGAAGAACCGGGCGCGGAAGGCCCATGATCCTGCGGTTCCGCGGACGGTCGCCGGCTGGCTTCGTTCATGACGCGCGCGTGCTCGCTGTCGATTTGCGGGCGCACCTTTATCAATCGATCGCGGACAGGCAATGGGGCAGCGCACAACACAGGTATGAGCGCAGGCAGCGGGCTTGTAGAGCTTGTCAGCCGCCGTTGGCGAACGTCTTCTCGATCTCGGTCATTAGCGGGTGCGTCCGCTTTGCCTTGCGCAGATCGGCGAAGTCCTGGAGCACCAACTGCACCCAGGATTTGTCTTCCTGGACGTTCTTCGACCCGCGATATCGCAAGTACAGCGCGCGCGCGTCGTCGACGCGGCCAAGGAACATCAGGGCATGCGCCCGGTTCGTCTGCAGCCATATCATCCCCGGCGCCAGCGCGATGGCGGCGTCGGCGGCGGCAAGCGCCTTGGGGTATTCGCCGGCCTTCAGGTAACGGTAGGCGAACCCGCCCACGCGGCCGATGCTCAGTTGCAGGTCACTCTGCCATTCGGCGTTGTCAGGATCGCTGGCGGCGAGCCGCTGGCGAATGTCGAGATTCTTGCGATAGGCCGCGAGCGCGTCGTCGCGCTTGCCGGCGTCGGACAACACATCGCCGATCCGGTCATAGCTCACCGCGAGGTCGCGCTGCCATTGCACATTGGTGGGAGCGGTGTTGGCGATCTGCTCGCGGATCGAGAGCCCCTTCTGGTAGGCGGCGAGTGCCTCTTCGCGCCGGCCTGCCTCCAGTTGCATGTCGCCGATCTTGTTGTAGCTGACGGTGAGGTCGCGCTGCCATTGGGTATTGGCGGGCTCGGCGGCCGCGAGCGTCTGGCGAATTTCGAGTCCCTTCTGGAATACGACGATCGCCTCCGGACGCCTGTTATCCGCGAGCAGCATGTCGCCGATCCGATCGTAGCTAAGCGTCAGATCGCGCTGCCATTCCTTGTTATCTGGTTCAGCGGCAGCAACCTTCTGCCGGATCGCGAGCACTTTCTCGAACGTAGTGAGCGCCTCAACGCGATTGCCGGCCGCAGCCATCAGGCCCCCGATATTGTCGTTCGTGAAGGCCAGGTCCCGCTGCCATTCCGAGTTGTCGGGATTGGCTTCAACGAGCTTTTGCGTGATCGCGAGCCCTTTCTGATAGCTCGCGAGCGCCTCCTGGCGCTGCCCGGAAGCCGCCTGCACGTTCCCGGCGCGCTCGTAGCCGATGGAGAGATCACGCTGCAGCGCCGCGTTTTTGGGATCGCCATCGACGAGCTTCTGACGGATCGCGATCACCTTCTGGTAAATAGCGAGCGCCTCCTGACTCTGCCCGGCGGCGGTGAGCACATCGCCGATTCGGTCGTAGCTGGCCGACAGTTCGCCCTGCCAATCGGTGTTGGCCGGATTGGCGTCGGTCAGCTTCTGGCGGATGTCGATGGCAGTCTGATAGGCGTCAAGCGCCGCCTCGCGCTTGGCGGTCGTGACCAGCACGTTGCCGACCTTCTCCTCGGTGAGAGCAAGCTCCATCTGCAAATTGTTGTTGCCGGGGTCATTGGCCGTCAAACTTTGTAGAATTTTGCGAGCGCCGTCGGCGGCATCGAAAGCGCCCTCGGGATCGCTGCTCTTCAGCAGAAGATCCACGCTCGCGCGCTGCGCCGAGGCCGAGTTCCGCCGCAGGTCCGGCGTAAGCTGGCCCGATGCCTCGAATTGCTGCTTCAGTTCGCGGTCCCGGTCGAAGACGCCTTTGACCCGCGCCGCGGGGGCGCTGATTTCATTCTCGAAAAACTGCGCCAGATCGAACGTGAGGTCATTCGCCGTGCCCGTGGCTGCCGCGATTGCCTGTCGCGCGCCAGCGGGGCTGGCCGACCCTGGCGCCGCCCCGTCCAACTGCTGGTCCAGTTGGTGAGCGCGATCGAGGATGCCCTTGACCCGGGCTTGCGGGGCCGTGATTTCCTTTTCCAAGAGTTGGGTCAGGTCGGAGGTAAGCCCGTTCGCCGTACGCGAGGCGCCCGCAAGCGTCTGCTGGAGGCTGGCAAGCTCGGCTGCGGCCTCCTTCCTGGAACTCATGACCTGCCAGGCGATCACAATCGCACCGAACGCAACCACCATCGCGGCGACTACTGCCAGTAGCCGCGCCGGAGCCGAGGAAAGAAAACTGCCTGTTCGGCCTGACATGCGCAACGCAACCCTTGAATGCCGAGTAAATCCTTCTTGCGACCGTATAGGTCACTCACCCGCGTCTAGCAATTGGACGCAGATCTCGACGCCATGATGGTCATGTCGGCAGCTTTCAGCCGAAACCGCCCGAATTCATCCGCACACGCGTGTACCGCACATTTTGCGACCTTGCCGCGATTGAGAGTGTACGCGCCTCTTCACCGCGGTGAAGACCCCTTCTTTCTCGCCCGCTTCGGCATCCGCACCGGCCAACTCACGATGTGGTCTTCCAGATCGGCGTCGGCCACGTCGTCCTCACTGGCCTTCACCTTTCCGCGAACCGAGATTCCGGCCTGGTGGACGCTGTCAGGGTCGCCGGAAACCAGCGGATGCCACCAATAGAGATCATGCCCATCGGCCAGAAGTCGGTAGGCGCAAGTCGGTGGCAACCAGACGATTTTCCTGACATTCCGTGGGGTTAGCCGGACGCAATCACTCACCTTCTTAGTCCGGTGAGCATAGTCCGTGCAGCGGCAGGTGTCATCGTCGAGGAGCTTGCAGCCGACGTGGGTGAAATAGGTACGCGAGGAATTGTCGGCATCTTCGAGCTTGACCAGGCAGCAGCGGCCGCAGCCATCGCAGAGGCTTTCCCATTCCGAATCTGTCATTTGTTCCAATGACTTGCTTTGCCAGAACGGGGTCTCGTCGGCTGCCATGCTGAGCCTCCTATAGGCGGTTCTAGACCGGTCCGCACGCCGGCGCGAGCCCCGCCCAACGGAATCCCCAAATCCTACCGTTTCCGTTCACCGTGTGGTCATCGTGCCATAGTCCCGAGCGATTTCATGCGTTAAGAAGGACGCGAGGCTGGCTGGGCGAATCCGCCCGGCGGTGACGGCGTTTGCTCGAGACGACCTTGCGCGATCTTTTTCAAGACGGAGATGGCTCCGAGAATTGGAAGGTGCGGTTGCGCCGCACTCTCCTCGATATCGACTCGCGCATCGATTTCGGCATCTACCGGGCCCGGACCTGGGGACGGGAACTCTACGAGCGCTTTACGGGTTTCATGGACCGGTTCCATGTTGCCGGCTGGCGGCGTTGGTACATCGTCGAGCCGTTGTCCGAAATGAGCACGATCGGTCTGGGCGGCCTCATCATGATGCTCGCGCTCGCGATCCCCGCCATGCGCGACACCTCGGACGACGATTGGCTCAAGAAGTCCGAGCTCGCGGTCACTTTCCTGGACCGCTTCGGCAACGAGATCGGCTCTCGCGGCATCCGCCACAACGACGCGATCCCGCTCGAGGAGTTTCCCGACCACTTGATCAAAGCGGTGCTCGCGACCGAGGACCGCCGTTTCTACGACCACTTCGGGATCGACGTGCCCGGCACTATTCGTGCGATGGCGACCAACGCGCGCGCCGGGGGCGTCGTGCAGGGCGGTTCCTCGATCACTCAGCAATTGGCGAAGAACCTGTTCCTGTCGAACGAGCGCACCATCGAGCGCAAGGTCAAGGAAGCGTTCCTGGCGCTCTGGCTCGAAGCTCGGCTGTCGAAGAACGAGATCCTCAAACTTTATCTCGACCGCGCCTATATGGGGGGCGGAACGTTCGGCGTCGACGCGGCCGCGCAGTACTACTTCAACAAATCCGCGCGCGACGTGAACCTTGCCGAGGCCGCGATGCTGGCCGGCCTGTTCAAGGCTCCCTCGAAATTCGCGCCGCACGTCAACCTGCCGGCGGCGCGCGCCCGCGCCAATGTCGTGCTCGACAACCTGGTCGAGGCGGGTTTCATGACGGAAGGCCAGGTGTTCGGCGCCCGCCGCAATCCCGCGACCGCGGTCGACCGACGCGATGAGCATTCGCCGAATTATTACCTCGACTGGGCCTTCGACGAGATGAAGAAGCTCGTCGACACGCTGCCGAAGTCGGTGCACGAACGTGTGTTCGTGGCGCGGCTCGCGATCGACGTCAACCTGCAGGAGCATGCCGACAAGGCGGTCCAGAGCTCGCTGCGCCAGTATGGCCGGGAATACCACGCCAAGCAGGCCGCCGCGGTGCTGATGGAGACCGACGGCGCGGTCCGCGCCATGGTCGGCGGTCGTGACTATGGCGAGAGTCAGTTCAACCGCGCGACCGACGCGATGCGCCAGCCCGGCTCCTCGTTCAAGCCCTATGTGTACGCGACTGCGCTGATGCACGGCTTCAAGACGACTTCGATCGTGGTCGATTCGCCGGTCTGCATCGGCAACTGGTGCCCGCATAACTTCTCTGGCGGGTTCTCTGGTTCCATGACCCTGACGCAGGCAATCACCCACTCGATCAACGTCATCCCGGTCAAGCTTTCGATCGCCCTCGGCAACGGCAACCCGAAGATCGGCCGCGCCATGATCAAGGAAACGGCGCGCAAGGCCGGCCTGCGCACCCCGCTTCCGGATACGCCATCGATGCCGATCGGGGCCGACGAAGTCACCGTGCTCGACCATACCGGCGGCTACACGATGTTCCCCAACGAGGGAATGAGTGCGACCCCGCATGCGATTCTCGAAGTCCGCACCGGCAATGGCGAAGTGATCTGGCGCTGGGACCGCGACGGCAAGAAGCCGACGCGGGTGCTGCCGGTGCAGGTTGCGCGCGACATGGTCTTCATGATGAACAAGGTGGTTGAGGAAGGCACTGCCCGCAAAGCCATACTCGACGGCATCAAGGCGGCCGGCAAGACCGGGACCACCAACGCCTTCCGCGACGCCTGGTTCGTCGGCTACACCGGCAACTACGTCTGCGGCATCTGGTTCGGCAACGACGATTACACCTCGACCAACCGGATGACCGGTGGCGCGCTGCCGGCGCAGACTTGGCACGACATCATGACCTATGCTCACCAGGGCATCGAAATCAAACCGCTCCCGGGCCTTGGCCCGCAGGCGACATCGGCCCCGAAAGTGGCGGACGCGCAATCCAGTTCAGACAATCCGCAGCGGCCGGCCGCCCTGACCAAGAAAGGGATCGACATCCTGGTGCGCGTCGAGCGGCTGATGGATGACGCGACCCGTGCGCTGGCGGCCAGCGACGCCCCGGTCAATCGGGCCGACGCGGAAGGCGCGGCGAAGGAGCGGCCCGCCGACGCGTTCGCGGCCGCCGCCTCGCCGGAGCAGCAAGGCGCGGCCGAGCGGCGCGGTCACTGATTGCACCAGGTCGGCACGCATTGCAGCTTGCGCACCTCTCACGCGGCATCATCAGAACGAGATCGCGGCAAGCTGAACGATCTTGCTTTTGCTTTCTTTATTTGATCGCATCATCTGATCCGAAAAGTGTGCAACTTTCCGGGATCAAGCTCTAGATCGGGTCGCTCGTGCGGTTGCTGCTCGGATCATTCTTCGCGCTCGCGGTGGCGGCCCTGGTGGGCCTCGGCACGACCTGGTTTGCCTTGAACAAGGGCGTGGCTTACGGCGGCGTCAGCATCGGCGCCTGGACCGCTTGGCCGCGCAACGGCACCCTCGGAATCGATCCTTACGCCCGCGCCATGGTGGCGCGCAGCGGCGAGTTGCCGATCGGATCGGGCGATGGCGTGGCTTTCTATGCGCGCACTGACGACGCCGGCCAGCCGTTCGACGGTCGCTGCGACGTCGTCGTTTCCGGCACCACCCCGCAAGCCCGGTATTGGACGCTCACGCTTTACAATCCGGAGGGTAAACTGGTCGCAAACTCGTTGCAGCGGCAAGGCTTCACCAGCCAGGAAGTCTTACGCAAGGCGGATGGAAGCTTTGAAATCACCGTCGGCCCGCGCGCGCGGCCGGGCAATTGGCTCCCGACCGGCGGAACCGACCGCTATGTGCTGGTGCTGCGCCTCTACGACACGCCGATAGGAGTCGCCACCAGGACCGGCAGCGACACGCCGATGCCTGCGATCAGCCGGAGGTCGTGCCCGTGATCCGCATCCTGCTCTGGCTGCTCGGCGGCATCCTGCTCGGCGGAATCGTCCATCTGGTCACGGTGCTGATCATGCCGAAGATGGCGAGCCAGGACGCGTATTCGCGGCTCTCCGGCGTCGCGGAGGTCAACAAGGTTACACCGATCCCGACTCCCACGCCGGAGCAGGCTTCGATGCCGTTCATGGACCCGGCCTTTGCATTTGCGGTGTGCCGCTACGACCTCACCGACGGCCCGCTCAAGTTTTCCGTGCCGGTGAGCCAAGCCTATACGTCGGTCTCGTTCTATACCCGCTCCGACGTCGCCTACTACGCGATCAACGACCGCGCCGCCGGCCGCCGTACCATCGAGCTCGACCTGATGACGATGGACCAGCACAACGACCTTCCGGACAACGAAGAAGTCACCGCCGCCGACCGGCTTATCGTTGAATTGCCCACGCTGACCGGCTTGATCGTGATCAAGGCGCTCGCCCCGGAACCCGGGACGCTGCCGATCGCGCGCGCGACGGTCGCAAGCGCCCAGTGCCGACCGCAGCCGAGCTGAACCGTTTCCGTGAACGCGCCAAATATTGCCGAGCGATTTCAATTGGTCGCTGGCCGGAAGCGCAGGCTTTTGCCGCCGCGCAGCGTGAGCACGTCGCCGTCGAACTGCCAGTTGGTGACCTGCTCCAGCGCCGCCATCAGTTCCTCGTCGCCGCGCATGCGCTCTGGCTCGCACTGGCGCTCGGTCTTCTGGCCGGTCAGGATCGTGATAGTGTCATCGACCACGACGAGCTGCGCCCGAACGGTGTTGCACCAGAGATCGATGGTCGCCTCGCCGCGCGCGCCGATCTCGATCCCCGGGATGCGCTTGGCGCCTTTCATCGGTCTTGCATCCAGCAGAAGCTCACGGTCGTAGGGAAATCCGAGCTCGGCCGCGATCCCCACCGAGACGACACTGGCGACGGCAAGCATCACCAGGGCGGCCGCGCAGGCTTTTCGTCTCGCGCGCGAACGGTGCATCGAAGGCTCCGGATGATCGACGAGGAATGGATTGCGGTTGACCGAATTTGGCGCGCGGATATGTCCAGATAATCGCAATCGTGGTCAAGACTGTCGGGCGCGGAATTGCAGAAATTTGACCTCCGATACCAAGGGGGCGATTGAGCCAACTTGATGTCGCCGCTATTGCGCGCTCCGACGAAGGATATCTTCTGCGTATAAATTGACGCAATGTTGGCCTTCGCCGGTCAGGCCGCGCGCCATCATCTTCGCGCTGTGATTTCGATTTCCACGAGCTTATTCGGCCGCGAATAACCTTCCACGAATTCGATCTCGGCATTGTCGAGCGGGACCGGCGCGATTGCGGCGATGCCGGCGAGCAGCGCCTTCGGGTCCTCGTCCTCGTGCAGGAAGAACGAGACGCGCACGACATTCTGCCAGCCGCAGCCATTCTCGCTCAGCAGCGCGCCGGCGCGCGGCAGGATGTCGGCATATTGCTCCCGCAGGGTCGGAAAATGCTCGCAGGTCATTCCCGCAAGGAAAACCAGCGGCCCCCAGGTCAGATAGCGGATGAACGGCTGCGGCGGCGCGTGCTCCACAACATGGCGCGGCGAGCCGTCGGCGGGCGCCGCCATCGCGTAGAGGTCGAGCGCGACCGCCGCGGCCGATTCGAAGTGCGCCGGCGAAATAAAACTTGAGGTCGCGGCGCGGGCTTGGCCGGAGAAAGCCCTGCCGCGGACCCCGCTTACGATATCGCGATCGGCGCGCGTGCGCCCGAAAACCCGCGAGCGAACGACATTGCGATCGAGCGCAAGACCAAGGCTCGCAAGTTCGGCGGCGGCGCGATGAAACAACGCCTCCGCCTGCTGATCGACCGCGACCCCGGGTTCGGCCTCGAGGCCGAGATACACCAGGCGTTGGCCCTGCCAATTGAATATGCGCTTGCGCATGCCTTCCCCCTCCAACGTCGCCGCGGCCTTTGCGCGGGCGGCTGCGGAAAACTTACCCCGGGTGAACGACACCCGCCACCGCCCGGCCATACCCCTTCCAACCAATGGCCCCGCGCATGTGACCCACGCTTGCGCCGGCGCGGCAACAGCGCTATCTCGGAGATCTTCCGCTGTGGCTCCCTTCGTCTAGCGGCCCAGGACGTCGCCCTCTCACGGCGAAAACAGGGGTTCGAGTCCCCTAGGGAGCGCCAACAAAATCAAGCACTTAGATGAGATGTCGCAGCAAGACCGCGGAATTTCTCTAACTTTCTCTAATCACCGCTTCTTGGGGACACGCCGAGGCCCCAAAGGCGGGAAGCGCCCCAGGGGGCACAAAATCCTGACCTGCCCCTGTGCTTTTTTGGACTTCGGAAAACTCTATTAGTTGGAGCACCGGACGCCGATGTCACTTTATCAGACTCGCGGCTGGATCGGGGCTTAAAAGCGATGGCTCGCCGGCCACCCGGAGGAAGCGGCGTTCGTGACGGCCTCAGCATGGCTCATCGCTACTTTCTCACCGCGTTGCTGGTGGCGATCATAGGCCTGTGTGTTTTCAATCTGGGCACCGTCGTTTACGGCTTTGCGATTGGCGACGCCCTCCCGACGACCACGATTTTTCGCCTGGTCCCGCAAGCTGAGCTCCTGGTGCGGATGGAGCCGTCCCTGTCTTCAATTATTCTGGCGGTGGCGGCCATCGGCGCCATTCTCTCGTGGCTGGGTTGGGCCGGCATTCTCAACAGCGATCTCGTCGGCGAAACCGAGACCTCACTCGGCCGCATAGCCCGACGATGGGGTCTCGTCCTGACACTCTGTGTCCTCCTCGTGATCATCAATAGCGGCGGCTGGGCGGGCCACTATGCGGCGCATGCCTCAGGAGGCTGGGGCATTCTGAATCTCGTCCCGTGGTCCGACTCGATCACCTATTTTGGAAGCTCGCTCGATCGCGCGACCGTGGACGCCTGGGGTGTCCTCCCCGCCCGACGACCGTTCGCCCAGGCTTTGCGCGACGTCGATGTCTTTGCTGCCGGCTACTCCGAGCCGATGGCGGTTCTTCTGCAAACCGTGCTGATTTCCTTCGGCCTCGCATTGACCGCGGGCCGGATCATTGCATGGCGGGGGCTGTGGGCCGGCATTGCCTTCGTCGGGTTCGCTGTCTGCATCTTGGGTGGCTATCTCGCGACAATGATGACCGAGCCGCTCGGGTGGATACTGGCTTTCTTCTCGTCCGCGTATCTTTGCGACGCGATCCGGTTTCGCTCGCGGCGTGCCGCGCTGATCGCCCTCACCGGACTGACGATGGCGCTGGCGGTCCGCGCCGGCAGCATGCTTACCATTCCCTTCATGGTGGTTTGGGTAGGCTTTGGCTTTGGATCGGATCTGCGTTCGAAAATCCGCTGGACGGCAATCGGAACCGCCTGTGTCTTAGCGGTATTCGGGATCAATTTGTTGCTGCAGGCCATGTACGCGCCGGCCAACGCAGCACCGGCGGCCAGTTTTGCGCAAACGCTTTGCGGCCTTTCAATCGGTGGCGCGTGGGGGGATTGCTATCACACGCTCTATCATATTGACGACGATCCTGTGCTCTCGACCGATGATCGGGCGCTAGCTGCTTTCATGTTGCGAAAAACAACCGAAAATATCGAGCAGCATCCAACTGTTTTGTTGTTCTCTCTGGTCAGGAACGCTGGGAATTATTTGTCAGGCTTAAAAGACATCTATCTGGCGCAGTCGAATCAAGATTGGCCGCGTCTCACCCTCGGGATCATCTTTGTGATGGCTCTCGCCATGACCGCCGTGTTGTGGCGACGGCGCGTCGCCGGCGAGGCCGGCTTCTGGATCGGATTTTTCCTGAGCACGGCGGTCTCGGCGGCCATCATCTATGCTGACGATGGTTTCCGCGCCATGCAAGTCACCTATGCGATCCTTCTCATTCCTCTGGCCACTGCTTTTACCACGGCGCGCCCGACGCCAATCGGGGAAGACACCCGGCCGCTCGATTGGCGCGCCGGCGTCGCTGTTCTCATCGCCGTCCCGCTGCTGGCCTTGACCGTGCCGACCATGTCGCACGCAATCATGCGGCGGTGGCTCCAGGCTCACGATCTGTTGGCCGAGAAGGATGAGCCAATCGTTCTGGGCGGGCGCGGGATCAATGGCTTCCTTGTGCTGCCGGACGGGGCGCAACGGCCGACTGACGTTCCTTCAACCTATTACAGCGATTTCCTCAAGATCGCCCAGGCCTACGCCTTTCAACGAGATTACAAGGTCGGCATGGCCGAGCTGCCGCGCTCCGGACCGTTCGCGTTCATCATCGGGATGAGGGTTCATGCGAACATCTGTTGTTATTACATCACCGTTCCGGACGTGCTGACCAACAAGTCCGTGCTTGCCTGGCGGCTCGAGCCGCTTGCGGGCGCCGAGTGGAAGGCCATTCGCCAGATGCAGGCGATACCGGTCCAAAATTAGGTCGACGCCGACCCTATTGCGCCGGATTCAGTCGAGACGACCGCCGTGCTTCGCCTTGGCTGCCGGCTCAGGCGTGTCATTCAGGGCTCGGGATGTCGGCATTCAGGTCCATCCGGCGATCGCGATGCGCTCCCCGCCGGCGCTGCCGGACGCAGGCTCTCTCCTCCGGCCGCAGCCGAAGTGCAGGGAGCGCGCTCGGCCAGCACCCCCCAGTGATCCAACAAGCGCACCGATCAGCAAGCGCGCGAGCTTTCGACGCCGTTGGCGCGCAGCAGAACGGACAGCCGCTTACGCGCCGTGAACAACCGCGACTTGATGGTGCCTTCCGGCGCGCCACAGATCTGAGAGATCTCCGAGATTGACTTGTGATGATAGTAGACGAGATCGATCGCGGCGCGCTCACGCGGGGGCAGGCGCGCGAGACAGAGCTGCAGAAGCTTGCTGCGATCCTTGACCTGGGCGGTGTTCTCGGGATCCCCCGCAGGGTCGATGATCGACATCGCGACGGCATCGTCCATGATCTCCTTCGGCTGCCGCCTCAATGCGCTCAGCGCTATGTTGCGGGCGATGGCCAGAAGCCACGTCGAGACCTGGGACTGTCCCCTGAACATGCCCGCCCGGCGCCAGACCTGGAAAAACACCTCGCTGACGACTTCCTCGGCCTCACACCGATCTCTCACGATGCGCAAGACGAAGCGATAGATGCGCACCCGGTGTCGTTCGAACAGCGCCCGCATCGCGGCCTTGTCGCCGCCGGCGATGGAGGTCAACAGCACTTCGTCCTCGGTCGGGCTGACTGATCCGCGATGCCGGGGTGAGAAATCCGAAAGCCTGTAGATGTTTTGCACGACACTCCCCCGGGGCGAGGTTATGGGTCTCGTTGCGTCTTCCGTTTCGCCCATGTCGAAGAGTTTTATGGGTGCGGCGCCGGGGGGTAAATCAGCCTGAGGTCCCGCCCGCCGGTGCACGATAATGGACGCACAACGAGCCCAACTATCAGATTTAAAATGGCTTTTTGCCCTTACCAGATGACGCGCAAGGCATCATACTTGCGTCTTGGGAGCGGAAGCGCTGCACCATCGAACCCGAATCCGACTGCTGCGCTTCTCGGCCATTTCGGCAAGATTCCACAGCTCTCGACGCAGAGATTGCTCAACCGCAAGCCGACGAATCAGGCGCCGCCGATTCGCGTCCGCGTCCGTTTGTTGAAGCTTTCATCAACAGCGTACTGCCGCCGCATCGGCGATTGCTTATGCTGACTATTGCGGCTTGCAAATCAAGAAGACCTAAAGAGGGCTAAAAAGTCTTGTCGCGCGACGGCGGATGCCAGCGCATATGAAGTGCGAGAACCGCAGCAGGAGTATGTGTGCTCATCGGGACATCACTCCCTTCCGGCCACAGCGCTAGAGTCCCAGCCTGAGGCCGGGACTCTAGCCACAACCCGTCCGGACCATGGACGATTACTGCGCCGATGGAGGATCACGCTGGAGCATCTGCCGGACCAGCGGGTCCGGATCAGCGCCGGCGAACTGGCCTTGGTTGTCGTACACGCTCCAGGCCGGATTGGCGGCGGACGCTTTGTTCTTTGCGAAAGCCGGCGCCGCAACGACAGCAATGAGCGCCGACGCGAAAGCGATTTTCAGCATGGCACATCTCCTTTTGAGCCTCAACGACCGCGATTGATCGCTGATGGCATCGTGATCATGCGGGCGTCCGCGCGCCGTGTGAATCAGCCAATTGTATCGGTACCGGATGAACCAACAGAGCCTCTATGTTTTGAGAAAGTCCCGCCCCGCAAGAGCTTCGCACCCGGTAGCGAGCGCGGGCGGTGATTGATGCTGTCGTCTTGGGACCGATGTCTGAGCCGGGAATGGTCGTGCGACGTGAACCTTCGGCCGGCAGGCCCGCACTAATGATCGACACCCGATGTACACGACCGGCAGATACGACCGAGGGCGCTCGATGCGCTGCCGAATCGCGGGTTTCGTGAGAGGGTTACGCCCTGGGGCTGATCCCCCTTGCCTCCACGATCTCTTCCGACGGCCGCTCTGGCAGTCCTCGACGCGCCTTCTCACGCCGCCAACTTTTTACACCAATTCTCAACCTTGATTCTGCTCAAGCAATGTCGGCCGTGTGCTTTTTGCCGCCGGATCGTTATTGCAATACCTATCAGTACGAGGTCGCCGATGCAGGGCGGTAAGGGGATGACTTTCGCTCCGCATGGGACTCCAATTTTGGAGTTGCGCAGCATCAACATCGTGTCAAAGTTATTGCGCTACGGCGATCAGTCTTCGTCGTAGCCAGCATGGCCCATGCGAGCTTGGCGCACACGCCGGCGTGATGGGCCTCAGCAGGCGTGGATGCCGAAATCCTCGCGACCGCAAGGAGCCATCTAGTAACGCATGCCAGCGGCAGAAGAGTTCCGGCATCGACATTCACGACCACTGATCGCGCGTCGAAATAGGCATCGGACGATCATTGGGGAGAGCAAGTGCCAACCCGCACGGTCCGCTTTCGATTCTGGGGGCAGAACGAATTGTGCGAATCGCGCATTCGCGATGGTCTTGCCGCGGCCGGTATCCAAGTTATTTCGTTCGATAACGGCAGCCTGGACCAGTACGGCATTGTTTGCTTCAGCCAGGTCGACAACGGGTTGTTCTCTTTCATTAGAGAGTCCCGGGATAACGCTCATCCTCGCGTGCTCGCCTTGGCGGCTTCCGCCTCGATCCTGGAAAATGGCAACGCGTGGCATCTGCTCCATCTCGGCGCTGCCGATGTGATGGCGTGGAATGGGGTGTCGGCGGTGGGGCAAATTCTGGCAAAACTGGAGCGCTGGCATGCCGTGGAGCGTTTGACCGCCGAGGCCCTCAGGCAGCAACCGCTCGCCGGCGAGAGTGCGGCGTGGCGCTGCTTGGTGAGACGGGTGGTAGAGGCCGGCAAGTTCAGCACTGCTCCGGTGTTGCTGACCGGTGAAAGCGGCACTGGAAAAGAGCTTCTGGCTCGCCTTGTTCACGCCGTTGGTTGCCAAGCCGATTTGAGAGGAAAGCGGGCGGAACTGGTCACGATTGACTGCAGCACCATTGTCTCCGAACTTTCCGGAAGCGAATTGTTCGGCCACGAGCGCGGCGCATTCACCGGTGCTCACAGCGCCAGAGATGGCGCCTTCGCCCTGGCCGACGGGGCGACGCTGTTTCTCGATGAGATCGGAGAACTCCCTTTGCCGCTGCAGGCACAGCTCCTGCGCGCGATTCAGGAGAAGACCTATAAACGTGTGGGAGGGAATGTATGGCTGAAGACCAACTTCCGACTGGTCTGCGCGACGAACCGCGATCTGGTGGACCTCATCCAACGCGGCCACTTCCGGCTTGACCTCTTCCACCGCATTGCCGGCTGCATATTTCGCACGCTTCGGATTGGGGATCGCCGGGAGGACATAATGCCGCTCGCGCAGTATTTTTTGGGGACCATCTGTTCCGAAGAGCCGCCGGACTTCGATAACGCAGTGCGCCACTATCTCTTGAACCGCGAGTATCCGGGAAATATTCGTGAACTGCGCCAGTTGGTCGAGCGCATTGCGTATCGTCACGCCGGTCCCGGCCCGATCACGGTCGGCGACATACCAGAAGAAGACCGTCCCTCCGATGACAGCGCTCCGCGCGCCTGGCCCGACGATCGCCTGGAACGAAGCATCGCCGATGCGATTGCGATGGGCGCCAGCTTACGGGAAATAAGTACCGCCACCACCGCGGCTGCCATCCGAATTGCCGTCCAGTCGGAGCAGGGCAACCTGCAGCGCGCAGCGAAGCGCTTAGGCGTCACAGACCGGGCTCTGCAGATGCGGCGCGCCGCCGGCATCCGCTCCGGGTAGTGCGAGAGCTGTTCGCGGAACGGCTACGGTTGAAACTCCACTTCCACGCGGCGGTTCCACTTGAGGCCGGGCTGCGGCCAATTGTTGATTGCGCCGTGGCCGATGATTTGAATGCGGTCCTCGGGCACCCCGGCTTCGATCAACAGGTCCTTGACGCGCTGGGCGCGGCGGACAGACAGTTGCTGGTTGGATGCTTCGGCTCCCTCTTTGCTCGCGAAGCCATGAAGAATGATCTTACCGGCTTTCCCGGCCGCTTTCAGATGTTGCAAACTTGCTTTGATCACGAACGCAAGCTGGACGACGGAATTGACCTCGTCATCCTGCCGCAGTTTGGTGGAGTTGAATTCAAACCACACAATCAGCGTGCTTGCGCTGACCATGGCGGCACCCGTTTTCTTGTATCCGCCTACTTCGCTATCCTGGCGTTGGAAGCCAAACGGCGGTGCGAACCCGGACCGCGATGAGATTTCATCCGTATCGTCTTGCCCGCCCGCGTCTGCGCAGGCATCTTGCAGTGCCGCCATGGTCGCGTCGTCCAGCATGCCGGTCCGCGGCAGTTGTTGCTGCATTTGAAACACGCGGATGGCGCTTCGCGTCGCCGATCCCATAAGCCCATTCTGCGGGACCATGTTGCCGGTGATCTGCGACAGGCAGCCTTGCGCCCAGGCAACCGATTGCGGGTCCTGTGTGGAACCGCCAGAACCGAATCCCGTCCCGCGCAGCCACGGCCAGCGTCGGGAATGGCGGCGGGACCTCCAACGACCCCCATGTGATTTCCGGTGGTGGTGGGAGCCCCCGTGTTTCCCACCTTTCTCGAATTGTTCGGAATCCTCATCCTGCGATGGGTTGTAGCCTGCAAAGGCCTCGGCTTCGAAATTGAGATCCATACTCATCGGACTGTCCTCGTTTCTTTCCGAATCTGCTTGCGCGATTGGGCCGCCGACTCCGGTCTGCGGATTCCCATGGAGCGGGAAAGCGACTGTCGCCCGAAGGGAAACTCCCGTTCTTCACAGGAATGGACCTGTTTATTTTCTTACCAGCGTATCCGTACACCGTTTGTTGAACAGAGCGGGTTGGAGCCGGCCATTGATTTCGAAGACGAACTGCACGATGCAATAGATACCGCCAAATTTTCCGCTATCGGAACGATGCTCCGTCACGTACACGCCAAAGTAAATGTGGAACGGCTCATGCATCAGCGTGGCAAGCAAGGCGCTGGTCTGACCTGCCTTCATGGCGTCCCAGAAATCAGTTCCCAAGCAAACCACGTTACTGTTTCCTGGTGCCCTGCCCTCGCTTCCATAACTCGAACAGGCAAAATCGCTCGGGTTTGGAGGATCACAATCGGGGCAATTGGTCGCGTTGATTGCACAGAAGAACTTGAGCGTTCCACTCGCCAAAAGATCAGCCACCCGTGTGCATCGGGTCGCTACGACATCGCCTCGATCCTTGATCGTCGCCGTTGCCGTCAGCCAGGTCGGTACGAACTCCGGTCTTACTCTGAATATCTTGAGAAAGAGGTCTTTTGTCGCGGATGAGCGGCTCCCGCGTTTGAGTTCGTCCGCCGCCTTGCGAAGCATGGCGATCGCAACGCCAATTTGGGTATTGATGATGGTCAATGCCTCAGCCTTGGTTTTCCCGGCCCTCTTCAAGGCGTCCACGCATTCCGCAGCGGGGCCGGAAAAATCCTTCACATATCGAAAGGATGTGCTCCTGGCCAACGGGGCCTTGGCCGTCGTTTCAAACTCTTCCAATTCATTCAGTTCCGACTCGCCGCACCGGCACCTGCCGCGTTTTTCCATCTCGTACATCTCGTACATCTCGCGACCGGCTTCGCCGAACTCATGCGGAAAGTCCGGCGCTTCGCCCTGGGACGAAGCGGGCGCGCCAGCGGGGCCGGGCGCGCCGATAGCAGCGGCGCCCGCCTGGCAGGCCTGCTGCAGCGCTGCCAAGGTGTTCTGGTCCAGCGCTCCGCTGGCGGGCAACTGCATCTGTGTTTGAAAGATCTGGATGGCGCGTCGCGTATCAGGACCCAAGGTGCCGTCCTGAGGAAGCTCCGCGCCGACAAGCTGGGCAAGGCAGGCCTGCGCCCAGGCGACTATTTGCGGGTCTTGCATTGACGGATCAAATCCGATTCCAGCTCGCAACAGCCACGGCCATCGTCGTCGGAAAGCGGTTTTGTAGCGCCAGTCGGAGGGATGGTAATAGCCCCTGCCACCAAAGTAGGGGGGCGTTCTGGTCCGGTAGAAACCTGGAGCCCAGGAAGCTCGACCGGGTGTGCCGCGGGAGACGGCTGAAGCGCCTCTCCAGGGCCAGGCCGGGCGGTGATCGCGAACTACCACCGACTCGAACTCCTGAGAACTCTCGCCGTTTGAGCCGGAGAAACCGCCAAAAGGCTCGGCCTCGAAACCAAGATCTGCTGGCATGACTGTTACTCCCTATCCATGTTTCTGCTCGATCCGACTTTTATCGCGTCTACCAAATTGGTCGCTTCATCGATCTCCACGCACCCGTGGAGCGGCTGGTACGAAACGGAGTTGCGCGGCGGATGCGGAGCCAGGCCCCTCCGTTCGCGGCGCCACGCCCGCCCAAACTCCAGTAAAACGCCAAAGTAAAGCCCGGCGTTTGCGAGCCTGGCCGTCGCATCACCGCACCCGCTGCTGCAGCTCCAATCGCCTTTGCAAGCGAATCGCGGGAAGCGTTGCATCGACTGTGTCCGGATTGGTCAAATCAACGCCGGTCGCGGCACGGTAGGCATGCCAATATCCGTAGAGGACGTCCTTGTGGTACCGGGCCCAGTTCTTGGCGGAGTCCTCATTGTCGACGTTGATCCAGTCGCCATAACGAATCGAGAGCAGCAGTTGTTCTCCGTAGACGCCGAGATCGCGGAAATGCGTCACCGTCACATCCGACCACCCCTGCATGGCCTTCATCGCGTCCACCTGGGGCATCCACGCTTCCTTGTAGGGGACCATGATGCGGCTCTGCAGGAATTCCCGCATTTCAGGTCGCGCCAGCATGAACTGCACCAGAAGCATCTCGGCGCGCGCCGTCCAGGGCAGGTCCCCAAATTGATTGTGCGCGCCCTGCGCCAGGATCAAATGGACTTCCTTCAGCGCATTGAGCAGCGGGAAGCCATCAGCGATGACCGTGGTCTGGAAGTCTTCCTTGAAAAAAACCGAAGCTTGGTAGAGCAAGTTGTGAAAGGCTTCCAGAAACTTGGAGCGGATATCGGCTCCCGGCGCTCCGACCCTGCCGCACAGCGGCATCCCGTACTCGGCCTGATACTCCGCGGTTCGGCGAGCGACAGTCAGGCGATTTGGTTCATCCTGAACAAATCCCCACAGCAGATTGTTCACCGGCCGAAGCGGGTCGATCGCCATGTTCAGGAGCGGATCGCGGTCTCCCGGTCGGCGCATATTCTGGAAGCGCCGGCTGATGGCATTGACGGTCTGCATCAGCATGCCTTCTTCGTGCCAATACGACCAAATGAGCTCTATCAGGCATGGCTCGTTAATCTTGTCGACCAGCAGCCGGTGGCCCGCTACGCTGCAGCGCTGATATTCGGGGAATGCCGTCTCCACCACCCTGGTGATATACGGAAGCTGGGGGGGATGGCCGAGATATTGGCTCAGTCTTTCCGCCAGTTGTCCCGGTTTCATCGGCGCGCCAAGGCGCGCGCTGTCTCCCAGCGAATTTGCCTCCAGTTCGTGGCGATGGTCGCGATCGATTCGCACACCGCACTCCATCAGCAGAAAAATTTCCGTCGCTGTTTTGAGCACCTGATATGCAGTCACGCCATACAGGTGCGTGCCCAGGTCTCGCAGCCGCCGCTCCAAAGGTTCGGGCAGTCGTTCGTTTTCCTCCCACCTGAGCACGCGATTGAGGAATTCGCGGTAACGGCCGAAGGAAATCGCGTGGGTGCGATTGCGGATTGCAACCCACAAGGCCTGGTCCAGTGTCGGGTGGCTGGCGCTGCGGTGCAACGTCACGCCCACGTTGCCGCGAATGGTCTGCAGAGCCGGCTCGGAAACGGTGAATTCCACCCTCATTCGGACTTCGGGCCGTATCGGATCCGGCGTGTTCCAGTCAGCCGCAGCGATCGCTTCGACACCGGCTTTGCCGGCCTCTCTGCACACCAGTTCCACTTCGTGATCGGATTCAATCGCATGTGCATCGGGCAGGGCGGCCCATTTGATCTTCGCGATGTCGCGATAGTGCGGCGCTTCAAAGCGGACAATCAGCGGCTGACCGGCAACGGCTCGAGATACCCGATGCCGTTGGTCTCCCTCTCCGTAGGCGTAGAGCGCAAGCTCAAACCGAAGGTCCAGCGCGAGGACGGGGGCTTCCGCAATTTGGCCCTGCAAAACCGATACGTTCACTGCGCCGGCCTGGCCCAGTGCTTCGCAATGCACGAAGTAATGGCCAGGCTCGCAGTGGAACTCATAGCGGCCGTTCGCGTCGGTCCGGGTGCGATGCGTTGGCTCGCCCGCGGGCTCGCGTGCTCTGCCTTTCGCGCGAGGCGCTGAATCGTGAAAAAGTTGAACCTCTGCATTCGCTACTACGCCCTTGCCTTCAGCGATCGTCACAAATCCGCAAATGCCGGTTGCTTCGATTTTTTCTGAATCGGCCATGATGTTCTCCTCGTTGAGGTTGAAATTGGTTCGTCGCGGTTGACGCTTTGCGGACATTCGTAGTCGCGCGGCCGCAGCGCCGCGCAGTTCGCGGCGGCCTGCAAGGTGCTGGTCAGAGCCCAGTGCGTGAGGAGCTTTCCGAGCACCGTGCTCTCCTCCTCCGGACTGATCTTGCCCTCGGCGCGACCCTGGCCCACCGCTGCAAAAACCAGGATGGGACGAGCCCTGTACATCTTCTGAGGCTCGCTTCGCCAATGCTGCAATTGGCGGCGCAGGCGCTCGGGCGATAACTCCTGAAGATCAAGCACCTCGGTCAGGGACCTTCCGCGCAACGCTGCCGGACGATGATGGACGATCAGCGTTACCAACGCCGGGACGGTGCGCTCCAGCATCGCCAAGGTCTCATGATGTTGCGGATTCGGACTGCGCGGCGGGTAGTAGGACTCCCAGAGACCAACGAGTTGCCCCCAGACCGGCTGCGGATACAAAGCGTGCCCCAGGGCGGCGCTGAGTTTTACGCGAATCCACGGCATGGGATGGGGATCACGGGCGTCCAGCCGGAAGACAAAGGGGCGCGGCAGACTGACAACCCCCATCAGTCCCATGGTCGCCGCGACGCCTACGCGTGCCACCGACCAGAAATCAGCGACGATCTCGGAAACCCATCGCTCCCATAATTGCCAAGCCAACGCGTCCTGAGCGTTATCGCGCGCCATCGCGCGCAGCCCCGGCCGCAGTGATTCCACCAGCCCAAGCAGCGACGCTGCCTGGTGTCCTACCTCGTGAAAGAGCGAGGATGCGATGCCGCTTCCGACCATGCGCTCGCGTGGCACCCTGATGATGGCGACAGGATTGGAGCCGCCACCCGGCAAGCGGGTGCGGGCGCGCCGAATGGCGGCGCCCGTTCCGCGGTCGAGATAGCAGATGATGGGCGGCGCCTCGAAAAACCGTTCCCGCAACTGGAGGGCGTCTGCGGAAGCCACATCCAGACCCGACAACCACACGCCTGTTTGATTCTCACTGCGCTGCGTTATGACGTTGTCGAACAAATCGAATTGCGTGAGCACGGCGTTGAAACGAAGCCGCAGCAGCGTAAATCTCCTTTGCGCCTCTTCGGCCCCGCTACGGGAGCTTTCCGACGATCTAAGCCATTGCAGGAATTCGTTCACGAGGCCTCGCAACCGGCTCCTGCCGACGCTTAGAAACTCCTCGATCGCTATCTGCGAGGTGGGCAGCAGATTGGCTGCGGGAAGCATCGACTCCTGGAGGGCAAATGGCCTTACGCCAGCGAGACGCGTAAGCAGCGCGCGCGCTTCCTGCTCCAACATCCAGGCGGCGAAGGCTGGCACGGGCATCCTCACACCCCAAACAGAACAATTTGGTTGCCGCGGCGGATCCAGCGACCGCCGTGGTGGCGCGAGCCATAACCGGACCATGTGGGCGCCATCGGCATGGGCTGAGGAACAGGAGGGGCGATCAACACTGGCGCGATCTTTTGCGCGGAATTGCTGACAGCTTGATGGGCCGTGTCCTCCGGCGTTTCGCCTTCGGGTGACAGAGCAGTGTTCCTGGCTGCGTCGGCGGCAAGCCGAACAAAGGTTTTTGCCGCCTCCCACTCCATCTCGTCTGCTTCCATTTCCAACGCGCCGGCGACGGTCCCCGCGAGATTCCCTCCCAGACCTGCGCCGAGTGGGCCACCGAAGAATCCGCCGACCGCTGTCCCGGCCAGCGGCAGGAGCTTCTTGGCGGCTCCCTTCAAAAGGCCGCCGAGCGCCTTTCCTGCCGTTGAATTGATGAAGCCGCCGGCTGCTTTCGCGACGCCGGAAATGAGGTCGGTCAGGAAGTTTTCAAACTCTTCTTCGGTCTCCAGCTCCATCAGCTGGGACGCAAGCTGCATCTCTTCGGATTCGCTGAGTGCCGGAGTTTCTGATGCCGGAGAATAGTTCTCCATCTCTTGGCCATAGCCGAACTGCATCCGATCGATGTCATGCATTCGTCTTCTCCTGTGCTTCGTGATTGAACGATGCTCCGACAAAGCGATCCTGCCGCGCAGGAAACCATCATCCACCGTGCCGCCGCGCCTCGCGTCCCCCGATCGTCAGGCCGGGGGCGTAAACCTGTGCAGCATCGACCGCGGCGCGATGCGCCACATGGGCGGGATCGCCGTTGGCGGCGATGCCCTCAGCGATTTTTACGGTCATGCCGGCGAACCTTATGAATTGCCTGATCGCTTCGAACTCGCGATCCTCCCCGCTCAGGCCTTCCAACTCGAGTCCCAGCGCCCGTCCCGCAATGGAAGCAAGTCCGCGACCAAGTTGTGCCCCAAGTGAGCTTCCCCTCCGTTCTCCGATTGCTCGAGCTGCAAGCAGCAATGCCTGGCGGGCGGCTGTTTTGAGTTCGCTGCAGATCGCACGCCCGACCGGAGATCTGACCGGATCGCCGATTTCACTGCTCGCTGTCTGGATGAGATCGCCGAGAAAGTGATCGAGTTGTTGTTCGTTGGCGACTTCCAGCAACGCGATCGCCAGCTCCATTTCCCGGTGTTCATCAAATCCCCAGTGCTCGAATTCGCCGTCGAACTCATCCGGCGGAGCCGATTCGAGCTCCATTTGGGGCGAGTACTCGGTCAACGGGTTGGAAAAGACGCTCATGCCACAGCGCTCCTGCAATTTGGTGCGGCACCTCGTTAACTGCGCTATCCATTCAGACTTGGACCGGAGCACTGCAATGCACGTGCCATTCAAAATATCGCGGTCTCAGTGGGCGCCACGAAAAACGCATGCGAAGCTCGCTTCGGAATGTCGGGCGTTGGCGACATTCGGCGAAGACAACTTCGTCGGCGAGTTGATGGCGCGCCGGAGGCGCCATATCGAACGCCGCCTTCAGCTATTGTAAGTAGACCACGTCCGGCTTCTCCGTCCTCAGCAGTCGAGCAGATTGGCGAGCCGCTGGTTGATGTTGACGTTGGAGGTGGCGGGTCCGCATGCCAGCAGCCTTGCAGCCCACCGCGGCGCATGGCATCAGAAAGCAAGCGCGATAAGTCGCTCTTTGGGCAGGCATTGCGGCAGGAGCCAAAGCATGGCGGGCAAGTTTCAAAATATCCTCGAGACGGTCGGAAACACTCCGGTCGTGAAGATCAATAGGCTGGCGCCCCCGGACCTGAATCTCTACGTCAAGATCGAGGCATTCAATCCGCTCGGCTCCGTCAAGGATCGTCTGGCGCTCGGGGTCATCGAGGAGGCCGAGCGCTCCGGACAGCTCAAGCCTGGACAGACCGTCATCGAGGCAACGAGCGGCAATACTGGCATCGGCCTCGCGATGGTTTGCGCCCAGAAGGGCTACCCCCTGGTGCTTACGATGGCCGAGACGTTCAGCGTAGAGCGGCGCAGGCTCATGCGGTTTCTCGGTGCCAAGGTGGTGCTCACTCCGGCGGCGCAACGCGGCATGGGCATGGTAGCGAAGGCGATCGAGCTGGCCAACACGCATGGGTGGTTCCTGACACGGCAGTTCGAAAACGAGGCCAATCCCGACATGCACTCGCGCACCACCGCGCGTGAAATCATTGCTGATTTTGCCGGCGAGCGGCTCGACTACTGGGTCACCGGCTATGGCACCGGCGGCACGCTCAAGGGTGTCGCGCGGGTCCTGGCGAAGGAGCGTCCCGATACCAAAATCATCGTGTGCGAACCGCAGGACGCTCCCTTGCTTGGCAGCGGAACCGCGCAACAGCGCAACGCCGACGGATCGGCGGCTACGGCCCACCCGTCCTTCAAGCCTCACCCCATGCAGGGCTGGACTCCCGATTTCATTCCGAAACTGACTGGAGACGCGGTGGACATGGGCGTCATCAATCGCATCATACCGATCGCGAATGCCGACGCGCTGCGCTCCAGCCGCGATCTGGCCCAGAAGGAAGGGATCTTTGTCGGCATCACCGCCGGCGCGACCTTTGCCGGCGCACTGCGCGTTTGCGAGGACGCGCCGAAAGGTGCGACGGTGCTCTGCATGCTGCCGGATACCGGCGAACGCTATCTCAGCACGCCGTTGTTCGCGGACATTCCTGCCGACATGAACGAAGATGAAGCAGCAATCTCGCGTTCAACGCCGGCTGCGCAGATGGGCGCTTAAGAAGCACCGACCGTTTTCCCGCCAGCCGCCAAATCGTTGATACCGCTCGGCCGGCACAGCTCCCTAGGAAGCGCCAGAAGTCCCCGTCAGCATCGCCAGCGCCTGCGCATGGATGCGGGCGTCTCCGGCCGCGACGATGCGGCCGCCGCCGGTGGCGGGGGCGTTTTCCCAGGTCGTGATGATGCCGCCGGCGCCGGTGATGATCGGGATCAGGGCCAGCACGTCATGCGGCTTGAGCTCGGTCTCGATCACGAGATCGACGTGACCAGCGGCCAGCATGCAGTACTGGTAGCAGTCGCCGCCGTAACGGGAGAGCCGCACTGCCTCCTCGACCCGTTCGAAGGCGCTGCGGTCGGTCTTATTCATCAGTCGCGGGCTGGTCGTGAACAAGACCGCTTCCGCGAGCGTCGCGCAGGGGCGCACCCGAAGATCGCGCTTGCCAGCCGGCCCGCGATAAGATGCGGCGCCGCCATCGCCGCTGAAGCGCTCGGCGGTGAAGGGCTGGTTCATCACGCCGAAGACCGGCTCGCCAAAGCGCGTGAGCGCGATCAACGTTCCCCAAGCCGGCATGCCGCAGATGAAGGACTTGGTGCCGTCGATCGGATCCAGGACCCAGACATATTCGGCATCGGCGCGCTCGGGTCCGTATTCCTCGCCGATGATCCCGTGGCTCGGAAAGTTTCGACGGATGAGGGTACGCATCGCGGATTCCGCCGCCCGGTCGGCCGCGGTCACGGGATCGAAGCCGCGATTGCCCCCTTTGTCTTCGATACTGAGGGCGGTACGGAAGAATGGCTTGATGGTTTCGCCCGACACCGACGCCAGTTCATCAACAAACGTCGCGAAATCTACCGCCGTCATCGCCGCTCCTGTGGCTACTCCGCTTGCGACCGACGATCGGCCGGACCCGATCAAGTCAAAGATCGTAGCACTATCTGCAATCTCATCCTCGACGATCTGAAGTTCTGGAAATGATCCAGGCGGCCGCTTCCATCAGATCAGATGTGGTGCGAATGCCGGCATCGCTCGCCGCGCCTTGAACCGGCAGGTGGGGATTGGCAACCAGGACCGGCTGCACACCCGCGGCGCGGGCGCAGGCGATGTCCGAATCCCGGTCGCCGACCATCCACGAGCGGGTGAGATCGAGATCGAGCTGGGCGGCCGCGACGAAAAGATTGTAAGCACCTGGCTTGCGTTCGAGCGAAGGCCCGGTGAACTGCGGCACAATTCCGTCGGGATGGCCGTAGGCATAAAACACCGCGTCGAGCTTGGCCCCCTCCCCCGCCAGCAGCGAGACGAACCGTTCATGCGCCAGCCATATGTTGCGCAGGGACGTCTTGCCTTTGGCGAAGGCCGCCTGGTTGGAGATCAGGACGAGCGCGAACCCGGCTTCGGCAAGCCGCCGTGCCCCCGCGGCCGCACCCGGAAGCAAGCGCACATCGTCGGTGCACCACGGCGCATCCCATTCTCCGGTCTGAGCGTAATAAACCTCTTCGACAAGCACGCCGTCCCGGTCGAGAAAGACGGCTGGGCGACCCATCGCACCAATTCCCAATTCAGTTCGTGGAAGCCATCATCATGAGTGCATGTCAGGCGTCAAGACCTGCCGCTGTAACAGTTCGTCTGCGGAGTTTTTCGACCAAGCCGCGCATGAGGAGCGACCGCTAACCCTTGGTAACGAGGGGGCGGCCACCATAGGCGCGGCAGGCAATGTCGATCCGTGACACCAATTGCGTGAGCGTCCGCCCTGTCTCGACCGCCGCGGTCGATGGCACCGAGATGACCAGGCGCTCGAGCGCATAGCGATAGGCGCCGGCGCGGTCGTTGAGCGACCGGCACACCCAGGCCATCACGGCGGCGTTCTCGTTGTTGCGGAATATCGCGTGGTCGCGCTCGGGCGGTGACAAGTCGGAGACGAAGGCAAGGCTGCTGGCGCGTTTCTGATCCATGTCGGCGACGCGAACGGCGACCGCGAAAAACGGCTCGATCCGCACGAAATCGTTGCGCGCATCGGTGCCGATCTGCGCGTAGGCAGACGCTTCTGAACGGCGATAATAGATCCCGAGATTCACCCAGTAATCGAGCCCATCGAACTGTGGGAATTCCGGCGGCGCATGCAGGAAGCCGTATTCGCCCAGCACACTGTACCAGCGCTGGCGATCATACGGCGGCTGAATCAGCGGATAGGCGAGATCGCGCAGGAGCTGCTCGTCGTCGGTCAGTGGATAGACTGAGGGAGGCTGCCCGAGAACGCCGACCGCATCACGGCCGACCCAATCGTGCATGGTATCGCTGCGAAGCGCGGGCCGAACCCGGCCGAAATCACCATTCGCGGTGCAGGCGCCGAACAGGCCGGCAATAAAAAAACAGAAGGGGCGCTGGCGCAATCGCCGGAATGAAAGCAGTGGCGATCGCATGGGCCCGGCCATGAAATGATGCGCTCAGGAGCGGGAGGCGCGACGGCGGCGGCGACGACGCTGGCTGCGGCTCACATCGGCCTGCGACGGCTCGTCCGGATAGCGCTCGATCCGCACGACCGGCAGGATGATGACGGTCGCGGACTCTGGCCGCCCAGCACTCAGTCGAGAACTGCGCGGCATGCGACTGACGTCCGGAAATCTGATCAGCGTTCCCATCTGCTTTCCCCCGCCCCCTGAAACTCAACAGAGAGCCAATACAGTCCGTTCCAGCAATTTAGCGGCTGTCACAGTTAACGCTTTCCTAATGCGACGCATTTAGCATCGGGCTGCACCTTGAACGCTAATCTCTGTTGCACAGCGGCCACAATGCGTAACACTTACCCTGCCCTCGACGGCCTTCTTGATCTCGGACAACGCGACGGCGTCGACATCCGCCCGACTTTGTTGCGCGTCCTGACCGACATCTATGTGCAAATTCCCGTGCACACGCCCGAGGACGAGCGCCACTACACCGAATTGGCGCTGCGTCTCATCGGTTCCACCGACGTTGCAGTGCGCGCGGCCGTCGCGGAACGCCTCGCGCGGTATCCGGCTGCGCCGCGGCTGGTGATCCAGCGCCTGGCGCATGACCTCCTGGTGGTGGCGGAACCGATCCTGCGACACACGCACTGTCTGACGGCTGAAGACCTGGCGGCGATCGCGCACGAGTGCGGATCGTCCCATGCCGCCGTAATTGCCGCACGGACCGCATCGAGTGACGCAGACGCCACCGGGAAGCAAAGCGACCAAGTGAATCCGAGCAATACGCAGGCGGTGCAGCTCTGCGAGCTTTTCTTTGCCGCCAACGCTACGGAGCGCCGGCTGATCCTGACCAACCTCGAATACGCTTCCACGCCGAGTTCGCCGCCCGCGCCGGCGTCGAAAGAAGCAATCCGGCGCCTCGAAGCCGCGGCGCTTGCGCACAATGGCGAGGCTTTCATCCGCGAGCTCGAAGCCGCGCTCTCGATCTCGATCGCGCAGGCGCGCCGGGTCGCAAACGACGAACTTGGCGAGCCGCTCGTCGTCGCCGCGAAAGCCTTGGGCGCGGCACCCGAGGTGCTGCAGCGCATCCTGCTGTTCGTGAATCCGGTGATCGGACATTCCGTGCAGCGGGTCTACGACCTCGCCGACCTCTACGACGAGATCAGCGGGGACGCGGCCCGCCATCTCCTGATGATCTGGCGCGAGAGCGATCCGCCGCTGCCGCGCCGCAACCGGACCCTCACCACGCGGCGCGGCGATCGAGAAGAATCGCGGCGCACGGTGACCGCGGAACGCGACACACTGCGGTTCGATGTTCTCGGCCGTCCGGCGAAGTCGGAGCGCGGCTGAACCTCAGCTCACGACATTGTCGAGGAAATGCCGGCCGGCGCGGTCCTCGACTTCGACGATCCAAGTATCGGGATCGAAACGGATTTCTCGTGTCAGCCGTTCCTCGATCTTGTCCTCTGGCACCGGCTGTTCCCCCGACGAACGAACGAAGGCGCGATCGCTGGGGTGGGCTTCGTCGAACACGCTCTGAGGCGCCGGGCTGAACAGTACAGCGGTGCCGTCGAGCCGGTTGAGCTTGATGAAGATCGCCCCGGCATCTTCCGCACCGCGGCGGCGTACCGCCGCGAACGCGCCTTCGATGTGACAGCGACGGACATAGGCGGCGACCCAGATCGCGGACTTCAATCGCATGACACGGCCGCTGTTGCGGAGACCGGTCCGGATATGCCGCGTTCCGGCGCGTTGCGCAAATCGCTATTCGATCGGATGTCCGACGACGCTCGCGAGTTCGCGCGCGACGCGTTCCGATGCTTGACCAGTGACCGGAAGCTTGCGCGTGCGTTCGAACTTTTCGATCGCGGCTTGCGTCTCGGCATCGAGAATGCCGGTCGGTTTGATCTGCCCGTAGCCGAAATCGGAGAGCGCGCGCTGCACCGCCAGCACCCGCTTGGTCGGCGCGATGAGCTCCGCGATCGGATCCTGACGCAACGGCGCCGCGCTCAGCCGGTGTGACGACACGGACGCGGTCGTTTTCGCCGACTTCGGCTGCACGCGCGCCGGCGCGCCAGCCTCGTTCCTGGCGGGGGCCGATTCGACCGGACGCGCCCGCGGCACGACGGGAACGGACGCGCTCCTGGTCTCGGCGGCGGCGCTCTGCAGTGGCACACGCTTGAACTTCGGCGCCTCGCGCGGCCCCGGCTGCATGAACATGATGTTGATCAGGATCGCGCCCGACGCGAACACAGCGACGACGAAGCCCACCGCGTCGCGCGGGCTCCAGCCCAACCGCTGCAACAGCCCGGGGCGGCGCTCGACCTCCCCTTCATCGTCGAAATCTGCACTGGCACGGCTGGCGCGGACGCCTTCGCTACGCACGTTTCTTCACCCGCATTTCTGAATCTTCCTCCACGGAACGTGAGACCAGCCGGCTCACTTTGCTCTGCTCGCCGCTGGTGCGCGCCTTTTCGCAATCGAGCGGAAGGCGGATCGAGACCGAGGTTCCCTCCCCGAGCCGGCTGGCGATCTGCAGTTCGCCGCCGTGCAGGGCGAGCAGTCCCCGCACGATCGAGAGCCCGAGCCCGGTTCCGTCGTGCCGCCTGTCATATGACGAGCGCGCCTGAAAGAACGGCTCGCCGACGCGCGGCAGGTCGTCAGCGCCGATGCCGACGCCGGTATCTTCGACCGTTACGACGATCGCGTTTGGTTCGCTGTTTGCGCTCACCACCACCTTGCCGCCGTCGGCCGTGAACTTGATGGCGTTGCACAGGAGGTTGAGCATGATCTGATGGAGTGACCGCTTGTCGGCCACCACATCGGGCAGATCGTCGGGCAGCCGTGTGACGATCTCGATCCCGCCTTCGCGGGCGCGGTGGTTTAGGAGATCGCAGCAATCGTCGATCACCTGGCGGGGCGCGAACGGCTCGGGCGTGATCTCGAAGTTGCCGGTCTCGATCTTCGACATATCGAGGATGCCGTTGACGACCGAGAGCAGATGATGCCCGGATTCGTTGATGAGATGCGCATAGTCGTGCCGCCGCTGCGCGTCGATCATCAGCGCGGATTCCTTGGTGAGCATTTCCGAGAAACCGATGATGGCATTGAGCGGTGTGCGCAACTCATGGCTCATGGTCGCGAGGAAGCGGCTCTTGGCGGCATTCGCAATCTCGGCTTCGGAGCGCGCATGCTCGAGCGCATGCTCCTGCACCTTGCGCCTGGTGATGTCGCGCATCACCGCGACCACGTCGTGCTCGGCGGCCACGTCATCGCCGGTATGATCGAGCGGACGGCAGCACATCTCGACCCAGACGAAATCGACGCCCACCATGCCATCGTCCTGGGCGCACCGCACCCGGAACTCGACGGAACGGCCTTCGCGCAGCGTCGCCGAATCGGCGAGGGCGGTGAGAAAGCCCGGACGGTCGGAGACATACACGCGATCGAACAGTCCAAACCCCAACAAATCCTGCACACAGGTGCGGAACATTCGCTCGGCGGCCGGCGAGATGAACATCACCACACCGTTCTTGCCGTGCCGCGTGATGACGTCGGCCATGTTGCCGGCGAGCAGGCGATAGCGGTCCTCCTCGGCATAGAGGCGCGCGAAACTGGTGCGTGCAAGCGACTCCGCGCCAAGCGCGAGCCCGGTCGCATAGAGCGCCGCCGAGATGATGCCAAGCGCCGCGAGCGCCGCCTGTGCGTGCTCGATCGCGGGCGGCAACAGATCGAGCGCCCCCATCAACAGGAGCAGCCCGGCGCCACCAAGCGCAAATGTCGATGCGAGGGCGACCACGCGACGCGACGCCGACAGGACGGCTTCGAGCGGCACCACCACCAGCCAGATCGCGGCGAACGAGCTGATGCCGCCGGTTTCAACCGCCACCGCCGTCACCAGGCCCGTGAGCGCCAGCGATGAAAGCGCATGCGCGCGCTCATATCGTCCGGTGCGCGAAAGAAAGTAGGCGATGAGGATCGGCGCGACGAGCCACGCAAAGACGACAACCTCGATCGGGCTCGGCACGCCGCGCATCGTCACATAGATCGGGAAGGCGGCGAGTGCAGCCACGCTGCCGAGGAGGCGCGGCGCAATGAACGCGCGGTGCCGCGCGGCCGTCAGCGCATCCTGCTGCGCGGACGGATGCACCAGCGTGTCGGTATAGTCGCGGATCGCTGCGAAGAAACCCACGGTCCCTGTGCACGTCCGTCGATGCGAGACGCGCTCCCCTTATTTTACGGCGGCGGATCGTGTCAGAGCCGGCTTAAGCGAAAGCTAAAGACCGCGACTGCACGCCCTTTCACAACGCCGCGGCGTTGTTTTCGTTGAGGGCCGCGTACCCAATCGTAAGAAATGGTGAATGGTCGGTTGCAAATCCTAACGATCGTGCCGCCCGGGTGGCTGCTCGCGGGCCGGTAGCCGAAGGCGCAACAGTGCGCCGGCCGCTCCGGCAAATCATTCAAATTGTCGGAAAATTTGAAGCGCATTCGCCTCAAAACTGGACAAAAACCGGGCGACGGCGCGAACCGCGCTTTCAAGCCTGGCTGCTAGGGTCTCACCGATGCGGCCAACCTAGGCCGTGGGGAAACTTCGGGCGGGCTGATGCGCTTCCTGTTACGAATGACGTTCTGGCTGGGCCTCATCCTGGTCCTGCTGCCGAGCGGCGGCTCGCGCCCGACGCCGCAGGGACAGGTCGGCACGATGGAAGCATTCTCGGCGGCGCGCGCGGCGATCTCGGACATGCGCGGCTTCTGCGAGCGTCAACCCGACGCCTGCGTCGTCGGATCGCAGGCGGCGACCACCATCGGCTACCGGGTGCAGGCCGGCGCCAAGATGCTCTACGAGTTCCTCAACGAGCAGCTTGGGCCGAACGACACGGCGACCGGCACGGTCGCCGTCGACGCCACGCCGCTCCCGGCCGCACGCCCTTCGCAACAGACGCTGACGCCGGCGGATCTCGCAACTCCCTGGCGCGGCCCGCAACCCCGCAAAGAAGCACGCGAGCGTTCCGCCGGACGCCTCAGCCTCTGATTTTTGGTCCTGATTTCCGGTTCTGACTTTCCAATTCCTTGGGCCCTATCCACCGGGCATCCCCCGATGGTCGACCTCAACAGTCGACCGTCGGGGCTTTTTCATTTCTGCGGCGGGCCTTCGCCAGACTATCGCCCAGACCCATATACGGGTATGCGGAAGCATCGCAAAACGGCGCAAACTCATGGCGATTGACGAGATCATCGATAATTTTTCGCTGCTCGAAGAGTGGGACGACCGCTACCGCTATGTGATCGAGCTCGGCCGCACGCTGCCTGCGCTGTCGGAGCGCGACCGCACCGATGTGAACAAGGTGCAAGGCTGCGCCAGCCAGGTATGGCTCGCCACGACGGTCAAGCCGAACGGGACCGGCGGGCCGGTGCTCAGCTTCGCCGGCGACAGCGACGCCCACATCGTGCGCGGGCTGATCGCGATCCTCTTCGCCTTCTATTCCGGCCGGCACGCGCAGGAGATCCTTTCAAGCGACGCCATCGACCTGTTCAATCGCCTGGGCCTGCGCGAGCATCTGACGCCGCAGCGGTCCAACGGGTTTCGATCGATGGTCGAACGCATCCGCCACGACGCGCGCACCGCGCTGACCGCGGTGGCGTAGCTCCGGCTTTTTCTCCCTCCCCCGCGAGCGAGGGAAGGGAAACCATGGCCTGTGCAAAACGGCAGGGAGAAAGCGGCGCTCCGGCCAACAACTTCATTCCGCGCGCATCTCGCTGGCATCGTCGGCGAGCCAGGCCCGCACGGGCGCGCGCTTTGCTCCGCGCAACTCGCTTGCGTAGCCGTAGTGGCGGGCGAGACGTTCAAGGCCGAGTTGCAGCACCACTTTAGCCGAGCGCTGCGGCCAGTTGCGCTCCCGCTCGCAGTCTTCGAGCCGCTTGAGGAAGCAGCAGACGTCGAGCAGAAGCCCCTTGAATTCCGGCCCGACCGCATCGAGCGCATGGTGCACGCGCTGGCGCGCGGCGATGACGACGTCGGTGAAGCTGCGTTCGCCGTTCGCGCGGCGGTCGCGCGCGATTGAGGCGTTCCAGTTCGCGGTCGTGCGCGGCATGAGCTGCGCGCACGTGAAGTCGGCGCGCAGCCGCTCGCCGGCCTGGAATTGCACCGGCGCGATCATCGCCTGCCCGTCGCGGCCTTTGCGGCGAGCAAGCCATGCCAGTGGGCTTTCGGCGGTGTCGATCGTGACGCTGGCGCGGCCTTGCGCGGTCTCGATCTCGCCCTGGGCGAGCGCGAGATGCTGGCCGAGGAACGGATCGATTCCGGAGCCGCTGCGCGCGATCGCAAGCCGGGCGAGATGCGCCGCCCCGACGGGGGTGATCGCCAGCGCACCGTCAGGCCGACGGACGGCAAGATCGGCATGGATGAGAGTGTCGACGCAGGCTTCGTCCGCCGCAGCATCGATGATTGCGACAGCCTTTCCGCCGGGCGGGACGGCGGCAAGGCGGGCGAGCAGCCTTTCTGCCGGTTTGGGGAGGCCTGAAGAATTCGCGCGGGTCATGCGCAAGCTCCGCGGGCGCGGCAGCGGACCGGTCGGACGGCGATGTTGGACTGATGGAGGGAAAGATTAGCGGCGGGACATTCGAAACGATCGTGCATCGGACCCTCATTCTAATTAGGTCCAAAATCCTATAGGACTACGATCCTTACGTCAAGCTCAGGATGTATGTCGAGCGATCCACCCCGGCATGCTGATCAAACCAACTCCAGGCCGCAAAAAAGAAATGGCCAGGAGGAGCCCGGCCAGCCATGGGTCAAACCGTTGCAAAAGACGTGGATCTCACTTGCGTCGGCGGCGCTGCTGGCCGAGGCCCATCTGCTTGGCGAGCTGCGAGCGCGCCGCCGCGTAGTTCGGCGCCACCATCGGATAATCCGGAGGAAGCGCCCATTTCTCACGATAGGTTTCGGGCGTCATATTGTACTGCGTGCGCAAATGGCGCTTGAGCGACTTGAACTTCTTGCCGTCTTCAAGGCAAACGATGTAATCCGGCGTAATCGACTTCTTGACCGAGATCGCCGGGCGCAACGGCTCAATCGGCATTTCGCCCTGCCCTGTGGACACCCGCGTCAGCGCCGTGTGAACCTGACTGATCAGCGACGATAAATCCCCGGCCGGTACGGAATTGTTGCTCACGTAGGCCGAGACGATTTCCGCCGTCAGCTCGATGAAGGTTCCGCCTGATCCGTCGCCCATTGAGTACTGCCTTTGCACTTGGTTGAATTGACCGGTCTGCCGGCTTAGACAGGCATTTTCGGTATTTGTCGGTCCCGCTGGCGTATCGCCGCCGTTATTAGAACGAATTCGGATTCGGAAGACTGATTTATCAGGTAGTTTTATTCACATTTCTTGGAGAAAGCAACAAGACTTTCCCCAATCCGGGGAATAATCCTTACAACTTGCTATAATGATCGCCAATGTTACAGACGATCACCGTTGGCAGCAAAGATAGCGGCACGCGGCCCAAGTCATGCTCCAGGTCACTGCGTCGACCAGATGTGAATTGTGCCGGTTCCACAACGTTCTACATGGTGCCCGGGTGATCCGGTGGAGATCAAAGATGAAGTCGTCCGACAATCCGTCCCTGAAAGTCGTCAAGTCCGACGCCGAATGGCAAAGGCAACTCTCCGCCGCGCAGTACCACGTCACGCGGCAACACGGCACCGAACGTGCTTTCAGCGGTCCGTACTGGAACGAAAAGGCAGCCGGCCTCTATCGCTGCGTCTGCTGCGGCGCACCGCTGTTCTCCTCGCAGACGAAATTCAATTCCGGCACGGGCTGGCCGAGTTTCTGGGCGCCGGTGGAGAAGGTCGCCGTCAGCGAGCACACGGACCGCTCGTTCTTCATGACGCGCACCGAAGTGCGTTGCGCCGCTTGCGAAGCTCATCTCGGTCACGTCTTTCCGGATGGACCGAAGCCGACCGGTGCGCGTTACTGCATCAACGGGACGGCGCTCAACTTCGCGCCCGAGGCCGGCAGCACGGAGACTGAGAAGAAATGATCTAACTGTTGATCTCGATATGAGCGCGCAGCTCTCGGATCGAGCCGAACCGTACCGTTCCTTCGGGAAGCTGCGCCTCGATCGCGCCATCGGCGTAGAGCGTATAGGGCATCCCGTCGACGACACCCGACTTGAGAATTGTCCCCGGCTGCGGCGGCGCCGAGGTCTGCGCTGCATCGGCCGCTCGCGGTGCACCGTCCATGAGCGATGCCGCGGTTGGCGCTTGCGAAACCGGCTTGTCCGCCGGCGGCTGTTCGGCGGTCGGAGGTTCCGCTCCCGGCTCTGCCTGCTGGTCCTCGACCCCCGCTTCGGCGTCGCCGGCGCGCTTGGGCCACAGCGCATCAAAGGTCGGCTGCGACCGCCGTGAACGTGACGGCTTCGACCGGAACAGGAAATCAAGCCGCGGCGCGCCGTTTTCTGCTGGAGCTTCCGTAGCGAGCGCTTCAACCGGGGGTTTCAGCGTCGGGGCGGCCTCCCCCGGTCCCTGAGAATGGGACGTTCCGACGTTCGGCGACAACGTGGCGTCGTCGAAGTCCGCGATCGCGTCGGGCTTGCGTTCCGGGCGCGGCAAGTTCGACCGCAAGCGTTCGATCGCGTTGGCGGAAACATCAACGGTCGAGTTGGCCTGCGGGCGCGGGACGCGCGGCAGCGGCGCACGAACGATGGGTGCCGGCGGCTCGAAAGATCGCGCTTCAACCGGGCGCGGCTCCGTCCGGGTCTCGATCGGCCGCGGCTCGGGTGGCCGCACCACCGCCGGCGCGCGCGGTTCGGCGTCGGGAAGCTCGTTGACGGGCGGAGCAGCCCTGGGCTTTGGCGGCGCCGGCGCGCGCGGCAGCGGCGGCCGGGCCGCAGGCACCGGCTCTGCGGCCTCAAGGGGGCGGACGGGACGAGCGACAGGCCGCATCCGCAGCGCGTTGGCGATCCGGGTCAACTCGCCCACCGCGACCCCGATGGCAGCCAGGATCAGGCCACCCGTGAATGCGATCGTCCCTGAGATGATCAGCGTGCTTCCGACGTCCGTGAGCACCGCGCCCACGCCGAAGCCGACGAGGGCCACGCCGGCCACCGCAAGAAAACTACCCGCCATCAACAAGATCACAGACATACGCCGACGCGCCCCGCCCAAACCCTTACTCGCTGCCCAAGGCATTATGGTTACCAGACTATTTTCGTCATGTTCTGCCTGGACCGCAATGACCAATGTGGCTGGGAGATGGTCTACCTATCAATGTGCTTAATATGTCATTCGGGCGACAAAGGCAGCAAGCTGCTCACTTCGCTCGGATTTGAGCGCCGGCCAAACACGAACCGGGCGGCAGGACAGCGCCGCCTAAAGCCGCAGCCGCCATGTCGACCGATGGGTTTTCCCCTCAAATTGCCAGCCCAAGGCAACATAGTATACCCTGGAATGCTGGTTCCAATGGGATCCCGCAGCCACGCGACCGACCCGAGGAACTGGAAACTCTCTCCCGCGTTGACGCGGCGCCCATGATTCTCGGAGAAATGTGATGTCCTTTACGCTGCCTGACCTTCCGTACGCCTATGACGCGCTGGCCCCCTATATGTCGCGCGAAACGCTCGAATATCATCACGACAAGCATCATCTCGCCTACGTCAACAACGCCAATAACATGATCAAGGGTACGCCACTGGAGGGAAAGTCCCTCGAAGAGGTGGTGAAAGGCTCGTTCAATCAAAACCAGGGCCTCTTCAATAACGCCGCGCAACATTACAACCACCTGCATTTCTGGCAGTGGATGAAGCCCAACGGCGGCGGCAACAAGCTGCCCGCCAACCTGGAAAAGAAGATCGTCGCCGACCTCGGCTCCTTCGACAAGATGAAGGAGGAACTCATCGCCGCCGGCGTGTCGCAGTTCGGCTCCGGCTGGTGCTGGCTGGCGGTGAAGGGCGGCAAGATCGTCGTCATGAAGAGTGCGAACGGCGAAAATCCGCTCGTTCATGGCGCGCTGCCGATCCTGGGCTGCGACGTCTGGGAGCACTCCTACTACATCGACTATCGCAACCGCCGGCCGGATTACCTCAAGGCCTTCGTCGATCACCTGGTCAACTGGGAGCACGTGGCCAAGATGTTCGACGCGGCGATGAGCAAGGCCGACGCGGCGTAGGCCAGGATCGCTTCAGATTGAAGCGATCCTGCTCCGCTTCTCGCATGATCCGATCCGAAAAGGCTGCAACATTTCGGGATTATGCTCTTGCCGCGGCAAAGTCGCCGCCTGCCGCGGGCGACGGGCCATGAGGCTATCGGTGTCTCTATAATCGGCCGATGGATCTCTCACCAAGCCTGCCCGGCCCAGCGCCTTTCAGCCGAGCGAACCCGCGCCCCCGGCGTGGGTTGGCTCGTTTGTCTTCGACCGCATTGCCATTGCGCTGCTGCTCGTCGTCGCGGCCATCGCGCTCGCGACTTTTCGCGATTACGGACTCGGCTGGGACGACTACACCCACTCCGAATATGGCGGCCTGCTGCTCGCCTATTACGGCTCCGGCTTTCACGACCAGCGGGCACTCTCCTTCGTCAATCTGTACGAATACGGCGGCGGCTTCGACATGCTGGCCGCGCTCTCCGCCAAGGTGCTCCCATTCACGCTGTTCGAGACGCGGCGGCTGGTCGGGGCGGCCGTCGGCATTGTCGGCATGATCGCCGCTTGGCGGACCGGCCGCCGCATCGGCAGTCCGCTCGCCGGCCTGATCGCGCTTGTTCTGCTGGCGACCTGCCCGCTCTATGTCGGCCACATGTTCATGAACGCCAAGGACGCGCCGTTCGCGGTCGCGATGGCGATCCTGCTGCTGGGCCTGGTGCGGGCATTCGAGGGATATCCAGCCTTGACCCTCCGCACCGGACTGCTTCTCGGTCTCGGCTTCGGCCTCTCGATCGGATCGAGGGTGATGGGCGGCTTCGGCGTGATCGAACTGGTGGCGGCGCTTGCGCTTCTGTTCGGAATCGATTGCCGGGCGCTCGGCTTGCGGTCCGCCGCCGCGCGCGCTGGACGGTTTGTGCTGGCGCTCGTGCCGGCGGCATTGCTCGGCTATGCCATCATGGCCGTCGTTTGGCCGTGGTCCGTCGTCGATCCGCTCAATCCGTTCCACGCCGTCGCCTATTTCTCGCGCTTCTTCGAAAAGCCCTGGAGCGAGCTGTTCGACGGCCAACTCATCCTCGTGACCGACATGCCGCGCAGCTACGTGCCGACCCTGATGGCGCTCAAGCTGCCGGAGATCTTTTCCCTGCTCGGCCTCGCCGGCGCTGCCGGTGCCATGATTGCGGCGTTCCGACGTAGCGTTGCGCCGCAGCGGCGTGCGCTGCTGTTCGCCGTGGCGTCGGCGGCGCTGCTGCCGATCGTCGTCACGGTGATCGTGCGGCCGGCGATGTACAACGGCATCCGTCATTTCGTGTTCGTGCTGCCGCCGTTCGCCGTGCTCGGAGGTCTCGCCGGCGCGTGGCTGATCGAGGTGTCGGCGCTGCGCGGCCGCGCGCTGGCCGCGACCGCGGCCGCTGTGATGGCTGCCGGCGTCGTGCTGCCCGTGATCGCGATGGTCCGGCTACATCCGTACGAGTACACCCACTTCAATCGCATGGCCGGCGGCATGGCCGTAGCGCGGCAGAAATTCATGCTCGACTATTGGGGCCTGTCGCTCAAGCAGGCGTCTCAGGGCCTCGCCGCCAAGCTTGCCGAGCTTCGTCTCACGAAGCCAGCAGATCGGCGCTGGAAGCTTGCGGTCTGCGGCCCGCATCGCTCGCCGCAGGTCGAGCTTGGAGCGGATTTCGAAACCACCTGGGACCCCAAGGACGCCGATTTCGCGATGATGCTCGGGGAGTTCTACTGCGCCCACTTCGATGCGCCGCTCTGGGTTGACGTGGTGCGCGACGGCGTGAGCTACGCGCGCGTTTACGATATCCGAGGCCGCGCCTTTCCGAGCCTGCTCACCGTGCCGGCGCCCTGAACGGGTGCGGACGCAGCGAAACGGCTTTGACGGCGTGGGGACGACCGCATTACCATCGTCCGATAAAGCACAACCGGGGAAACGCCATGCGTCTTTTCATGCATCTCATGCTTGCTGCTGCGCTGATGCCGCTCGCCGCGCTTTCGACTGCGCGCGCGCAAGGGGATCCGACCGTTTACATGGTGAGCTATCTCGAAGTGGCGCCGGCTTCGAAGAGCCAGGCCGCCACGGCACTGCGCCAGTTGGCCGAGGGGAGCCGCAAGGAGGCCGGTGCGCTGCGCTTCGAAGTGCTCCAGCGCACCACCGAAAACAATCAGTTCGTGGTGCTCGAAGCCTGGAAGGACCGCGCCGCCTTCGATGCCCACGGCGCCGCCGCCAGCCAGAAGCAGTTCCGCGACAAGATCACGCCGATGCTGCTGTCGCCGATCGACGACCGTGAATCGATCGCGACCGCGGTGGGCGCGATGCCCTCGGCCGGCGCCCGTGGCTCGATCTATGTGGTGACCCATGTCGACGTCGGCCCGCCGAACCGCGAGAAGTGCATCGCCATGCTGACCCCGTTCGCCGAGCAGACCCGCAAGGAGCCGGGCAACCTGCGCTACGAAGCGCAGCAGATGAAAGCCCGCACCAATCATTTCACGACGATCGAGGTCTGGAAGGACCAGAAATCCGAGAGCGCCCACGAGATCGCCTCGAAAACCAAGGAGTTTCGCACCCAGCTCTATCCGCTGACCGGCGCGCTCTACGACCAGCGCTTCTACAAGGCGCTGTGATCTCCGGAGCTGCTCCCGCGGCTCGGCAGGCATAATGTCGAGCTTGCTTCGTGGGATGGGTAGGGCGAAGCGAAAACCCCTCATTTCGTCGCCGAGCGTTAAGCCTTGGCAGTTTCACGTTGTTCAATCCATCAGGGCATTTTCCATGCTGCATGATGGGTTTCGCTGTGATCTACCTATCCGACGGACGGCCAACATTTGACGATCGCGGCGCGCCCGCACTACGCTCGATCCACAACTATCGAGGGAGGGAAGATGCGCGCTTTCTTGCACGCCGTGTTGATCCTGGCGCTTTCGCAGCTCGCGACATTGTCGGCCGCGCACGCGCAGGACACGGCGCAGACGATCTTCATCATCAGCTACATCGAGGTTCTGCCCACCGCGAAGAACCCGACCGCGGCGATGCTGAAAGCGCTGGCTGCGGCGAGCCGCAAGGAGGCCGGCGCGCTGCGCTTCGAGGCATTGCAGCGCATCGCGCCGACGAGCCAGTTTGCGCTGCTCGAAGTGTGGAAGGACCAGCAGGCGCTCGACGCCCACACCGGCGCCGCTTACGTGAAGCAATTCCGCGATCAGATCGCGCCGTTCCTGATCGCGCCGATCGACGACCGGCTGTGCGTGGCGACGGCAGTCGGCCCGATTACGCCGGTGCGCGAGCGGGGCGCGCGATATGCGATCACCCATGTCGATATCGGCCCGCCCAATCCGGCTCACCGCGACGCCGCGGTCCCGCTGCTGCAGGGCTTTGCCGAGGCCTCGCGCAAGGACGCCGGCAACTTGCGCTTCGATGTCCTGATGCAGAAGGCGCGCACCAATCACTTCCAGATGGTGGAGGTGTGGAAGGACCAGGCCACCGCGGACGCCCATGCCCTCGCCGGGCACACCCGGGATTTCCGCGGCCAGATCGCCCTGCTGATCGGCGCGCTTTACGATCAGCGCTGGTACAAGGCGCTATAGAGTTACGTTTTCTGATCCCCGCCCGCGCGGAACGCAAGATGACTGCCGTCGCAGAACGGCGGCCGCCTGGTCTGCTTGCAGCCGCAGAGCGCGACCACCAAAGTCTGCGGCGGCTCGTAGCGCAGCGGACGGTACGCGGTTCCGCGGTGGGAGCCGTCGCAATGCGGCTGCGTCTGGCTGCGGCCGCACGCGCACCAGAACACGGTTTCGCCGGCGGTCAACTGCGCCTTGTAGGGCCGGTCAGCGTGCATGATCGCTGCGTGCCTTGCCGGCCGCGTCGACTGCCGGCGCAACGCCCTCGATGCCGTTCTTGAACGTCCCTCGACCCAACGGCCGGATCAGCGCGACGCGGCAGGCCTCGTCGCCGGTCGAGTACCAATACTCCTCGTTGGCGGGGACGAAGATCAGACTGCCGACCTCGCACCAGGTGCCGTTGAAGAACATCCGGCCCTTCACCACCACCATGATCTCATCCTCGCTGTGCGAGTGCACCTGGGCATAGTGGTTCGCCGCCGATTCAAGAAACGTGATGTAGGGCGCGCCCTCGTGCACATGCATGACCTGGAGACCCTTGACCAGACCGGTGGTGCCGGGGCGTAGGTGAATCTGGTCCGGAGTGACGATCACGGTTTCGGACATTGGTTACTCCGATATGGTCCGTCGCTGTTTGTATTGTTGTATCAGCCCCGGCGAGCGATCACGCCGCGCTCTGGCGGAGCAGACCAGCCTTCTTCATTTCATCGTTGAGGGCGATCGAATCCAGCGCGTACCCGTTCGGCCAAGTCAACGCGCCGAGCTGAAGGAAAACGCGGCCGAAGAATTTGCGGCTGCGGAGTGGAACCGCGATGGGACCGTCCTCGGCCACGACGTCAGAACAGCCGTGCTCGCGCACGGTTCCATCAGAGAAATGGAGCCGCAGGCGAAAGCCGCCCAGCTTCTCGACCTTGCGAATTTTCACGATCTCGATCATTCGATCTCATCCGGCCCGGCAATCTGAAGGAATGGTTCGCGCCGTTTCCCACGCAGCCAATTCCTCTTCAGTTCAATTCTCCGAAGAAACACCCATCGGCGCACGATTTTTAGCGCATTGGTCGGCAGATAGCCACCGATGGCCTTGCAAGCGTCGATGGCGATGACCGCCTCAAAGCCTTGGTAGATGGCATGGATGTGTGGTGCGCCGTGCGCGCCAATACATCCGGATCACAATGCCGTAGAAGATTGCGATCGTCGGCATCCCGGCCCGTTCAGCCCGCCAGCGCCGCCAGAATCCGCGCCCAGCTCCGCGTTCCTTTGTGGAAGCTCGTGAGATCGTACTTCTCGTTCGGCGAATGCACGCGATCGTCGTCGAGCGCGAAGCCGACCATGATGGTGTCCATGCCGAGCACGCGCTTGAAGTCGCCGACGATCGGAATCGAGCCGCCCTCGCCCACCGTCACGGCCTTCTTGCCCCATTCGTCCGAGAGCGCCGTGCGGGTCTTGGCGAGCGCCGGATTGTCGAACGGCAGCTCGATCGCCTGCGCCAGGCCGAAATTTGAAAACTCGGCCTTGCAGTCGGCCGGCAACCGCGCGCGCACGAAGGCACGGAACGCGTCGCGGATTTTCGCAGGGTCCTGCGCGCCGACCAGGCGGAAGGAAACCTTCGCCATCGCCTGGCCGGGAATCACGGTCTTTGCCCCCTCGCCGGTATAGCCGCCGATGATGCCGTTGATCTCGGCGGTCGGGCGGGTGGCGATCTGCTCGAGCAGGAGGCGGTCCTTCTCGCCGGCGGGGATTTTGAGACCGACGGCGCCGAGAAAGTCTTCAGCGGTAAGGTTGAGCCCGGCTAAGTCCGACTTGATGTCGGGCGGCAGCTCGTGGACGCCCTCGTAGAAACCCGGAATGCTGACGCGGCCGTTGTCGTCGTGCATCGCGGCGAGGATGCGTGAGAGCACGCGCAGCGGGTTCTGCGCGGCGCCGCCGAACAGACCCGAATGCAGGTCGCGATCGGCGCAGGTGAGCCGCACCTCCTCGTAGACGAGGCCGCGCAGCGAGGTGGTGATCATCGGCGTCTGCGGGTCCCACATGCTGGTATCGCAGACCAGCGCCAGGTCCTGGCGCAGCTCGCCGGCATTGTCCTTCACGAACTGGAACAAGTGCTGCGAGCCGCACTCCTCCTCGCCCTCGATCATCATCGTGATCGGCAGCGGCAGCGCGCCGGTCACCGCCTTGAAGGCACGGCAGGCCTCGACGAAAGTCATGACTTGCCCTTTGTCATCGCAGGCGCCGCGGGCGACGATGATCTTGCGCCCATCGGGAAGCGCCGCAACGCGCGGCGCAAACGGCGGCGTCTCCCACAGGTCGAGCGGATCAACCGGCTGTACGTCATAATGGCCGTAGAACAGGACGCGCGGGCCGCCGCCATTCTGGCCGCTGCCGCCGGTGCTGCTCTTGCCGACGACTACCGGATGTCCGGCGGTCGGCCGCACGCTGGTGTCGAGTCCGAGACCGGATAACTCCCGCGCCATGAAATCGGCGCCCGCGCGGCACTGCTCCTTGAACGCTGGGTCGGTGGAGATCGATTGTATCTTCAGGAACTCGAACAGCCGCTCAAGGCTGTTGTCGAGTTCAGCATCGATCTTGGCGAGGACGGCGGGAAGTGCTTGTGCAGGGGTCATGGGCGGTCTGCTGGTTGGCGTGTGTGAGGAACGACGGGATCATACGCGCCGCCGTCACCGATCAGTAGCGCGACGCGCGCCGGTCGAGCAATGCGTTCTCGGCAACCTACGCCGCGTCACTGATGCACGAATGCCACGCCGGCACCACTTTCGTTAACACCCTCTTCGCAGCCGGCCCGCGCGCATTTATCAATGTTTGCCGGAAACATCATGGTTAACACGGCGCGGGCTGGTGAGGGGCAAGATGGACGAACTCGTAGAGCGTCTCGTCGCCAAGATTGGCATCGACCGGACGGCTGCGCAGAAGGCCGTCGGCATCATTCTGCAGTTCCTCGCCAAGGAAGCTCCTGCGGAGAAGGTAAAGCCACTCCTCGACAAGCTGCCGGGTGCGGAGGCGGCGATCAACGCCGCGCCCGCGGACTCGGGCGGAATGTTCGGCATGGGCGGCATCATGGGCGTCGGCAGCCGGATGATGGCCGCCGGACTGAACATGAGTGAGGTCCAGGCCGTCAGTCGCGAAATCCTGGGTTACGCACGTGAAAAAATCGGGGAGGACGCGGTCGGACAGATCGTCACCGCGATCCCTGGTCTCGGCCAGTTTGTCTGACCAAGGCTGCTGCCGGGAACGAGTGAGGAAACGTTGATGACCTATTCCATCAACCACATCGAAGGTCTCGATGAGGACGAGGTCGACGTCCTTAAGAAGCTGGGCCTGCGCACAACCGAGAAGCTGCTCGAAGCTGCGAAGGACGCCAGGGGCCGCAAGCTGCTGAGCGATCAGACCGGCATCGACGAAAAACGCCTGCTCGCCTGCGCCAACGCAGCCGATCACATGCGCATCAAGGGAATGGGCAAGAGCTACGTCGGGCTGTTGCGCGCGGTCGGGGTGGATACCGTGCGTGAGCTCAAATTCCGCAACCCCGCGCACCTCGCGCAATCGATGGCCGAATACAACAAGAAGCGAAAGCTGGTTCGTTTTCTGCCCTCGGTGAAGCTGGTGACCCGCTGGGTCGAAACCGCCAGGAAGCTGCCGCTCAAGATTACGTATTAAGTGCGCGCCCTCGCCTTGAACGGGCGCCCGCATTGAATCTGATGCGATCGGTCTTGCTGATGCGCGCTCCCGCGCCGCCCGCTTGACACCCCCTGGCGCACAGCGCAAAGCGACTTCCATGTCGCCCAACCCCGTCAACAGCGTCGCCGCCTCGGACTCGGCAAAGCCTGCGCCATCGGTGCTGGCGCGGCTGCTGGCGCTCGGCCGGCCGGTGGTAATGGGCGTGCTCAACGTGACGCCGGACTCGTTTTCCGACGGCGGACAATTTTTCGACCCGGAGCGCGCCCTGGCGCAGGCGCGCCGCCTGGCGGCGGAGGGCGCGGACGTTCTCGATATCGGCGCCGAGAGCACGCGGCCCTACGGCGGCGCCGTCGCCGTGACGGCTGATGAGGAGATGCGGCGGCTTGCGCCTGTGCTGCCGCAGCTCGCAGAGCTGGGTGTGCCGATCTCGATCGACACGATGAAAGCCGAGGTCGCCGCCTGGGCGCTCGATGGCGGCGCCGCGATCGTCAACGACGTGTGGGGCCTCCAGCGCGATCCCGGCATGGCGTCGCTCGTGGCGGAGCGCGGGGTGCCGGTCATGATCATGCACAACCGCATCGCCGCCGATCCCGGGCTCGATATCATGCACGACATTACCGCGTTCTTCGCGCGTTCGCTCGACATCGCGAGCCGCGCGGGGATGGCGCGCGAGCAGATCGTGCTCGATCCGGGTATCGGGTTCGGCAAGACGCCGGAGCAGAGCGTGATCGCCATCGCGCGGCTCGGCGAGCTGAAGTCGTTTGGCCTGCCGCTCCTGGTCGGCGCTTCGCGCAAACGTTTCATTGACACGATCTCGCCGGCGCCGCCCGACCAGCGCCTCGGCGGCTCGATCGCCGCGCACCTCATCGCGGTCGCCAACGGCGCGGCGATCATCCGGACCCATGATGTCGCCGCGACCGTTCAGGCGCTGCGCGTCGCCGCCGCCCTGCGAGACGCGCGATGAGCGACACGATCTTCGTCACCGGCCTCATCATTCACGCCCATCATGGTGTGATGGAGCACGAGGCGCACGTCGGTCAGCGTTTCGTGCTCGATCTCGAGCTTGCAGCCGACTTGAGCGACGCTTCGCATAGCGACAAGCTCATCGACACCATCTCCTATTCCGCGATCGTCGAGGTCGCCAGCGCCGCCTTCACCGCGCAGAGCTACAAGCTGGTCGAGGCCGCGGCCGGCGCGGTCGCCGACGCGATCCTCGCGGCGTTCGGCCGCATCAGCTCGGTGCGCGTGACGGTGCACAAGCCGCAGGCGCCGATCGCGGCGATCTTCACCGACGTCGGTGTGACGCTCCTGCGCACACGCGACGGCGACGATGGCTGAAGCTTTATTTTGAGCGGTCGCATTTTCGTACGGAAAGCCGGTGTCCAATTTTCCTGAAAATGCTCTCGTCGCCTTCGGCGGCAACCTCGGCGAAGTGCGCGCGACGCTCGAGCGCGCGGTCGCGATGTTCTGCGACGGCCAAGCCGTGCGGCTGCTGGCGCGTTCATCCGATTACCGCACCCCGCCTTGGGGCGTCGAAGACCAGCCGCCGTTCGTCAATCTCTGCCTCGCGGTCGCGACCGAGCTAACGCCGCACGCGCTGCTCATGCATGCGCAGACAGTCGAGCGTGCCTTCGGCCGCGACCGAACGAGGGAGCGACGCTGGGGCCCGCGTCCGCTCGACATCGACATCCTCGCCTATGATGACATCGTTCTCGACGACGCCGACCTCACGCTGCCGCACCCGCGGATGTTCGAGCGTGCGTTCGTGCTGGTGCCGCTCGCCGAGATCGCGCCGGAGCGGATGATCCGCGGCGTGCGCGTGCGCGACGCGCTGGCCAAGATCGATACCGAGGGCATCGAAAAGCTGCCACCGCGCGCGACCTGCTCATGAATACAGCGATTGGCCTGGCAGCGGCGCCATGGCAATTTGGCCGCGATGAGCGATGCTTCCGACGATCTCTCGCTAGCCGCCGAATTTCCGGCGGCGACGCGCGCGCAGTGGCGGGCGCTGGTCGAACGCATGCTGAAGGGTGCGCCGTTCGAGGAGAAACTTGGCACGCGGTCCTACAATGGGCTCGCGATCAACCCGCTGCCCGAGCGCCGCGCGGATGCGCAGCCGATCGCAGGGCGCACGCCGGGGGTACCCTGGTCGATGATGCAGCGCATCGATCATCCCGATCCGACGGCCGCGAACGCCGAAGCCCGGCACGAACTCGCGAACGGTGCGACCGGGCTCGTTCTTGTCTGCGCGGGTTCGGTCGGGGCACACGGCTTTGGCCTGGCGGCCGATGCGATCGAGCAGGTGCTTGATGGCGTTGCGCTCGATGCCGGCATCGCGATCGAATTCGATCTCGGCCCGCAGACCAGGAATGCACCGCTTGCGCTCGCCGCGGTGATCAAACGCCGCGGCATCGATCCGGCGACGGTGAATATCCGCTTCGGCTTTGGCCCGCTGGGCGCGGCGGCGCACGCCGGCGGCCTGCCATTGCCGTGGAAGGAGCTGGCGCCGCCGATGGCAAGGCACGTCGCGGGCTTGGCGGCGCAAGGATTTGCGGAACGCCTCCTGGCCGCGGACGGCCGTATCGTTCATGCAGCCGGCGGCTCGGAGGCGCAGGAGCTTGGTTTTGTGCTCGCGGTCGCCACCGAATATCTGCGCGCGTTGGAGGCGCAGGGTGTTTTGCTTGACCGAGCGCGGCGCATGCTGTTCTTCCGGCTCGCGGCCGATGCCGAGCAATTCCTCACCATCGCGAAATTTCGCGCGCTGCGAAAACTATGGGCACGCGTGGAGGACGCCTGCGCGCTCACGCCGGCGCCCGCGTTCGTCGCCGCCGAAACCGCGTGGCGGATGATGACGCGGCGCGCGCCGCACGTGAACATTTTGCGCGCGACGATCGCGGCCTTCGCCGCCGGAATTGGCGGCGCGGACGCGATCACGGTGCTGCCGTTTACGTTGCCGCTCGGGCTTCCCGACCGCGCCGCGCGGCGGGTCGCGCGCAACACGCAGCTCATCCTGATCGAAGAATCAAACTTGGCAAAGGTCGCCGACCCGGCCGCAGGTTCGGGGGCGTTCGAAGACCTGACCGAAAAACTCGCCGGCGCTGCGTGGACGCTGTTCCAGGAGATTGAACGCGCCGGCGGCGCCGCAGCCGCGCTCGAACGCGGAATGATCCAGGACAAGATCGCTGCCGTGCGTGCCGAGCGCGAGGCCGCCATCGCGCGGCGCAGCGATGCGATCACCGGCACCAGCGAATTTCCTGACCTCAACGAGGCGCCGGTATCCGTTCTCGACGTTACGCCGCTGAGTGCGTCCGCTCCCCCGCCGGTGATCGCGTTTCCGCCGCTGCAATCGTTCCGCCTTGCCGAACCGTTTGAGCAATTGCGCGACGCCTCCGACCGCAAGCTCGCGCAAACCGGATCGCGGCCGAAAATCTTTCTCGCCAACCTCGGGACCATGGCCGAGTTCACGCCGCGCGCGACGTTCGCCAAGAATTTGTTCGAGGCCGGCGGCATCGAGGCGATGTCGAACGACGGTTTTGCAAGCCAGGCGGACATGGTCGCCGCCTTCCAGGCAGTCGCGTCTCCCCTCGCCTGTCTCTGCGGCTCGGACGCTGCCTATGCGCGTGACGCTGCGGCTTGGGTGGCGGCCCTGCACAACGCCGGCGCGCGGCATCTTTATCTGGTGGCGCCGCCGGAACGATCACCATTCGACGCGCGCACCGGAATCGCGACGCTCATCCACCCCGCCTGCGATGCGCTGGGGCTCCTGCAGGAAGCCGCGCGTCAGGCGTAACCGCCCCCGCCGGCCTCCATCGCCGCAGGGGGGCGGCCGGGCCATCGCTTTCGAATCGGGGTCGAAGGAAACACGCCGCGCCGATGGTCTTCGGCGGTCGTCGTCGATGGTGCACGTCCTTTCGGATGTCAACGGCAGCCCCCGATGTTAACGGCGGCGATGGCGGCCCGTTCCCGCCCGAACCCGTCCGCATCGCAAGGACAGGTTGCCGAGGCGTTCGCGCAGGCCCGGCCAGACCGGCGTTTGCAGACCCCCATGCCCATACTTCCACAATGAAGTCAGAATGATAACGCCGCGCCATTATCCGCCTTAGTTTAGTTAACAATGTCCTGGATTTTGATCGCCCCGCGCCACCCAATCCGGGTATTATGGATTTGGTGGATGGGCGGTGGAGGGGGAAGACATGCGTCGACCTGCGCTCGCGACGGCCGTTTGCGCCGCCTCTTTTTTTGTGTGCTTCGGGACGGGTATGGCTGCGGCCGCCGATCTGGTCTGGCAGGTCGAGAACCCGTTCCGGTTCTTCAAGCCGACCCGCTCATTCGCCATGCACGAGGCCGCGTTCAACGCGGTGCGCGGCGATCCCGCGAGCCCGCTGCCGGCCGACATCATCTGGCGGACCGAGCGCCGGCTCAACGATCCCGACTGCAAGGATCAATCCTCGCCCGACAAATGCCTCGCGACCGCCGGCAAGCGCTGGCCGGAATCCCGGCTCGGCTGGGCGGCGCGCACGCTGCCGGAGACCTGCTACGAGAGCGACGGCCATCCGCGCCGCTACTCGATCATGTGCGAGCGCAAATATTCATGGGGCTCGGCCAAGGAAGATTACGTCCTGCCCGAGGCCCATACGGTGCAGATCGCCATCGCGCCGGACAAGCTCGATGGCGCCGCCGGTGATTGCCTCTGGTCGTGGCAGCCGCGCAAGGCCGGTGGCAAGGTTGAGACCAGGAAGCTCGCGTGCAAGAACAAGCTCACCATCGCACGCGTGCCGTATTCGCAGATCCAAGCCAATTCCGGCGTCTCGGTGAGCGTCAAGCTCCCCGACGGCCGCACGCTGAGCGATCCCGAGGTCGTGGTGGAAGACCTCTTCATCGTGGCGATGGGCGACTCGTTCGGCTCGGGCGAGAGCAATCCCGACCGGCCGGTCACCTTCAGTCCGAGCCGTCAGATGGTCTACGACCCCTCGCTGCAGCGCGATGAGATGGCCTTTCGTGGCGTTGAGCCGGGCAAGGCGACGACGCAATTCGGCCTCGCCTCCAGCGACGACCAGATCAATCCGAAGGTGCTGCCGCGCCGCTATATGGAAGATGAAGCCAGCGGCCACTTCTACAAGCAGTCATCGGCCGACTTCCAGCAAGCATTCGACAAGGCCGCCGCCCACTGGCTGTCGCGCGATTGCCACCGCTCGCAGTACGGCTATCCGTTCCGCGTCGGCATCGAAATGGCGCTCGAGAACCGGCACCGCTCGGTGACGTTCGCAAGCTTCAACTGCTCGGGCGCCGCCATCGCCGAAGGCTTGTTCCTCGACATGGACGCGCGCGAGGGCTTCAGCGAAGCCGGCGGCGCCAAGGTGCGTCCGCAGCTTGACCAGCTCGCCGAGCTGATCTGCCGCGGCCCGCGCACGCAGGCGGCGACCTATACACTGCCGCTCTACGCGACCGGCGGCACCTCGATCGCGGTGCAGAAGATCAGCAAGGTCTGGTGTCCGCCGCAGCAGCGCAAGCGGCCGATCGATGTCGTCCTCCTGTCGATCGGCGGCAACGACGTGGGTTTCGGCGGCCTCGTCGCCTATGCCATGACCGAGAGCGCCGGCGACTTCGCGCCGATTGCCCGCTGGGTCGGCAGTTCGATCCGCTTCAGCCCGGATGTCTCGCGCGTCTATCTCAACGTGCTCGACCAGCGGATGAAGGCGCTCAAGGACGCGCTGACCGACGGGTTCGGCATTGCGCCAAGCCGGGTCTTGCAGACCTCCTATGAACCGATCCAGTTCGACGAGACCGGCGCGCTGTGCGGCTCGCAGCCGACGCTCGGCCTCGACGTGCATCCCGGGCTGAAGCTAAGCCGCCAGCGGCTCGCGGAGACCGCGGACTTCCTGAAGGGCTTCCTCGGCCGCCTCGAATGCATCAGCAGCACCAAGGGGCATAGCTGCCCGGCGCTCGCGACCGGCGCCGGCACCGGCTTCACGCTGATCACGGACCACCTTCCCGAGTTCGCCAAGCGCGGAATGTGCGCGCGCGATCCCAAGCGTGCGCTCGCCGACGGCGTGAACATGCGGATGCCGCGCCAGACCTCTGACGGCGAAGAATTCCGGCCCTACTCGCCTGCAGCGGTCACGCCTTACGCGCACCATTACCGCCTGTTCCGCACGCCGAACGACGCATTCCTCGCGGCCAACACCCACCGCGAGGGCATCTCCATCTTCGACATCCTGCAGCCGGCCTATGCGGGACTCTACAGCGGCGCCATCCACCCGACCGCAGAAGCGCACGCGATCGTCGCCGACCACGTGGTGCGCCACGTCCGCGCGATCGTCGACGAGCGCGCCGTGGTGGAGAATGCGGCGCGATAGGCGGGAGAGACAAGTTCGAACTGATCCAGAAGGGCGGATGATTCATCCGCCCTTCTGATTTGAGGCAGCGATATTCGCGGTGGCTACTGTCGCACCAGCTTCGAGACTGGGTCGCCGAGCTTGACCGCGGCGAACAGCGCGGCCGGATCGGTGACTTTGTCGATGTAGCATTCGAACCGCTCGTGCACTTCGACCTTTGCGGCCGCGAGCTTGTCCTTGTCCTGGTCGTCGCATTGCGGCACGTAGAGCACGGCCTCGTTGCCTGTGATCCGCAGCACCACATAGGTAAAGCCCGACTTGTCGGCCTCCGTCGACGCCGACTGCCCGACGAAGAGACCGGCGGCCACCGGGTAGAGCAGCATCGTCAGCGTCTCGCCCTTCTCGTTCAAGAAGTCATAGGCGCCGTCGGGCCGGTGCGTGAGGACGAACGTCTCCTGACGCTTATAGGTGTCCCCGTCCACATGCTCGAACACGTCATAGCGCCCGCCCTCGCCAAAGGCTGCGGCGCCACCGGAAAGCGGGAATTTCGCCTGCTCGGACAGGAAGCAGCCGCCGAGCATCACGCTCAACGCCGCCGCGAGAGCCGCGACTGCGGGCCGCGCAAACGCGTTCGCCGCGTGCGCCAAACCGCGCCGCGTAACGTTCCCACCGTCGAAATCCATGTCGCCCTCCAAGCGCTCACGCGCATCCCATTCGGCAATCCCGGCTGACTACTCCGCCGCCGCGCATGAGTGCCCGAGCCGCTTGCTCAGCGTCTCGATCAGGGCTTCCGCCGCTTCCGCGATCACGGTCCCTGGCGGGAAGATCGCCTCGGCGCCGGCGCGCATCAATGCATCGCGGTCCTGCGCCGGCACGACGCCGCCGACCACGATCATGATGTCACCGCGGCCAAGCGCAGTGAGCTCGGCCTTGAGCTGCGGCACCAAGGTCAGGTGCGCTGCGGCGAGCGAGGAAATGCCGAGGATGCGCGCGTCGTTTTCGACCGCCCGGCGTGCCGCCTCTTCCGGCGTCGCGAATAGCGGGCCGACCACGACATCGAAACCAAGGTCCGCAAACGCGGACGCGATCACCTTCTGGCCGCGGTCGTGGCCGTCCTGCCCGATCTTTGCGACCAGGATGCGCGGCGCGCGGCCTTCGACGCGGTTGAAAGCGGCGACGCGCTGTTTCGCCCGCTCGATCGCATCCGATACGCCAGCTTCAGCTTCGTAAACGCCGGTGACGCTGGTCGCTTCGGCAATGTGCCGGCCGTAGACCTGTTCGAGCGCAGAAGAAATTTCGCCCACCGTCGCCTTGGCACGGGCGGCGTCGACCGAAAGCGACAGCAGATTTGCGTTGCCGCCACCGGCGCTGCGCGTGAGCGCCGCGAGCGCCTCGGCGACCGCTTGCGGGTCGCGCTCGCGCCTCAGGCGAGCGAGCTTGTCGATCTGCAATTGCCGTACCGCCGCGTTGTCGACACGCAACAGTTCGACAGCCGCTTCACCTTCGGGACGATATTTGTTGACGCCGATCACCGCCTGCTGCCCGGTATCGATCCGTGCCTGCGTACGCGTCGCCGCCTCCTCGATGCGGCGCTTCGGCAGCCCGGCCTCGATCGCCTTGGCCATGCCGCCGAGTGCCTCGACCTCCTGGATGTGGCTCCAGGCGCGCCTGGCGAGTTCGCCGGTGAGCCGCTCGACGTAGAACGAGCCGCCCCAGGGATCGATCAGCCGGGTGGTGCCGCTCTCGCGCTCCAGCGCGATCTGGGTGTTGCGCGCGATGCGGGCGGAGAAATCGCTCGGCAAAGCCAACGCCTCGTCGAGCGCGTTGGTGTGGAGCGACTGTGTGCCGCCCTGGGTCGCCGCCATCGCCTCGATACAGGTACGCACAACGTTGTTGAACACGTCGTCGGCGGCGAGCGACCAGCCCGAAGTCTGCGTGTGCGCGCGCAGCGCCAGCGACTTTTCCAATTTCGGCTCGAACGCCTTCATCAGTTTCGCCCACAGCAGGCGCGCGGCGCGCTGCTTGGCGACCTCCATGAAGAAATTCATTCCCGCGTTCCAGAAGAACGAAAGCCGCGGCGCGAACCGGTCGACGTCGAGCCCGCCGGCGATTCCGGCGCGTACATATTCGATGCCGTCGGCGAGCGTGTAAGCGAGTTCGAGGTCGAGCGTCGCGCCCGCCTCCTGCATGTGATAGCCGGAGATCGAGATCGAGTTGAACTTCGGCATGTGCGCCGCGGTATAGGCGAAGATGTCGGAGATGATGCGCAGCGACGGCTCCGGCGGATAGATGTAGGTGTTGCGCACCATGAATTCTTTGAGGATGTCGTTCTGGATCGTGCCGGTGAGCCGTTCCGGCGGCACGCCCTGCTCCTCGCCGGCGGCGATGTAGAGCGCCAGCACCGGCAGCACGGCGCCGTTCATGGTCATCGACACCGACATCCGGTCGAGCGGGATGCCGGCGAAAAGTGTGCGCATGTCGTAGATCGAATCGATGGCGACGCCCGCCATGCCGACATCGCCAGCGACGCGCGGATGATCGGAATCGTAACCGCGGTGCGTCGCGAGATCGAAGGCGACCGAAAGCCCCTTCTGCCCGGCCGCGAGGTTGCGGCGATAAAAGGCGTTCGAGTCCTCGGCCGTGGAGAAACCCGCGTATTGCCGCAGCGTCCACGGCTGCGTGACGTACATGGTCGGATACGGCCCGCGCAGGAATGGCGCAATGCCCGGATAGGTATCGAGGAAATCGAGGCCGGCGAGATCCGCCGGACCGTAGACCGGCCGCACCGCAATGCCCTCCGGTGTGCGCCAGGGCGCTCCGCCTGCCAGCGGCGCGGGACTCGCATCCGCCAGAGCAATATCCGCGAAATTCGGAACCTGGCTCATGTCGCCTTTATTCGCTGCATGCCGGTAAGGCAGGCCTAAGATATCACTCGCGGGGACTTCGCGGCAGTCATACCAGGGGCGTTGAACGATGACTCGCCCCATCGCCATGGCTGGGCACCCAGGCCAGGCCTCCGGCCGGTCCGGGCACGAATTTGTCCCAGCCATCCATGTCTTGGGTGTGACTGATGGATTTAGACGTGGATGCGCGCGACAAGCGCGGGCATGACGGAAAAAAGGCCGACCCCGTTGGTATGAACCATACCAATTCCGATGATGACTACCTCAGCCTGCGGCTAGCTCAGCAGCGACACGATCATGAAGATTGTCCCGCCGACGACGGCGATGGTCGACGTCCACACGACGCCGATCACGAACCACACCGATTGCGGAGGCGGCAGCGTTCGCTGTTCGCCCGTGGTGCTGGCCCAGACTTCGAGTCCAGGTTCGGCCCGGCGCAGCGCGTGAGTGGCTTGCTCGATATCGGCGATGGCTTGAGCGATGTCGCCGTGGTCGAGTGCGGTCGGCCGCACTGATACCCGTGCGGCGGATGGGCGCATATCGGTCGGCGCCGGCGGAGCGCCTGGCGCAGTTGTGACGACGCGCGCCGGCAGAACGCCCGCGCCGGGGCCGAGGTCCGACTCGCGCCTTGAGTACAAGTACGACGAATCCGACATATTCCCTCCAATTCCGCCGTGATCTCTACAGAACGCAGAACCGCAGCGCGACCTCTTGTCTGAGGTAACGTTAACTGATGAGCCGTGAGATGACAGAGTTGGCGGCGCTCAGGCGTGAATGCGGTGAACGCAGATCACAACGTGCAGCCCTCTGCCAGATTTCGGGTGGCGTGCGCTGCTTGGAAATGAGAGCAAATGAGCGGAACCTGGCCGGCGGACAAAATTTGGCCACAGCGATGAATGCATCCGCCGCCATCAACGAAATGGGGATTGCGACATGACCCGCGCAGCGCCGGCGAAGGCGCCACAAGCGGCGGCCGAGGTGGACTTGCCCCAACGGATCGCGGCGCTTGATTGGTCGGCGATTGCGTCGGAGGCTGGCGAACGCGGCTGCGCCACCACCGGCACGCTGCTGACCGCGCGCGAATGCACCGAGCTTGCGCAGTGTTATGACAACGATGCGCGCTTCCGCAGCCGCGTGGTCATGAGCCGGCACGGATTCGGCCGCGGCGAATACAAATATTTCAGCTATCCACTGCCCGCCGTCGTCGCAGCGCTGCGCGAGGCGCTCTATCCGCCGCTCGCGGGAATCGCCAATCGCTGGAATGCGGCGATGAAGGTCGCCGTCCGTTATCCCGGCGATCATGCGGCGTATCTCGCGCGGTGCCACCAGGCGGGCCAGACCAAGCCGACGCCGCTGCTCCTGCGCTATGGCGTCGACGACTACAATTGCCTGCACCAGGATCTCTACGGCGAGCATGTGTTCCCGCTGCAGGTCGCGTTCCTGCTCTCGCAGCCCGGCGCCGATTTCACCGGCGGCGAGTTCGTGCTGGTCGAACAGCGCCCGCGCATGCAGTCACGCGCCGAGGTCGTGCCCCTCAGCCGCGGCGAGGGCGTGATCTTTCCCGTGCATCACCGTCCGGTCGAGGGAACGCGCGGGACCTACCGCGTCACCATGCGCCACGGCGTGAGCCGGCTGCGCTCGGGAGCGCGCTTCACGCTGGGCTGCATCTTTCACGACGCGAAGTGATGAAAATCGGGTCCCGGATCGCGCTGACGGCGCGCCCGGGACGAGATGAACCATTCAGCCCGCTCTACTCACAATGAGAACACGTAGAGCATCGAGCAAGCGTTGGCGAGTTTCAGCGTCTCGGGCCTGACGCCGAGCCAGTGCGGGCCGACGGCCACCGCGATGTATTGCTTGCCGCCCGCGGAATAGCTGATCGGCGGCGCCATCACGCCGCAGCCGGTGTCGAAGCGCCAGACCTCCTGCATCGTCTTGGCGTCGTAGGCGACGAGCGCGCCCTCCCACAGCCCCGTAAACACCAGATTGCCCGCGGTCGCCAGCACGCCCGACCAGTTCGGCAGGTCGCTCTTTGCCGACGCCTTGATCTCACCAGTCAAAGGATCGAGCGCCTTCACGCCGCCGGTCGCTTGCTTGAGGCGCTTGTTGGCGCCGCCGGCGAAGCGCTCGCGCGGCTTCACCGTGCCGCCCTGGTCGACGAAGTCCTTCTGCTCGACGAGATTGAGTTCGCTGCAGCCCTCCGCCGACGGAACGTAGATGAGATTCAACTCCGGGTTATAGGCCGCCGGCTCCCAGTTCTTGCCGCCGCCAGTTTGCGGACAGCGGGTGCCGACCGGCTTGGCGCGCGTCGCATGGCTGCCTTCGACGTAGGGCTGTACGTCCTTGTTCGGATCGTATTCGACCGGCAGGCCGGTCTTCGGGTCGAGCCCCTTGGTCCAAGTCAATTCGTCGACGAATTGCTTGCCGCTCACGAAGGCGCCGTTGGTGCGGTCGAGCACGTAATAGAAGCCGTTGCGCGCGCCGTGCACGACGAGCTTGCGATCCTCGCCGTTGACCTTGGCGTCGATGATCTGGTGCTCGGAGATTTCGTCGTAATCGTACGGATCGTTCGGGGTGTACTGGAAGCCCCACTTGATCTTGCCGTCGTTCGGGTTGAGCGCGAGCACGCTCGCGGCCCATTTGTTGTCGCCCGGGCGGTATTCCGGATCATAGTCGGGGCCGGCATTGCCAATGCCCTGATAGATCGTGTCGGTGTCCTTGTCGTAGGTCGCGGTCACCCAGATCGAAGCGCCGCCGTGCTGCCAGCGGTCCTTGCCGTCCTTCCAGGTCTCGTTGCCGGGCTCGCCCTTGCCCGGAATCGTGAAGGTGCGCCACGCCTGTTTGCCGGTGTTGAGATCGGTCGCGTCGATGAAGCCGCGGATGCCGAACTCGCCGCCGGCAGAGCCGACGATCGCCACGTCGCGGACCACGAGCGGCGCCAGCGTCAGCGTCTCGCCAAGCGCCGGCTCGGCCACCTTGCGTTCCCAGACCTTCTCGCCGGTCGCACGATTGAGCGCGAACAGACGGCCGTCGAGCGACACGGAGATGATCTTGTCCTTCCAGAACGCGACGCCGCGGTTGTTGACGCCGCAGCAGGCAACGTCGCCGGCCCAGGCGCGCACGACCTGGGGATCGAACTTCCACTTGATCACGCCCTTCTTGCCGCTCGTCACGTCGATCGCATAGACGTCGCCCCAGCCGTCGGAGATGTACATGATGCCGTCGTCGACCAGCGGCGTCGCTTCCAGGTTGCCGGTCACCTGCCGCCCGCCGCCATCCTGGCCGCCGAGGCCGACCGTGAACGCGACGTGCAGGTTCTTCACGTTGTCGGTGGTGATTTCCTTGAGCCGCGAGAAGCGATGGCCCTGATAGTTCTGGTGATGCAGAATCCAGTTCTGCGGCTCGTGGTCGGCATTGAGAGCGCGTTCGAAAGTCATATCCGCGGCATAAACAGGCGATAGCGCGCTCGCCGCGAGGAACGACGCAAGACCGATCAGCGATCCGGATTTCATGGTGAGCCTCCCTGTCGGCGGCCTTGGGCATGCCGCCGTGACTTTTGCAGATTGGGGGAGGCTACGAACGAACCGGAGGCAAGGTCAATCCGGCGGTTGGCTGGAGCAGCCCAGCGGCCCTAGCAGGCCGGAACCATCGTGAGGAGCTCGGACCCGCTGAGATAGATCATCTGCGGGGTGAGGCCGCCGCGCTTATTAATCCACTGGCGGACCGGCGCGGGATAGACGTTCATCAGGAGTTGGGTTCCGGGACGGCTGGTGACCTGCGTTCCGTTCCGGTCGCGATCCCAGGCGGCATGAAATCCAAGCTGCGCCTGCGGCGTCACGCAGAGCTTTCCGCGCGGTACCAGGCCGAGAACCATGGTGCAGGCCGAAACGCACGGCCCGTCGATCATCACCTTTTCGCCGGAGCGGCGCAGCGCCGCGAACTTCTGCATATAAGTGCCGATCTGCCCACCGGTATCATCCGACAGCCGCACCGTCGCAGAAGCCGAAGAGGTGAACGCCAGGGCCGAAAGGGCGCCAAGGAATGCGACCGACAATGCAAGTTTGGACAGTGCGAGTTTGGACAGTGCGATCTCAGGCAGCGCAAATTTCATGGGTCGGTCGCTCGGGCTCAATCTGTGACTTCCGATGGTCGAAAAGGCTCCGGTCCTACCCGCAGTTGTTCGGGGGGGCCGGCGGCGCTGAAATCGAGACGGCAATTAGACCGTTCCCGCTTGCAGCCCACCCATCCTGACGAGAAGTTCGCTTGATTTATAAGGAGGTTACGGATCGATCGGAATAAACTTGCTATAATAAAGGATGCTAATGACGTAAAAACTTCATCAATGGATGACGACGTTACACTGCGTATTCGCCGCCGCGATTTTGGCAATCAACGCCCTGCCAGGCGTTAAGCCGAACCACCGTTCATTCCCGTGCAAGCGCGAAAACGGGAATCCAGTGGTATTGATCAACCGGCGGAGGTTGTTGCTCTGGGTCCCCGCTGGCGCGGGGCGAGCGGAGCGCCGGGCTCATTCCACCCAATCGAGAATGTTTAGTTCGACAACCCCGCACGCTTGACGGCCTCGGCGCGCATCTCGCTGTTGACCAGCCTGCTCAGGTCATAACGCTGGGTCAGGTTGCCGGACTTGATCAGTTCGTCCTGCAGCCATTCGAGCTTGTCCATGCTGATCGGCATCGTCGGGTCGATGCCCGTCTTCGGATTGGCGGCTTCATTGAAGATGAACTCCGGCCGCGGATCGTCGGCCTTGATGCCGGTGATCTCGCGCGTGATCTTCAACTCCTCGTCGCGGTGGGTGAGCGAATAATGATAGCTCTGCATCTGCGCGGTCAGGAAGCGGATCACATCCTCGCGCCGGGTCTGGATCAGCTTGCCGGTCGTCATCGTGCACAGCCGCAGGTAGTTCGGCATGATATCGCTGCCGCGCGCGATGAGCTTGATGCCGTCGTTCTTGCCGATCGGCAGGAACTCGATCGAAATCACCGTCGCCAGCGCAATCCCGCTGATCATCGCCTTGTAGCGTTCGGGGTCATTGCCGAGGCTCGCGAATTTCACTTCGTTGAGCGGGATGTGGTTCTGCGTGATGTAGGCCTTGCCGATCACATCGGGCGTCGCATTGGGCGCCGAGATCGCCATGGTCGCGCCCTTGAGATCCTGCGGCCCCTTGAACTCGGCGCGCGCGAACACGCTGTGCACGACCGTCTGCCAGTGGCAGCCGAGGATCTTCACGTCGGCATTGCGCGCCGCCGCGACCATCGCGGTCGCCGCACCGCCTTCGTAGCTTTCAAGGTCGCCGGCAAGCAGGCCGCGCAGCGCGATGACGTCGTTCTGCAGGTAAGGAAGTTCGAGCTTGAAACCCTGCTTCGCGACGAAGCCGCCGCGGATCGACATCACCTGAAAGCCGGCATCGCTCTTCGGCTCGATGATCGCGTGCCGCCACGTCGCGCCTTGCGCATGGACGGGCGCGGTGGCGCCCAGGAGAGCCGTTGCCACCACGGCCAGCGCCATCGGCGTCATGATCGGCCGTCGCATGCTGCTTTTCATCGTCGCCCTCGCTCTTCCCGCGTCGTGCTTCTCGCCCAGCATAAGGACCGCGCGCCCGGGGATTCAATGCGACACGCCAGCGCCAGCGCACGTCCCCACAACTGACCGATTTTCAGAGAAGCGAAGGCAGAACCATGGAACTATGACAACGTGGACCCGGCCTCGCCGAACATCCCGCCCCGCCCGAGACGCTCCAGAATTTCGACTGTCTGCGCGAACGGCCCAGGCGCCATCGCACTACCGGGATCATGCGTCTTGCGGTCTTGGATCACTCGGGCTTTTGCGGCGACCAGTTCGTCCTTCGATATACCGGTCGCGATAATCTCAGCAGCGGCCACGTCACCAATGGGGCCGACGATTCCAACGACATCGTCTCTTGATAGCTCGCTCATGTGAACTCCTCGACATACGTGTCCCTCGCAACGGCAGTATTCGTCCCCCTGGCGAGTTTTGCAATCGCTGATCAACCGGGCGCGATTGGCTTCGCAAGCCTTGCCGCCCAACCTCCAGGCCGGAAACGGATCGTGACTAGAGCATGATCCCGAAAAGTTGCAGACTTTTCGGATCGGATCATGCGACCAATCAAAGAGAAGCGGAGCAAGATCGCTTCAACCTGAAGCGATCTTGCTCTAGCGCGAGCTCGCGCCGTGACGATATGCTGCCTTCCGCTTACCGTCATTCATCGAAGGCGTCGAAGACATGCGTCCACAGCCAATCGCGGCCGCAGCGGAGGCTGATCTCGAAAAATTCCGGCTGCGGAATTTCATCCGCAAGCTCGACGCGATCGGCGAGATCGAGGAGCATGACGAGCCGGTGGCGCTGTCCGACCTCAGCGCGGTGATCGAATCGACGCCGAAAGCGACACATTTCAAGCGCGTCGGCGCCGAGCCGTACGAAATGGTCGCCGCCGTGTCCGGCAGCCGCAAGCGGCTTGCCGCCGCGCTCGGCGTGCCGGAGTGCGACCTTGCGCACGAGTTCATGCGTCGCATGAACAAGCCGCAGCCGATCGTGGAGGTGCCCTCGCAGCTTGCGCCGGTGCATCAGGTCGTGCGCCAGGGTGACGATGTCGATCTGATGCGGCTGCCGTTTCATGTGCAGCACGAGTTCGACGGCGGCCCCTATATTTCATCGGGCATCGATTACGCGATCGATCCCGCCACCGGCCGGACCAACGTCGGCTGCCGCAGGCTGATGCTGCGCGGACGGCGCGAGCTACGCTCGAACCTCACCGACGCGTCCGATCTGAAAAACATCTATCTCGCGTGCCTCAAGCGCGGCGAGCGCCTGCCGGTGAGCTTCGCGATCGGCTCGCACCCGATCGATTACCTCGCGGCGACCTGCAAGATGCCGACCGATGAGTTCGGGCTGGTGGCGACGCTGCGCGGCGAGCCGGTGCCGATGGTGCGCGGCCTCACCAATGGCGTGCTGGCCCCCGCCGATGCCGAGATCATCATCGAAGGCTATTTCGATGAACTCGGCTATCGCGAGCATGAAGGTCCCTACGGCGAATTCTATGGATTCTACGGGCCGATCCACATCGACCCGGTGTTTCACGCCACCGCCATCACCATGCGCCGCGACGCCTTGCACCAGACCGTGCTGCACAGCGGCCGGTTCCTGAGCCGCACCGATTCCGGCAACCTCGCCTCGCTGCATACCGAGGTCGCGATCTGGCGGGCGTTACGCGCGGTGCGGATCGAGCCATCGGCCGTGTACGTGGTGCCGGCTTCGAACGGACGCCCGCATGCGCGCATCGCTCTGCGGCAGACGGCGCCGGGTCAGGCGCGCGCCGCGATCAATGCGCTGTTCGCGTTGGTGCAGGTCAAGCATGTGTTTGTCGTCGATGACGATGTCGACGTTTTTTCCAGTGAAGAGATGGAATGGGCGATGGCGAGCCGCTTCCGCGCCGACCGCGATCTGGTCGTGGCTTCGGGCTTGCCCGGGTTTTATGCCGACCCCAACGCCGACGCGGCCAATACGGTGGCGAAGCTCGGCTTCGATCTCACCAAGCCCGTGAGCCAGGCGGAGACGATCGACTGCATGCGCGCCTTCGCACGGCCGATCGGTCATCAGCCGGCGCGGCACCAGACCGTCCGGCAGGCGCTGGAAAGCGGGCCGATGTACTTCGCGCAGATCATGGATGCCGTCGGCAGCCAGGATGGCCGCGAGGTCGCGCTGGCGCTCGACGCGCTGCGCGAGGAGGGAATCCTCTCGCGGCTCCAGCGCGGCGAGTGGGCCGTGACAACAACGCCCAAGGCCTAGATTCTTGCGCCACCGGATCGAAGCCATCTCATGAGCGTCTGGATCGGAAAAGCCCTGCCCCGCAAGGAGGACTTGCGCCTCGTCACCGGCCACGGCGCCTACAGCGACGATCTCAATCTGCCTGGCCAAGCCTATGCGATCATGCTGCGCTCGCCGCATGCCCACGCGCGCATCCGCGCGATCGACACGCAGGCGGCGCGCGTGACGCCCGGCGTGCTCGCCATTCTCACCGGCGCCGATGCGCTGGCCGACGGGCTCAAGCCGATCCCGCACAATCCGGCGCCAAGCGGACCGCCGGCTGACATTACGCTGACGAATCGCGACGGCTCCGCGCACGGCTATGCCCCGCATCCGATCCTGCCCGCCGACCGCGCGCGTTTCGTCGGCGAAGCGATCGCGATGATCGTCGCGGAAACCGTACACGCCGCGAAAGACGCCGCCGAACTTGTGCGCGTCGATTACGAACCGTTCGCCGCCGTCACTGCGACCGAGGCCGCTGCGGACGCCAGCGCGCCGCTTCTCTACGACGGAATGTCCAACATCTGCGTCGATGCGGACGTGGGCGATCCCGCGGCGACGGTAGCCGCGTTCGCCACCGCCGCACACGTTGTTTCGCTCAAGACCTGGATCCAGCGCGTTACCGGCGTTCCACTCGACGCCCGCGCGGCCATCGGGAGCTATGACCCAGCGAGCGGCCGATACACCCTCCATGCCGGCAGCGGCGGCGTCGTGCGGCAGAAGCATGAACTCGCCGTCGTCCTCGGCGTCCCGGACACGAATGTGCGCGTGGTGTCCGGCGATGTCGGCGGCAACTTCGGCACCCGCAACGCCTTCTATCCGGAATTCGCGCTGGTCGCCTGGGCCGCACGCCGCGTCGGCCGCCCGGTGAAATGGACCTGCGAGCGCAGCGAGGCCTTCCTCTGCGATTACCAGGGCCGCGATCAGTTGATCGAGGCGGAATTGGCGCTCGATACGAAGGGGAGCTTTCTGGGCATGCGCGGCTCCGTTATATCAAATGTCGGCGCGCACAGCGTGCAATATGTCCCGCTGATCAAGTGCGTCGAGTTGCTGTCGTCGGTCTATCGCATTCCGGCCGCGCACTTTCGCGCCCGCGCGGTGCTCAGCAACACGCCGCCGACCAACCCGTATCGCAGCGCCGGGCGGCCGGAGGCGATGTTCGTCATCGAGCGGCTGATCGATCTCGCGGCGCGCGCGTGTAGACAGGATCGCGTCGAGCTGCGGCGGCGCAATCTCATCCCGGCGACGGCGATGCCCTACGCCAATCCGCTCGGCATGACCTACGACAGCGGTGCTTACGAAAGCTGCATGGATCAGACGCTGGCCCTCGCCGATTGGGACGGCTTTCGCCGCCGCCGCGCCGAGTCGAAGCGGCAAGGGCGCCTGCGCGGCCTTGGCCTTGCCAATTACATCGAGGCGACCAGCGGCGCGCCGCGCGAGCGTGCCGAGATCACCGTCCATCCCGAAGGCCGGATCGACGTCGTGGTCGGCACGCTCTCAAGCGGCCAGGGCCACGAGACGAGCTTTGCGCAATGCGTCGCGCAGTGGCTCGGCACGCCGGTCGAGGCCATCCGCCTGATCCAAGGCGACACCGATGTGGTGACCGCCGGCGGCGGCTCGCACTCCGGCCGCTCGATGCGCATGGCGAGCCTGGTCATGGGCAAGGCCGCCGATGCGATCATCAGCAAGGCGACGAAGATTGCGGCGCACGCGCTGGAGGTCGACGCCGACGATATCGCATTCGCAGAGGGCCGATTCATCGTGCAGGGCACCGACCGCTCGCTTGGTTTGTTCGACATTGCGCGATCCGCGCGCGAGCGGCCGGATCTGCCCGAGGATTTATGCGGCGCGCTGCGTGCCGAGTGCGACGAGCTGATCCGCCTCCCCGCGTTCCCGTTCGGATGCCACGTCTGCGAAGTGGAAGTCGATCCGGAAACCGGGCTGGTCGAGATCGCGCGCTACGCGGCGATCGATGACGTCGGCCGCGCGGTCAATCCGCTCATCCTGCATGGCCAGACCCATGGAGCGATCGCCCAAGGGGTCGGGCAGGCGCTGGGGGAGCAATGTTACTATGATCCCGCGAGCGGTCAGGCGCTGGCCGGTTCGCTGATGGATTACACGATGCCGCGGGCCGACATGCTGCCCTCGTTCACCGTCGAGATCAGCGAAACGCCCTCGCCGACGCATCCGCTCGGCATCCGCGCCGGCGGCGAAGGCGGCACCACGCCGGCGCTCGCAGTCGTGGCGAATGCGGTGATCGACGCGCTCGCGGACCGTGGCGTGATCCATCTGGAAATGCCCATCACCGCGGAGCGCGTGTGGCGCGCGATCCGCTGAAGGAAAAAGGGCCGCACACATGACCTGCCGATCCGATTTCAATCCCGATTTCAATCGGACGTTGGCTATCGCGAGGTCGCCGTCTTCGGATCGACGGCCTCACGGATCGCCTGCATCGGATCGACCAGGCCGGAGCCGAAATTGTCGTCGCGTGGCGCCTTCCCCATGTGTTTGGCGCTGGTCGTCAGGATCCTGCGGATGTCGGCCGGCTTGAGCTTCGGATTGCGCTCGAGCAGCAGCGCGGCGATGCCGCTCACCTCGGCCGAAGCCACCGAGGTGCCGGTCGTCACCTGATACTCGTTATCGGGCGCCGGCACGATCACGTCGACTCCCGGCGCGGCCACCGCGACATAGCGGCCGCGATTGGCGCCGGTGAACAGCTTGTCGTCGACGTCGGTCGCGGTCACCGCAATCACGTTCGGGTCGGCTCCCGGATACATCGGAGGCGACTTGGGTCCGGCGTTGCCGGCCGCCGCGATCAGCACGATGCCCTTGTCGTAGGCGGCCTTGAGCGAGCGTTCGAGCGAGGGGTCTTTGGGACCCGCGAAGCTCATGTTGATGATGCGGACGCCCTGGCTGGTCGCCCAGTCGATGCCCTTGAGGATCTGGAATGTCCCGCTCTCCGCGCTGGTCGCGGTGGCGCTGAAGGCGTGCACGGCGTAGATGCGCGCCGCTGGAGAAATGCCGAGCAGCCGCTGATGCGAGGCGATGGCGCCCGCCATGCCGGTGCCGTGCGGATGCGGCTTCTCCGGCGGGCCGCCGCTCGCGTCGAAGCGCTTTACAACGACGCCGGCAAGGTCCGGGTGGTTGGCGTCGATCTCCGAATCGACCACCGCGATGGTGACGTTGGCGCCCTGGGCGAAGCGGTGGACGTCGGCGAGGTGAAGCTTCTCGAACACGTATTGCGAGGCGTCCGGCGGATGCGAGTCGCCGGCGGGATACAGCACCGACGGCGCGTCCTGCTGCAGGGCGTAGAGGTAAATCGGCTGCGCGATGGCAACGACCTGGACCGCCGCGAGCCGGCGAATGATATCGCGCACCGTGCCGCCTTGGTCGATGTGGAATTGCAGCGCCACCGTGCCGGCCGTGGAGCAGAGGTTCTGCTGCGCCAGCAGAGTGAGGCCCAACCGCCGCACGGCAGCTTCGACCCGCGGCACGCCGACATCGCAGCGGATCTGCAGCAGCACCTGGTCCTTGACGAAGCGCGTCTCGGTGAGCGGCGGCACGTCGATGATCCGCTGGAAGGCGCCCGGCGGGAGCGACGGCGGAGCCGGCGGCAGCGGCGCGTTCGGCGGCGTAATCGCCGCGACCGGCCCCGGCGTCAGCGAAACAAGCTGAGTGACATTGGTGAGATTCTCGATCACCTGCGGCTGCGGCGAGATCGTCGGCTGGATGTCGAGCGTGTTGTTAGGCGGGTTGTTTGGTGGATTGTTAGGCGGGTTGTTGGGTGGGTTGTTGGGCAGTGTCGGAGACGGGTTGAACAGGCTGCCGTTGCAGGCCCCGCCGTTACAGAATACCGGGGCAAAATTGGCGAGCCCCGCGATCGGATAGTTCTGCCCCACCTGCGATCCGCCCGTGCTCCCGGGGCCGCCGCTGGCCGAGCCGGTGCCGAAGCTGTCGGGCGAGACGGTCCCGATCACGGTGCTCCCGTCGGAAAACAAGACGGCGCCGTTCGCGCCAACAAAGCTCCCGACCACGCTGTCGGGGCCCGAGGTCACGTCGCCGGCCGATCGCGTCGGATCGATGAAGCCGAAATTAAAGCCGGCCAGGCCGCCGGCAAAGTTGTGCGAACCGGTGCCCGTGACGGTCGACGAAAGCGCGGTGAAGGAGTTTTGAATCAAACCGAGGTTGAGGCCGACCAATCCGCCGAGATAGCTCTCCGAGGTTCCCATCACCGGTCCCGACGAGTTCGACGACACGATCGAGCCCCCGTTGGTGCCGACCAGACCACCGACAACACTGTTGGAACCGAAGCTGGTCACGGCACCCGAACTGTTCGAATTGGTGATCGTGTCGGCGCTGGCCCCCACCAGCCCTCCCAGCAGACTATTGCCGCCCGCGGTCACGTTGCCCGAAGCGAAAGAATTGCTGATCGGCCCGTCGCTCGTTCCAACCAGACCGCCCACGAGGCTGCCATCGCCCCCAATGACATTTCCAGTCGCGAAGACTCCGGAGATCGTTCCATTGTTGTCGCCGATCAATCCCCCGCCGGATGCGTTCGGGCCGACGATGACCATGCCGGTGGCACAAGAGAACGATGCGCCGGACGCGCAGCTCGACGAATGCGATATAGCGGTCGAACTGACGATCATTCCCTGATTGTCGCCGACCAGCCCGCCCACATTGGCGCTGAGATCGGAAGTCCCAGGGAACGTGAACGCCGTGACGGTGCCGAAGGCCTGGGAATCCTTGATCGTCGATCCGAAGGAATTGTTGCCCACCAATCCGCCGAGGGCGAAGCTCACGTTCGATGTCGTGCTCGCACCGATCACGTTGCCGGTGGCGTAGGACGACGTGATTGTGGCGTTCGGCGCGGGCGTGCCGCCATTGCCGCTCTGGCCGACAAGGCCGCCGGCGAAGTTCGCAAAGCCGTTCCCGCTGGCGATGGAAATGAGAGTCACGTCGCCTTCTGCATGCGACAGCGTGATCGCGCCGTTGTTGGTGCCGGCGAGCCCGCCGACCATGGCGTTTCCAGCGCCGATGACGGCGCCGGTCGCATCGGATGATGTAATCGTGCCGCCGTCCTGGTTGCTGCCGACAAGCCCACCGACCGTGATGAAATTGTTGGACGCGCCGGTGGTGGCGCCGCCCACCAATCCGGTGGCGGAGGAATTGGCAATCTGCCCTTGGTTGGAGCCGACCAGCCCGCCGACCTGGACCTGACCCGTGCCCCCGACAACGCCGGTCGCCTGCGAACCGGTGATCTGGCCTGGATTGTTGTTGAGGCCGACCAGGCCGCCGATGATCGCGGCCGCGTTGGGGAAATTAACGTCGCCGGTTCCGGTGACTGGACCGGTAGCGGACGAGTTGGAGATCAGCGCGAAATTCTGGCCCACGAGCCCGCCGATGCCGGAGCCGAAATCCGGATCGTTGTTGCCCAGCGCGTGGCCGCTCACGCCGCTGACGGCCATCGACGAGGACAAGTCCGTCACCGGACCGTCGTTGCGGCCGACCAGCCCGCCGACCAGGCTGTCGACGCCGGCGCTCACCCATCCGGACGAAGTGGAATTGGCGATCGACCCGCCTGCGCCGTTGAATCCGTTGTTGCCGACGAGGCCGCCCGTGCTGGTGAAATTGCCGCCCGTGACGGTCGCATTGACCACCTGGGAATTGGTGATGGTCGCCGCTGATGTGTTCGAAGTGCCGTTGATTCCGACCAGCCCGCCGATATTGGCAAAGTTGTTGTTGGCCGCACCCGACCCACTCACCGTGCCGTTGCTATAGGTCGAGCTTGCGATGCTGCCTTCGTTCTGCCCGACCAGGCCGCCAGCCGTGCCGCCGCCGGCCCCGGTGAGGGCGACGTCTCCGCTCGCTTGCGACCCGGTGATCGTCGAGGTCGTGCCGCTGGAAACAAAGTTGGCGCCGACCAGGCCGCCCGCGATGTAGTTGCTGGAGACGCTTCCGATCGCCGAGGAATTGCTGATCGAGGCGTTGGTGTTGCCCCCGCCGTTGATGCCGACCAACCCGCCGACGAACGAGAAGTTGCCGCCGTAGACGATTCCGCTCGCGCTTGAACCGCTGATCGTTCCAATATTGGTGCCGGCAAGCCCGCCGGCGATGTTGTTGTGTCGAATTCATCAGCGCATCGCCGACGATGACGGCGGCCGCCGAAGATGACCCGGTGATCGTGCCCTTGTTCTGTCCGACCAGTCCGCCGGCGCCGATGCCGGTGAAAGTACCGCCGTTGACGGTGCTGCCGGTGCTGCCGATCAAGACCGAGACGTTGCTGACCATGCCGTCGTTCTCGCCCGCGAGTGGGCCGATGAACATCGTATTGGCCCCCGCGGTGATGGAAACGTCGGCCAATTTGAGGTTCCGAACAGTGCCTTTCGTTCCAATGAACGGGAATAGCCCAAGCGGCGAGGATGCGCCCGACAAGGTCAGATTGCTGATCGTGGAGTTGACGCCGAGCCCGCCGTTGCCGTCAAACAGACCCGCAAAGGTCATGCCCACGGGAAATCCGGTAAAGCCGGTGGCGCTGAAGTCCTTGCCGAGGGCGTAAGCGCCCGCCGGTCGAGAATTAGTGCCGATGAGTCTGACAGGTCCGCCGCATTGTTCACCAGCATATAGCTAAGTAACTGACCGGTGACATACGGACTGAAGTTCGTCGGCGTCTGGTATTTATTGCCGCCGAACGTCAGCGGATGGGTGGGATCATAATAGATCGAAACTGTCCCGGTGCTTTTCGAGAAGTCGACTGCCCCATCGGGCCTCGAGCAATCGCAGTACGGGTTGAATATTACGGTGCCCGTGCCGGCACCCGTGCTATCGGCGCGCAAGTTAAGGTTGCCGCCGCCGATATTTGTGATCGTGACCTCGTGGTCGATCTGAATGTTGTGGTGCGCGCTGAGTGTCAGGGAGTTGGCGCCCGTCCAGGAAACGCTGTCCTGGACCTCGATGTCACCGAGATGGGAACCGGTTGATAATGTCGCAATGACCACGTTGCCATTGGCGAGCTGGCTTTGAAGGGTGGACACTGAAATGGCGGAGGCCGTGGAATCAACCCCCGGAGCGGTTCCGTTCGTGTTGATGTAGTAATTTTCAGGATCAAGCAGCAGTGTCCCCGCCGTTCCGTTCGGCGCGCTGCGTATCGACACTCCCGGTGAAATTGAGCACGCCGTGGCTCGACGTCTCCACGAAGCCGCCGTTGCCGCCGTTCACTCCGCCTTGCGCGAAGATCGTTCCCGCGAACGTCGTCTGCGCGTCGGACCACAGCACGACCTTGCCGCCATTGCCGTTGTCCTTGGCGGAGGCGTCGATCGTGGTCGCGCCATCGACGCTGAGCGTCGTCGCGTTCGGCACCGCGAAGCCCGCGAGCCTGGCGCTCTGGTTGGAGACCAGGCTGCTGTTGGGATTGCCGCCGCCCCAGTCGCCGCCGAGCATGACGGTGCCGCCGCCGGCCTGACCGGACGCGTTGATCGTCGCGCTGGCGACCTGGATGTCCTCGCCGGAGACGACGATCGTGCCGCCGGTGGTGCCGACCTTCTTGCCAGCGGCCGAGATCTTGCCGGCCAGCTTGATGGTCTGCTTCGGCGCGCCCGCCGGCTTGCTGCCGCCGGTCGCCGCGCCGAGCACGATCATGCCGTTGTGGGTGCCGATCGAGTTCGCGCTGATGACGCCGCTGGTATTGATGACGGAATCGACGATATGGCGCGCCGCGGCGGCGGTGAGCTCGACCCGCCCGCCGTTGGCCTTGATCTTTCCGTCATTGGTGACCAGCGATTTCAGCGTCTGGCCGGTCTGCACGTCAATGACTTGCCCGGCGATCTGATCGCCGACCGCGAGATTGACGAGCTTGTCGCCGTAGAGATCGAGCGTGAAACTGTTGCCCGCGGCGAGCGCGACGGTGCCAAGCGTCGCGCTGATCGTGCCGGAGTTGCGCACGCCGGGCGCGACCAAGGCCGCAAAGCCGCCGGAGGTCGCGGTGATGTGTCCTTGATTGATGATCGATGCGTCCGGCCGGCCCGGGATGTTGAAATTGTAGCGACCGGCCATGAAGTCCGAGTTCTTGATGTCATTGGTGCTGGCAAGGAAGCCGGCGGTGTTGACCACCGAATTCGGCCCGAACAGGACGCCGTCGCGATTGATCACGAACACCCGGCCGTTGGCGTTGAGCGTGCCGAGAATCTCGGAGGGACCAAGCCCGCCGACGACCCGGTTGAGCATCACGGACATGCTGCCCGGCTGATTGAAGGTCGTGGTCTGGCCGAGGCCGATATTGAACGTGTTCCAGTTGATGATCGCGCTGTTGCTGGACTGGTTGACGATGACGTTGGCCGAACCGGCACCGTGGATCGTCGCCACACCGCCGACGACCGTTCCGCCGTCGGGTCCCGCCACGGCCGGGACCCCGCCAACAGCCATCAGCGCGGTGGTGGTGAGCAGCAGTCGGTGAAGGCGTGGATGCATCGCACGTCCCCGCTAAAGCTTGCCGGTGAGGATGACAAACGCCCGCGTTCCCTTTTGCTGCCCGATCACAACACCCAACGGCAGCGCGCCGCCCGTACCGGTCAGGTTCTGGCCCTGCACGATATGCGCGACGGAAAAGTCAGCGGTCAGATAGGTCAGCCATCCCAGGCGCAGCCCAGCTCCAATTGAACCAGCATCCACGTCACTGAATGTGCCCAGAACCGGGGCGATATTGTGGAGGCGGCCGTGGTCGGCATAAACATAAAGCTGGGTCTGGGTGATGTCCTTCAATGCAATCGGGACGTCGTAACGCAGCTCGCCAAGCACTTCCAGGCACGAATCGCTCACGAACTGCGACGGATCGAACGCACGCCCGAACTGCCGGCCGCCGTAGCCGCAGAGCTCCGAGACCAGCAGCGGGGTGAAGGCATATTGTCCGTAGGCCGCCGTCAGCAGCGAAAAATTGGCCACGAGCGGCTGCAGGCGCGACACTAGCAACTCGACCTTGGAGAAATCGACGCGGCCGTTGGCCCGCGAGGCAAGATCGTTGAAGTTGGTGGTGCTGCCAAGGCCGATGAAGCCTTGGCTCACGGTCAGGTTGGCCTGATTGATGCCGTTGAAGCGGTCGGCGAAGTCGCCGTCGACCTTGCCGCGAAGGCCGCGCAGCCGATCCTGTGTGCTCGGTGGCGTGTCCGGCATGTCCAGGATGGAGGAGCGGTCATCGGTCGCGAATGCGAGACCGGTCACCGTCAGATTGGCCTCGCGCCGCCGGATGATCGGAAAACTCAGCCCGGTCTGCAGATAAAGGCTGTTGGTGCGGTAACGCAAGAGCTGCAACTCCTCCGTGCCGGGACGCCCAAAGCCGTCGCTGGCGTCGAAAAAGGCCGTGAGACCCTCCGGCGTCAGCACCTGGCGATAGTTGACGTCGTAATATTGCAGCTCCTGGACCGTGAACGCGCCGGCGGCGGTGAGCGTCAGGGAATCGTGGCTACGCAGGAAATTGTTGAAGCTCGCGCTGGTCAGGTATTCGAGCGGGCCGCGCGCCTTGGTCCCGCGGTTGTCGGCACGGTTGAACCAGTCGACCGGTTTTTCAGTGACTTCGACGATGAGGATCGCCGCGCCAGGTTTGCTTGGATGCGGCTTGATGCTGTTCTTGAACTTGAGACCGGGCAGATCGCCGGCCAGCAGCAGATAGCGCTCGATGGTGCGGATATTCGCCGGGCGTTCGGAGGTGATGCGATCGGCGTAGTAGGAAAAGAAATTGCGGTATGACGACAGCGCCGCGGGCCATTGGACCGTGTCGATATAGCCCTCGACGATCTGAATGCGAACGACGGCGCCCGACGGGCTCAGTTGCTGCGGCGGGACTACCGCGCGCGACAGGACGTAGCCGTCGCTGCCGTATTTTGCGGTGATGCGCTGGGCGAGATCGTAGATGTCCTGGATGGTGACGGTGCGGCCAACGATGTCGGTATAGGTCTCTGCGAGCTGCGCCTTGCTGTAGACCTTCGCCCCGGTGATCTCGATGCCGCGGACCTTGAGCTTGACCTTGTCCGCGCCAGGCGGAGCCTGCGCACCGGGTAACGCGATGACGGCGCCGCCCGGCTGGGCCGCGGGGCCCGTGGGCAGCGTAAACCGCTCACGCTCCCGGCCCGGGAGGTCGCTCGGCGGAATCACTTGCGCGACTGCCGCAAACGAAATGCTGGCAATCGCCAAGGCCGCCAGGACACGGCATACGCCGGCCAACATTACCCAAGTCCCCCGACCCCATGCTCCCAAATGCGCCCGCTTCCATCCAACCGAGCATTAATTCGACTGAGGAATTTGGCGCAACCCCAACCGGTTCATTCAACCGCGGCCAAACGGGATTCCTGCGCAGTTGTTCCAATATTGTCACAGATCAAATGCGGCCCGGATGGCGTGCGATTTCGCCATGCCACGCGGTCAGGCCGCTCCCAGGAGCTGCAAAAAGCGGATAGGCTTACTGGCATAACAAATCACGTCCGGGACGCCGATCGGCGCCATCTGGACGAGCACAAGGGAGCTGATGCCATGTTCTATTGGAGCACCTCTCACCGGAGCACGATCGGCGCCGCCCTGGCGGCGGTGCTGTGCATGTCCGTCACCCAGGCGAGCGCCCAGGACAAGAAATTTCCGAACTGGGACGGCCTCTGGAAGCGTGGCAGCCCGGTCGGGGTCTGGGACCCGTCTAAGCCCGGCGGACTGAAGCAGGAGCCGCCGCTGACGCCGGAATACCAGAAGATCTTCGAGGCCAATCTCGCCAAGGGCAAGGCCGGCGTCCAATTCGACATCAAGGGCGTCTGCGGGCCCGTCGGCATGCCGCGGCTGATGATTCTTTACGAACCGATCGAGATCGTGATCAAGCCGAAGACCGTTTACATGCTGGCGGAGTTGATGAGTCCGGTCCGGCGCATCTATACCGACGGGCGCGACTTCCCGAAGGATGAGGACACCGCCTTCGTCGGCTACTCGATCGGCAAGTGGCTCGATACCGACAACGACGGCACCTACGACACGCTCGAAGTCGAAACCCGCAACATGCGCGGGCCACGCCTGATGGAGTCTACCGGCATTCCGCTACACCAGGACAACGAGACTACCGTCAAGGAGAAGCTTTATCTCGACAAGGCGGATCCCGACATCCTGCGCAATGAGATCACGACAATCGATCACGCGTTCACGCGACCGTGGACGGTGTCGCGGTTCTATCGCCGCGAGCACAATCCGATCTACGTCGAGTACAATTGCACCGAGGACAATCGCTGGGTGGTCATCGGCGGCGAACTCTATCTCACCGACGGCGAAGGCTACCTGATGCCGATCCAGAAGGGGCAGAAGGCGCCTGACGTCAAATACCTGCAGAAGTACTTCACGCCGACGGCGAAGTGATCACTTTCGTCCGTGCCGGGAGCGAGCCTCCGCTCCCGGCGCAAACGGATGGCCGGATGAGATTCATTGCTGCGATCTCGGCAAATTTAGTAGCGAATACATCAAAAACGGCTATGACAAGCAATAATTTTCTTATTTCAGCGCCACTCTTGCCATGACATAAAACATTATTCTATTTCGCTCCTGTTCCTGACAGGAGCGAACCATGTCGCAGATCGAACTCCGACGCGAACTCTGCAACCGGCCCTCACCCGCGCCGCTCCTTCCGAGCGAGAAAAAGCTGATCGGCTGGAGCCTCGGCACTGGACTCGCACTGCTGGCGGCGCTGGCGATCTTCAGCCACTTCGTCCCGACGAGCCTGTAGGAGCGAATGCCCTGGCCGCGCGCTCGGCTCGGTGGGGAAGCCCGTTCCTGCCTCGCAGCATTTCAGAGAAACTCCTACTCTGTTGATGGCGCGTCCGTAGTCTGATTTCGTTATCTTCCCGGCCAGATTGCCTTTTCGATAGAAAATCCTTCTATAAACGGGGATACCAACCCGCCGCCAATGGCCGATGACATCCTGATGAGCCCTGCCCCGATCCCAAAGACCGCACCGTTTCCCGAGGAGGAGATCGAACTCCTCAACCGGGTCGTCGGGCCCGCGACCGCGACCCAACGCGCCTGGCTGGCGGGTTTCCTGGCCGGCCTCGAAGCCTCGGGGGCAGTACCGCAACCGGCTGCGCCGCCGGTGGCGGCAGAGCCACTGACCATCGTTTACGCGACCGAATCCGGGAATTCCGAAAAGCTCGCCGCCGACCTCGGCAAGACCGCCCGCAAGAACGGCCTCAAGCCGACCCTGATCGACATGGCGGATCTCGACATGGCGGCGCTTGCTTCCGCGCGCCGCCTCGTCGTCGTCGCCGCGACCTGGGGCGAAGGCGAGCCGCCGGCTCGCGCCGTACGCGCGTATAACGAATTGATGGGCGACGCCGCGCCTCGGCTCGATGGTGTGGAATTCGGCGTGCTCGCACTCGGCGATACCGCCTATGCGGAATTCTGCGCGATCGGCAAGAACATCGACGAGCGGCTCGCGGCGCTCGGCGGCAAGCGCGTCGTCGAACGCGTCGATTGCGACCTCGATTTCGCCGCGCCGGCCGCGACGTGGATCGAGCAGGCCGTGAAGACGCTGGCGCCCGCGGATGCGGCGCGCAGCACTGTGATCGCTGTCGACTTCGGCGCCAAGCCTGCGATCGCGGCGGAGACCGGCCCGGTCGAGGCCGAAATCACCGAGCACATCAATCTCAATTCTTCGCGCTCCGAGAAAGAGACGATTCACCTCGAACTCGCGTTCGATGGCGCGGCGCCTGCGTACAAGCCCGGCGACTCGCTCGACATCTATCCCGAGAACGATCCGGCTTACGTCGACGCGCTGCTGAAGTCGGCGGGATTCGCATCCGACGACGCGCTGCGCACCGAATTCACCAAAAGCCGCGACATCACCACGCTCTCGCTCAAGACGCTGGAGACCTATGCGGCTTCGACCGGTCACCAGTATGTCAAGTCGCTGGCCGACTCGGGCGACGCGAAGAACTGGATCGCCGGCCGTCAGCTCATCGACCTGATCGATCACTTCCCGGTCGCGATGTCGGCCGAGCAATTGCGCGCGCTCACGCGTCCGCTCGCGCCGCGCGCCTATTCGATCGCGTCGTCGCGGCGTGAGGTTGGCGAGGAGGCGCACCTCCTGATCTCCGCCGTGCGCTACGACACCCACGGCCGCGCCCGCAAGGGCGTGGCGTCGAACTTTGTCGCCGAGCGGCTCAAGAAGGGCGCGCGGCTGCGCGTCAAGGTCAAGCCCAACAAGCACTTCGCCCTCCCCGCCCCTGATCGCGACATCATCATGGTCGGTCCGGGCACCGGCGTCGCGCCGTTCCGCGCCTTCGTGCAGGAGCGCCGCGCGACTAACGCCACCGGCCGCTCCTGGCTGTTCTTCGGCGACCGCAGCTTCACCCACGATTTCCTCTATCAGCTCGAATGGCAGGATGCGCTTGCGGACAAATCGCTCACGCGCATGGACGTCGCCTTCTCGCGCGATCAGCCCGAGAAAGTGTATGTCCAACACCGCATCTGGGAGCATCGGCGCGATCTCGTCGACTGGCTCGACAATGGCGCGCACCTCTACGTCTGCGGCGACGCCAAGGCGATGGCGAAGGACGTGCGCGCGGCGCTGGTGCGCGCCTATGCCGACGTGAAGGCGCTCACGCCCGAGGCCGCCGAGCGCGCCGTCGCGGAGCTTGACCGCGGCAAGCGCTACCTGCAGGACGTGTATTAGGCGTTCTCCGGACGTCATGCCCGGGGTTGACCAAGGCTTGACCCGGGCATCCATGCGGCGTTTCAACTGGTCGCGTGTCCGATGGATTGCCGGGTCGAGCCGGCAATGACGCATGTGAATCGCCATTTCCGCGAGAAATAAAACTCGATGCCCAAAGAACCCTCCCGCAACGAACGTCTCAAGGAAGCGAGCCGCTACCTGCGCGGCACGATCGCCGAAGGGCTGGCGGACGAGATCACCGGCGCGATCGTCGAGGACGATCAGCAGCTCGTGAAATTCCACGGCATGTACCTGCAGGACGATCGCGACCTGCGCGCCGAGCGCCAGCGCAAGAAGATGGAGAAGGCGTTCGCCTTCATGATCCGGGTGCGCATTCCCGGCGGCGTGCTCACGCCGGCGCAATATCTCACGCTCGACGAGATCGGCCGGCTCTATGCCGGCCAGACCATGCGCATCACGACTCGACAGACGATCCAGTTCCACGGCGTCATCAAGTCGAACCTGAAGGCGACGATGGCGCGCATCGATAACGCGCTCCTCACCACCATCGCGGCCTGCGGCGACGTCAACCGCAATGTGATCTGCAACCCCAATCCGCATCAGTCGCGCGCGCACGCCGCGGCGATCGAGATGACGCGCGCGATCACCAGGCGTCTCCTGCCGCAGACGCCGGCCTACCGCGAGATCTGGCTCGACGGCGAGAAGATCGCGGGCGGCGACTCCGAAGGCGTGGTCGAGCCGATCTACGGCACCACCTATCTGCCGCGGAAGTTCAAGGTCGCGATCGCGATTCCGCCGTCGAACGACGTCGACGTGTTCGCCCACGACCTCGGCTTCATTGCGATCCTCGACAAGAGGAGCAACATCATCGGCTACAACGTCAGCGTCGGCGGCGGCATGGGCATGACCCACGGCGAACCGGAGACCTATCCGCGCATCGCCGACGTCATGGGTCACTGCAAGCCCGAGGACGTGGTCGCAGTCGCCGAGGCGGTGGTAACGGTGCAGCGCGACTGGGGCGACCGTTCCGACCGCAAGCACGCCCGGCTCAAATACACGATCGACGATCGCGGGCTCGACAGCTTCCGCGCCGAGGTCGAACGCAGGAGCGGCGTCAAGCTCGGCAAGCCGAAGCCTTTTTCCTTCACTTCGATGGGGGATCTTTACGGCTGGACCGAGGGCGACAACGGCCGTGCCAATCTTACGCTGTTCATCGAGAACGGCCGCATCCGGGATTTGCCCGGCGCGGCGATCTTCACCGGCCTGCGCCGGATTGCAGAGGTCCACGACGGCGACATCCGGCTCACCACCAACCAGAACGTCGTCATCGCCAATGTCGCAAAGGAAAACCGCGCGGCGATCGAGGCGCTGGTCGCCGCGCACGGCCTCACCGCGCACGCCTCGGCGCTCCGCCGCAACGCCATGGCTTGCGTGGCGCTGCCGACCTGCGGGCTCGCGCTCGCGGAGAGCGAGCGCTATCTGCCGGGGCTCGTCACGGCGCTCGAAGCGCGCCTCGCGCTGCACGGACTTGCCGAGGACGAGATCGTCATCCGGATGACTGGCTGCCCCAACGGCTGCGCGCGCCCTTATCTCGCGGAGATCGGGCTCGTGGGCAAAGGCCCCAATCGCTACAACCTCTACCTCGGCGCCGCCTTCGACGGCTCGCGCATGAACAAGCTCTATGCCGAGGATTTGGACGACGCCGGCATCGTGGCCAAGCTCGATCCGCTGTTCGCCGCCTATGCCCGCGAGCGCGAGCCGGAGGAGCACTTCGGCGCATTCGTCATCCGCGCGGGCTTCGTCGCAGCGACCGGAAACGGCGCGGATTTCCACGCCGATACCGGGGCGAAGCGCGCTCCGGATGAATAGGGTGAACCAAATCCCATCATTCTCTCTTCGTCGCGGCACGGTTGATGGGTTTTCGCCTCGCTCTTGCCGTCCTACATAGACTCACATGGGCCTCGGTTCGTGGATTATCGCCATCGTCCTGGTCCTCCTGCTCGGAGGCGCGGTGGTCATAGCCTATCTCGGTTGGACCTCGGAAAGCGGCCCTCCGTTGCCCACCTACCTCTACCTTCCGATGGCGCTGGGGATCGGGTTCTCGCTGATCGTGGGCGTGGGGCTGATGGCGCTGATCTTCTACAGCGACCGCCACGGCTATGACGAGGCGTCGCGGCCGGACGAGGAATAAGGCCGGACCCGTCCGTCGGCTGGCGCTGTCCAAACTTCAGCCATTTGATCAATATTTGTGCGATGCACAATCTGCGCCCGCATTGCGGAAAAATAGAGCAGCACCCTTGACCTATTCGCTCCATCCCAAACCGCAATTATTCCACTTATCATACTGAAAACAATAGATATCCGTTCCTAAGAACGATTGGCACGCGGCTTGAATAGCGATCTCCAGGCGCCGGAACCACGGCGCGTGACCAAAGCGCGCCGGGGGCTCCGACCGCGCAGCAGGAGATGGCACATGGACTACATCAAGCCCGCGGATGTCGTGTCGACCATGGTTGAGACCGGCCGCCGGAAGCTCGCGCTGGCGCCCTTCGACCTGCTCATTCGCGGCATGATGTCGGGCGCCATTCTCGGCGTCTCTACCAGCCTCGCACTCAGTGGCGCGATCACGACCGGGCAACCGCTCGTCGGCGCTCTCATATTCCCCGTGGGCCTGGTGATCATCGTCCTGCTCGGGCTCGAACTGGTCACCGGTAGCTTCGCGCTGCTGCCGCTGCCCTGGCTCGATCGCGACGCCAGCGGCGTGTCGGTGCTCAGCAACTGGGCCTGGGTGTTCCTCGGCAACCTGATCGGCAGCATCGTCTTTGGCGTGCTCCTCGCCGTCGCGCTCACCAACATGTGGACGGTCGCGCCGGCCGGGGTCGCCGCGCGCATCGTCCAGCTCGCCGAGGCCAAGACCACCGGCTATGCGGCCATGGGTACGGCGGGCATGGTGACCGCCTTCGTCAAGGCGATGCTGTGTAACTGGATGGTCTGCCTCGCCGTCGTGCTGGCGATGACGACCAGTTCGACCATCGGCAAGATCGCAGCCGCGTGGATGCCGGTCTTCATCTTTTTCGCGCAGGGCTTTGAACACGCGGTGGTCAACATGTTCATCATCCCGACCGGGATGATGATGGGCGCCAAGGTGACGGTCGCCGACTGGTGGCTCTGGAATCAGATCCCGGTGACGCTGGGCAACATCATCGGCGGCTTCGTGTTCACCGGGCTCGCGTTGTACGCGACCTACAAGCCGCGCAGCACGAAAGAGGTTGCGCCCTTGACCGCGCCCGCGCGCGTTCCCGCCGAATAGCAACAACCGATGACCTCGACGCTTGAACCGGATCTGGACGCAGCGGGCATGACGGGTGACTTCAATCCCGAGCAGAAGCGTTATCTCGAAGGCTTCACCGCCGGCCTTCAGATCGCCCGCACCGCCGCCGGCCTGGCCGGAGGCGCCTCCCTCCCCGCTGCACCGTTGCCGCCCGAACCGATCGGTCCCGACGCCGACCATCTCCGCGCCCAAGACCGCGTGCTCAAGGCCGGCGGAAAACTCTCCGACCCGGAGAAATTCAAGCGCGAGCAGCATCCGTTCGACGCCTACGAACGGCTCAAGGCGCAGGCCGCCGCCAATGAACCGCCCAAGCCGGACGATAACTTCCGCTGGCGTTTCCTCGGTCTGTTCTACTGCGCGCCGACCGCGAAGAACTACATGTGCCGGCTGCGCATCCCGAACGGCATCATGAAGCACTGGCAGCTCACCGGTGTCGCCGACCTCGCCGAGACTTGCGCCGGCGGCTATTCGCATGTGACCACCCGCGCCAATTTGCAGATGCGCGAAGTCGAGCCGAAGAACGCGGTTGCCATGGTCGAGGGAATCCTGGACCTCGGCCTGTGCTCGCGCGGCTCAGGCGCCGACAACATCCGCAACGTCACGGGAACGCCGACCGCCGGCATCGACCCGCAGGAACTAATCGACACCCGGCCGTATGCGCGCGAATGGCACTTCCACATCCTCAACGATCGCTCGCTTTACGGCATTCCGCGGAAATTCAATGTCGGCTTTGACGGCGGCGGCAGGATTGCCGTGCTGGAGGACACGAACGATATCGGCTTCCAAGCCGTCGCGGTGAAGGACGGCTACGGGCTCGAGCCCGGCGTATGGTTTCGTCTGCTCCTCGGCGGCATCACCGGGCACAAGGATTTCGGCCGCGAGACCGGCGTCCTGGTCAAGCCCGCCGACGCCACCAAAGTGGCGGATGCGGTGGTGCGGGTGTTCATCGAGCACGGAGATCGCACCAACCGCGCGAAGGCGCGCCTCAAATATGTCCTGGACAATTTCGGAATCGAAAAATTCCTCGCGCTGACCGAGGGGAGGCTCGGCCGCGCGCTGACGCGCGTGCAGAGCGAAGCATTGGCGCCGCGCCCGGCGTTTGATCGTACGGCGCACATCGGGGTTCATCCGCAGAAGCAGGACGGACTTTCCTGGATCGGCGTCGTGTTGCCAGTTGGGAAGCTCACGGCAGCGCAGATGCGCGGCCTCGCCGACATCGCGCGCGACTGCGGCGATGGCGACATCCGCCTCACCGTCTGGCAGAACCTGCTGATCTCGGGCGTGCCGGGCGAAAAGATCGCCATCGTGGAGGCTGCGGTCGAAGCTTTGGGGCTGTCGACCAAGGCGACATCGGTCCGCGCGGGCCTGGTTGCGTGCACCGGCAATTCCGGTTGCCGGCTGGCGCTCGCTGATACCAAGCGGCACGCGGAAGAGATCGCGCGCTGGTGCGAGACGCGGGTTGAAGTCGACAGCCCGATCAACATTCACCTCACCGGTTGTCCGAATTCCTGCGCACAGCACTACATCGGCGACATCGGGCTGGTCGGCGCCAGGGTGCCGGTGTCGGATGAAGGCGACACCGTCGATGGCTACCACATCGTCGTCGGCGGCGGCTTCGGCCCCGACGCCATGATCGCGCGCGAGATTTATCGCGACGTCAAAGCCGAGGATGCTCCGGCGATCATCGAGCGGATGCTCAAGGCTTATCTCGCGCATCGCGCTTCGGATGATGAGACCTTCCTTGAGTTCACCCGTGGCCGCGAAATCCCCTCCCTGCGCGAGATGATGACGCTTGGGGAGGCGGCATGACTCTCGCCTCGCGGCCGCCGATCCCGCAACTGATCCCGGAGGGCGCTCCGTTCACGCACGAGCAGCGGACCTGGCTCAACGGCCTCTTCGCCGGGCTGGTTTCGATCAATAGCGCGGTGACGCCGCTGTCGGCGGCCGAGTCCGCTGCGCTGATGCCGGCATTGCCGCCGTCTGCGAAAGGCCCAGCCAGCGATGGCGACGACGACGACGCGCCCTGGCACGACCAGACGCTCCCGATCGTCGAGCGCATGACGCTGGCGCAGGGTCGTCCGTTGCGCCGGCGCATGATGGCGGCGATGGCACAGCAGGACTGCGGCCAGTGCGGATCAAGCTGCCAGGAGTATTCCAATGCCATCGCGGCGCGCGCGGAGGACCGGCTCAACTTGTGCGCACCGGGCGGCAAGGACACCGCGCGCATGCTCAAGACGCTCTACGCGGAGTTGGGCAATGCGCCGGCAGCGCCCGCGGTCATCGCGCCCGCCGACGCGGCACCAGCGACAGTACCGGCCCCCGGTGGGGCGGGCCGCTCACGCGACAACCCCGCCGTCGCAACGTTCCTTTCGCGCACGCGACTGAACAAGCCGGGGTCCGCAAAGGAAACCTGGCACGTCGAATTCGACCTGTCCGGCTGCGGCATCGATTACGCCGTGGGAGAATCCTTCGGGATCTTCCCCACCAACGACCCCGCGCTCGCAGATGCCGTGATCGCGGCGCTCGATGCACCGGCGGATTTCCCGATCGGCGGGCGTACGCTGCGCGATGTTCTCATCGACGGCGTTTCGCTTGGCGTGGCGCCCGACATGCTGTTCCAGCTCTATTCCTACATCACCGGCGGCGATCGGCGGCTGAAGGCGAAGTCGCTTGCCGCCGGCGAGGACCCCGATCGTGACGCCGCGACGCTCGATGTGCTGGCGGCGATCCAGAAATTTTCCGGCATCCGGCCGGATCCCGAGGCCTTCATCGAATCGCTCGAGCCGCTGCAGCCGCGCCTCTATTCGATCTCCTCGTCGCCGAAGGTCGATCCCCGACGCATCGCGCTCACCGTCGATACCGTGCGCTACCCGGTCAACGGCCGCACCCGCCTGGGTGTCGCCTCGACCTTCCTCGCCGACCGCACGCAGCCCGGCGATCAGATGAAGGTCTATGTGCAGAAGCCGCACGGCTTCGCGCTGCCGGCCGATCCGGCGGTGCCGATCATCATGATCGGACCGGGCACCGGCGTCGCGCCGTTCCGCGCCTTCCTGCACGAGCGGATGGCGACCAAGGCGCCCGGCCGCAACTGGCTGTTCTTCGGCCACCAGCACAGCAATTACGACTTCCTCTATGAGGACGAACTGACCGCCATGAAAGCCGCCCACGTGCTCACCCGGCTGACGCTGGCCTGGTCGCGCGACGCCGAGCACAAGATCTATGTGCAGGACCGTATGCGCGAGGTCGGCCGCGACCTCTGGTCCTGGATCGCGGATGGGGCACACCTCTACGTTTGTGGCGACGCTCAGCGGATGGCGAAGGACGTGGAGCGCGCGCTCATTGATGTGGTCGCCAGCCACGGCCTGCGCTCCGCCAACGATGCCGTTGCCTTCGTCGCCGACCTCAAGAAGCAAGGCCGCTATCAGCAGGACGTGTACTGAGGCGGCACAAATGCGTCCGAGCCTCTATATTGGCGAAAGGAGTTGAAGAGCGCTGCCGATGAACGCAACCCGAACCCCCGTCGAGGCGCGCGAACCGCGCATGGAACCGCTGGCGCGTTTGCCGGTATTCCTCGCGCTGACCGGCCGGCGCGTGCTGGTCGCGGGCGGCTCGCCATCGGCGGCATGGAAAGCCGAACTGCTATCGGCCGCCGGTGCGGAGGTCGATGTCTTTGCCGGCGATCCTTGCGACGAGATCATGGCGCTCGTCGCCGAGCCGCCCAAGGGCGCGGTGGTGCTCCACCTGCGGGACTGGGCGCAGGAGGATCTTGCCGGCGCCGCGATCGCGATCGGCGCGTTCGACGACGAACGGGAAGCGGAAAAGTTCGCCGCCGTCGCCCGCGCCGCGGGCGTCCCGGTCAACATCGTCGACAAGCCGGCGTTTTGCGATTTTTCGTTCGGATCGATCGTGAACCGCTCGCCGCTCGTCATCGGGATATCCACCGACGGCGCCGCACCGGTATTCGCGCAGGCCATTCGCGCCAAGCTCGAAGCCTTGATCCCGCGCGGTTTTGCCCACTGGGCGGACGCCGCGCGGCGCTGGCGTGGCCGCCTCAAGCTGTCGGGACTTTCGTTCGCGGGCCGGCGACGCTTTTGGCAGTTTCTCACGGCACACGCGGTCAGCCATCCCGAGCAGTCGCCCGCCGAAAGCGATTTCGATTCTTTCCTCGCGGCCACCCGCGCCGAAGGAGCGAAAGTCGAAAGCGGCTCCGTAACTCTTGTCGGTGCGGGACCAGGTGATCCTGAACTGTTGACGCTGCGCGCCGTGCGCGCCCTGCAATCCGCCGACGTTATCCTGATCGACGATCTGGTCGGCCCCGGCATCCTCGATTTCGCCCGCCGCGAGGCGAAAAAAATGCTCGTCGGCAAGACCGGCTTCGCACCGTCCTGCAAGCAGGAAGAAATCAACGCACTGATGATCTCGCTGGCCAAGGCCGGCAAACGCGTGGTGCGGCTCAAGGGCGGCGACCCGATGATCTTCGGCCGCGCCGGCGAGGAAATCGCGGCCTGCCGCGAGGCCGGAATCAATGTCGAGGTGGTGCCCGGCATCAGTGCCGCGCAGGGCGCCGCCAGCCGCCTCCTGCTCTCGCTCACCCACCGCAAGCTCGCACGCCGGGTGCAGTACATCACCGCCCATGGCGCGAACGGGCGCCTGCCCGCCGACATCGATTGGGCAAGCCTGGGCCACCCCTCGACCACCACCGTGGTCTACATGCCCAAGCGTTCGCTCGCGGAGCTTTGCGAGCGCGCCATCGCGCGCGGCGTCGAGCCGTCACTGCCAGCGGTCGCGATCGCCGCGGCGACGCGGCCGGAACAGGAAGTCATCACGGGCACGGTCGCCGACATCGCGGGTCGGCTCGCGGAAGCATCTCCCGATGGCCCGCTGTTGGTGATGATCGGGTTGGCGCTCGCCCAGGCCGTGGAGGAAAGCTCCCCCCGCCAGATGAGCCAGCAGGACGGACCGGACTCGGCGCGCAAGCAGGCTTCATAGCCGCCGTAGCGCCGATGCGCGCAAGCCTGTATATTTGGGGGCTTGCCGACGGCCTCAGGGCGTCTCAGCGCCATCGTCGGCGCAGGGAGTTCCCGATGTCGATGAACCCCACCGCGCAGGAGGTGCAACGGACCTTCCGACAGGCCGTGCATGACCATTGGGTCATGTTCATGGTCGAGGGCGTGATCCTCATCATCCTCGGTATCCTCGCGATCGCGATCCCGCCGATCGCAAGCCTCACCGTGACGATCGTGATCGGCTGGCTTTTCCTCGCCAGCGGCATCGTCGGGCTGATCGCGACCTTCATGGGCCGCAATGCGCCCGGCTTCACATGGTCGCTGGTGTCGGCGGTGATCGGGATCGTCGCCGGCCTTGTTCTGCTGATCTGGCCGCTGAGCGGCGTCATGTCGCTGACTTTGGTGCTGGTGGTGTTCTTCCTGATCGAGGGCATCGCCTCGGTGATGTTCGGGCTCGAGCACCGCAATGAACTTCCCGGACGCTGGGGCTGGATGGTCGCCAGCGGCATCGTCGACATCATCATCGCCGGGATCATCTTCGCCGGGCTTCCGGGCAGCGCGGCCTGGGCGATCGGGCTGCTCGTCGGCATCAACATGCTGATGGGCGGCGCTGCGCTGATCGGGATGGCACTCCATGCCCGCGACATGAATCCGTAGCTGGCACGGAAACAGCGCCAAGCCATCATCAGCGCCGAGCGCGCGGCGCCATGCGCACTGGCATGCCGAAGACCACGCCTCTATAAACAGGCCCCGGCGTTCCCGGAGGGATGGCATGAGCGCTTCTGATGTGGTCAAGGCCGACGTGACGGCGGCCGAGATCGAGGATATCGGCGAGGCGGCGCGGCTCTCGGCGCGGCGGCGCGAGCGGATCATGAGCATCGCCTCGCCGCTCGGACTGTTGTTGGCGTGGGAGGTCGCCGCACAGACCGGCTTCGTCGACGTCCGTTTCTTTCCGGCGCCCAGTTCGATCATCTCCGCCCTGATCAAGCTGGCGCAGTCGGGCGAGTTGCTCGAGAACGTGCTGATCAGCCTGCAACGCATCATCCTCGGCTTCCTGCTGGGCGGCATCCCTGCGATCTTCATCGGCATCGCCATGGGGATTTCGCGGCCGGTGCGCGCGCTGGTCGATCCGTTGATCACCGCGACCTATCCGATTCCGAAAAGCTCGCTGCTGCCGTTGATCCTCCTGATCTTCGGGCTGGGCGAAATGTCGAAAGTGGTGATGGTGGCGATCGGCGTGTTCTACCCGATGGCGATCAACGCCACCGCCGGCGTATTGCAGATCAGCCCGGTCTATCTCGACGTCGGCAAGAGCTTCAAGGCCTCGCGCTGGGACACCTTCCGCACCATCGCGCTGCCGGGCGCGCTGCCTTTCATCATGACCGGAGTGAAGCTCGGCGCCGGGCTGGCGCTGATCCTGATTGCGGTCGCGGAGATGGTCGGCGCGAAAAGCGGCATCGGCTACATGATCTGGAGCGCGTGGGAGACCTTTGCCGTCGCCAAGATGTATGTCGGACTGTTCGTCATCGCGCTGATCGGCTTTGCGATCAGCTTCATCGTAAATGAAGTGGAGCGCTGGGTGATCCGATGGAAACCGGACCTCTGAGCGTCCCGACGGGGCTTGCCGGGCGGCCGAAACGCTCGGCCAAGATCCGCATCAAGCATCTCATCAAGCGGTTTCGCAGTCTGGTCGCGGTCGATGACGTGTCGATCGACATCGAGGAGGGCACGTTCTTCGCGATCGTCGGTCCCTCCGGTTGTGGCAAGACGACGCTGCTGCGCATCCTCGGCGGTCTCGAATCGGTGACGAGCGGCGAGGTCGAGATCGCCGACGCCGCGCCGGGTCGTCCGCAATATTCGATGATCTTCCAGGGCGACTCGATCTTCCCCTGGATGACGGTGTGGGAGAACGCGGCCTACGGCCTGAAGATGCGCAAGGCGCCGAAGGATGAAGTCCAGACGGCAGTCTCGCGCTATCTCGATCGCACCGGGCTCACGCGCTATTCCCAGCTCTACCCGCACCAGCTTTCCGGCGGCATGCGCCAGCGCGTGTCGATCGCGCGCGCCTTCGCCAACGATCCCGAAGTGCTGCTGATGGACGAGCCGTTCTCCGCACTCGACGAGCAGAACCGCACCATCCTGCAGCAGGAACTGCTGCGGATCTGGGAAGTCGACAAGAAGACCGTCGTCTTCATTACGCACAGCGTCGATGAAGCGGTCACGCTCGCCGACAAGATCATGGTGATGTCGGCGAGCCCTGGACGCGCCAAGACCATCATCGATGTCAACCTGGAGCGGCCGCGCAACGTGCTCGAACTGCGCAACGACCCGCGCTACGGCAAGATCGTCTACACGATCTGGGGCCACCTCAAGGACGAGGTCGAGCGCGCACGGTTGTAGTGCAAGGTTGAATTAAATCACGTCCTGCAAAACTCGCGAACAGGACTCGCGAAAGTGATCGCCGCGCCGGTTCCCGCAGCATGCGTTTATGCTAAGCTCACGCCCTCGCCACGTGCAAAGGGGCGACCAAAAGGCTCGTGCGAGCCAATTGTGCAATTGATGGGAGGACTACAATGAAGTTAATGCGTTTGTCGATTCTGGCGTCCGCTGCACTCTTGTCCCTGGGCGGCGGCGTGCAGGCACAGCAGCAGGCGCCGCAATCGCCCAATATGACCTTCTTCGTCACCAGCCTCGGCCTTGGCAAGGGCGCCGACCTCGGCGGCCTCGCGGGCGCCGACGCGCACTGCCAAGCACTTGCGACTCGTGCGGGCGCCGGCAGCAAGACTTGGCGCGCCTACTTGAGCAGCAACACCAACGCGGCCAACCCCGGTGCTACCGTCAACGCGCGCGACCGTATCGGCAAAGGTCCGTGGCAGAACTTCAAGGGCACCGTCATCGCGACGAGCGTTGACGACCTGCACAGCGCCAACAGCAAGATGAGCGGAGAGAATTCGCTCACCGAGCGTGGCCAGAGGGTCGCCGGCTTCGGCTTGAATCCGAACTGGCATGACGCGCTGACGGGGTCCGACATGGCAGGGAAGGCCTTCCCCGGCAACATGAATCTCACCTGCAACAACTGGACGAACAGCGGCGCCGGCGAAGCCATGCTGGGCCACATCGATCGCACCGGCGGCGCGGATACGATCTACCAGCATTCGTGGAACGCGGCGCATATGTCGCGCGCCTGCGGCCAGGCCGACCTCATCGCGACCGGCGGCAACGGCCTGTTCTACTGCTTCGCGGCGCAATAATCGCCTTCACAACAGACTGACAGCGCCATTTCGCCGCTGTCGGCACGGATTTCGGCGCACCGCAACAGGCGGTGCGTCGGCCCGCTTCACATCCATTCCCAAGGAGATCAGCAATGAACACCACACTGCGTCTGTCCATCTTTGCCTCGGCTGCGGTGCTCTCGCTCGGACTGAGCGCCGGCGCGCAGGCGCAACAATCCGACATGAGCTTCTTCGTCACCAGCGTCGGCTCCGGCAAGGGTGGCGATCTCGGCGGCCTCGCCGGCGCGGATGCCCATTGTCAGCAGCTGGCGCAGGCTGCCGGCGCCGGTGGCAAGACCTGGCGCGCCTATCTGAGCAGCAACAGCAACCCGACCAATCCCGGCGCAACTGTCAATGCGCGCGACCGTATCGGCAAGGGACCCTGGAAGAACGCCAAGGGGGTCGTGATCGCGACCAGCGTCGAGGATCTTCACAGCGCCAACAACAAGATCAGCAAGGAGACCGCTCTCGACGAGAAGGGAAATGGCATCAAGGGCGTTGGCGATCAGCCCAACCAGCACGACATGCTGACCGGGTCAGACATGGAGGGGAAGGCATACCCACCCAACCTCAACCTGACCTGCAACAACTGGTCGAGCAACAATTACGGCAGCGCGATGCTCGGACACATGGATCGGAAAGGTAACGCCGACACCGTATTCCAGCACTCCTGGGTTGCCGCGCACATGTCGCGGAGCTGCAGCCAGCCCGACCTGGTCGCGACCGGCGGTAACGGCCTGTTCTACTGCTTCGCCGCGCAATAGCTCGAATTGTCTGCAATGAAGTGGACCGCGGCGGGAACCTGCCGCGGTCTCGCGAATTTTTAGATGAGCCGCGGTTTTTATCCGATGCTGCTCACTTCGCGAACGGCCACGCTCAATGATCGCTCGATAATCTCAATAATCGCTCGATAATCATGCAAGGAGGAATGACATGACCATGACCAGGCGTCTTTCGGTATTGGCTTCGGCGGCGGTGCTGTCGCTCGGTTTCGGTGGACTGGCGCAGGCGCAGCAGGCCAGCATGAGCTTCTTCGTCACCAGCGTCGGCAGCGGAAAAGGCGCCGACCTCGGCGGTCTCGCCGGTGCGGATGCACACTGCCAGCAGCTCGCGCAGGCCGCCGGCGCCGGCGGCAAGACCTGGCGTGCGTATCTCAGCACCCAGGCCGCCAACGGCCAGCCGGCCGTGAACGCGCGCGACCGCATCGGCAAGGGTCCGTGGCAGAATGCCAAGGGCGCCGTCGTTGCCAAGGACGTCGAAGAGCTGCATGGCAAGAACAACCTGACCGCCGCCACGCAACTTGACGAGAAGGGCAACCCGATCCCCGGCCGCGCCGGCCCGCCACCGAACAAGCACGATGCCCTCACCGGCTCGCAGATGAACGGCACCGCCTTCGCCGCCGGCGAGGATCGCACCTGCCACAACTGGACCAGCAGCACCCAGGGTTCCGCCATGCTCGGCCATATCGATCGCGAAGGCTTGCGCGACGACGCCGAATCCCATTCGTGGAACGCGGCGCATCCTTCGCGTGGGCCACAGGGCGGTTGCAGCCAGACCGACCTGGTGAGCACCGGCGGCGCCGGCCTGTTCTACTGCTTCGCGGCCAACTGACGATCGGCGCGGCGCATTGACAACGCGATGGCCGGGGCCGTTGGTCCCGGCCATTTTATTCGCGGACGGCCGTAGCCCGGATTGAGCGAAGCGACATCCGGGATCGCGTGTGCCTTATTCTCTGTCGCGCTGAGATTTGTTGCAGCGCCGCCCCTGGATGTCGCTTCGCTCCATCCAGGCTGCACGCGCCGCTCGCGACTCCCCGGGAAACCGCAAGAGGGGCGCGGCTCTGTCTCGCATGGTCTGCTAGCGTACATCGTGGCATGCTGCGGCGGTAAAGCGGAACAAAATTTCCGGAGGAGGCAACTTGCGCCTGATCCTCACCGTCGTCGCACTCGCCAGCCTGCGGTTCGCGATCCACCCCGCCTACGCCCAGCGCCCCTCGGTCACCATCGCCCTCGTTCCGAGCGTACCGGCGGCTTCGACCTTCATCGCCGCCGAGAAAGGCTACTTCACCGAAGCTGGACTGGACGTGAAGATCGAGCGCATCGATTCGCTCAGCAAGGCCGTCGCCTTCGTCGCCACGAACAGGGTGCAGATCGGGCAAGGCGGGATCAACGCCGGATTCTTCAACAGCGTCGCTGAAGGGCTGCCGATCGTGATGGCGCTCGAAAGCGGTTCGACGCCGCTGTTTCACCAGATCATCATCCGCCCCGACCTGAAAGACGCGATCAAGACGGTGGCCGACCTCAAGGGCCGCCGGATCGGCATCAGTTCGCCCGGCTCGACCTCGGTCTATGAGATCGGCATGGTGCTCGCCACTGCCAATCTGCGGCTCAAGGACATCGACCTGAAATACCTGTCCTTCACCCAGATGGGACCGGCGCTCGCCAACCACGGCATCGATGCAGCGCTCGAAGTCGCGCCGTTCTCAGACATCGCGATCGAGCAGAAGCTCGGGCTGCCCTGGATCGACCCCGAAGAGGGCTACATCAAGCAACTGCCTCTGACCAATGTGGCCTCGATTGCCAATGTCGACTGGTTGCGGCAGCAACCCGACGTCGCGCACCGGGTGTTTCATGCGCTCGTGCGCGCCGGTCGCGATTACTGCCAAGCCTATCACCGCGGCCCCAACCGCGCCGAGGTTCTCGACATCATGGTGCGCAACAAGATCGCCACCGACCGCGACCTCCTCGACCGGATGGAATGGCAGGCGCGCAACCCGAATGGCACGTTCAGCCTCGACAGCCTCGACAGCATGCAGAACTTCTTCAAGGCCGAGGGCATCATCGACAAGACCGCCCCGCGCGAACGGCTCGTGAATGCAAGTTTTGCGGAAACGGCGGCGAAAGAGCTCGGGCCATTCGAGATCATCAACAAGGCCAGCAAACGCCGCGGCTGCGGCCTTGCGGCGATGCCCGTGCATTAGCAGGCCGCGGCAATGACGAAATCAATCCGCCGGGTGGTGACCGGCCACAATGCCGACGGCAAGTCGGTCTTCATCATCGATGCCGCGGCGCCGCACATATTCAGCCGCGGTCCCGGCAATGCGGTCATCACCGAATTGTGGGAGACGTGTGCGACGCCGGCCGACAATCGCGGTAACGACGACGCCATCACCCGCGGCTTCCGCCTGCCGCCACCCTCACGCGGCAGCGTTTTCCGCATCATCGACTATCCGCCCGACAAGGAGCGGCTCGCCGCCCTCCACGCCGAGCGCACGGCGCACGACGACGGCTCGGGACGCGCGCAAGCCCTGACGCAGGGAGCGGTGCGGCATCCCGGCTTTCACAAGACCCATTCGATCGACTATGCGATCGTCCTCGCCGGCGAGATCCATGCGCTGATGGACGAAGGCGAAGTCCTCTTGAAAACCGGCGACGTGTTGATCCAGCGTGGCACCAACCACGCCTGGAGCAACCGCAGCGACGTTCCCGCGACGGTCGCCTTCGTGCTGATCGACGCCGAGCCGGTGTGAGCGCTTCTCTTGGCCCACCCCTGCAAGGGGAGGGTCGGATCGCTACCCCATTCGGCGTCACGCCGAGTGGGGTAATGATCCGGGGAGGCGTCCTGCCTACTCTCCCTCTAGCAAGTCTTCGCCGCGATCTCGTATGAGATTTCGAGACCCCCACCCGGCTCGCGGCGCGAGCCGCCCTCCCCCCTTTCAGGGGGAGGCTAAGCGAAGCCCAAGGAGCAATACCCTCATGGCTGCACTGAGCGAAGAAATCCGCCGCGTCGTCACCACCGTGGACGCCGAAGGCAAAGCGGTGGTGCTGTTCGATGGCGACAATCCGCACAAGGTCGTGCGCCCGAACCGGAGCGTGACCTCGCGCCTGTTGTGGGTGACGGACCAGACCCCCGCGGACATGACCGGCAATGCCGACCGCGCCGCCGTCAACATCGGCATCGGGCCACCGACCGGGGGTTCAATCTTCCGGATCGTCGATGTTCCCCCGACCCCACCGGAGGTCGACCAGCTTGGCGTCGACTACCTGCACAAGCAGATCGGGGACCATGCGCCGAAACGTGGACTGCCGCCGCGGCACCCGCTCATGCACAGGACCATGACGATCGACTATGCGATCATCATGGACGGCGAGATCGACATGCTTCTCGACCATACCGAAGTCCATCTCAAGGCGGGCGACGTCGTCATACAGCAGGGCACCAACCACGCCTGGGTCAACCGCGGCACCGAGCCCTGTCGGATCGCCTTCGTGCTCATCGACGCCAAGGAACCCTGAGGCACGTCTGCAGTTCAACCAATACTGTAAAATCCTTTGCATCAAGGGGCACAACCGAATATGGAACACCCATGATTCAACCCATTGGCAGAATTGGCAAAATGCGGCGCAGATCGCGGCGCCGCGTGGGCCTCGCGCTGGCCGCCATGGGCATCGTGTTCCCGCTCGCGACAACCGCGCTGGCGCAGGCGCCGAGCGTCGCCGACATCGCCGGATACCAGGGTGCCGATCGCACCCAGAAGCTCGTCGCCGGCGCGAAAAAGGAAGGCACGCTCACGATTTACACTTCGGCCACGGTCGAGGACATGAACGCGCTCGCGGCCGCGTTCCAAAGCAAGTACGGCGTCAAGGTCCAGCCCTGGCGCGCCAGCGGCGAGAACATCACCCAGCGCGCGGTGACGGAAGCGCGCGGCGGCCGGTTCGACGTCGACGTGTTCGAGACCGACGGCCCGGTAATGGAATCGCTCCACCGCGAGCAGATCCTGCAGGCGGTCGCCTCGCCCTCGCTGCCCGACCTCATCCCCGCTGCAACGCCGTCGCACCACGAATGGATCGGCGACCGGGTGCAGATATTCACCGCGGCCTATAACACCGATTCCGTGAAAAAGGCGGACCTGCCCAAGACTTACGCCGATCTGACGAACCCGAAGTGGAAGGGCAAGCTGGGCGTCGAAGCGGCCGATACGGACTGGTTCTCGGTTGTCGTCGGTTCGTTCGGTGAGGAGAAGGGGCTTCAGCTCTTCCGCGACATCGTCAAGACCAATGGGCTATCGGTGCGCAAGGGCCACACGCTGCTGGCGAACCTGGTGGTCTCGGGCGAAGTGCCGCTCGCGCTCACGACTTATCTTTACAAGGTCCAGCAATTGAAGAGCCAGGGAGCGCCGATCGATTGGCTGGTGCTGCCGCCGGAAGTCGCCCGCGCGCAGGGCGTCGGGATGGCGCGCAAGGCGCCGCATCCCAACGCCGCAGCGCTGTTCATCGATTTTATGTTGACCGACGGACAGGTTATTCTGGGAAAACGCGATTTCATCCCGACCAACGTGAAGGTGAAACCGCTGCCGGGCGGGATGGACCTGAAGTTCACCGATCCGGCTAAGATTTTGGATGAAAGCGACAAGTGGGATAAACTCTACCAACAGATCATCGTCAATCAGGGGCGCTGAGCGAACGGCTCGAGAGGGAGACATCCGATGGGTGAGAAGCAGCACGATCCGGACAAGCAACGCATCTTCGTCCGCGAACTCTCCGGCGCCTACAGCCTCAAGGACGAGTTGGGCCGACTGCGCGCGATGCCGCGCGTGATCAAGGGCAAGGAACTCAAGCTCGACGGCGGCCCGCAGCATTTCAGCCGGCACTATGTCGAGCCGGAGGACGGCCGCACCCAGACGCTGCACATCCACCTCGAAGAATATGCCCCCGGCGGCACCACCCAGAAGCACGGCCACGTCAACGAGGCCGCGTTCTACATTCTCGACGGCGCCGGTTACGAGATCCACGACGGGATCCGCTATGACTGGAAGGCCGGCGATGTCGCGATCGTGCACAACAATTGCGTCCATCAGCACTTCAACGCCAGCCCGAAGGAACCGGCGCGGGCCTTGGTCATCAAGACCAAGCCGATGTACCTGTTCATGAACATGCTGTTCCAGCACACGGTCGAGAAGCGGCCGAAGACGCCGTCACCGACGCAGGGCAATTTCGTTCCACGCCAGGAGGAAGAGGATTTCAACCATCCAGCGGAGGAACCGGCGGAGTAATGGCTGGGTCGTCCCCGCGAAAGCGCGGGGACCCATACGCCCGTGACACAGCAATGGGGCGCGGCGGGCGAAAATAGATCAAGTTCGGTGGCTACGGGTCCCCGCTTTCGCAGGGACGACAAGAGACAATAGATCGCGGAGAGGGTTGACGATGGCGTGGGATGAATCGAAGGCGTGGCTCATCGGCTCCGAGCACGGCAAGCTCTATCAAAGCCTGCTCGAAGAGGCGACCGCGATGCCGACGCGCAACGCGAAGCGCAAGAAGATCGTTCATTCTGACGAAATGCTCTGGGAAATGTCGCGCCAGGGCATCCTCAAGCATCTCCTCAACGCGCAGATGAACACCCGCATGGAGACGGTCGACGCCTACATGCAGATCATCCCGCCCGGGAGCCGCTCCGGCAAACATCGCCATCTCGCCGAGGAATGCCTGTACGTGGTCGAGGGCAAGGGCTACGACCTGCACCAGGACTGCGACGTCGAGATCACCGATACCTACAAGTGGGTGCCGCAGAAGGACATCAAGCGCTTCGAGTGGGAAGCGGGCGACGTGATCTACGTTCCGCCCTGCACCATCCACCAGCACTTCAACGCCGACCCGAAGCACCCGGCGCGTCTCATCTCCTGCATCAACCGCATCTACAAGAACTCGGGATTGAACGACCTCGAACAGCTTGAGGACGCGCCGGAATACGATCCGAGTGTGGTGCTCACGGCTGAGACGGTGCGAAAGTACATCGAGAAGGCGCGGCAGGCGGCGTAACGGCCTACCCGGACCGCGAGCCGCCAAACAACCGCACAATCGAAGTCCAGAGCACCTTGGCCATCAGCGCGAAGCCGGAAATCGGCTTCGCCGACGGTGGCGGGGAGTTCTCGCTGGCCGATCCATTTGGCGATGATGCGGACTCGGATGGCCGCGCCGCAGCGGCCGGCGGAACAGCCGATGCGCTGCTGGCGACCTGCGCCTTCAGGTTGTTCGCGAACTGCGTCATGATCTGCGCGGCCGTCGCCTGGATCATGCCAACGCCGCGGCCGTATTGAGCGACCGAGCCGGAGAGCGCGAGGTCGGTGTGCACCAGCACTTTCGAGCCGCTGCCGGCGGGATCGATCCGGAACGATGCGGCGGCGTTCGCAGCACCGCGGCCCTTGGCATCGCTGCCTTGCGCCTTCACCCGGGCGCTGCGGCTGGCGGCGTCCATCTCCTCGAACTTCACCGTGCCCGCAAAAATCAAGGCCACCGGGCCGAGGCGTACCGAGATCTTTCCCTTGTAGGTCTTGTCGTCGACCACGTCGGTGAGTTCGGCGCCCGGCATGCAAGGCGCGATCCGCTTGATATCGGTCAGCACCGCCCAGGCCTCGGCGGGCGGAAGCGGAACCTCAAACGAATTATCGAACTCCACCGCCAGAACTCCTGCCCGACCAGCCGCGGCCGCGACGCCGCAGCCGCACGGGCCTTGCCCATATCAAACTCCTCGCCGCCCTCCAACCCGTGGGGTTTGCACGGCCGGCCACCGCCCGCCGACCACCGGAGGGAGAAGGCGGTAGTGTCTCAATTTGAATTTTGTCCCGATTGACTGGGCGGCCCTGTGCTACCCTAGGGGTATGATTACGAACTCCATCATCACCTGCCCCAAGTGCGGCCATCGGGCCACCGAGACAATGCCGACCGATGCCTGCCAGTTCTTTTATGACTGCAAGGGCTGCGGGCAACGGCTCAAGCCCTTGGAGGGCGATTGCTGCGTGTTCTGTTCCTACGGAACGGTGCCGTGCCCCCCGATTCAGGCGCGAGACAATTGTTGCTCTCGCGCAGCCCCTGCAAAGTAGCCGCCGAAATTCAAACTGAGGCACTACCGAGAAGGCCGAACGATTGCCGGGCGCGGAGGCTTGTTCTAGCCTGCGCGCGCCGTCGGTCCGCTTTGAAGCCCACACGATGATGAAACGCCTGATCCTTGCCGCAACCTGCGCGCTGATGCTTGCGGCCCTGTGCGTCACCTCACGGGCGCAGGAGGATGATTTCTATCGCGGCAAGACGATCACCATCATCATCCCGATCGGGCCCGGCGGGGCTTATGACGCCTACGCGCGGTTGATCTCCCGCCATCTCGGCAAAGGGCTGCCGGGCAATCCGCTCATCATCGCGCGCAACATGCCGGGCGGCGGCGGCGTGATCGCCTCGAACTACCTCTACAACATTGCGCCGCAGGACGGCACCTCGCTCGCGATCATCACCTCGTCGTTCGCCAACGAGCAACTCTTCGAGAACCCGCAAATCAGATACGATGCGCGCAAGTTCGGCGCGATCGGCCGCCTGCTCGACACCACCTCGGTGCTGTTCTTCTGGCACGCCTCGACGATCAAGACGCTCGACGACATGCTGACGCGGCCGAGTACGATCGCGATCTCGTCGGTGAACGAAGTGCCGGCTTATCGGCTGCGCGCCATGAACCGCCTGCTCAATACGCAGTTCAAGGCCATTCCCGGTTATCCGTCCGCGCGCGATTATGTGCTCGCGACCGAGCGAGGCGAGACCGACGGCGGCACCAGCACCTATATCGGGCTGTCGCAGCTCTTCTCCTCCTATATCAAGGAGAAGAAACTAAACATCCTCATCCAGTTTGCGACCGAGCGCGACGCCGAGATGCCGAACGTGCCGACCGTGCTCGAACTGACCAAAGACCCGGAAGCGCGGCAGATCTTCAGCCAGCTCGTCGCCAACGACGAGATCGGGCGCTCGTTGTTCACCACGCCCAACGTGCCGCCGGCGCGGCTTGCGATGTTGCGCGCCGCTTTCCAGAGGATGATCGCCGATCCGGAATTTCGGGCGGAGGCGGAGCAGCTCAAGCTGCCGCTGGCCACGAAGAGCGGCGAAGAGATGCAGAAGATCGTCGCCGGCCAGTTCGAACTCTCTCCCGCGGCGCTCGCGAAGGTGCGGGAGCTGAGCAAGTGACGCGATCGGCTGCCGCGATGCTGGCTGCTTTCGTGCTGGCGCTCTGCGCGCTCGCCCCGGCTCTCGCTCAGGAGGAGGACTTCTATCGCGGCAAGACCATCACGGTCGTCATTCCGATCGGGCCGGGTGGCGCCTATGACGCCTATGCGCGCATCATCTCCCGCCATTTGGGAAAACACATCCCCGGCAATCCCAACATCATCGCGCGCAATATGCCCGGCGCCGGCGGCGTGATTGCTTCCAACTATCTCTATAACGTCGCCCCGCAGGACGGCACCGCGCTCGCGATCATCATCTCATCCTTCGCCCACGAGCAGCTCTTCGACAATCCTCAGATCAAATATGACGCACGCAATTTTCTCGCGGTCGGCCGCCTGCTCGACACGACCTCCGTGCTGTTCATGTGGCATGCATCGCCGATCAAGACGCTGCGCGATCTCTACACCAAGCCGAGCACGTTCGGCATCACCTCGGTCAATGATGTCCCGGCCTATCGAATAAAGGCGATGAACCGTTTCCTCGGCACGCATATCAAGCTGATCTCCGGCTATCCGTCGGCGCGCGACTTCGTGCTGGCGTCCGAGCGCGGCGAGATCGACGGCGGCGCTTCGACCTATATCGGGCTGTCGCAATTGTTCTCGTCCTACATCAAAGAGAAGAAACTCAACATTCTGGTGCAGTTCGCGCCCACCCGAGACGCCGACCTGCCCGACGTGCCGGCGCTCCTCGAACTCACTAACGATCCGGATACGCGGCAGATTTTTCACCACCTCGTCGACAACGACGAGATCGGCCGCTCATTGTTCACAACGCCCCATGTGCCCTCGGCGCGGCTTGGCTTGCTGCGGTCGGCATTTCAAAAGATGATGGTCGACCCGGATTTCCGAGCGGAGGCCAAGCAGCTCAGGCTCCCGCTCGCTCCCAGATCCGGCGAGGAGATGCAGAAGATCGTGGCGGAGGCCCTCGACATTTCGCCGGCCGTGAAGGCCAAGATCACGGAGATCAGCAAGCCGTGAACAGCCACGCGCATCGTCCAGCCAGCAAGGTCCGGCGATGAACGAATATCCGATGCTGCATTTCATTGTGCGTTTCGGGCAGCCCATCGCGATTGTCCTCGCGCTGGTGATCGCGGTCGCCGGCATCTGGGCGACGGCGACCGGCGCGAGCGTGGCGTGGGCCTTGCTCGGTGTCGGCGCGGGCGTGATCTGCTATGGCTTGGTGCTGAGCTATGTCGAGTTGGTGAAGCTCGTCATGGACATGCTGCTGCCGAAGTAAGTTGGGTATTGGCTGGCCGGGATCAGGCCGGCAACGACGGGAGAGGAAGCGGCGTGGGGGGAATGAGCATTACAGCCGATCTCGCGGTCGTCGGCGCCGGCGTAGCCGGGCTTGCGGCGGCGAACCGGGCGGCCGAACGCGGCTTTCGCGTGGTCGTGCTGGAAAAGGGCGAGGACGAACGCTATTTCTGCAATTCGCGCATCGCCACCGGCGTGCTCAACGTCGCCCACCACGATCCGCTGTTGGAGCCGGCCGTTCTGCGCCGAGCCATCGACCTCGATACTGAGAACTATGCGGCTCCCGATCTCGCCGACGCACTCGCGGCCCAGGCGGGAAAATCGATTCAATGGCTGCGGGCGGAGGGCGCGCGCATCATCAAGGTGCCGATCCATGGCAAGGCCCGCTGGATGCTGGCGCCACCGCGGACGCTGTGTGCCGGTCTCGACTGGAAGGGGCGCGGGCCGGACGTCGTGCTGCAGACGCTCGTCGCCAACCTGAAGCGCCGCGGCGGCACGCTGATGCTGGGCACGCGCGCGGTCGCGCTGCGCATGAACGCCAAGGCTTGCGTCGGACTCACGGCGCGGCAGGGCGATGAGACGCTCGAAGTGGCAGCGGGCGCGGTGCTCCTCGCCGACGGCGGCTTCCAGGGCAATCCGCAACTGGTGCAGCGCTTCATCTCGCCGCAGCCAAGCGCCCTCACCCAGCGCTCCGCCGGCAGCGGCCAGGGCGATGCGCTGCTGATGGCGGAGGAAGCCGGTGCGCGGCTGACCGAGGCGGAAGCCTTCTACGGCCACCTGCTGTCGCGCGACTCGCTCACCAACCCGGGGCTGTGGCCCTATCCCACCATGGATACGCTGGTCGGCGGCGCGATCATGGTCGATCGCACAGGAAGGCGCTTCCTCGATGAGGGGCTCGGCGGCATCGCGCTCTCCAATGCGCTGGCCCGCTCGGCCGATCCGCTCGCCGCGACCGCGATCTTCGATCAGGCGATCTGGGAGAGCGCGGGCCGCGCCGAGCTGGTGCCGCCCAATCCGCAGCTTGTGAATGCCGGCGGCACGCTCATCAACGCTCCGGACCTCGCGGCATTGGCCGCCAAGATCGGCGCGCCGGCCGATATCCTGCAGGACACCGTCGCCGCCTACAATCGCGCGATCCTCGCCGGCGAAGGAGCCAAGCTCGATCCGCCACGCTCGATCGGGCGGATGTTCGGGGAGTCGCGCAGTTCGGGCACGCGGGTCAATCTGCTGTCGGTATCGCAACCGCCCTACTATGCGATCCCGCTGGCCGCCGGCATCTCCTACACGATGGGCGGCATCGCGATCGATGCGCAGGCGCGCGTCATCGCTCGGGACGGCGCGCCCATGCCGGGCCTGTTCGCGGCCGGCTCCTGCACCGGCGGCATCGAGGGCGGCCCGCTCGGCGGCTATGTCGGCGGCTATCTCAAGGCCGTCGGCCTCGGGCTGATCGCCGGTGAGACCATCAGCACCATAGCCAAGGCAGGCGCGGCATGACGCTCCTCCTCAGCAACGACGAAGTCGAGCGCGTCGTCACCATGCGCGACTGCCTCGACGTGATGGAGCGCGCTTATGTGCAGCTCGGCGAGGGCATCGGCGTCACCCGCACCGTCTCGCAGATCTTCACGCCCACGCCACATAGCGCGGACGCGCTTTATTCCTTCAAGTCGATGGACGGCGTCGCGCCCTTCGCCGAGGTGGCCGCCATCAGGCTCACCTCCGAAATCCTCACCTGGCCGAAGGACGCCACCGGTCGCGCCAAGAAGGTGCGGATCGGCGCCGCGCCGAATGGGCGCTTCATCGGCCTGGTGCTGCTCTTCAGCACGCGCACCGGCGAGCCGCTGGCGATTTTCCCGGACGGCATCGTGCAGCGCCTGCGGGTCGGTGCGACGACGGGGCTTGCCGCAAAATATCTCGCCCGCGAGGACGCGAGCGAAATCGCTTTGCTCGGTTGCGGTTGGCAGGCCGGCGCGCAGGTGCTCGCGATCGCCGAGGTGCGCAAGGTCGCGCGCGTGCGCTGCTACAGCCCCAATGCCGAGCGGCGCGCGGCCTTCGTGCAAGAGACACGCGGGAAAACCGGCCTCGACGTAGTCGCCTGCGCGACCGCGCAGGAGGCGGTGCGCGGCGCCGATGTCGTACTGTGCGCGACCAATAGCTGGTCACCGGTTTTCTTCGCCGACTGGATCGAGCCGGGAATGCACGTCAGCACGATCCAGCATGCGGAGCTCGACCACAAGGTGTTCGCCAGAGCCGACGTGCTGATCGCGCATTACAGCGGCGGCCGCCCGGCGGTGATCGATTCGAGCCGCGGCATCACCCATGCCGAATCGACCGAGGAGCTGCGCAAGGCGGTGCGCGCGGCGATCGGGGAGGACAAACTGCCGAGCCTGCACGATCTCGTGCTCGGCCGCGCGACCGGACGCACGTCGCCGGAACAGGTCTCGTGCTTCCTGAATTATGTCGGGCTCGGCTATCAGTTCGCGGCAGTCGGGTCGGTGGTCTATCGCCGGGCATGCGAGCAGGGCGTCGGGCGCGACCTGCCGACCGACTGGTTCACGGAAGACGTCAATCCTTGAGGGCGTTCGATGCCCGGAGCGGCAATCCCCGTCGACGCGAGCAATCTTGGCAGCTTCCCACGCTACGCGGTGGGCGTGCTGTCGCCGATTGCCGGCGCCGACACGATGCCGCATGGGCTCTATCGCCTGCTGGGGCCTGATTTCATCGTGATTTCCGCTTCGCTCGCGCTCCAATCGTTCAAGCCGGAGGACCTCGATCGCGCGGTCGCCGCGATCGATGCACAGCTTAGTCACCTGGTCTCCCGAGGCGCCGATGTCATCCTGCAATCCGGCACCCCGCTCGCGCTCTCGCTCGGTCCCGATGGGGTGCGGCGGCTCCTCCAGCGGCTGCACGAGCTTTCCGGTATCCCGATACTTTCATCGGCGCTCAACGCGGTCGAGGCCGCACGCAGCCTCAAAGTCAAAAAGCTCGTGGTAGCCAACAAGTGGAATGAGCGCATCAACCGCCAGCTTGCGGCATTCTTCGCCCACTGGGATATCGAGATCATGGCCGGCGCGGCCAACTCACAGGAGCCGGCCCAGTTCCAGAGCGCGGACCTTCGGCAAGGCGCCGAGCTCGCCTACCAGCTCGGACGTGCAGCGTTTGCCGGCTCTGAGAAAGCTGATGCGCTCTTCATCGGCGGTGGCGCGTGGCTGGTCGAACCGGCAGCGCACCGGCTCGAACACGAGTTCGGCAAGCCGGTCATCACGCATCTCAATGGCGCGGTGCGCGGCATTCTCGCAGCGCTGGGCTGCTGGCGCCCCTATCCTCCCGGCTACGGGCGCGTGCTCGGGGCTGACTGAGATTCCCCGCAAGACTTGTTCAATAAACAGCGCGCATAACCGTGGCCGAATCGAGAGCACGAATGAAGGGCATGACCGCCACGCGAAAATGGGGGATTTCGTTTGTCGCGACCGTCGCGGCCGTTGTCGTGTCTTTCTTATGGCTCGACCGGCCGATCGCGCTCTTCGTCCACGAACAGTTGACGCAGTTCGATCTGTTTGAACTACTCACCCGCATTCCCGAGGTGACGACGCCGGTCATCATCGCCGCTTTCGTGGCGCTGGGATTCCGAGCCATAACTCTCCATCCGCTGACGCGCTTTCAAACCGTGCTCGTGCTTGACGCGGCAACTTTGGCGGTCGCCCAGGCGGTCAAGGATCAGCTCAAATATGCTTTCGGGCGCACCTGGCCGGAAACCTGGGTGCGCAACAATCCCTCGTTCATCCATGACGGGGTCTATGGCTTCTTCCCCTTTCATGGCGGCCCGGGCTGGGCTTCGTTTCCATCCGGGCACACGACCGCGATCTGCGCCGTGATGTCGGTGCTGTGGATATGCTATCCGCGCTTCCGCGTCATCTACGCTTTGTCGATCGCCGCTGTGGCCATCGGCCTGGTGGGGGCGAACTTTCATTTTCTGAGCGACGTGATTGCCGGTGGGTTCCTCGGCGTGTCCGCCGGCTGGATGGCGGTATCGGTCTGGGAACTGGGCCAGCGCCGCGTCCGCCCACCCGCTTCGCCCGAATGAACGGCCCCTTCCCTGCCGCGCGGCCCTTGTCTACAAGGAGCGGTCCGCATCCGGCGGACCGTGGAAGCAGGCACCGGCATGAGTCCCATCATCGACCCGCGCGAGCGTAACCGCGCCCGTACGCAGACTGGCTACGTTGATTTCTACACCGAGGCGGTCAAGGCCTCCGAAGCATTCCGCGAGGAATATGCAGGCCGGCTCAACCTCGTGAAATCGAGCCAGATGCCGCTCGAGCGCTCGCCCGACGGCCTCATCAAGCACATCATCAACGAGAAGATGAATACCAAGGAGTGCTGCCTCGACATCTACATGCAGTTCCTGCCGCCCGGGAAAGCTTCAGGCAAACATCGCCATCTCTCGGAAGAAGTAATCTACGTCATCGAGGGCAAGGGCTACGACCTTCATTGGGACGTGAAGTTCGACGTTCACGATGAGATGGAGTTCGAGTGGGCGGCCGAGCCCAAGCGCTACGATTGGGAACAAGGCGATTTCGTCTACATCCCACCCTATTGCGCGCACCAGCATTTCAACGCGGATCCGGCGAACGAAGCCCGCATCATTGTGATCAACAGCCGCGTCATCAAGAGCATGGGCTTCGACTGGTTCGAGCAGCTCGAGAATGCCGAGGGATACTAAGGCCGGCTGAGCTGGTGACTGACTCATGTCATCGCCGGCTGGTCCCGGCGATCTCGATCGAAGACGCACCGCGGTACATTCTCAGCGGGATTGCCGGGACAAGCCCGGCAATGACGGCAGCCCCCTGCCTGACACGGCAGCCCGACAACGGAGCAAGAGCCATGTGCGGCGATCTCGACGACGAAGAAGACGAACAACAGATCGAGGCGAGGCTCTATGCCCGCTTCCTCGCCCACGCCCAGGCGTTGCTGCCGAAGCGGGAGCAGCCGGCGGCCGCAGCGACCGACGTGGCCGCCTATATGGAAAAGCTTTTCTGTGATGCGCTAAGCCGCAGCGTCCGTGATACCGAGCAGGCGGACGACGCCCGGCGCTACGCACGCCTTGCGGCACAGCCGGTGGTTTTCGCGCGCCTCGCCGGCTTCCTGGCCGGGCATCTGTCGCTGGGCGAAGACCCGCTGCGCAAGATCATGGAAGCGCTGATGGTCGGCTATGGCGAAGCCGAGGCGATGGACCGCGACCACGGCCATGACCACCACCATGGCGACGTCTACGTGCACGACCACCATCATTGACGGCAGCGCTACAGATCGCCGGGCGGATTGAAGGTGAGCTGCTTCGGTGTCGGTTCCTTTGACGGGAATTCGGCGACCTTCTGGAACAGCATGTGCATGAACAGGAACAGCGGCTTTGCTTTCATCACCAGAAGGATGCACTCGTCGTCATCTTCGTCGCTGAAGTGCTGGTGCACGCAGGCGTTCTCCACGATCATCGCGTCGCCCGCCTCCCAGTCGTAGCGGCGGCCGTCGTGGACATCGTGGCCCTTGCCTTTGAGCACGAAGAACACCGCGCTGTTCATGTGCCCGTGCTTGCTGGTCTTGCCGTGCGGCGCATAGACCTCCATGTGGGTTTCGATCGATTGCGAAACCTTCACGGCCTGCGGATTGATGATCTTCTTGCCGTAGCTTCCCGGCCCGCCCTTCCACTTGAGATCCTTGGTCCGATAAACGCGCGGCTGGCTGTAAAGCTCGCCGACGAGGTTGCCGTAGGTTCCCTCCAGCGCGCGCACGAAGATGCGATGCTTCGTCTTGCGCTCCCACACGACATCCGCGAACGGATTGTTGTGACCGAGGCCAGGCTCGGCGGGCGGAGCAGCGGTTTCGTCGTTCGCCAAGGGTTTCATCCTTTCGCGGCAATGGCCGGAGCCTGTGGCACACCTGCAGGATTTGTCAACGATCAGGCCGCGCCGGCGCGCTTTTCCGTGCGCTCCGCCGCCACTGGATCAACCCCGCAGCCGGGGAGGTCAGGAACTGCAAGCACGCCGTCGACCACCTCGATGCCCGCGAACGGATCGCCGTACATGCGGCTGAATTCGCCGAGCTCGCAGGCATAGTCGAGGCCGGGCAGCGCGGCGGCGAGATGGATCGCGTGGGCGTTGAGGAGCCGCGTGCCGACATGGGCGCCGAGCCGGTATTTCACCTTGGCCGCCTCGCAGATGCGCGCCGCCGCAAGTGCGTTACGAAGGCCCCCCAGCTTCGGGATTTTCAGGCTGACGGCGTCCACGATGCGGTTGCTCACCAGGGTCATGATCTCATCGATCGTGCCCGCGGCCTCATCGGCCTCGACCACGACCGGCACCGAACGGGTCACGAGTTCGAGCCCCTTGAGGTCATGCCGCGACACCGGCTGCTCGACCAGATCGATCTTGTATTCCACCATCTGGTTGATCGCGATGATCGCATCCTTCGGCGTGTAGGATTGGTTGGCGTCGATGGTGAGATGCGCTTCGTTCCCGACCCGCGCGCGGATCGCCTTGATGCGCGCGACGTCCTCGTCGACGTGGCCGTGCACCTTGATCTTGAAATAGCGATAGCCCTGGTCGAACAGCTTGCCGGCGTTCGCAGCCATCTCGTCCGGCGTCTTGATCGCCACGATGCGCAACACCGGCACCGAGCTGCGCACCTTGCCGCCGAGCAGGTTGTAGAGCGGAATGCCGAGCGAACGCGCCATAAGATCATGCAGCGCGCAGTCGATCCCGCACTTGGCCTGGTTGCCGCCGGCAAGCGAGCGGTCGAGGTCCTGCAGGATCGCCTCGATCGCGAACGGATCCTTGCCGAGCACATGCGGCTTGAAGCGCGCGAGCTCGTGCGGCAGCGACTCGAAGGTCGAGCCCATGTGCGGTGAAGCATTGGCATAGCCATAGCCGACGTGTCCCGTGTCGGACTGGATGCGCACGATCCAGCCGAGCGACATCGATGTAGTGGCCAGCGCGAACTTCCAGTTCTTGTCCTCGAGCGGCATCTCGCAAGGATCAAATTCAACGCTTTGAACGATCATCGGGACCTCGTTTTTGTGGTTTGCTTTCGTTTCATGCGTCGTCCCCGCGAAGACGGGGACCGATACGCCATTTCAGTTGGATGTAGCCGCTACTGGAGCAGTATTATCACCTCGGAAGGTATGGGTCCCAGGCTCGCGGGGACGACGCCGAGCGTGTTCGCGGCTCACCGAAAATACGTCTGCAGGATCTGATCCGTGCTCTCCAGATATTCCTTGAGCTTCTGCGGACTGACGTAGTTTTCGTGATAGCCCGCGGTCTTCGGTACGATGCCGGCGAGCCGCGGCGCCGACGGCACGTCGGGATGCGCCGGAAAGTATTCGGCGGCGGCCATGATCTTCTGCCCCTCCTTGCTCAGAATGAAGTCGAGCAGCAGCATCGCCGCGTGCGGATGCTTGGTCCCCTTGACCACGGCGATCGTGCCGGCGGCGCTCGGCACCGGGTCCATGAGCTGGGAATTGACCGGCGCGCCCTTGCCCGCGCTGATCAGCGGATGGTGCGCATAGATGTTGAGCGCGATCGGATATTCGCCGGCGATCACGCGGTCCACAAGGGTGCGCGCGCTGCCCGATGCGAAATTGACGATCTTCTGCTCGGCGAGCTTTTTGACGTAGGCCATCGCGCGGTCCTCGCCCCAGGCGAGACGCAGGCTCGCAATAAAGAGATAGCGGCCCGTGTTGGCATAGGGCCACGCCATCTTGCCCTTCCACTGCGGGTTGAGCAGATCCTCATAGGTCTTCGGCACCTTCGCCGCCGGCACCATCTTGGTGTTGTAGGCAATGCTGAAATAGGAGAGCCTCGTCGGGGCGAGATTGCCCTTGGGATCGAGATACATCGCGGGATATTCTTTGAGCACCGGCGAATAGAACGGCTGCGTCAAGCCGGCTTCGACCGCGACCTCGCCGCCGCCGCTGCCTTCGAACAAGTCCGCCACGACATTGTTGGCCCGCACCTCGGCGGCAATCTTCGGGATCAGTTCCTCGGAATCGGCGCGCCAGTAGGTCATCTTGAGGAACGGATATTTCTTGGTGAACCCCTCCGTCAGCGGGCGCAGCATCTGATTGACGATGAGCGCGGAGTAGAGGACGACCTGCCCCTCCTTCTTCGCACCTTCGACGAGGATGCGCTCGCGGTCCGGCCCCTGGTAGTTGACGATTTCCTCAGGCGTCAGCGCGGCGGCCGGTGCGGCGAAGATCGCAACAAACAAAGCTGCCGCGATCGCGAAGCCGATACGCAACTGGGCGGGCGCGTTGCCGACCATTGCATCTCCTCCTGAGCTTGCCGTGTCAGCGCGATTGTGGCACCGCGGGCAGAATACTCAAGCGCGCAGGGTATCGGTCCCCACCCGCGCCGGGGACGAGCACCTGGTCAATTCGGCTTCTCGCGCGCCTTGCGGGCTTTCTCGATCAGCGCCGGCGGGAATTTTCCGACCCCGGCGACCAACTCTTGCAGCCGCTCCCCGGTCATGGGCTTCAACTGAATGCCCGCGCGTTTGACCTCGTCAAGGAACGCCGGATCGTCGAACATGGCGTCAAAAGCACGCCGCAGGGTGGTGACGACCTCGGGCGCCATGGCGGGCGGCGCGACGATCGAGCGGCCGACCTCGGCAGCGCTGGCGTAGAATCCCAGGATTTGCCGCGCTTCGTCGGTGCGTCCCATCTCGACCATGGTCGGCACGTTCGGCATGTCGGGATCACGCAGCGCCGTGTATTGCAGGAGGATCTTGATCTTCTTGTCGCGCACCCAGTCGGCCCGGTAGCTGGTGAGGCTTTCAAGCGGGGTGGCGCTGCCCTCGACCTCGCCACGCTCCATCGCGAGCGCGATCTCGGTGGTGCCGTTGAAGCCGGTGATGACCTTGAATTTCATGCCGGCGAGGTTGTCGAGGAGATACGGGATGAAGACGGTCGATGACGTCGGGCCGGTGCCGCCCATGAGCGTCTCGCGCCGGCGCACGTCCTCGATCGAGCTCACCGGAACCGTGTGCCAGACGATCGCCATCTCCACCGCCGAGGATACGCGGCCGATCCAGTTGAACCTCGTCGCGTCGTAGCTTGTGTTGGCTATGTCGAGGTATTGTTCAGTCGGCATCGCCTGGTTGATGATCCCGATCGCCGTGCCGTCGCGCGGCGCCGTGTTGTAGAGAAAATTCGTAAGCGTGAGCGAGGAAGCGCCCGGCATATTCTGCGGCACCACCGCCGGATTGCCGCGCAGGCGCCGACCGATATGGCGCGCGACCAGCCGGCCATAGGTGTCATAGCCGCCGCCGGGGCCGGTGCCGATGTAGAACCTGATGGTCTTGCCGGCGAAATCCACGACCGGCTGTGCGCGGCCGAGCCCACTGGAGGCGACCAGGGCGGCCCCCGCAAGCGTGAGCGCCGCAGCGACTGCGGCCAGTCCGCGCATTCGCTCCTCCCTTGCGTTCAGTCACCGCTGCCTACCATGGCCGGCGCTTTGTCGCTAGGATCGCGCCCGAACGCCCTGGAGCAATGACAATCAATACGACGATAGGGGGACCTTCATGACGATCCGCCGCGCCTCCCTCATTGCGCTGGCCCTGGCCGCGACCGCCTTCCCCGTCCCCGCCGACGCACAGGACTTCTACAAGGGCCGCACGCTGAACATCGTCGTCGGCTTCACCGCCGGCGGCGGCTTCGACATCAATGCGCGACTGCTGGCGCGTTACATCGGTCGCCACATTCCGGGCAATCCCGATGTCGTGGTGCAGAACATGCCGGGCGCGGCCAGCATCAAGTCGGTGCTCTATCTCGACACCACGGCGCCCAAGGACGGCACCGTCATCGCCACGTTCAACTTCGGGCAGATCGGCGATTCCCGGATGCGACCCGAGAAGGTCAAGGTCGATTTCACCCGCTTCAACTGGATCGGCAGCATCAGCCAGGACCTGACCGTCTGCTATGCGTGGCACAAGGTTGGCGTGAAGTCGCTGGCGGAACTCAAAGCCCATGGCCTGATCCATATGGGACTGACCGGCGTCGGCACCTCAAGCGACCTCAATCAGAAAATCCTGAAAGACATTTTTGGCATCAACCTGCAGCAGGTCGCCGGCTATCCCGGCAGCGCCGAGGAGCGGCTGGCGATCGAGCGCGGTGAACTCGACGGCGACTGCGGCGCCTGGAGCAGCATCCCGGACGAGTGGATCGAGCAGAAGAAGATCGTCCCCGTGATCCGCTCCGGGCCGGACGAGCCGGCGGACCTCCCGCGCGGCGTACCCTACAGCGTCGAAATCGCGCCGAGCGACCGCGACCGCCAGATCATCCGCCTGCTGACGGCGTCGGGCCAGGTCGGGCGGCCGTTCATCGCTTCGCCGGGCGTACCGGCCGACCGCATTCGCGTCCTGCGCGACGCCTTCAACGCGACCGTGAAGGACCCGGCCTTCATCGCCGAGGCGCAAAAGCTGCGCCTGCCGGTCTCGCCCAAGAACGCAGAGGAGTCCGTGCAGATCGTCAAGGACATCTACGCGACCCCCGACGACATCGTGGCGGCCGCGAGGAAGATCGCCGGCGAGTGAACGCGCGACATGCGGTTAGCGATTGCCTGGAATTTACCGAATACTCCGCTCGCCCTCGCGAAAGCGGGGACCCAGGGCACCCGGTGCGATGCCGGTACAAGCGTCCCTGGATTCCCGCTTTCGCGGGAATGAGCGGAGGCGGCTCCAAAGAAAGACTCGCTCGCAAACAGGAGATCGAGGGATGAAACGCAACACGTCATGGCTATTCCTGGCGCTCGCGGCGGCGGGGCTCGCCGCGCCGGCGCTAGCGCAGACGCCAGCCCCGGTCGGCCAACTGGCAGTACAGCAGGCCCGCTATGGCGCGGTGCTCGGGCTGCCACGCGATGGCGACAAGCTCTATCTCCCGGACGAGGCCTATCCGCGTTTCCCGCTGCCGCCGGGCAACGAGGCCTATGCCCACGTCGACGGGCTCAAGATGAAGGCGGTGGTGGACGAGATCACCGCCATCTCGCGCAAGAGCCGCGACGACGGCAACCAGTACTGGGGCCGCATCCCGGGCACGCCCTACGGCCGCATGACCGAAGACTGGGTCATGGCGCAATTCCAGCAGATCGGTCTCAAGGACGTGCGCCGCCAGGAGCTGGCGATGAAGCCGCTCTGGTATCCGCAGTCCTGGAAGGCCGAGGCCTCGATCGGCGGCAAGAGCACGAGCCTGGCAACCACGTTCCCGATCAACGAGACGACCGGCACACCGCCGGCCGGCATCACCGCGACCGCGGTCTGGGTCGGGCTCGGCACCGCCGCCGACCTCAAGGGACGCGACCTCAAGGGCAAGGCGGCGTTCATCTACTCGATCCCGACGCCGGGCGGACGCGACCATTCGGCCGCCTGGAACGGCGCCATGAAGCGGGTGAACGAGGCCGGCGCGTCGCTGATCTTCGTCATCATGGGTTTTCCCGGCAATGCCGTCACCAATCCCGAGGGGGCGCAGCATTCCGGCGCGCCGACGTTCACGATCAGCGTCGATGAAGGAAGCATGATCCGCCAGGCGCTGGAGCAGGATCAGGAGGTGTCGATCCATCTCACGGCCGATATCCAGGAGCGCGAGGGTTTGAAGACCGGCAACGTCTGGGGCGTGCTGCCGGGCGCAACCGACGAGAACATCGTGGTGATGGCGCACACCGACGCGTTCTTCGAGGGCGCGCTGGACAACGCCTCCGGCATTGCCATGATGCTGGAGATCGCCCGTCACTACGCCGCGATTCCGCAGGCGCAGCGGCGGCGTACGATCACATTCCTCACCACGCCCGACCATCACCACGGCTCGGTCGGGGTGAGCTGGGTGCATGACAACTTCGATTTCTCGAAGACCGCGCTGATCGTCAACTGCGAGCATCCCTCGCAGACGCTGCTCTATCTGCTCAACGCCGGGATCATGACCTCGAACGCGATCAGCGCGCGGCGTTGGTTTGTCGGCGGCAGCGCCGGGCTCAAGAAGCTCGTAACCGACACGTTCCGCGAGTTCAACGTGTCGGTCTATACGATGCCAGAGCGGCGACCGGGCGGAGAGTTATCGAAACTCTTTGACAAGGCGCCGAGCTTCCACATCATCGACCACGTCATTTATCACACCACGCTCGACACCGCGCACCTCGTTCCGGCCTGGGGCATGGAGGACGCGACGCGCGCGTTCCTGAAGATCGTTGACGGCGTGAACAAGATGAGCATCGCCGAGATCAAGGGGTAACTCGCCCAGGGTCGCGTCGGTTTGCCTGTCGCCCCCGCGAAAGCAGGGACGACAAGAGCAGGGACGACAAGAAAAACGGCTGCTCTTGACGTTGCGCGCTTCCTATTGCACAGCCCGTCGTCCGCGGGTTGCGGATGATGGTGGATTTATCAGGAGCAGCGCTCAGTGCCGGCACACCCTTCCCTCATCGACCGCGTCGTCATCATCACCGGCGGCAGCCGCGGGCTCGGAAAAGAGATGGCGTTGGCGCTGGTCGAGGCCGGCGCGCGCGTGGCGGTCGTCGGCCTCACCGACAGCGCACACCTTGCCAAGACCGTGAAGGACGCGCAGGCGATCGCGGGCGGCGGACGGCTCATTCCGATCGTCGCCGATATGCGCAGCCACGCGGATTGCGAACGTGTCGCCGCGGAAACCCAACGCGCGTTTGGTGCGATTCACGTGCTGTTCAACAATGCCGGCCTCGGCCTTCAGGTGATCGCCGACGTTACCGGCAAGGACCGCACAATGTTCTGGGAGACTCCTGTCGACGCCTGGAACGCCCTGGTCGAGACCAACGTAAACGGCGTGTTCCTGATGGCGCGCGCCGTCGCGCCGACCATGATCGCGCAGAAATTCGGGAAGATCATCAACGTCTCGACCAACCGGCACACCATGTTGCGGCTCGGCGGCTCGTCCTACGGCGGCGCGAAGTCGTTCGTGGAGACCGCCTCGCGGGTCTGGGCGAAGGAACTGGAAGGCACCGGCGTGACGGTGAACGTCCTCCTCCCCGGAGGGCCGATCGACACCGGGATCCGGAAAGGGCCGCTGCTCGACGACAAGTTCTGGCCGATCACGATCATGCGCGCCCCGACGCTGTGGCTATCGTCCGACCTGTCGAACGGGCACACCGCGCAACGCTTCCTCGCGCGGCTGTGGGACGAAAAACTTCCGCTCGCGGAGCGCATCACCGCCGCACGTGAAGACGGCATCGACAAGCCGATGATGATGTGACGCCAACCAGCAGTTTCCTACTTCGCCGGCATCCAGTCGGCAGTGTCGAGCACGTCCTTCATCACGCCGAGCTGAGCCAGCGCCTTTGCGGCGTAGCGCGTGTCCATCAGCTCTTCAACGGTCGAGAAATTCGGGTTCTTGGCGCGATCGGGATTGACGTCGGTTTTCCAGTTTTCGAACGCCGCGCGCATCACCGGCAGCGGCAGGCCGCCGTTCACGCCCCATGACGGCCGGTAGGCATCGTAGAGCAGCTTCTTCTGCTCGGGGTTATAAATATTCGGGAACCACTTGTCGACGACGGTGTCGAAGAAACCGCGGTCGTTGTAGAGGCTGCGGTTGGCGTCGATCACCGCGCCCACCATGGCCTCGATGGTCGGGCCATTCTGCGCCGCATAGCGGTCGGTGACGACGACCGCGCCGCCGGGGTTGGGATTGATCTTCGCAAGCGTTCCGGCATCCACCAGGATCTTGAGGTTCGGATGAAGCTGGATCGCGGTGACGGCCGACGACATCACGATCCACGCCGCGTCGATCTGCCCGGCCGCCATCGCCTGGATCGTGTTCGAGGTCTGCCGCGTCGCCACCCAGTCGATCTTCGCGAGGTCGACGCCCTGTTTCTTCAGGTAGCTGCGGGCGATCGTATACTCCATCGAGCCGATCGCCGTCGCGCCCATGCGTTTGCCTTCGAGGTCTTTCACCGAATTGATCCGCGCGGTGCTCAGGATCATGCCCGGGAAATCGAAATTTCCAGTGACCACCATTCTTCGCCTTGACGCCCTCCGCGGCCGCATTGGCAAGCGTCGTCACCGCGATGCTGGCGAACTCGGCGCGGCCGGACACGATCGCGGCAAGCGAGCTCGGACTGCCCGACGATTGCTGAAGTTGCACGTCGAGGCCGTGCTTCCGGAATGCCCCCGCCATCGCGGCGAGGTAATAGATGTTGGAGATGCTCGGTGGATTGACGGTCGAGCTGACGAGCGTGACGGTCTTGGCGCCCTGCCCCCAGGCGGCCGAAGAAGCAACAAGCCCCGCGATCGAAGCCGCCGTCAAACGCTTCACGATGTGACGCATCATTCGTCTCCCTCTTAATCCGAACGCCAACGGCTGAAATGGGTCTCGATCAGCCTTGCCGCTTCGGTCGTCGCCACGCTGAACAGCACGAACATGAGCAGTGCCGCGAAGTAATTCGCGACCTGGAAGAAGTTACTGTAGTAGGTCATGCGCGCACCGAGGCCAGTCACCGAAGTGTAGAGTTCGGCGACAATCACTCCGATGATGGCGCGGCCGATCGCGATCCTGATGCCGGCGATGAGATACGGAACGGCAGCAGGAAACAGCACGTGGCGGAGGATTTCCCAGCGCGTCGCGCCGAAAGCGGATGCGACTTCGACGTAGGACTTGTCGACGTTCTGAATGCCGACCTGGGTGTTGATCACGAGCGGCCAGAACGCGGAGAGGAACACCAGCACCAGCTTGGTCTCGAGCGTCAGGCCGAACCAGACCACGAGCAAAGGCAGCAGCGCAATCGAGGGCGTCGACCAGAAGATCGTGACGTAGGTGTCGAAGAAATCGCCGAGCGGACGCGACACGCCGGTCGCAATCCCGAGCGGAATGCCGAGCGCCAGCGCGAAGGCGAAGCCGAGCACGAAGACGAAGATGCTTGCGCCCGCCGCCGTGATCAATTCGCCCGACATCGTGAGCTGCCACCATGAGACGGCGACCGCGACCGGCGTCGGCAGGATATAGGGATCGGTCGTCATGCCGGCGATCTGCCAGACCACCAGCAGGACGATGATCGAAATCACGCGCAGCGTGTTGCGCTCGGTGAGGAACGTAACGCGCGGCTTGTCCTGCGACGCCACGGCCGAAGGCAAAGGGCGGATCACGCTTGTCTGGCTCATGTCGTCTCCCGGATTTCCTCGCGTAGCGCATTCCAGATGTTGGCCCGGATCTCCAGAAACTCACGCGAGCTGCGCACGTCGTGCTCGTAGCGCGGCTTCGGCAGTTTGACGTCGACCACGAATTTGATCTGCCCCGGCCGGCGCGACATGACCACGATCTGATCGGAAAGGTAGATCGCCTCCTCGATGTCGTGGGTGATGAACATCACCGTGGCCTTGTAGGCGCTGCAGATGCGCAGCAGTTCGTCCTGCAGGACCAGCCTCGTCTGGGCGTCGAGCGCACCGAACGGCTCATCCATGAGCAGGACGTCCGGCTCGACGGCGAGCGCCCGCGCAATTCCCACGCGCTGCTGCATCCCGCCCGAGAGCTGATGCGGGAAGCTCTTCTCGAAGCCGTTCAGGCCGACGAGTTGCAGGAAACCGCGCGCCGTCGCCTTTTCCTCCGCCGTGATCGCACGGTGAAACTGCATCTCGCGCGAGAAGAAGACGTTCTCTTCGACCGTGCGCCATGGATAGAGGCCGATATACTGAAAGACCATCCCGCTGCCGCGGCGCGGCCCCGCCACCGGCTGGTCGTCGATGAACGCCGTGCCGGTGGTCGGCGCGATCAGTCCGGCCACGATGCGAAGCAGCGTCGTCTTGCCGCAGCCGCTCGGCCCCAGCACCGACACGAAGCTGAACTCGGGAAAATCGATGCTGATGCCCCTGAGCGCCTCGACGCCCGGCAGCCATTCCTTGGTAAACAAGTGCGACTTGGATTGCAGGAACCGCTTGCCGACATCAACCACCCTGATTTTTGCGCGCTGCTGCGCGCCGGGCCGCGCCTCGTCACGCGCTCGCTCTCCAGGGACGTTCAAGCCAAGCTCCAGCGCCATCGATCTCAGGGGAAATTCGCCATCGGCATGACACTGGGGCATGGATTTCCGAAGTGTCAAGGATGCCCGCCGGTTGTCGCTTCGGGCCGCGCTGTTTCGCAAACGCAAGCGGCGCTGATAAGCTGGGAGCCCGCCTTGTGCCCGCACCGTTCGAACATCCAGGACCCGCACCGATGAAAGTTGCCGAAGCCATCGCCCACGCCTTGACTGCTGAGGGAGTGACACTCGCCGCCGGCATCACCGGGCAATCGATCGGGCACGTTGCGGACTCGCTCGCCGAGCGCAACGGCGTCTCCCTCATCTACGCCCGCCAGGAGCGGGTGGCCTTCGACATCTGCGACGGGTTTGCGCGCACCTGTGGCACCCCCGCGGTGATGTTCGCCGACGCCGGTCCCGCCGCGGCCAACGCGACCGGCGGCCTGGTCAATAGCTGGGGCGACTCGATCCCGGTCTTGTTCTTCGCCGGCCATAACGACCGTTTCGAATTGGCAAGCGGCCAGACCAAGGAGATTCCCTTCCGCGCGTTGTTTTCTCCGGTGAGCAAATGGGTCGCCATCATCGAGGATCCCTCGCAGGTCGGCGACATCATCCGTCGCGCCTTCATGCATTTGCGCACCGGCCGCACCGGACCGGTCGTGCTCGGGATGCCCTACGACGTGTCCTCGATGGAGATGGGGAGTTTCGACTACACCCCGGTCGGCTCGCAGCCGCGGGTGCGCGGCGCCGCCGATCCGGCCGCAGTCAACGATGCGATCGACCTCTTGGCCCAGGCGGAGCGGCCCTATCTCTACGTGGGCGCGGGCGTGCTCGCCTCCGAGGCAACCGACGCGCTGGTCCGGCTCGCAGAATTGCTGACGCTGCCGGTTGCGACCACCCTCAACGGCAAGAGTGCGTTTCCGGAAAACCATCCGCTCGCGCTCGGCATCGGCGGCTATGCGCGTGCGACCTACAGCTCATTGCCCGCCACCGTGCTGGGCGAAAAGGCCGATGTGATCCTCACCATCGGTTGTGGCTTCAAGAAGCACGCGGTGAAGAGCGCGCCAGCGCGGGGCGCGCGTCACATCCAGGTTGACGTCGACATCACCGAGATCAACAAATATCACCTCGCCGACGTCGCCATGGTTGGCGATGCCAAAGTGGTGATCGAGCAGCTTCTCGCCGCAGCGAAAACACGGATCGACCCGGCCCGGCTCAAGCCGAACGCGGCGCGGCTACGCGAGGTACAAAGCCTCAGGCAGCGCTGGGACGAAGTTTCCGCTCCGCTGACGCGGTCGGATGAGGTCCCCATCAATCCGTTCCGGGTGACGCACGAACTGGCGAAGGCTGTCGATCCGGATCGCACCATCGTCCTGCACGATGCCGGCTCCGTGCGCGGCTCCACCTGCCAGCATTACATTGCAACGAGGCCGCGCTCGTTCCTCGGCTTCGGCGTTCAGAGCGCCATGGGATGGTCGATCGGCGCCGGCATCGGCGCCAAGAAGGCGGCGCCGGACAAGCTCGTGGTCTCCGTCATCGGCGAGGAGGCGATGAACGAGACCGCGATGGACATCGAGACCTCGATCCGCAGCAACGCGCCGATCCTGATCGTGGTCAAGAACAACCGCGCCTTCGCCGACCGCGACGGCGGATCGAGCAAGCGGCTCGCGCATGCCCGCTTCAATCAGGGCGTCGACATCTGCGCGCTCGCGACCGCGCTCGGGGCGAAATCCTTCCGCGCAACCGATCCCGCCGCGTTGCCGAACACCTTCGCCGCCGCCATCGCCGAAGTAAACGGCGGCACGACGGCGGTGGTCGAGATTCCCACCACGCGGGTGAAGACCAGCCTGCACGGCCTGTGGGAAGCCGGAAAAAAGTAGGAGCCGGCTCCTCGGGCACGGACGGGTCGTGTCTCAGTTTGATCGTGGCGGCGCGCGAGTACCGCCGCATCGCAGATCAAATTGATTGATTTGGCGAGCTTCGCAATCTCACTGAAAGTCCGCAGCAGATTGGCGAGCGGTTCTGTGGTCAATCGTCGGCGGTCCAAAGCCGCATCGGCTGCAATCGCGGCCGGCCCTGCGCCGCCGCCTGAACCTCGGCGATCGCCAGCATGTAGGTGTCCCAGTCGAGGGCCCGTTGGGGGCACGTCCGGTGTGAGGAAGTGGTATCGATTTCCGAGTGTCCCCAGCCCGGATGAGCGCAGCGACATCCGGGAGCGATGCATTCAAGCCAACCGTTCCCCCGGATATCGCTTCGCTCATCCGGGCTACTCGCTCGCTCGTCCGATAACCTTCTATCTCGGATAGATTAAGCACGCCGCCCCATGTGTGCTCGCCGCAAGCGGCTTGAGCAAATGTAGCCCGGATGAGCGCAGCGACATCCGGGAGTAATGCATTCAAGCCAACCGTTCCCCCGGATATCGCTTCGCTCATCCGGGCTACTCGCTCGCTCGTCCGATAACCTTCTATCTCGGATAGATTAAGCACGCCGCCCCATGTGTGCTTGCCGCAAACCGCTTGAGCAAATGTAGCGAGTGTAGCGAGTGTAGCCCGGATGAGCGAAGCGATATCCGGGGCTGAGCCGTTTTGAAGCCTGAGCCTGTTTTGAAGTCCGTTTTGAAGCCTGAGCCTGTTTTGAAGCCAACCCGCATGTCGCTGCGCTCATGCGGGCTACGGTCCCGCTCAATCGCCGCCACGGTTCATCTTGACAAACTCTTTCATAGGATTATATTCTCCATACCTCGTCCCGACCGAGGGCGCGCTTCGAAGGCGTTCAAAGGGCGGGGACGGCCGGAGCGGCGCGCCGGAGATGCGGCGCGCTTTTGGCTTCGGGATCGGCGCGGGGACACCCGCGACGGTTGGCGCGGTGGCCGTGGGGTTGGCTCGCAACCATCTCGCGGCGGCCCAAGCCGTGCGGTCCCGGCGCGCCACAGCGCGTCACGGGATTGGCGCACCGCGGCGTTCGCTCCGCCATGCGCGGGCGTCGCGGTCAACTCCTTCAGCGGTGGATAGATGCCGGTCGGCCGCGAGGCACACCCGACGGCATCCGAAACGTCAGCCACCGGGGGTCGCGCGGAGCAAGCCTACAAACACCGCGCGCGGAACGCCGGGGAACCGGCACTTTCCGTGATGAAGACTGCCTGTGCACTCAAACTTATCTTCGTGCACAGGGTCACGGGGTGCTCGGCGCCCCGGCGTTCCGCGCGCCCTCGGACTTTTAGTTCGACGGCGAGGCGAACTGGACGACGGCGTACCCCGCGCCGGCCAAACAACAGGGGCGGCGCAGCGTTGGCTAAGCGATACACAAATCTTGATGGGCGCGGGGCTCGCCATCCCGGCCGAGCGCAGCGGAAGCCAGGACCCAACATGCAGCTTGATCGGCGTTGCCTATCGAGCGCAGAGCGGTCGGCGCGCTGCGTCCCGGATTGCGCTGCGGGCGTCCCGGATGACAAATCCCCAAGCCAGCGCAGGTGGCCGCAATCACGCCCTGAAATGCTTCGACAGCTTCAAACTCTGCGCCTGGTAATTCGAGCCGATGCCTTGGCCGTACAGCGTCTTCGGGCGCGCGAGCATCGCTTCGTAGACGAGACGGCCCACCGTCTGGCCGTGTTCGAGAATGAAGGGCACCTCGCGCGAGCGCACTTCGAGCACCGCGCGCGCGCCGCGGCCGCCGGCGCCGGCATAGCCGAAGCCGGGATCGAAGAAGCCGGCGTAGTGCACGCGGAACTCGCCGACCAGCGGATCGAACGGCACCATCTCGGCGGCGTAGTCGGGCGGCACCTGCACGGCCTCTTTCGACGCGAGGATATAGAACTCGTTCGGATCGAGGATCAGGCTGCGGTCGGCGCGGGCGCGGATCGGCTCCCAGAAATCGGCGACCTCGTAGCTGGCGCGGCGCTCGACATCGATGAGGCCGGTGTGGCGCTTGGCGCGATAGCCCGCGATCCCCTGCCCTTCGCCCGCGGCCGGCGCCAGTGCGCCGGAGAGATCAACGCTCACCGCGACGCCCTCGGCGAGGTCGGCGTCGTCATCATCGACCAGGCGCTCGCGCGCGTGCAGCGAACGCAGCGCCGTTGCGTCGAGCAGCGCGTTGCCGTGGCGGAAACGGATCTGCGAAAGCCGCGAACCTTCGCGCACCAGAACCGGGAACGTACGCGGACTGATCTCGGCATAGAGCGGCCCGTGATAGCCGGCCTCGATGCGATCGAAGCCGCGGGTCTCGTCGGCGATCACGCGGGTGAAGACATCGAGCCGACCGGTCGAGCTCTTGGGATTGGCGGCGGCGGCGATCTCGTCGGGCAGCGCCAGGCTTTCGAGCAGCGGCACGATGTAGACGCAGCCGGTCTCCAGCACCGCGCCGTCGGTGAGCGTGATCTCGTGCAGTTTCAGTTCGTCGATGCGTTCGGCGACGGTGGTGCGCGGTCCCGGGAGAAAGCTTGCGCGCACGCGAAAGGCGATCTCACCGAGACGCAGGTCGAGGCTCGCGGGCTGAATCTGATCGGGCACGAAATCGTAAGCGGGCAGGATCGCACCGTCGCGCGCGAGCGCTGCGATCATGGTATCGGGCAGGATGCCCCTTTGATCCACTGCAAAGGTGAGCGGCACCGCGGCGGTCCTCAGATGCGGTTCCGTCTAGCCGATGAGCGACTTGACGGGAAGGGATGCGCGGCGTAAGAGCGGACTTGTCCCGTGGTCAATTTGAGCCGGCCGGCTTGCAGCCACGTAAAACAAATCGCTAAAAGGCCGGGGACGCGTGGACCCGGCGGAACCTATTTCCGGCCGGGTTTTTTGTTGGGTAAGGAGGCCCCGCATGTCTGCGTCTGCTGCCAAGCGCTACCGTACCGAAACCCGGCTCGTGCATGCCGGAACACTGCGTTCCTCGTTCGGCGAAACCTCGGAGGCTTTGTTTCTCACGCAGGGTTTTGTCTACGACACGGCTGCGAGCGCGGAACGCCGCTTCAAGAACGAAGAGCCAGGTTATCAATATTCGCGCTTCTCCAATCCCACGGTCTCGATGTTCGAGGCGCGCATGGCGTCGCTCGAAGGCGCGGAAGCCGCGCGCGCGACCGCGAGCGGCATGGCGGCGGTGACGACGGCGCTGATGGGGCAGTTGCGCGCCGGCGATCATGTCGTCGGGTCGAAGCAACTGTTCGGATCGTGCCGGTACGTCGTGGAGGATCACCTGCCGCGCTATGGCGTGCAGTCGACGCTGGTCGACGGCACCGACCTCGCGCAGTGGAAGAACGCGGTGCGGCCGAACACCAAGGCGTTCTTCCTCGAAAGCCCGACCAATCCGGCGCTCGACGTGCTCGACATCGCCGCGATCGCCAAGATCGCGCACGCCGCGGGCGCCACGCTGACCGTCGACAATGTGTTCTCGACGCCGCTCTATCAGCACCCGCTGGAGCTCGGCGCCGACTGCGTGGTCTATTCCGCGACCAAGCACATCGACGGCCAGGGGCGTTGCCTCGGCGGCGTGATCCTCGCATCGGAGAAATTCATCCAGGACAACGTGCACAACCTGATCCGCCAGACTGGGCCTTCGATCTCGCCGTTCAACGCCTGGGTTCTGCTCAAGGGGCTGGAAACGCTTTCGGTGCGCGTACACCGGCAGACCGACACCGCCGCAACCGTCGCGGTCGCGCTGGCCGAACATCCCAAGATAGTGCGGCTGATCTATCCGGGCCGGCCGGATCATCCCCAGGCGGAGATCGTGCACCGTCAGATGCGCGCCGGCTCGACGCTCGTCGCGTTTGACATCAAGGGCGGCAAGGAGGCGGCGTTCCGTTTCCAGGACGCGCTCAAGCTCGTCAAAATCAGCAACAATCTCGGCGACGCCAAGAGCATGGTCACCCATCCCGCGACCACGACGCACCAGCGGCTTACGCCGGCGCAACGCGCGGAGCTCGGCATCAGCGATGGCCTGGTACGATTTTCAGCCGGGCTCGAGCATCCCGACGACGTCGTCGAGGACATCATCGCCGCACTCGATGTTGCCTGATCGAGCAGGCCGCGCCCTATCGCGCCGGGCGGCGCCCGGTCGCGATGGTGGTCGGACGCTCAGCCGCGTCCGCGATCCCGGCAGCGATCCATTTCGCGAGGCAGGAATAACTCCAGTCGTTCATATGGAGCCCATCCGTCGAGACGAAGGCGTCGAACCCGAGGTGATCGCCGTCGTGCCAGCGCCGCATCAGAGAATAGCGGTGGAACAGATCGACGTTCTGCTCCTTCGCAATCCAGGCGATCTGCGCCAGCATCGCGTCGATCCCGTTCTTGGCGTTCACCTTCGGCGCAAATTGCGGATCGATCAGGATGACGTCGGCCCGGATCGCCTTGAGGCGAGCGAGGCCTCGGTGCAGCACCGTCGCCCGCGTGTCGATCGGGCGGTCGCGCAGGACCGAATTCGTGCCGACCTGCCAGAGCACGAGGTCGGGGTTTTCGGCGATGACGTCCGTGTCCAGGCGGGCGAGCATGTCGGCGGCTTCCTCGCCGTTCACGCCGCGATTGAGGACAGTCACCTCGCGGCCGTGCAGGAGCTTGGTCAGTTCGACCGCGAGTTGGCTCGGATACGAGTTGCCCGGCGTGCTCGCACCGGCGCCAGCGGTCGAGGATGAACCGAGCGCGACGATCTTGATCGGCTTTCCGGACGCCACGCGGCGGGCGACGCGCGGCAGCGCGCGATCGAAGCGAGCCTCAGCGCGTGAAACGATGCAGGCTGGCGGAACGGCGGCAATCACGGGCGCGCTGGGCGCCGGCAAGGCAGCCGGAGCGGGGCTTGGCGCCGGAGCAACAATCGCGGCCGGGACGGCAGGCGCATTCTCAACCGCCGCTGCCGGGAGGATCATGAGGAGGATCTCCGTCGCCGCGGCGGACAGGGCTGCCGTGCAACGCAAGGACTGAGATTGCTTCATTGTTTGACGAGGTCCGTAACTGCCCGTGCTCAGTTTGTTGTTTTGCCCTTCCCTTCGGAAGTCCGCAGGTGCCCACCCGCGATGATCAGCGACGCCATCGCGCGGCCGATGCAATCGTGGACCTCACGCGCGAGCGCACTGTCCCGCGCCGCCGCAGAGAAGTCGAACACGCCATGATCCGACCAGTAGTGCATGATGGCAAATCGGTCAAACAACGGCACCGCACGCTGCTGGGCGACGACACGCATATTCTCGGCGTAGGGTCCGACGGCGATCATGGACTCGGTCCGCGGACTGAACTGCATATTCATCAGAATGACGTCGGCCCTGCCTGCTTGGATCGCTTCCACTCCCTCGTCGAGCGAATTTCTGAAGTCGTCGGGTGTAACCCGGCGCATCGCATCGACGGTACCCACCTGCCATATCACCAAGTTGGGCTTTTCGTCGACTAGCAAGGCCTTCATATTTTTCCGCATCACCTCGGCCGTCTGCCCACCCTTGCTGTGGACCGTGACCTTGATGGCGATATCCTTGAGACGCTCGCGCAACGCGGCTTCCATCCGGGCCGGATAGGCGAAATTTGTACCGTCCGGGCCCATCAGGACGGACGAGCCGGTGCCAACCACAGCGATGGACAATTGATGCTGCGATGCAACAATCCGCGCGACCCGCTTCAGCGCATTATCACTGGACCACAAATTCTCGGGGACCGCGCACGATGGCGCGTCCAGCGCATGCGCCCTCCCGACCAAAGTTAGTGCGGCCAAAGCCGCTGCGATGAGCGCCTTCATGCCTCGCCTCCCGCGAGGTCCGCGTCCGGCAGTTTGCCTCGCGGCCCGGGACTTCGTCCTTCTAAGGTCTTGTACCACGTTATCAGAGCTGCTGTCGCGACCATTGCGACGATGCCTAATGCGCTGATCAGGACCTGCATCCAGATCGCGCCCGAGATATCCACCAGGGCGAAATGGCCGGCAAAAGCCAGGAAGACGCCGAGGCAGAAGATTTCAAGCGAATGCTGGCCGCACAGGATCGCCGGGTAAAGCAACCAGGAATTGAGTGCCGGCCAAGTGGGAGGTATGAACCGGACCGTCAGCGCCGCAATGGCCAGGAAATGGGCAAACCGCAGCACGTCGAGATTGGTCTTGTCGATCGGATAGATCAGGTCTTCGAGCCAGAGCGGGACGAAGCTTGCGTCTTCGGGCAGGTACCAGCTCAGGGCGATCGCGAATGCGAAGCAAAGATAGGCGATCGCGAGCGCCATCGTGATCCGCGACCGCAGCATCGGACCGAGCTGAGTCGCGCCGCCAAGCGCACACCAGGCGCCGAACACGAACAACAATTGCCAGGCGAAAGGATTGAAGAACCAGACGCCCTCGGGATAAGCGGGCAGATTCCAACCAAAATGCCACGCCAGCACATAAATCGCGGCGGACAGGCCGAGCGCCAGCGTCGGACGCCGCTGCAGCAGCCAAAGCGCTGGCGGAAAAAACATCAAGAGGATGATGTAGAGCGGCAGCACGTCCATGTTGACTGGCTTGAACTTGAGCAGCAAGGCCTGGACGATGGTCTGATCGGGCTGCTTGAGGAAGTCGAGGATGTTCATTTCCTCGGCATAGAGCGGATTTTCGAAGCTCGTCGCCACGTAGGAAATCTCGGCCATATAAATGGCGAACAAAAAGATGTGGGCGACATAGATCTGCCAGGCGCGCCGCAGAATGCGAGCGCCCGCCACCACAAATCCGCGCTCCCGCATGGCCCGCCCATAGACGAAGGCCGCGGTATAGCCGGAGATGAAGATGAAAATTTCGGTTGCGTCGCTGAATCCGTAATTACGGATGGTGATCCAGCTCACGACATTGGATGGAATGTGATCGAAAAAGATCAGCCAGAGCGCTATCCCGCGGAACAGATCGAGCCGGAGGTCGCGGCCGGTCGTGACGACGGGAGAATGCATTCGCGGGCCAATCGTTCGTATGGCGCTCGCGGCGCCTCCATTTATTCTATCGTGTCCGGCGATGGCTTCAGAATCACGTCATCGCGACGATTGCAAGCGGCCGCGGGAGCCTGTTCACTCGGGTGGAACTTCCGGCGCCGCAATGGGACTGACAGCATGCCTCGTTCTGACACCCTGACCAGCTATTCCGCCTTGACCCGTCAGATCGAGGTGAAGGTGACCCCGCAGTTCATGGCCGACCGGTCGTCGCCAGACAACAGCTACTTCTTTTGGGCCTATACCATCAAGCTCAGCAACCATGGGGGAGAGACCGTCCAGCTCAAGACTCGCCACTGGCGCATTACGGATGCGCACGGACGCCTGCAGGAAGTACGCGGCGCGGGGGTGGTCGGCGAGACGCCGGTTCTCAAGCCGGGCGAAAGCTTCGAATACACGAGCGGGGTTCCGCTGCCGACCCCGTCAGGCTTCATGGCCGGGACCTACGGCATGGTGACGGTCGCCGGCGAGCCCTTCGACATCGAGATCCCGGCCTTCTCGCTCGATCTTCCGCAGGAGGCGCGCACGATCAATTGAGCGGCTCGTCCGTGAACAACGGCGGACCGGCCCCTGCGGAAGCCAGATCAATTCGTCTCCGCTACCTCGGTAGGATTGAAGACATAGGTCGAGCTGCAGAATTCGCAGGTCACGGTGATGACGCCGTTTTCGACCATGTGGTCGCGGTCGTCCTGCGAGAAGCTCTTGAGCATATTAGTCACGTTCTCGCGCGAGCATGAGCACGCTGCCGCCAGCGGGCGGTCGCGAAATACGCGCACGCCGGGCTCGTGGAACAGGCGATAAAGCAACCGCTCGGCCGAGACGCTCGGGTCGATCAGTTCGACGTCCTCGACGGTCGCGACCAGCGAGCGGCCCTCGACCCAGGCATCGTCCTCGGGAATGAAATGGGGCGACATCCCCTCGGGAGCGTCGCCTGGATCGAGGTCGGGCTGACGCGCGCGCTCCGGCGCCTTCGGCACGAATTGCAACAGGATGCCGCCGGCGCGCCAAAGATGACGGGCGCCATTGGCGCCAGAGCTCAGTTCCTCGCCGACGGCAAGGCGAACGCGGGTGGGAATTTGCTCCGAGCGCAGGAAATATTCGTGGGCAGCATGCTCCAGGTCCTTGCCCTCGAGCGCGATCAGCCCCTGATAGCGGGCGGTGTCGGGGCCCTGGTCGATCGTCATGGCAAGATGGCCCGTGCCCAGCAGCGCGCCGGTGTCGGCCTTGCCGGCGTCGATCGCAGCGGCGACGCGCTCCTTGTCGAAGCGGGCCAGGGCGCGGATGTTGCCGGGCGTGCGGAAGTCGACGACCACCATCTGCACCGGGCCATCGGTCTGCGTCTGCAGAATGAAGCGCCCCTCGAACTTGAGCACGGAGCCGAGCAGCACCGCCAACACGATCGCCTCGCCGAGAAGCTTGGCGACGGGCGCGGGATAGGCGTGCTGCTGCAGGATCGTGTCGATCGCGGGGCCGAGCCGCACGACGCGCCCGCGCGATTCCAGCGCCGCCACCTCGAACGGCAGGATGCTGTCGTCAGGCGACGTCGCAGCCGGCGCACGAACCGGGATATCGGTGTAAGGGTCCGTCATGCCCGCTATATGGACGCTGGGAATCGTAAATGCGACCCCCTGGGAGAGGTCGCTCGAATGCGTCAGGCGATGACGTGCAGGCACCAGGCCAGGATGCCCTTCTGGGCATGCAGGCGGTTCTCAGCCTCGTCGAACACGACCGAATTCGGCCCGTCGATCACGTCGTCGGTGACTTCCTCGCCGCGATGAGCCGGCAGGCAGTGCATGAACAGCGCATCCGGCTTCGCCCGCGCCATCAGACGGGCATTGACCTGATAGCGCTTGAGCAGGTTGTGACGACGCTGGCCGTCCTTGTCTCCCATGGAGACCCAGGTATCGGTGACGACGCAGTCAGCACCCTTGACCGCCTCTTCCGGGTCGGTCCGGACCACGATGTCCGCCGCGGATTTCTTGATCCAGTCGAGCAGCCATTTCTTCGGCTTGAGCTCGGGCGGGGACGCGATGTTGAGCCGGAAATCGAAGCGCTCGGCGGCATGCGCCCAGGAGGTGAGCACATTGTTTGAATCACCCGACCACGCAACGGTCTTGCCGCGGATCGGGCCGCGATGCTCCTCGAAGGTCATGACGTCGGCAAGTACCTGACAGGGATGCGAGCGCCGTGTCAGGCCGTTGATCACAGGCACGGTGGCATAACGCGCCAGTTCGGCGAGCATTTCGTGATCGAGAATCCGGATCACGATCGCATCGATGTAACGCGAGAGCACCCGCGCGGTATCGGCGATGGTTTCGCCGCGCCCGAGCTGCATCTCCTTGCCCGTAAGCTTGATGACGTAGCCGCCGAGCTGCCGCATCGCGACTTCGAAGGAGACACGCGTGCGCGTCGACTCCTTCTCGAAGATCATAGCCAGCGTCTTGCCCGCGAGCGGCTGCCCGGCCGCGCTCGGTCGCTTGCGCTTCGCCTTCATTGCGCGGCTCGCGTCGATCATTTCGCGCAGCTCGGCCTTGGGGATATCGACGAGGTCGAGGAAATGGCGGATGCCGTTCGTGCTCATCCGGCCGCCCCCTGCTGGCGCGACCGCTCATGAGCCTGCGCGATGCGCGTGCAGGCGCGATCGATGCGAGCCACCGCCTCGGCAAGTTCCACATCGCTCACGATCAAAGGCGGAAGCAGTCGCACCACGTTGTCACCGGCGCCGACCGTGATCATCTTCTCGGCCCGCAGTGCATCGACGAGCTCGCTGCTCGGCACCACCGCGCGCAAGCCCACGAGCAGGCCCTCGCCTCGGATCTCGGTGATCACCGAGGGAAAGCGATCCTTGATCGCGGCGAGCTTCTGCTTGAGCACGAGGCCGGCGCGCCGCACGCGTTCGAGAAATCCCTCGGCCAGTACGATGTCGAGGACGGCGTGGCCGGCAGCCATGGCGAGCGGATTGCCGCCGAACGTCGAGCCATGGGTTCCGACGGTCATGCCCTTGGCCGCCTCGGCGGTGGCGAGGCAGGCGCCGACCGGAAACCCACCGCCGAGCGCCTTCGCCAGCGCCATGATATCGGGCGTGACGCCGTATTGTTGATGCGCGAACAGGAAGCCGGTGCGGCCGATGCCGGTCTGCACTTCGTCGAAGATCAGCAGCAGGCCGTGCTTGTCGCACAGGTCGCGCAGCGCCCGCAGGAACTCCGGCGACACGACGCGCACGCCGCCCTCGCCCATGATCGGCTCGATCAGGATCGCCGCCGTTTCCGGTCCGATCGCCCGTCTGGTCGCTTCGAGGTCGCCGAACGGCATCTGATCGAAGCCCTCGACAACGGGCCCGAAACCATCGAGATATTTTTTCTGTCCGCCGGCAGCGAGCGTCGCCAGCGTGCGCCCGTGGAAAGCGCCCTCAAAGGTGATGATGCGATAGCGTTCCGGCTTGCCGCTCGCCGACTGGAATTTGCGCGCCATCTTGATCGCGCACTCCATCGCCTCGGCGCCGGAATTGGCGAAGAAGACGGCGTCCGCAAAGCTCGCCTCGCACAGCCGCGCGGCGAGCCGCTCGGCCTCCGGGATGCGATAGACGTTGGAGACGTGCCAGAGTTTTCCCGCCTGTTCCGAGATCGCGGCGACCAGATGCGGATGTGCGTGGCCGAGCGCGTTCACGGCGACGCCGGAGGTGAAATCGAGATAGCGCTCCCCGTTGGTCGCAATGAGCCAAGCGCCCTCGCCTCGCTCGAAGGCGAGATCGACCCGCGCGTAGGTCGGCAGCAAATGGGTGGTCTGGTCCCCGCTCATGAGGTTCAACGCCATTGATCCGAAATGAAATGTGCCGCCTCTCCGGGCGGCACCATAAACGGTATTTTATTGCAGCGGGCTCGGGTGTCAATAACGTCGAGAGGCTTACTTGAGTGTCGATCCGGCAACATCGCTGTGCAGAAACGCCGCCGCGCACTGCGCGAACGATAGTAAGGTGTGGACGCGAGCGAACGCGACGCTTGCGCCTGACTCGCGCCATAATGTAGCTTTTCCATCATCAATTACGACATCTGGTGCGGCGGATTGAGTTTGGGGGTCAAGTGGCGGGTTTGGGTAGCGAGAGTTTGAGTAGCACGAGTTTGAGTAGCGAGAGTTTGAGGAGCCGCTTCGAGTAGCAGTAGTTCGTGTTGATCGTCGGGCTGCGATCTCTCCCGGATGATGCGCTGTGGGAGCGCCGATGACGGTATTTGTAGCCGGCTGGTTCCGAGTTCGATCGGCGAATGCGCCGTTTGGTGTGGGCGGACAGTTCCTGAGTAAATCGTAACGGGCGTGAAAATCGGGCTGGCCAGCGGAGGCTGCCCGAAGGGGGCGGTGGATTCTTCCGATCCATCACGGCTTTAGGACAACGACATGACCTGGACCGACGAACGCGTCGAGCTGTTGAAAAAGCTTTGGGCGGATGGACTTTCCGCCAGCCAGATCGCAGCCGAACTCGGCAGTATCACCCGCAACGCGGTGATCGGAAAGGTGCATCGTCTCGGCCTTTCCGGACGCGCGAAATCGCCCTCCTCCGCGTCGCCGCGGCCGCGCAAGCCGCGCGCCCATCCCATGCTCCGGGTCTCGCGGCCATCCATGCGCGGGAATACCGCGCTCGCTCACGCCTTCGAATACGACCTCGATCCCGAGCCGGACCTGGTCGACAACGTCATTCCGATCGGGCAGCGGCGCACGATCCTGGAGCTTACCGAAGAGACCTGCCGCTGGCCGATCGGCGACCCCGGCACCACGGACTTCTTCTTCTGCGGAGGACAGACCGCCACCGGCCTGCCCTATTGCGGCTTTCACTCGCGCGTCGCCTATCAGCCCGCGAGCGAGCGCCGCCGCGACCGTCGCCTCATCAAAGGCTGAGCGAGAAGCCGTCCTGCCGGCGGAGCGCCCGGCGGCCGCCGCTCACCCCGCCTTCCCGAACCTGTCGTCGAGCGCGTAGCCGCTGCCGCGGACGGTCCGGATCGGATCGCTCGCATAACCGTGATTGAGCGCCTTGCGCAGGCGACCGACATGGACGTCGATGGTGCGCTCATCGATGTAGATGTCGCTGCCCCAGACGCCGTCGAGGAGCTGTTCGCGCGAGAACACGCGGCCCGGCCGTTCCATCAGGAACTCGAGCAGGCGATATTCGGTCGGACCGAGTTCGATCGACTGGCCAGCGCGCGACACCCGCTTGCGCTCGCGATCGATTTCGATCTCGCCGAAGGTGAGGACATTGGCGACCCGCTCCGGCGACGAGCGGCGCAGCAGCGCGCTCACGCGGGCGATGAGCTCCGGAACCGAAAACGGCTTGACGATATAATCGTCAGCGCCGGTCATCAGCCCGCGGATACGCTCGCTTTCCTCGCCCCGGGCGGTCAGCATGATGATCGGCAAGGCCTTGGTTTCAGGGCGCGCCCGCAGCAGCCGACACAGCTCGATGCCGGAAAGGCCCGGCAGCATCCAATCAAGAATGACGAGGTCGGGAACGGCTTCCTTGAGGCACGTGTCGGCCTCGTCACCGCGCGCCACCGTCTCGACGGTGTAGCCGGCGGCTTCGAGGTTGTAGCGCAGCAGCAGGGTGAGCGCCTCCTCGTCCTCCGCAATCAGGATGCGCGGGTTCATCGGCCAAAACCTATTTTTTCGTCTTGTCCACGCCGAGCGCGGCGAATGCGGTGTCGTCTCCCTTCGGCCGCTGGTCGGCGAGCGGGCGACCTTCGATCATGTAGTAGACCGTCTCCGCGATGTTGGTGGCGTGATCGCCCATCCGCTCGATGTTCTTGGCGCAGAACAGGAGATGGATGCAGAAACTGATGTGGCGCGGATCCTCCATCATATAGGTGAGGAGTTCGCGGAACAGCGACGTGCAGAGCGAGTTCGACCTCTTCGTCGCCCTTCCAGACCGCGAGCGCCTTCACCAGATCGCGTCCGGCATAGGCGTCGAGCACCTGCTTGAGCTGGCCGAGCACCAGCGCGGTCATATGCTCAACCCCGCGGATGAGCTTCTGCGGGTGAAAATCGCCTGAGATCGCCGCCACTCGCTTGCCGATGTTCTTGGCAAGATCGCCGATCCGCTCCAGGTCGTTGGCGACCCGAAGCGCGCTCACGATCTCTCGCAGATCGACCGCCATCGGCTGCCGCCGCGCGATCGTGAGCACGGCCTTCTCCTCGATTTCGCGCTGCAGCGCGTCAACCGTGGGATCAAGCGCAACCACGCGCCTCGCCCGCTCGGCGTCGCGGTTCGCGAGCGCGTCGATTGATTCCGCAATTTGCTTTTCGGCGAGGCCGCCCATTTCGGCAACCAGGCGGGCGAGATCATGCAGGTCGGCGTCGAAGGCCTTGGCGGTGTGCTCTTGCAACATGGCAGCGATCCCTGTCGGCTCAGCCGAAGCGGCCGGTGACGTAATCCTGGGTGCGGCGATCACGCGGCGCCGTGAACATTAGGCTTGTGGTGTCGAACTCGATCAGTTCGCCGAGATACATGAAGGCGGTGAAGTCGGAGACGCGCGCCGCCTGCTGCATGTTATGGGTGACGATGACGAGCGTGTATTCGGCTTTGAGCTCGTCAAGGAGTTCCTCGATCTTGGCGGTCGAAATCGGATCGAGCGCCGAGCATGGCTCGTCGAACAGGATGACCTCCGGCTTCACCGCGATCGTGCGCGCGATGCAAAGCCGTTGCTGCTGTCCGCCGGACAGGCTCATGCCGTTCGACGCAAGCTTGCCCTTGACCTCGTCCCAGAGCGCGGCGCGCCGCAGCGAGTCCTCGACCCGGTCGTCCATTTCCGCTTTCGAAAGCTTTTCATAGAGGCGGATGCCGAAGGCGATATTTTCATAGATCGACATCGGGAACGGCGTCGGCTTCTGGAACACCATGCCGACCCGTGCCCGCAGGAGATTGAGATCCTGGCGCGGCGACAGGATATTCTCACCATCGAGAAGGACCTCGCCTCCGGCCCGCTGGTCCGGGTACAGGTCGTACATCCGGTTGAGGACACGCAGCAGGGTCGACTTGCCACATCCCGAGGGGCCGATGAAGGCGGTGATTTTGCCGGAGTAGAGCGAAAGATTGATGTCTTTGAGTGCCGGCGTTGCGCCGTAATAAAAGCTCAGCCCCCGGATCGTTATCTTCTCCACCATGGTCTCCGCGGCGGCCGAGCTGCGGACTATGGGAACGGTGACGACTGCGGACGCATTCATGACTGTCTTCTCGGGGCGGTGAGGACCCGCGCGACGATGGAAAGCGCCAGCACGGTGAACGTGATGATAAGAGCCCCGGTCCAGGCGAGCTTCTGCCAGTCCTTGTAGGGCGACAGCGCAAATTGAAAGATGACCACCGGCAGGCTCGCCATCGGGGCGTTGAGGTCGGAGCTCCAGAACTGATTGTTGAGCGCGGTGAACAGGAGCGGCGCCGTCTCGCCGCTGATCCGCGCGATCGCCAGAAGCACGCCGGTGACCATGCCGGCGCGGGCAGCGCTGTAGCACACACGGACGATCACGACAGCGCGCGGAATGCCAAGGGCGGCCGCCGCTTCACGCAGCGTGTTCGGCACGAGCAGGAGCATGTTCTCCGTGGTGCGGACCACCACCGGAATGACGATCACCGCGAGCGCCACCGCGCCGGCAAGGCCCGAGAAATGCCCCAGCGGCGCGACCATCACCTCATAAATGAAAAGACCGACGACGATCGACGGTGCGCTCAGCAGGATGTCGTTGATGAAGCGAATGACCGAAACCAGCCGCTCGTGCCGTCCGTATTCGGCCATGTAGGTCCCGGCCAGCACGCCGATCGGAGTGCCGATGAGCACCGCCAGCGCGGTGATCATCAGGCTGCCGGCGATCGGATTGAGCAAGCCGCCTTCAGAGCCGGGCGGTGGCGTCATCTCGGTGAATACCGCGAGCGACAGTCCGGACAAGCCTTCCCACAGCAACACGCCCAGGATCAGAATCAGCCAGCCCAGCCCGAGCAGGGTTGCGGCGAGCGACAATCCCATCGCGATGACGTTTCGCCTGTGTCGGCTTGTGTGGAGGCTCATGGCATCAGCCCAACCGGCGCTCGACCCGCGCCAGCATGAACCGCGAAATCGCGAGCACGGTGAAGGTGATGACGAACAGGATCAAGCCGAGCGCAATGAGCGCGGAGGTGTAGAGGTCGCCGACGGCCTCGGTGAATTCATTGGCGATGGTGGCGGAGATCGTGGTGCCGGGCGCCAGGATCGATGCAGAAATGCGATGAGCATTGCCGATGACGAAAGTGACGGCCATGGTCTCGCCCAGCGCACGCCCCAGTCCGAGCATGATGGCGCCGATCACGCCCGCCCGGGAGTAAGGCAGTACGACGTGGCGAACAACCTCCCACGTGGTGCAGCCCAGCCCAAAGGCTGATTCCTTGAGCACGACCGGAACCACCTCGAACACATCGCGCGTGATCGATGTGATGAGGGGAAGCACCATGATGGCAAGGATGAGTTCCGCGGTCAGCGTTCCGATCCCGTAGGGGGGTCCCGCGAACAGCGATGACAGTACCGGCACATGGCCGAAGGCCGTGATCAGGAACGGCTGAACGGTCTGTTGCAGGAAGGGCGCAAATACAAATAACCCCCAGATGCCGTAGATGATGCTGGGGATGCCGGCGAGTAATTCGATCGCGATCCCGATCGGGCGGCGCAGCCACATGGGGCAGAGTTCGGTAAGAAAGACCGCGATGAAAAGGCCGGTCGGCACCGCGATCAACATCGCGATGAACGCCGTGACGACCGTGCCGTAGATCGGGGCCAGCGCACCGAAGCGTTCGGTCACCGGATTCCAGCGTTCTTCAATCAGGAAATTGAGCCCGAAAGTCTGCAGCGCCGGCAACGACCCCCTGATCAGCGCGACAATCACGCCACCGAGAATGATCAGCACCGCGATTGCGGCCGCACGCGTCAGGTAATTGAAAAAGACATCGCCGAAGCGGAAGCGGCCGAGCGTCCTGCGGCTGACGGGGCCGACGGGCGAACGCCTGAATCCCGACGCCGCATCGGCCACTGATCGCCTCCCGGCCGGCGGCATCCAGCCTTCTCCCGTTGGCCCCCTGGATCGGGGCCAATCAAGCGGCCTTGGAAGATTGGTACAAGACATCTTTTGGAGGCTGGGGATAAAGCAAACCGCGGGGCCGCTGTTGCGCTCCCCGCGCGCTCGGAAGGTCAGTGGGTGGCCGTGAAAATCGGTTTGGCGCCCGGACCCTTGATCTGCGATGCCCACATCTGCTCGACCGCGGCAACGACCGTGGCGGGCATCGGCACGTAGTCGAGGTCCTCGGCCATCTTCGCGCCCTTGGCATAGGCCCAGGCAAAGAATTTCAGCGCCTCGTCGGCGGCCGCCGGATCCTTGGGCTGCTTGGGAATGAGGATGAAGGTGGCCGCCGTCATCGGCCATGATGCCGCGCCGGGCTGATCGCTCAGGATGACGCCATAGCCGGGCGTTGAGTTCCAATCGGCATTGGCGGCCGCGGCCTGGAACGCGTCGATGGTCGGAGCGACCGTCTTGCCGTCCTTGTTGATCATTCGGGTGAAGTTGAGCTTGTTCTGCTTGGCATAAGCATATTCGACATATCCGATCGAACCCTTGGTCTGCGCCACGATGCTGGCGACGCCTTCATTACCCTTGGCGCCGATGCCGGCCGGCCACTCGACCGCGGTTTCGGAGCCGACTTTGGTCTGCCAGTTCGCGCTCGACTTACCGAGATAGTCGGTGAAGTTGAAGGTCGTGCCCGAGCCGTCGGAACGATGAACGACCGCAATGGCTTGCGCAGGCAGCTTGACGTTGGGATTAAGCTTCTTGATCGCCGCGTCGTCCCAGCTCCTGGCCTCGCCGAGGAAGATGCGCGCCAGCGTCGGCCCATCGAGAACGAGCTCTCCCGGCTTGACGCCGTCGATGTTCACCACCGGTACGATGCCGCCCATGACCATCGGAAACTGCACCAGCGCGCTCTTGTCGAGCTCCGGCCCCTTGAGCGGCGCGTCAGTCGCGCCGAACGTCACGGTCCTCGCCTGGATTTGCTTGATGCCGCCGCCGGAGCCGATCGACTGGTAGTTCATACCGACGCCGGTCGCTTTTTTGTATGCATCCGCCCACTTGGCGTAGATCGGATAAGGGAAGGTCGCGCCGGCACCGGAAATATCAGCCGCGCCCGCGGGCACGACCGCTGCGGCCAGAAAGCCGGCGGCGATCAAAGCGTGGAGCAGTCTCATCGCTTTCTCCTGTCTAGTGAAGCCAACGGATCGCCAACACGGAATCGTTTCCGCGATTGGCAGTCTCCGGCGCTCGCGATGGCACGGCACACTCGGTCAACGCGCCTCGGAGGCAATTTTGGACTTGCGGGTCGGCGCAGAGACTGCCGGATGTCTACGTGGCTCATGTCATCGTTTTATGATCCGTTGATGACAGTGAGATGACAGCCTAAGTCGTTGTGGATTCCTGTGGATTTCCGCTTGCATCGGCTTTGGCGAGCGGCAGGTGCGCGATGAAGCACGCCCCCCGCCCCTGCTCACTCTCGATGGTCAGCCGGCCGGCGTGGCGGTTGAGAATATGCTTGACCAGGGCGAGCCCGAGGCCGGTGCCGCCCTGGGCGCGGCTTTCGCCCACGTCGACCCGATAGAAGCGCTCGGTCAGCCGCGGCAGATGTTCGGGGGCGATACCCGGTCCGTGGTCGCGTACCGCGACGTGCGCTTCGCCGGCGTCGACCGTCAGCGAAATGTCGACCCGTTTGCCCGATGCTGCGTATTTCAGTGCGTTCTCGACCAGATTTTCGAAGACGCGCAGAAGTTCGTCGCGATCGCCCAGGACGTCCAAGCGATCAGGAACGGCCACCGCGACCGTGACGTCGCGGTCACGCGCCAGCATTTGCAGTCCGTCGACCACCTGGCGGACGATCGCGACCAGATTGACCGCCTTGTCCGGACGCAGATGCGCGTTCAACTCGATCCGCGAGAGCGAGAGCAGGTCGTCGATCAACCGCGCCATCCGGGTCGCCTGCGCCCGCATGATTTCGAGGAAGCGCTCGCGGGCGGCAGCATCATTGCGGGCTGGACCCTGCAGAGTCTCGATGAAGCCCGACAACGCTGCCAGCGGCGTGCGCAGCTCATGGCTCGCATTGGCGACGAAGTCGGCGCGCATCTCCTCAACCCGCCGCAGCGGCGTCAGGTCGTGAAACGTTATCAGCACCAGGGCGTCGATCTGCCCGGCCGTCGCCGCAATCGGCGTCGCGATCGCCTCGTACCAGCGATCGAGCGGGACGCGCTCGAAGAACTCCACCCTTTGCGCACTGCCGCTCGCGGCCGCTTGGCGGATCGTCTCCAGGATCTCAGGGTTGCGGAGCGCGAGCGATATCGGCTCGCCGCGGCGCAGCGCCGGCGCGAGTGTCGCCGCGCGCGCATTGAGCGCGACGACGCTGCCTTGCCGATCGAGCGCGATCACGGGGTCCGGCAACCCTGCCAAGATCGACTCGATGAGAGCATCGCCGATGCGGAGCGGCCGCGGTTCCGCTTTCGGCAACAGGCCGTGAGGCTCGCGAGTGCTGGCGCCGATCAGCGCGGCGGCAGCGACGGCAGCAAAGCCCAAGACCGCCGGCAGCAGGCCCAGCATTCCCGCGGACCACACGGCGGTAAACACAATCGCCGTCACAAACAGCGTCACGCGTGCCCGCCTCGCCCGTTCGAGCAGGGGGCTCGAATACGCCAGTTCGCTATCGTCGCTCGCCGCCATTCGATGCTCGTCCCGGCGGCATCATAGCGGCTTCGGATCGGAAAGCGTCATGCCGGCGCGCGCGGATGCAAGCCCAGCAAGAGCTCGCGCACCCCAAGGATCACCAGCGAAATTGCCAACGGCACGATGTAATAGAGCAGCCGGAACAGGAGCAGCCCCGCCAGCAGTTCCTCCTTGTCGAACTGCCAGAGCGCGACCAGCATGGCCGCGTCGAACACCCCGATGCCGCCGGGCGCATGGCTGGCAAAGCCGAGCAGCGTCGCGGACACGAAAATTACCGCCAAGGACACGAAGCCGATATTGGGTTCGTCCGGAACCAGCACGTACATGGCAAGCGCGCAGAAGGCGAGATCGACGATGCCGATCACAATCTGCAGCAGCGTCAACGATCCGCCAGGCAGCGTGACCTGCCACCCATCGCGTCCGATCACACGCGGTTTCCGCCAGACCCAGTTGATGTACAGCCCAAGCACCGCGAGCGTGAGGATCGCAGCAACGCGGTTGAGCCACGCCGGCAATTGGTCGATCGCTGTCGCCGCCTGTGGCGCAAAGGCGATGCCCAGCCCGAGCATCGTCGCATTCCCAAGCCAGAACGTGAGCCCGGTGACGAAGCAAAGCTTCGTCACCGCCACAGCGTCGAGTCCCCAGGCGGAATAGATACGATATCGCACGGCGCCGCCGGTCAGCACGCTGGCGCCGACATTGTGGCCGACCGAATAGCTGGTGAAGCCGGCCAGCGCCGCGATCCGATAGGGCACATCGAACCGGCCGATGGTGCGCAAGGCGAACAGGTCATAGAAGGTCAGGGTGAAATAACCGCACGCGACGAAGACGGCGGCAAGCGCGACATTGAGGGGCTCGGTATCAAGAAACGCCTGGGCAACCTCGTGCACGTCGATGTCGTGTAGGTGCCGGTATAAAACTACCACGGCGACCACAATGATTGCCAAGCTGAGAAAAAAGCCGACGCGATTCCATCCCAGCGTCTCCTTGCAGAAGCGGGCAACCGCCTGCAACGCGTCGAGCGCGGCCCTCCTCCGATCCGGCAATTGCGACTCCGACATGGGCACCCGCGATTCGACGGTAAATGGCTTCGCCCGTCACACTATTGAAACTCGGCGGATGGTGCGAGACGCCGATTGCCCCTCCGCACCGCGCGCTTTGACGCGGGGCAAGGCCAAATTACCGTGCTCATATGGGGCGTTACCGGTCCCGCCGCATCCGTTTCTGATGGCGATCGGAAAGGTGGGATGCGCTCGTAGAAGCGACAGGGGGGTCGCGGGGGTCGGAATTCTAATGCCGGTTTCGGGGCCGGTCAGAAGTGTCTGGAGTTGCCACTCCGCGCTGGCGCCAACTGCCGAAGCGTCGCAAGCTAGATCGAGAAACGCTCAGGCGACGCAGCGCCCTGGAACTTCCTGGGAGAATGGGCTGCGTGGGGCCGTCATGGCCTCGAGGCAAGCCGGGGTTTTCCGGACCGTCGGACCGGAGGCGGGAATGGCCTTCACCCCGGTTGCGCTGGGAAGCGGCAGTCGGTCGCTTTTCAGCGTGCGATTGACCGGAGTGACCGCCAGACGATGGATGGTGGCGGCCGCATCGCCTGGCGTTGCGATCGCGATCGACATTTCCAGCGCAAGGATGAATGAGAGGAGCGCAACCGCCGCTCCCATGCCGCCCAGAACGTAGCGAAAATTCCGACGCATCGACGACCCGCCTGTTTCGGGATTGCCCCATCATCCGTCCGCGTTTTCCCGTCGAGCGGGCCCCACTTGTGAATAACGCGAGGTGGGGAGCGTGGTTCCGGCCGATGGAGCGGGCCATGGGGCCCAACTCGATCCAAGCATTGGTCGTTTGAACCAGCCAAAAGGTTCACGGTTAGTTAACTTTTTCCTGGGCGCCTTTCCGACCGGCCACGGGAACGAATTCCCTGGACGTGCATTGACAAAGCGACCGGCCGCCCATTTCCCCCTCCCCGTGCTCGGTCGGTCAGCTAGGGCGTAGTCGACCATTAAGTGTCGGCTACGCCCCTAATTTTTGCGACAAATCGTTGCGGATGCGGCGGGAACCTTTGCGCCGATTGGCGGGTTTGACCGCCATCTGAATTCCCCAAAACTAAGGAGTGACCGATGAATTGGGACCGCGTGGAAGGCAACTGGAAACAGTTCAAGGGCAAGGTCCAGCAGAAATGGGGCAAGCTGACCGATGATGACCTCGCCGTGATCGAGGGCAAGCGGAAGGAATTGTCTGGCCGGCTGCAAGAACGCTACGGCTTGGCCAAAGACGACGCCGAGCGCGACATCGATACTTGGCTCGAAACCAACCATTGAAATCTGAATCCAGCGCGGATGCCAGGCGACCCGTCGACGTTGCGGCCGCCCCTTCCGCGCATCACCCTTGCAAAGGATCGATCATGTTTCACAGGTCTGCCGCGCGCGCGAATGTCGTTGATCTCGACGACATGGAGCGGCGCATGTGGGCGCTCGAAAAGCGCCTTGAAGGCATGAGAAGTGCGGCCGGACGAACGATGAGCGACGCGGCGGACAAAGCCTCCGCGGGCGCGTCACAGGTCGCCGGCCGGATCGGCGATGCAGTTGCCACCGCGCTCGGTGAAATTGGAGAGCGGTGGCGAGGCAGCGGGCGCCCCATGATCGACGAAGCCGGCCGCTTCAGCGCTCGGGTCGGCAACGATGCACTGCGTCGCCTCGCCAACGAGGTGGAGCACCGCCCCTTGGTCATGCTCGGGGTGGCGGTCGGGATCGGCTTTCTCATCGGCATGCAAAAAGGGCGCAGTCACTGAAACGGCGACGCTTACTTGGCTAGCTAGTCATGAAAAAAGGGCATCGTCGTTGACGGTGCCCTTTTGCTTTCCAGATCAGCGCCGCAGCGGCGGCAGACGCCTCAGGCTGTCCGCCGCTCTCGGCGTTTGGCGCTGCGTTCGAAGAACAAGGCCTGGCTCGCTATCGCCGAGACGGTGGCTGGCTGGAACGGCTTCGCGATGAGGAACGCAGGTTCCGGACGCTCTCCGGTGAGGAATCGCTCCGGATAGGCCGTGATGAAGATGACCGGGACTTCGAACGACCGCAGCAGTTCGTTGACGGCGTCAAGGCCGGAGCTGCCGTCGGCAAGCTGGATGTCCGCGAGGATCAGCCCGGGCTGCTTTCGCTGGGTGAGCGCGATTGCCTCGGCATGCGTGCGCGCGACTCCGAGAACGTGATGGCCAAGGCTCTCGACAAGCTGCTCAAGCTCCATGGCAATGAAGGAATTGTCCTCGATGATGAGAACCTGCGTGGCGATCTCGGCGGCGAGCTCTCGGCCCGATTCCTCGATCAGCCCGCGTAGCGTCGCCACGTCGATGTCGAGAATTCGCGCTGCGTCCCCTTCCGAGAACCCCTCCAGAGCCACCAGCAGGAACGCCTGACGCGGCAGCGGGGTGATGTTGGCGAGCTTCTGTTCCCCCGGCATCGAGGGGGCGGGGGCTGCCTCGTTGATCGGGATCGAATTCCAGATTTTCGTGAACAGCCGATAGAGCGCTACGCGTGGCCCCCCCTCCTCGCCGATCAGCGCGGGATCGGCCACCAATGCCTCCAACGCGGCGCCCACGTAGGCGTCTCCGGAGGCTTGGCTGCCCGTCAAAGCGCGGGCATAGCGCCGCAAAAATGGCAGGTATTGTGCAACCGTCTTCGAATCCGGCAAGTTTCCCTCCCGTGTGATCCCGATCAGAGTAGCCGGTCAACGTCCTAAGGCAAAAAAAGTTCCACCTCACCCGGAACGGAACAGCGGGCGTGGCGTTATTACGGATTGAGCACATAGAGTGGCCTCAGGGCCGGAGCGGGCGGCTACGGGGGAGAAAAAATGAAAGAGCAGAAACCACTTAGACCAGTTTTGGCAGCATCAGGATCAAATGACGACGAGGATAAGGAAGGGGCAGCGCCGCGACGGCCGCCGGGGGGATTCGAATCCAATGAGAGACCAGCGAGGGCAGACAGCCTGATGCATACGCAAAATACCCGCAAGAACAGTCGCGGACGGCTGAGCCGGGAAACAATGTCCAAGCTCGGCAAGACTCTGGAAGCCTATTACGATGATGTTCGCCGGCAGGGTGTGCCGGACCGATTTAAGGAGCTTCTGCAACAGCTGGATGACCGCCGGACGGTCGGAAACGAAACCGAACGCCAGAACCATATCGAATCCAACGATAAGGAATTGCACTGATGAGTTTACGACCTTCAGTGCGCGAGGCGATGCTTGCCGCGGTGCCGAGCCTGCGCGCGTTTGCGATTTCTCTGAGCGGCAACGTCGATCGTGCCGATGATCTCGTGCAAGAGACATTGTTGCGGGCAATGGCCAATATCGATTCCTTCGAGCCCGGCACCAACATGTCGGCGTGGCTGTTCACGATCCTTCGCAATCTGTTCCGCTCCGAGTACCGCAAGCGGCGGCGCGAGGTCGAGGACACCGACGGCAGCTATGCCGACAGTCTGAAATCACATCCTGAGCAACAAAGCCGCGTGGAATTCGAGGAATTCCGTACAGCTCTGGCGAAACTGCCTTCGGACCAACGCGAGGCTCTTATTCTGGTTGGTGCGTCCGGATTCTCGTATGAGGAGGCCGCGGCGATCTGCGAGTGCGCGGTGGGCACGATCAAAAGCCGGGTCAATCGCGCGCGCACAAGGCTCGCGGAGTTGCTCGCGATCGACAGCACCGACGACTTCGGTCCCGATCGCACCACCCGCGCCATCCTGACCGCAGGCGGGCGCGGGTGAAGCCTGCTGGTCTTCACCCGTCGTGATGTTGGACGCTTGCCTCCGTCCCGGCCGGCGCGCGCGGCCATCCAGGTCTTTGCCATCCCACGTCTTTGATGTGAGTATGATTCACCGATCAAGGCGTGGGTGCCCGCGACCAACGCGGGCATAACGAGTCAACTCCTGTGGGGTCGGCATCAACGGGCAGTGATGGGATTTCCTGGGCGCGGACACTCGCGCATTTTGTATTTTTAGATCAGCAAAGCGCTCCGCACAAAAAAACGTCCGGCGCGGAGCCGGACGCAGTTTTTCACCCGCACCTTTTCTTCACGCTTAAGGCACGGTCGGCGTGCGCCCACGAACAAACGCAAAGATGGCTGAGATCACGAACAGGATGATCGCTACGAAAAAGATGATTTTCGCGATTTCGACTGCAAACCCCGCGATGCCACCAAAGCCGAGCACCGCCGCAATCAGCGCGACAACCAGGAACGCCACTGCCCAACCAAGCATGGGGAATCCTCCTCTTGAGTGCGGGTTCGGTTTGGATCGGTCGTGGAATTGAACGCCCAAATTGTGGGGTTTGTTCCGAGGGCTGTGCATGGCGCCCGGAACAAGTTCGACCGCCGTGGCATTAAGCCGACGAGGAGGCGTCTTCCATGAAACGCGACAATAAACGCGCCACCAAACGGACGGCTCCTGCCCTCATCCGCCCCTTGGCTGTGACGGGGTCTACGGTCGCGCGCGGATCCGAGAGATTGGGCCCGAGCATGGCTGAGTTGTTTTCCCGAGCGGCCTGCGAGACCGCGCGGCTTGCCGGCAAGCCACTGACGTTTCTGACTGCCGCCGCGGCGGTCGCGATCTGGGCGCTGACCGGTCCGCTATTTCACTACAGCGATACCTGGCAGTTGGTGATCAATACATCCACGACGATCGTCACCTTCCTGATGGTGTTTCTGATTCAGCATACCCAGAACCGGGACACCCTCGCGATCCAGCTCAAGCTTGCCGAGATCATCATCGGGGTGCAAGGCGCCGAAAACCGACTCGCGACGATCGAGGACCTTTCGGAGGAAGACCTGGAGCGATTGCACACGGAGTATCGCAACCGGGCCGAGGAGACGCTCGGCCATCTCAGCCGCCGTCGCAGCGTCCGCAGTCGCGAGGAGAAACAAGAGGTGGCTTGAAGAACTGGCTTCGCAAACGCCCTTGCGCCACTCTGCTACGGGTGCACGTCCTCGGTGAACCACTCGGTGGGCAGGTCATGGCCTAGGCCGCTGCCTTGCGCCTTGCGCCACACCACGGCGCCCGCCGCGGCGAACTGATAACCGAGCCCAATGTTGTTCAGGAAGCAGGTCACCTCCTCCGCCTTCCGGCGCCCCTCGGCGCGGCCGGTGATGAGGTCGGGCAGCGTCGGCAGCTTGTCGAAATTGAGCTCTGCCCCCACCGACCAGCCGTGCTCCAGCGATTTCTTGCCGAGGTCGAAGTCCGCGGTCATGACATGCAAGGGGGCGGCATCGTGATGATGAAGCGCGATACGGTCCGCGCGCTTGAGCGCCTTCACCTCGATCTCGGGCTGCTTGATCGAGCTCAGATGCACGCCGGGCTCGATCCAGCGCTCGAAGAAGATATTGTCGAGACTGTTGCTCGCACACATGACGATGTCGGCGCCGGAGATCGCCTCTTCCGGTTGCGCCACCGGGATGACGTCGATGCCGAGGAATGCGCTCATCTCTTTCGCGAAGGCGTCGCGGTGTTCCTCGCTGGGACTGAAGCAGCGGATGACCTCGATCTTGCGCACGGCGCAGGCCGCCATGAGCTGCGACCCCGCCTGCCACCCTGACCCGAGGATGCCGACCGTCCTCGCGTCCTTGCGCGCGAGATATTTTACGCCGAGACCATTGGCGGCGCCGACGCGCATCCGCTGCATCACCCCGTCCGGCATGATGGCGAGCGGCGCCCCAGTCTCGGTTGAGAACAGCAGCACGAGACCGGTGTAGCGGCCGTTCGCAGCGGGAATTTTCTCACGCCGGATGTTGTTGCCCTTCTTGGGGAAGGTCACGATATCCGAGTTGATGCGGATGGCACCGATGCCGAACTTCGGGATCACCCCATCCATCGACTTGAGACCGTATACCGCGTCCGGCTGCGTCGTCGGCGTGATGCAGTCCGAGCGGGTGCGGTTGACACCGCGGCCTGCCACCAACTCCACATAGGCCTCTTCCAGCACGTCGATGCACTCGGGCATCGTCAGGAGCTTGTCGACGTCGTCGTTGGACAGGATCAAGGTCATTTGCGTTGCCGCTTTTAGGGGAAAAGCTCTACCATCACGTCCTTGATCTGGCAGACCCGCCGGGAGGAAGCAAGTAAGATGGACGCCAAGGGCATCACCACGCTGCGCGCAGCATTCGGCAATTACCCGCACACCAAAGCGCTACGGACCAAGGAAGTCACTTCGCCGACCGTGCAGCTCGATCTGGTCGAGATCGCGCCGGTCTACAAGGCGTTTGGTGAAATGGTGCGCAAGCAGGCCTTCGACGCGAGCGAGATGGCGATCGTCACCTACCTGCAGGCGAAATCCTTCGGCAAGCCGCTGGTGCTGCTGCCCTGCGTGCTGATGGGGCGTTTCCAGCACAACTGCCTGCTCTACAACTCGGAGCGTGGAACGCTCGTGCCGCGCGATCTCGAAGGCCGGCGCGTCGGCGTGCGGTCCTATACCCAGACCACCGGGACCTGGCTGCGTGGCCACCTGCAGAATGATTATGGTGTCGACATCAGCCGCGTGAACTGGGTCAACTTCGAGGACGCTCACGTACTTGAATATCGCGACCCGACCTTTGTGGAGCGCGCGAGCTCGGACAAGAACATCTTGCAGATGGTGCTCGATGGCGAACTCGACGCCGCCATCTTCGGCGCCGAATTGCCGACCGATCCCCGGCTCAAGAGCGTCATTCCAAACCCCGACGCGGCCGTGAAGGAATGGAACGCCAAGCACCAGGTTGTGCCGCTCAACCACATGGCGGTCGTGAGCGAGACGCTATCGAAGACGAATCCTGCGGCCGTGGCAGAAGTGTTCCGGATGCTGAAGGATTCAAAACGAGCCGCCGGCTTGCCCAAGCCGGAGGGATACGACTTCTATCCGTTCGGGCTCGATGCCTGCCGTCCGGCGCTGGCGATGATCATTAACTACGCCGTGCAGCAGAAGCTGATCCCGCGCTCCTTCAAGGTCGATGAATTGTTCGACGACACCACCCGCGTGTTGAAGTAGGCGGCAAAACGCCCATCGCCCGGCGCGCCCGGCAAATTCAGTCGACATCTGCAATCCCGGAACGAGTATTTCCCGGCGCTCCGGAAGCGTGGCCGCAACGCTGCACATCCCCGGCATTCTTAACCTCGATGGGATGATTCGGTGGCTCGTATTGAGCCCGTTCAATAAGACTTTATTAAATGATTACCATGAGGCGATTCGCGCCGATGCGACTTTTTTATGTCGACAAGTTGGCTGCTTTACTCGGGCGCAACGCTTCTTCGCTATCATCCTCGAAAATCTGACAAGATCGCGCGTCAAAGCATTCAATTGAGCTTAGGAGAGTCAACTTGCCGAAACTCGCTGGGAACGACACCCCTAAATCTGTGCTTGCCCACACGCGATCGTCAGCGCTCCGTAAGGCCCTGATCGCGAGCGTGGCGTTCGGATTCCTCGCCGGCCTGGTCGGCAGCGCAAATGCCCGTTACCTGGATCGCGACCGTTATGAATACTACTATCGCTACGATGATATCCCGCGCGTCAAACGCGCCGTATCGAAGAAGCAGGAAGCCGACAAGCCGGAGAAGAAGGATCCCTTTGCGGAAGCGAAGAAGGGGGAGCTTCAACTCGTCGTGTCGATCAGCAATCAGCACGTGACGCTTTACAGCAATGGCAATCGCGTGGCGCAGGGGCCGGTATCGACCGGCGTCCCCGGTCATCTGACGCCGATGGGCGTCTTCAGCATCATCGAGAAGGACCGCTACCACCACTCCAATCTCTACAGCAACGCACCCATGCCCTACATGAATCGGATCACCTGGTCGGGCGTGGCGCTCCACGAGGGGCCATTGCCCGGTGGCCCGGCTTCGCACGGCTGCATCCGGCTCTCGCACGAATTCGCCTCGCACCTATGGACGGTCACCAAGCTCGGCGTACGGGTCGTCGTCGCGCGGAACGACGTCGTCCCTGTTGATTTCTCACACCCGAGCCTGTTCCAGCCGAAGCCGAAGGTTGTTGAGCCGCCGCCGATCGCCGCGCAGGCGCCGGACAAGGAGGCCGAGCGAGCCGCCACGGTGCAGGTTGCCGTGGCCGGTTCCAGCCCGGACGCGGGCGTGCCCTTGGGCGGCGTGGAGCTTCGCAAGTCGTTGTCCGATACGGCGACTTCCAGCTCAACCAAAACCGAGAACACCGGGACCGCCGCCGTTTCTCCGGGCACCGGCGACGAAAGTCCGAAGGCGGAGCCGCCCAAGGCAGACCCCGAAACGCCGGCGGAGGAACTGCTGCCCGCGCAGCCGCCACTGCCGAAACCCTCCCCGGTCCGGGCCAAGGCCAAGCCCACCGGCCACGTCGCCGTCTTCATCAGCCGCAAGGAAAAGAAGCTTTACGTGCGCCAGGGCTTCACGCCGCTGTTCGACATTCCGGTCGAAATCGCAAATCCCGACCTGCCGCTCGGCACCCACGTCTTCACGGCCCTCGAGCTGCAAGATGACGGCGCCAAGATGCGCTGGAACGCGATCACGATGCCGGGCGACCCTCCACGTCCCGCGCCCGGTAAGGACAAGAAGTCCAGCCGCGAGCGCGCGAAGCCACCCGTGGTGGTCGAGGTGCTGCCGCCACAGACTGCCGCGCAAGCGCTTGATCGTATCCAGATCCCGCAGGAGGCGATTGATCGGATCGACGAGATCCTCGTCCCCGGCTCCTCCCTGGTCATTTCCGATCAGGGCCTAGGCCAGGAAACCGGCAAAGGCACCGACTTCGTGGTCGTCACGCGCTGACCGCGCAATTGTGCGACATTTCTTCAACTGGCTCGGGCGCGTTTCGATTATCCGTTCGAGCGCGCCCTTGCTGTTGAGCTCGTAGCTGACAGTCGCATTTCGCGATTTCCGCGGGCGAGAGGGTCCGCTTTTCCGGAAAATACTCTACGCTGCCGGCATCGGGCGGTCGGTGAGCGCAAATCCTCCGATCGCCGCGCCCTGATCGGGATTCAACCGCATGTTTTTCGAAGGCTTCACCCGCAACGAAATCAAGACCAGCGGCGCTCGCATCGTGACGGTTCACGGTGGAAACGGGCCGCCGGTGCTGCTGATGCACGGCAATCCGTTCAATCATGTCTCCTGGCACAAGGTGGCGCCCCGGCTCGCGAGTGAATTTACGGTCGTGTGCACGGACCTGCGCGGCTATGGCGATTCCGAGAAGGTGCCGGGCGGCAAGGACCACAGCGCCTATTCCTTCCGGGCGATGGCGCAGGACCAGGTCGAGGTGATGGCCGCGCTCGGGTTTCCCCGTTTCTACGCCGCCGGTCACGACCGCGGCGCGCGCGTGCTGCACCGCATGTGCCTCGACCGGCCCGAGGTGGTTGCAGGGGCGGCGATCATCGACATCATCCCGCAGCATCACCTCTACAACAACATCACCCGGAGCTGGGCCACGTTCTCCTGGCACTGGTTTTTCAACATTCAGCCCTACGACATGCCCGAGCGGATGATGGGCGCCGACCCGGATTGGTTCATCCGCAAGAAGCTGGCGAAGACCGAGCAGGGACTGAGCTTCTTCGATCCCGCAGCGCTCGCCGAATACATGCGCTGCTTCCGCAATCCGGAAACGATCCATGCGATCTGCGAGGATTATCGCGCTACCGCAGGCGTCGACCTCGAAATGGACGACGCCGACTTCAAGTCCGGTCGCAAGATCACGGCGCCGGTGCTGCTGTTATGGGGCGCCAGCGGCAGCGTCGGGCGCAACAGCGACCCGAAGACGATCTGGCCACGCTACGCGTCCGACATCCGCAGCGCCAAGGCGCTTCCTTCAGGGCACTACGTGAACGAGGAAGCGCACGACGAAACCTATACCGAACTACGCGAGTTCTTCGCGGCCGGCGATCTGCGTTGACAATTCGCGCGGCCGTCCTTTGATCTAGTGTTACCGCATTTCATAATCGTACCCGGATGTCGCTCCGCTCATCCGGGCTACTGGCTCGCCTGCGGCCTCCTGTTCGCGCTCGCCGCCGCCGTCAAGGTTTTTCGGGTCAAAGCCGCGAAGCCTGCAGCACGGCAGGTGGGATAGGGCGATCGCCAGGCCTGAAGGCCGAGACGTGGCCGGCAAAAAATCTGTAGCCCGCATGAGCGAAGCGACATGCGGGGCCGACTTCAGTTAGGTTACCGCATTTCATAATCGTACCCGGATGTCGCTCCGCTCATCCGGGCTACTGGCTCGCCTGCGGCCTCCTGTTCGCGCTCGCCGCCGCCGTCAAGGTTTTTCGGGTCAAAGCCGCGAAGCCTGCAGCACGGCAGGTGGGATAGAGCGATCGCCAGGCCTGAAGGCTGAGACGTGGCCGGCAAAAAATCTGTAGCCCGCATGAGCGAAGCGACATGCGGGGCCGACTTCAGTTAGGTTACCGCATTTCATAATCGTACCCGGATATCGCTCCGCTCATCCGGGCTACTTGCTCAACTGAAGACACGCCCTAAACTCGTCCCATCAGCACGAGAATGATTACGATCACGAGAACAAGGCCGAGGCCGCCAGACGGATAACCGCCCCAGCCAGCACTGTAGGGCCAGGTCGGCAGCGCGCCGATCAGCAGCAGGATCAAAATGATGACAAGGATCGTTCCGAGCGACATCTTCAATCTCCAAAACCGATGAGCAATGGCATTTCAGCCCTGCGACAGAACGCACCCGCTACGAAGAAAGTTCCCCCTCTGCCGACCTCGTCGCTGCACGCTGTGGCCGCCTCGGCTTGGCGAGGAATATTCTCTCGTCAACACCAGCCCGCCTGGAACTAAAGAACAGCTTCGCGCTTTAAAGAGTGGTGCAGCGGACGATGCGAGTCTGCTCGTTGATGCATGTCTGCTCGTTGATGCATGTCTGCTCGTTGATGCATGTCTGCTCGTTGATGCATGTCTATGGGGCTGCATGCTGAATGGCGCTGCCCGGGGGAACCTTTATCAAGTGCGGTGTTATCTAAAACGACGATCGGCATGAAAGTGCCGAACATGGGTTGACCTGTCTGCACAAGAGGGCCAAATCAACTCGCTACTGGTGAGTGTGAACTCGAAATGGATCGTCGCCCGATGGATGCGCCCCAGTCTCGCCCCGAGGAATGGGATGAGAACGGCAAGGCTCCCCGGGAGAATGCAATCCATCGCGCTTTCATCGATGACGCCGACTTGGTTCGGGTCGCGATGGAAGCCAGCCAGATCGGCATCTGGTCGTGGGAAATCGCGTCCAATTGCATCAATTGGTCCACCAATTTAGAATCGATCTATGGTCTTTCTCCCGGCAGTTTTGACGGCAGCTTTGCCGCGTTCGAGAAGGCAATTCATGCCGAAGATCGCCCGGCCGTCGTCGCCGCGTTGCAGGACATGGCCCGGACCAACAACCCACGCCGACTGCAATACCGGCTTCCGCCCACCGAAAACGGCGAAGATCGCTGGCTCGAGTGCCATGCCAGCGTGGTGGTGAAAGAAGGCGCGGCCACCCGAATTGTCAGTACCTGCCGCGAGGTCACCGATCGGATCAAGGTGCACCTTGAGCTACGCATTCGCGCGAGCCAACAGGAAGCGGTCGCGCGCCTCGGCGAGCGCGCGCTCATCGACGCCGACCTGCAGAAATTCTTCGACGAGGCGGTCGAGACCATCGCCAAGATCCTCGACGTGGAGTTCGTGAAGATCCTCGAGCTGGTTCCCGGCGATGCCGAATTGTTGCTGCGCGCCGGGGTCGGATGGAAACCCGGCCTCATCGGCGTTGCCCACGTGACGACCAATCGCAATTCCCAGGCCGGCTTCACGCTCGCCTCGGGTGGACCGGTGGTATCGGAAAACCTGGCATCCGATACGCGATTCAGTGGCGGGGACATGCTGCGCGATCACGGGGTGGTCAGTAGTCTTTGCAGCCCGATCGCAGGGCGCGATGGACGCGCCTATGGCGTGTTGAGCGCCCACACGCCCAAACGGCGAAAATTCAATGCCTACGATGTCTCGTTCCTCGCGGCGGTCGCCAACGTGATCGCCGGCGCGATTCAGCGCCGGCAGCTCGATTACCGGCAGGAGCTGATGATCCGCGAGTTGCGGCATCGCTCCGGCAACCTGTTTTCGCAACTGCTTGCGCTGTTCTCGCAGACGGCCAAGAATTCGAAGACCGTTGCCGAGCTGGTAACGAAGTATGAAGCGCGCGTGCTGGCGCTGGCGAATGCGCATCGTCTCATCACCGAGGGCGGCTGGAAATCGGCCTCTCTCCGAGAGTTGTTGAACAACCTGTTGGCGCCGTACCTCGACCGTATTGCTTTCGAGGGGCCCGACGTTTTTCTCGAACCCGACCCGACTTTCGGGGTCAGCATGGCATTGCACGAGCTTGCGACCAATGCCAGCAAGTACGGCAGCCTGTCGCAACGGGCCGGCCGCGTCGAAATCGTCTGGCGTGTGGTGCGCACCGGCCGCGGCCTCACACTCATGCTCGACTGGAAGGAGCGCGGCGGACCCGAGCCGAAGGCGCGCCGACGCCCCGGCTTCGGCTCAAGGCTCATCAACATGGTGATCGCGCGCCAGCTCAACGGCGAGGTGACGCAGACTTTCGACGCCGCCGGCATGGAAACGACGCTGGTTGTTCCGCTCACCCACGAGCGCTGGCCGGGCGCCCGCCCGATCGCCGATGTGGTCGATACCGAGACGACTTGAAGTTGCGACGATCTTTGTCGGCGCAGATTACGAACCCGTTTCGTAATTGAATGCAAAATCCTCCGGCGGCACCGGCCCCCAGACATAGAACGAATCCTCCGGCGGGTGATCACCGGCCTTCCAGTCATGGTCGACCGGGATGTAGTCGACATCGGAGGAATATTCCGAGTAGCTACCCCACGGGTCGCGCACATAGTGAAAATAGTTCGACCCGAGCACGTGGCGGCCGAGCCCCCAGCCGCGTGCAAAGCCCTTGTCGGCCATCTGCATTGCGCCGCTGCCGATATCGTGGATCGACCGGACGTCCCAGCTCAGGTGATGCAGTCCCGGTCCCTCCGACTTCACGAAGGCGATGACGTGATGATCGCTGCCGTGGATCGCGTGCATGAAGGCGATCATATCGCCGGAACGATCCGACAACCGCAAGCCCAAGACCTCGCTGTAGAACTTGATGGCCTTGGGAATATCACGCGTGAACACCAGCATATGGGCGAGCCGCCGCGGCCGCACCAGCGGACATTTGCTGCGGCTCGGCGCTCCCGCAATGCCGCCGGCGCAGGACACGCTTTCAAGCCCGGATTTTTCGTTGGGCGAGCTCTTCTCGGCGACACGGATTTCGATCGGCGTGCCGTCGGGATCGCGGAACCAGAGGCCGTTGGATTCTGCCCCGGGCGGCGGCTCGATGCGCGGAATGCCGAGCAAGTCGAGGCGTTCGCGAAACCGCGGCAGGTCGTCCTCGTAGGCTCCGAAGGAGATGAACTGCAGTTGCTTCTTCGGACCCTCACCTAGAGAACCCCAGCGATGGGCGTGGCCATGGGTGTGGATATGCAGCGCGTTTCCTTCCGCACGCACGTCGAGGCCGAAGCACGAATAGAATTTTTGCGCCTGCTCCAGATCGGGGACCGAGAAATGAAAGCGATCGAGTGAATGCACGCCGAGCTCGCCCGCGCGGCGCGCGATCGGCTGCGTGAGATGACGGATTTGCGTCATGGGACGCCTCCCGGACTGCGGACTTTCTTCACGCCATCATATCGTCAGGCGAATTGCGGGAAAAGCGACAAGGCGTTCTCGCGGTCGATGGCGGCGCGTTGCTGATGCGGAAGCGCCTGCGCCTCGTAGGTTCTGATCGCTTCGCCTATCACGCTAGCGTTTGCGAAGGGCCAATCGCTGCCGAACACGATCTGCTCGGGCGCCGCGACGCCAGCGAGACTCGCCATCGTCGGAGCGGTCGGCGACAGCGCGACGTCGTACCAGAATTGCCGCAGCCGCGCGAAGACCTGTTCGGGCGGAATTTGCGGCATCCTCGCATCGATCATGGGCGATACGGCAAGACGCCAGGCGAAATAGGGCACCAGCGCACCCGCGTGCGCGAGCACGAAGCGGATACGCGCGAAGCGCTCGATGGCGCCGGTGAAGACCAGGTTCACCACCGCGCGCGTCGTGTCGAAGAGATATTCCATCATGAAACCCGGCCAGGGCAGGTCGAGCGTGCGGCTCGACGGGTGCAGCGCGGGGTGGATGAACACCACCGCGTCGCGCACGGCCAATGCTTCGAGGACCGGATCGAAGACGGGATCGCCGAGGAACTTGCCGTTGTAGCTCGCGAACAAACAGACGCCCTCGAGCTTGAGCACATCGAGTGAATACGCGATCTCGGCGACCGCTTCCTTCATGTCCCACATCGGCACTACCGCAAAGGCGCCGAATCGCCTCGGCCAGCGCGTGCGAAGTTCGGCCGAATAATCATTGCAACGGCGCGCGAGCGGCCCCGCATCTTTCGGATCGCCGAACTGCACGCCGGGCTGCGCGAGCGAGATGAGCGCCACGTCAATGCCGTGCGCATCCATGATCTCGAGCGAGAGTTCGGGCGACCAGTCCGGATAGCGCCCGATCGCCGGTCCCGCGCCGGAAGCGTAGGCCGCGTCCTTGTAGAACTGCGGGATGAGGTGAAAGTGAAAGTCGATCCGGCGCGGAGACGGCATGGCGTCATCTACTTACCGGCCGCCAGACCGAACATCTGCTGCGCGTTGCGATAGCAGATTTTTTCCTGCTCGGCCCGAGAAAGCCCCATCGAATCGAGCACTTCAATGGTCGAGCGGATGTAGCCCGGACCTTTCTCCTTGTCGAACGGACAATCGGAGGCGAACAACGTATGGTCCGGACCGAAGAACGCCAACCCGCACACCGTCGCCGCGCGCGCGCCCTCGACCGCGGTGTCGCCATAGAAGTCCTTGAAGTAATCGTAGGGCCGCTTCTTGAGACTCTTGAGCAGCGCGCCGTAATCTTCATCCGACGTACGCGATCCCAACTGATCGAAGCTGTGGGCGACGCGGCCCTCGAGATAGGGAATGACGCCGCCCAGGTGGTGCGCGATGACCTTGAGGTTGGGATAGCGGTCCATGATCCCGGAGAAAACGAACCGCGCAAGCGTCACGCCAGTCTCGTAAGGCCAGCCGAGCACGCTGCAGATCTCGTACTTGGAATAGGTCTCGGTCGGATAGTCCGGCATCTGCCGCGTGCGCGAGGGGTGCAGCAGGATCGGCCGGCCGGATTTCTCGATCGCCTCGTAGATCGGCCAGAATTGCGGCTCGTCGAGCGGCACGCCATTGGCATTGGTCGCGATCTGGATCGCGCTCGCGCCGTTTTTCAGCGTGCGCTCGGCCTCCCGCAGGGCGGCATCCGGCGCGTTCATCGGCAGGAGCGCGGAATAACCGACGAAGCGGTCAGGATGCCTGGCAACGATCTCGGCGAGCCCGTCATTGCCGATCCGCGCCATTTCCGGAGATTTCTCCGGCCCCCACAGCCGTTCCATCGGCGGCAGACCCATCGACAGAATCTGGGTGTAGTCATCGAACATGTCGACGACCCGCAGGCGCTCGTCGATATCCGAGAGCGCCGGAATGCCGCGCACGCGCTTGCCGAGATCCTTCGCGCCCGCCGGCGTGTCGAGCAGCGCCTCGTAGTAGCGCTTGGGGAAGAAATGATTGTAGGCGTCGATGTAACGCACGGGGCCTGTTCCTTGTGTGATGCGATCTGCGTTCGCGACGAGACGCAATGGCTACGTCGCGTTGCGCGGATTCTCGTGCGTGGTGACGCGCGTCGGCGCCGCGACCTCCTGCCCGCAATGCCGGCACCACCGCCGCACCAGATAATCGAACGCGTTGGTGTGCAGATCCTTGCGGTTCGAGCGGCCGCCCTTCTTCTTGAGGTCGTCGCCCTCGGCGAGCAGCTTCGGACCGCCGGCAGCCTCCGCGAGCAGTTGTACCCGGCAGGCGCGTTCGAGCTTCAATGCCAGCCAAACCGCTTCCTCGACGCAGTGACCGGCAGTGACGATGCCATGGTTGCGCAGGATCAGCACGGAATGCTCGCCGAGCCACCGCGCCACCGCCCGGCCTCGCTCGGCATTGATGATGAGATCGGTGGTCTCATCGAAGATCGGTACGCCGCCGGCAAACACCGAGCCCTCGTTGCCGACCGGCAGCAGCGGCCGCCCGAGCGACGAGAACGCCACCGCATGCTCCGGATGGGTGTGCAGCACGGACTGGATATCCGGCCGCGCCCGCAGAATCTCCGAATGGATGAACACCTCATTGTGCCGCGGCATCGTGCCGCCGACCTTTTGGCCGTCGGCATCGACGGTGATGATGTTCTCTGGCGATATCTCGTCGAGGCCGATGCCCGCGGGCTTCATCAGGAAGCGACCGCTGCCGTCAGGCAGCCGCGCGGTGATGTGGCCGGCGACATAGTCGCCCTGCTCTTCCATCACGAGCACCCGGCCCGCGTTGGTCAGTAACTCCCGGAGCTTGTCGGTCAAGCGTCCCCTCCCCTTTTTCGTCGTCCCCGCGCCAGCCGGGACCCATACGCCGTGTCCCTGCCATGGTTCCACGGACGCGCCAAAATTGCAGCTCGGAGGATATGGGTCTCCGCTTGCGCGGGAACGACAGATCCAAGGCCGTCACCTGAATTGACTTCACGCCGATGCCGTCCGCAGCAGGCCGGTCTTGCTCAGGATCGGCTCGTCGGACACGCGGAACACTACCGTATCCTCAACCGCTTCGATGCTGTGGCGATGCCAGCATGGAATGGCGGCGACGTCGCCGGGCCCGAGCGTTTCGTCAAAGCCCCCCTCGGCCGTGAGGCGCGCCTTGCCCGTCGACACTGCATAGATGTTGTTGGCGGTGTTCTTCGGCAGGTCGACGCGGCCGCCTTGTGGCTGGCGGATGAGATGCATCGAGATCGTCGGCATCACGCCCTTGGCGACTTCCACGGTCTTGGCCTCGCGTCCGGGACCGAGCGCCTCGCTCGAGGGAATGCGCATCGCTGTCGGGCCGCTTGATCGGATCTGCTCCAGTCCGCCGCTCGGATGCGGCTCGAAGAACATCGCCTCGCTGAGCTGCACGAACGGGATGTCGAGAAAATCGATCCAGTAGCTGGTCTCCTTCGCCTCGTTGACGTGGCCGTGCCAGCACCACGCCGGCGTGAGCACCACGTCGCCGGGCGCCATGTCGACCCGCGCCCCGTCGACGATCGTGTAGGTGCCAGGCTTGCCGGCGAGAACGAGCCGCAACGCCGCCGCGCTATGCCGGTGCGTGCGCGCGGCGTCGCCCGGCAGTACGCACTGATAGGCGGCGACGAGATGGCGCGTGGTGGCGTAGACGTTGCCCTCGATCGGATTGACCATGATCAGGTTGCGCCGCTCGGTCTGGTCGGCGGGCACGAGTGCGCCGGACTGGTCGAGCGCCTCCTTCGCCGTGGCGAACCGCCAGAACGCCGGGCGGAATCTCGGCTTCGGCTGCGGCCACATCGATGGTTCGGGCCGCGCCCAGCCGGGCGAGAAACTCGAGCGTCCGAGGTCGGAATAATAGTTTGCACGCGGGTCGATATTCATGGCCTGGCTCCCGATAGCTGCCGCTTTTAGCGCATGATCCCGAAAAATTGCAGCGTTTTCGGAGCCGGATCACGCAACCTTGCGGGCTTCACGATGCCGCCTCAAGCTGCAAACGCGCCACGCCGGCGATGGGTTTCGCCCCGCGCACGACGTCGATGAGCGCACGCGCGTCGGCCGGCTCGGCGTCAGCACGCCAAGCGACATGGCCGTCCGGCCGCACCAGGACAAGGTCACGCTCGTAAAGCTTGCGAATGGCCGGCACATCGAGTGACACGAGCTGCAACGGCACGCCGGTTTCCGCCGCCGCTTGTCGCACGCGTTCCCCGCTCGGGGCGTTCGCCCGGAGGCGAAGCAGCACGAAGCCGCGCCCATAGAAATCGAGCGTGGAACGACCGTCCGGCAGCCAAGCGTGCGGCGCGCGCGCGCCGGGTCGCGCTGTCTGGGTGTAGGTGCGGGTTTCCAGCGGCGGCGCCGGCGTGCCATCCGGCCAGACGATCGACGAGTTGTCGTAGCGGTAGCCGAGGTGGTAGCCGTTCATGAACCACTCGTGCCGCATCTGCTCGGTGTACCAGTCGCCATACTCCTTGCGCGCAGCGTCGCCTTTCGGACCGGGCTCGAACATCTCCGGCGGCGGCTTCCGGCTGTTGCGTGGCTCCAGCATGCGCTTGAGGTTCTCGGTCGAGGCCGAGACGTTGCGGATCGCCACTGGCCGGCGCTCGATGCCGTAGGTCTCCAGGAGGTGCGCGCCGCCCCAGCCGGCCAGCACGGCGTCGAGCTTCCAGCCGAGATCGACCACGTCCTGCATGCCGGTGTTCATGCCGAGCGCGCCGGTCGGCGACGTCAGATGCGCCGCGTCGCCGGCGATGTAGACGCGCCCGATGCCGTAGGTATCGGCGACGAGTTCGCGGCGCACCCAGCGCATCACCGACAGGATCTCGTAGTCGAAGTCCTTGCCCATGGCGCGCCGCAGCACGCCGTGGATGTCCGCTTCGCTGTGATTGACCTTGTCGAGCGAGCCGACGATCGACATCCGGAACCGGTCGGCACCATTGACCGCGACGATGGTGAGCCAGGTGCCCTCCGGGCCGATGAAGATGAAGCGGTAGGCTTTGCCCTTATCGTGCAGTGACGCAAACTCCGGGCAGCGGAAGATCACGTTGGTGGAATAGGTGAGGGCCGGATTGCCGCTCATGGTGATGCCGAGGCTTTCGCGGACGGTGCTGGCACCGCCGTCGGTGCCGACGAGATAATCCGCGGTGATCGTGCGCGTCACACCGCTGAGCGTGTCGCGCACCGTCGCGATGACCTTGTCCGGCTGCTGCTCGAACGCGATCAGTTCGGCATTGTACTGCAGATCGACGCAATCGAAGGTGCGAACGAACCGCGCCATGACAGGGTCGAACATGTCCTGCGGCACGCGCTCGCGCTTCTGGGGGCTCTCTGGCGGGCAAGGCTCGAAAGCGCGGCCGGGAAACGGCTCGCGGCCGAGTTCGTAGCCGTTGAGCGAGGTGAGCCAGATGTAATCCTGCGGATAGTCGCCGGGATAGGGTGCGTCGCGCACCCAGTCGGCGATGCCCCAGCGGCGGCAGAATTCCATCGTGCGCACGCCGATGAGGTCCATCTTCGGCTGCTCGATCGCGCCGTCGGTCTTCTCGATCAGCGTGCAGGACACCCCGCGCCAGCCGAGATCGCCCGCAAGCGCGAGGCCGACCGGGCCGGCGCCGACGATCAAGACCGGTGTGTGCTCCGCCATGCGTCTCTGTCCTTGGCTTTCTTGTAGGATGGGTAGAGCGAAGCGAAGCGAAGCGCATCATCGACGCGTGGGAAGCAATGGGTTTCGCTTTGCTCTACCCATCCTGCGAGAGACCTTTGTACTTCTTCTCCAGCGCATCCCAAGCCGGCTTGTCAACGAGCCGCTGGCGCTCGCCGAAATCGACCGAATGCGGCGCGGTGTCGCCGACCTGCCCGGCTTCTCGCAGCGCGCCCAGCGCAAGCTGCATTCCCCGCACCGCCGACTGCAGCGCGAGGTTGGCGTACAGCACGCCGGCGAAGCCCAGCTCCTTGAGTTTGCCGTTCGGCAGCTCGGGCGTGCGGCCGCCGAGCACGATATTGATGATCTGCGGCCACGGCAGCCGGCGCGGAATGTCGGCGATCTGCTCGGGCGATTTCGGCGCTTCGACGAAGGTCACGTCCGCGCCCGCCTCACGGTATGCCACCGCACGCGCGATCGCGGGCTCAAAACCCTCCACCGCGATCGCGTCGGTGCGGGCAACGATCAGGAGATCGGCGTCGCTGCGCGCATCGGCCGCGGCCTTGATCTTGGCCACCATTTCGATCGCTGGGATCACCTCCTTGCCGTCGAAATGACCGCAGCGCTTGGGAAATACCTGATCCTCGATCTGCAGCGCATCGGCGCCGGCCCGTTCCAGCATCTTGACGGTGCGGATCATGTTCATGGCGTTGCCGAAGCCGGTGTCGGCATCGACCATCAGCGGACCGGCAAACACGTCGCGGATCGCGGCCACGTGGTTCGCAAGTTCGCTCAGCGTGACCAGCCCGTTGTCGGGGATGCCGAGATAGGTGTTGGCGATGCCGGCGCCGGTGATGTAGGCCGCCGGGAAGCCGAGGTCGGCGACCACCCGCGCCGCCAGCGCGTTGCTGACGCCCGGCAGCACCAGCGCGGCGCCGGGCTTGAGCATGTCGCGAAAGGCTTGGCGGGTCGTCGGCATGGGACCATTCCTCTCCACGGCTTATAGCGGCTGTTGCAGGTACAAGCATAGATAACGAATAATGCGCTCGGAAAGACCGCTCCCCGGTCCGGCCCGCAAGGGCAGGTCCACTCCTGCCCGCGAGTACGAACCCACATGACCGACGCCCCCGCGCCTTCCCAATCGCCTTGGCTGCGGCCGGCGCGTGCGATCCGTAGCGTGCGCTGGCGCACGGTCGCGGACCGGCTGCTGGTGCTCGCCGCTATCCTCGCCGCCTGGCAGGTAGGCAGTGCGATCGTCGGCATCTATTGGCTCAGTTCGCCCTGGGCCGTGACGTCGCGGTTCGTCGCACAGGTCATGAACGGCGAGTTGCTCGGTCAGGCGAGCTACACGCTCGGTGAGGCCGCGGCCGGCACGCTGATCGGCGGTGTCCCGGCCGTCCTGCTGCCGTTCCTGCTGCGCCGGCACCCCATCATCGTCGCCATCCTCGATCCGTTCATGGTCGGCGGCTACGGCGCGCCCAAGCTCGCGCTCGCGCCACTGTTCATCCTCTGGTTCGGCATCGGCACCGCCTCGAAGATCGCCCTGGTCGCAAGCGTGGTCTTCTTCATCGTCTACTTCAGCACGCTCGGCGGCGTGCGCCTGCTCGACGCCAAGCTCGTGCAGATGGCGCAGATCGCCGGTGCGAACGAGCGTCAGGTCGCCCGCCACATCGTCATGCCGGGCGCGGTGCCCTCGATCTTCGCCGGTTTCCGCATCGCCGTGCCCTATGCGATCGGAGCCGCCGTGATCGCGGAGCTGATCTCCTCGAACCGCGGCCTCGGCTATCTCGTGCAGACCGGCGCGATGAATTTCGACACCACCAGCGTGTTCGCCGCCATCGTCGCGGCGACGCTGCTGGTGCTGGGCGCGAACTGGCTGATGAACACCCTCGAAGCGCTGATGCTGCGCTGGCGGCCGCCGATCGACTCGATGATGGAGACGGTCACGTGACCACCGGTGGCGCGCTGCTCGAAATCCGCGGGCTCGGCAAGCGCTTCGCGGCACGCCACGGCCGCGAGCCGTCGCCGTGGGTAATCCAGGATCTGTCGTTCTCCGTGCGCGACGGTGAATTCCTCACCGTCATCGGGCCGTCGGGCGCGGGAAAGTCGACGCTGCTCAACATCATCGCCCAGGTCGACACCGCAAGCGCCGGCGAGATCGTTTTTGCCGGCAGTCCGGTGACCCCGAAAGACCCGCGCGCGTTAAAGCCCGGCTTCGATCGTCGCATCGGCTACGTCACGCAGGACGACAACCTGCTGCCGTGGCGCAGCACGCTCGACAACGTGCTGTTCGCGCTTGAAGTGCAGGGCCGGCTCAACGACGAAACGCGCAAGCACGCCGAAATGCTGATCCGCGCAGTCGGCTTGGCGGGCTTCGAGCGCTACTACCCGCACGAACTGTCGGGCGGGATGCGCAAGCGCACGGCGCTGATCCGCACCCTCGTCTACGACCCGCCGATGATCCTGATGGACGAGCCATTCGGCGCGGTCGACGCGCAGACCCGCACCCAGCTCCAGGCCGACCTGCTCAATCTCTGGGAACTCGGGCGCAAGACCATCATATTCGTCACCCACGACATCACCGAGGCGATCGCGCTTGGTGACCGCGCGCTGGTGCTCAGCCGCCAGCCCTCGCGGATCGCCGCCGAGCACGCGATCCCGATCCCTCGCCCGCGCAACGTGAAGGACATCTTCGCGCTCCAAGATTTTGCGGCGACCTACGAGAAAATCCGGGCGGACGTGCAATGACCGAAGCACAGATCGCCCTTGAAGGCATGCCCGAGCCCTCACTCGCGTGGCGGAAATGGGTGGTTTACGGCGGCCGGCTCGTTGTCGCTGCGGCGCTGCTGCTAGCCTGGGACTACGGCGCGCGCACCCTCGGGCGATTCTTTTTCGCCGCACCGCTCGAAGTGGCAGAACGCATCCGCGATCTCGCGCTCAGCGGGCAGATGTTCACTGACATCTTCGCGACCCTGCGGGTCGCCACCGCCGGTTTCGCGATCGCCGCGGTGTTCGGCGTGCTGCTGCCATTCGTGCTGCGGCGCTCGCAGCGCGCCACCGAAGCGGTCGAGCCGTTCATCATGGCGTCGATGGGCATCCCGAAATATGCGCTCGCGCCGTGGCTCATCCTCTGGTTCGGGATCGGCGACCTGCCCAAGCTGGTCGTGGTCACGCTGGTCGTGTTCTACATCCTCTTCATCACCACCTTCGCCGGCATCCGCGGCGTCGACCAGCGGCTGGTCAGGATGGCGCGCATCATCGGCGCGAGCGAACATGTGATCTCACGCGAGATCATCTGGACTTCGCTCCTCCCCTTCTTCTTCACCGGGCTCAAGATCGCGTTCCCGCGAGCGGTGAGCGCGACCATCGTGGGCGAGTTCCTGGTGTCGACGCAGGGCGTCGGGCGCTATATTGAACATGCGCGGCAGGTCGCCGACACGACCGGCGTGTTCGCCGGCATCGTGATCGCGATCGCACTGGTGCTCGCGATCAACGGCATCGTCAATCTGATCGAACGCCACGCGCTCGCATGGCGTCCGATCGAGCGGGAAATGGAGCTCTAAGGCATGAAGCTCGCAAGCTATGTCGTGGGTGGTGAGGAATTGTTCGGTGTCGTGCGTGGCGACGGCGTCGTCACGATGAACGAACGCCTCGAAGGGCGCGCTGACAGCCTGCGCGAGGCCCTCGCGGGGAATCTGCTGCCGCAGATGAGGGAAGTCGCGGCCAATACGCACCCCGATCACAAACTTGCCGAACTTGAGTTCCTGCCAGTCATCCCGGACCCCGATCTGATCGCCTGCGCCGGCATCAACTACCGTTCGCACGCGAGCGAAACCGGGCGCGAAATCCCGAAGCAGCCGAGCATGTTCCTGCGTCGCGCCAACACGCTGGTCGGCCACGAGGGCGAGATGATCCGCCCTACCGTCTCCTCGAATTTTGATTTCGAGGGCGAACTGACGGTTGTGATCGGCCGCGGCGGCCGCCATATCCCGATCGAGCGCGCGCTCGACCACGTCGCGGGCTATACCTGCTTCGTCGACGGCAGCGTCCGCGACTACCAGAAATTCTCGGTGACATCGGGCAAGAATTTTCCCGGCACCGGCCCGCTCGGCCCTTGGCTCGTCACTGCCGACGAAATCCCCGACCCGACCAAGCTCACCCTGATGACACGGCTCAACGGCCAGGAGATGCAGCGCTCCGGGACCAATCTGCTGATCTACTCGATCCCGCAGATCATCGCCTTCTGTTCCGACTTCACGCCGCTTTCGCCTGGCGACATCATCGCGACCGGCACGCCCGACGGCGTCGGCCACCGCCGCGATCCGCCGCTCTGGATGAAGCCCGGCGACGTGCTCGAAGTGGAGATCACCGGGATCGGCACGCTCCGCACCCGGATCGTCGACGAGAAGGCATGACTCGGGCCTGGTGAATGGTGCTCCGGGGTGGCTGGGCGGCCGCCGGGCGCCCTTGTTCCTTGGAATAGATGCAAATATGCTGGCGCAGCGCCGGGCTTCGACCGGGCGCGCAACACGTGGGGGAATTGCCATGAGGGCTATCATCTTCGCCTCATTGATCGTTTTGCTGCCTGCCGTCGCGGCGGCCGACAATCCCGAATGGGCCTATCCGGGAGCGCCGCCGAAAGATCTGCCCAAGCCCGACCCGAACAAGGTCGTCAAAGTGCCGGGCAGCGACAAGGAGTACAAGGAGACCGAGGTCAACAACGCCTTCGGGCCGCCGGATTGGTTCCCGAACGAGCACGCGCCGATGCCGAAGGCGGTCTCGAACGGCGCTCGCCCGGATCCGCGCGCCTGCGCGCTCTGCCATTTGCCGACCGGCGACGGCCATCCGGAATCCGCAAGCGTCGCCGGGCTTAACGCGAACTACATCGTGCGCCAGCTCCAGGAGTTCAGGGAAGGCCGCCGGACCGGCATCCGCACCGGTGCGATGGTCGGCATTGCCAAGGCCATCAAGGACGAGGACGCACACGAAGCCGCCGCCTATTTCTCCGCCCGCAAGCAGGCTCCCGGCTATATGAAGGTCGTGGAAAGCGCCACCGTGCCGAAGAGCGTTGTCGGAGAAGGCTCGATGCGCTTTGCCGTGAAGGACGGCGGCACCGAGCCGATCGGCAACCGCATCATCGAGCTGCCGCAGGATGAGGAAGCCGCCCGCGCGCGCAATCCGAAGCACGGTTTCATCGCCCATGTTCCACCCGGCAGCCTCGAAAAGGGGAAGGCTTTGGTCACGACTGGTGGCGGGAAGACGCTTCCCTGCACCATTTGCCACGGGCCCGGGCTGAAGGGCCTCGGCGAAGTGCCGCCGATCGCCGCCCGCTCCACTTTGTACCTTTACCGCCAGCTCAACGACATCAAGAGCGGCGCGCGCAAAGGACCGTCCGTTGCGCTGATGGAACAGGTCGTTGCCAAGCTTGAGCCGGACGACATGCTCGCGATCGTCGCCTATGTGGCTTCGATGGAGCCGTAAGCGAACGTTGCCATTAACCGCGGAGAACGGACGACAGCGATGTCGTCCGTTTTCTTTTATCCGCTCGCCTTCTCGCCGCGCACAATCGGATGGCCGATGCCGAGCGGCTTGGAATCGAGCAGCACGAAGGCGGCGCGGGCCACCTCCGTCCCGCGATTGACCCAGGCGTGGTTGGTGCCGCGCTGCACGAGCACGTCGCCGGCCTTGAGCTTCACGGTCGAGTTCGTCCATGTCCATGTCCAGTTCGCCCTGCATGACGATCACGTAGTCGATCGTCTCGGTGCGATGCATGCGGCCGGGATTGCCGGGCGGAAAGGTGATCACCGCGAACCGGCTGCCGTTCTCCGGCGGCGGCGTGCCGATGATGCGGGCGCCGAGATCCTCCACATCCTCGCCGATCGCCACGTCCGCCGGCGTCGAGTTGGTCGACCAGATCAAGGTCGAAGTCGCGCCCGACGCCCCGCCTTTGGAATTGGTCGCGGGACCATCCATGATCACCTTGGCGACGTTGTTGTTGTCGTGGCCGGTAACGACTCGACGGAGCGGCGGGAATTCAGGTGACTCGGTGCTCATGGCGAACTCGTCCTCCTTGATGTCGCGGCATCGGTGCCACAGCGCGCGGCGCCTGTCACGCGCGGACGAAACATCTGTGACTCTGCTCGCGCCGGAGCACGATCGGATATGGTGGGCGCGCAACGACAACGCACAGGGACCTGCCATGAGCCTCGATGACGCCCGCTACCAGCTTGCGCTTGCCAACCGCATCGTCGCCTATGAGGGCGTGCTCGACGGCTTCGGCCACGTCAGCGTTCGCCACCCGGACGACCCGAGCCATTACCTGCTGGCGCGCTCACGCAGCCCGGAGCTGATCGAGCCGGGAGACATCCTCGAATTCACGCTCGATTCGAAGCTGCTGACGCCCGGCGATTTTCTCCCCTACGGCGAATGCGTGATCCACGGCGAAATCTACAAGGCGCGGCCGGACGTGACCGCAGTCTGCCACCACCACTCGACCGCGATCCTGCCGTTCTGCATCGCCGGCGTGGAGCTCAAGCCAGTAATGGGGCTGGGCGCGACCATGGGTACGACCGCGCCGTTCTGGGACAGCCGCGATGAATTCGGCGACACCCCGATGGTGGTCACCACGCCGGCACAGGGGCAATCGCTGGCGCGCGCGCTCGGATCGCATGCCATGGTGCTGATGCGGCGACACGGAGCGACCGTGGTCGGTGCCAGCCTGCAGGAGGCGGTGTTCCGCACCATCTTCTCGCACCGCAACGCCGAACTCGTGCTCAAGACCCGCGCGCTCGGCGAGGTATCGCCGCTGAGCCAGGGCGAAGCGGAGATGGCCGGCGCCTACAGCCTGCGCGAGCGGCCGATGGGCCGCGCCTGGGAATACTGGACCACGCGGCTCACGAAAGCGGGCGAGTTGCCGCCGAAGTAATAATCAACTCCGCACCACGTAACGCAGGCGCTCCGGCGCACCATCGAGGAAGGCCCGCAGGTTGTCGATCACCAGCGGGATCACCTGATCGACATAGATGTCGCTCATGCCGCCGACATGCGGCGTGAGCAGGACGTTGTCCAGGCTCCACAGCGGGTTGTCAGCCGGCAGCGGCTCGGTCAGGAAAACGTCGAGGCCGGCCCCGGCGATGCGACGGGTGCGCAACGCCTCGATCAACGCCGCTTCGTCGACCACGTCGCCGCGCGCGAGGTTGATCAGTACCGCGCTTGGTTTCATGGCGGCCAGCACGCGAACGTCCACCAGGTGATGCGTCTCGGCAGACGCCGGCGCGAGCACGATCAGATCATCGGCAAGCGCGGCGGCCTCCGCCAGCTTGTCGCGCGCCATGATCGCGTCGAAACCGGGCGCCGCGGTGCGCGCCGCGCTGACACCGATCACCTTCATCCCAAAAACCTTGCAGCGTTGCGCCAGTTCCTCGGCGATGCGCCCGACGCCGAGGATCACCACCGTCTTGTCGAGCAGGAGCTTTTGCGGAGCGCGATGCCATCGGCGCTCGCGCTGGTTCGCCAGCATCGCAGGGAAATTCCGTGCCAGCGCGAGCATGAACAAAAATGCCAGCTCGGACATTTGCGGTCCGTGGAAGCCGCGCGCGGCGGTGATCGTCACACCGGAAGGCAGGGCGGCGCAGGATTCGATCAGGTCCGTGCCGGTGGTGAGCGCCTGGACCCAGGCAAGCCGCGGCATCGCCGCGATCACGCTTTCAAAGGCGTCGTCGTTGCGGGTCATGAGCACATCGCGATCTGCGGCGAGCGCGAGCGCCTCTGCCGCCTGCGTGGTCCCGGCGATGTCGAGCCCGGGTATTGCGCGCGCGAGCCGGGCAACCAAGGCGGGCGCGTCGCGTGCGAGAACAAGGACTTTTGCCATTGATCCAACCTCGAAGGCTGCGGCGATTGGGCCGGAAAAGATGTTTCCCTCGCACGCGCACTTGATTACGCTTGCCGCATCACCGTTTGCCGGAACAGGCCCATGATGCCCACAAAAATATTGCTCGCCAAAATCATCGGACGCATTGCCGTCGTCCTCCTGCTCGCGGCCGTCGCGGCGCCGGCGAAGGCGCAGCAACGCAATCAGGTCGACGATGTAACGCTCGCCGTGCCGAACGTCGCGCTCACCTTTAGCGCCGGCTATATCGCCGAAGACCTTGGATTGTTCCAGAAACAGGGCCTGCGCGTGAAAGCCGTGGTCATCGCGGGCGTCGGTTCGACCAATGCGGTGATCGCTGGCAGCGCCGACTTCGCTGAAATCTCGGCCGCGACCTTGACCCGCGCCGCCTCGCGCGGCCAACAGCTCCTGGCCATCGCCACCATGCTCAACCGCATCACGGTCGATCTGGTGCTGCGCAAGGAGCTCGCGGCGGCCGCAGGCTTCGATCCGAAGGCGCCGCTCGAAAAACGCGCGCAGGTCATGCGCGGCCGCACTATCGGTGTCGATTCGATCAACTCGGTCATTCACGCCTACGTGCTGCTGCTGGCGCGGCGCGCGGGCTATGACCCGAATGAGATCCGCATCTCGCCGATGGCGCCGAATAGCATGCTGGCGGCCTATCAGACCAAGCAGATCGACGGCTTCGCGATGTCGATGCCATGGCCGCTGCAGCCGGTGCTCGACGGCAGCGCGACGATGATCGCGAGCGGACCTGATGGCGATCCGAAGGACATGATTCCGTTCGGGCACAATGTGCTGGTGGTGAAGCGCGACACCTGCGAGAAGCGCGCGGGGGTCTGCCGCAAGATGGGCCAGGCCTATGCCGAAGCAATCGGCTACATGCACGACCATCCGACGGAGGCGCTTGCGCTGCTCAAGAAGCGGTTCAGCAGTTTCGACGAGGTCCTGCTCGCGGCGGCGTTCAAGGAGATCCTCAAGGGAACGCCGCGGCCGCCGGTCGTCACCAAGGCCGACCTCGAGAACAGCGAAATCTACAACGTCGATGCGGGGCTGCTGAAGCCCGAGGAAAAGCTCAAGAGCTACGACGGGCTTTTCACCGATGCCTATGTGAAGTGATGAACGCTCGACGCGCCGCGCGTGGCTTCAAGGAGAAGCAACAATGAACAAGCCCATCGGGCCGGCAACCGGCCTTGCCGCAGTCCTCCTTGGTCTGGGGCTGGCGATTTCCGCCGGCGAGGCCCAGCAGCCGCCGCTGCAGGACGTCGTCATGGCGATTCCGAATTTCACCTTCAACCTCACCGCCAGCCTGATCGCCGACGAGACCGGGATGTGGGCGAAGCATGGGCTGCGGGTGAAGACGATACAGATTCAAGGCGTCGGCGCGACCAACGCGGTGATCGCGGGCAGCGCCGACTTCGCGCAGATTGGCGGCCCGACGCTCACACGCGCCGCCGCGCGTGGCCAGCGCCTGCTGGCGATCGCTGCCACCTCCGACAAGAACATCGTCGAGATCAGCCTGCGCAAAGACATCGCCGATGCCGCCGGTTTCGATCCGAAATGGCCGATCGAGAAGCGCGCGGCGCTGCTGAAGGGCCGCACCATCGCGGTCGGCTCGATCAATGCCAATCCGCACGCCTACCTGCGCGTGATTGCGGTACGCGGCGGCGTCAATCCCGAGACCGAGATCCGCGTGACGCAGATGGAAGGCGCAGCCATGCTCGGCGCGTTCCAGAACAAGACCATCGACGGCATCTCCAACAGCCCGCCGTGGCCGCTCAAGCCGGTGCTCGACGGCGCCGCCGTGATCATCGCCAGTGGCCCCGCCGGCGATCCGCCGAAGACCCAGCCGTTCGCCTACAACGTGGTCGTGACCAAGCCGGAAACCTGCCAGAAGCGAAAGGCGGTATGCACCGGCATCGGCGCGACCTTCAAGGAAGCGCTCGCGTTCCTGCATGCGCATCCTGAGGAAACGATCGACATCTTGCAGAAGCGCTTCTCAAATCTCGACCGCCCGCTGATCGTCGCCGCCTTCGAGGAAATCAGGAAGGCCACGCCGCCGACGGCGGTGGTGAGCAAGGACTCGCTCGAGATCGGGGAGATTTTCAACATCGACGGCGGGTTGCTGAAGGCGAACGAGAAGCTCACGTCCTACGACGGACTGTTCACGGATGAATACGTGAAGTGAACGAAGCGGCGGCGGTGCTCCTTCCCCTCCCCCGTTTGCGGGGGAGGACGACGGCGCGAGCGTAAAGAAGGCAGACGGGGCTCCTGCGCACGCCCAAGACCTGACTGACCCTCACTGCAGCGGAAGCTTGAACAACCTGATCGCGTTGCTGCGGCCGATCTTGAGCCGATCGGCCTCACTGATCGGCGCTGCGTCGAACCAGTCGGCGGCGTCGCTTACGTCCTCGAACGGATAGTCGGTCGAGAACATGATGCGGTCGGCGCCGACTTCCAGCATTGCGTCGATCAGCGTCTGGGTGCGGAAGTTGCCGGCGGTGGTCAGGTAAAAGTTTTCGGCGAAATACTCGCTCATCTTCCGTTTCGCCGGGCAGCGATGCGGGACCTTGGCCCAGTTGTTGCGGTTGTCGATGCGCCACATGCTCGCGGGCAGGCCCTCGCCCATGTGGCCCAGGATGATCTGCAGGCGCGGAAATTCATCGAACAGGCCGGAGCCCATCAGCCGTAGCGCGTGGGTCGCGGTCTCGACGCCGAAGGCCCAGGTCGGGCCGAGCAGCCAGGAGTGGCCTTCGTAGATCTTCGCCCAGCTTGGCAGCGGATTGCGCGGGTGCAGGTAGAACGGCACGCCGAGGTTCTGCAGCGTCGCCCAGAACGGCCGGTACTGCGGCAGGTCGTAATAGATCGCGGTGTCGGGAGCACCGCCGTTCGAGAACCCGTTGGCGAGCGCGCCGCAGAAGCCGAGCTCCTTGACGCAGCGATCGAGCTCGCGCGCGGCGAGGTCGGGGTCCTGCATCGGCAATGCCGCCAGCGCAGCGAAACGATCCGGACGCTTGGCGACCTCGGCGGCGAGAAAATCATTGGCCTTGCGGGCAATCTCATTCGCGCGCCCGACGTCGGCAATCCCCTGCACCGTCGGCGCATTCAGCGACAGGATCATCATCTCCATACCGTGGCGGTCCATATAGGCGATGCGCTTGCTGTGCAGGTCGAGCAGCCGGCCACTGAGTTCGGGCCACACCCGGTCGGGAAGGAACACGCCGGAATTGGCGAGCGTCTCCGGGATCGCGAAATGCTCTTCGAGTCCGATCTTCCCTGGTATCATTCTCTCCCTCCCGCTGGGTGCGCCACGGCGCCCCGCGACCTTGGAGCGCCGGCCGCCACATTGCCCGCTCTGATCGTTCCTCGCTATACTACCTCCGAGGCACATGGCGCCGCGCGCGCCGTCCGCACAGGACCTTCAGGGAGAAACGAATGTCGAAATCGGCAGGTTTTTGGACCCTCATGGCTGGCGCCGCGATCGCCGCGCTTGCCGCCGGCGGCAGCCCGGCGTCGGCGCAGACGATCAAGATCGGCCTGATCAACAGCAATTCCGGTTTCCTCGCCCAGGCCGGTGACCAGATGGAAAAGGGCATCAACCTTTACGTCAAGGAGCACACGAAGGACCTGCCGCCCGGCGTCAAAATTGAGATCGTGCGCCGTGACGATGCCGCCTCGCCCGAAGTCGGCAAGCGCGCGGCGCAGGAACTGATCACGCGCGATCGGGTGCAACTCCTGGTCGGCATCGTGGGTTCGCCGATCGCCGCCGCGGTCGCGCCGCTGACCGCCGAAGCGAAGGTGCCGCTGGTCATCACCAACGCGGCCGGCGCGGGCATCACCCGGATTTCGCCCTATGTCGTGCGCGTATCCTTCACGCTGTGGCAGCAGGCCTATCCGCTCGGCAAGTGGGCGGCGACGCAGAAGTGGAAGACCGCCTATACCGCCGTGAGTGACTTCATCCCCGGTCATGACGCCGAAGCGGCGTTCACCAAGGGCTGGACCGACGCCGGGCTGCAGATGGTGGGCTCGGTGCGCTTCCCCACCAACAATCTCGACTTCGCACCGTTCGTGCAGCGCATCAAGGATGCGAAGCCCGACGTGGCCTTCATCTGGCCGCCGGCCGGCAACCAGTCGACGGCGATGCTCAAGGCAGTCCGCGACGTCGGCCTGCGCCAGGCGGGCGTCACCGTGATCTCGACCCAGGACCTCGTCCCGGAAGAAGAACTGCCGAACATGGGCGACGTCGCGCTCGGCCTCGTAACCTCGGGCACCTATTCCACGGCTGGCGACCGGCCCGCCAACAAAGCCTTCCTGGCGGCGTGGAACAAGGAATATGCCGGCAAGGCGACCCCCGACTTCCTCTCGGCCCACGGGTGGGACGGCATGGCCGCGATCTTCGACTTGATCAAGTCGACCAAGGGCAAGTTCACCGGCGACGAGGCGGTCAAGTTCCTCAGCAACTGGAAGACCAATGACAGCCCGCGCGGTCCGATCTCGGTCGACCCCGCCACCCGCGACATCGTCCAGAACATCTACATGCGCAAGGTGGAGATGAAGGACGGCAAGCTCGCCAACGTCGAGTTCGACACGATCCCGAACGTGAAGGATCCATGGAAGGAACTCAATCCGCCGAAGTGATTAAGTGCGGTTGATCTTGCGCATGCGCCTCCTCTCCCTCACGGGGAGAGGAGAAGAAAGCACCACGGGCGCCGGATGTGGCTGCCCTGATCCCAGCGCGTGAGGCATGGGCGATTTTCTTCCCGCTGCGATCAGCATCGCCTTCCACGGCCTCGCCATGGCGATGGTACTGTATCTCATCTCCGTCGGGCTCTCCGTCACGATGGGGCTGATGGGCTTCGTCAATCTCGCCCACGGCGCCTTCGCCATGGCGGGCGGCTACGTCATGACGATGCTGATGAACCGCTATGGCGTGCCGTTTCCGCTCGCGCTCACGGCCGCCGTGATCGTCGTCGTGCTGGCGAGCTTTGTGCTTGAGCGGCTGCTGTACCGTCGGCTCTACGGCGGCGAGGAACTCGACCAGGTGCTGATGACGATCGGCCTGGTGTTCGTGACGGTCGGCGCAGCCACCTACATCTGGGGACCGGTGGCGCAGCCCATGCATCCGCCGGCCATCCTCAGCGGACAGATTGATCTCGCCGGCCGTGACTTCCCGACCTACCGCACGTTCCTCATTGTCTGCGGCGCGATCCTGGTCACCACCCTGTGGCTCGGCCTCGAGCGCACGCGCTTCGGCGCGCAGGTGCGCGCGGCGGTCGACAATCTGCGCATGGCGCAGTCGATCGGCATCAATACGACGCGGCTGTTCGCGCTGACCTTCGCGCTCGGCAGCGGGCTCGCGGCGCTCGGCGGCGCGCTCGGCGCCGACCTGCTCGGCATCATGCCCGGCTATGCGCTCGACAACCTCGCCTACTTTTTGATCGTCGTCGCGGTCGGCGGTCTCGGTAGTATCCGCGGGCCGTTCGTTGCGGCGCTGCTGGTCGGCATCTCCGATACCGCCTTCAAGTATCAGTTCCCCGAGCTTGGCGCGTTCTTCATCTATGCGCTGACGATGGCGATCCTCTTATGGCGGCCGCGCGGCCTGTTCGGGCAGGTGTGATGACCTCCCCCGCTCCTGCGAAGCTTCCCGGCGTGCTCGATACGTTTGCCCGACGCCACCGCTTGCGTCCGATCGAAGCGCTGCCCTGGCTCGTCGCCGTCGCCGCGTTCTTCGCGTTTCCAGATTATCTGGCGCTCGGCGCGCAAATTCTGGCGACGATCATCTTCGCGCTCTCGGTCGATCTCGTGCTCGGCTATGCCGGCATCATTACGCTCGGCCACGCGGCCTTCTTCGGCGTCGGCGCTTACACTGCCGGGATCCTGGCCGCCCACGGATGGGGCGAGCCGATCACCGGCGTGCTCGCGGCAGCCATCGTGGCGGGCGCGGTCGGACTGATCACGGGTGCGATCATCCTGCGCACCACCGGGCTGACGCTGCTGATGCAGACGCTGGTCGTCGCCGCCATGCTGTTCGAACTCGCGAACAAGGCCGGACAGTGGACCGGCGGCGCCGACGGCCTGCAGGGAATGAACGTGTGGCCGATCTTCGGCATGTTCCGCTTCGACCTGTTCGGCCAGACCGCCTACATCTATTGCCTCATCGTGCTGCTGATCTGCTGGCTCGTCGTACGCGCGGTCGTGCATTCGCCGTTCGGCCGCTCGCTCACCGGCATCCGCGAGAACATCCTGCGCATGCATGCGATCGGCGCGCCGGTCCGCCGCCGCAAGCTCATTGCCTACACCATCTCGGCGGCGCTCGCGGGCATTTCAGGCGCGCTCATCGCGCAGACAACCGGGCTCGTCGGACTGACCGTGCTCAGTCTGGAGCGCTCGGGCACCGTGCTCATCATGCTCATCATCGGGGGCGTCGGGCAGCTCTACGGCGCCTTCATCGGCGTGCCGCTCTACATGATCGCGCAGGATCAGTTCTCCTCCATCGATCCAGTCTATTGGTATTTCTGGATCGGGCTGTTCATGATCTTCATGGTGATCTTCGCGCGCGGCGGCGTACTCGGCGTGATCGAGCGGTTCCGGCGCTGGAGGCGCAAGCCATCATGAGCGCGCGCGGGCTCGAAACCCACAAACTCCGCAAGAATTTCGGCGCGCTCGTGGTCGCGAACGACATCGATTTCCGGCTCGAGCCAGGCGCGCGCCATGCGCTGATCGGTCCGAACGGCGCGGGCAAGACGAGCTTCGTCAACCTGGTGACCGGCGTGCTCGGCGCCAGCGCCGGCCGCATCCTGCTCGACGGCGACGACATTACGCACTTGTCGCCCGCGGCGCGCGCGAAGCGCGGCCTGGTGCGCACGTTCCAGATCAGCGCGCTGTTCCGCCGGCTGACCCTGCTCGAAAACGTGACGCTGGCGATCTCCGAACGCGAAGGCATCGCTGATGATCTCGTCCGGCCGGCCGGGCACTATCGCGCGGTGATCGAGGAAGCGTATGGACTGCTCGAAAGCCTGGGGCTCGCTGACGAGGCGCTGCGGCCAGTAAATGAACTGGCCTACGGCCGCCAGCGGCTCACCGATATCGCCGTGTCGCTCGGGCTCCAGCCCAAGGTACTGCTGCTCGATGAGCCCGCGGCGGGTGTGCCGTCGAGCGAGACCGGCGCGATCATCGCCATGATCGAGCGGTTGCCGACGGACATCGCGCTGCTCATCATCGAGCACGATATGGATCTGGTGTTCCGCTTGGCCAACCGGATCACCGTGCTGGTGCAGGGCAGCGTCCTGGTCGAAGGCCCGCCAGCCGAGATCGCGGCGGACGCGCGCGTGCGCCAAGTCTATCTCGGGGAGCGCGCGCGATGAGCGAAGCCGCGACCACCACCGGGCTGGAACTCGAAGGCGTGCGCGCCGGCTACGGCCGCACCGTTGTGCTCGACGGCATCTCGCTCACGCTCGCGCCGGCGGCGACGCTGGCGGTGCTCGGCCGCAATGGCGTCGGCAAGACCACGCTGCTCAGCAGCATCATGGGCCACACGACGCTGCACAGTGGGCACATCCGATTCCAAGGCGAAGAACTCGTCGGCACGCCACCTTACGAGCGCTGCCGGCGCGGCATCGGCTTCGTGCCGCAGGAGCGCGAGATCTTTCCCTCGCTGACCGTGGAAGAAAACCTGCAGGTCGCGGAACAGCCGGGCCGTTGGACCATCGAGCGGGTCTACGACTTCTTTCCGTCGCTGTCGGAGCGGCGGCGCAACCGCGGCAATCAGCTCTCCGGCGGCGAGCAGCAGATGCTCGCCATCGGCCGGGCGCTCATGGGTAATCCAGCACTGCTGCTGATGGACGAGCCGCTTGAGGGCCTGGCGCCCGTCATCGTCGACGCACTGCTGACCGGGCTCGACCGACTCAAGCGCGAACATGATCTCGCCATGCTGGTGGTCGAGCAGCACGCGCATATCGCATTGCAATTCGCCGAGAACGCGGTGATCCTCGATCGTGGGGTGATCGTTTATTCCGGGCCGAGTCGCACGCTGATCGCCCAGCCGGAACGGCTTGCCGAGCTGATCGGCGTCGGCGGCCACGGGCACTGAGATTGATCTTTAACACAGGAGCTACACCACATGCGATTCATCAGCTATGCTGCCGGTGATAAGAGCGGACTTGCCGTCCGCAAGGGCTCCGACCTCATCGATCTCGGGGGGGTCGACCTCGTCGACGCGCTGCGCAAGGGTAATCTCGCGGAGCTTGGCCAGTCAGCTAAAGGCCAGGTGCTCGACCCGAACGGTCTGCATTATCGCCCCCTGATCGCGCGGCCGGGCAAGATCGTCTGCATCGGCCTCAACTATCACGATCACGCCACCGAGGCGTCGTTCGAGAAGCCCACTTATCCACCGATGTTCCCGCGCGTATCGACCACGCTGGTCGGTCACAACGAGCCTATCATCCGTCCGAAGGTGTCGACGGAGCTCGATTACGAAGGCGAGATGGTCGTGGTGATCGGCCGCGGCGGAAAGTACATTTCGCGCGAGCGCGCGCTCGACCACATCGCCGGCTACTCGATCTTCAACGACGCTTCGATTCGCGATTATCAGTTCAAGACCACGCAATGGACGGCGGGCAAGAATTTCGACGCGACCGGGCCATTCGGCCCCGAACTCGTCACCGCGGACGAACTGCCGGCGGGCGCTAAGGGCCTCAAGCTCGAGACGCGGCTCAACGGCCAGGTGATGCAGAAGACCAATACCGACCTGATGATCTTCCCGGTCGCGGAACTGATATTCTACGTAAGCGAAGTGATGACACTCGAACCCGGCGACATCATCGTCACCGGTACGCCCGGCGGCGTCGGCTTCGCGCGCAAGCCGCCGGTGTTCATGAAGGCCGGCGACGTTTGCGAGATCGAGATCGAGGGCATCGGCACGCTGCGCAATCCGGTGAAGGATGAGAACTGAGGCCGGGTACTGATAAGTCGGCCCGAGGATGTGACATCAGCATCGTTCGAAGCGAGGCTCGCATGCCCACCCGCAGTTTGATCTATGCCCTGGCGGCGTTATTGCTCACGATCCCCGGTGCGGCGGCTTTCGACGATGCGATGTACCCCAACTGGAAGGGCCAGTGGTCGAGAATCGGAGGCTTCAACTGGGACCCGACCAAGCCTCGCGGCGGCCAGCAGGCTCCTCTCACTGCCGAGTATCAGGCCGTTCTCGAGGCTAGCCTCGCGGACCAGGCTCGCGGCGGCCAAGGCAACTACCCCGGTGATCGCTGCGTGCCTTACGGCATGCCCGGGATGATGCTCGCCTATCTTCCGATGGAATTCGTCATCACCCCGGACATCACCTATATTATGCTGGAGCACATGAACCAGCGCCGCCGCATTTATACGGACGGGCGTACCTGGCCGGAAAAATTATCGCCCGAGTTCAACGGCTATTCGATCGGCCGATGGGTCGACGAGGACCAAGACGGGCGTTATGACGCGCTTCTGATCGAGACGCGCGGCATGCGGGGACCGCGCTCGTTTGACAGCAGCGGTCTGCCTCTGCACAGCGACAATGAGACGATCGTCAGGGAGCGCATCTACCTCGACAAGGCCGATTCAGACCATGTGCTCCACAATGAGATCACCACCATCGACCATGCATTGACGCGTCCCTGGACAGTGACGAGAAGCTACCGCCGGGAGGACAAGCCGGTCTGGATAGAACACACCTGCGAGGCCAACCACAATGTCGAAATCGGCAATGAAAGTTACTTTATAGGCGTCGACGGCTACCTCATGCCGACTCGAAAAGATCAGCCGCCCCCACGGCTGAGGGGATTCGATCAGGCACGACAGTGAAACCTGTTCCTTTGCGGCGCGGGCGACATGCTACGACAATCACTCCGCCGCCTGTGAACTCTCGCTCTTGAGTACCTGCCCGTAGCCGGTCGGGCCGGAATCCTCGCCGTAGAGCCATTCCATCGATTCGAAGGCCTGCTCGGGCGTGCGCGCGGAGAGCATCATGTTGCGCAGTTCGCGCGCGACGTTGCTGGCGTGATAAAACTCACCGTAGACGCGCGCCATGATCTGCACGCGGCCGGTGCGCAGGTAACGCGCCCGTTGGTAGGCCTGGAACGCGGCGGCGAAGTTACCTTGCAGCCCCTCGACCTTGTTGGCGAGGCAGACCGCGTCCTCGATCGCCATGCAGGCGCCCTGCGCGAGGTATTGCAGCATCGGGTGGGCGGCGTCGCCGAGCAGCGTGATCCGGCCGCGACTCCAGTCCTTGATCGGCGGGCGATCGCACAGCACCCACATGCGCCAGCTCTCGATCTTGCCGAGCAGCGTGCGCACCGGCGCGCAGGTCTGGGCGAAACGCTCGTTGAGTTCGGCCGGATCGCCGAAACTGTCCCAGCCCTCCTCGTAGCGGCTCGAATGGAACACCGCGACGAGGTTGTAGAGCTCGCCGCCGCGCAGCGGATAGATCACGAGATGCACCTTCTCACCGGCCCAGAACGTCATCGACCAGCGGCGCAGGTGCTCGGGCACTTCGCCGGTCGGCAGCACGGCGCGGTAGGTAATGTGCCCCGCGACCATCGGCTTGCCGTCGCCGACCACGATCTGCCGGATCGTCGACCACAGTCCGTCCGCGCCGATCAGCGCGGCGCCGGCGTATTCGCGTCCTGAACCGGTGCGTGCGATCACGCCGTCGCCACTCTCATCGACCGCGACGATCTTCTGTGACGTATCGAGCGTAATGAGCTCGGACTTGCCGCATGCCTCCAGCAGCACGTTGAGCAGGTCCGGCCGATAGATCAGGGCATACGGATACTTGAACTTCGTGCGGAACGCGGTGTCGAGCGGAATGCGCGTCACCTCCTCGCCGGAAATGGCGTCAAGCATGATCAGGTTTTCGGGAAACACCGCGAGCTTGCTGACCGCATCGGTGAGGCCCAGCACCTCGAACATGCGAAAGACATTCGGCCCGAGCTGAATGCCAGCGCCGATCTCCTTGATCTCGGGCGCCTGCTCGATGACTTGCGTGCGGATGCCCTTGCGCGCGAGCGCGAGCGCCGCCGCGAGCCCGCCGATCCCGCCGCCCGCGATGAGGACCGGCGCCTGCTTTGCACCTTCCGTCATGGTCATCGCGCCCTGGCGCCCTTCACGCCTGTTCTCCCATCGCCTTCGTCTTCCAATAGCGCCAGCCGCGGTCCGGGTCCTTCGGTTTCATGCGTTGCGCATAGGTGAGCTCGCTCGCGGTCAGGAAATGCACCGGGCCGAGCACAGCGGCCTGCAACTGTGCCTTGGCGTTCACCTCGGCGATGACGGCGTGGCGTACCGCCTGGCGCACCGAATCTCCGACCGCCACCGAACCGTGCCCGCGCAGCAGCACCAGCCAGTGCCCGCCGAGCGCCTGCGCCAGGCCACGCGCCTGCGGCTCGGTGCAGATGTTGAGATCGCCGTCGTCATCGACGTCGCGGATGTCGAACACCGGCACGCCTTCGCCGAGGAAGGCGGCATTGCCGGTCATCGGCCGCAGCCGCGTGTCGCTGTTGCAGAACGGAATGAGGCTCGGCGAATGATCGTGGATCACCGCCATGACGTCGGGCCGCGCCTTGTAGACTTCGCCGTGGATCACGCGCTCGAAGAACACGCGGTTCTCGCCGCGGCGGATCGGGTTGCTGTCGAGGTCATATTCAATGATAGCGTCGGCGGTTACTTGCCCGGGCGGCAGGCTGCGCGACATCCAGAAGCGGTCCGGGTTGCTGCGGTCGCGCCCGCTGATATGGCCGTAGGCATCGAACACGCCCTGTTGGACCAGGATGCGGTTCGCCGCCACGAGGTCGTCGATCAATTCCGGATCACTCATTTTTGTCTGGACTCGTCATCGTTGCGTCGGGCGACGAGATTTAGCATGAGGCGTTTCGTCAGAGCCATCCCGCCAGGGCCGTTTGGTTCGATGGAGCTTGCGGGGCAGTTCCCAGACGCGGCAAGCTGTGTCAGAGTCCCGCTCCCCGCTCACGACCGGGACCGAAGGAAATGTCTTCCCGGCATTTCCGACCAAGCCAGCCGGAGCACCCTGCCGGCTCAACGATCTGACACAAGAGGAGGATTAGCCATGAATCGTATTCTTCTGGCCGCACTCGCGGCTTCGACCATGCTTTACGCCGGCGCCGCCAGCGCGCAGCAGCAGCCCGACTGGGACAAGATCCAGATCAAGACCACCGATCTCGGCAACAAGACCTACCGGCTCGAGGGCCAGGGCGGCAACATCACCATCGCGGTCGGCAGCGACGGCATCATCATGGTGGACAGCCAGTTCGCTCCGCTGAGTGACAAGATCAAGGCCGCGATCAAGGCGATCTCGCCACTGCCTATCAAGTACGTAATCCTGACGCACTTCCACGGCGACCACACCGGCGGCCTTGCCAACTTCCAGAAGGACGGAGCGATCGGCCTGGCGCAGGACAACATCCGCATCCGGCTGACCGCCGGCACCACCGGCACCCGCGGCGGCAAGATGGCCGCGCAATCGGGCGACGCGATCCCGAAGGAGACCTATTTCGGCGGCGAGAAGACCATCGAGGTCGGCGGCCGCAAGGCCATTCTCACCCATTTCTACAACGCCCATACCGACGGCGACACCGGCGTCTATTTCCCCGACGCCAACGTGATCGCTACCGGCGACGTCATGAACAACAACCACGGCTATCAGCAGATCGACTGGTTCAACGGCGGCGACGTGCGCGGCATGATCCGCGCGACCGACACGTGGCTGAAGCTCGCCAACGACCAGACCAAGGTGCAGACCGGACACGGCCCGCTCGGCAACAAGAAGAGCATCGCCGATTACAACGCGATGGTGAAGGCGGCACGCGACGCGATCGAGCCGCTGGTGAAGGCAGGCAAGACCGAGGCCGAGGTCCTGGCATTGGATCCCCTCAAGGAGCTCAACAAGACCTGGGCGCCGAACCCGACGGCCGCGACCAACATGACCAAGGAAGTCTACCACTCGTTCTCGCGGTCGTAAGCATCGCGCATCGGGTCAATACAAGTGCGCCGGCAGCAGCGGAGTTCTCTCCGCCGCGGCCGGCGCTTTTTTTCAATTTGAACGCGGTCCGCTCATTCCCGCGCCTGCGGGAACCGTGGCGCCTTTGCACTATTAGAGCGAATTCCGGTCAGTTAGAATCGGAGATTCCTCAACTCCGCTCACCCCCGCGGACGCGGGGTCCAGCCTTTGCCCCTTTCGCTACGACCATGCGTAGGCGAAATCGTTATTCTCGATCGTCACCCTCGCTTCCTTAGGCTCCTCCTTCGCAAGCGAGCGCTTGAGGAATTCGCGCGAAAGCGCCGGCAACAGCGTGTTGGTAATGATGTTGTCGATCATGCGGCCGCCGGTGTCGGGGTCGTTGCACTGCGAGACGATATGGCCGACCACCGCATCGTCGTAGAGGAACGCGGCGTCGTGGTTCTCGCGGATGCGCTTGCCGATGCGGTCGAGCTGCAGCCGCGTAATCCCGCCCAGCATCTCGTCCGACAGCGGGTAATAGGGGATCGACACGATGCGCCCGAGCAGCGCCGGCGGGAATGCTTTCAACAGTTCCGGCTTCAGCCGCTCAGCGAGCGCGTCCGAATTTTCCTTGTACAGAGGATCGCGTGACAGACCCATGATCACGTCAGTGCCGACATTGGTGGTCAGGATGATCAGGGTGTTCTTGAAGTCGATGCGCCGACCGGTGCCGTCTTCCATCTGGCCCTTGTCGAAGACCTGGAAGAAGATCTCGTGCACGTCGGGGTGCGCCTTCTCCACCTCGTCGAGCAGGATCACGCTGTAGGGTTTCCTTCGCACCGCCTCGGTCAGCCGCCCGCCTTCGCCGTAACCGACGTAGCCGGGAGGCGCGCCCTTGAGCGTCGAAACGGTGTGCGCCTCCTGGAATTCCGACATGTTGATGGTGATCATGTTCTGCTCGCCGCCATAGAGCGATTCGGCGAGCGCGAGCGCAGTCTCGGTCTTGCCGACGCCTGACGGGCCGCACAGCATGAACACGCCGATCGGCTTGTTCGGATTGTCGAGCTTGGCGCGATTGGTCTCGATGCGCTTGGCGATCATGCGCAGGCCGTGCGACTGGCCGACGACGCGGCGATTGAGGATGTCCGCAAGCGTCAGGATCGTCTCGACCTCGTCCTTGACCATGCGGCCGACCGGAATGCCGGTCCAATCCGACACCACCGAGGCGACGGCCTGCTCGTCGACATGCGCGTAGATCATCCGCTTCTCGGGATCGCGCGCTTCGAGCACATCGAATTTCTCGCGCAGTTGCGTGCGCGCCTGCTCCGGCGTCGGGGGCGGAGTGGCCGGATCGCCTGCCGGTGGCGCGCCGGATGCCGGCGCGGCCGCGGGCTGCGTTCGCCCTTCGGCCTTGGCTTTTTCATCGGGCTTGGGCGGATTGATGATATCGCGCAGGCTGCGGATTTCGGTGACGAGCTTCTGCTCGGCTGCCCATTCCGATTCGAGCGCCGCGAGCTTCTCGTTCAGCGTGGCGATCTCCTTGTCGAGCGCCTCGATGCGCTCCTTGTCCTCGACGCCAAGGTCGCTGTCGGCGACGATCCCCGCCTTCTCCGCCGCGCGCGCGGCGATGGCAACGCGGGCATCCTCGATCATCGCTGGCGTCGCGCTCTGGCTGATCGCCACGCGCGCCGAGGCGGTGTCGAGCAGGCTCACGGCTTTGTCCGGCAACTGGCGCGCGGGAATGTAACGGTGCGAAAGATTGACGGCCGCGACGATGGCGGCATCCGAGATACGCACCTTGTGATGCTTCTCCATCGGCCCAAGAATGCCGCGCAGCATGTCGCAGCAGCGCGCGACGTCGGGCTCGCCGATCTGGATCGGCTGGAAGCGGCGGGTGAGCGCGGGATCCTTCTCGATATATTGCCGGTATTCCGACCAGGTGGTGGCCGCGACCGTGCGCAGCGTGCCGCGCGCGAGCGCGGGCTTGAGCAGGTTCGCGGCGTCGCCGGTGCCGGCCTGGCCGCCCGCCCCGATCAGCGTATGCGCCTCGTCGATGAACAGGATGATCGGCGTCGGCGAGCCCTGCACCTCGTCGATGACCGAGCGCAGACGCTGCTCGAATTCGCCCTTCATCGAGGCGCCGGCCTGCATCAGCCCGACGTCGAGCGCGCAAACCCGCACCCCGCGCAGCGACGGCGGCACATCGCCGGCGGCGATGCGCTGTGCAAAGCCTTCCACCACCGCGGTCTTGCCGACGCCGGCCTCGCCGGTAAGGATCGGATTGTTCTGGCGGCGACGCATCAGCACGTCGATGATCTGGCGGATTTCCTCGTCGCGGCCAAGGATCGGGTCCATCTCGCCGCTCTTTGCACGCGCAGTGAGGTCTTGCGAGAACCGGTCGAGCGGCGTCGTGCCCTTCGGCCCCGCCGCCGCCTCCGCGCCCGGCGTCCCGGCGGCGCGCAGACCCGAGCCGTCCATCGGCCGGAGATTCTCCTCCTCCGAATTCGCCCAGATCGCACGATGCTCGCTCGCCAGCGCATCGACGTTGATCCGCTCGAACTCGCGCGACATGTTGAGGAGCGATCGCCGCAGATCGGTCGACTTCAATGCCGCCACCAGCACGTGTCCGGTGCGGATTTGCGTTTCGCCGAAGAACAGCGTGGCATAATGCCAGCCGCGATCGAGCGCATCGATCACTGCATTGGAGACGCCCGGCATCTCGGTCTCGTTGCGGCGGAAACCGTTGGTGACGTTGTTGAGGTCGGTCAGGAGTTTGGCGAGGTCGAGCTTGAAATGATCGGCCGAGAGACCGATGTCGGTCCGATCCTTCTGCAGGATGTGAAGGAGCCAGTGCGAGAGCTCCACATTGCGGTTGCCGACGCTCTTGGCCTGGCGCAGCGCCTGGATGAACGCCTCGTAGCCGACCCTGTTCAGTTTGCCGGTGACGGCTTCCAGACTGATGTCAACCATCGGTTTTCCCTCTGCGCAGCTTCATCTGTTGTTTCGGGCCACCACTCACGCCGCGGCGTTCGACGTCTGCCACGCTCGCTCCGCCGGATGGAAGCGGGCATCGCAGCGGTAGGGATCGGTCGCGTTCCAGTTCGGCGCCATCCAACTGGTCCATCCGACCTGTCCGGACGTTCCGAGCCGCATCGGCTCGACCTTGCCGGCCGGGATCGCGAGCTCCGCCTCCCAGGCGAGCTGATCGCCCATGTAGAAGAATACCGCATCCGCGAGCGGCTTACACAGATCGCCGCTCGGCAGAAACCGTCGATACTGTGCCATGTCGCGGGTGAAGACGCGGATGCGGATTTTGTCCTGAACGCTGAAAATGCCGGAGCCGAGCGCCATGGTCACGCCGAGGCCGCTGTTGGCCTGCCCGAGCCGCGACTGCTCCGAGACATCGAACGCCAGCCATGACCCCACGAACTGATCGACCTCGACTTTCACGTCGAACAAGCCGCTGATGAAGCTCTTGAGCCGCGAGGCCGACTTGGTCTGCGCCGCGATCAAGCCTGCGAAGCAGAGCTTGGCCAGGTCCGGCACTGAATCGAGATCGCGGAACGGAGTTGAACCGACCCCGATCATCGAGCCGATATAGGCGATGAAGCGATCGTCGCGCGGCCGGTCGTGCTGCGCCACCGGCCGCGAATCCGCCCAGGCGCGGAAGAACAACTGCAGGAAGCGGTGATTGAACAGATCGAGGAAACGCGGAAACGCGTCATCCCGCATCAACACCCAACTGAGGCTCTCCTCGGTCGTCGTCAGCGGCAACGCGCCCTGCGGGCCGAGCAGGCCGAGGAATTTCACATAGACCTTCAGGCCCTGGTTGCCGAACTCCACCCGCGTGAGGTTCGAGGCCGGGAAATCCATGTACGGATCCTGGCCGAGTTTCACGTATTCCTCGCGCTTGGCCGAGCTGTTGCCAATGCGCGGGAGGTCCTGATAGGTGCGCTCGAGCCGGCGCATCACATTGAAGAAGTCGAAGCGCCAGGGCTCCTTCTGCATGTCATCGATGAACGTCACAGCGATCTCCGTGAGCCCATGCGCGCCGGCCATCGCATGATTTCGCCGCGTTCGGTCGTGCAGATCACTGTTTCGGTGAAATGATTGAGCGCGGCGTATTCGCAGAAGAAGCGATCGAGGATCGCGCCGAGCAGGAAGGCGCCGCTGCCCTCGAACGCCTTCTCATCGAGCGTGACGGTGACCTCGATGCCGCGGGCGGCGCCAATACCCATGCGATCGCGAATCCGGCGCACCACCGGGCGGCTGTCTACGCTGCGAATGCCACGGATCTTGCGTTCGGTCATGCTGTCGGCGAGGTCGGCGAACATGGTGAGGACCTCGCGCAGCGCCGCCGCGTTCTTGCCGGCGCCGCGCGCGACCAGGCCGAGCTGGTTCATGCTCAGCATGTTCACCAGCCGCCAGGTCACCGTGCCGAGATGGGCGGTCTCGTTCTTGGTGCGCAGTTGCGAGACCACCGGCTCGCGCGGCGGGGTGGGTCCGACCACGCACACGAGATCGAGCGACACGTCGTCAAGCAGGCGGAAATCGGCGCCACCCTCGCCGACCGGCAACTGCTCGGTGAGATGACGGTTCGAACACAGCGCCCGCACACTGAGCTCGGCGACGGCGCCCTCGCCGTTGATGCCGGCCTCCTCGACGAAGGAGAGGAACACGTCGGTGCCGGTATAATCGGAGGAGAACCCGTAGAGCCGCTCCTCGGCGGTGCGCCGCCGCGGCAGCCGGCGGATCGTATAGAACATGTTGCGATCGGACAGGCCGGCGTTCTTTTCCATCGACGCGGAATAGAGCGGCGGCACCGGGATCTTGGTGTGGCCGCCGGGGAAATGCGCGTACACCTCCAGGATGCGATGCGGCTCGAAATCGAGGGTGCGGCTGCGATCAGGGACGACGTGATATTCGTGCTGGTTCGACTTGACCGTGACCCGGTCGGTCGTCTTCTCGAACAGGTTGATCGCGGCTCCAGTATAGAGCGAGAACATCGAGGGCTGCACCGCCGCCGCGAGCCGTACCGTAACTTCGTCGAAGGTGAACAGCACATCGGCCGACTTCACCTTCAGCTTCGGGATCACCCGGCCGAGGTTGACGAGCTTGATGGCCAGGAATTTGCGCGGAAACATGAAGTATTCGCGCAGGAAATCGAATCCTCGGAAGATCCGATTGTCGTTCGGGAACAGCGCCTCCTCCTCGCTGAATCCGATCTGCTGGATGCAGTCGCGCGGCGCCGGGACGATGACGGGATCGCCGAAATCGTCGAGATACCGGAAGTAAACGCCGGTGCAGTCCGAGATGATCTGCTCATAGAGCATGATCGCGTCCGATTCCGGACCGAGCAGATAGATCGGCAATTCCGAGAGCGAGCGGCACCCGGAAATCCAGCTTTCCGGCTTCTTGTGGCTTTCGGCGTCCGGGATTTCATCTTCGATGCGCGCCGACAGCCGGTGCGTGAGCGAGATGCGGCACCCTGCGATTACGTCACGCCCAACTTGCAGGCCCAAGGCCTGCAGCGGGCCCGGAGTCGTGTAGTATTCGGCCCCGGTGACATCGAACGGCCACAGCACGATGTCGCCGCTGAGGCAGTAGCGGCATGCGATCTGGCGGTCGCGTTCACGATAGGTGGCGTCGAGATACGAGCCGCGGCGGATCGTATAGCCCTCGCGCAGCTTCGAGTCGGCGTACGGCGGCAGCACCTTCACCAGCATCGCCGACGGCGTCGGCGCGAGGTAATTCGGCATGAGCTGCTCAAGCAGGTTGCCGGTGAATTCGGGGAATTCGTGCTTGAGCTTGAGCTGGACGCGTGCCGCGAGGAACGCTGCGCCTTCGAGCAGGCCTCCGATCATCGGGTCCATGCGCTCGGCAACGAGACCGCCAAGCCGCTCGGCGATGCCCGGATACTCGTCAGCGAAATCCCGAGCTTGCTCTTGCAGCAACAGGAGTTCTCGATTGTAGAGATCGAGAAATTCCCGGTCCATGCTTTACAACCGATGGATCTGGAAGCTGCCGCTCTCGAGTTCGAGATCGGCGATGAATTCAACCGGCACGTTCACCGGCTCGCAGCACAGTTCGGCCTTAACGAGGAAGCGGACCTTCAAGTCGTCCGGGCCGATCGAATTGTCGCGCTTCGCCTTGATGCTGTCGCGCGCCAGCCGCGGCTCGAAATGGAGCAGCGCCGCTTCGATCTCACCCTTCACGTTGCCCACCGCAGCTTCGTCGATGGTCCGATGGGCGATGTCGGGAAGGCCGTAATTGAGAATGGATTTGCGAACCTCATCGAACCCGGTCAGATCCTCCGCTGATTCAAACGCCACGGTATTCATCAATGACTCGAGGTCGCGCGCGACTTCCCGCCGCAGCATGGATTCGCTGATCGGGGCGCGCGCCACCGAACGACGGCCGGCGATGATACGTTCGCCGGCTTCATCCCGCAGATCGATTTTCTTGGTAGCGTCGCGCGCCGCATGGGCGGCGCGGAACGCGTACATCAAAGGAGGGCTGAGCCGATCCTTGCGATTTCCGCTGGCCATGGCGTCAAGCCGGGCCGTTTAGCTGCGCGGCCCGACGCTTTCCTGTTCCAGAGTTTCACAGATCAACGAAGATCCAGCACCCTGATGAATGAGTATCTGGCGAACGAGCATCCTAACAAACATCCAGCGCCCCGTCCTGTGTAAAGACCGGGGCGCTGGCTTTGCGTTCTGGCGCGGAGCCGGGTCGGAGTCGAGTTCCCACGTCCCGAACTCTCGAGGGTGCTTCGCGGTCCTCCGAAGCCCCGCCTCCGCTCTACGAGGCTTCTTCGGTCTCGCGGATCTTCCAGCCGAACGGGTTCGTCGACTGCGGCGTGCCGTCGGCCTGCTGCCTGGAATAGGTTATAAGGAACTCGGCAAAGTTGAGCGACACGTTCTCGGTCCCGTGCTCCTCGCCGCTGGAATTGCCGGTGCTCACATGCGTCACCAGGATGTCCGTCAGCTTGATCTTGAGATACTCGACCGGCGCCTTGCCACCAGCCTTGCGGACGGTCAGCAGGCCGTCCTTGATGTGCCCACCGGTTACGCAGTTCATGAACAGCGGGGTGCTCGCCGTGTCCACCCAATGGGTGAAGGTCAGGTCCTGCACTGAAACCTTGCCGGCGCCACCGCCGGAAGTCTCGTGCCGGGTGCCGGTCTGGTTGACGCCCCAGGACCAGGACAGGACGTTGATCTCGTCCTTGTGGTCCTTGGCGACCGACTCGCCTTTGATGTCGGCCAGTTTGAGAAAAATATCGACGGCCATTGCAGTCTCCCTCATGAGTTCGGGTTAAGTCGGAAGCGACTTTGACGTTTTTTCGTCGAGTGCGCTTCCCTCTAGGTTCAAGTCAGGCCGGGTCGCTTGTTAATGACTATTTGGCCGGTCCGGGCAGTCGTGACACCAGACTCAGGCCAATATCCATGGCTTCCAATTGGAAATGCGGCCGCAGGTAGAAGCGCGCATTGTAATAACCGGGATTTTCCTCGTTCTCGAAGACCTCGACCTTGGCCGCCGCGAGCGGACGCTTGGCCTTCACGATCTCGGAGGAGATTGCCGGATTGGAATCGACGTATTCGTTGATCCACATCTGCAGCCACTTGGTCAGCTCGTCCTTCTCCTTGTACGAGCCGATCTTATCGCGGACCATGCACTTGAGGTAGTGCGCAAAGCGGCAGACCGCGAACATGTAGGGCAGACGCGCGGACAGGTTGTCCGATGCCGTCGCCTCCACGCCCTTTTCGCCGAAATATTTCTTTGGCTTGTAGACCGACTGGGCGCCGATGAAGGCGGCCTTGTCAGTATTCTTGCGGTGGATGATCGGGATGAGGCCGGACTTCGCCAGCTCATGCTCGCGCCGATCGCTGATCGCGATCTCGGTCGGGCATTTGAGGTCGACGCCGCCGTCGTCGGTCGGGAACGTGTGGGTCGGCAGGTTGATCACTTCGCCGCCCGACTGCACGCCGCGGATGCGGGTGCACCAGCCGTATTCCTTGAACGCGCGGTTGATGTTGACCGCCATCGCGTAGGCGGCGTTCATCCAGGCGTACTTGTCGCCGGAGTGGCCGTCGGTGTCCTCCTCGAACGCGAACTCCTCGATCGGCACCGACTTGGCCCCGAACGGATGGCGCGCGAGCACGCGCGGCATGCACAGGCCGACGTAGCGGGAGTTGTCGGAATCGCGCAGGCCCTTCCAGGCCGCATATTCCGGCGTGTCGAAGATCTTGCCGATGTCGCGCGGATTGACCAGTTCGTTCCATTTGTCCATCCCGAGCAGCGTCGGGTCGGCGCCGGCGAAGAACGGCGCATGGGCGGCTCCGGCAATCTTGCTGAGGTCGCGCAGAAGTTGCACATCGGTCGGCAGGTGGCTGAAGTAATAGTCGCCGATCAGCGCGCCATAGGGCTCGCCGCCCAACTGCCCGAACTCATACTCGTAGAGCTGCTTGAACAGCGGGCTCTGGTCCCACTTGGCGTCGGGATAGAGCCGCAGATTGCGGTACAGCTCGTTCTTCGAGACATTCATCACTCGGATCTTAAGAGTTGAATCGGTCTCGGAGTTGTAGACGAGATAATGCAACCCGCGCCACGCGCTCTCCATCTGCTGGAACTCGGGCGCGTGCAGGATCTCGTTCATCTGCACGGTCAGCTTTTCGTCGATCCGGGCAATCATCTCCTCGATCGTGTCGAGGACGTCTTCCTTGATCACCGAGGTGTCGCGCAGCGCCTCGCGCACCAGCGTCGAGACCGCGTTCTCCACCTCGGTAGCCGCGCGCTCGGTGCGCGGCTTGAAGCTCTGCTTGAGCAGGGACTGGAACTCGTCCGTCTCTTGCGTCGCGGCCGGCGCCGGAGCGTCGGCTCGTGCGAGTTGTTCGTTGGCCATGATATGTGCGCCTCTTACTTGTCGGCCTTGTCGCCGTCGTTTTCGGCATCAGGCTGGTTCTCGCGCGCCGCCGCGCGCTCCTTGAGCGACTCCATGAGCTGAGGGTCGGCGAGCAGCTTCTTGAGCTGATCCTCGGCCGCGACCTTGCCGTCCATGTAGCGGAGCAGGTTCGAGAGCTGCTCGCGCGCCGTCAGGAGCTTGTTGAGCGACGGCACCTGGCGCGCAACCTGACCGGGGTTGAAGTCTTCCATCTTCTTGAACCGCAGGCTGACGGACATCTTCTCGTTGCCGCCGTCGCCGAGCTTGTTGGCGACGCGCATCGCGACGCCCGGCTCGATCGCCGCCATGCGGTTGTCGAAATTGTCCATGTCGAATTCGAGGAACTTGCGATCCTCGATCTTGCCCTTCTCGACCCCGGCGTTATTGCCGGAGAGGTCCGACATCACGCCCATCACGAACGGGAGTTCGACCAGGCGCTCGGCATCGTAGGGATCTTCATATGTGATGTGGACGCGCGGCGCGCGGTTGCGGCGAATAAACTTCTGTCCACTGTCAGTTGCCATGGATAGCCTCCCTGCCGGTGCGAATTGACCGGCGCCGACGATTTCGGATTCTGGCTGTAATCTTAGGAAATGCCCATGACCCCGTCAATTGCATCCATTCCGGTCAATTAATGTCAGCTAGCTGCCGGGAGCATTGGATTTGAGCGAATCCGGCGGCAACAGCGCCTTCAGGACGCTGAGGAAATCACGTTGCGCAAGATCGCGCGCTCGCTCGGTGAGGAAGGGAATCGGGCTCGTCGGCTCCGCCAGGCGGAAATAGCTGCCGGCCACGTCAAGCAGCGCCAGCGCCTCGCTGCGAGAGCGCGCCTCGAAAATCCGCGTGGCGGCGGCAGCGCCGTTACCCGGATGCTCCTGCAATTCGCTTCCAGCCGCCGGTTCGGGCGCGAGCGCGGACGCCTGTGATTCCGTGGATTCCGTGGATTCCGATGAGTCCCACGAACTCGATGACTCGGAGGAGCCCGACCAGCCGGACTGATCCTGAGATTCGGTTGCCTCCGGCGGCTTCCAGTCGGGCGAAAACGGCGACAGCCGCTCGATCGGCAGATCGAAGAACTGATCGCCTCCGATGTTAACCATGGCGCGCTCGACCTCATTCGGGACGAGGACGCGCATCACCTCGAGGAAGGATTTGCCGACCAGTTCCTTCGCCTGGCGCGCCAGCAGCAACGCCGGGCTCGACGGTTCGAATTTTCTGAAATAGTCCGCCGCCGCCGCCAGCGCCGCGGCCGCGTCGATGACCGAAGTGATACGGCCGACCGCGACGGGGCCGGCGCCCTGCGTGCCCGCCGCATCGCCCTCGCCGACGGGCTGGTCTCCGGCATCGAGGGCGGCGCTCGGATCGCGCTTGGCGACCGCCTTGTCGAGCAGGGTCACCATCTTGCCAACGGCGGTCTGCAATTTCTCCAGGCTGACCGCGCTGTCCGAGCCGCTCTTCTCCTGCCACGTCTGCGGAATCCGGGTGAGTGCCGCGTTGAGGCCGGACAGTTGCGCCCGCCGTTCGACCAGCATCGCCAGGTCGGTTTCGTCGAGCGCCTTGTCGATGTTTGCGACCTGAACCGGCTCCTCGCCCTCGCGCGGGGTCACCTCGGCGGTCGCGATCATGAAGCCGCGATAACTGACCGGCCCATAACGGCGATGCTCGATCAGCGGCTGGAACTGCAACGGCATGACGACGGTCGGCAGCACGTCGATCGACTCGAGCGCGGCCATCCGCGTTGTGAAGTCGCCATCTTCGGCGCGCGGATGCACCTCGTCCCAGCGCTCGGCCACAAGCGTGCTGATGGCGCGGATGCAGGCAATGAACCCATCGAGATCGCGATCGAGAATGGCGAACTTGGCGAGGAGTGCGAGCAGCCGCAGATCGCGGGTCTTCTCCAGGAACGGCTTGGCGGCCTCGAACTGCGCCTTGAGATCGACCGCGGTGCGATCGAACGGACGCTCGTTGCCGTTCTGATCCTTGACGAAATACGACGATGGCAAGAGCCCCTCGGCGCTCGCCATGAAATTCATGTAGCCGGGGTCGAACGCGAGATCGAGGTCGGGGCCGCAGGGATCGTCATCCGCGACGGGGCTGATCAGCGAGTCGTAATCGACGTGGGGCATGTGCGTGCCTGCGGTTGGATCTCTTCCGGCGCGACATTATCAATATAGCAGTTCCGTATCTGTGCTCCTGCCCGGGCCATTCGCCTCATGCCGACCATGACGAGGGGCAATCATCGCGAAGATTAGGTTATGTATAACATCCATCGGGCTGTCCCCTGGCTTGCATTTCGCAGTGCCGCCCATGGCGCAGGCTCCGGAATCCTCAAGGGATTGCTTCTACAGCTTTATCCGAGGGAAAATACACGGAAAAGTCGTCCGACGCCGGCACCGCCCTTATTATTAAAAGACCGGCATAAATGAACCCGGAACGGTTTCAGCCGACTATTTGACGACAACGCCTTGCTCCGCGTTAGAATGCGCGGATCAAGGACTGACCCACAGCAGCTTCGGCGGGGGAGTTTCAACAGGCAGATGGCTACCCTCACACAGAGCACCACGCTCACACAGAACAATCGCGTTGGCGTCCTCACCACCCCGCTGGGCCAGGACGTCCTCTGTCTCGTCCGATTTGACGGCCACGAAGGGCTCAGCGAGGTGTTCGAGTTCCACGCTGAAGCGATCAGCGAAAAGAAAAGCATCGATTTCAACGACGCTCTCGGCCGCTCTTGCACGGTCAAGATCACCAGCTTCGGCCGCGAGCGCGAGTTCACCGGCATCCTGGTCGAGGCGCATTCGGCGGGATTGAGCGAACAGGGCGAATATTTCACCTACCACATCACGCTCCGCCCCTGGCTGTGGCTGCTGACGCGGACCAGCGATTGCCGTGTCTTTCATGAAAAGAAGGCGCCGGACATCATCGAGCAGGTGTTCAAGGACCGGGGATTTTCGAGCGGGACCGATTACGAGCTGAAGCTCACGGACAGCAATTATCCGAAGCGCGACTACACCGTTCAGTATCGCGAGACCGATTTCAATTTCGTCACCCGGCTGATGGAGAAGGAAGGCATCTATTATTATTTCGAATTCAAGAACGGCCAGCACAAGCTCATCCTGGCCAACTCGAAAACGTCGCATCAGGCGGTCCAGGGCCTCGAAAAACTGCCCTTCCATCCGGTCGGCGGCCAATTCCTCCGGCAAGAGGAGCGTATTACCGGCTGGACCAGTTCACGCCAGTTGAGGACCGGAAAATTCGAACTCAACGACTACAACTACGAAAAGCCCAACGCGAAGCTGCAAAGTCTTGCAGAGGGACCGGAGGGTTACGCCCGCGACAATATGGAAATCTACAACTATCCTGGGATGTTCAAGGAAAAGTCCATCGGTGAGCGATACGCCAAGATCGAGCTCCAGGCCGAACAGGCCACCGACCATCGGCGCCAGGGTTACGGCGAGGCCTTAGGCTTGTTTGCGGGCGGCCTCACCACCCTGCAGTACTATCCGGACCGGCAACATCCGATCGATTCCGAAAACATCGAGTATCTCATCGTTCGCGCCTCCCACACCTTCGGTACTCAGAGGTACCGGAGCGGAGGCGGTGCCGGTGAAGAAGAGGCCTATCACGGCAACTACGAATTCCAGCCGAGCAGCCGGCCGTTCCGCGCGCCGATCATCACGCCGAAGCCGCGCATCTACGGCATCCAGACCGCCAAGGTCGTCACCAAGGACGACAACGGCAGCGAGGAGATCGAGGTCGAGAAGCTGACCGAGATCTACGTCTGGTTCTACTGGGACCGCAAGCAGCACGACGAGCCGAAACGATCGTGCAAGATCCGCGTCGCGCAGGTGTGGGCGCAGAAAAAATGGGGCGGCCAGTTCATCCCGCGCGTCGGCCAGGAGGCGGTGATCGAATTCCTCGAAGGCGATCCCGACCGCCCGCTCGTCGTCGGCACCGTCTACAACGACGACAACCAGCCGCCCTACGATTTGCCGGACAAGAAAAATATCGCCGGCATCCTGTCGAATTCGACTAAGAACGCCAGCGGCTACAACGAGTGGAACTTCGACGACACCAAGGATGCCGAAAAGATCACGGTCCACGCCCAGAAGGATCTCGATACAACTGTGCTGAATTCCGAGACCCGCACGATCGGCGATAGTTTCACGACCCCGACCGGCAGCCCCTCGCGCAAGACCGAACTGAAAATGGGCGACGATCAGCTCGACGTGGATTCCGGCGCTATCCTGCACACCGCCAAAGTCAAGATCGTGCTGACAGTAGGCCCCAGCAAGCTCACGATCGATCCGACCGGCATCACGCTCAATGCCCCGACCATTACCCTCAACGCCTCCGGCCTGATCACCATCAATGGCGGGATGGTCAAGATCAACTGAGGGTTCATGGTTTCGCTGCGGTTTCCAACGGTTCAGGACCTCTACGACGCCTTTCCGGCGGCGGAGGAGGATGTCGGCATCGAGCCGAGCCATGAACCATCGCTGGCATTCCTGAACGCGCTGGTCGCGCGCGAGGCTTGGAGTCCGGCGATTTCGTTCTGCGCCTATCTCCTGCCACGCCGAGAAGCGGTGTGGTGGGGCTGTCAATCGTTACGCCGGATCAATGCGCACCCGACGCCCCCGGAAGCCGCCGCGCTCAACCTGGCGGAGACGTGGGTGCGTGAACCCGAGGACCACCATCGGCGCACGGCACTCGATTTCGGGCTCAACGGCAACAGCAAGCTGCCCGCCACCTGGATGGCACTCGCCGCCGGCTGGTCGGGCGGGAGCCTCGCGCCGCGCGAATTCGGGGGTATGCCGCCGGCGCCCGATCAGGCCGCGCGCGCGATCCGCGCCGGGCTGCTGATTGCGTTGTCGCGGTTGTCGAGTGCGGACACGCCGAAGTTGATGAAGCCGTGTGTGGAAGACGGAATCAAGCTCGCGGGGGGCAAGGACTAGTACCTGGAATCATTGAAACATGATCCACCGGACATCATGGGCCGCGCGTCGTCCCCGCGAAAGCGGGGACCCAAACGCCGTGCCCTCGCGAATTTGCGCCGGTGGTGCGAATCTCCACTTCGGAGGGTATGGGTCCCCGCTTTCGCGGGGACGACGCAAGAGAGAAGATGGCCCGCCGGTGCTTTGCGAGTCAGCTTTGATTGAAAGTCGGCACTGGGAAGTAATTGCGGTGAACCGCGCCGGCGACCGTAGCCCGCATGAGCGCAGCGACATGCGGGTAGGCTTCAAAACAGGCTCAGGCTTAAAAACAGGTTCAACCCCGGATATCGCTTCGCTCATCCGGGCTACAGCCGATCCGGGCTACTTGCTGCCGCGTCCATCTGGGGCCGCGCATTCGGGAGGCGATCGAGAAAGCACGGGCGACACTTCGTTACTTGCCGAAATACTCGCCCGACCTCAACCCGATCGAGATGCCCTACAGCAAATTCAAGGCATTCCTGCGCAAGGTCGCGGCGCGAACTGTTCCCGCCCTCAATCGAGCCATTCGCGCGTTCATCCCGCAACTCAGTCCGCAAGAATGTGCCAACTACTTCAGGCATGCAGGTTATGCTTCAATATGACCGGAACCCGCTTTAGCCATAGAATTACGGCCACCTACCGGCTGCGCACACACCAGGTCGTTCCGCTGTCATCATCGACCCTGGTCATCCCAAGGGGCGACCTGCTTGACCTCTCCGGGGTTCAATCCACCGAGGTGGCGCAGAATGCTCGAATAATTTGGATCGTGCGGCGCGTAGGTGAGACGAGCATCCCCGAGCATGTTCGGCCCGGTCGCGGTCAGGTCGAGCACGATCGTCCGATCCTGCCTCATCGTCGCTACTCCGATGCTCCTGGGCTTTTCCATCTCGGCAGACCTTGCAGTTTGTAGGGTCATCGCGAAGCGGCTGGAGGATTGCCCAAGCCATTCGGCGGCGCCCGTATAAACAATCAACGATCCCACAACCGTGTACAGATGCAGGGCACGATTTCTGGTCATTTCTGCGCATCCCAATACTTTTTAAGGTTGGGAGTGTCGCCATCCTTGCCCTCCGCGTGGCGCGCAGCGCTCTCGGCGTAGGTTTCCCTCGGGCCGCCCTCGCCCGCCTGCTTTTCATAATCCGAAAGCTTGCCCATGTCGGCGTCGCGGGCCTTGGTGAAGTCCGCGCTGCTGGACGGGCTCGGGTCGCCCCGATCGATGCTGTGCGTGGCCTCGTGCGCGACCATATTGGCGCTTCCCTGACCTTCCCCGGTCTTGGGAACATGCGGCCCGGCGGGCGTGCCATGACCGATGACGGCAATCACTACCTCGTTTTTGTCTCGCATGTTGGCACCTGGAACGTTGTCCCAGGTTGATCCGGGCGGCCAGCCGCGGGGCTGGGTGCCTTTCAAATCCGTCCGATAGTCGGTCACCGATCCCCGGCAGGCGACCACCTTGGTCCCGTTTTTCTTCATTTGCTCGAGGACGCTCTTCGGCAGCTTGGCAAGTTCTTTCGCGACGAGCTTGGCATCGTCCGCCGTGCCGGAGCCGCCTGGAGTCACCAAAGACATCGCCAAGGCCAGATTCGGGTTGGCGTCCGCACCAGGCGATCCGCCACCTCCCGGCCCGGCTGGCGGTGGCGCTGGCAATGCCATGTCCGCTCCGCCTACGGCCGCCCCGCCCACATCCCCGATGATGACCGTGGGCAGGCCCATCAGGATCTTGTCCGGCGGGCCGACGGCTTCGATGATCGTATCGCCCTGCCGGCAGGCGGGCAGGCCGTTGATCAGCACGGTCGGCGAGCCGTCGATCACGACGCCGGGTCCGTGTGGCGGGATCGGGAGCGGCGTGGTGCAAGCATGAATGTCAGCGCCGCCGGCGGTGCTCGTTATCAGCGAACCCATGCTGGCGGCAGCGGTTGCCTTCGTCGTTTCCTCGGCCGCCTTCGCGGCCGGCAATCCAGGCGTTCCCGCGGCGGCCACTGTAGCAGCCTCTGCGGTCGTGATAGCGGCGTCGGAAGTCGCCTTTGCCGAAGTAATGGCGGCCGCGGCCCCGGCCGGCACACCGCGCCAGGCCGGCTTGCCTCCAATCAACACATTGGGGCTCCCCGGCCCGGGCGTCAGCACGCCTGGCAACGGATGCACGACGGGATCAAGTATCCTGGCAGCAGGGCCTTTCGGCATTCAGTGCGCCTCTCGGTCCATCACGCCGGCGGCGCCGCCAAGCCCTTGGCGGTCGGCATCGGCAACATCGGTCGGCCGCGTTCGGATGCGGATCGCAGCGAAATAGGTTACCCCATTAGTGTCAACGATGGCGATCTCGGTTTCTTAATCAAGCATCGTTTGTTAATGGGAGCGGCACTGCGCCGACTTGCGCCCGGCGTCATCTTGGCGACATCTTTATCGAGACTAACCAAAGGCCGCTTGGCGGATCACTGATGGCGCTAAATCTAAGGATCGAGAACGAGACAAGCCTCCCGGACGGCGGCCCGCTGTCGATCGCGGTGACCGGCAAGCGCGGCATCGATATCGGCCGTGACGCGCATCTCGATTGGACGTTGCCCGACCCGACCCGCTACATTTCCAGCAAACACTGCGAAGTCCGCTTCAAGGATGGCGGCTACTGGCTGCACGACGTTTCGACCAACGGAACCTTCCTCAACGGTGACAATCACCGGATGCAGGCGCCCCACCGGCTGCGCAGCGGGGACCGCTTCACCGTCGGTCACTACATCATCGCAGTGGCGGTCGAGGGTGAGGGCGAGGCTCAGGGAGCAGCGCCGAGCGCGGCGCCAGCGCCTGCTCCCTTTCCCCCGCGCGGCGAGCAGGAATACTGGGGGAACGAGGGCGAGGTCGCGCCGCCGATCGATCCGCGCGAACTCAAAGACGCGAAGAAGAGCTTGCCGGTCAATCCGGACTTTCTCGACTGGGCGGCGGACGTGCCGAATCCCTTCCAGGCTCCGTCGCCTCCGCCATCCCCCTCGTACGGATCGCCGGTCCGCGGCGCACCGGCCCCACTGCCTCCGTTTTCGCCTGCGCCGGCTCCCGCTCCGCTGCCAGGGCTGGTTCCGCCCCCGCTACCAGCGACGCCTCCCGCACCGCCGCCGCCAGCGGACAGCCTTGGCTGGGACGTCGGGCCACCCTCGCACATCCCGGTTGCGCCTCCCGCACCGCCGCCAGCGGACAACCTTGGCTGGGACGCCGGGCCGCCCTCGCACATCCCGGTTGCACCGCCCCCGCCGATACCCTCGCCGACCCCCCGCCGTGGCGGGTGGACCGGCAGCTCAGAAAGCCCCTGGGGTACCGGCGACGCGCCGGCCGCCGTGGAAGCGAAGGCCGCCAAAACGGAAGAGCGCCCGGCGCCACCACCGCCAGTAGCCCCCACACCGCCCCGTTCCTTGCCGCCTGCGGCGCCTTTCCCGCCCCCAGGGGCCGCGGGATTACCGGATGAGGCGCTGCGCCGGATCGCACGGGCCGCCGGACTGCCGGAGGATGCGCTGGGGCAGCGCCGGCCCGAGGAGGTAGCGGATCAGATCGGCGAGGTGCTTCGCCTGGTCGCCGAAAACCTGACTCAGCTTCTCGGCGCCAGGGGCCAGGCCAAGCGCCTCGCGCGCAGTGCGAACCACACAACTGTCCAGGCGCTCGACAACAACCCGCTCAAATTCTCCCCCTCCCCGCAGGACGCGCTGGGAATCATGTTCGGCCAGCCGACGCGCAGCTATCTCGACGCCCACCGCGCCATCGAGCAGAGTTTTGGCGACCTCAAGGACCATCAGATCAAGACCTTCGCGGCCATGCAGTACGCGCTGTCCATGCTGATGAAGGACCTTGACCCGGATACCATCGAGGCGGACACTGACGCCGACCGCGGCATCGCCGCCTTCATCACCTCGCGCAAGTCGACCTTGTGGGACGCCTATGTGGCCCGCTATCAGGCCAAGGTGCGCCGCGAAGACGGCGGCCTCATCGACGCGTTCATGCTTTATTTCTCCGAGTATTATGACCGTCACGGGGGGTGAGACCTCGCGGCGGCCGTGCTAACCTAAAGATACGCGCAAGACACGCGCAGGTGCGGGTGCAAACGATCTATGTCTTGGTATAGCAAGGTCTTTTGGTCTGAGGGTCTATTCCTCAGGCCGCATCATCTGCAGCAGAACGACCGTTATCTTGAGCACCTGCTCGAACGTCGCGTCGGGCAGGTGACACCGTATCCGTGGGGATTTTCGGCACTCGAAATCGACCGCGACCTCGCCCAGCAGAGCAAGTTCTGCCTGCGCCGCGCGACCGGCGTGATGCCCGACGGCACGCCTTTCGACATCCCGGCCGACAGTCCGATCCCGGAGCCTATCGACGTACCGGAATCGGCCGCCGGCCAGATTTGCTGGCTGTCGATTCCGGTCGCCGCGCCCAATACGCGCGAGGTCGACGACAAGGAGGCCGAGAGCGCCAGCCGCTATCACCGCGGCTCCGAGACCTTCATCGATTTCGACCTCGGCGCTGCGGATCGAGGAGGAGATCGACATCTCGCATCCGCGGCTTGCCTTCGAACTGCGCAAGACCGCCAAGCCCGGCTATGTCGGCCTTGGAATCGCGCGCGTCCTGGAAATTCGCGACCGCAACATCCTGTTCGACGAAAAATTCATCCCGCCGATGCTGACCTGCGCGGCACATCCGGTAATCGAAGGCTGGCTCAACCGGATCGTCGGCTGGATCGACAACAAGCTCGAAGAGTTGTCGCGCTACGCCGCCGACCCGTCCTCGGGCGGCGGCCTCCAAAGCGTCGACTACCTCGTGCTGCAGGTCCTCAACCGTGAAATCCCGGTGCTCAAGCATTTCGCGCGCTCAGGCTACGTCCATCCCGAGCGGCTGTTCGAGCAGTTGGTGCGGCTCGCCGGCGAACTCGCGACCTTCGCGACCTCGGAGCGACGCGCGCACGATTATCCAGCCTACGACCACGACGATCTCGAGAACACGTTCGATCCGTTGATGCGCGACATCCAGGACTTCCTCAGCGCCAGGCTCGGGCGGCGCGCGATCCGGCTCGAGATCATCGAGCGCGCGCACAACGCGTTCGTCTCGCCGATCCGCGACCGCACCTTGTTCCGCAACGCGACGCTGGTGCTCGAAGTCGCGGCGCGGCGGCCGCTGATCGAGATCCAGCACGAATTCCCGCACCTGTTCAAAATCGGGCCCAACACGAAGATGAACGAGATCGTGCACGCCCATCTGCCGGGCGTACCGCTCGTGCATCTTCCGACGCCGCCGCCGCACATCCGCGCGATCACCGATCACGTCTATTTCTATCTCGACCGGAAGTCGCCGTTGTGGCCTGAATTCAGCACTGCAGGTTCGATCGGGATGCATTTCTCGGGCGAGTGGCCCGATCTCGAAATGGAACTGTGGGCGATCATGGAAGATAGGCGATGAGCGATCAGCGGAATAATCCGTTCGGCCGTGGGGAGCGCACCATCATCCGTCCCAACCCCGGGGGACGGGCTCCCACGCCATCGGCTCCGCCACCTGCGCCGACGTCACCCTCGTCTGCCCCGCCTTCCTATCCCGCGCCGCTGCCGCCTTCGAGTTATCCCGCGCCGCCGCCGGGTCCCGCCTATCCGACACCGCTGCCGCCGTCGGGCTATCCTGCGCCGTTGCCGCCGTCCGGCTATCCCTCGCCGGGACAGCCGTCGGCCTATCCGTCGCCGACGCCGACGCCGCAATATCCGTCGCCCACGCCTCCGCCGGGATATCCGGGCGCGGCGCCGCAGCCTCCCTATCCCGCGCCGCCAGCCCCGCCGCCGCAGAATTATGCGCGGGCCCCGACGACTCCCGGCGCCGAAGAATGGATTTCAACACCGACGCCGCAGCAGGCGCCCCCCCAGCAGGGGTATCAGCAAGGCCCGGCGTTGAGGGTCGACGAACTCGCCGCACCAAATGCCAATCCGATCATGCGCGCCGCCGGGCCGCTGCTACAGCTTCTCGGCCGGCTGCGCGTCGCGCTGATGCGCGCCTCGCCGGCGGCGCTGATGGAGCAGGTCGCCGAAGCAATCAAATTCTTCGAGCGCGATATCCGCTCCGCCGGCATTTCCGAGCAGCAGTCGAACAGCGCCAAATACGTCCTGTGCGCGACCGCCGACGACATCGTCCAGCACATCCCGACCGAAGACCGCCACGTCTGGACCCAGTACAGCATGCTCAGCCGGTTCTTCGGCGAGCGTATCGGCGGCGTGCGGTTCTACGAAATCCTCAATCATTTCAAGATCGACCCGCTGGTCAATTATCCTCTCCTGGAACTGCAGCACGCCTGCCTCGCGCTCGGCTTCCAGGGGGTCTATCGCACCCAGTCCGGCGGGCTCGCCCAGTTGCAGCAGATTCAGCGCGACCTCTACGAGACGCTACGGCGGGTGCGGCCCAAGGTGATCCGCGACCTCTCCCCGCGCTGGCAGGGCCAGGCGCTCGCGGCCCTCGCGAACCGGCTGCGGGTGCCGGTCTGGGTCGTCGCCGCCACCGCGCTCGCGCTGCTGTTTGCCTTGTTTGTGACGCTGCGTATCCTGCTGAGCGGCGACGCCGACGCCGCGGCGCAGAAGACCGCCACGCTGCACGCGATCGGTCCGCTCGAGCTCATACGCAAGGCACCTCCGCAGCCGCTGCCACCCCCGCCGCCGCCGCCAGCGGAGCCGACGCAGGCGCAGCGGATTCAGAAGCAGTTGCCGAACAAGTTTGGCGACTGCGACATCACCATCAACCAGACCGCGACCCAGTTGATCATTCGGGTCTGCGGCTCGATCACCTTCGCCTCGGGCTCGGACCGGGTGCTCGATCAGTTCAAGCCGATTGCCGTGCGCATCGCTGCCGCGCTCAACTCCGAGCCAGGCAAGATCACGGTGGTCGGGCACACCGACACCGATCCGGTCGGCAAGTTCGACCGCTTCAAGTCCAACTACGACCTCTCGGTGGCGCGGGCGACGGCGGTCGCCAAACTGATCAAGGCAAGCCTCGACGATCCCAACCGCGTCGAATCGAAGGGCCGCGGCCCCGACGATCCGATCGCCGATAACAAGACCTCCGAAGGGAAGGCCAAGAACCGCCGCGTCGAAGTGACAATCGCGCGCTCCGCCGAATAGCCGGGCGCGTCAGGACAACGAGCATGAACGCGGATACGCGCAGACGGGTAATGTGGATCCTGCTCTATGGGGTGGGCATCTCATCGATCACGTCGATCATCTGGCTCGCGGGTCCCTACATCGCGTTCGGCGACTTCCGGCCGCTGGAAAGCTATGTCGGCCGCGAACTCGCTACCTTGGCTCTCTACGCCTTCGTGGCTTCATTCGCGGGCTTCAAATTCCAGAAGCGTCGCAAGGCCACCAAGGCGCTGGCGGATGGCGTCCAGGAAGAGACCGAAAGCGACCAGGTCGTCCTCAAGGACAAAATGAAGGACGCGCTCGCCACCCTCAAGCAGTCGAGCGGCGGCAAGAAGGATTACCTCTACGATCTCCCCTGGTACCTGCTGATCGGCCCGCCGGGCTCCGGCAAGACCACGGCGCTGGTCAATTCCGGACTCAAGTTCCCGCTGTCGCGCGGCGCCACGCCGGCCGCCATCGCCGGCGTCGGCGGCACCCGTTACTGCGACTGGTGGTTCACGGAAGACGCGGTCCTGATCGACACCGCCGGCCGCTACACCACCCAGGATTCGGATGCGAAAGCCGACAAGCAGAGCTGGCTTTCGTTCCTTGATATCTTGAAGAAGAACCGGCCACGCCAACCGGTCAACGGCGTGATCGTGGCGATCAGCCTCGAAGATCTGCTGACCTTGAGCTCGGCGGACCTGGCCGCGCACTCGAACGCGATCCGAACGCGGCTCCTTGAACTGCACGATCGGCTCAAGGTCGATTTCCCGGTCTATGCCCTGTTCACCAAGGGAGACCTCGTTTCCGGCTTTGTCGAGTATTTCGGCTTCCTCGGCGAGAACGGGAGAAAGCAGGTCTGGGGCGCGACCTTCCAGACCAGCGACAAGACCCGCAACATGGTGGCGGAGGTTCCGGTCGAATATGACGCGCTTCTGGAACGGCTGAGCGAAGAGACCCTCGATCGCCTGCAGGACGAGCCGGCGCCCAACACGCGCGTCCTGCTGTTCGGATTTCCGGCGCAGATGGCGCGGCTGAAGCAGCCGATCTACGACTTCCTCAACCAGATTTTCGAGCCCACCCGCTATCACGCCAACGCCACGCTGCGCGGCTTCTATTTCACTTCAGGCACGCAGGAGGGCACGCCGATCGACCAACTCCTCGGCGCGCTGATCAAGAGCTTCGGCGCCCAGGAAGTCGCGTCATCGTCCTACTCCGGGCAGGGCAAGAGCTACTTCCTGCACGATCTGATCCTCAAGGTGATCATCGGCGAAGCAGCCTGGGTCTCCACCGACCGCGCTGCCGTGCGGCGGCAGATGATCCTGAAGGCCGCGGCCTTCTCCACGATCGGACTCCTTACGCTCGGCGCCTCGCTCGCCTGGTTCACGAGCTACAAGCACAACAGCTCGCTGATCAATGAAACCGACTCCGCGGATACGAAATACACCGCGGATGCCGGCCCGCTGGCGACCGAAACCAGGATCGGCGATCGCGAACTGCACAAGGTCCTGCCGCTGCTGCAGCAACTCCGCTACATGCCGTCCGGCTACGCCGTGCGTGACATCCCGACGCCGCTCTTGGCCACCTTCGGCCTCAGCCAGCGCGACCGCCTTCAGTACGCCTCCGAAAATGCCTATCGCATCGGCCTCGAGCGGCTGTTGCGGTCACGGCTGATCTTCCGGCTGGAGGAACAGCTTGATGCCAATCTGCAGGATGCAAGCTTCGTCTACGAGGCGCTGAAGGTCTACATGATGCTCGGTGGCCAGCAGCCGCCGGATCGCGAGTTGATCAGGGCCTGGGAGCAGCGCGACTGGGAGCAGCTCTATCCCGGTCCGAGCAATGCGGACGGCCGTAAACAGCTCGACGAACATCTCAATGCGCTGCTGGATCTCGAAGGCGGCGAGCCGCTGATCGAACTCGACGGCCGTCTGATCAGCGAAGGCCAGAAAACGCTCGCCCGCCTGAGCGTAGCGCAACGCGCCTATGCGCTGCTCAAGTCGCAGGGCCGCACTTCCACCGCCAACGACTGGACGCCTGCGCGCCGCGCCGGCCAGGATGCCAGCCTCGTGTTCGAGGCCGCCGGCGAGCAGCCGCTCGATACCATCCGGGTGCCGGAATTCTTCACCTATAACGGCTTCTACCAGGCCTTCATCGCGCGGCTTCCCGACATCGCCGAGCGCATCACCAAGGACCGCTGGGTGCTCGGCGCCGCCGGTGAGCAAGACGCACTGGCGACCCAGTACGCCACCTTGCCGGATGATCTGCTCGATCTCTACACCAAGGATTTCCTGGCCGCCTGGCGTGATGCGCTGAGCAAACTGCGGCTGAAGAAGCTGACGGCCGACAAGCCACGCTACGTGGCGCTGTCCGCAATCTCGGCGCCGACCTCGCCGCTGCGGCAACTCCTGGTGTCCATGCGCGAGGAAACCACGCTCACGCGCGAGCGCCCGCCGCCCAAGCCCGCTGGCGGCCAGCCCGCGGCGGCGCCCGCCACGCCGACACCACCGAAGCCGGCGACGCCCGCGATCCTGTTCAAGTCGTCGGATCGCGCGCCGGGCGCCAACATCGAAGCCGCCTTCCGCGAGTACCATCTCGTCGTCGAGGGTGAGCCCACGCGCACGCTGATCGACACGGTCGTCGCCAATCTGAACGAGATCTCGCAAAGCCTGATCCTGCTGGCGACCAATCCGCGGCAGGCGGGGCCGGCCACCGCGGCGCTGCAGAACCAGGTCGCATCGCTGCGCAACAACGCCGCTCGGATGCCGCGCCCGTTCTCCGACATGCTCAACCAGGCAGTCGGCGAATTCGAGCACGACGTCGCCACCAACACCGCCGGGCAACTGATGGTGCTGCTGCGCGATCAGGTGACGCCGGCCTGCAAACAGGTCCTGGGCGATCCGCCGAGCCGCTATCCATTCGTGCGCGGCAGCAACCAAGAGGTTCCGCTTGCGGACTTTGCCCGCATCTTCGCTCCCAACACCGGAGTCATGGACAAATTCTTTACGCAGTACCTTGCGCCCTATGCGGACACGTCGAAGTCCACATGGACCTGGCGGCAGGGAAGCGGCGTCGATCCATCACTTGACCAGGCGGCGCTGCGCCAGTTCCAGATCGCGTCGATCATCCGCGACGCGTATTTCCAGTCCGGCGGCAATATTCCGAGCGTCGCAGTCGCCATCCGGCCGCCGGTCCTTGCGGTGCCCGGGGCAATCGCGAAATTCGAAAGCGGCGGCATGCAGGTTCAAAGCCCGACCACGCCCCTGCCTCCGGCACCGACGTCACCGTCGCCATTCGGAGCACCACGACCACCATCGTCGCCGCCGCCTCCTCCGCCTCCCGGCAACCCCTCGCCGACGACGATCCAATGGCCGGGAGCGTCGCCGCGCACGGCCATCACGGTGCAGAACGACCCGAACACACCGCCTTCGGAGCTCAAGCGCGACGGGCCCTGGTCGCTGTTCCGGATGCTCGAAGCCGGCTCCCTGCAGACCCGCGGGGAGACTGCCAGCGCAACCTTCATCGTAGGCGGGCACGAATTGCGCTACCAGATCACCACCGGATCGCTCCGCAATCCGCTCAATCTCTCGGTGCTGCGGGAATTCCGCTGTCCGGGCGGGATCTGAACCGGCCATGCGATGCAGTCTTTTCGGGAAGCTCGCGCAGAAACGGGATTTCATCGCGCTGTTTGCGCCGCGCGAGTTCCTGAACGCGTGGGAGCCGTGGATGCAAAGCGCCGTCTCCGCCAGTCGCCAAAGTCTCGGCGACGGCTGGCAGCAGGCCTATCTGACCGCGCCGATCTGGCGCTTCTGGCTCGGCGCGGAGATCTGCGGCACGCCGATCCTCGGCGCCTTCATGTCCTCGGTCGACGGGATGGGGCGCTACTACCCGCTGACGCTGTTTGCACATGCGGACCCGGGCAGCGCGATCCCGCCCCCCGATCTCGACGCGCAGGATCCCTGGCTGCTAGCCGCGGAGGATTTCCTGTTGTCGACGCTCGATACCGCGATCGCGTTCGAGACGATCACCGGTGGCCTCGACCAGCTCGCGTCACCGACGCAACAGTCAACCGGCACGCTCTCGGACGACATCTCCGTTCTGCACGACGGCACCGCGGGCAAGGCCCCGGGCGAGGAGCCGTTTGCCGACGCCTTCACCTCGCTGCGCACGGCCAACCACGCCGCGATCTACAGCGCATCGAGTTTCTGGTGGACTGTCGGCGGCGGCGACTTTGCGCCATATGCGCTTTGCTGCAAGCGGATGCCCGACCCATTCCTTTTCACCGGCATGCTGACTGGACGCTTCAACCCCGCAACCGAGTAGAATAGCGAGGACGGTTGTCGCGATGGACAATGCCCGCGTGATGTTCGACACCGGCGGCGCGACCCACGTCGGGAAGGTGCGGCAGCGCAATGAGGACAGCTACCTCACGCGGCCGGACACCGGGCTCTGGGCGGTGGCCGACGGCATGGGCGGGCACGATGACGGCGATATCGCCAGCCGGACCGTGGTCGAGGCGCTGCAAACGATCGAATATCCGGCTTCCGCCGCGCACCTGCTGTCGCTCTGCGAAGAACGGATCGCGGAGGCTAACAGCCAACTGCGCGCGATGAGCCAGGAGCGTGGCGGCAATATCATCGGCGCAACCATTGCAGTGCTGCTGACCTATGACGGCTTCTATGCCTGCATCTGGTCCGGCGACAGCCGCGTCTACATCGTGCGTGGGGGCCAGATCACGCAGCTCTCGCGCGACCATACCGAGGTCCAGGATCTGCTGTCGGAGGGCGTAATTACCGCCGAGGAAGCCAAGACCTGGCCCGGACGCAACGTGATCACCCGCGCCATCGGCGTATTTGATCAGCCCGAGCTCGAGATGCGGAGTGGACCATTGGAACCCGGCGACTCGTTCATTATCTGCAGCGATGGGCTTACCCACCACGTGCAAGACCAAGAGATCATGCAATACGCAAGCTCGTACATGTCGCAGCAGGCATGTGACGGCCTGATCGCGCTCACGCTGGAACGTGGCGCCGTCGATAACGTAACCGTAGTGATCGTGCGCTATCAGCCTGATGCCGGATCGATGACATCGCCCGAGGTCGAACCCCCTCGTCTTGAGGAGTGGCAGAAATGACCACGACCACCCCGCCGCCGAACTACCAGCGCTCATGGCTGCCGGCCGGCACCCGCCTCAACAATACCTATGAAATCGACCGCCCGGTCGGCACCGGCGGCATGGGCGAGATCTATCAGGGCCACGAAATCGGAACCAACCACTCCGTCGCCATCAAGCTGTTGCTGCCCGAATTCGCCGAGAACGACTCAGCGCTGGCCTTGTTCGGTCGAGAAGCCTCGGCGCTGCGCCAGCTTCAGCACGAGGCCATCGTCCGCTACTACATTTTCGCGGTCGAACAGGTTCTGCAGCGGCCGTTCCTGGCAATGGAATTCGTCGAAGGACGCTCGCTGTCGGCGATCCTGGACGACGATGGGCCGTTGCCGATCGAGACGGCGCACGCTCTGCTCAAGCGGATCGCGAGCGGGCTGCAGGCGGCGCATGAGCGCGGCATTATCCACCGCGACGTCTCACCCGACAACATCATCGTTCCCAACGCCGATGTGACCCGCGCCAAGATCATCGATTTCGGCATCGCACGCTTGACCGAATTCCAGGAAGGAACGGTGATCGGCAGCGGTTTCGCCGGCAAGTACAACTGGGTGTCGCCTGAGCAGCTCGGACTTGTTGGCGGCAATGTCACAGCAAAGTCCGACATTTACAGCCTCGGGCTGGTGATGGTTCACGTCCTCACCGGCCACTCCCTCAATATGGGCGGCACCCAGCTGGAAATCATCGACAAGCGGCGGCGCGTCCCCGATCTCGGCGCCGTCGACATGCGCTTCCGGCCGCTGCTGGAAAAGATGCTGCAGCCGCATCCCGACCGGCGGCCGGACTCGATGGCCGCGGTGGCGAACTGGCCGCTGGGTTCTTCCGGCCTGTTGCGCAATTTCAAGTCGAGTGAGGCACGCCGTTCCGCCACTGTCCGCTCCGCGGCCAAAGGGTCGGGCGGCCGCGGCTTGCGCTACGCGACTGCGGCGCTGCTGCTGCTTGCGTTACTAGGCGGGGGAGCAGGCGGGCTGTTCTACTACGCCCCCGATTGGTTCAGCCAATGGTCGACAATCCTGCGTCCGACCGAGGTGACCAAGGAACCCGACGCCACACCACCGCCAAAGCCTGACGCTCCGCCGGAGTCCGGTCCCCCGCAGACAGCGCCTATTCCGTCACTTCCCCCTATCGACATCGGCCCCGGACGGCTTCCTCCGTCGACCGGCCCTGTCCGGGAGACCAAGAGCGAGGGAATCAAGCGCTACGTCGAGCAATATGATGGCGGCGACTGTTTCTTCGTCGCTCCGGTCGCGGTGAGCGAACGCTTTGCGACAATTGAAGGCTTCGGGGCATCGGTCCGGGCGTTCGAAGCGCTTAATTCCGCCTTCAAGCGCGACATCGGGTTCGTGCCCGATGTAGGCATGCGAGTGGTGACTGAGGCGCAATGCCCGGCCATCACCTTCCTCTCGCGACTGCGCGGCGAGCGGGCGCGGGCGCCCCGGCTTGAGATCGACAACATCCACCTGCGCTCCGGCGACTATCTGAGCGGCAACGTCTCCGGATTCGGCGGCCGGAATATCGAGCTATTTCTGGTTTCGGACGGCGGCACGGTGCAGAACGTGACGAACCTGCTCAAGCCGGGCACCGACGCCAAGACCTTCGATATCGGGATGTCGCGCAAGGAGGGACCGGCCGGCGAGCAACCGCAGCTTCTCATTGCGGTGGCCAGCCCGCGTCCCATACCCGCACTGCGGCCACCGGGCCCGGTTTCGGCAAACCAGTTCTTTCAGACTGTGCTCGCCGAAGAGGCAAGAAATAGCCAAGGGCTTGCGGCAAGCGCCAAGTACTTCCAGCTCGACCGTTGAGGGCAGCGCGCGGCGAAGGGGCCTTACAGCGGATTCGGCGTTGATTCCGGTCGCGCTCGTCGTCGCCACAACCTGCGCCGACCTTGCCAAACGCCGAATCGCATCAGCGCGACCGAAGCGCCGCCGTCAGCGGAGCGGTCTCCTTCATCGGCCGCGTCGGATGGCGAGCGGTGAGGCCTGGGCATCGGCTTCTGTCGCTGGTATCAAATCCTCCCCCGCGAGCGTCGACAGCAGCTTGCGAGGTCATCAACATGAGGTTGCGGTCGTGAAGCTGCTTTCGGTCGGGATCCTGCTCGCATCAAGCACGCTGGCGATTGCAATGCCTGCCGAGCCCGCGGAGCTGGCGCAGAATGCGCTGCCGTTCGCAACGCCCGGCGGCAGAGCGTCTGCCCCCCGGGCCGCTATCCGGAATGCGCAAAGCCCGGCCAGTCGCGCTGCTCAGGCGCAGCCGGCGCAACCACCGGCGAAGGGACCTGCTCCACCGCCGGCCCCAGTGCCAATTCGCACCGAGATCAACCGCTTCGACAACTGGGTCGTGACCTGCAACGAATTCGCCGAGGGTCCGAAGAAAAAGATCTGCTCGGCGCAAATTCAGGTGATGCAGCAGGGCACCAACCAGGTCGTGTTGACCTGGACGGTGTTTGTGAATGATTCCAAGCAATTCATCACCGCATTGCAGACCCCGACCGGGGTCTCGATCTCGCCCGGCGTCGAGCTGCAGCTCGAAAAGGCCGGCAAGCGCAAGCTCAACTTCGACACCTGCGACAACGGCCGGTGCACAGCGTCGACGACCATGGACAACACCATGATCCGCGAAGTCAGCGCGGCTCCCAGCGCGCAGGTGAGCATCACGGCGATCAACGGGAGCACGGTCCAGTTCAATCTCCCGATCAAGGGCTTCGACAAAGCCTACGCGCAACTGCGGACCGCACTCTGATCAGCGCCTAAGCCCGGCGACGCCATTGTTTATCGCGGCCGTCACGGGAATGCCGAGGACATCAGCGCCGGGGATTTTTAGTTCGGCGCGAACCTGCGTTAGAATCGCCCGACAATCAGGATCTTGAGATCCTTGTCCGGGGTGAAGTCCTTGGCGGTGACTTCGACGGATGTCGGTGAAATCGATTTCATATTGGGAGCGCAGAAGCTGACCAGCCGATCCGCCTTTCGCGTGTCGACCACCAGCCGGAAATCCTTGATCGGGCCGGCCCAGTTGGCGCCGGTCTTGAGGATGTAGTTGATTCGGCGCTCCTGCAGCTTCGCCGTGTTGGGCTCCGGCGCGCCCGCCATCTTGTCGAGCTTGGTGAGAAAGGTCTCCGAGATGCAGTAGTCTTTCCGATAACGGTCGATCTGCTGCGCCATGCCCTTGTTCTGACGCAGCCCCTTGCGCAGGATCGTATCGAAGCTTGCACCAACGCTCGGGCGGTAGCGATGTTCGACCGTCACCGGCTGGTTCGGCTGAAACGTCTGCTGCCGGACGGCGGAGGTCTTTACGATCCAGCCGGCGTCATACAGCGGCTTGCCCGCATCGTTCTGGCCGGACTGGATCAGCAAGCCGGCATCAATCAGTTTGTCCTTGGTCGCCTGCGGCAGTTCGGAAATCCGCGCCTGCTGCGGCCCGAGAGGAAGCAGCGGAATCCCCGCGCCGCGCACCGCGACGCTCACATCCTTGTCGCCGAGAAACGCGCGCTGATGCATCGTGAACGTGATCGGCTTGCCGGCGATCCTGGTTTGGAACGCCAGGAAATTCACCGGGTCATTGATCGGGATCGCATAGTTGTCCGCATCCGAAAGATCGATATCCGGCAATGGAAAGGCAACGGTGAGAGTAACCGGCTTCGGTGACTGATTGAGGAATTTATAGCGCACGACGACCAGATCGGGCGAGATCGAGAGGTCCTCCGACTGCATCGACACATCGGCGGAGTGCGTGAACACGAGACCGCCCACGGAGAGTTCCGCGGAGGAGTCATTGGCCAGCAGCGGAGATACAGCGACGCCGGAGGCGGCCGCGAGCGCCAGCACGCTCAGCAGTCGGACCGGAGTGAGGCGCAGCATCATGGACAGGGCTCCCGTTCAAGGCGAGGCATCAGGCGCTCCTCCCCACCCCGACGATCATTCACCGCGCGTTTGGCGGCTCGCGCGATCATACAAGCTTGGCCGCCCCGACCCAAGGCCGGTCTGGCGCCCGTTGTATGTCGCAGGGAATTTGTTAACGCCAGCCAGCGCTCACAAACGGCCGAATGTAAACGGTCGGACGAATCCGGTCCGCGACATGCTTCGGGCGCGCCCTTCGGATGTGGCCAGCCCGACGGGATGTCGCCCCACCGTTGTGGTTCGAAATGTCGAACGTCCTGGTCCGGGAGACGAGCTCGACCTTGCTCGACTTCGAGATGTCGCCCAAACAGGATCGGCTAACAAGTTGAAGGCATGACCTTTTGCAGGGCTGCCTGAAACATTCCCCCGCGCTGAAGGAGATCGACCTCGGCATCGGAGCGCACGTCGGCGTGGACCACAAAATGCCCTTCGTCGCAATTTGCGCGCGCTGCCGTGACGGTAATGGGTGATCGCGCGCTGAAACCGGCTGCCAGGCCCTCGAAGCTGAATTGCTCGTGGCCGTCGAGCCCGAGCGTTCCGGCGTGATCTCCTTGCGCGAACAGCAGCGGAACTATCCCGACGCCGATCAGATTGGAGCGGTGGATGCGTTCGAACGAGCGCGCGATTACGGCGCGCACGCCGAGCAAAGCCGGTCCCTTCGCGGCCCAGTCGCGGCTGCTGCCGGAGCCGAAGTCGCGGCCCGCAAGCACGATCAGAGGAATGTTCCGTTCTTGGCAGCGCGACGCCGCCTCGAACATCGAAACAGTCTCGCCGCCCGGATAAAGCCGCGTCCACCAGCCTTCACGCTCGACCATCAGGTTGCGGATGCGCAAGTTAGCGTAGGTGCCGCGCATCATGACGTGATGATTGCCGCGGCGGCCGACATAGCTGTTGAAGCTCGCGGGTGGAACCCCGATCGATTGCAGATATTGCCCGGCCGGGCTGTCGGCGGGAATCTCGCCGCCCGGCGACGCATGATCGGTGGTCAGGCCATCGCCGAAGATGCCGAGCACTCTGGCGCCGCCGATCCGATCCGCCGCCGCGAAGCTTGCGCGGGGCGCGCTGAAGAACGGCGGCTCGACGATGTAGTTCGACTTGGCGTCCCAATCGAACAACACGCCACTCGGCGCCGCAATGCGTTCCCAGCTTTCCTGCACCAGCGGGCTCGGCCGCGCGGTGCTGCAGAACAGTTCCGGCGTCACCACCCGTTGTACCAGCGCGTCGACCTCCGCATCATCGGGCCAGAGGTCGCGCAGGAAGACCGGCGCGCCGGAATTGTCGTTGGCGATCGCGTCCTGCTCGATGTCGAGCGTCACGCGCCCGGCCAAGGCGTAAGCCACCACCAAGCCCGGCGAACACAGATAGCTGGCGCCGACCAGACGGTGGATGCGGCCGTCGAAGTTGCGATTGCCGGAAAGAACGGCGGCGACCGCCCTGCCCTCGCGTTCGACGGCGTTAGCGGCCTGCGGCTTGAGCGGGCCGGATTTTCCGGCGCAGGTCGTGCAGCCGTAGCCAACGACGTGAAAACCGAGCGCCTCGAGCGGCCGCAGCAGGCCCGCACGATCGAGGTAGCCAGTCACCGCGCGCGAGCCTGGGGCAAGCGAGGTCTTGACCCATGGCGGCGGCGACAGGCCGCGCTTCGCCGCCGCCTGCGCCACGAGGCCGGCGCGGATCATGCCGTGCGCATTGGCGGTGTTGGTGCAGGAAGTGATGGCGGCGATCGCGATTGCGCCTTCGGGAAGCGCTCCGGCAGCCCTTGATGCATCGGCGTTCTCGCTCTTGCGGGCGCGGGCGCGAAAGCTCTCGCCGACGCTTGCCGTGTCCTGGCGATTGTGCGGCATGCCAGGGCCGGCGATGCTCCGCCGGATGGCGCCGAGATCGATCGGAATGATCCGGTCATACGCGGGATCGGGCGCGCCCGCACTTCGGAACAGCCCCGCCGCCCGCGCGTGCCCCTCGACGAGGGCGACGTGTTCCGGGGAGCGACCGGTGAGGCGCAGATAGGCGAGCGTCGAATCATCGATCGGCCAGAACCCAGTCGTTGCGCCATATTCCGGCGCCATGTTCGCAAGCGTTGCGCGATCGGGCACCGTGAGCGTGGACGCACCGCCGCCGAAGAACTCCACGAACGCGCCGACCACGCCTGCCTTGCGCAAGGCCTGCGTGAGCGAAAGCACGATGTCGGTCGATGTAACGCCCGCCGCCGGCTCGCCGTCCAGTCGCACGCCCACGACCTCCGGCTTCGGCAGGATGTAAGGCTCCCCGAGCACGACCGTCTCGATCTCGATGCCGCCGACGCCCCAGCCGAGCACGCCCAAAGCATTGACCATCGGCGTGTGGGAATCGCCGCCGAGCGCAAAATCGGGATAAGCAACAGGCAGCGTCTGCGCGCAGTCGAGCAGCGTTACGGCAGCGACCTGCTCGAGGTGGATCTGATGAATGATCCCGGCGCCGGGCGGGAACACCTGCAAGCCCCTGAACGCGCCCTCGGCCCATTTCAGGAACGAATAACGCTCGCCGTTGCGCTCGAACTCGCGCGCGAGGTTGCGCCGCTCGGCATCCGCCGACCCATGTGCGTCAACCTGCAGCGAATGATCAACGATGAAGGCGATCGGTACGCCGGCATCGACCCGCTCGGGATCGCCGCCGCGACGTGCGACCTCGGCCCGCAAGGCGGCGAGGTCCATGAGCACCGGGATGCCGGAGGAATCCGGCAGGATCACGCGCGGGACATGCAGCGGCAGCGCCATGGCATCCGGCGCGACGGAAGGATCGGCGAATGCATTGAGGAGGCTCACATCCACGCCGGGCCGGCCGATGTGGCGCAGGATATTCTCGGCAAGCACGCGCGCGACGTATGGCATGCGCGCGTAGACATCGCGGCCGAGCGCGGCACCGACGTCGTGGAACGAGTAACGCCTGCTCGCCGCGGTGAATGTCGAAAGCGACATCGCCGCGGTTCAATTGAACTTCATCTTGAAATCGCGACTTAGCAATTCCTGGAGCCAGGCGATGTCTTCCGGCGTCATCCGGCCGATCGCGGCGACCGCCGCTTCGAGCTGCTCGCCGGTGTTGAGGCCATAGCCTTCGAGCACGGTCTCTGCCTTCTTGAAGAATTCGGGGTCTTTGATCATCGCGCCGATCGCGCGCTTGAGCTCCTGCTTCGCTGGTGCGGGGGCATCGCTGTGGATCATCAAGATCTTTCCACCGTTACCGATCGCACGCACGACGGCCTTGTAGACCTCCCAGGCGGAGCCGGATGGGTCGACGCCGTACATCTCGCGATAGACCTCCGCGACATTGGGAAGATCGGGCGCTGCCGGGTCGCGGACGAGCTTGTCGCCTTCCATCAGACCCTGCGCGAACAGCGGCACGGCTTTGCCCTCCTTCACCAGCGGAACAACGCTCGTCTCGTAGAGCGGCGTGGTCTGCCCATCGACATTCACTTCGCCGCGCACGAGCGCGAGCCGCGTGTCGCTCTTGCCGGGATAGCCCATCACCGCGCGGAAATTCGCCTTGAGTACGGTCAGGCCCATCACCGCATCGATGGTCGCGATCACTTCCGGCACGCCCAGAATCAGCGGCTCGCGCGGATGCAGGATATCCTTCGCGGTCGTGATGCCGGCCCTGGGCGAGGCATAGGTGACTCGCCCCATCGGGTTACCGACGAGCGCCTCGAAATCGGAGATTTTCGCCCGTGCGCCGTCGAGGCCAAGCATGATGCGCATCAGCAATTGGCCGGTGCCGACGATGACGTAGGTCCCATCGCGCGGCATCTTGCCGGCGTAATTGTTCATGGCCACGACGCTGCCGGCGCCCGGCATATTCTGCACAACCACGTTCGGCTTGCCTTCGACAAAGCGGGCCAGCCCGTCGGCCATCACACGGCCGAACAGATCGGTGCCGCCGCCGGCCGAAAAGCCGACGACGACCCTGATCTGCTTGCCTTGATAGAACGGCGTCTGCGCGGCGGCGGCATTTGCGGTGAAAGCAAATGCAACGGCAGCGGCGGCGCTGCAGATCATCGTGCGTATCATGGGTCCCGGCTCCCGCTTGGTGGCAGCAACACTGAAAGTTACCCGATGGGCAAAGGATCGAAAACCTTTATTGTCATCACGCCAGAGGAGAACCGCATGAAAACCGGCGCCCAGAAATTCCGCGACCTGCTCGCGCGCGGCGGCCTGATCGTCGCCCCCGGCGTCTACGACGGCTACAGCGCGCGACTGGTCGAGGCTGCGGGCTTCGAGATGGCGGCATCGACCGGCGCGGGAATTTCGAATTCGCTCCTTGGCATCGACGACATCGGCGTGATGGGTCTCTCCGAGAACGTCAATCATTGCCGCATGCTCGCGCGCACGCTTTCAATCCCACTCACCGCGGACGCCGACACCGGTTACGGCAACCCGATGAACGTGCACTACACTGTGACAATGTTCGAGGAGGCGGGCGTCGCCGGCATCAACATTGAGGACCAGGTGCATCCGAAGCGCTGCGGACACATGCCGGGCAAGGAGGTCATCCCGCTCGCTGAGATGGTGAAGAAGATCGAGGCGGCCTGCCTCGCGCGCAAGGACGACGCCTTCGCCATCATCGCGCGTACCGATGCGCTCGCGATCGAAGGGATCGAGGGCGCGGCACAGCGGGCGCGCGCCTACGCCGAGGCCGGCGCCGATCTCGTGTTTCCCGATGCCGTGCGCAGCGAGGACGAGATCAAGCGCATCGTCGATGCCGCCCGCGTGCCGGTGAGCGTCAACATGGGCTTCGGCATCCGCGCGCGGCCGACCACGCCGACGATGTCGATCAAGCGCCTTGCGGAGGTCGGCGTGCGCCGCGTGAGCCTGCCGCGCATGCTGCCGGCCGCCGCGATCCACGGCATGACCCGCGCGCTCGAAGTGATGAAGGAGGTGATCGATACCGGTGTGCCGGTCGATCGCCCCGACCTCGCGGTCGGGATCGAAGAGATCATGCGGTTGATGGACTACGATCGCATGCGCGAGCTGGAGCGGAGGCTGCTCACGACCGACACGATCGAGGCGAAATATGGAACGCGGGGGTAAGGCATCGGGTGCGGAGCCTCTTCCCCTCCCCCGCTTGCGGAGCCGAGCGTGCGCATACGCAAGACGACACGCTCACATTCAACCGACCGAAGAAATTAAGAGTCACCGCGGCTTGTAGATCAGCGCCTGTTTGGTGCGCTCCACGATGCTCGCGGGCATTGCGTAGGCCTTGGCGACCGCGGCCTGCACCTCGTCGCCTGACAAGGCATCCACGTCGAGCTTCATCTTGCCGGCTTCGGTTACGATGTCCTTGTCGCCGAACAACTCCATGAACGCCTTGCGGAGCGCCGCAACCCGGTCCATCGGCACGTTGGGGGGCAGGATGTACGGGCGGCCGAAAATAAGTTGGCTGTAGACCAATTCCATCACCTTGCGGTCGGTATCGTTCTTGGCGAAGTCGATCGCGAGCGGTACGCCCATCTTGTTCAGCTCGGGATGGCCTTTGGTGGCGAGCTGAGCAATCACGTGGGTAAGCCCGCTGTCGAGCAGCCGCGCGCGTTGCGGCGCGACGCTCGACCAGCCGATGCCGCAGGTGCCCTGCACCTCGTTTCGTTCGAGCGCGAGCATGATCTCGTTGCTGCCGGGATAGCCGGTCACGATCTTGAGCTTGGTGCCGAGGATGTTGTCGAGCATCGCCGGGAAATCGCGCGTCGAGCCGCCCTCATTGGTGGCGCCGAGGATCATTTCCTTTTCGAAGGTGTCTTTGAACGTCTTCGCTGCAGCATCGGTGCGCCCGAGGCAAAGGAAGACCTCGTTGTTGGCGTTGCCCACATAGAGAAATTTGCTCGGATCGTGCTGTACCGGATCGCCAAGCAGCGGCTGCAAGATCGCCCCAGAGAAGATCGCGCCGATCGCCGTGCCGTCCTTCGGGGCGACGCTGTACATGTAGCCGGCGAGCTTGTTGCTGCCCGCCCCCGGCATGTTCTGGACGACGATGGTCGGATTGCCAGGAATGTAACTGCTGAATTTGCGTGCGAGCAGGCGCGCGTAGGTGTCGTAGCCGCCGCCTGCGGTCGAGCCGACGTAGAGGGTGATCTGCTTGCCCTTGTAGAACTGGGCAACGGCGTCCTGCGCCCGCACCGGGCTCGCCGCCGCAAGGGCAACCAGCGCGCCCACGGCCGCTATGCGGGAACAGGCGGACCATGTGGGCATCTCGGGCTCCTTCGGGTTCTTACGCAGCGGGCACGGGCGGCCCGTCGCGCCGACCATAGTGGAGCCCCAAGCGCTGAAAAAGACTGATGCGGCGAGCAAATTTGCCGCGTCCGCAGGGCTCCAAGATCATGCGCGCCCACCCTCGCGAGTGTGATATTAATGCCACAACCAAAATGCTTTCGTATTTTTGGCGTAGAGGCGGCTTTCCGGCGCGCTCAACGATTGACGAGAAGCCGGCTCATCCCTAGTTTCCGCGCCACGATCTCAGGCCCGCGGCGCCCCACAGCCATGGCCGCCGCCCTCCGGAGCAAAAAAATGAAGGTTCGCAATTCGTTGAAGTCGTTGCGCGGTCGCCACCGCAACAATCGGCTGGTCCGCCGCAAGGGCCGCGTCTATGTGATCAACAAGACCAATCGCCGTTTCAAAGCACGGCAGGGTTAACAGAATTTAATGAAATCGATGCCTTCTTTCACAGCACAGTGATGCAAATACGCACTTGCTGACCGAAGAGGCAGAGCTACACTTTGTCTCATGCGCACTCGATTCAAAATGCTTGTCGTAGGCGCGGTTATTTCCGCGGCGACGACGCTCGCCCTCCCGGCCCTCGCCCAGGCGACCGACCCGGAGAAGAACCCACACACCACTGAGCCGCCGAAAATGGTGGAGCCGCCGGCTAATCTGCCGCGGCCGCAGACCGGTGATCGCCGGATCAACATCGACCGGCTGTTCCAGGCGCTCAAGATTGCGCCCGACGATGAAAGCGCGAAATACATCGAAAACCGCATCTGGTCGCTCTGGATGGCGGCCGGCGGCGATACCGCCAACCTGCTGATGAGCCGGGTCAGGATGGCCGTCGACAGCAAGGATAACGATTTGGCGATCCGGCTCCTGAGCGCGATCATCGAGATCCGACCGGATTACGTGGAAGCCTGGAACCGGCGCGCCACCCTGTACTTCATGAAGAAGGATTTCGACCACGCGCTGGCCGACATCCGCGAAGTGCTGGCGCGCGAACCGCGCCACTTCGGCGCGCTATCGGGGCTCGGGATGATCTTCGAGGAAACCGGCGACGACAAGCACGCGCTGGAAGCTTTCCGCCGCGCGCTCGCAGTTCACCCGCACCTCGAGCGCATCCCCGACCTGGTCAAGAAGCTGTCGGAGAAGGTCGAGGGCCGCGACATCTGAGCGGCCGATCGCCGTCTGCTGCATCATGGCCGGGGCAGCTCCGGCCATGAGCATTTTTGGTTCAGTCATATCGTTCCGAGCGCCATCCTAGCCGTTGCGCCCCCTGCGGCTTCGACTAACATCCTCCCAACCATAAGCGTTCTGCTCCGGGAGGGGATCATGCTGTTCGGGCGCGCCCTGTTGCTCACGTTGCTGATCCTCAACGGGTCGGCCTTCGCCCAGACCCGCAAGCCCATCACCATCATCGTGCCGTTCGCGCCGGGCGCTTCCGCCGACGGCATTGCCCGCGCGATCGCCAATGATCTCGGCGTGCGGCTCAACCGTCCCGTCGTGGTGGAGAACCGCGTCGGCGCGGGCGGGTCGCTCGGCCTTTCGATCGTGGCGAAGGCGCCGCCTGACGGCGATACGCTCGGCATCGGTGCGACCGGCGCGCTGCTGATCGACCCCAACCTGCCGGGCTCGACCTCGCCGCCGCTGCTGCGCGACCTGAAGGCAGTCGCCAAGCTGATCGATGTGGCGACGGTGGTAGCCGCCAATCCCAGAACCGGCCCTAAGTCGATCAAGGAATTGATCGAGTGGGGGAGGACCAAACCGGACGGCGTCACCTTCGGCTCGACCGGCGTGAACACGAGCCAGCACATCTCCATGGAACTATTGGCGAAGCTGACCGGAGCGAAGCTCGTGCACGTGCCTTATCGCGGCAGCGCGCCGGCGGTCGTGGACGCGATCGCCGGGCAAATTCCGGTGGTCTCGGTCGATCTCACCTCCGCCTATCCGCACATCCAGTCCGGTCGCCTCCTGGGGCTCGGACTGCACGACGCCAAGCGGTTCTCGGTCGCGCCGGAAATCCCGACCATCGCCGAGGCCGGCTACCCCGGATCCGGGCGCTCCTCCGGCTTCCTCGGCCTATTCACCGCCGCCGGCACGCCGGCACCGGTGGTGCGTGCGATCTCGCGCGAGGTACAGCAGATTCTCGCGCAACCCGCGGTGCAGGCGAACATCCACACGCTGACGGCGGTCCCCGCCTACGAGGACGAGACCACCTTCGGCAACTTCCTCGCCAGCGAGAACGAGCGCTGGAAGGCTGCGCTCTCGACGCTGAATTTGTCGAACTGATACATGCCGCGACTCACGCTCCTTCCTCCGCCCTGCGCAAGCGGGGACCCCTACCCCGTGTCGCCTGTGGTCATGCGGTCCAATGCTTCGGATCATTCTCACTGGAGAGCAAGAACATGCCGCTGATGAGCGGAGGCGATGCGGTCGTTCGATCGTTGTTGAATCACGGGATCTCGACCATCTTCTGCCTCCCGGGCGTGCAGAGCGATCATCTGTTCAACGCGATGTTCGACGTCGGCGATGCGCTGCGCGTCGTGCATACGCGGCATGAGCAAGGCGCGGCCTACATGGCGCTCGGCGCCGCGCTCGCGACCGGGAAGCCTGCGGTCTATTCGGTGGTGCCGGGGCCGGGCTTCCTCAATAGCACTGCCGCGCTCGCGACCGCCTATTCGACCGGCGCGCGCGTGCTCGCGCTGATCGGGCAGATTCCGAGCCGCGCCATCGGCAAAGGCCACGGCCTGCTGCACGAAATCCCCGACCAGATCGGCATCCTGCGCACGCTCACCAAGTGGGCCGACCGCGTCAACGCGCCGCCCGAAGCGCCGGCGCTGGTAGCCCGTGCGTTCAAGGAAATGCACTCCGGCCGGCCGCGCCCGGTCGGAATTGAGGTACCGCCGGACATCCTAGCGGCGCGCGCCGAGGTCGCGCTGATGGAGCCGCTCGCGTATGAGCCCACGCCCGCGTTCGACGAAGCCGCGGTCGAACGCGCCGCCGATCTTCTCGCCAAGGCCGAGAACCCGGTGATCTTCATCGGCGGCGGCGCGCTCGAAGCGGCGGATGAAGTGCGCGCGCTCGGCGAGCAGCTCACCGCACCGGTCGTCTCCTATCGCCGCGGCAAGGGCGTGCTCGACGAGCGCCACCCGCTCGCCCAGGTGCTCCCGGGCGGACACAAATTATGGAAGACCGCCGACGTCGTGCTCGCGGTCGGAACCCGGATGCAGATCCCGATCTCGGCCTGGGGTACCGACGACAAGTTGAAGATCATCAAGGTCGATGTCGATCCGGCCGAGATCGAACGGCTGCGCAAGCCGGAGATCGGTTTGGTCGGAGATTCGGCAACGCTGCTGCGGCGGATCACCGAACACCTGAAACACCTCTCGCCGATGCGCTCGGACCGGCTCGCGGCGAGCCGCAAGCTACGCGAACAGGTTGCGTCGGAGATGTCCGTGCTCGCGCCGCAGATCGCCTACCTGCGTGCGATCCGCGACGTGCTGCCCGACAACGGCGTGCTGATCGACGAGCTCACGCAGGTCGGCTACACGGCGCGCTCGGCCTTCGAGGCGCGCGCGCCGCGCACCTATATCTCATCCGGCTATCAAGGCACGCTCGGCTGGGGCGTCGCCACCGCGATCGGTGCGAAGGCCGCGCTCGGCAGTACGCCCGTGGTCGCCATCTCAGGCGACGGCGGCTTCATGTTCAATGTGCAAGAACTTGCCACTGCGGTGCGCCACCGCATTCCGGTCGTGGTGATCGTCTTCAATGACGGAGCCTACGGCAACGTCCGCAACATGCAGAAGACGCTGCACGGCAACCGCCTTATCGGCAGCGACCTCGCCAATCCCGACTTTGTGCGACTGGGCGAGAGTTTCGGCATCGCCGCCCATCGCGTCAACAACGCCGAGGGCCTGCGCCGCCAGCTCGAACAGAGCCTCGCCGCAAATGAGCCGGCCCTGATCGAAGTTCCCTGCGGCGACATGCCAAGCCCCTGGCAATTCATCGACATGCCGAAGGTGCGCGGAGCATAACAGCCAGGTCGGCATTTGATCGACGGGGCGGTATTCAGATAGTCCCTGTGCGCGGTTGTCAAATTCAAGCTTCGCATGCTTGCGAGCGTCATTTGTTCAGTTCATAATTGATGCGATAATTAGACTATCTCATAAATAGTAATTTCGCTGATAAACAGCGTCCCGAGGAGTGTCCTTGATGCTGGCGGAATTCAAGAAATTCGCATTGCGCGGCAACGTGGTCGATCTGGCTGTCGGCGTCATCATTGGCGTAGCATTCGGCGCCATCGTAGCCTCGCTGGTCGGCGACATAATCATGCCCATCATCGGAGCAGTTACCGGCGGCCTTGATTTTTCGAACTACTTCATCCCGCTGTCACACAACGTCACTGCGACCGCGTATGTGGATGCGAAGAAACAAGGCGCCGTGCTGGGCTACGGGCAATTCCTGACGATCACCCTCAACTTCCTGATCGTCGCGTTCGTGTTGTTCCTGGTCATCAGATTCATGGTCAAACTGCAAAAGCAGGAAGAGGCGAAAGCACCGGCGGTCCCAGCAGACGTGAAGCTGCTGACGGAGATTCGAGACCTTTTGGCGCAGCGCGGACCAGCGCCAGCGCCCTGACGGAATCTGATTCATCTTCCATCTTGAAGGAGAGAGCGATGAAGACCCTGACCCTGACTGCCATTCTGTGCGTGCTCGCCGGAACCGCGTTCGCGCAAACGCCTACCTGCAAATCACAAGCGACCGAGAAGAAGCTTGCCGGCGCGGCTCTGAACAGCTTCATGAAAAAGTGCGAAACCGACGCGCAGACCACATGCAACACTTCGGCCACCGAAAAGAAACTCAACGGCGCCGCCAGGACCAGCTTCACGAAAAAATGCGTGACCGACGCCGTCGGCGGCTGAAGACCATTGCCATAACCTTCGCTTCTCCCTTTCCGCCAAGGCGGGAAGACGCCCGGAGAGCCGAAACGCGATAAAGTCGATTTCAATCGTCCGTCGCGTGAGACACGCTGCATCATGCGCGGCAGCAAGGCCTGCCGCAGATGAGCGTAACTATCGGGGATGGTCATTGCCGGGGTTGACTAGGCTTGACTCGGCCACCCATCTCTTCGGATAGGCTCTGAACCTTAGAATAGTCTAAGAAAGGATGCCCTGGCACAAGGCCGGGCATGACGAGTTGATCGCGCCGGCGCTGGTATGACTCGGTTTGTCCGTGCCTGGAGACCCAGTTCGCGGTTGCGCGCTTTGACTTTGATCAGCATCACGCTTGCGATCTCCCTGCTCGCGGTTCTGGCGGCCATCACGGCCGTGGGAGCACGCTGGATTGGAGGCGCCCATCCGCCGGCCGGAATTTTCGTCGAAGCCGACGGCGTCCGCCTCCACATCGTCGATCTGAAAGCGGCAGAACCCTGCTCCGTGGACGATCTGCCCATCGTCCTCATCCACGGCGCCAGCGGCAATCTCGAAGACATGCGGCTTGCACTTGGCGACCGGCTCCGGCACATGCGCCGTGTGGTTCTCATCGATCGTCCGGGTCACGGGTGGAGCGAGCGGTCTCCCGACAGCAAGTCGCCTGCGCGCCAAGCCGCCATGATCAGAAAAGTGCTGCAACAACTCTGCGTCATGCGTGCGATCTTCGTCGCCCATTCATTTGCCGGCGCGGTGGCGACCGCGCTGGCGCTTGACTATCCGGCACAGGTGGCCGGGCTCATCCTGCTGGCGCCGGTGTCGCATCCTTGGTCGACCGGCATCGCCTGGTACTACACCATCGCGGCGCTGCCCTGGTTCGGACCGCTGTTTGCATGGACGCTGGCGCTGCCGATCGGAACGCTGATCACCGATTCAACGGTCGCCACCGTGTTCGCGCCTCAACCGCCGCCGGCCGATTACGTCCAGCGCGCCGCCATCCCGTTGGTCCTGCGGCCGCAGAACTTTCTGGCCAACGCGCGCGACGTGGCGGGTCTCCTTGCTTTCGTGACCCGCCAAGCGCCTCGCTACGCTGGCATCGACGCGCCGGCGGTCATCATCTTTGGCGATAGGGATACCGTCGTATCGCCGAAAATTCATGCGCGTGAGCTCGTTTCAGTGCTTCCCGACAGCAAGCTCGTATTGCTTGAAGGTGTCGGGCACATGGTGCATCACGCCGCTCCTGAGCGGGTTATCGCTGCGATCGAGGAAGTCGTGGCCGCCGCCAGATCGGGCTCATCCCTTCAGACGAAGTAAACAAACGCGCGGTGACGCGACCGGCCACCGTTTCGGCACGCGCTCACCCCGCCCCCGCGTCCTCCGAGCCGACATAGGCGATGCGCAGCATGTTGGTGGCCCCAGGGGTGCCGAGCGGGACGCCGGCGACGATGATCACGCGCTCGCCGGCGCGCGCAAAGCCATCGCGGAAGGCCAGCCGGCAGGCGCGGTCGACCATGTCGTCCTGATCGTGCGCATCCTCCGCGACGATGCAGTGCACACCCCAGATGAGCGAAAGCTTGCGCCCGGTAAGCAAGTTTGGCGAGATCGCAATGATCGGCGATTCTGGCCGCTCACGCGCGACCCGCAACGCGGTCGACCCGGAAAATGTCCAACACAGGATGGCGGAGAGATCGAGCGTTTCGGCAATCTGGCGCGCCGCCGCCGCGATCGCGTCGGCGCCAGTTGCTTCCGGCTCGGCGCGCTGTGCATCGATGATGCTGCGGTGAAGGGAGTCATTCTCCACCTCCTCGGCGATACGGTTCATGGTCGCCACCGCTTCGACTGGAAACTGTCCCGCCGCCGATTCCGCCGAGAGCATCACCGCGTCCGCGCCCTCGAAGATCGCAGTTGCTACGTCGGAGACCTCGGCGCGCGTCGGCACCGGGCTGGTGATCATCGACTCCAGCATCTGGGTGGCGACCACGACCGGCTTGCCCTCGCGGCGACCCATGCGGGTCATCTGCTTCTGCACGCCCGGCACCTTTTCAAGCGGCATCTCGACGCCGAGGTCGCCGCGCGCGACCATCAGCGCGTCCGTCACGTCGAGGATGTCGACGAGCCGGGCCACCGCCTGCGGCTTCTCGATCTTCGCCATCACGCCGGCGCGGCCGCGCGTGATCTTCTTGGCCTCCGCGATATCCTCGGGGCGCTGGATGAAGGACAGCGCAACCCAATCGATGCCGGCATCGAGCGCGGCTTCGAGGTCGGAGCGATCCTTCTCGGTGAGCGCGGAGAACGGCAGGATCGTCTGCGGCAAGCTCACGCCCTTGCGGTCCGACAGTTTGCCGCCAACTTCGACACGCGTGACGATGCAACTCGGCTCGACCTCGGCCGCGGTAAGCCGCACCTTGCCGTCATCGAGCAGCAGGCTGTGCCCCGGCTCGATCGCCGCGAAGATTTCCGGATGCGGGAGATACACGCGGGTGGCGTCGCCCGGCGACTCATCCGCATCGAGGACGAACGTGTCGCCCTTCGCGAGCGTCACCGGACCCGCGGCGAAGCGTCCGACCCGCAGTTTCGGCCCCTGCAAATCGACCAGGATGCCGATCGGCCGTCCGTATTCGAACTCGATCGCGCGGATCGCAGCAACCAGTTCGCGCATGCGGTCGTGCGATGTGTGGCTCATGTTGATGCGGAACACGTCGGCCCCGGCACGGAACAGGCTCGCGATCATGTTGCGATCGCCCGACGCTGGCCCGAGGGTCGCGACGATCTTGGTCCGACGCAGACGTCGCATCAGTTACGACTTCGCGGCGGAGCGGGCGGCGCGGGCGGCGCGAAGCCGGGCTTGCCGGCGGGCGGGGTCGTCAGCGACGGCAGCGGCACGCGGGTCTGCAGCGGCTGCTGCGGCACCTGGTCGGCGGATTCGGTGAGTTGGACCGTCCAGTTCGGCTGCTCGCCAGTATCGACCTCGAAGAAGCCGGTGCGGTCAAAGCCCCGCGCGAGGCAATCCTCCGTACCCTTGATGGTAAACTCCTTGTCGCGGGTGCACATGAATGCCTGACCGGCCCACTCGCCGCCGCGATCATAGTCGACCGCGTAAATGTAATAAAATCGCGCGACCAAGTTACCACGAAGGACGGTCTCGCAACTCGATGGGGCCAGGTTCCACCAGCCTTCGGTGGTCCAGCTTTCATTCTCCTTGTAGCCGACGGCCAGCCCGACTCGGTTACCGGTGTTGTTGCAAAGGCGAAAATCGGCTGCGGCCGGCGCCGGCTTGGCAGTCAGGACCAGTGGAAAAGCGAGGATCGCCAGCGCCCCGCCTAGGACGCGAGTGCGCGGCAGCGATTGGGGCCAGGACAATCCCATCGAGCGTCGTCCCATCGGGCTCAAATCTCCGGCATGGCCCGATATCGCGTGTCATCACGCGCTGTCAACGAGGATCGCCCTGAAATCATTGACATTGGTGCACGTCGGTCCCGGAGTCAGGAGGTCGCCGAGCTTTCCGAAGAATTCGGACGAATTGTTGTCGGCGAGGAAGGCGGCCGGATCGAGGCCAAGTTGCGCTGCCCGACGGATGGTGGTCGCATCGATAAAGGCGCCGGCCGGGTCGTCGGGCCGCCCGCCGCCCCCGTCGGTGCCGTCAGTGTCGCCGGCGAGGGCCGCAATCCCGGGGTTCCCGTCAAGCGCGAGCGCTAGCGCGAGTGCATACTCCTGGTTGGGACCGCCCCGCCCCTTCCCGCGGACCGTCACCGTGAGTTCGCCGCCCGAGAGGATCACCGCGCGGCGGCCCTGCGCCGCGATCTCACGCGCGAGCCGGGCATGCTGGGCCGCCACGTCGCGCGCCTCGCCCTGAAGATCGGTGCCAAGAAGGATGGGCTCAAACCCCGCCTCGCGCACCCTCGCTTCGACCTTGCCGAAAACCTCGGCAGGCCGTGTTGCCAGTGCGAACGAAGTGGCGGCAAAGACCGGATCGCCGGATTTCGGCGTTTCGTTGCGTGGATCATCGAGTGCGCGCCGAACGGCCTCGGAGACCTCGAGGCGATAGCGCGCGATGACGGCGCGAGCATCGGCAAGCGTGGTGGGATCCGGCACCGTCGGGCCGGAGCCGATCACCGCCGGGTCGTCGCCGGGGACATCTGAAATCGCGATTGCGATCAACCTGGCTGGGTAGGCGCGCTCGGCCAGCCGGCCGCCCTTGATCCGCGAGAGATGTTTGCGAACGGTGTTGATCTCACCGATCGACGCGCCACTGCGGAGCAAGGCCAGCGTCAGAGCCCGCTTTTCCGCTAGTGAATGACCCGGGGCCGGCGCCACCCAGTTCGCCGAGGCTCCGCCCGAGATGAGCGCAAGGACGAGATCGTTGGAGCCGGCAGCATCAGCGAGAGCCAACGTCTCGAACGCGGCCGCCAATCCCGCGGCGTCGGGGACCGGATGCCCGGCCTCAATCACGCGCATCAGCCGCGTCGGGCGGGCATAGCCATGTCGCGTGACGGCAAGCCCCGCGATCCGCGTCTGAGGCAGGCCGTGGGCGAGGTAATGCCCCTCGGCCACCTCGGCCATCGCGCCGGCGGCCTTGCCCGCCGCCAAGATCACGAGCCGGCCTGTCGGCGGTGGCGGCGGAAGCAGCGCCGGCAGGCATTGCGCCGGATGCGCAGCGGCAACCGCTGCGTTGAACAAGCCGGTGAGGAAGGCGCGGGGAGAAGGATTCAAGGCAAATGGAACTCCAGGCTCGTCGGCATGTGGTCTCCTTTTGCAAATCTTGGCAACCTGCGGCGGCTGGAAAGCGGACGCGGTCGACACTATTCTTGTTGAGAATGATCGGGCACACGCTCGATCGGTGCATCAGCGAGAGATTGCAGCTATGGCGCTAGACGAAAAAACCCGCACTGAACTCGAAGCCGCGGCGTTCCGCCGCCTGCTCGAGCATCTGCGCACGCGCACCGACGTGCAGAACATCGACCTCATGAATCTCGCTGGCTTCTGCCGCAACTGCCTGTCCAATTGGATGAAGGAAGCCGCTGACTCCCGCAGCGTGCCGCTCTCCAAGGACCAGAGCCGCGAGGCGGTCTACGGCATGCCGTTCGAGGAATGGAAGGCGAAATACCAGAAGGAAGCCTCGAAGGAACAGGTTGCGCAATTCGAGAAATCGGGCCCCAAACATTGACGCCACGCGATGGTTGGCTCGCGCGCACGCAACTCATCTCATTGCAACATAAATCGGCTCACGTCCGCGGCGCGCTGTGCACTGCTGTGGATGACAGGCCCCTCGCCTTGACCAGACCCGATTCGAAAACCTCTTCTGCACGCTGATGCGTAGAAGAGGAGTGCCCGATGGCGACCGCTGCCGCGACTGCAATCAAGGAAGAGCCTGCAACCCGTTTTGCCAAGGACCAACTGAAAGCTTTCATCGAGCGGGTCGAGCGGCTGGAGGAAGAAAAGAAGACGATCTCCGACGACATCCGCGACGTTTATGCCGAAGCCAAGGGCAACGGTTATGACGTCAAGGCGCTGCGCACGGTCGTGCGTCTGCGCAAACAGGACGCCGACGAACGCCGCGAACAGGAAGCGATTCTGGAGACCTATCTCCACGCGCTGGGCATGCTGTAACGTTGGGACGCTATATTGTTCAGGTCAGCAAAACTCCGCTGGTCGCCGCGCAGCGGTCCCCCAACGAACCAGGTGCGCGATCCGAACCGATAGCCCTGGATACCCGCATTCGGCTTTCGCGGGCATGAGCGGGTGACTCGAATTTAGCGCTTAGCCTATCAGGTTGGCGACGGACGCGCGGAATGATCGAGATGTTTCCGCTCGCTTCCAGAATCGCGTACTTGATATCATCAACGCGCTCGATCCCGTGGGTGCGTCGCGCCGCGGCCATGATGTCTTGTTGGGTGAGCCGCGCTCGCCGCAGACGCTGGTCCAGCATTTGACCCTGCTCTACGACAATCAAGGGAGCACCGTTGACGAGCCTCGCGAACGTCGGAAAGTCGCGTTCGATCAGCGACAGGATCACGTTGGTCAAGATCAATGTAATGACCACGAGGAGCGCATTGGTCACCGAATAATCCTGCCCGAGCAACGCCCGCTGCGTGGTTCCCCCAATCACCAGCAGCAGGATGAAATCAAACGTCGTGATCTGCGCCAAGGTACGGCGGCCGGAAAGCCGCATCAGGATCAGCAGCACGATATAGACGATGATGGTTTTGACGATTGTGTCCATGACTTTCGCCTCTAGCTGTGAGCATGATCCCGAAAAGTTGCAGACCTTTCGGATCGGATCATGCGGCCAATCAAAGAGAAGCGGAACATGATCGCTTCCATCTGAAGCGATCATGTTCTAGGGATAGATGAATTGTTTCAAGGCGATGCTCTTGCCCTCGACTTCGATGTTGATCCTGGCGATGCCGAAATGATCCGCGCGCGCGGCGAGGCGAACGGACAGATCACCCTTCGATGCTGTCGCAAACACCAGTTCGAGTCCGTCGGCGCCGGCGGTGGTGCGCCGGGGAATCGGTTGAAGCGACTCGATGTCATAGAAACGTGCAAAGTCGGGACCAAGCCGGAGCTGAACCTCCGGCCCGGACGACGACGCCACCGTCATTGTAAAGTGACTGACCGCAGTCTTACGCCCGAAGCGTTCGTATTCGACGCGCACCACTCCATCTGAGCTTGCGACAAATCGGTTGCTGAGAGGTCCGTTCGAGAAGACGCCAAGCAGCCCGCTCCCGACCACGATCGTCATCACGCACCAGCCGATGCGTTCAGCTTTCCAGACTCGCGCCTGAAAAGCGATATCATCCGCCACCGGGCGCTCTTCGGCGTCGGACAATGGGTGGCGTTCTGCGTTTGCGTCGGCCATCGCGTGAATGCAGACATGAAATGCGGACGAAGCAACGTCCGCTGTGATCGTGTTGTTTCTTGCGGCGGCGCGTTACACCCAGCCCAGGCGCTCCGCGATCGAGCGTCCCATGATCCAGTCCTTGTCTTCCTCGGACAGGAATTTCAGCTCCTCGGTGAAATGGGTTACCCGCTGACGATAAGTGGCCTTGGCGTATGAATTGGTCACGTCGGTCCCCCAATGGCAGCGCTGTGGACCGAACACGTCAAACAGCCGATGGATGTGAGGATTTACATCATTGAACGGATAGGGCTCGGACGAGAACAGCGGCGCCGCCGAAAGCTTCACCGAGACGTTCGGGTACTTGGCGAGCGCCGCCGACTCCGCGATCGCCTCCGCGAGCTTGTGATTGCGCACCGCCTCCGACGAAACGCCCATGTGGTCGATGATGAGCAGGAGCTGCGGATGCCGCTCGGCGATGTTGCCAAACAGATGCGTCTGGCCGGTGGTGAGGAACATGATCGGGATCTTTGACTTCTCGGCCGCCGGCCAGAACCAGTCGGCCGTGCCATCCGTCAGCCAGGCGGCTTCTTTGCCGGCGATGTTCAGGCGAATGCCGAGCACGCCGGGCTGTTGTCGCCACGTCGGGAACCGCGCTGCATTCTGCGGATCGTCGAGGTTGACCCGCCCCATGATGGCAAAGCGGCCGGGATACCGGCGCACCGCTTCCTGACCATAGTCGAGACGCTCGCCCGCCAGCGTCGGCGGAACGATGACCACTCGATCGACACCGGCATCGTCGATCATCGGGATGACCCGCTCGATGGTCATCGGCTCCGGAAGCTGCGCGCGGGTGCCGGGCACCCAGGGCCAGTCCGGCGTATTCGCCTTCCACATGTGGATCTGCGAATCGATGATCAGCCGGCTGCCGCGTGCTGGAGCCGCGGGCGTCTGCGCCAGCGCCCACTGCGCGCGCTGCGTTGTCAGCGCAACGCCCGCGCCGATTGTGCCGCGAAGGAAACTGCGACGTGAGAACATAGAATATCCCTCCCTGTGTTGCTGATTAGGTGGGATTTCAGCAGTGCCGCGAGCGCGACGCAATGGGAAGAATTGCCATTAGAGCACGATCCCGAAAAGTTTCAGACTTTTCAGGATTCAGATCATGCGACCAATCAAAGAGAAGCGGAGCATGATCGCTTCAATCTGAAGCGATCATGCTCTGGCAGCCGCCGGCAACGGGCTGACGGCGGAGTGCTTCACTCGATGTGCTGTCTACCAGCCCACCCTCCATCCCCGCGGTCGCGGCGCCGGCCGCGGGCCCACGACACCCGTGGAAACGGCTGCGGCATAAACTGAATTTTTCCTACAATGTACAGGCGGCGGTCCGGCCCAGAAGGGATGCGGGGGACTCGGCAAAGAATGCGCTGTTGCGCAGATCGACCGTAAAACATCAATAGATGCGCACCCCACCGGCGAGCCGAGCGGGCTTGGCGCAGCCGGCCTGACCCACAGAAGTGGGTTCGCGTACGAACATGCCCTGCAACATCTGTCTTTCGATCGGTTTTTGCAGCACCGGGACACCCGTGAATCGATCCGCGACGCCGTCGGCGCCATAACCGGTCACGAAGACGAAAGGCACGCCGCGGGCTTCCACCAGATCGGCGACCGGGTAGACCAGTTCACCATTGAGATTGACGTCCAGAATAGCCCCGTGAAACTCCTCGTGCTTGGCTGCGGCAAGTGCCTCGGCGACTTTGTTGAACGGACCGACCACCTGGAATCCCAGTTCCGTGAGCATGTCCTTCATCATGATGCCGATGAGAGCCTCGTCTTCCACGAGCAGGAGGCGATCTCCGGCGATCGTCTTCAACGGCTTGACGCTCGCGTTCTTCTCGGCCCGGACCGGGATGCTGGCGCGATCGGCGGGGATGGCATTGTCATCCCGCAACGGGATCGCGAGAACGCAATGCAGTCCGTCCGGCCGCCAATCGAATGTCACGTGACCCGCCAATTGCCGCTCGATGCTGGCCTTGATGACTTTCGTGCCATAGCCCTGAGCCAACGGAAGCTCGACAACCGGTCCGCCGGTTTCCGTCCATTCGAGTATGAGTTCACTCGGCTGAGTCCGCCACGTCAGCCTTACCCTGCCGCCGGCGAGCGACAGCGCACCATACTTGGCAGCATTGGTCGCAAGCTCATGCAGGACAAGAGCCAGGATCTGCGCAGTTGCCGGCTCGAGCAGGGTAGAAGCGCCGTCGACGTTGATCTTCCCTCCGTCACCGCTGCGGTAAGGTGCCAATTCCTCCTCGACCAGAGTATCGAGGGCGGCCCCCTCCCAGCGCGATTCGGACAGCAGCACATGCGCCCGCGATAGCGCGCCGATACGGCCGTCCACCGCGGCGATGTAAGCATCGATGGTCTTTGCGCGGGTAAGCCTGATGATGGATTGCACGACAGCAAGCGCGTTGCGGGCGCGGTGATCGACCTCGCGCACCAGCAATGTCCGGCGTTCCTCCGCACGCTTGCGATCGGTGATATCGACCGTTACGCCGCTCAGGCGGATGACGCGGTTCACATCATCGACGCTCGCCGCTGCCGCGCCGATGCACCAACGCCATTCGCCGCTCGGCCGGCGCACGCGGAATTCGGTCTGGAAATTCTGTCGGTCGGCCCCGAGCTTCTCGAACTCCGCCTTCAGGTGCGGCAAGTCATCGGGATGAATGAGCGACTGAATGCTGGCCGCCGTCACCTCGAACGCGTCAGGATGCCGACCGCAGATACGATATTGGCCTTCATCCCAGACGCAGTCGCCGGTCACGGTGTCCCATGCCCACGATCCCATCTGCCCGGCGGCAAACGCCAAACTGCGCAATCGCTCGCTCTGCAGCAACCGCAGAGCTGAGGACTCCAGCTCCGCGGTTCGCTCCGCGACACGCCGCTCCAGCTCGGAATTAAACCGCTCGAGCGCGCGGGTCTTGCGATGCAGCTCGGCGAAGACATGGACCTTGGCGCGCAGGACTTCCGGAACAACCGGGACTGGAACGTAGTCAACGCCGCCCATCTCGTAACCGCGCAAGCGGTCGACGTCCGTGAGATGGATTGCGGAAATGAAGATGATCGCGGTCTGCTGGAAGCGAGGATGCTCGCGGATCATCGCCGCCAGTTCAAATCCGTCGAGCTCCGGCATGCAGACGTCGATGAGCATGACGGCGACATCGTTCTTCAGGAGGCATTCCAACGCTTCCCGCGCGGAGGCGGCCTTCAGAAGGTTCTCATCCAGTTCGCGCAGGATGATCTCGTAAGCAAGCAGCTTCGCCGGCTGATCATCCACCAGGAGGATGTTGACCTTGTCGTCGGACTTCATGGAGCCTCCGGGTCAGCGATGGAGCCACATCCGCAACGCGGACAGGAGCTGCTCGGTATTCACCGGTTTGGCGAGATAGTCCGACGCCCCCGCTTCAAGGCATTTCTCGCGATCGCCCTTCATGGCCTTGGCCGTCAGCGCGATGATTGGCAGCCGACGATAGGCCGGGTTCTCGCGAATCTTCTGGACGGTCTGATAGCCATCCATTTCAGGCATCATGATATCCATCAGCACGATCGCCAATCCCGTATTCGCCTCAAGGAGCTCGATCGCCTCCCGACCGGTGGTCGCGGTGAGGACTTTCATCCCGCGCCGCTCGAGCACGCTCGACAATGCGAAAATGTTGCGGGAGTCATCATCGACCAGAAGCACGGATCGTCCCACCAAATCTTCGTCTGAACTGTTGAGCCGTTCCAGCATGCGCTGCTTGGCCGGTGGCAGGTCGGTGATGACGCGGTGGAGGAACAGCGCGGTCTCGTCGAGCAGCCGCTCCGGCGATTCCACACCTTTGACGACGATACTGCGCGCCATCGTATGGAGCCGCGCATCCTCCTCCGACGATAATTCGCGGCCGGTGAACACCACCACCGGCACGTCCGACAGCAGTCCATCGCTGCGCATTTCCTCCAACACCTCGAAGCCCGACATATCCGGCAATCGCAGGTCGAGCACGACGCAATCACAGGGCTCCTGGCGCAGCGCAGCGAGAGCGTCATTGCCGGTGCTGGCGTTGACGATCTCGATGTCGTCGTGACCCAGGAGTTCACCGATGCTCATCCGCTCGGCCTGGTTATCCTCGACCACCAGGAGACGCCTGCGCCGCGGCCTGGCGAATTCCTTGATCTTCGTGAACGCTTCTCCGATACCTTCCGGAGTTGTCGGCTTGACGAGGAAGGAGAAGGCGCCGCGCGCCAGCCCGTGTTGGCGGTCTTCGTCGAGCGAGATGATCTGCACCGGAATGTGGCGCGTGAGCGGGTTCTGCTTGAGCTGACTGAGAACATTCCAGCCGAGCATGTCCGGCAGGAAGACGTCGAGCGACACCGCCGCCGGCTGATACTGCTTGGCGAGGTCGAGGGCATCATCGCCGCGCATCGCAAGTAGCGCCTTGAACCCCTTGTCACGAGCGAGGTCGAGCATGATCCGCGCATAATGCGGATCGTCTTCCACGATGAGGATGACGTTGTCGCCTGGCTGGATGGACAGCCGGTCGTCCGGAATCTGCTCGACCGGGCGCTCCGGGGAGAGATGGAACACCGCCGGGGGCGCTGAGGGAAACGAGCCGCTGGCGGGGCGCAGCGCCGCGGTCGGGCCGACATATTTCAGCGGCAGATAGAGCGTGAAGGTGCTACCCGATCCCGGCAGGCTGCGCAGATGAATCTCACCTCCGAGCAGGTTCGACAGTTCGCGGCTGATCGCGAGGCCGAGTCCGGTGCCGCCATATTTCCGGCTGGTGCTGGCATCCGCCTGCTGGAACGCCTCAAAGATGATCTTCTGCTTTTCCTGCGGAATTCCGATACCGGTATCCGACACTTCGAACGCCACCACCTGCGCCGAGTTGAGGATCGGATGCTCGGGGCTCCAGCCGCCCGGCGCCGCCGAAACGTCGAGCCGGACGCCGCCTTGGCCGGTGAACTTGAATGCGTTCGACAGCAGATTCTTGAGAACCTGCTGCAACCGCTTCGAGTCGGTGTTGATGCTGCGCCCGAGATTCGGATCGACATGGACGTCGAACGAAAGCTGCCGCGTTTCAGCCTCGTGGCGGAACGGACGCGCGACCATGTCGATGAGGTTCGAGAAGAAGATATCCTCGGCATCGACCGTCACCGTCCCGGATTCGATCTTGGACAGGTCGAGGATGTCGCTGATGAGGTTGAGCAGGTCGGTGCCGGCGCCATGGATCGTGCGCGCGAATTCGACCTGCTTCTGGGTCAGGTTGCCGTCTGGATTTTCGGTGAGCTGCTGGCCCAGGATCAGGATCGAGTTGAGCGGAGTACGCAGCTCGTGCGACATGTTGGCGAGAAATTCCGATTTATACTTCGAGGTTAGCGCCAGCTCGCTCGCCTTTTCCTCGAGCGCGCGCCGCGCCTGCTCGATTTCCTGATTCTTTCGTTCAACTTCGACGTTGCGTTCGGCAAGCTGCTGCGCCTTCTGCTCCAGTTGCTCGTTGGTCTGCTGCAACTCGCCCTGGCGCGCCTGCAATTCGCCGGCGAGCTGCTGCGACTGCTTGAGCAACCCTTCGGTCTGCATCGTCGCCTCGATGCTGTTGAGCACGATGCCGATCGAGGTCGTGAGCTGCTCGAGGAACATCGTTTGCAGTGTCGTGAATGCGCTGGTTGAGGCGAGCTCGATCACGGCCTTGACCTGGCTCTCGAACAGCACCGGAAGGACGATGACGTTCTGCGGCGCGACCTTGAACAAGGCCGAGCCGATCGGAACGACGTTCGACGGCATTTCCGTGATCAGCATTCTCCGCTTGTCCGCCGCGCACTGGCCGACGAGGCCTTCGCCGAGCTGCAAGGCCGTGCCGTGGCCGTTCGCACCGTCATCGGCATAGGCTGACAACAGCCGCAGCGCCGGGGCGTCATCGTTCGCCATCTGGTAGATGACGCCCTGCTGTGCGTTGACCAGCGGGGTCAGCTCGCTCAGCAGCAAACGGCCGACGGTCGCCAGATCTCGCTGTCCCTGCAGCATGTTGGTGAACTTCGCGAGATTGGTCTTGAGCCAGTCCTGCTCGGTATTGCGATCGGTGGTCAGCCGCAGGTTTACGATCATCGTATTGATGTTGTCTTTCAGCTCGGCCACTTCGCCGCGCGCATCGACCTGAATCGAGCGGGTAAGATCGCCCTTGGTCACAGCGGTCGCGACCTCGGCGATCGCGCGAACCTGGGTGGTGAGATTCGCGGCGAGCAGATTGACGTTGCCGGTGAGGTCCTTCCAGGTGCCGGCGGCGCCGGGCACGTTAGCCTGGCCGCCAAGACGGCCTTCCACGCCGACCTCGCGCGCGACGCTGGTGACTTGATCCGCGAAGATCGCGAGCGTGTCGGTCATGTTGTTGATGGTCTCAGCCAGCGCCGCGACCTCGCCCTTGGATTTCACCGTGAGGTTCTGCTTGAGGTCGCCGTTCGCGACGGCGGTAACGACCTTCACGATGCCGCGCACCTGCTCCGTGAGGTTCGCGGCCATGACATTGACGGTGTCGGTAAGATCCTTCCAGGTGCCAGCGACGCCGGGCACCTCAGCCTGGCCGCCAAGCTTACCTTCGGTGCCGACCTCGCGCGCGACGCGCGTTACTTCCGACGCGAAGGCATTGAGCTGATCCACCATCGTATTGATGGTGTTCTTCAGTTCGAGAATCTCGCCCTTCACGTCGACAGTGATCTTGCGCGACAGGTCGCCGCGCGCGACCGCGGTGGTCACCTCGGCGATATTGCGGACCTGCGTTGTCAGGTTGGCGGCAAGCAGGTTGACGTTGTCGGTCAGGTCCTTCCAAGTGCCCCCGACGCCTGGCACCACAGCTTGGCCGCCTAGCCGACCTTCGGTACCGACTTCTCGCGCGACGCGCGTGACTTCCGCCGCAAACGAGCGAAGCTGCTCCACCATCGTGTTGAGCGTTTCCTTGAGCAGCAGGATTTCGCCGCGCACGTCAACGGTGATCTTCTTCGAAAGGTCGCCGCTGGCAATGGCGGTCGCGACCTCGGCGATGTTGCGGACCTGAGCGGTGAGGTTCGACGCCATGAAGTTGACGTTGTCGGTCAAGTCCTTCCAGGTGCCGGCAACGCCGGGCACCTGCGCCTGACCGCCGAGCTTGCCTTCGGTACCCACTTCGCGGGCGACGCGCGTCACTTCCGAGGCGAACGAATTGAGCTGGTCCACCATCGTGTTGATGGTGTTCTTCAGTTCGAGGATTTCTCCCTTCACGTCGACGGTGATCTTGCGCGAGAGGTCACCGCGCGCCACCGCCGTCGTCACTTCCGCAATATTGCGGACTTGCGCGGTGAGGTTGCCCGCCATCGAATTGACGCTGTCGGTCAAGTCTTTCCACGTGCCCGCGACGCCCGGCACGTTCGCCTGACCGGCAAGCCTCCCCTCGGTGCCGACTTCGCGGGCCACGCGCGTCACTTCGCCGGCGAACCGATTGAGCTGATCAACCATCGTGTTCAACGTTTCCTTCAACTGAAGGATTTCGCCGCGCACGTCGACCGTGATCTTCTTGGAAAGATCGCCGTTCGCGACCGCGATGGTCACTTCCACGATGTTGCGGACCTGAGCCGTCAGATTGCCGGCCATCGAATTGACGCTGTCGGTCAGATCCTTCCAGGTGCCGGCGACGCCCGGCACCTGGGCCTGGCCGCCGAGCTTGCCTTCGGTGCCTACCTCGCGCGCAACGCGCGTGACTTCGGCCGCGAATGCATTGAGCTGATCGACCATCGTGTTGAGCGTTTCCTTGAGCTGAAGGATTTCGCCCGACACGTTGACAGTGATCTTCTTCGACAGGTCTCCCTGCGCCACGGCGGTCGCCACCTCGGCGATGTTGCGGACTTGGCCGGTGAGGTTCGACGCCATTGAATTGACGCTGTCGGTGAGGTCCTTCCAGGTGCCCGCCACGCCGCGCACCACCGCCTGGCCGCCGAGCTTGCCTTCGGTGCCGACCTCGCGCGCGACACGCGTCACTTCGCCCGCAAAGGCGTTGAGCTGATCCACCATCGTGTTGATGGTGTCCTTCAATTCCAGGATTTCGCCGCGTACATCGACGGTGATCTTCTTCGACAAGTCACCATTGGCGATGGCGGTCGACACTTCCGCAATGTTGCGAACCTGGGCGGTGAGGTTCGAAGCCATCGAGTTCACGCTGTCGGTCAAGTCCTTCCAGGTGCCCGCGACGCCGCGCACGTTGGCCTGGCCGCCGAGCCGGCCATCGGTACCGACCTCGCGCGCGACGCGCGTGACTTCGCCGGCGAACGCGTTGAGCTGATCGACCATCGTGTTGATGGTCTCTTTGAGCTGCAGGATTTCGCCCGATACGTTGACAGTGATCTTCTTCGAGAGGTCGCCGCCGGCGATGGCGGTTGCCACGTCCGCGATGTTGCGGACCTGCGCTGTCAGATTCGACGCCATGAAGTTGACGCTGTCGGTCAGGTCCTTCCAGGTACCGGCAACACCCGGCACCTGCGCCTGGCCGCCGAGCTTGCCTTCGGTGCCGACCTCGCGCGCGACGCGCGTCACTTCGGAAGCGAAGCCGTTTAGCTGGTCCACCATCGTGTTGATGGTGTCCTTCAGCTCCAGAATTTCACCGCGCACGTCGACGGTGATCTTGCGCGAAAGGTCGCCGCGAGCGACCGCGGTGGTGACCTGGGCAATGTTGCGAACCTGGTCGGTGAGGTTGCCGCACATGGCGTTCACCGAATTGGTCAAGTCCTTCCAGGTGCCGGCGACGCCAGGCACGATCGCCTGGCCGCCGAGCTTGCCGTCGGTGCCGACCTCGCGTGCGACACGCGTGACTTCCGAGGCGAACGAGCGGAGTTGATCCACCATCGTGTTGATGGCTTCCTTGAGCTGCAGGATTTCGCCACGCACGTCGACCGTGATCTTCTTCGACAAGTCGCCGTTGGCTACCGCGATGGTCACCTCGGCGATATTGCGCACCTGGGCGGTGAGGTTCGACGCCATCGAGTTGACGCTCTCGGTGAGGTCCTTCCAGACGCCTGTCACCTCGCGGACTTGCGCCTGCCCGCCGAGCTTGCCCTCGGTGCCGACTTCGCGGGCGACGCGCGTCACCTCCGAAGTAAACACGTTGAGCTGCTTGATCATCGTGTTGACGATGTTCGCGGAACGCAGGAACTCGCCCGCCAACGGGCGCCCGTCCACATCGAGCCGCACGGTCTGCAGCAGGTCACCTTGCGCGACTGCCGCGATCGCGCGGGTCACTTCCGTGGTCGGCCAGAGCAGGTCGTCGATCAGGGTATTGACCGAGGTCTCCATCTCGGCCCAGGCCCCGGTCGACAGGCCGACGCGCACGCGCTGGCGGGTGCGTCCGTCGCGCCCGACCACCTGCCCGACCCGCTCAAGCTCGCGCGCCATGCGCTGGTTGGCGGCGACGATATCGTTGAAGGTGTCCGCGATCTTGCCGGCGATGCCGATTTGGTTGCTCTCCATCCGGACCGAGAAGTCCCCGACCCGGACTGCCTGCAGAGCCTGCAGTAGTTCATTCAGTTCGGCGGGGGAGATTCCGCCGGCGATCTTTTCGGTCGCCTCGTCGAGCGGCCGGGCCAACGCACCATTGGATTTCGGTTCGCGGGCGGCTTCGACGGGCGGCTTCATGGCGGGCTCCAAGCGAGAGGACGGTGAAACTGCATTCCGGGCCACGGAAAGCTCGGTCGGTCCCAACGTTGCAACCTGCCTGGTCCCCACGGCCTCGCAGTAGCGAAGAACCAATCAAGAGCGGTGAAATTGATGAAACTTCAGGCCCAACTTCCCTTCCCGGTGCGAACGAGGGGCGTACCGAGTTCCCAACCCACCTAAAGCCCCGAACCGGCACTTGGTTCCGTCCCATTGCGAAATTTCTTTACCTCCGTTTTAGGTGATCGGAGTTGTGTGATTAATTTCTTATAATCCTCGATTCCTTTGCATACCCGCAAACCGCTTGCGCCATCTGATCTCGCTGTGACGTCAGCGCGTGCGCCTCTAGACGTCAGACACATGACAAATGGTGCCATGCTGAAAGAAACGGACGGTGCCGTGCTGAAAGAAAAGGAGAGGCCGATCGGTCGATATTGGTGGACGACGAGAACCGGCCCAGATCGACCGATCAAGCGCTTTGCGCTGGTCGTTTCACAAAATGATTCCGCACATTAGTGCCGACCAGGCCGTCCGCGGAAGGGCTCGAGGTCACCGGTCACTCCGCAGCCGCAAGCAACTCACGCGGCTCGGGGCGCCGCGCGCCCTGCAGCCAGGACTGCAGCCGGTCGAGATAGAGATAGACCACCGGCGTGGTGAACAAGGTCAAGAGCTGGCTCACAATCAGCCCGCCGACCATGGCGTAACCGAGCGGCTGGCGCAGTTCCGAGCCGGAGCCTGTCCCCAACATCAACGGGAGACCGCCCAGCAGCGTCGCCATCGTGGTCATCATGATCGGGCGGAACCGCAGCAGACAGGCCTCGCGGATCGCAACCTCGGGCGACATGCCCTCGTGCTCGCGGTGGATCGCGAAATCGACGAGCATGATGCCGTTCTTCTTCACGATGCCAATCAGCAGGATGATCCCGATGATGCCGATCACAGAGAGGTCGAACCCGCCGAGCCAAAGCGCCAACAGCGCTCCTACGCCGGCCGAGGGGAGCGTGGACAGGATCGTCAGCGGATGGATGTAGCTCTCGTACAGCACGCCGAGAATGACATAGACGACCACCAGCGCGGCGAGAATCAGCACCGGCTCGCTCTGCAAGGAGGTTTGGAACGCCTGGGCGTTGCCCTGAAAGCTGGTGAGCAGCGACGAGGGCTTGCCGATCTCGTTTTCGGCGCGGTCGATGGCGTCGACGGCCTGCCCGAGTGCGACGCCCGGCTGCAGGTTGAACGAGAGCGTCACTGCGGGGAACTGTCCCTGGTGCGATACCGAAAGCAGACCCACGCGGCTGGTGTCGACGCTCACCAGCGTTGACAGGGGCACGGGCTGCCCGGAGGGAGATTTCACATAGATCTCGTCGAGAGACGACGGGCGGCCCTGCAGTTCCGGCAGTGCTTCGAGCACGATGAAATAGGCATTCGTCTGCGTGAAATACTGCCCCACCTGCCGCTGTCCGAACGCATCATTGAGGGTGTCGTCAATCACCTGCGGCTGAATGTTGAAGCGTGCAGCCGCATCGCGGTTGATCGTCACCATCATCTGGGGCGCGTCGCCCTGCTGATCGCTCGAGACGTCGGCCAGTTCGGGCAGAGTCTTGAGCTTGGCCAGCACCTTGGGTGCCCAGGTGTTGAGCTCCTCGAGGTTGGCATCCTGCAGAGTGTATTGATATTGCCCGCGTGAGATGCGCCCACCCACGGTGATGTCCTGCGACGGCTGCAGGAATACGTTGACGCCTTCGACCTTGGCGAGCTCCGGCCGCAGCCGGCTGATCACTTGGGCCGCTGTTGACTTGCGTTCTTCCCGTGGCTTGAGCCCGATGAAAAAGCGACCGGTGTTCAAGGTATTGCCGCTGCCGCTGCCGAAGAAGGAACCTAACGCCTGGACGTCCGGGTCGCGCCCGAGCACGTCGCTGACGTTGAGCATCAGGCGCTTCATCTCTTGCGGCGAGACGTCCTGCCCCGCTTCTGCCAGGCCGGTCAACAGACCGGTATCCTGGCTCGGGAAGAACCCTTTCGGGATGAAGACGAATAACACAACGGTCAGCGCCATCGTGAGGAAAAACACCATCAGCGTCAGCGGCTGATGCCGTAACACCACGTCGAGCATGCGCCGATAGCCCCCAATGAGCGATTCGAAGCCCCATTCGATGGCGCGATAGAGCTTGCCGTGATGCCCCTCGTGCGGCGCCAGGAATCGGGAACAGAGCATCGGCGTCAACGTAAGCGATACAACCACCGATACGAAAATCGCCGCGGTGACCGTCAGCGCGAATTCGCGAAACAGACGCCCGATGATGCCTCCCATCAAGAGCAGCGGAATGAACACCGCCACCAGCGAAATGCTGATCGAAAGCACGGTGAAGCCGATCTCGCGCGCGCCCTTGAGCGCCGACGGGGTCGACGGTGTTCCCGCCTCCATGTGGCGGTAGATGTTCTCGACCACGACGATGGCATCGTCCACCACGAACCCGACCGCGATAGTCATCGCCATCAGTGAGAGATTGTCCAGGCTGAAGCCGAGCAGATACATCAGCGCCGTCGCCCCCAGCAACGACAACGGCACGGTGGCGGCGGGAATCAGGGTCGCGCGGATGTTGCGCAGAAAGAGCAGGATCACCATCACCACCAAGCCGATGGTCAGCGCGAGGGTGAATTCGACGTCGCGCACCGAGGCGCGAATGGTCTGCGTCCGGTCGACGATCGTGTCCACCTTCATTCCCGGTGGAATGACCGCCGCCATCGTCGGCATCGCCGCTTTGATCCGGTTGACGGTATCGATGACATTCGCGCCCGGCTGCTTGAAAACCATCAGAATCACGGCGGGCTTGCTACCCATCAAAGCCGCGATGTTGACGTCCTGTGGTCCCGCGATCGCATGTCCGACGTCGCGCACGCGGATCGGCGCGCCGTTGCGATAGGCGAGGATGACATTGTTGTATTCGTCGGCCTTGGTGAGTTGGTCGTTCGCGGCGATGGTAAAGCTCTGCCGCGCCCCGTTGATGCTGCCCTTCGCTGCGTTGGTAGTCGCATTGACGAGAACGCCACGCACATCCTCCAGCGTCAGGCCGCGCGACTGCAGCTTGGCCGGATCGACCTGGACACGCACTGCCGGCTTCTGCTCGCCGCCGATGATGACCTGCGCGACGCCGGTGATCTGCGAGATCTGCTGAGCTATGACGTTGTCAGCATAATCGTCGACCGTCGTGAGCGGCAGCGAATCCGAATGCGTAGCGAGGATCAGGATCGGAGAGTCGGCCGGGTTCACCTTGCGATAGGTCGGCGGCGTGGTGAGCGTGGTCGGGAGCTGGCGGGCGGCAGCGGTGATTGCCGCCTGCACGTCCTGCGCGGCCGCATCGATGTCCCGGTTGAGGTCGAATTGCAGCGTGATCGCGCTCGAGCCGAGCGTGCTCGTCGAGGTCATCTGCGTCACGCCGGCGATCTGACCGAAGCGCCTCTCGAGCGGCGCCGCCACCGTCGACGCCATGGTATCGGGGCTCGCCCCGGCGAGAGTGGCGGTGACCTGGACGGTTGGGAAATCGACCTGCGGCAAGGGCGCGACCGGCAGCAACGGAAATGCCACCAGGCCGATCAACGCCAGCGCCGCCGTCAGCAACGAAGTCGCGATCGGGCGGCGGATGAATGGTTCGGAAATGTTCATGAGGGCTTACCCGGTGTCGTGGCCGCCTGGTCAGCGCGAGTCTCAACCCGGGTTCCCGCCTGCAGCCGGTATTGGCCGTTGGTCACGACGCGCTCGTCGGGTGCGACGCCCTTGGTCACGATCGCGATATCATTATTGACTGTGGTCGCTTCAATCGGGCGTTGCTCGGCGGTGTTGTCGGACTTGACCACCCAGGTATAGAGGCCTTGCGGACCGCGCTGCACGGCCGGCGGCGGGATCGTCACCACGCCGTTGCGCGTGTCGACCTGGATGCGTACCTGCACGAACTCCCCTGGCCAAAGGCGGTCGTCTTCGTTCGGAAACCGCGCCTTCAACCGAATGGTACCCGTGGTCTGATCGATCTGATTGTCGATGAGCAGAAGTTCGCCCTGCGCGAGTTGGCGCAAGCTGTCCGGATCGAAGGCACGCACGGGAACGGCGCCTTTCAGCATGGCTTCGCGCACCTCGGCGAGGTTCTTTTGCGGAAGCGTGAAGACCACCACCGACGGACGTATCTGCGTCAGCACGGTGAGCGGATTGGGATCGTTGGCGTGGATGATGTTTCCGGCGTCGACTTGGCGGAAGCCGACGCGGCCATCGATCGGCGCTGTGATGGTGGCGTAGGAGAGCTGCGTCTGCGCGCTTTCGATGGCACCCTGATCGGCCTGCATTGCGGCCTTGAACTGATCGACCTTGGCTTGCTGCTGGTCCAAGTTCTGCTGTGTTTCAAATCCCTTGCTGTTCAGATTTTGAAACCGGGCGAGGTCCTTCTGGGCGGACACGAGTTGGGCTTCGTCCTGCGCCTTTTTTCCGGTCGCTTGATCCAGCGCCGCCTGGAACGAACGCGGATCGATCACCGCTAGCGTGTCGCCTTTGTGAACTTCCTGTCCTTCCGTGAAGTTGACGGACACGAGCTTGCCGTCGACCTGGCTGCGGATTGAAACCGTGTTCGAGGCCTGCACGGTCCCCAAGCCGTCGAGGAAGATCGGAACGTCGCTGCGCTGTGCGGCGGCCACCGTGACTGGAACTGCGGCCGCCAGCGGCCGCTTGGCTGCAGTCGCTCCGTGCGGGCGCCAAAGCAGCAACCCCGCGCCGACGCTTGCGCCCGCGATGATGACGACGGCCGCAAGCCACAGATACTTGCGTCTGGATTGGCCCCTGGACATGTCGCGCTTCGTTCCGGGTTGCGGCACCTGCGGCCCACATGAGACACGTCAATTGTTGGTTGCTCCAGCTCACAACAACCTGACGGGGGAATTAAAAAGTGGTAATGTTTCAGCCCCTTACCGCAATTGCGAAGTAAGAGCGGCAAGGCCAATCCGTGTCGCATGGCAATTGTCGCGATGGAAATCGACACAAGCGCCTTCTAGGCGATTCGCGGCCCGCAACAGAAGGCTGCCGGCCCCTCCAATCCGGGAAGCGTTTATTGTTCCACGATGGAACCCGGTAGCAAAAGGCGCGTTCGACTGATCCCTGCCGTTTCGATGCACGAGGCGCGGGCTCTCATTGTCGAAGAGGCGCATACACAGCAGCTCAAGAGTCGGTTGCAATACCCCTTAGATGCGCTAGTCTTGCAGTGATCCCCTGTAAACCGCTTTGATCTCTGCGGCCTCGATGCTGTTGTGGCTCACAAAAAGTTCTCGCAACATGGCGGCGCTCGTTATCGCTGCGCTGTACACGCTTTGCATCCTGGCATCGTCGGCCGCTCTTGCCTTTGCTCACGGCGATGAGCTTGTGGACTGCCTGATGCAGGATGATCATTCTGCGGTCCATCAGCCAGGCGGCACCACGCACGTCCACACGGCGACGATGGTGCTGCACCATCACCTCGTGGGCACCGCACCGCATCAGCCGCCGACGAGCAACCATCACAAAGGCGGCGGCAGTGCTTGCTGCACGACGCTGTTCACTATGGCGGCCCTTCTCGCCGCACCCGGATTTGCTTTTGGCGACTTGAATCTGCACGCTGCCTCGTTCCCGGTCCCGCAAGAGCACCGCGACGGCCGCGAGCCCGATCGGATCAACCGGCCTCCCATCGGCTGACGCGGTCTTGTGACCAGCGCGGCGCGGATCGCCCGCGCGCGGTCGGCCCCGTCAGTTCCGGGAGAGTTTCATGCCTGCGCACCTTCGAACGCGCCTGGCGGGCCGTGGTCCGCGGGGAACGCCATTCATTCCGAGCAGACCTTACGTCCTGCTCGCCGGCAGCGTCTTCGCGCTGCTGCTGTTGGCAAGCTGCTCCGGGACGCCGCTGCGCACGCCTGTGGCTGGCACCGACCCTTCCGATCCGCGCACCCGCGTGCCACCCGCAGCGTACCGCTCGGTGACCAGGGGATATAGCAGCCAACGTCCCGTCGAGCCGCGTCCCTGGCTCGAACAAAACGATCACGTCGCACCCGCGCCCCAGCCATGAGACCGAGCATGGGCCCGCATCATTCAACGCAGTGCCCTCGGCGACGGCACCGGCCGTGGGCGTCCGGTGCGTTCCCTCTGGTGCTATTTGGCGTTGCGGTCCTGCTCGCGGGATGCGCGTCTTTTTCGGAAGACGGCGGATTCGGCGCTGTCAAAGGCCTCGCCGGAAGCGAGCTGAAAAAGGATGTGGCGGCGCTCCGCAGTCCCGAGGAGGCCATTGCCGTCCGCGCACGCGTGCAGCGACTGCTGAAAGCACCGCTGACCGCAGACGCAGCCGTGCAGATCGCCCTGCTCAACAATCGCGACCTGCAGGCCGCCTACAACGCACTGGGGATCTCCGAGGCAGAGATGGTGCAGGCCACGCTGCCGCCGAATCCAGTCGTCTCGCTGTCAAATATAGCAGGCGGTGGCGGGCTGGAGATCGAACGCCAGATCATCGTCAACATTCTGGCGCTGGCGACGCTGCCGGCACTGGCCGAGGTCGCGGCCGACCGATTCCGGCAAGCGCAGTTACGCGCCGCGTTTGAAACACTGCGGGTCGCGGTGGAAGCGCGGCGCGCCTATTACCGAGCGGTCGGCACGCGGGCGCTGACCGGCTATCTGGTGGAGGCGCAAGCGGCCGGAGCAACCGCCGTCACCCTCGCCAAGCGCCTGGGCGAAAGCGGCGCGATGACCAAGCTCGATCAGGCCCGCGAACAAGTATTCTATGCCGAGCTGACGGCCCAGCTCGCGATCGCGCGCCAGCGCCAGATCGGCGAACGCGAACGCCTCATTCGCGCCATGGGGCTCTGGGGCGCCGATCTGGATTTCCGGTTGCCGGCGGCGCTTCCGCGCCTGCCTGAGCGGCCGCGCACGCTTGCCGGCATTGAAGTCGACGCGATCCGCCGAAGGGTCGATTTGCAAATCGCCCGGATCGAGATCGAGGCGCTAGCCAAATCCTACGGGCTCACCCAGGCCACGCGCTTCATCAACCTGCTCGAAGTGAGCGGGATTTCGAAGACGGCACGCGAGCCGGGCGGCAATCCCTTCAACGAAGGCGGCCTCGGCGTCGAGTTTCAAATCCCGCTGTTCGACTTCGGGGCGGTGCGGCTACGGCAAGCCGAACAAACATATCTGCAAGCCGTCAACCGCCTGACCGCCAAGGCCGTGAATGTCCGCTCGGAAGCGCGCGAAGCATACCAGCGCTACCGCGCGGCCTATGACATCGCGCGGCAGTATCAGCAAGAAGTCCTGCCACTGCGCAAGATTATCTCGGACGAAACGCTGCTGCGCTACAACGCGATGCAGATCGATGTCTTTGCGCTGCTCGCTGAATCACGTCAGCGCATTACCTCCAGCCTTGCCGCGATCGAGGCGCAACGGAATTTCTGGCTCGCCAGCGCCAATCTTGGCGCGGCGATTTCTGGCGGCGGCATGACGGAAGCGAGCGGCGCAGCTTCGCCCGCGCCCGCGATCGCTAATGAACCCTCCGGAACTGAATGAGGAGAGACGGCATGAAATTGTCGCGACGCAAATTCATCAGCTCGTCCGCGGTGACGCTCGCTGGAGCCGCCGCGATCAGCGGACGCGTGCAGGCTGCCGGCATCCCGGCGGCAGCGACGAGCCCCTCGACCGCCATGCAGCCGCCGCTCCTTCCCCAGAACGGTCAAGCCTACCAGCCGGTCGTCACCCTCAATGGCTGGACGCTGCCCTGGCGCATGAACGGCGATTGGAAGGAATTCCACCTCGTCGCCGAGCCGGTCGTCCGCGAAATGGCGCCGGGCATGAGGGCGCATTTGTGGGGCTACAACGGAGCATCACCGGGGCCGACCATCGAAGCCGTCGAGGGCGATCAGGTCCGCCTCTTCGTCACCAACCGCTTGCCCGAGCACACCACCATTCATTGGCACGGGATGCTCGTTCCCAACGGGATGGACGGCGTCGGCGGCTTGACGCAGCCGCACATCGAGCCCGGCAAAACCTTCGTCTACGAATTCGTGCTCAAGCGGAGCGGGACCTTCATGTATCACCCGCATGCCGACGAGATGCTGCAGATGGCCATGGGCATGATGGGGCTGTTCATCGTGCATCCGCGCGATCCGACACAGCATCGCGTGGATCGCGACTTTCTCTTCATCACGCAGAGCTACGACATCGATCCTGGCAGCTATTTGCCGAAGGTCATGACCATGACCGACTTCAACCTATGGGCCTGGAACTCACGGGTGTTTCCCGGCATCGACCCGCTCGTGGTGCGCAAGGGCGATCGCGTGCGGATCCGCGTCGGCAATCTTACCATGACCAACCATCCCATCCACCTGCACGGCCACAGCTTCGAGGTCACGTGTACGGATGGCGGCTGGGTGCCGGCAAGCGCGCGGCTTCCTGAAGTCACCACAGACATACCGGTCGGCGCGATGCGCGCGTTCGAATTCGTCGCCGACGAACCGGGCGATTGGGCGATTCACTGTCACAAGGCGCACCACACCATGAATGCGATGGGCCACAACGTGAAGACCTTCATCGGCGTGACCAAGCGCGATCTGGTAAAGCCGATCCGCAAGCTCGTGCCGGATTACATGCCGATGGGGTCCAACGGCATGGCCGAGATGGGTGCGATGGAAATGCCGATGCCGGAGAACACGCTACCGATGATGACCGGCTTCGGACAGTTCGGCCCGATGGAGATGGGCGGCATGTTCTCGGTCGTGAAGGTGCGCGAGGGGCTTGCGGCCAACGACTACAAAGATCCCGGCCCCTATCAGCACCCGGCGGGGACGGTCGCCTACGAATACAGCGGCAATGCCGGCGAAGCGCCGCGCCGTGGCGATGCACCCTCACCCCGTTCGCCGGCCACGGAATTCGATGTGGTCAAGCCGGGCAGTCGATCATCGCATCAGCGTTAGCTGAGAACTCGAGCGCGGCGGCCAGATTGCTGCGCGGCTCATTCTCAAAACGAAGTCTATCACGAATCAAAAGAGCTCGACATGAGAACTCGCTATTTCATCGCTACCGCGCTCGCACTGGCGTTGATCGCCGGCTATCCCGCTGCCATGGCCCAATCACAGGACGCAGTGAATGGCCAGGTTACCAAGGTCGACGAATCCGCCGGCAAGATCACCATCAAGCATGGTCCGCTCAAGAAGTTCGGAATGGACGATGGCATGACCATGGTCTTTCGCGCCGCCGATCCGGCCATGCTGAAGGCGGTGAAGGCGGGCGACCTGGTCCGCTTCGTCCCCGATCGCGTGAACGGGCAATTCACGGTGACCAAGATCGAGAAGCTGAAGTGAACCGAGCTCTTTGCCTACGCATCTTCGGTCTTGGCGCGATGCTGCTCTACCTGCTGGCGCAGATGCCGGCGGCCTGGGCGCATGCCTCGCTGATTCGGAGCGACCCGGCGGACGGAGCCGTCGTCACGCGACCGCCGACGGCGCTGACGTTGACGTTCAACGAGCCGGTCTCCCCGCTGGTCATGCGGTTGGTCCTTCCGACGGGAGCGACCCTCGACCCTGAGGTGAAGGTCGACAACGCCACCGTCACGATCACGCCGCAACACTTCGGCGAGGGAACGCATGTATTGAGTTGGCGGGTCATCTCGACGGACGGTCATCCGATCGGCGGATCGGTGATGTTTTCGGTCGGCGCGCCAAGCGCCACGCCGCGGGCGGGGCAGATCGATACCGACCCGGTGGTCAAGGCTGCCATCTGGGCGGTCCGCCTCGTCCTTTATCTCGGGCTTTTTGTCGGCATCGGCGGTGCGGCCTTCACGGTTCGAACGGCGCAGACGCGGCCATTGCCCGGCAGACTGGAGTCCTGGCTGCACTGGACCATGGCGGCGGGGCTTGCAGCCGCCGTGCTCTCCGTCGGCTTGCAAGGTCTGGACGCCAAGGCCGCGCCTTTGCGCGCGCTATGGCGATCGGACATCTGGATCGCGGGAGCTGACGGCGCCTATGGAATTACGGCTGCCATTGCCGTGCTCGCCCTCGTACTCGGTATGCTGAGCCTGCAATCACGGCTCGGCCGCTGGAGCCGGACCGGCGCGCTGCTCGCGCTGCTTGGAATTGGCCTCGCGCTCGCCGCCAGCGGTCACGCCAGCAGCGCCTCGCCGCAGTCGCTCACCCGGTCGTCGGTCTTTTTTCATAGTGTGCTGGTCGCGTTCTGGATCGGCTCTTTGCTGCCGTTGGTCGCGATCGTTCGCGGTGGGCCAAAGAATGATCGGTCGCTGCAGCGCTTCTCCCGAGTCATTCCTTATGGGCTTGCGGTCCTCGCGGCATGCGGACTTTATCTGATCTATGTTCAGCTTGACCGGACCGATGCGTTGTGGACCACCCGCTATGGCCTCGTAATGTCCGGCAAGCTCGCAGCCGTCGCCACACTCTTGGCGCTCGCCGCCGCCAATCGTTATTTCCTGGTGCCGGCCTATGAGCGCGCCTCGGCACGGGCCGGACCGGCGGCGCGGCGAAGGCTCGCCGCTTCGATCGGCGTCGAATTCGCCATCGCCGTTGGGATATTCGGCCTCGTGGCGCTGTGGCGGTTCACGCCGCCACCGCGGGCACTTGCCGGCGCCGAAACCATTTTCATCCACGTCCATACCGAGAAGGCAATGACACTGATGGACGTGGTGCCGGTTCGTGGCCGCGGCGCGGAGGTCAGCTTTTTGGTGCTGGACGGGGAGTCCGAGCCGCTGGCGGCGAAGGAAGTAATGGTTTCCTTTTCCAACCCGGCCGTCGGAATCGAGCCGATCCGCCGCGCGGCGACCGGCCTCGGTGAGGGGCGATGGCGCATTGATGACCTGCGCCTTCCCGTTTCAGGACGCTGGCATTTGCGTCTCGATATTCTCGTGAGCGATTTCGACAGAGCCATCCTCGAGGACGACGTCGATCTGCCCCGCATACCGCAGTAACCCTCGCCTCGGCGCGGGCATCAGCCACGCCGCTTGGGGACCCGCGCCGCCTTCTCCGCGGTGTTCGCGGGTTTCTGCTCGCTTCGGGCGTCGGATACGAGTTCAAGCGCTGGCGGCGTCTGGTGGCGCTCGTCGAACCGCGCTTGCGTCTCGTTGATCTGGGCGAGCGTTGGCAGGCTTGCCTCGTTACCGAGATGCTGGATCGAATAAGCAGATGCGGCGCGGGCGAATTTGAAGTGCTGCTCCCACATCGCGTCGGGGAAAGTGAGATATGAATAGACGTAGGCGCCGTGAAAGATATCGCCGGCGCCATTGGTGTCGATGATGAGGTCGTCCGGCACGCTGAGTGCGGGCAGGAACCGCTCGCTGTTCGCCTCGTCGTACCAAAGCAGACCCCGCGCCCCGAGCGTGACGCCGCCAATCCGGCAGCCGCGCGAGCGCAGATAGGTCAGCATCTCTCCGGGGCTGAGCCGCATCTGCTCGCACAACCGTTCCGCGACCACCGCCACTTCGATGAACGCCAGAAGGTCGTGCGTGTTCGAGCGCAGCCCGCCGCCATCGAGCGACGTAAGAATGCCTTCATTGCGACAACTCTTGGCGTAGCAGATGGCGGCATCGGGCTGGTGCCCGTCGACATGCAACGCACGGCAGCCATCGAGGTTGAGATTCGGAAACGGATGCTTGAAATGATCGTCGCGGCAGCGGACGATCGCACGCTGGTCGCCCTTCGGCATGATGAACGAGAGCGAGGACTCGGCCACTTTGCGGTGATGGACAGATATCCCGTACTTGGCCGCCATGTCGATGAACATGCGGCCAAGCCAGTCGTCGGCGACCGAGGTCAGAAGGTCCGGCGCAATGCCGAGCTTGGCGCAGCAGAACGCCGCCGTCACCGCGTTGCCCCCGAACGACACCGCATAGTCGCGCGCCACGGTCTTCTCATCACCGGTCGGTAGCTCGTCGGTCAGGAAGGTAATGTCGATGTAACTCTGGCCGATGAAAAGAGCTTTCATGTTGCGTTACCTGTTCCGCCAACCCGACAAAGCCCGGACCGCGCATTCGGTTTCAGCTTAGCCTGCCGATTGTGGCGCGACCTGGAGCTATAATCGCCGCCCGTATCGCCTTGCGAGATCCAGCGGTGAGGCGGGAACTCAGGTATGCGGGTCCTGCTTCGATGCGAGCGTGTCGGGGGAAGGCGCGACGGGGACGTGCCAGATATCGGCGGCGTATTCCCCGATGGTTCGGTCGGACGAGAACCACGCCATGTTTGCGGTGTTGAGGATGCTGGCGCGGGTCCAATCGTAGCTGGAGAGCCAGAGCCGGTCGACGCGCCGCTGCGCCTCGTAATAGGCCTCGAAGTCGGCGACGATCATGTAGTAGTCGGAATGGCGCAACGAGTTCATCAAATCCCTGAACCGGCCGGGGTCGCCGGGCGAGAAGGCGCCGGCCTCGATCGCCCCGACGAGTTCGGCGAGGAGCGGCGACGCCTCCACAAGCAGGCTCGCATTCATGCCGCGCCGGCGGCGCTCGTCGACCTCCTGCGCGCGCAGGCCGAAGATGAAGATGTTCTCCGCTCCGACCCGTTCGCTGATTTCGATGTTGGCGCCGTCGAGCGTGCCGATCGTCAGCGCGCCGTTGAGCGCGAGCTTCATGTTGCCGGTGCCGGAGGCTTCCATGCCGGCGGTCGAGATCTGCTCGGAAAGATCGGCGGCGGGAATGATCACTTCGGCCAGGCTGACATTGTAGTCCGGCAGGAATACCACGCGCAGCAGGTCGCGCACCGCCGGGTCGGCGTTGACCACCTTGGCGACGTCGTTGATCAGCTTGATGATCAGCTTGGCCTGCGTGTAGCTCGCCGCCGCCTTGCCGGCGAAGATCTTCACCCGCGGCACCCAGTTGCGGTTCGGCTGGGCGCGAATGGCCTGGTAGAGCGCCACCGTCTCCAGCAGATTGAGCAGTTGCCGCTTGTATTCGTGGATGCGCTTGATCTGGACGTCGAACAGCGCCTCGGGATCGACGTGAACATTGACACGCTCGGCGATCAGGCGCGCGAGCGCGACCTTGTTCGCACGCTTGGCGGCGCCGATCTGCTGCTGCAGCGCGCTGTCCTGCGCGTGCTCGGCCAGGCGCGCGACCTGGCCGACATCGTCGAGCACGATCTCGCCGCACACCGCGCGCAGCACCTTGGTCAACCCCGGATTGCACTGCATCAGCCAGCGCCGGAACGTGATCCCGTTGGTCTTGTTCACGATCCGGTCGGGGTACATCGCATGCAGATCGCGGAACACGGTCTTGCGCATCAGGTCGGTGTGCAGGGCCGACACGCCGTTGACCCGATGCGAGCCGACGAACGCCAGATGGCCCATGCGCAGCTTGCGGCCGCCGAATTCGTCGATCAGCGACACCGCGGCGAGGAAATCGAAATCGCCGGCGCCGCGCTTCTGGCGCGCGCGTTCGAGATGCCCGGCGTTGATGCGGTAGATGATCTGCAGGTGCCGCGGCAGGAAGCGCTCGAACAGCGGCACCGGCCAGCTCTCCAGCGCCTCCGGCAGCAGCGTGTGATTGGTGTAGGAGAACGTCCCCTGCGTGATCGTCCAGGCGTCGTCCCACGGCAGCCCGTGCAGATCGACCAGGATGCGCATGAACTCGGCGATCGCGATGCTCGGATGGGTGTCGTTGAGCTGGATCGCCGCGCGCATCGGCAGGAAATGCAGGTCGCCGTCGCTGCGCAGATGCCGCTGCACCAGGTCCTGCAGCGAGGCGGAGACGAAGAAATACTCCTGCCGCAGCCGCAACTCGCGGCCCGCCGGCGTGACATCGCTCGGGTAGAGGACTTTCGAGACCGCCTCGGCGCGCGCCTGCTCCGACAACGCACCGACATGGTCGCCGCTGTTGAAGGCATCGAGCCGCAACGGATCGACCGCGCGCGCGGACCACAGCCGCAGCGGGTTCACATGCCGGCCGCGCCAGCCGACGATCGGGGTGTCGTAGGCCACCGCCTCGATGGTCTCGGCGGGATGCCAGACCGCGCGCGCGGTGCCCTCCGCACCCGCCTCGACCCGGCCGCCGAAGTGAATGTCGTAGCTCACCTCCGGCCGCGCGAACTCCCACGGGTTGCCGAACGAGAGCCAGTCCTCCGGATATTCCTGCTGCCAGCCGTCGCGGATGACCTGGCGGAACAGGCCGTGGTCGTAGCGGATGCCATAGCCATAGGCCGGAATGCCGAGCGTCGCCATGCTCTCCATGAAGCACGCCGCCAGCCGGCCAAGGCCGCCATTGCCCAGCGCCGCATCAGGCTCCGCCGTCCGCAACCGGTTCAGATCAACACCGAGATCCCCAAGCGCCGCGTTAAAGATTTCCATCAGACCGAGATTGCAAAGAACGTCATTGAAAAGACGACCGATCAGAAATTCCAGCGAAAGATAGTAGACGCGCTTATGCCCCTGCGCTTGGCTGACGCGCTCCGCAGCAAACAAGCGATGGATGATCCGATCCCGCGCGACGAGGGCGGCGGCGACAAACCAGTCCCGCCCCGTCGCGGCGCCAGCGTCCTTGCCTACCGCAAGCGCCAATTTCGCGAGCACCGCGCTCTTGATTTCCGTAAGCTGATCATCCTCCGCCGGTCCCAGGGCCGAGCGTACCCCAAATTCCACTTTGGGAGACAAAAGACGATTCTTGGCCGCCTGCCCTTGAGCAGAGCGCGTATCGTTCATCCTTCCGCCTCCTGGGACGCCGTGCACCTCCCGGCAGCGGACTGGGACGGCGACTCGGTTCCTTCCACCAATGTACGGTGCAAAACCTATGCTGCCCAATCAAGCCGACAAGGCGGCCGCCACGTCAGCGCTGCCGCAGGGCTCGACAGCATTTTTAGCCCGAGAACCGTCAGAAACAAACGCCGCCAAGTCATTGACTTGGCGGCGTTATTTGGTTGAGGGAGAAAGACTGCCAGCTAACATGCTCCGAAATTGTGAGCGCCATCTTGGTGGAGGGAGCGCGACTGGGAACTAACTCGGTGATTGAATTCGCTACGGAATTTCGACCCTGATTGTTTGTAACTTACTCGCTGTAGGGAGAGCAACTGGACCCAACATTCTTCACGCTGGCGGCAGATCGGTTGGAAGACCGGGACGCCGCCCGTATCGTGGCAGCGACCAGCCATATCGGAGAGCTGCGGCTCTAATACTCAGGCCAGTTGCAAAGCCGGTCCCGACGGCGAATTCACGCGGGGTTCCGACCGCCGTCAGAACAATGAAAACCACTGCACCAGCCAGGGCTGCTGAGGCGTAAACCTCCCGGCTCAGAATGACCGGAGTTTCGCCACCCAGAAGGTCACGAACGATGCCTCCGAACGTTGCCGTGATCACGCCCATGGCTATCGCGACGGTAAAATGAGTTCCCGCCTGGGTAGCTATCTCGGCGCCTGTCACGGCGAATAATGCCAGGCCGATTGCATCGAGCCAAAGGAGATATCGAGATTGCGACCGCGGGATGTGCGCTGTGAAGAACACGAGCACCGCGATCACCGCACAGGTGACCAGATAAGCGGGTGCGGAAACCCAGAAAACGGGCAATCCCAACAGCACGTCCCGCAGCGTTCCTCCTCCAATGCCAGTAACCGTACCGAGCATGACGAAACCGACCACGTCCATCTGCTTCCGAGACGCAACGAGCGCACCCGTGACGGTAAAGGCTATGATTCCTAGCCAATCGAGGGCGGATGTTACGGTCTGAAACATTGGTTCTCCTCCGAGGCAGCTAGCACTTAGCAGCTTGCCCCGAAGGCACCGCGCCGCATTTGTCGATCCGAACTTGCCAAGCCCACGGCATAAGGCCAGCGGCAGCGGCGCACACTGGCCGACGCTCCAACCCTTAATGGGCGCTAGGATCGGCTGTTCTCGATGCCATTGCCGCTGAACGGGCTATTGGCGACGAACGCGCTTAATCGGCGGAGCTCAGCAGCGCCCGCAAATCCAGCGGGCGCGTGTACATGGCCAGGAGGCCTTCCGGCGTGCGCGGCCATTCTTTTTCCGATCGATCCCAGTAGAGCTCGATGCCGTTGCCGTCAGGATCGCGCAGATAAAGCGCTTCGCTAACGCCGTGATCACTCGCGCCGTCTAAGGAAATGCCAGCCTGCATCAGACGCTTCAGCGCCTCGGCAAGCGCCGCGCGAGTCGGGTAGAGGATCGCCGCGTGATAGAGCCCAGTCGTGCCAGGCGGCGGCGGCGAACCGCCGCGGCTTTCCCAGGTGTTGAGTCCGATGTGGTGGTGGTATCCGCCGGCCGACACGAAGGCTGCTTGGTCGCCTAAGCGCTGCGTCAGCTGGAACCCGAGCACACCGCGCAGTAGAAGGCGAGCGCGCGGCCGAGGTCCGAGACTTTCAGATGAACATGCCCGATCCGGACGCCGGGATTGATCGGGTCTGGCGTCAGGGACTGCTCGCGCGGATCGAGCGTGGTGGATTGAACCGACATACGGACCTCCCAAACGAAGGTTTGCCTGCAACTTTGACAGGCATCGATCAAACTGTCTGCGGCCGGCAGCGACGTTGTTTGTCGAATAGACCATCGGGATATACAGGAGATGGCCCTAGCCAAGAGGGCGCGCAAGAGCGAGTCCGAGCACATGAAAGCAGTTTTTGCGCGGGCGTGACGCAACGAACGAAAAATTGCCGGCGCAATTCTGGCGTGCTGGTCCCTTGTGCATGGATTCACTTTGTTACTGGCCGATGGGCTGGTCGGCCCGAAGAAAAAGGCTAGCGCACTGGCTGACAGTTTGGTGCAGGGACTGCTTGACGGATTGGCGGCCGAATTGCCGGGCTTGCCGCCTGGAACCTGGGTCGGCCCTCAAGGGCCCACTTGAAAATTGCAATACACCTATCCAAGACTTGGAAACTGCTCGCCTAACAGCGAATACCAATAGCACGGATAGCTTTTTTCAGCTCCTCTGAACTGTAGGGCTTGCTCAGGAACGTGATCGAGGCCATGTCCTTGAAGAGCTTCCGAAGTTCTTCCCGCCCCTGACCGCTCGCAATTACGATAGGCAGCGTTGGGTAGATAGAACGTACTTCCCGCACTAGTAGCTCGGCACAGTGATTATGACTCATTGGACGTGACGGGATAGGCGCGGCCCATTTTGGTGCGGGCCTTGTCGGTTGTGAACATCCATTTGATGCGGGCGCTGGCGGCGTTTCGTTGTCGCTCCCATGCCGCGATTTCGCGGAGGAGGCGCTTCGGATCGTCAATGCGGCGATCGAGACATTGGCCGCGCAGCACGCCGATCTCGATCTCGACCATGTTGAGCCAACTGGCATGCTTGGGGGTGTAGTGGAACTCGAGGCGGCGCAAGATACGCCGGGCCTCGGCGGGCGAGAACGCCTCATAGAGGGCACCGGCCGAGTGGGTTGACAGGTTGTCCTGCACGACCCGGATGCACGCGGCGTCGGGATAATGGACGTCGGCGAGTTCGCGCATGCACTGGGCGTAATCTCCTGCCGCTCGCCGCTCGGTGACTTTGACCTTACGCCAGGGACGATGCACGTCGAGCATAACGAAGAGGTTGACGGTGCCGTTGCGGCGGTACTCGCAATCGTAACGTTCGTGCTGGCCCGGCGCGGCCGGGATCGGCTGGCGCACCTCGCCGATGAGTTGGACTGGGCTTTCGTCGAAGCAGACCACCGGCCGCTCGGGGTCAGGCGTTTCGGCATAGAGGTCGAGCACGTCTTCCATGCGGGCGACGTATTCGCCGTCGACCTTTGGAATGCACCACATGTCCCTGCGCCAGGGCTTGAGACCGTTTTCGGCCAGCCGCCGGCGCACCGTCTCGCCCGACAGGCTCTCGTGTCCGGTGAGCCTGACCATGGCGTCGGCCAGCAGTTCCAGCGTCCAGCGGGCGCGACCCTCAGGAGGGTTTGCGCAGGCCGTTGCCACCAGCAAGGCTTCCTCCTTGCCGGTGAGCTTGCGCTCCGCCCCGGGGCGCGGCGCTTCGCTCAGCGCCCGCTCCAGATTACCTTCCACGAAGCGCCGCTTGGTCCGGTACACCGTGGAGCCGCCTACTGCCACCGTGCGGGCAATCTCTTCATCGCTGCGGCCGGCGTCGGCCGCCAGCAATATCTGGGCGCGCTTGAGTTTGCGGGCGGCCCGTTTGCCTTTGCTCAACATCGTGGTGAGTTCGCAGCGTTCGGCTTGGCTCAATTCGACCCGGTAACGTACATTCATCGCGACCTCCTTTTCGGAGAGCCGGACGAACCGACGAATGAATTAAAAATCAGGCGCTGCTCGAAGCCTCAGCGCTCGAGGCTTCACCGACAAGCAAGGCCAGTACCTGGCCTTCATCTATACTTACTCGCACATGTTCCGACGCCCGCCCGCCGAGACCGACATGCAGCGCCACTTTCAAGTCAGCCCGCCCTCGGTCCACCAGATGATCCTGACGCTCGAACGAAATGACCTCATTCGCCGTCAACACGGCGTCGCCCGAACCATCCAGATCCTCGTGGATCCGAAGGACTTGCCCATCCTAAACTGGCTCAAAATCAACCAGTCATAATCACTGTGACGAGCTACTAGCCGCGTCGCGACTTGGTTGAACGGGAGGGTCGGCGCTGAGGGTTGGCCCCCAAATCGTGATTCCTACGAAAATCGAAGTCTCAACGTGGCGGCAAGCAGATCGGCTTCCTGAGCTTCCTTCCGGCGAGAACGGAGCGGCAGAAAGTTAGGGGCTGCCACAAATCCCAGCTTCGAGCGCAGTAATTCTGCGCAGAACTACTCGCCCTCTTGCTTCCACAGTGCTTCCAGACGCCGGTTCCGAAACATAAGCGCTAAAATGGCAACGCCGCCAAGTCTTTGACTTGGCGGCGTTATTTGGTTGCGGGGATAGGATTTGAACCTATGACCTTCAGGTTATGAGCCTGACGAGCTACCGGGCTGCTCCACCCCGCGAAAAATAGGCAAGGCGGACAAGGCCGCCAATGTCGGGCTCATGTAGCAAGCGGGACCTGGTTTGAAAAGGTGCCGCGGCCGAGATTCGTTTGAAAATTCGGGGCTTTGCTCGAAAATTTCCCGACCTGCTTGAAAATCGGCGCGAAACCCGCTTTCGTTGCCCTAATCACCTCTCTTGGCCGTAGATGCATGCGCGATAAGCCCGCCTTGCGACCGGATGTTGCGGTCGGCAAGGCTTTGCGCGTGATTGCCCGCACGATGCTGGCCGATGCGCGGGCGTCAATCGACGCCAGCCGTCCGGACGCTGAAGCGGTGCACGATTTCCGCCGGGAGATGAAGCGCTGGCGTTCGCTGTTGCGGCTCCTCGGGCCATTCCTCGGCGAAGAAAGCCACCGCCTGCGGATCGAGGCGCGCGACCTCGCCCGCACGCTCGGCGGGGCCCGCGACGCCCAATCGGCCCTCGATGCCCTCGCTGACCTCACCGAACACGGGCTCGCCTTGTCGGAGCGCTCGCTTGCGACCGTGCGCGCGCGGATCGAGGAGGCGCGGCGGGCGGCGGAAAAGACCGTCCTCAATGGCGACATGCGCGTGCGGCTACGGGCAACGCTGGACAACGCCGACGTTTCGGTCGAGCACTGGCCGCTCGACACGGTCACATTTGCCGATGTGGCGAAGCGGCTCGCCCGTGGATTTGGCGCCGTGCGCGGGGACCTGCCTGCGAGCTGGCCTGACGCCAGCGGCGAACAACTGCACGAATTGCGCAAGCGCGTCGTCGCCCACCGCTATCAGATGGAGACGATCGAGCCGCTGTGGCCGCGCTATGTCAAAATGTGGATCAACGAAGCGCAGCGCCTGCGCGAGCGGCTCGGCAAGCACCAGGATCTCCTGCTACTGGAGCGGCGGATCGCGCCGCACCAGCCGCTGGCGCACTGGCGTTCGCGGCTTGGCCCCGCGATTACCGCGCGCAAGGCCACGCACGTAGCCGCCGCGCGGCGCATGGCTGCACGCTTGTTCGCGGAGAAGCCGAAATCGTTTCAGCGCAAGCTGGAAGTCATGTGGGAAAGTGGCGACTGACGCGGACGTGACGTGGCGGCGGTTACTGCTTGCGTGCAGCAATAATCGCGCTGAGCCGCGCCAAAAAATCCCTCTGCCCGGTAAGGATTTTTTGTCGCGCGTCGGGCAGTGAAAGCCACTCGGCGCGGTCGACTTCGGGAAACGAGACTCGGCGCCCGCGGCGGGGCGGCCACTCCAACTCGAACGTGTTCGACTTGAGCATCGCCACGTCGAAATCGCCCTCCACCGCCCACGCCGTAACGATCTTGCGGCTCGGTTGCGCGAGTTCGCCGAGCGGGATGAAATCGCCGCGGGGGCGGACGCCGGTTTCCTCTTCAAATTCGCGCGCTGCGGTTGCCAGCGCGTCCTCGCCCTCGACATATTCCCCTTTGGGGATTGACCAAGCGCCGAAATCCTTTTTCGCCCAGAACGGCCCGCCGGGATGCACCAGCAGGACTTCCGGGCCCGGATGCCGATTCCGGTACATCAAGATTCCGGCGCTGCGTTTCGCCATGAAGCCTCCGGAGGCCGCTGATGACACATGGCTGCGACGAACAGTGGTCGCCTAGTTCGGCGGCTGGGTTACGCGCTTCAACGCGGCGACGAGGTCGTCGGACGGATTGGCAACCTCGGCAACGATGCGCTCCAGCTCGGCGCCGGGCATCGGATTGACGCCAAGCCGGCGCTGGTGCGCATCGGCGGCGAAATCCGGATCCTTCACCATCTGCTCAAACGCCTGTCGCAGCACCGCTACCCGGTCCGCCGGCACGCCGGGAGGCGCGACAATCGCACGGCCGATGGTGGAGCTCGACGCGATCAGTTTGAGGATGTCGCGATCGCGCGCATTGTCGACGAGTTCCACGATCGAAGGTGCGTTCGGCTGACGTTGCGAGCGCGCAAGCGCGATGGTGTAGAGGAACGCGATTTTTTTCTGCTCGAGCCAATCGCGTTTGGTTTCCAAGTATTCCCAACTTGTGCTGCCAGTACCAAAGGTCTCGCCGCGCTCGAGTGATAGGCCGGTGCTGGCGGTCGAATTGTAGCCGAGCACAACCTTGAATTTCGTCCCGATCATGCGATTGAGCGCCCAGGGAATCGTCGCCGAGGTCCCCGACGGACCATTGGCCGCCATCGCGATCTCGATGCGTTTGGCGTCGGCGACGGTCTTGACCGGGCTTGTGTGCCAGACGATGCCGAACAGATCGAGCGCATCGACCCGACCGATCCAGGAGTAATTCTGCGCTTCGAACTTGAGCGAGTGGTCCATCACCTTTTCCAGCACGAACGTCGGCTGAAACAGGCCGAGCGTGGTGCCATCCCGCGCCGCCACGTTATAGACGTTCTGCGCCGCGACGAGGCTCGACGCGCCCGGCACATTGCGCGGCACGATGGTTGGATTGCCGGGAATGAAGCGACCGAGGTGCTGCGCGACCAGCCGGCCGCTGAAATCGTAGCCGCCGCCCGGCCCGGAACCGATGATGAGCGAGAGTGTCTTGCCTTTGTAGAAATCGGAGACGGCGTCCGCCTTTGCGGATAAAGGCGCAACCGATATGAGCGCTATTACGCACCAGGCAGCATGGAGGCGGGAGGTTGCCATTTTCAATTCCGTCATGGTCTCCAGCATCTTGCGGGCCGTGCGTGCTAAGGTCAACGATTGGAGCGCGCGCTTGCAAGCGCGTCCGACTTAATGATGCAGGACCATCCCTCGACGAGGACCAACGTATGCCGATCGCGCGGCTTTTCGACCTGACGGGCCGCGTCGCGCTTGTCACCGGCGCATCGAGGGGACTAGGCGAACGATTTGCCGAAGTGCTGGCGGAGGCGGGCGCCGCGGTGGCGCTGGTCGCGCGGCGCGACGACAGGTTGGCCGCGGTGGCCGAGCGGATCGGAAAGACCGGCGCTCGCACCGTTGCCATCGCCGCCGACGTGCTCCACCGCGACGCCATGTTGCGCACCTTCGATACCGCTGAACAGGCACTGGGTGTGATCGACATCGTCGTAAACAATGCCGGCGTCGCGCACAGCGGCCGCGCGGTCGAACTGCCGCAGGAGGAATGGCGCCGTGTGGTCGGCACCGATCTCGATGCGGTGTTCTTCTGGTCGCAGGAGGCGGCACGCCGCATGCTCGCCGCCGGCAAGAGCGGCGCGATCGTCAACATCTCCTCGGTGCTCGGCTTCGGCGTCGCCAAGGGCGTCGTGGCCTATACCACCGCCAAGGCGGGAGTGATCCAGCTCACCAAGGCGCTGGCGCTCGAGCTTGCATTCAAGGGCATCCGCGTGAATGCAATCGCGCCCGGCTGGATCGTCACCGATCTCAATCGCGATTATCTTGCGACCGAGAAAGGCTCAGCGCTCGTCCGCGACATTCCGATCGGCCGCTTCGGCCAGGCCGGCGATCTTGACGGGGCCTTGCTGCTGCTCGTCTCGGACGCGGGACGCTTCATCACCGGCACAACGCTCGTCGTCGATGGCGGACAGATGGTCGCGCTGCGCGGGTGAAAGCCCGCGCGATCTCATCGGGGAAACTCGAGCGCAAGGTAGCCACGCTCGATCATCAGGCGCATCAGATCGATGAAAACATCCAGCGTTGATCCGCTGGGGAAGATGCCGTCGGCACGGGCTGATTCAAATACTTCCCGGATCGTGCGCTGTCCGTTGAGCCGCAGCAGCGCCGGGGCGACCGACATGTCGAGGTGCAATTGCCCTTGGAACGCGGCCTCGATCAGGAAAATGTAGTGGGCCGGAACCCATTCGTTGCCGCCCACGGTATAGCGCACGCTCAATTGCGCGTCCGGCGCAGGGCACGGCTTCGCCTTGGCGATCCAATCGCGGAATTGGGCGGTGCGGGAAAAGCGTCGCCAGTCCAGCAACCGGTCGAAATCCGCTGGCGTCGCCGGCGCAAGCATGCGGATGCGCAGCGGCTGATCCCGGACCGGCTCGGCTGATCGGCGGATGAGCAGCACCCCGTGCACATATTGCTGCGTTCCCAGTGCGCGCAGCCGGTCCAAGAGGAGCTGCGGCTCGTTCGGGCCGGCTTGCAGCAGCCGCTCGCGCACGGAATCGACGACTTCTTCCGGCGTCGAGGTCTTTTCCATGCCGAACACGATGTCGAACTCTTCGGCTGATGACCCCAGCCATCCGCGCACGCGCTGCTCGAACGGCACATCAGTGTCGCGCGCCGCGCACCGGATCATGCAAGTCCCGCCGACGCGCAGGTGCGCCGGCAACCCTTCAATAGTGCCGCGGATGATGTCCTCGCCGGTCTCACCGGCATCACGGAAGATCATGGTGCGGCCCGCCGCCGGCACGAACGGCGGATGCGCCGTGATCAGATCGAATTGCCGGTCCTTCACCGGCTCATAGAGGTTCCCGCAAAGGCTCTCGATGTTCGCGCCGTTGAGCTTCGCGTTGAACGCCGCGAAGAAGGTGGAACGCTCGGTGATATCGGTCGTGAGCGCGAGCCGCGCCGTCCGCGCGAGCACGAGCGCGCCGATTCCGCTGCCGCCGCAGAGATCCAGCGCTTCGCCGCCGCGTGCATCGGGCAGCAGGCGCAGGAATTGTATGGTGCCGGGGTAGACGGCGGGAAAGACCACGTCCTGCGGCGCGGAGGGAAGCTGACCATCGAGGTAGCCGGTGCGGTCCGACGCGGTAAGAAATCCATGCACCGGGCAGAGCCAGACCGTGCTGATGATCGTCGCGGGGTCGTGCGGGACCGCCTGGATCAGGCCCAGCGCCTGGAACGCCGCAAAGGTGTCGTCGCCGCAAACGAGACGCGAATCCGCCTCCGAGACGGTACCCCCCTGCAAAAATACCCCGAGCGACCACCGCAGCGGCCCGGGAATTCGATCCATCTCGATCTGGGTCCAATCGACTTTGTACAATTCGCTCATGTCCTTGATGCCAAGGACAGAGCAAGCCGAAGCCTCGTCAAAGTCCGCGCTCGTGAAGAACGAACGGACGCGCGCGAAATCCTCAAGTTTGCCAATCCTCAATGGGCCGGCCACCGGTGCGGTCGTGGGATCCGACATCGTCCTCGCACTCCTTGCGATGCGTGAAGTTACTTGCCCGCTTGCGGGCGATCGCTGCGCAGCGGCCGCTCCTCGAGCAGCGCCAGCGCCACGAAAGATATCGCCATCGACACCAGTACGGCAAAGAATACCCGGCTGAACGCCGCGGCGGCCGCCGCCGCGTCAGGCGGCAACGCGCCGCCGATGCGTCCACGCCCCACGGCATTCGGATCAAGCTGTGCGGCCCCCGGCAGGACCAGCGCACCGAGCATCGCCACCATCATGGTGCCGAACAAATTGCGGCAAAAATTCATGGTGCCGACCGCGATGCCGAGTTGGTGGCGCTCGACAGTATTCTGCATGGCGACCGCCGTGAGCGAGGGGGTCGGTCCAAATCCCGCTCCGATGAGGAACAGCAGGATTTGGAACGACAGCGCGGTCAGACTATCCGACCGCAGCGCAAGAATCGCGACCGAAACCAGCGCAACCACTTGCGTCGCAAGCGGCAGGATCTTGTAGCGCTTCACCCGGCCAAGCACCTGCCCGCCGATACCGGCGGCGGTATTGAGGCTCATCATCAGCACCATGAGGCTCAGCCCCGCAGTGGTCGGCGACAACCCGATGACAATCTGCAGATACATCGGCAGGAAGATGTTGAGACCGATGATGGCGCCCCAGCCGCATGCATTCGCAATGACCGCGGCGCGCACCACCGGATCGACCAGGATCGAGAGCGGAATCAGCGGCTCAGGCGCGGTGGCGACGCGCCGCACGAACAGTGCGCCGAACGCGACCGCACAGCCGAACAAGCCAAAAATGGGCGCAGACGTCCAGGCATAGCGGACGCCTGCGAGATTGAGCGCCAGCATGAACGACACGCTCGCGCTCACGATCAGCATCGCGCCGATGACATCGAGCCGGTGCGGACGCTCATGCCGCGGCAGCCTTCGCAAAGCCGCTGACGTTACGACGAGCGCGGTGAGGCCGAGCGGTATGTTCAGCCAGAAGATCGCCGACCAATGCACGTGATCAGCCAGGAAGCCGCCGACCGCCGGTCCCAGCGCGCCGGCGGTCGTGTAGGTTATGGAGAAATAGGCATAGTACCGGCCGCGGTCTTTCGGCGCGGAGATGTCGCCGAGCACGATGACGCTGATCGAAGACAGCCCGGAGCCGCCCATCCCCTGCAGTACGCGCCCAAGGATGAGGACCAGCAGCGAGGGCGCAAAGGCGCAGATCAGCGATGCGACCATGTAGATCACGATCGCGATACGCAGCATGAACCAGCGGCCATGGATGTCCGCCAGCTTGCCATAGAGCGGCATGCAGGCGGTCGCCGCCAACAGATAGCCGGTGATCAGCCACGGCAGGCTATGCACGTCGCCGAGCGCGCGCCCGACCGTCGGCAGCGCGCTCGCGAGGATCGTGTTGTCCAGCGACCCCATGAACAGCGGCAGCAGAACGCCGAGGGTGATGAGGCGCGTCTCCCGATGCGTGAGCGGCGGCCTCGCCGCGGTGGGTTCGACTTTCGCGTCCATCGACGGTCGGCGGCTGGCTTTTTCTTGGCGGCCTCGTGGGGCCCGGGAGGTCTTGTAGATGACGGAGAGGCATTCGACCAGCCACCGGGCATCCACGAACAGCCGGCATGGCATGCGCAATGGCGACGCAGCCAGGGAACCGAACTTGACGAGGCCGGATGAGAGGCATCAGCTTCCCGCACCCGTTCCCAAGGGAGCAACCGATCATGAATCTCCCACGAGCCGTTCTGCTGGCGGCAGCCTGCGCCGCACTGGGGAGCCCGGCCAGCGCTCAGGACGCAAAGAATTTCCCGGGTAAGCCGATCCACATCATCGTCGGCAACGCCGCCGGCGGCGGCAACGACGTGCTCGCGCGCATGGTCGGGCAGAAAATGTCGGAGCGGCTCGGCCAGCCGGTCATCATCGAGAACAAGCCCGGCGCGAACTCGGTGCTCGCCGCCGGCTATGTCGCGAAGGCGCCACCGGATGGGCACACGCTGCTCATGGGCTCGATCGGCATGCTCACCGTCAATCCCGCGGTGGTCCCCAACCTGCCTTACGACACGCAGCGCGATTTCGTGCCGATCTCCATCATCGCATCGTTCCCGCTGATCCTGACCGTAAATGCGGCAGCCCCGATCCACAGCGTCGCCGATCTCGTGGCCTATTCGAAGGCGCATCCGGACAAAGCCAACACCGGCGCATCGGGCCCGATCTTCCAGGTGGTCGAGAAGATGTTCGAAATGCGCACCGGTTCGAAATTCCAGTACATCGCCTATCGCGCCAACACCGAGGCGATGCTCGCGCTGATCCGCGGCGATATCCTGATGTCACTCTCCGACACCGGCCCCGCGGCCGGCGCACTACAGGACGGTCGCGTGCGCGCCCTCGCGGTGACGACCAAGGAGCGCCTGCCGTCCTACCCGAATGTGCCGACAATGGCCGAGGCCGGGATCAAGGACATGGAGGTGGAATTCTGGACCGGCTTCGTCGCGCCAACAGGAACGCCGACGCCGATCGTCGAGAAGCTGCAGGACGAAGTGATGGCGATCGTGCGCATGCCCGACATCCGCCAGAAGATGCTGGCGACCGAGGTCGTACCGGTCGGCAATACCGCCGAGGAATTTTCGCACATCATCGCCAAGGAACTGGTCCAGTGGTCGGACGTCGCGAAGGCCGGGAATATTAAGATCGAGTGACGCCGGGATTCGCTCGAGCCCATTATTTCTCGACTGAGCGGACGGCACGTCCATGCCGACACGAACGTCGGCGGTCAAATACGATTATTTCCATCCAACGGGCAGGCCGGCGAGCAGCCGCCGGCCTGCCGCGCTTCGATGATCGCGCCTACGGCTGCAGTGAGGCCAGATAGGCGGACGCGTTCAGCAGATCATCGTTGTTGAGGTTGACAACCACCGGCACCATGAGTGGAGACCATGCTCCCTTCCGATTGCCGTGTTGCATGTCATAGAGCTGCCGCGCGAGATAGCTCGGCGAGCGTCCTGCAAGCCGCGGAACCGGACCGAGCCCACGCAGATCGGGCCCGTGGCACACGGTGCAAGCGGTGACCTTGCCGCCCCCCGCCGTGGTTCCGTTCGTTACCAGGGCCTCGCCTTTCTTGAGGCTGCCCGGCGGCACATAAGCTATGAAGCTCGAATGCGGGTTGCGGAGATACTCCGTATCATGCGCGCTCACGGGCGTTTCGATAATGCGTTGGCCGAGCGGCTCGGTGCCGGCCGCGGCGCCCTCGAGCGCCAGGAACATCCCAGCGTTTGACTTGGTCTTCGGCGCGGTATCGCTCTCCACAACCTTGATCCAAGGCGTGGCCGGGATCGCCGAGAAGTAGGTGGCGGCGGCTTTGATTTCGTCGTCAGTCATCACCTTGGCAAATCCGGCCATCCGCGCGGTATTGGTCTTCCGCGAGTCCGAGGTTTTCCGGTTGCCGTTCCGGAAGTCCGTGAGCTGCTGCACGATGTATTCGTAGGTCAGCCCGGTGACGTTGGCGTTCTCCGGACGGCCCTTGCCGTTGGGATAATGGCAAAGGCTGCAAGCAGCAATCGGCGGCTGCGCCGAAGCACGGCCATGCGCCACGATGTCCGGCATCGTCGGGTGATCTTCCGGAAACCAGTCGGCCGGGCCAGCCTGGTTGGCGACCTGGGCGCGCGTGAACGTCAACTTTGATCCCGGAACCGAGAGCGGCGTGGTGTTGTCAGGCGGCGTCGGAGCCGGCGCGTTGGCGACCGGGGCAGGCGGTGTGCTGGGCGGCGGTTCGGTGTAACCCCAAGCCCAGGGTGGCGGCGGCGCGTCGGCAGCCTGCGCGGTCGCGACAACTCCTGTCACGCCGAGCGCCAAGGCAGATGCGGTCAAGAATAGCTTGTTCATGATGTTCCTCCCCGTTTCCACTGATCCAGCTTTGCGCGGATTCTGATGCAGCAATGAGGCCGCGAGGATACCAGTTTATATCGACTTTAGAAAGCGGCCTGCAGCACTTTTGGAGTCATCGGGCGCCGTTCACCCCAGCTCCACGATCTCCTGCGGAAACGCATGCAGGCGTTCGGCGCCGCTTTCACCGATCAGGAAATTGTCGCAGATCCAGGTGTAGGTGTCCTGGGAGTGATACATCGGATGCACCGCGAGGTTCATCCCTGCTTGGACCCGCATCGGCTCGTCGAAGCGCACCAGCGGCCGCTCGACCAGATGATAGCCCTGGCCGTGGCAATAGAGGCGCTTCTCCTCCGGGCGTCCATTCTTGCGCATGAAATCGTTGTAGGCGTTCCACACCTCGGCACAGGACGCGCCGGCCTCAAGCAGGCTCACTGTGAATTTCTGCGCCTCGAACGCGAACGCGAACTCGTCCTGCATGCTCTGCGACGCCTTGCCGAGCACGCAGGTGCGGCCGAGCTCACAGAAAAATCCGCCAGGGCCGGTAGTCTCGACCAACAGCACGAACTGATCACCCTCGCGCATGGTGCGGTTCTGCAGATGGCGCGGCTGGATCATCACGGGCTCGCCGACCGGCGACGACGCTCCCATCAGCAAGCCGTACTCGGCGCCCGCGATGCGGCTGTAGTTCTCCGCAACCGCCGTCACCTCGATGTCGCGCATGCCAGGCTTGATGGCGTCGAACGCCGCCCGCATCGCGCGGTCCTGCAGGTGCGCCGTAGCTCGGATCGCGGCGATCTCCTCGTCGCTCTTGATCACCATGATCGCGTCGACGAGATCGGTGGCGTCGACGAATTTCGCATTGCCGAGCTTGCCGCGCTTGAGATGATCGACCAGCGCATGGCTCATCGAGCCGGTCGCGACCAGCCCGATGGTGGCGCCCGAATATCGCTCCAGCGCCATCTCGGTATTGGCGGCGTCATAGGCGGTGGTGAACGACGCCCCCATGAAATTCGGCGATGCAAGGAAGCGCCCCACCCCGCGCCGCACCGAATCGTCCGGCGGCGGTTTCTGGTCGACGCCGAACGGTCCCGGCGCAACCACGGTCATCAGGTCATCCTTGGGGAAGACCACGGTGGTCAGCGTGCCGTTGCCGGAAGGCAGGTCGGTGAACCATTTCACGTAGCCGCCGGAGAACTCGTTCGAGTTCTGCATCGCCAACACGTCGATCCCGCGCTCCGCCATCGCGGCGCGCACCGCAGTCCAGCGGCGTTCAAGCTCGGCGGTGGAGATCGGGCTGATGAGTCGCTCGGACCAGCGGTCCATCCTACCCTCCTATTGATGTTCTGGCGCTCTGTATCAAATTAATCCATGTTCGATCATCGCGTCCCGATAGTAAATGTCACCATCTTCCACCGGAGTTCGAACATGGACAAGCTGTATCCCGATCTTCGTGATGTTCTGATCACGATCGTGCTGCTTGTACTGGCGACGGGTATGTTTTCGGCCTTGAGCTGGCTCGCACACTACCCGGATGGAAAAGACTGGAAGTTTGCAATTATCGTGATCCTAGCCGTCGCGGCGATACCGATCTTGTTTCGAGTACTCTCGTTCCTGCAGCAAACTCGGTCAGTGCTGGATATTAAGGGAATCAAGATTGATTTTGGAAAAACACTAACCATCCCAGGCGTTCAATTGGCCGAAAATCTCGTCGAAAAAAACCAGCCGGTCACCGATAGCGGAACGCAAGCTGTGCTTGAAGTGGCTCAACAGGCGTCCAAAAGTGCGGTGGTTGTTGTCGACCTGAAGGATGGCGATGCTTGGTACAAAACGCGACTGTTTGCTCTCACAGCCCCGGCATTGGAATTCGGCTACCCTCGGATCATTGTTTTCCTGGCGACGCAAAATGCATCGGCCGCCGCTTTCCTCGGATTCGCTGACGCGTTGGCCGTCGCGAACTCGATCATGCAAGACCAGAACTACAAAACGGCGTTCAGCAATGCGGTGGCGAAATATTACCAGCTTGCCGCCTTTGCGAAGGATGAATTGCGGCCTTTCAATCTTGCCCTGGTGCCCGTCGTGCAAGGCGAAGCGTATGATTTCAGGGGTCGTTCCTCTCTCATGGCGTTGCTTATTCACGAAACCATGCACCTTGAACCCCCAATGCAACCTGAACCGTGGGTCAAAGCTCTCGATCTGCAGCACCTTCTTGGAGACGATCTTCACACCGACAAGATTGAAGACCGCAAGAGGGACCCCGAGGTGATCCTGCGGTTTTTGTCTGGAAGTGCCGACCATATTGCTCTCGTTCGCGGCCATCGCTTCGTCGGTCTTGTATCGGCAGGGCGCGTCATGCGAGAGGTGCTTGGAACGTTGGTAGCCCCACCCTAATCAATCACAAGCGACAAATCGCTCCGGCTATGCTGCATTGCGCCAAAATGCGTTTGCAACGCCGGCGGGGAAATTTCGTTTCAACAACGGCACGGTCCGAGAAATAGCTATTCGACTCAAGGCCTTGGGATTGCCGACCGGCAATGACGCCCATATCTCTGTGGAGTGCGATTGGCCTGCTGGCGGTCGTATCGCGGAAGGGGCAAACTGGGGCCAGGAGGCGCATCGATGGCGCTGAGAGACGTGCGGCTCGACGACAAATACGACCTTGGCAAGAGCCCGGTGTTCGTCACCGGATTCCAGGCGTTGGTGCGGCTTTGCCTGATGCAGAAGGAGCGCGATCGGCGCGCCGGCCTCAACACCGCGGGCTACGTGAGCGGCTATCGCGGCTCGCCGCTTGGGACGCTCGATCAGCAATTCCAGCGCGCCGAGACCTTCCTCAAGCGCAGCGACATCCTGTTCCAGCCCGGCCTCAACGAGGACATGGCCGCTACCGCGCTGTGGGGTACGCAGCAAGCGGAACTCCGCGGCGAAGGAAAATACGACGGCGTGTTCGGTCTCTGGTACGGCAAAGGGCCCGGCGTCGACCGCACCGGCGACGTGTTCCGCCATGCCAACTTTTCCGGCACCTCGAAGCACGGCGGCGTACTCGCGCTGATGGGCGACGATCACACCGCAGAATCGTCTACCACCGCGCACCAGTCCGAATATCACTTCATCGACGTGATGATCCCGATCCTGAATCCGGCGGGTGTCCAGGAATTCCTCGATTACGGGCTCTACGGCTGGGCGATGTCGCGTTATTGCGGCGCCTGGGTGGCGATGAAGTGCATGCACGAGACGGTGGAGTCGACTGCCGTCGTCGACGGCAGCCTCGACCGGGTGAAGATCGTCATCCCCGACGACTTTGCGATGCCGGAGGGTGGCCTCAACATTCGCCTCGGCAATTCGATCCTCGGCATGGAGGCGCGGCTGCACGACTACAAGCGCGACGCCATGCTCGCGTTCGTCCGCGCCAACAAGCTCAATCGCTACATCACCTCGGGCGGTCGCACGCCGAAGATCGGCATCATCACGGTCGGCAAATCGTATCTCGACGTGCGGCAGGCGTTCGACGAGCTCGGGATCGACGAGGTCAAGTGCAACGATCTTGGCATCCGCGTCTACAAGGTCGCCTGCGCGTGGCCGCTCTCCCAGCGCGAGCTCAAGGAATTCGCCGACGGCCTCGATCTCATCATCGTGGTCGAGGAGAAGCGCTCGCTCCTCGAAGTGCAGGTGCGCGAGGAGCTTTACGGCACCGCCAACCAGCCGATCTGCATCGGCAAGAAGGACGAGCGCGGCAACTGGCTGTTCCCGGTCAAAGGCGCGCTCGATCCCAACGAGGTCGCGATCTGCATCGGCGAGCGGCTGCTGAAATACGGCGACAACCCGGCGATCGCCGCGGAAGTAGGACGGCTGAAGGACGCACAGCGCAAGGTCTCCGAAATCCAGGACGTCGCCGTCCGCACTCCGTATTTCTGTTCCGGCTGCCCGCACAATTCATCGACCGTGGTCCCGGAAGGGATGCGCGCCTATGCCGGCATCGGCTGCCACTACATGGTGCAGTGGATGGACCGCTCGACCTCGGGCTACACCCACATGGGCGGCGAGGGCGCGAACTGGATCGGCGAGGCGCCGTTCTCCAACCGCAAACATGTGTTCCAGAACCTCGGCGACGGCACCTACAATCATTCCGGCTACATGGCGATCCGCGCGGCAATCGCATCCGGCGTCAACATCACCTATAAGATCCTCTTCAACGACGCGGTCGCGATGACCGGCGGGCAGAAGAACGACGGCGGCCTGACGGTTCCCCAGATCGCGCGCCAGGTCGCGGCCGAAGGCGCCAAGCGCGTCGTCCTGGTCAGCGACGAGCCGAAGAAATATTCCAGCAGCGAAGACTGGCCGCGCGGCATCACCTTCCATCACCGCGACGATCTGATGAAGGTGCAGACCGAGCTCGCCGCTATTCCCGGCGTCACCGTGCTGATCTACGATCAAACCTGCGCGGCCGAGAAGCGCCGCCGCCGCAAGCGCGGCGCATTTCCCGATCCCGACAAGCGAGTGATCATCAACGAGCTGGTCTGTGAAGGCTGTGGCGACTGCGGTGTGGTGTCGAACTGCGTGTCGGTGCAGCCGCTCGAAACCGAATTCGGGCGCAAGCGCACGATCGACCAGACCAGTTGCAACAAGGACTTTTCCTGCGTCAAAGGATTCTGCCCATCGTTCGTCACCGTACACGGCGCGAAGCCGAAGAAAGGCAAGGCAGCGATAGAGAGCGCAAGCCTGCCGGCACTACCGGAGCCTCAGCGGCCGGCGATCGACGGCACTTATGACGTGATCATCACCGGCATCGGGGGGACCGGCATTGTCACTATCGGCGGCATCCTGGGGATGGCGGCGCATCTCGACGGCAAGGGCGTCGGCGTCATCGACATGGCGGGCCTCGCGCAGAAGGGCGGCGCGGTCTACAGCCACCTGCGCATCGCCGAGAAGCTCGAAGACATTCACGCCATCCGTGTCGCGGCCGCGAGCGCCGAGCTTGTGCTCGGCGGCGATATCGTGGTCGCCGCCAACAAGAAGGTGCTGGCAGCAGTCAAACCGGGTGCCACCGCGATGGTGATCAACTTATCAGAGTTCCTGCCAGGCGACTTCACCCGCAACGCCAACTACTCGCTGCCGACCGAGCGTCTCAAGCGCGCGATCATCGCCGCCGCGGGGCGTGAGCAGAGCCATTTCTTGGACGCCACCCGAATCGCCGCGAGCCTGTTCGGCAACTCGGTCGGCGCCAACATTTTCCTTGTGGGTTACGCGTACCAGCTCGGCGCGATTCCGCTCACGGCCGAGGCCATCGAGCGCGCGATCGAGCTCAACGGGCAAGCCGTTGCGATGAATCAGGCGGCGTTCCGCTGGGGCCGTTGCGCAGCGCACGACCCTGCTCCCGTCGAGGCCTTGGCAAAACCCGCGCCCGGCGCCATCAGCGAAAGCCGAAAGCTTTCGCAATCATTCGACGAGATGGTGGCTCGCCGGGTTGCCTTCCTCACCGACTATCAGAATGCGTCCTATGCCACCCGCTATCGGGCCTTGGTCGACCAGACCGAGGCCGCGGAGGGCGCCAGAGCGCCCGGCAAGAGCGGCCTCGCCGAAGCGGTCGCGCGCTATCTGTTCAAGCTGATGGCCTACAAGGACGAATACGAGGTCGCGCGCCTCTATACCGACGGCGCGTTCGCCAAGCAGGTCGCGAACGCGTTCACCGGCGACCCCCTGCGCTTCGAATTCCATCTCGCGCCTCCGATCCTGGCGCGGCGCGATCCCGCCACCGGTGCGCCGCGCAAGATCAGCTTCGGGCCGTGGATGATGTCGGTGTTCAAGCTGCTGGCACCGCTGAAAGTGCTGCGCGGCACAGCGTTCGATCCATTCGGTTACTTCGCCGAGCGGCGCGCCGAGCGCAAGCTGATCGCCGACTACGAGGCGACGTTGGCGGAAATCCTCGATCGGCTCACGCCGGACAATCATCACCTGGCGGTGGGCCTCGCGGCGATCCCCGAGAAAATCCGCGGCTTCGGCCACATCAAGATGCGGCACCTGAAGGCTGCCAAGGCCGACGAGGCGGCGCTGCTCGATCAGTTGCGGACCGGCGGGACGCCATATCTCAAGGCGGCGGAGTAATTATTCTCCGGCGCTACCGCACCACGAAGCGTCCCTCGAGTCCGGTGCGGACAGTCCCCGCGGTCTGCAGGTAGAGCATCACTTCGTCGGCGAGGACCGGCGAGTCCCCATCGGCCAGCACATGGATCGCGTCGCGGAACTGGTCATAGCCGTCGCCGCCGCGGCCGATGAAATCGTTGGTCGCGACGCGATAGACATGGGTCTCGTCCAGCGGCGCGCCGTTGGCCTTGATGGAGAGCACGCGGCTTCCGACCGGCTTGCCGATATCGGCCTCGATCACGAGGCCGGAAACCTGCGGAAAGCGCCCGCCCGAATCCGGCAGCAGCGAAATCCCGTTCTCGATCGACTTCTTGAGGTCGGCGCCGCTCATCTCGACGGCGATCAGCCGGTTGCCGAATGGCAATTCCGCGAGGATGTCGCGCCGTGTGATCGTCGTTCCCGGCGGATAGGCCTTGGCACCACGGACCGCCCCGCCGTTGAGGATCGCCACGTCGGCATGCATGGTCGCGCGCATGGCGTCGGCAACCAGGTTGCCCATCGTGCTCTCGCTGGTGCGCACGGTGCGGCTGTCGAGGCCGACGGCGGTGATCGCGAGCGGGGTGTCCATCTCGGCGTTGAGTTGCCGTTCGTAGCCTGCCACGATAGCCGCGACGTCGGGGTCGGGCGTGACCGTCGCGGTGTCGATCACCCGGAATTGCGGCCACCAGTTCATCTGGCGATGGCCGTCCCGCTCGTTCACGTTGATGGTGACATCGACCGCGGTGACGTAGATCGCGTTGAAGCTCGATTCGACCACGGCATTGCGGCCGTCAAAGTTGATGAACAGATCGTGGTTATGTCCCGACAGCAGCAGATCGACGGCACGGGCCGCCTTCAGTTCATTGTCCTGCCGGCGGTCGGCATGCACGACCGCGACGGTGAAATCAGCGCCCTCGCCGGCCAGCGCCTCGGCCTGCTGCTTCACGGTTGCGACCGTTGGCGCGAATTGCAGGTCCTCCGGCGTCGAGGTGCGCGCCACGTCGTCGTAGCTCGCGCCGGTGAGACCTATCCGGACGCCGTCGAAGGTCACGATCGCTCGGTCCTTGAAGCCCGGCAGCGGCTGCCCGTTCACATCGCGCAGATTGGCCGCGTAGAACTGGAACTTAGCCTCCGCCACGCGCTGCAGGAAGGTAGCCTTGCCGAAGTCGAATTCGTGATTGCCGGGCACGAAGATATCCGGCGGCACCAAGTTGCTGAGCGCGATAATATGGGCGCCGTGGTCAATCCCCGACATCAGCGAGGGCGAGAGCGCGTCGCCGCCATGCGCCAGGATCACATGGCCGCCCTTGGCGCGCTCGGCCTTGACCACCGCCGCCAGCCGGGCATACCCGCCGCGGGTCTGGCCGTCGGCCATCTGCTGTTCGGACATCAGGTAGAGATCGTTGACGAGCAGGAAGGTCACTCGCGTGGTCTCTGCCGCCGCCGGGCCGGACAGCAGGAACGCGACGAGGGTGGCTAGGACAACGCGACGCGATGCGGCCATCGAACAAGCTCATCCCTTATTCCTCTCCCGCTGGGGCGAGGCTCCTGCGGCTCATTAGCATGCATGCAAGACCCACGGCTATCGGGTATGTTGGGACGCCCGACGCAGGAATGCCATGAACGAAACGACCCCCATCGACCCCGCCGCCGCGACACCCGTGGCGCAAGCGCCAGCCGCCCCCCCGGCAGGCGCACCCAAACGCCCCGACGGCAATATCGGCGTGCTACTGGTCAATCTCGGCACGCCGGACGCTTGCGATGCGCCGGGGGTGCGCCGTTATCTCAAGGAATTCCTGTCCGACCCACGGGTGATCGAGAACCAGGGGCCGATCTGGCAGCTTGTTCTCAACGGCATCATTCTCCGGATCCGGCCGCGACGCAAAGCGCGTGACTATCAGAAGATCTGGAACAAGGAGCGCAACGAATCACCGCTCAAGACCATCACCCGCTCGCAGGCCGAGAAGCTCGCCTCGACGCTCGAACCGCTCGGGTCCCACGTCATGGTCGATTGGGCGATGCGCTACGGCAATCCCTCGATCGCCTCGCGGCTGCATGCCTTCGTAGCGCGAGGCTGCGAGCGTGTTCTCGTCGTGCCGCTGTATCCGCAATATTCCGCCGCAACGACCGCGACCGTCGGCGATGAAGTGTTTCGCGTGCTCTCGGGGTTGCGCAAGCAGCCGGCGCTGCGCATCGCCGCACCCTACTACGACGATCAGATCTACATCGAAGCGCTCGCCTCCTCCACCAGCGTCGGGCTCAAGCAACTCGGGTTCGAGCCCGAAGTCATCATCGCCTCATTTCACGGCATGCCGCAGGACTATGTGAACAAGGGCGATCCGTATTATGATCACTGCGTTCGCACCACGCAGCTCCTGCGCGAGCAGCTCAAGCTCGATGAGCAGAAGCTGTTCCTGACCTTCCAGTCGCGCTTCGGGATGGCCAAATGGCTGCAGCCCTACACCGACGCGACGATCAAAGCGTTCGCCAAGCGTGGCGTGAAGAACATGGCGGTGATCATGCCGGGATTTTCCGCCGATTGCCTGGAAACGCTCGAGGAGATCGCGGAGGAGAACGCGCACATCTTCAAGAAGCACGGCGGGGAGAATTTCGCGGCGCTCCCTTGCCTCAATGACAGCGGCCCGGGGATGCTCGTGATCTGGCAGATGGCGCTGCGCGAGCTGAAGGGGTGGGTATAATCCGGGCTGGGTTTGATTTCGTCCAACAACAAACGGGAGGAACTGATGAAGCACACACTAGCGACAGCGCTGCTCGCCACCATGGCGCTCGGCACCTGCACGGCAGCGGCGCAAGCGCAATCGCAGGGGCACTGGGAGATGAAAAATCCGGTGCCGGCAGCACTGAGCGAAGTTTCGGTCGCCTCCGTCGGTGGCAAGATCCATGTCTTCGGCGGCAGCGTACTCGGCTTCACCGGCCCCTATCATCTCGAATACGACCCGGCGACCGACAAGTGGAGGCCGCGCGCGCCGTTCCCGAACCGCCTCGATCACGTCGGCTCGGCGGTGCTGAACGGCAAGATCTACACGGCCGGCGGCTTTGTCGGCGGCGGCGTTCACAAGGACGGCCAGGATGTCGCCTATGAATACGACCCGACTGCCAACACGTGGCGCACGCTGGCCAACATGAAGCTCGGCCGGGGCTCGGTCGGCGTGGCTGCGATTGACGGCAAGATCCACGCCATCGGTGGGCGTGGCGCGAACGGCATCACCGTCACGACCCACGAAGTCTACGATCCGGCGGCCAACACGTGGACGGAAGCGGCACCGCTGCCGAAGGCGCGCGACCACGCGGCTGTCACCGCCGCCGAGGGCAAGATCTATTTCGCCGGTGGCCGCTTCGGCGCATCGACCGACAGCACAAACTTGCTCGACATCTACGATCCCAAGACCAATACCTGGACCTCCGGCCCTCCGATGCCGACGCCCCGCAGCGGGCTCGCCGGCACGTTCTATCAGGGCCTGTTCATGGTTCTCGGCGGGGAAGTGCCGGGCGAGAACAGGGCCAACACCGAGAATGAAGCGTTCGATCCCAAGACCAACGCCTGGCGCACGCTTGCGCCGATGCCAGGCGGCCGTCACGCCACCAACGCTGCGGTCGCTGACGGCAAGGTCTATCTCGCCGCCGGCTCGCTTGGCCCCGGCGGCAGCAAGGTAACCAACCAGTTGATCGTTTTCACCTTGCCGTAAGAAGCTCGGCTTGCTTCGGTCCGGACGCTCAACGTGTCCGGACCGATTGCAACCAATTTATTTCTGAACCAGACACTTACCGGCCGCGACCAACACCAGACACGATGCGTCCGCGACCCAGGCCGAAGTGGGCCTTGCGCCGTGCGGGCGCGCTCGCCACATCCTGTGCGCATTGGGAGGATCATCAGATGTTCGGCTTCGACGTCTTCGTCGTAGTTCTGGTTGCGCTTGCGATCATCACGCTGTTTGCCGGCGTCAAGACCGTCCCTCAGGGCTATACGTGGACCGTCGAGCGGTTCGGCCGCTATACCGGCGTATTGCCCGCCGGCCTCAACTTGATCGTGCCGTTTCTCGATCGCATCGGCCGCAAGATGAACATGATGGAGCAGGTGATCGAGATTCCCTCGCAGGAGATCATCACCAAGGACAACGCGACGGTCACCGTCGATGGTGTCGCCTTCTATCAGGTGTTCGATGCGGCAAAGGCGAGCTACGAAGTCGCCAACCTGAACCAGGCGATCATCGTGCTCACCATGACCAACATCCGCTCGGTCATGGGCGGCATGGATCTCGATCAGGTGCTCTCACATCGCGACGAGATCAACGAACGGCTGCTGCGTGTGGTCGATGCCGCCGTGTCGCCCTGGGGCGTCAAGGTCAACCGCATCGAGATCAAGGACATCGTGCCGCCCGCCGACCTGGTCGCATCGATGGGACGGCAGATGAAAGCCGAGCGCGAGAAGCGGGCCGAAATCCTGACCGCCGAAGGGCAGCGCCAATCCGCGATCCTGAAAGCCGAGGGCCAGAAGCAGTCGCAGATCCTCGAAGCCGAAGGCCGCAAAGAGGCCGCATTCCGCGACGCCGAGGCGCGTGAGCGGTCAGCACAGGCCGAAGCCAAGGCGACCGAAGCAGTGAGCGAGGCGGTCGCCCGCGGCGACATCGCAGCGCTCAATTACTTCATTGCCGACAAATACCTCAAGGCGTTCGGCCAGTTCGCGAATTCGCCGAACCAGAAGGTTCTGATCCTCCCGTTCGAGGCAACGTCAATTCTTGGTTCGCTCGCCGGCATCGCCGAAATCGCGAAATCGACCTTCGCCGGTGACAGCCGATCGGGGCCGCCATCCGCGGCAGTGACCGCCGGCGCCATGCGCCGAGCGAGCGTGCCGCCGGCCGGCGGCCCTGCATCCTGAGTAGGGAGAGTTTCGATGACCGCGTGGTTCGTTTCGCTCGGCCCGTGGAATTGGTTCATCGCCGCCGCGGTGCTGCTGCTGCTTGAAGTGCTCGCGCCCGGCAGCTTCATGCTGTGGCTCGGGATTTCCGCGGCGGTCGTGGGACTGATCTCGTTCGCGGTAATGTGGACGTGGCAGGCGCAACTCATTGCGTTCGCCCTGTTAGTACTCGCCTCGATCCCGGCCTGGCGTTATTTCGCGCGCAAGCGACCTGTCGATCGGCCGTTCCTCAATCGCCGCACCGAAGGCTATGTCGGTCGCGTGTTCACGCTGGAGAAGCCGATCGTCGACGGCATGGGCACGATCCGCATCGACGACACGGTCTGGCGCGTCAGCGGCCCCGATTGCCCGGCCGGCAGCCGGGTGAAGATCGCGAGCGCAGATGGCGCGAATTTATTGGTGGAAGGCGCATAGAGCGCCGTCGGCCAGATCGCTTTGCTCTCCGATAGTCCCCGCGAAAGGCGAAAGCGGGGACAACCCAGAAGTCAATCTCACGCTACTCCCGCCCGCAGTAGATCATGGAAGTGCACGATGCCGACCGGCCTTCCGGCATCCGCGACCATCAGTGCAGTGATCTTCGAGGAATTGATGATTTCGAGCGCTTCGCTGGCGAGTTGATCGGGCCGAACTGTCTTCGGCCCGCGGGTCATGACCTCTTCGACCCGCGCCCTGAGAAGGTTCGGTCCCATATGTCGGCGGAGGTCGCCGTCGGTGACGATGCCGACCAGACACCCCTCACCGTTGGTGACGCCGACACAGCCGAATCCCTTGGCCGACATGACCACGACTGCCTCCGACATTGGCATGCCGAGCGGCGCGAGCGGGATCGCTTCCCCCTTGTGCATCACGTCGCGCACGAACTTGAGCATCGCGCCGAGCCGGCCGCCCGGATGCAGCGCGCCGAAGTCGAGCGCCGTGAAGCCGCGGCTTTCGAGCAGCGCGATTGCGAGCGCGTCGCCCAGCGCAGCCTGCATGATCGTGGACGTAGTGGGCGCAAGATTATGTGGGCAGGCTTCCCGCGCTGCCGGCAGTGCCAGGACCACGTCGGCGGCCAGTCCGAGGGTCGAACTGGCATCAACGGTGACGGCGATGAGCCCGATGCGGAAGCGGCGGGAGTAGTCGATCAGATCCCGCAGCTCGGCGGTTTCGCCCGACCATGAGATGGCCATGATCACATCGTCGGGCGTGATCATGCCCAGATCGCCGTGGCTCGCTTCACTAGGATGGACGAAGAAGGCCGGCGTTCCGGTCGAAGCGAGTGTCGCCGCGATCTTGCGCCCGACATGGCCGGACTTTCCCATGCCGGTGACGATCACCCGGCCGCGCGCTGCCCGCATCAGATCGATCGCGGCGGTGAACGAGCTACCCAGGCCGTCATGGATCGCCGCAATCAGCGCCGTGATGCCGCCGGCCTCGGCTTCCAGCGTACGAACCGCTGACGCAATCAATTCGCCGGCCTGGTCGGTTCGCGCTTGGCTCATCGGCTGGGGCTTGGCCATGGTGTGTGGGCGTCCGGGCAGGCGGGAAGTGCGGGATAGTATGCAAGCCTGCGGCAGGCAACCACCTCCATCGGTCCCGTCGGCAACGTCTCATTAACCATATCCGTTTTAACTCCGTTAACCAAAGGCCTTCGGCCCGGGCTGCAAGGCTCGGGCTGCGGGCTGCGTAACTGTCCGAACGTATTGAACTCGAACAAAAATCCCGGCACGCGCAAGAGCGGACGATTCGCTTGCGGCAGCCGGGAGTGGAGTTCCTGGTGCCGCGCCGTCCATCACCATGGGCACTTTCGCTCTCCGCTGCGGCGCTAATGGCGGCGACTGGCCTAGCGGCGACCAAGGCGCTTGCGCAGGTTGCGGATCCGCTCGATTCGCTCTTGATGCGACCGACCCTTGACGGTGATCCGCGTAATCCGCCGCGCTTCAGCCGTGCCGGCAACGGCGTCACCACGACCGCGACCGTGGACGACCCGACATCGCTGGCGTCCTCGCCGGGATCAGGCGCCGGCGACAGCGGTTTCCTCTCCACCAACAGCAAGGCCAAGGGATTGAAGGGGAAACCCGGCAGCGGAGCCAAATCCTCCGCCGGTCCTTACGCCACCGCGCCAGCACCGGAATTGATGCTCCCGCCTCGGACCGTGCTGACCGGCGCCGCCAAGCTCCCGCAGAACCAAGCGCGGCCGGGCGCGCCGCCGCGCGCGATCGTTGCTCCGATCGCTACCGACCCGGACCTTGCGCCTGAGCTCGCGGCGACGCCGCCGACCCGGAAAGCCATTTCCGCGGCCACGATCCAACCGCTTGCGCCGCCCACGCCGACCTTGACGCCCCTGCCGGACGATCATCCCTTCGCACCAACCGGGATCGACGTCGGGAGCTTTCGGTTGCGTCCGGCGATCGAAGTGACCGGCGGATACGACAGCAACCCCAACCGCTCGCCCACCGGCGGCGGCTCCGCGACTTACGTCGTCGCGCCCGAACTGCTGGTGAACTCGAACTGGTCCCGGCACGAACTCACGGCGTCTCTGCACGGCAGCTATAGCGGCTTCGAGCAATTCCCTTCTATCAATCGCCCAAATGTCGACGCCAAGGTGAATGGACGAGTCGATGTAACAAACCAGACCCAGCTCAACCTAGAAGGACGCTATCTTCTCTTCACCGATTATCCCGGCAGCCCGAACATTCAGGCCGGGCTCGCGAAGTTGCCGCTGGCAAACACGCTCGGTGCGACGGCCGGAGTTGATCAGCATTTCAATCGCTTCGAGGTCAACCTCAGAGGCCTGTTCGACCGCACCGTTTATCAGAACTCGACCTTCGTCGACGGCGAGACCGAAAGCAACGCTGACCGCAATTTCAATCACTACGAGGCGGACCTTCGCACGAGCTACGAGCTTACTCCCGGCATCAAGCCGTTCGCAGAGGTGGACATAGACTCACGTGTGCACGATCTCGCCGTGGACCAATCCGGAATGGAACGCGACTCCGTCGGTTTTGCCGGCAAGGTCGGTTCAACCGTGGAGTTGTCGCGCGTCCTCGTCGGCGAAGCCTCTATCGGCTATCTTACGCGTAACTACAAAGACCCCACGCTTCCCAATGTCAGTGGAATGTTGCTGGATTCCTCACTGACTTGGCTCGCAACCGCGCTGACCACCGTGAAATTCACGGCCCACACGACGGCCAGCGAAACCACGCTGACGGGCGTTTCCGGAGTTTTCACCCGTGAACTCGGCGTCGAAGTCGATCATGAGTTTCGGCGTTGGCTGATCGGCTCCGCCAGATTCACGCATGCGCTGGATGTGTATGTGGGATCGCCGCGCGTCGATGTGCGCTACCTCGCCTCCGCTGCGCTCACTTACATGCTCACGCGCGAATGGCAGATGAGGGCAGAGGTGCGCCGCGAATGGCGCACGTCCAATACGCCCGGCAACGACTATACCGCAAACATTGCGCTGATCGGCGTGCGAATGCAACGCTAGCCGACACTGCCCGTCGTCAACGCTCCCCCAGCAGGCGTTTGATTTCCTGCCGCAAGGCCGGCCCCATATCCTCGCGCGCCAGCGCATAGGCGATGTTGGCGGCCAGGAAGCCGATCTTCGAACCGCAATCGAAGGTTTTGCCCTCGAATTTGAGTCCGTATAACGGCTGCGTCTTGGCGAGTTCGATCATTGCATCGGTGAGCTGGATTTCACCGCCCGCGCCACGCTGCTGCGCCGCCAGGATCTGGAAGATATCCGGCTGCAGAATGTAGCGGCCGGTGATGATGAGATTCGACGGCGCCTTGTCAGCCGCGGGCTTCTCGACCATCTGGGTGATCGAGAACAGCGGCCCTGTGCGCTCGCCGATGCCGACCACGCCATACATGTGGACGCGTTCCCGCGGCACCTCCTCGACCGCCAGCAGGTTCGCATCATCAGCCAGCGCGTTTGCGGACTCGATCATCTGGGCGAGGCAACCGGGCTCGTGCTGGACCAGAACGTCGGGAAGGAGGAGCGCAAACGGTTCGTGCCCGACCAGTTCGCGCGCGCACCACACGGCATGGCCGAGCCCGAGCGGCTCCTGCTGGCGCGTGAAGCTCGTAGTGCCGGGCTCCGGCAGGTCCTGTGACAGGAGATCGAGATCGGCCAGCCGCTGACGCTCGCGCAGCGTCATTTCGAGTTCGAACTGACGATCGAAATGGTCCTGGATGACGCCTTTGTTTCGCCCGGTGACGAAGATGAAATGCTCGATGCCGGCTTCACGGGCCTCGTCAACCACGTGCTGGATGATCGGCCGATCGACGACCGTGAGCATTTCCTTTGGCATGGCCTTGGTGGCCGGCAGGAACCGGGTTCCGAGACCGGCGACGGGGAATACGGCTTTGCGAATCGGTTTCATGATGGTTGTTTTAAGCAGATGACGGGACGAGAGAAAATGCCCCCCAGGGGCCGCGCATTAACGAGGCCGCAACCATATAGGTTCCCCATAGGCGACGACTACACTCGAAAACGTGGGACCGAAGGCTGACAGAATGGTGACAGTATCCCGGGCAATCGCCCTCGTCGGCGCGGCTTTGCTGACCGGTGCAGCGCCCGGTCCGACCTTTGGTCAATCGGTCGGGGACCGCTTCCTTTCGCTATTCGGCGGAGCCACCGGATCGATCAAGCCGCCGGCCACGATCGTCACCCCGGTGCAGTCGCCCTCGCCCGGCCCAACTGCGCCCGCAGCGACCCCCGCGCCCGAATGGAGCGGAGAATCCGGGTCGTCCGGACACCCGCTGATGACGGCGGATGCGATCCGCGCGGCGGCAGCCAATTTCGGTAGCTGTATCGAGAGCTTGTGGCCCTTGGCCGCGCACCGGGGCGTTAGCCGCGCCGCCTTTGATGGAGCTGTTGCGGGCGTGACGCCAGACTTGCGGATCATGGACCTGCTCGACGCGCAGCCCGAATTCACAAAATCATTCTGGGATTATCTCGACCTGCTGGTGAATGACGCCCGCATCGAGACCGGGCGCGCAATCCTCGCCAAATATCGTCCCACCTTCGACGCGGTCGAGAAAGCTCTCGGCGTCGATCGCCACTTCGTAGCTGCCATCTGGGGCGTCGAATCGAACTACAGCACTCAGATCGGCGACCGATCGGTGATCCGCTCGACCGCCACACTCGCCTGTATCGGTCGAAGGCAGGCTTACTTCCGCGAAGAATTCCTCTCGGCACTCGAAATCCTCGCGCACGGCGATGTTCGGCCCGAGCATCTCAAGGGTTCGTGGGCCGGTGCCTTCGGCCCGACCCAATTCATGCCAACAGCGTTCAAGCGCTATGCGATCGATTTCGACGGCGATGGGCGCCGCGACGTGGTCGAACTCGATCCCCGACCTGATCGCCTCGACTGCGAACAACCTAAAGAAGGACGGCTGGGTGAGCGGCCAGACCTGGGGTTACGAGGTTGTGCTGCCGCAGAGCTTCAATTTCATGTTGGCGGACCGCTCGCGGATGATGACGATCCGCGAGTGGGAGCGCGCGGGGCTCCGGCGCGCAGGCGGCAAGACCTTTCCGCGCGGCGATGATCGTGCCTTCCTGCTGGTCCCAGCCGGAGCACAGGGGCCGGGATTTCTGATGCTGAACAACTTCCGCGTGATCATGAAATATAACCCGGCGGAAGCCTACGCGCTCGCGATCGGACATCTGGCCGATCGGCTGCGGGGTGGCGAGCCCATCGTGCAGGCGTGGCCGCGCCAAGAGCGAGTGCTGACCCGGCAGGAACGGTATGAGCTGCAACAGCTTCTGGCGCAACGCGGATTCGATGTCGGTGAACCGGACGGGCGGCTCGGCGGCAAGACTCGCACCGCGCTCCGGCAATTCCAGACTTCCGTCGGATCGGTCCCCGACGGCTTTGCGTCGGCCACGATCCTGGACCGATTGCGCAGCCGCTGATTCACGGTAGGATAGCACCGAATAACTACTGGGCTATCTTCAAGTTGACATTTTTGTCGTACTATTGGCCGATTAAAGGGGGCGTGAGGCGCCCGTGCGGACAATGGATCGCGTATGCGTCACAGCGTCGGCTCTTCTCGGCGATCCTTCCCGGCCTCGCTTCGCTTTCTGGCGAAGGCGGCCGCGGCAGGATGCGTCTCACTCGCGCTGCTGGTGCCGGCGGATGCTCAATTCTGGGGGCCGTGGAACTCGCGCCCGCAGCCGCGCCAGCAGCAGCAACAGCAAGGATACAGCCCGTTTGGCGGGTTCTTCTCGCCCTATCCGAGTCCGAGCCAACCCCAGGAAAACCGCCAACAACGCGAGATCGACTATTCGCGCGCGCCGTCGCCAAGCCGCAAGCTCGACGCGTCCGTGACCACACCGATCGTGGTCATGGGCGATGCCATGGCCGACTGGCTCGGTTATGGGCTTGAGGACGCGTTCTCGGAAAAGCCTGAGATCGGCATCATCCGCAAGAATCGCGGAAGCTCCGGACTCATTCGCTACGAGCCACGACGCGACACCGAGTGGGCGCAGGTCGTGCACGAGACCATTGCGGCGGACAAACCGAAGTTCATCGTCTTCATGATCGGCGTCAACGATCGGCAGTCGATCCGCGAGCGCGCACCGACGGTGGCCGCGGTTCCGCTGGGCAAACCCGGCGCCGCAAAGCCTGCGCCGCAAGCGGCGCCTACCCCAGCCGAACCATCCGAGGCTCCGCCGCAGGCTGCAGAACAGGACCGCGCGGACAACCCAGAGCAACCTGCGGCGTCGGAAAAAGGCAAGAGCGCCGGTGCAACCGGCACTTTCGAATTCCACACCGAGAAGTGGGAAGCGGCCTACGTCAAGCGGATCGATGCGACGATCGCGGCGCTCAAGAGTGCCGGCGTCCCGGTCTTTTGGGTCGGGCTCCCGGCCCAGCGCGCGGCGCGGGCGTCCTCGGATTCCGCTTATCTCAATGATCTTTATCGCAGCCGCGCGGAGAAGGCCGGCATCACTTATATCGACGTGTGGGACGGCTTCGTCGACGAGTCCGGGCGCTTCGCCGCGCAGGGTCCCGATTTCGAGGGCCAGATTCGTCGCCTGCGCACCGGCGACGGCGTCTATTTCACCAAGGCCGGCGCGCGCAAGCTCGCCCACTACGCCGAGCGCGAGATCACCCGCAACCTGTCCAACCAGGCGGTTCCGGTCGCGCTGCCGCAGACGATCGAGCCGTTGCCCCTCACGCTGGACGGCAAGCCGAGTGGGCCCGCGGCACGTCCGCTCGTCGGCCCTGCAGTCCCACTTACCGTGGCGTCACCCCCGGCCGAGGACCTCGTCGGCGGCGGACGCCAAGCACGAACGGCCGCGCCCGATCCGATCGCCGTGCGCGTGCTCACCAAGGGCGAGCCGGTCGCCGCGCCGGCCGGACGCGCTGACGATTTCAGTTGGCCGCGCGGCAATGCGCCGGCGGTGCAGCAGGTCGCCTTGCCGCCGGACCCCGCCCCCGAGACGCCCGCCGCCTCTGCGGCGCAACCGCGAACGACGTCGCCGACCGCTACTGCACCGGGGCAGCAGCAGCACGCGCGGCAAGCATCGCGCGCGACGCGCAATAACGCCGATTCCGACAGCAACGAACTGCGCCCGCCGGGGGCGATCGGCCAAACGCAACGCCGTACCCGAACAACCAGCGACACGCCGCCCCGGCAGCAGCAGAATCCATTCAGTTGGGGCTTCTGGCGTTGAGAAGGCGTCTATGCCGCGCCTACCGCGGCAGGGTCGTCGAACCCATCAAAAATTTGTCGACGGAGTGCGCGCACTGGCGGCCTTCGCGGATCGCCCATACCACAAGCGATTGGCCGCGCCGCATGTCGCCGCAGACGAACACCTTTGGATTGGAGCTCTGATAGGCAAGCGTGTCGGCCTTGACGTTGCCGCGCGGATCGAGCGCGAGCTCAAGCGTCTTGATCATGCCTTCGTGGATGGGATGCACGAAGCCCATTGCGAGCAGCACGAGGTCGGCGGGCACGTCAAACTCGGTCCCTGGAATTGGCTTGAACTTGTTGTCGACCTTGGCGCAGTGGAGCGTCTTCACCTGACCGTCGACGCCCGAGAACTTGATCGTACCGACCGCAAAATCGCGCTCGGCACCCTCCTCGTGGCTCGATGAGGTGCGCAGCTTCAGCGGCCACTCCGGCCAGGTGAGCATCTTGTTCTCGTGGTCGGGCGGCTGCGGCATGATCTCGAAATTGGTGACCGAGAGCGCGCCCTGCCGGAACGACGTGCCGATGCAATCGGAGCCGGTATCGCCGCCGCCGATCACCACCACGTGCTTGCCCCCGGCAAGGATCGGCTCACCATCCGGCGCTTGCGGCTCTCCGCTTACACGGCGGTTCTGTTGCGGGAGGAATTCCATTGCGAAGTGGATGCCCTTGAGCTCACGGCCCGGGATCGGCAGGTCACGCCCCTTTTCGGATCCGCCGGCCAGCACCATCGCCTCGTAGTCGGCGACCAGCTTCTCGGCCGGCACATTCACACCGACATGGGCGTCATAGTAGAAAGTGACACCCTCAGCTTCCATCTGCGTCACGCGCTTGTCGACGTGGTGCTTTTCCATCTTGAAGTCGGGGATGCCGTAGCGCATCAGGCCGCCGGCCTTGGCGTACTTTTCGAATACATGCACGTCATGGCCGGAGCGGGCGAGTTGCTGCGCGCAGGCCATGCCGGCGGGACCCGAGCCGACCACCGCGATCTTCTTGCCGGTCTTGACCGACGGCAGCTCGGGCTTCAAGCCCTGGGCGATCGCCTTGTCCGCGATGGCGCACTCGATCGTCTTGATGGTGACGGGATTGTCATCGATGTTGAGCGTGCAGGACGCTTCGCAGGGCGCCGGACAGACCCGGCCGGTGACTTCCGGGAAGTTATTGGTGGAGTGCAGATTGCGCGCGGCCTCCTGCCAGTCGCCGCGATAGACGAGATCATTCCAATCGGGGATCTGGTTGTTGACCGGACAGCCGGTCGGCGCGCCGGTGACTGCAACCGAGCCGTGGCAATACGGAATGCCGCAATCCATGCAGCGCGCCGCCTGCGTGCGCGTCTCCCCCTCGGGAAGCGGCAGCACGAACTCGTGCCAATGCTTGATCCGCTCCTCCGCCGGCTCGTAGTGGCGGTCGTTGCGCTCGTACTCGAGAAAACCAGTGATCTTGCCCATGCCTACCTATTCCGCCGCCTGCATGGTACGCGCTTTCTCCAGCTCCGCGAGTGCGCGGCGGTACTCGACCGGCATCACCTTGCGGAACATCGGGCACCAGGTCTTCCAGTCGGCGAGGATCTTGGCGGCCACCGCCGAGCCGGTGAAGCGCGCGTGCCGGCTGATCAGCAGATGCAGGCGCTGCGCATCGAACTGCGACATGTCATCGAGCACATCGACCCGGCCATGCGATTCGAGGTCGCGGGTGTGATGGTAGATGCGTTCGGACGCGTCTTCCTCCTCCGGCATCGGCTCGAGCTCGACCATGGCCAAGTTGCAGCGCGTCTTGAACGAGCCATCCTCGTCCAGCACGTAGGCGATGCCGCCTGACATTCCGGCCGCGAAATTGCGTCCGGTCTTGCCGAGCACGACCACGATTCCGCCGGTCATGTATTCGCAACAGTGGTCGCCGGCGCCTTCGATCACTGCGATGGCACCGGAATTGCGTACCGCAAAGCGCTCGCCGGCGACGCCGCGGAAGTAACACTCGCCCTCGATTGCACCGTACAGCACGGTGTTGCCGACGATGATCGATTCCTCCGGCACGATGCCCGCGTCCGCGGTCGGGCGAATGATGATGCGCCCGCCGGACAAGCCCTTGCCGACGTAATCATTGGCGTCGCCGTCAAGTTCGAAAGTGACGCCGCGCGCGAGCCATGCGCCGAAACTCTGCCCGGCGGTGCCGGTGAGCTTCACGTGGATAGTATCGTGCGGCAGGCCCTCGTGGTTATAGCGCTTGGCCACTTCGCCGGAGAGCATCGCGCCCGCGGTGCGGTCGATGTTCTTGATCTGGGTGACGATGCGCACAGGCGTGCCATGGTCGAGGGCGGATTGCGCCTCGGCAATCAATTGCCGGTCGAGAATGTCGTGGATCTTGTGGTCCTGCGGCTCGCACTTGTGGATCGCCACGTTCGCCGCGGCCTGCGGCTTGTGGAACAGGCGCGAGAAATCGAGCCCCTTCGCCTTCCAATGCTCGACCACCTGGCGCTTGTCGAGCATCTGCATCTGCCCGACCATCTCCGCGAAGGTACGGAAGCCCATCGCCGCCATCCACTCGCGCACCTCCTCGGCGACGAAGAAGAAGAAGTTGATCACGTGCTCGGGCTGCCCGACGAATTTCTTGCGCAGTACCGGGTCCTGAGTTGCCACGCCCACCGGGCAGGTGTTGAGATGGCACTTGCGCATCATGATGCAACCGGCCGCGATCAGCGGTGCGGTCGAGAAGCCGAACTCGTCGGCGCCCAGCATCGCGCCGACAACGACGTCGCGGCCGGTGCGGATGCCGCCGTCCACCTGTACCGAAATTCGCCCGCGCAGCCGGTTGGCGACCAGCGTCTGGTGCGTCTCGGCAAGACCGATCTCCCACGGCGAGCCGGCATGCTTGATCGACGTCAGCGGCGAAGCGCCGGTGCCGCCCTCATAGCCTGCAATCGTCACATGGTCTGCGCGCGCCTTCGACACGCCCGCCGCCACCGTGCCGACGCCAATCTCGGAGACGAGCTTCACCGATACGAGGCCCTCGGGATTGACGTTCTTGAGGTCGAAGATGAGCTGCGCGAGATCCTCGATCGAATAGATGTCGTGGTGCGGCGGCGGCGAGATCAGCCCGACTCCCGGCGTCGAGTGGCGCACCTTGGCGATGGTCTGGTCGACCTTGTGCCCCGGCAATTGCCCGCCTTCGCCGGGCTTGGCGCCCTGCGCCATCTTGATTTGCATCATGTCGGAATTGACGAGGTATTCCGTCGTCACCCCGAAGCGGCCGGAGGCGACCTGCTTGATCGCTGAGCGCATCGAATCGCCGTTCGGAAGCGGCTTGAACCGATCCGCCTCCTCGCCGCCTTCACCGGTATTCGACTTGCCGCCGATGCGGTTCATCGCTATTGCCAGCGTGGTGTGCGCCTCGCGCGAGATCGAGCCGAATGACATCGCGCCGGTTGCAAAGCGTTTCACGATGGTCTGCGCAGGCTCGACCTCTTCGATCGGCACTGCCTTGCGTCCATCCTCCTCGGCGGTCTTGATGCGGAACAGACCGCGGATGGTGAGGAGCCGCTCGGTCTGCTCGTTCGAGACCTTGGCATAGACCCGGTATTGGTCCGGCAGATTGGCGCGCACGGCGTGCTGCAGTGCCATCACCGTCTGCGCGGTCCAGACGTGATCCTCACCGCGGGTGCGGAATTGATATTCGCCGCCGACGTCGAGCGCATTCTTGTAGATCGGAGCATCGCTGAAGGCATCGCGGTGACGGCGCACGCATTCTTCCGCGATCTGGTTGAGGCCCACGCCCTCGATACGGGTCGCCGTGCCGGTGAAATATTCGGCGACGAAATCCGACTTGAGCCCGACCGCATCGAAAATCTGCGCGCCGCAATAGGACTGATAGGTAGAGATGCCCATCTTGGACATCACCTTGAGGATGCCCTTGTCGATCGACTTGATGTAGCGCTTGACGATCTCCTTCTCGTCGATTTTCTGCGGCAGCTCGTCCTTCATCGCGATCAGCGTCTCGAAGGCGAGATAGGGATTGATCGCCTCGGCGCCATAGCCGGCGAGGCAGGCGAAGTGGTGCACCTCGCGCGGCTCGCCCGACTCGACCACAAGGCCGACCGAGGTCCGCAGCCCCTGCCGGATCAAGTGATGATGCGCGGCTGCGCAGGCGAGCAGCGACGGGATCGGGATGTTGTCGACGCCGGCGCGCCGGTCCGACAGAATGATGATGTTGATTCCCTCCCGCACCGCCGCCTCGGCGCGCGCGCAGAGGCTGTCGAGTGCGGCCTTGAGCCCGTCGACACCGTGCTCGGCCGGCCAGGTCGTGTCGAGCGTTCGCGACTTGAAATGACCGTCGCCGTTCTCCATCACGCGGATCTTTTCCAGATCCTCGTTGGTGAGGATCGGCTGCCGCGCTTCGAGCCGCTTGAGATACGAAACGCCTTCGAGATCGAACAAATTCGGCCGCGGCCCGATGATCGAGACGAGGCTCATGACGAGTTCCTCGCGGATCGGGTCGATCGGCGGGTTCGTCACCTGGGCAAAGTTCTGCTTGAAGTAGGTGAAGAGAAGCTTCGGCCTGTCCGACAGCGCGGAGATTGGCGCGTCGTTGCCCATGGAGCCGACCGCCTCCTCGCCGAGCATCGCCATCGGCGTCATCAGGATGCGCAAGTCTTCCTGGGTGTAGCCGTAGGCCTGCTGGCGATCGAGTAACGCCAGGTTGGACAGCCCCGCCTTGCCCGGCGCCGCGGGAAGTTCCTCGAGCACGATCTGGGTGCGGTCGAGCCACTCGCGATAGGGATGGCTGCGCGCAAGCGTCGCCTTGAGCTCTTCGTCGGGGATGAGCCGGCCTTCGTCGAGATCGACGAGCAGCATCTTGCCCGGCTGCAGCCGCCACTTGGTGACGATGTCCTTCTCCGGGATGGGCAGCACGCCCATTTCGGAGGCCATGATGATGCGCTCGTCGCGGGTAACGAAATAGCGCGCCGGGCGCAGCCCGTTGCGGTCGAGCGTCGCGCCGATCTGGCGGCCGTTGGTGAACGCAATGGCCGCCGGCCCGTCCCACGGCTCCATCATCGCGGCATTGTATTCGTAAAAGGCCCGCCGCTCCTCGTCCATGAGCGGATTGCCCGCCCACGCTTCGGGAATCATCATCATCACGGCGTGCGCGAGCGGATAGCCGCCTTGCACCAGGAATTCGAGGGCGTTGTCGAAGCAAGCGGTGTCGGACTGGCTCTCGTAGGAGATCGGCCAGAGCTTGTTGATGTCGTCGCCGAACAGGTCGGACGAAACGGAGGCCTGCCGGGCCGCCATCCAGTTGTTGTTGCCGCGCAGCGTGTTGATCTCACCGTTGTGCGCGATCATGCGATAGGGATGTGCGAGCGACCAGGTCGGAAAGGTGTTGGTCGAGAAGCGCTGGTGCACAAGCGCGAGCGCGCTTTCAAATACCGGGTCGTGCAGATCGGGATAATAGGTGCCGAGCTGGTCGGCCAGGAACATGCCCTTGTAGACCACGGTGCGGCACGAGATCGACACCGGGTAATAGGCGGAAAAGCGGCGCTCACGGCGCTGATAGATCGCGTTCGAGATCGACTTGCGCAGAACGTAAAGCCGTCGCTCGAATTCGGTCTCGCTCAGCGCCGCGCGACCCTGGCCGATGAACACCTGCATGTGCACGGGCTCGGTCGGCTTCACCGACTCGCCGAGTGTTGAATTGTCGGTCGGCACATCGCGCCAGCCGAGCAGCTTCAGGCCCTCGCGCCGGACCATGTCGCCGTAGATGCCGCGGATCACTTCGCGCCATTCGCGATCGCGTGGCATGAACAACACGCCAACGGCGTACTCGCCCGGCTTCGGCAGCGTGAAACCGAGCTGGGCGGTGACCTTGGCAAAGAATTTGTGCGGGACCTGCACCAAGATGCCGGCGCCGTCGCCGGCGCGCGGATCGGCGCCGACCGCGCCGCGATGTTCGAGATTGCACAGGATCGAAAGCGCATCCTCGACGATCTTGTGCGACTTACGCCCTTTTATGTCAGCGATGAAGCCGACGCCGCACGCGTCCTTGTCGAGCGCGGGATCGTAGAGGCCCTGTGCCGGCGGCACGCCGGGATCGGCGCTGTCGCCGAATTGCGAGGGCAGCACGATATCGCGCCCACGCACCGCGGCGCGTATCCTTTCGCGATTCCTGGTCACGCCCATTCCCGTCCTCGCGTTACTCTGGCGCATCACGCCGGCCCGCTGCCTCGGTGCGCCCGCCAGGAACCGCAGCGCCGTCCGGTGCCACGGTTCTTGGAGCGAACCGCCTCCGCTTTGGTGGGGGCGGCCTTGTCGCGCGCCGCTCCCAATTCTAGGGCAAAACGCGTGACCGCTCGTGTCTGGCGCCCTGCGATGCAAAAAGCGCACCGCGCCGTCCGCAAACGGCCGTACCACCAACCAGCCGCGGCTATAGACGGACCGCCCATTTGGGACAGCATTGCTGTCCTAACTCACCATGACAAACTTTAGCCACGGTGACAAGGGTTCGGCTATCGCTAAATGGCGGCCGGTATCGGTTTCTCCACCCACGGGCGCATCCGGCCACCATCGCCTCGAGAAGCGCGGCAAAACGCCCGCCAAATCGGCTCACCGGTGAATATAAGGGCGGTGGCATCGGAGAACCTGCGCCGCCTCGTCGCGCGCTCGACCTATAATGGGCGCAACCTTGCTAGACGTACCGATTTGCGCATCAGAGGAGCGCGCCAATGGCAGTCATGGCCAACATGATCAATGCTCCTGCAACGCCCTCTCATTCGGTTCGCAGTGCCCGTGTCACCCGCCTCCCCTATGGGCTGGTGGCGCTGGGGCTGCGCTTGTTGATGGCGCGGATATTCTTTCTGCCGGGCCAATCGAAGATCGAGGGGCCGATGATTCCGCTGAGCGGTCTCGGCTTCGACTTCTCCGTAATCCTGCCGATGAACGTTAAAGACGCCACATTGCATATGTTTGAGACACAATATGCAAACCTGCCGCTGCCAACCGCCACTGCAGCCTATCTGTTCAGTTACGCCGAATTCGTTCTTCCGATCTGCCTTGTTCTCGGGTTCGCCACCCGGTTCGCCGCGTTGGCGCTAGTCATCATGGTCGCCCTCATCCAGATTTACGTAATGCCCGAAGCCTGGTGGTCGACGCATGTCTACTGGATATCGATCCTGCTGGTGCTAATTACAGTCGGTCCGGGCGGCATCTCGCTTGACGGCCTTATCCACCACCTCCACCAGAAGACGTGATCGCAGAACGCGAATACGCTCGATCCTTGCCAGGCCTCATACCATGAACTTTGCGAGCGACAACACGGCAGGCGTGGCGCCCGAAATCATGGCCGCCATCGCACGGGCCAACGACGGTGCGACATTGGCCTATGGCAACGACGCGTGGACCAAACGCATCGAGCAAAGCTTCGCGGAACTGTTCGATCACGAGGTCGCGGTGTTCTTGGTGGCGACCGGCACGGCCGCCAATGCACTGGCGCTCGCGCATCTCGCCCCGCCGTGGGGCGCCGTGCTGTGCCATGAGGAGTTGCACATCGCGACCGACGAATGCGGTGCGCCGGAATTCTTCGGCGGTGGCCTCAAGCTCGTCGGACTGCCGGGCGAAGCCGGCAAGATCACGCCGGAAACTTTGTCCGAAGCGCTGACGGCGCGGCAATGGGGCGGTCCGCATCATGTGAGCCCCGCCGTGCTGTCGCTATCGCAGACGACCGAGGCTGGCACCATCTATCGCCCCGGCGAGATCGGACGGCTGGCGGAGATCGCGCATGCGCGCGGGCTCGCGGTGCATGTCGACGGCGCCCGGCTCGGCAACGCGCTGGCGCGGTTGAACGCATCTCCGGCGCAAGCGACCTGGAAGGCCGGCGTCGATGCTCTCTCCTTCGGCGCCACCAAAGGCGGAGCGCTCGCGGCGGAAGCATTGGTGTTTTTCGATCCTGCGCGCGGCGCCACTATGCAAGACCGGCGCAAACGCGGCGGGCACCTCATCTCCAAGCACCGCTTCATCGCCGCGCAGATGGAGGCCTTCCTCGCCAATGATTTGTGGCTGCGGCTGGCGCGTCACGCCAACACCATGGCCGATCGGCTCGGCGCAGGCCTCACCGCCAATGGCCACCCGCCGATTTGGCCGGTCGAGGCAAACGAGGTCTTCGTCGCGCTGCCGCACGCAACCCGGACACGGCTCGAAGCGGCCGGCGCGCGGTTCTATCCCTGGGTTACCAAGAGCCTGCCGCAAAATCGCACGCTCTCCAATGGTGTGTCACTTGTCCGGCTCGTGTCATCGTTCGCTACTGCCAGCGAGGACGTCGATCGATTCCTGGCGATTTCAAAGGGCGAATGACCGGCCTGCACGCCGCGAGTTCGTCAAAGCTCCGCCCCAATCCAGGCTATCGTAAAGAAAGTCTGAAAGGGGAGGCTTCAGTGAAAACGAGTATCTCGATCTGCGCCGGGCTTTTGCTCCAGGGCGCTGCCAGCATCGCGCCCGCCGCGGCGCAACTTGTCCCGATCGACCCGCGCGGCTACGAGGCGGGGTTACCTCCATATCAGGTGATGACGATCGTGCGCACGACGGGCCTCACGCCGGTGAGCCGTCCGATCCGGCGGGGGCCCAACTATGTGGTGATCGCGACTGATCGCAGCGGCGGCCATGTCCGGGTGGTGGTTGATGCCTATTACGGAGAGATTCGCCGCATCAATCCGCTCATGAGACCGTACCCGAATGCGTGGGCTGCGGCGCCACCGTATAACCGTCCGCCGGGCCTCATCCCAATTCCGGGACCCGGCTATGTGCCCGAGGCACGGAATCACCCGCTTCCGCCGGACAACGACCCGGGCTATGGACCGCGCGTCGGGGGTTATGAAAGCACGCTACCGCCATCGGCGCCGCATGCCGGCCTCGACTCCTCGTCGGGGCTGGTTCCGCCGCGCACGATTCCGAACATGCGAATGGCGAACGCCCCATCCGCCCTGACCCCGGCGCCGCGAACGGCTCGCACGCCGCTGCCCCGACCGCGCCCGAGCGTCGCGTCGAACGATGCAACGGCCAGCGGCCCCGCAGCTCCTTCTCCGCAATCGCCTGCCATCATCATGACGCCCAGCCCAACAGCCGCAGTTCAGCCGCCGGCCAAGACCCCAGCAACGACCTCAGCGGCGAAACCTGACCCGAATCTAGTTCCGGTTGCTCCGCTGGAATAATACCCAGACGCGATGATTCAAGCTTCCTTTTCGCCTATCAAGCCGTCCAAACTGAAAGCGCCCCGGCATGACCGGGGCGCTCCGTCCAATTAAAAGCGGACGTCTGCTTAGGCAGCTTTCGCCTCGACCTGCTTGGCCGAGCCGTTGCCGATCTTGATCTGCCGGGGCTTCATGGCCTCGGGAACCTCGCGCACAAGGTCGACGTGCAGCAAGCCGTTCTCGAGATGCGCGCCCTTCACCTCGACGTGGTCGGCGAGCTGGAACACGCGCTCGAACGTCCGCGCCGCGATGCCTTGGTACAGGGTCTCGCCCGTCTGCTCTTGGGTCCCGGTTTTCTCGCCACGAATAGTCAGCCTGCTCTCCTTGGCCCCGATGGAGAGATCATCCTCGGAGAAGCCGGCGACCGCTACGCTGATGCGATAGGCATTCTCGCCGGTGCGCTCGATGTTGTAGGGCGGATAGCCGGGGGTGCCGCCCTCGAAGCCCGTCACCTGGTCGAGCATCGAAAACAGCCGGTCGAAGCCAACGGTGGAGCGATAAAGGGGAGCAAGATCGAAAGTTCGCATGGCATTACCTCCAGTTGAGCGAAATGCAAATGGTCCGCCACAAGGGGCCAGACCCGTTGATGTGCGCATCCCAAGGGCCTGCGCACATCTGAAATATGGGAGCCCGCTCTTGCCTCGCAAGGGGACTTTTCGGCCGGCAAGACAACCTGTTGCTTTTGTCTCGGTTGCGTTGAGCGGAGCCCCTGCCCTGCTATAAGGCGTCAACTCCCGCGCGGGCCCCCGACTGCAGCCATGACCCTCGTATCTACTCCCGCCAACCCAGTTCCCGACGATGTCGTCAGCGGTACCATCAAGACTCGCGACGGCGTGGAGTTGCGTTTTGCCCGATGGGCGCCGCCTCCGGGACGCAAGGGCACCATCTGCCTGTTCCAGGGCCGCGCCGAATTCATCGAGAAGTATTTCGAGACCGTGTGCGACTTGCGCGCCCGCGGCTTTGCCGTGGCGACCCTCGATTGGCGCGGCCAAGGGCTGTCGCAACGGCTGATCGGCAATCCGCGCAAGGGCTATGTTCGGAGCTTCAACGATTACGGAATCGATCTCGAAGCCTTCATGAATGAGGTGGTGCTGCCGGATTGCCCACCTCCGGTATTTGCACTCGCGCACTCGATGGGGGCGTCGGTCCTGCTGCGCGCGGCCTATCAGGGCGCCCGCTGGTTCGATCGCATGGTGCTGCTTGCCCCACTGATCGCTCTTCCCGGCCTGCGCCGCTCGCCCTGGATGCGCAGTAGCGTGAAGGTGCTGCGCCTCGCAGGGCTCGGCAGCGCCTATGTTCCGGGCGGGGATGCATCAGTCATGATGCAGCGGCCCTTCACCGGCAATCTGCTCACATCCGACCCGGTCCGCTACGCCCGCAATGTTGCGGTCCTGGAGGAAGAGCCCAGTCTCGCGATTGGCTGGCCGACGGTGGGCTGGACCGACGCCGCATTCGCGGCGATGAGCGAACTCCAAGAACCGGGCTATCCGCTCAAGATCCGGCAGCCGATGCTCATCATCGCGGCGGGTCACGACCAGATCGTCTCGACGCCGGCGATTGATGCCTTCTCCGTCCGCCTGCGGGCCGGCTCGCACCTCATCGTGCCCGGCTCCCGGCACGAGATGCTGATGGAACAGGACCGCTACCGGTCTCAGGTGCTTGCAGCTTTCGATGCCTTTGTGCCGGGGTCGCCCTTGTTCGCCTGACTGGTTCGGGCGTCCACCGCCGGTGTCGATGGCGTCCCGCAGTGCGACCGAATGGCACCGCAGCTTTGCGTCATGCAAAAAACGCACAGCTATCAAGATCGCACTGCCCCATTCATTGGTTGATTTGCCTCGATAATTCGCAGTAGAGGCCAGCTCATTGGGCAGTTAATCCTGAAAGGAATCGGCCGCAGCCCCTTCATTTTTTCATGGAAAATAGGTCAGGGGTACTTGCATTTTGTGCGATGCGGCGTATGTTATTGCGGTGCGGTACGCCTCGCGTACCGCTGCCCTCCTTGGGCGTTTCCTCCCTAGACTTGGGCCGCTTGCATCCGCGAGCGGCCCTTTTTCTTTGTCTGCAGATTTGTTGTCGGATGATGGCCGCGGCGTCGAACGAGCCGCCAATTACTCCGCCGCTGCGCGGTAAGGACGAAGCTCCTCAATCGGCAGTCGCGCGAGTTCTTCCGCCACCAGTTCCAAATCGGCGGCCATCGCGGCAAAGCCGGCCGACCGCTCGAAGCGCCGCTCATCCATGTAGAGCGCGCGGTTGATCTCGAGCTGGACGGCGTGCAACCCTACTGCCGGATTACCGTAGTGCTCGGTGATGAACCCGCCGGCATAGGGCTTGTTGCGGCTGACCACGTAGCCGCGGGCCCGCAGGATCGTCTCGATGGTCTCTATCAGCACCGGCACGCAGCTCGTTCCGTAGCGATCACCGAGAACGACGTCGGCGCGCGGACGCTCATCCTTACTGCCCGTCGCGGATGGCATCGAATGGCAATCGATGAGCATCGCCGCGCCAAAGTCACGATGCACCCGGGTGAACAGGCGGCGCAGCGCCCGGTGATAGGGCTTGTAAAGTCCTTCGATGCGCCGGATCGCGTCCTCGACCGGAATGCGTTGCCCGTAGATTTCCTGCGCGTCGCCAACCACCCGCGCCACGGTCCCCAGTCCGCCGGCCACCCGCATCGAGCGGGTATTGGCGAAGGACGGCAGCCGGCCGTCGAACATGCGCGGATCGAGCTCGTAGGGCTCGCGGTTCACGTCGACGTAACAGCGCGGGAAGTGGGCCCGCATCAACGGGAACCCGCGACGCGAGACGCCAAGGATCAACTCGTCGACGAAGGAATCCTCCGACCGGCGCAGAATCGCCATGTCAAGCCGCGACGCCAGCAGGAAGGCGCGCGGATAGACGCTGCCACTGTGCGGCGAGTTGAGGACGATCGGCCCGCGCCACTGCGTCGGTTCGATGATTTCGAACGCAGGGTCGAGCTCATCTTTCGGATCGTACATGAGATTGGGATTCGCGTGGTCTCGATTCGAACGTGGGATCGGCCCGGCTTTTTTCAACGCCACTATGCCCCGAAACGCGCTATTGTCCATGGGGCGGGGGGAGGATGCCAACATCCCGTTCGGGTTCACCCGATCTTTACCCGGCATCCGGCTTATGGCGCTACGAATTCGCGGGGGGAGGTCGCAGGCGCGGCCGAATCGAGCCGAATGGCTAAAATCCTGCTGGCCGAAGACGATACCGACATGCGGCGCTTTCTGGTCAGGGCGCTGCAGAATGCCGGCTACGACGTGATTTCCTACGACAACGGACTTTCCGCTTACCAGAGGCTGCGGGAGGAGCCGTTCGAGCTGCTGCTCACCGACATCGTGATGCCGGAGATGGACGGCATCGAGCTCGCGCGGCGCGCCTCCGAGCTCGACCCCGACATCAAGATCATGTTCATCACCGGCTTTGCCGCCGTCGCCCTGAACTCCGATTCGGCGGCCCCCAAGAACGCCAAGGTGCTGTCGAAGCCGGTGCACCTGCGCGAACTTGTCCACGAAGTCCAAAAGCTTCTCGCCGCGTGAATTTGGCGGCAGGCGAACCCCGGTGCAGCGGCGCCTTGCCTCGTCCGTGGGGAGCCGATATGACGAACCTTCCGGGCGCGTAGCTCAGCGGAAGAGCACTACCTTGACATGGTAGGGGTCACAGGTTCGATCCCTGTCGCGCCCACCATCGCAATATCATCCGTAAATGAATCAATGGTTTAGGTAACCATGACAGTTGCACCTAATGGACGGTGCAACAATTTTTAGCGACCGTTGACGTGCTCCCCCGTAGGATCGGGGCCATGAAGCTGAAATATATCACGCAAGATGAGGACCGCCACGGCACGCCGCGAATTTACGTCCGGCGGTTCGGCCGCTATGTGCGACTCCGGACCAAGCCGGACACGCCGGAATTCATACGGGAGTACGGAGCGGCGCTAGTGTCCTGATTCCTAAATCCGTTTCATTCTAGGCGTTTGCCGCGAGGGTACGCAGGCAGAAGCGTTGGATGCTGGCCAGGATGTCGTTAGCGGTCTTGGTCCAACGGAAGGGTTTTGGATCGGCATTGGTGGCCTCGATGTAAGTTTTGATAGCGCTTTCGAGATCGGCAACTGAGCGGAACACCCCGCGCTTGAGTGCGCGTTCAGTCAGGAGCGCGAAGAAGCGTTCGACTTGGTTGAGCCATGAGGCCGATGTCGGCGTGAAGTGCACGTGCCAGCGCGGGCGCTTGGCGAACCAGTTGCGAATGAGCTTGGTCTTGTGGGTGCCGTAGTTATCCAGGATGACATGAATATCGAGATCGGTGGGCACATTGCGCTCGACCTCGTCAAGGAACTTGCGGAACTCCGTGGAGCGGTGTCGGGACATGCATTTGCCGACGATGGTCCCGGCCCTGACGTTGAGCGCCGCGAACAGAGATGTCGTTCCGTGCCGCTTGTAGTCATGCGTGCGCCGTTCGACTTGGCCGGGCCGCAGCGGCAGCAGCGGCTGCGTGCGGTCGAGCGCCTGTACCTGGGATTTCTCGTCGACACACAGCACAACGGCGCGTTCCGGTGGCGACAAGTAAAGTCCGACGATGTCACGGACCTTCTCCACGAACAACGGATCAGAGGAGAGCTTGAAGGTCTCGACGCGGTGCGGCTGCAACCCGAAGGCGCTCCAGATGCGGTGCACGGTCGAGGGCGCGTGGCCGATCTCCTTAGCTGTATTAGCCGGAACTCGATCTGACAGACGGCACCTGGTTGAGCGATCGGGTTTTGATGTCCGATGTCGTCAGGCGGCGATCATTTTCTCCTTTGTCATTGGCAATGCATCAAGGAAGGTTTGCATCGGTGTCTTGCCAAAGCACCAACGTCCCTGATGAGGTCGTGCTTCGTTGTATTCACAGACCCATGCATCGAGATCGGCCTGCAGCTCGTCGATCGCATGATACACCTTCTTGCGGAACGCGACACGGTAGAACTCGTTCAGCACGGTCTTGTGGAAGCGCTCGCAGATGCCGTTGGTTTGCGGGCTCTTGGTCTTGGTGCGGGTGTGATCGATGTCCTCGACCGCGAGATAGAGTTCATACTCGTGCCGTTCGGGATTGCCGCAGTATTCGCTGCCGCGGTCGGTCAATATCCGCGTGAGCTTCACGTCGTGGCTCTCGAACAATGGGATCACGCGGTCATTGACGAGGTCGGCCGCCGTGATCGGCGTCTTGCGATCGTAAAGCTTGGCGCAAACGACCTTGCTGTAGGTGTCGATGAAGGTCTGCTGGTAGATGCGCCCGACCCCCTTCATGTTGCCGACATAGAACGTATCCTGGGCGCCGCAATAGCCCGGGTGCTCGCTCTCGAATTCGCCGTGCGTCTCCTTCTCGGTCTTGGCTTTCTCCAGCGCGACGACCTGCGCCTCGGTCAGCACCAGGCCCTCCTGGGCGCTCTTGGCTTCCAGCGCTTTGAGCCGCTTGTTCATGGTCTCCAGATCGTGGCGCAACCACACGCAGCGCACGCCAGCCGGTGATACCGTCAGCCCGCGCTTGCGCAATTCGTTGGCGATGCGGACCTGCCCGAAGGCCGGCTGCTCGACCGCCAACGCAACGATGGCGTCTTCGACATCCTGCGGTACGCGGTTCTTCAGCACCGGCTTCTTGCGGCTGATCTCGGTCAGCGCCAGTTCGCCGCCTTTGTCGTAGAGCTCCTTGAAGCGGTAGAAGCTATCGCGACTGTAGCCCATCATCTTGCAGGCCTGGCTCACGTTGCCCAGTTGTTTGGCCAGCTCCAGCAGTCCGACTTTGGCGCGGATGATCTTCTGTTCGGTGGTCATGGTGGTGGTCTCCAATCCGCCGAGGCGGGGCGCTTCGCCACCCCGACCGCTCCGCGCCCCGCCTCGGCTATCGTTGTGCCAGGGGGCCAGGACACCACTGCAAGATTAAGTCTTAGCTAACG
>CAVPDS010000028.1:0-193072 GCA_963702695.1 uncultured Alphaproteobacteria bacterium | reverse complement strand
CTGGCGCTTTGCTCGGCCATCGCGTGATCGGTCTCGAAATCGCGGTCCGGCCACCACGGCCTCCTCCGATAGCGCGCGACCGCTTCGGCGAAGAGCTGATCGCGATCCTGCGCGAGTGCCTCGATATCGACACTCGTCGTCTTCACCGGCCAGAATCGCCGGCCGCCTGTTGCGTCGCGCAGATACACCGTCTCGTTGTGGTACCGACGAAACAGCATTGCCGCGGCTCGAATACTTCCAGGCGTCCGTACGATGGGCGATACCGCTCGACGTGCGGCTCACGAAGGACTTTAGCAGCGAGGCTTCTGCCCGGCTCATCGCGTGCAACTCGCTCACCTCGATCAGCCACTTTCCGCGCAGATGTTGCGAGACGTCTTTTCCGGCGGTGATATCGGGAGGGTGTCGGAAAACCAGGCCCGCCCAAAACTCGGCAAGCCGAGCGATTTGAGAAAACCCTGGGGCCCTTCGAGGATCAGCATGTAGTCGCACTGGCACCCCGGCTTAAAAATACGCGCCACCATGCCGATCAGGAACATGGCGCCGACACGTTCCACGTAGGAGGTCTGGTCGACGCCGAGATAATAGGCGAGCCACGTGTCGAGCCGCGATCGGCGGTCCCACTGCAAGCCTTCAGATAGTCTTCGCACCGGATGGAACGCGCATTCGTGGCACGCGCTTCTCACGGCTTGGTCACGCGTGTCCTTGCCGACGCGGCGCAGGCCGCACCATTGCAGGTATTCCTGGATTGCGCCGACTCCACGTCGGTCGACGGGCCGGATGACAAAGCCTGGATCGGGCTCGAACAGCGGCCGGAGCAAAACCGGGTTCGCGCCATTTCGTCAAACGCCATATGCATCGCTGAGCTTCTGTATCCTCGCGCAAGCCCAGCAGGACGTTGCCGAGGTTGGATGCCATTGTCACTTGCGGCTCCATGGTTTTGTTTGTCCACTTGGACTTCGTGCGCGCCTTTTCAATCTGCCGCTGGACATAGCGTGGGTCGCCTGGTCATAGACATGCTCGCTGATTTTGTGTTCTGGATCGAGCAGCACCGCGGCGATGGCGGCGTCGTCGTCGCCGCGCCTGAACATTTCGTTGAGGCCCACCAGATCGCCCGCGAACGGTCGCCGCCGAATAAGCCATGCTCGCCTTCTTGATGATGTCTTCAGATCGAGTTTCGGTTGCTTCGCTTTTCTTTCTGCTGCTGTTGCTTGCCCGCTCCGCCTTGCGCCTTCGTTTTCTGCCGCCTCGTCGAGCTCGGCGACCACCTCATCCATCAAGCCGTTGTCGTCCGCAATCACGGCTGGTGTTCCGGCAACGCATTGCCGTGACGGTGATGAAGCGTTCGGAATCGCGGTACGTTTCAAGCGACATTCCGTTGGCGTGGCACCGGCTGCTTGCGGTGTATCTTGGGTCCTTTGCTCTTGAGAAAAATCCGCAGGCCGTTTCCGCTCGGCGTGATCTCACAATACGGTTGGGCCCGATCGACTAATCGCTGGGCCGCCGGTTCAAGATTGCCCGCGGCGTCGCGGCAGTCGTCGACATCGAACGCGCTGAAGGCTGAGCCGAGGAACAAATGCCCACGCCGTCGGCTTTGCCTGCTTGAATACTTTCAGCGCCGCGTCGAACGGCGACCACGTGCCGGGTCGTTGCCTTCGGCCTTGTCGGGGGGCTGTGCGCGATACGGGACTTTGGTCGGCCTTCCCTTCTTCGTCGTCTCCTTGCGCCAGTCACCCAGACGTGTTTGCGCGGCATAGGGTGTGAGAGCGGGCGGCAAGCAAACAAAGGTCATGGCGCGCCCCACTTATCGAGAATCGTCTTGAGCGACTCTTGCTCTGCCCGGTTCACGGCCTCGCAGCGGTTCCAGGCGACCGGCTCTATCAGTTCCCTGATCTCGTGCTCGACGCAGTCGCGCAGGTCGTTCGGGTCCATCGCGTCAAGTTCCCAGCAGTGCTTGCCGTAGTTGCTTGACGAACCATTTGTAGCGCGGGTCTTCGTCTTATCCGCGGCCGGGAACGCCGGCAGCCCGCGATTTGTTCGCGGGTCAGAGCGATCCGCTTGAGCTCGATGTGATCGCCGTCATACTTGTCGAAGCGTGCGGGCAGGTCCGCTTCCGACATGAACATGCCGGACGGATCGAAGTCGCCGACGTAGAGGATGATCAGCGGGCGGCCATCGTCATCCTCGGCGGTGTCGTGGGCCGCGGTGGCGCTTGAAGCCATGCACCGGAAAGAAGCCGACGGCGTACTGGTCGAGCACGGGGCGAAGCACGCCGCGCACGGTGCCCTTCTCGGACCAGACCTGGACCCGCTGCGGCTGCTGGTCCCAGAAGTCGCGGCGATAGGATCGGGCCACGGAGCGGGCATATTCGGCGGGGTCGGCCCATGTCGCCACCCGCTCGATGGCGCGGGTCTCGTCGACGATCCATTCCCACGGAATGATCCCCTGCTCGCGCGCCTCCTTGAGCAGGCGATAGACGCGCTGCATCTCGTTGCGCGCCATCGACGGGATCAGGCCTGCGATGAACAGCTTGTAGCCGATGCCGCGGCCGGTGATCGGCTGCGCGGCCGCGGCCGCGATGCGCATCGCCTCGATCAGGTCGAGCGACCGCTGCGCGCGGCCGCGACCCTTTTTTGAACCTGTCTCAAAATACTCTGGGGCGGTCATGGGGTCTCCTCGGCTCAGGAGACCGGCTTGCGGGCCGCGACGCGGGCGAATAAAACGAGCGTGTTGTTCGGCGCTCGTGTGCGAATCTCGGCCGGTTGCTGCTTGCTCCCGCAGGCGCGCCGGCCTTTTTAAGTTTGTGCAGTGATTTTGGTTTTGGTCGCGCACCGCATGGCACCGACCATGAGCGCGTCGCCCACGCGCATCCCTAGTCGCCGCGAGCTCAGACGGACAAATTTGTCGGAGTGCTCTCGCCAGAGCAAATCCTTGCTGAGGCTCGAGAGGCGAGAGGCCTCATCTAGCGGCACAATGCGCGCCAATTCCAAGGCCGAAAGAGAAAGATGCAAGTTCAAACCTGCCTCCCCTGCGACTAGACAAACGCCCGATTGCGCTCGATGGTGCAGAGGGAAGCAGAGTTTTTGTTGTGGCACCCAGCGCCAATGGGTGCCAGCATGGGTGCCAGTTAGGGTGCCAATGGGTGCCAGGCCTTAAGATCTGGATCGGCCAAAGACCCCAATCGGCAAGCTTCTTGCGAATATAACCTTGGGAGCCCCCTATTTTCTTCGCAAGTAATTGGGCGAAAGGTCTTTTGCGGATGCTCGGGGGGGATTTCACCCTTCTCCCGCATTTCTTTGACGGCGGCGAAAACCTTGCTCTTGACGGTGCCCCTTGCCGCCTTGGTTGGGACCGTCGGCCCGGGGGTAAGCTTGCCTTTCGCGAAGTGCCTCACCAGCTCCGGCGAGAGCGGGTAACGCTCACGGAATCGCTCGATCTGCTCGGGCGTGAGCTGAAATCCGGCACTCTGTGCCTGCTCGGGCGTCAGCGCTGATATAAACTTCTTCTTAGCCTCGACCACGGGACCACTCCGGCGGTTTGGGTGAGGCCGGCAGCAGCGTCACAAGCGCTATTGCCGGCCGCTCTGTTTCACTTCAGGGCGCGCAGCAGCGGCACGACCTGGGTCGACCGCCCTTCGACCGCGGCGAGTACGTGGTCGGCCCACAGCGCAAGCGCCGCCGTGATCTCGCGCTCGTATTTGTGCCGATCATAGATCGCCTCGACCCCGCCTTTCCGGTGATTGAGCACCAATTCAGCAATGTGCGGCGCAACGCCCAGCCGGCCCATGCCGGTGCGCACGGTTCGACGCAAGTCATGCAACGTCCATCGCGGGAGCGGCTGGCCTTTCGCTTCGGCAATCCGGGCGTGCAGGTGCAGGGTCGCATAGCTCCACGCGCAGAACGATCCGCCACGAACGCCGAAAAAGAACTCCCGGTCGGGCCGGGCCGGTACTGATTTCAGGATATCGATCGCAACCGCTGGCAAAGTAAGCGCGTGCTCACGGTAATTCTTTGTCCTCGTGCCCGGGACGGTCATGATCCCGGTGTCGAGGTTGACCTCGTTCCGTTTCAGCCCGCCGATCTCCTCCCGCCGGCAGCCGGTGAGGATCAGTAGTTTGACGATGCGGCCGAAGTCGTCGTCGCGGCAGGCGTTCCACACGATTTGCAACTCGGCGTCGGAGAGCACGCGTTCACGCGACAGGATGCCTTCGGCGGGGTTGTTGGTCGCAATGACCGGATTGTCCTCCCGCACCCCCTCGCCCATGGCCCACATGAACAGCGCCGAGAGATTGCTGCGGGCACGGGATGCCGCTGTCCGGCCGTGCGCCTTGGTGATCCCCTGGAGGGCTGCCGCGACATCAGCCCGCTTGATCGTGTCGATGGGATGATCGCGCAGTGCTTTCCAGTGCCCGGTGAGGTGCAGCTTGCACTGGCCGTGGGTGCTCGGGCGCTGCCGGTCCTTTTTGGCCGCGAGGTAGAGATCGGCCACGACCCCCAGCGTGAGCTTGCTCGCGGCGGCATCTGCCCTTGCCTTGGCCCGCTCGGCCGCAGGATCGGTGCCCAGCTCGACTTGCGCGAACCGTTGGCGGGCGATCTTGCGGGCGTCCTCTAACTTGACCTTGCGCACGTCACCCAGGCTCTCGCGCCGCTGCTGGACGCCCAGCCTGTATTGCACCAACCAACTCCGCTTAACGCTGCCGTCGCGGCCCCGGCGGAGCCGTACTCCAAACCCCGGCAGATCGCCGTCGAATTCGATGTGGTCAGTCTTGCCGGCCGGCAGAGCCAGTGCGGCGAGGGTCTCATTCGTCAATTTCACGTTCACGTGCTGTCCTGTCCTGATTAGACACGTGCAGGGCTAAGAGCTTGTATTCCCTTGCTTCCCGCGCTGGTCCTAGCCCACACGTGCTGAACTTCTTCCCATTTGCTTCCCCTGCGGGGGAGCGATCTTGGGAAGCGTATAGGAAGCTTCCCTGTGCTTCCCGGTGCGTTTTCGTGCCACTATCTGACACGTGCTATAACCGAGAAGACCCGGAATTACAAGGCTATTGCGGCTTCCTGCTGCTTCCCGCTAAGGTCGCGGATGTGATAGCCGGAAATCGAGAGCACATGCGCGAGGCTCGACACATACATTGCGTCATTCACCGGCGTGGAGATCGCGTCGCGCTTTCCGGTGATCAGCGCCGAGGCGATCGAGCCGCGATCACCCGGCAAAACGGCGCGGATGCGCTTGTCGATCGCTTCCCGCATGCCGTCGATCGCGGTGGCGTAGCGCAGCCAGAGCCCGCCGGTGGTCGGTGGATCGACGGTGTGGATCCGCCCGAGCGCAAAGCCCGACGCGCCGATGCCCTGGAAGTAAATGTCGCGTGCATAGTCATAGCCGCCGGGGCGAAGCGGCGCGACCGGCGGCGAAAGCCGCGCTTTCAGCGTGACGAAGCTGCCGACCGCCGGCGCGGTCCCCTTGCGGACCGCGAGCCGCACGCGCTGGAGCTTTTCGTGCAGGCGCGGAGCCGCAATGTGCTGGACCCGCACGACGATGCGGTCGGAGCGCTCGCGCTCCTCGCGCACTTCGACGAAGCCGGCGAGTTCCACGTTCCAGACCGCCGCCTGCAGCACGGGATGAGCGATGATGGCGCGCTTGACAGTCGCCGTGGTGAAGCCGGCCGCGACCGCGGCAATGCCGAGCGCAACCGGAAACGCCACCGGACGGTTGCGGGCAAGCACCGCCGCCGCAATGCTCGCGGTCGTCAGCGCCGCTGCCGCCCATAGTGCGGGTTCCTGGTCCGCCGTGAAATAGAGCACGACCCCGGTACCGAAGGCGATCGCGAGCCACGGCACCAGGCGCCCCGGTCCCACGTCGGCGAGCGCCCACGCGCGCAAGCGATTTGCGGCGCGGCCGGTCCAGCGCACGACCCCGTCGGGCCAAGCGAGCTCGGGCCGCCGTCCGGCTGCTGTCCAGGGCCGCCAAGTCGCGGCGCGTCCGCTCTCGCCGCGTCCGCGCGATCGATCCTGATCTGACATCGCGCGGCTCTCCCTGACGCCCGCGCTACACCTTGCTGGATCGCTATGCTACACGAGCCGCGCCCGGCCCGCACGGCCCTCTTACGCGGCATCAACATGGTAGACGTCGTCACCCGCTTCGCGCCCTCCCCGACCGGCTTCCTGCATATCGGGGGCGGGCGCACGGCGTTGTTCAATTGGCTCTATGCACGCGGGCGCGGCGGCAAGATGCTGCTGCGGATCGAGGACACCGACCGCGAGCGATCGACCAAGGCCGCGATCGAAGCGATCGTCGACGGCCTCACCTGGCTCGGGGTGAACTGGGACGGCGAGGTGATCCATCAATTCGCGCGGGCCGGGCGCCATCGGGAGGTCGCCGACCAGTTGCTCGCTTCCGGCGGCGCCTATCGTTGCTACGCCAGCCCGCAGGAGCTCGAAGAGATGCGCGAAGCGGCACGCCGCGAAGGGCGCTCGGTCCGCTACGACGCGCGCTGGCGCGACCGCGATCCGGGCGACGCGCCGCCCGGCGTCAAGCCGGTGATCCGGCTCAAGGCGCCTACCGCCGGCGAGACCGTGATCGACGATCAGGTGCAAGGCCGCGTGGTGTGGCAGAACGAGAACCTCGACGATCTCGTGCTGCTGCGCTCGGACGGCACGCCGACCTACATGCTCGCCGTCGTGGTGGACGATCACGACATGGGCGTCACCCATATCATCCGCGGCGACGACCATCTCAACAACGCCGCCCGGCAGAAGCACATCTACGATGCGCTGGGCTGGAGCGTGCCGGTGATGGCGCACATCCCGCTGATCCACGGGGCGGACGGGGCGAAGCTTTCCAAGCGGCATGGCGCACTCGGCGTCGATGCCTACCGCGCCAAGGGCTATTTGCCGATCGCCATGCGCAACTATCTGGTCCGGCTCGGCTGGGCGCACGGCGACCAGGAGATCTTCTCGACCGAGGAAATGATCGCCGCGTTCGACCTGCCGCAGATCGGGCGCTCGCCGGCGCGCTTCGACTTCGCCAAGCTCGAGAGCCTCAACGGCCATTACATGCGCGAGATGGCCGACGCCGATCTCCTCGCCGAGGTCGAGCGCGTGCTGGCGCACCTCGATGGTCCGGGCGCGGGCGAGCTTGCCGCCAAGCTGACGCCCGAGTTGCGGCAAAAACTGCTCGCCGCCATGAGCGGCCTCAAGGAGCGCGCCAAAACGCTGGTGGACCTCGTCGACAGCGCGCGCTTTCTGTGGGCCGACCGGCCCATTCCGCTTGACGACAAGGCCGCCTTGCTGCTCACGCGTGAGGCGCGCGTCCTGCTCGGCGAACTGGCCGGCGAACTGGCCGGGGTGGAGCCCTGGACCGCCGCCGCCGCCGAACTGGCGGTGCGCGCCTTCGGCGAGCGCAAGGGCGTCAAGCTCGGCAGCGTGGCGCAGCCGCTGCGCGCCGCACTGACTGGACGCGCCACCTCCCCGGGAATTTTCGAGGTGCTCACGGTGCTCGGCAAGGCCGAAACCATCGCGCGGCTCAATGATCAGGCCGCGCCGGCGAGCGGTGCGCCGGTTGCGGCGAGATGATATAGTTCTCCTCAGCACGAAACGCACGACCGGCGGTCGGGACCGGCGCGCGCGGGAGCGGAAAGATGGCCGATACCGACGAGCAGCGCGGGGGGGAGGCGTATGTCTACGACGCCTTCATCAGCTACCGGCATGTCGAGCGCGATCGCAAATGGGCCGAATGGCTGATCGAGGCGCTCGAAACCTATCGCGTACCCAAATCGCTGCAGGCGCGCGGCCTGCCGCCGCGGCTACGCAAGGTGTTCCGCGACGAGGACGAGGTCCCGGCCTCGGGTGATCTCAACGACCAGATCAAGCAGGCGCTCAAGAGCTCGCGCTTCCTGATCGTCGTCTGCTCGGCCTTCACGCCGCGCTCGCGCTGGGTCGAGCGCGAAATTGAGATGTTCAACGAGTTCGGCCGCGGCGACAACGTGCTCGCGCTGCTGACCGAGGGCGAGCCGGGGGATTCGTTCCCCGCTCCGATGCTGGTGCGCCGCCGCGAGGTGACCGATCCCGATGGCAGCAAGCGCATCATCGAGGAAGCCAAGGAGCCGCTCGCCGCCGACGTGCGCCCGCGCAGCAACATGTCGATGGAGCGGCTCAAGCGGCTCGCGCTGCTGCGGCTCATCGCCGTCATCCTCGGCGTCAAGTTCGACGACCTGCGGCAGCGCGAGCACGAGCGCGAACGGCGCAAGGTGCTGACCTGGGCGACGGCCACGGCGGCACTCGCCCTGCTGGTCGCCGGCAGCGGCGCGTTCTACTGGCAAACGACGCGGCAGAAGGTCGCGTACTATCGCCAACTGGTCTGGCGCTGGGGCGCGCCGGAGGGCCTGGGTCCGCTCGACGAAGCCATCCGCGGCCGGCTTGAAAGCAGCTTCAAGGTTGTTTCCAAGGGCGGCAAGGTGCTGGAGGTGCGCCGCGAAAACAGCAGCGGATCCCTGCGCGAGGCCGATCCGTACCGGCAGGAAGAGACCGGGCAGGCGCATTGGCTGGTCACCTACCGTCCTGACGGCGGCGTGGCCACGATCGATATCTTCGACGGCACCGAACGCCTCGTCCGCGAGGAGCACTACGATCGCGGTTCGGCTCCCAACAAGATGGTGGTGGATTTTAAGCGCGATACCGTCGATCTCGCGCAGACCGCAACGTCGAGCCTCGCCATTGATCCATCGAATACCGACACCACCAACACCGCCGACAGCACTGCCAGGACTGATATCACCCGCCACGAGGTGACCTTCGACGGCAACGGCTTCCTGGTCGAGTTCCGCTACCAAAACCATTACGGTTCGCAGCAATTCGATATCGACGGCAGTTACGGCCGGCGCATCATCTATTCGCCGGACGGCCAGCCGCTGCGCCGCAGCGAGATCGATCAGGACGGCAAGGAGATCACGCTCAAGAATGGCGTGCGAGCGGTCACCTTCGCCTATGGCGCCTCGTACCGGCTCATGCGCCTGACGCTGATCGGCGCTGACGACAAGCCGGTCATCGGCCCCGCCGGCTACGCCTATGTTGATTTCGAATATGACGACGCCGGCAACCTCACCCGCGCGACCTCGAATGGACCCGACGGCAAGCCGGTTCTCTACAAAGACGGATTTGCCGATGTTCGGTTGCGCTATGACTCGAAGGGAAACAAGCAGGAGGCGCAGACCTTCGGCCTCGACGGCAAACCGACGCTGATTCAGCTAGGAGCCGCACGCATCACTTGGACGTTTGACGAGAGCGGTCGTGACGTGGAGCGCTCATTCTTCGGGCTCGATGGCAAGCCGGTGCTCACTACCCAAGGTTTTGCTGTCATACGCCACAAATATGATCCGCAAGGTCGCACAGTGGAGGAAAGCTATCTCGGAATCGACGGCAAACCGATTCTCAGCAAGTTGGGCTTTGCGAGCTTCCGGCAGACCTTCGACGCCCAAGGCAACCGCACCGAAATAGCGGTATTCGGTGTCAACAATGAGCCGGTTCTGACCAAGGAGGGTATCGCGAGAACCGTCTCCATCTTCGATTCCCACCGGCAGGAAATCCGTCGGGAGTTCTACGGAACGGACGGCAAACGGACACTGCTAAATACTGGGATTTCCGGCTTCACTCAGGCGTTCGACGATCGCGGCAACCTCAAGGAAGTTACCGACCTGGGCATTGATGATAAGCCCGCTCTCAACATCTATGGGCTGGCCGGCTATCGGCAGGCCTTCGACGCTCGCGGCAACCTGGTGGCGCGAGACTCGTTCGGCGTGGACGGAAAACCTATCCTTACCAAGGAGGGCCTGGCGAAGACCGTATTGCGCTACGATTCACGCGGTAACGAAATCGAGCGCGATTTTCTTGGAACGGATGACAAGCCGATTCTGGTCAAGGCGGGTTACGCCGGATTTCGGAAAAAGTTTGATGACCGCGGCAAACTGACGGAGATCGCCTGTATTGGTCTTGACGGCAATCTCACCTTGTCCAATCAAGCGCTCGCCAGGATTACCTATGGCTATGACGCCCGCGGCAACGAAATCGAGCGTCGCTTTTTTGGCACCGACGGCGAGCCTACGCTCGGCACGCTGGGCTATGCCGTCGTTCGGAAATCCTTCGGCGCGCGCGGCTTCCAGGTCGAGGAGGCTTACTTCAACGTTGACGGCAAGTCGACAGTCAACGCCCAAGGCGTCGCGAGGTGGACGGCGGCGCACGACAGCCACGGCAATCAGATCGAGCAGTCGGGATTCGGCATCGACGGCAAGCCGACCCTGAACAAGAGCGGGGTTGCCCGGCAGGTCACCGTGTACGACGCTCGCGACAATCCCATCGACGTACGGTTCTACGGCGTCGACGGAAAGCCCACGCTGAACAAGGACGGCTATGCTCAGGGAGTTTCGGTTTTCGACGAACGTGGCAACCGCCTCGAACAGGCCTATCTCGGCATCGACGGCGCGCCGATACTCTCCAAGACCGGCAATGCAAAAATCGTTTGGGAATTCGACGCGCGCGGCAATCGCGTCTCGGAATCGCATTTCGGTGTTGATGGCAAGCCGACCATCAATTCCAACAACGTCTCCCACCTGATCATCAGCTACGATGTGCGCGGCAACGTGATCGAGCAATCATATTTCGGCGTCGACGGCAAACCTACGCTCGACAATCAAGGCGTGGCCGGATTCCGTCAATCCTACGATGACCACAACAACCGGATCGAACTTGAATATTTCGGCGTCAATGGCAGGCCGATCCTGAGCAAGGAGAACATCGCCAAGGTCACGTACGCCTACGATCTACGCGGCAATGAGACCCGACGCGCGTTTTTTGGCGTCAACGGCAGGCCCACCGTCGGCACCCGCGGCTATTCCGGATATGAGAAGACCTTCGACAGCCGCGGCAAGATCGTCGAAGAGACGTACCTCGGCATGGACGGTAAACGCATGCCGACCAGGGATCATATCGCCAGAATCACTTACGCCTATGACGCGCAGGGCAACGAGATCGAGCGCGCGTTCTTCGGTATCGACGACAAGCCGGTCATCAGCACCAATGGCTACGCCGGCTATCGGCAGACCTACGACGTGCGGGGCAAGAAGGCGGAGCAGATCTATTTCGGCGTCGACGGCAAACCGACGCTCATCAATTCCGGGTATGCCAAAGAGGTCTTGGCCTATGACGCCGTGGGCAACAATATCGAACTGTCCTATTTCGACGCCGACGGCAAACCCGCGGGCAATACGACTGCCGGCGGCGTTGCCAAGGTGAAATCCGTTTACGACGCGTACGGCCACATCGTCGAATTGAGCACATTCGGGGTGAACGGCCAACCGATCTTGCGCGAAGGCTATTTCGCCAAGGCCACGTTCGCGTTCGATGCGCGTGCCAACATGATCGAACGCGCCACCTTTGGCGTCGGCGGCAGGCCCTCGCCCAACCAGGCCGGCTACGCCAAGGTGACCTGGAAATACGATGAACGCGGCAAGCAGATCGAGGAAGCCTATTTCGGGGTCGACGACCGTCCGATCCTGCTCAAGAGTGGTTTTGCGGCGCTGCAGCGGGCCTACGATCAGGCCGGCAACAAGGTCGAGGAGATCTATCTCGGCGTCGATGGCAAGCCGACCTTGAATGGCCAGCGCATGGCGCGTGTCACCTACGCTTATGATGCACGCGACCGCGAGATCGAGCGCAACTTCTTCGACGAGTTGGGTCACCCGACGCTGGGGATATACAATCATGCCCGCCAGCACGACGCCTTCGACGATCGTGGCAATCTGGTCGAACGGGAATTCTACGGCCTGGACGGCAAGCCCGTCGTGATCGACACGGGCTATGCGAAGGTGATCTGGTCGTTCGACGAGTTCGATCGCGAGACCAGCGCTACCTATTTCGACGCCAGCAACGCCGAGATCGCGATGGATGTGGTCATCTTCAGTGTCGAGCCGGGCTCGGTCGCGGCCCAGCTCGGCCTTGCGCCGCAGGACCGCGTGATCGATTTCGACGGTCGCAAGCCCAACTCCCCAAAGCAGTTCATCCAGATCCTGGCAGATACGACGGGCGGAGCGCAGGACGTCCTGCGGCACGCCGGCGCCGACGCTCACACCCTGAGCGTCCGTCGCGGAACGGCCGAGCAGAAATTCCGCTTTGGGCTTGTTTCTCGGCTGGGCATCAACGTCGGCATCGCCCGGGCAGAGGCCATTCCAGCGGCCGATGTCTCCTCCCCAAAATAGAGTGATTGCGGCGCAGGTCCGCGACGGCCCGGGACCGCCGGAACTATCGCACCGGTGCGCATCTTGCAGTGCACACTAGGATGGGCTACCCACAAACTGGACCCCTCGCCCGGGGTACCGGCGCTCCCATAAGGCAGGTTCCTCGCCCTTACGGGCGCACACGGTTCGCCGAGCGACGCAACCGAGGGCTCGATCATGGATGCGAAGACCGGCGCCGGCGCCAACATCAAGACCGGTAAGCTCACCGTCAACGACAAAGAACACGTGTTCCCCATGTATGAGGGAACGATCGGCCCCGAGGTGCTGGACATCAGTGCGCTATACGGCAAGGCCGGCATCTTCACCTACGATCCGGGCTTCACCTCGACCGGGAGCTGCGAGTCAAAGATCACCTATATCGATGGCGACGAGGGCATCCTGCTCTATCGCGGCTATCCGATCGAGCAGGTCGCCGAGCACGGCGACTTCCTGGAGACCTGCTATCTCCTGCTCTACGGCGAACTGCCGACGCCGGCGCAGAAGGTCGATTTCGATAACCGCGTGACTCATCACACGATGGTGCACGAGCAGATGAACCGGTTCTTCCAGGGCTTCCGGCGCGACGCCCACCCGATGGCCGTGATGACCGGCTGCGTCGGCGCGCTCTCGGCCTTCTATCACGACTCCACCGACATCTCCGATCCGCACCAGCGCATGGTTGCTTCGATCCGCATGATCGCGAAGATGCCGACGCTCGCGGCGATGGCATACAAATATTCGATCGGCCAGCCGTTCGTTTATCCGAAGAATGAACTCGACTACGCCACTAACTTCCTGCGCATGTGCTACGCGGTGCCGTGCGAGGACTACAAGCCCAATGGCGTGCTGGCGCGCGCCATGGACCGCATCTTCATCCTGCACGCCGATCACGAGCAGAACGCCTCGACCTCGACGGTGCGGCTGGCGGGCTCCTCCGGCGCCAACCCGTTCGCCTGCATCGCGGCCGGTTGCGCCTGCCTGTGGGGACCGGCGCATGGCGGCGCCAACGAGGCGGCGCTCAACATGCTGCGCGAGATCGGCACGGTCGACCGCATTCCGGAATATATCAAGCGCTCCAAGGACAAGAACGACCCGTTCCGCCTCATGGGCTTCGGCCACCGGGTCTACAAGAACTATGATCCGCGCGCCAAGATCATGCAGAAGACCTGCCACGAGGTGCTGGCCGAGCTCGGCATCAAGGACGATCCGCTGCTCGATGTCGCGATGGAACTCGAGCGGATCGCGCTGCACGACGATTATTTCATCGAGAAGAAGCTCTATCCGAATATCGACTTCTATTCCGGCATCACGCTCAAGGCGATGGGCTTCCCGACCACGATGTTTACCGTGCTGTTCGCGGTCGCACGCACCGTCGGCTGGATCGCGCAGTGGAAGGAAATGATCGAAGACCCCGATCAGAAGATCGGCCGCCCGCGCCAGCTCTACACCGGCGCCACGCGGCGCGACTATCAGCCGATCTCGCGCCGGAAGTAGCGCCGCGCAGCGTCAGCCGCTGCCGAGCAATTCCAGCACGGCGTCGGCGGCCTGCATGCTAGGCGGCGCACCGCCTGCGCCCAGAATTCCGTCGAGCCGCGCGAAGGCTTCGATCTGGCGGCGCCGCGCCGGCGTATCGGCGATGATCTCCGCAAGCGCCGGCGCGATGTTCTCGGCGGTGCAGCGCCGCTGGAGGAATTCCGGGATCGCATGCTCGCCGAGCACCAGGTTGGCGAGGATTGGTGAGCGCACGCCAACCGCGGGATGGACGCGGGCCAGCGCCTGCAGAACCAGGCCCTCGATCAGCGGGATGCGATAGGCCCCGACCAGCGGGACGCCAGCCAGCGCCAGTTCGAGTGTGACCGTTCCCGATGCGGCGAGCGCCGCACGGGCGCGCCGGAAGGCGGCGAATTTCTCCGCATCCGTGGTGACGACGCGCGGACGCGAGCGCCAACTCGCTGTGGCGGCGGTGATCTCCCGCGCGAGATGCGGCAAGGTCGGCAGCACGATGTCGAGCGCGCCGCGCCGTGCCTCGACCGCCGCCAACGCCTCGCCGAATATACCCACGAGCCGGTGGATCTCATGGGTGCGGCTTCCCGGCAGGACCAGCACGAGCGGCGGATCCTCGGCCCGCGCCTTCTCCTCTTCCGCCGATGGCCGCAATTCCGCAAGCCGCGCCATCATGGGATGACCGACATAGGCGCAGGGCGGACCGCCAAGCTCGCGATGCACCCGCGGTTCGAACGGCAAGACCGCGAGGATGAGATCAATCCAGCGCCGCATCGCCCGCGCGCGACCGGGGCGCCAGATCCAGACCGTCGGCGACACGTATTTCACGATCGGGAGCAGTGGCAGGCGCCGGCGCACGCGCGCCGCAACCCGGTGTGTGAAATCCGGCGCATCGATGAGGATCAGCACGTCAGGGGGCGCGGCAACGATCGCATCCACGGTCCGATTGAGCCCCCGGATGATGGTCGGAAGGTTGGCGACCACTGAGGCGACGCCGATCGTCACCAGTTCCTCAATTGGAAACAGCGACTTGAGGCCCGCCTCGGCCATGCGGGCGCCACCGACGCCGCGAAACGCGACGGCGCCCTCCTGGCGTGATGCCAATGCCCGCATCAGGTCGGCGCCGAGCACGTCGGCCGAGGTCTCGCACGCCACCACGAACACCTGAAGGGTGTCATGGTCGTGCGGCCCAGCTTGAATCGTCGCGGCTGCCTTCGGCTTGTGCGCCGGGCTGCCGAAGACGAACACGCCCGCCGCATCCGCGGCACGAATGAGCTCCGCCACGTCGGGGGTGATCGCCGCGCCCGCTTCGACGGCGATGCCGCCCAGGCCCGCGGCCACGACCGCTTCGACCGTTCGCGTGCCGATCGATGGCATATCGAAGCGATGATCCTGTTGGGGCTTCGGCGACTTGACCAGTACGCCCACGCCCTTCGGCGTACGAACTCGCCCGGCCCGGCGCAGTTCGGCGATCCGCGCGAGCATGCTGTCGGTCCCCTCCGCCGCTTCGACTGCGAGCACAAGATTCTTGGCGACGACAGCGGCCTGGCCGACATCGAACCGCCCGATCGCCTCGATCAGTGCCAGCCCGCGCGCGATATCGGCGTGGTCCTGGTCGGTCGGCGCGACGCCGCCGAGCTTGCCTTCCGGCACGAGAATGCCGGGCGCAACCTCCTGCGCGGCGAGGACGCGGAAGCCATCCTGCTCCATGATCCGCACCAGGCCCGAAAGCATGTGATTGTCGCCGCCGTGGAACGCCGACATGATGCGCGGGAACGCCCGCAGCGTGCCCCAGTCGAGCCGGATCTGCGATAGCGCCGGGCGTAGCAGGCTGCCGATGATGACGACGTCGCGGCAGCCCTCGGCGGCGGTGATGCGGCGAAAAGCGCCGTAGCGACCAAGCACGCTCCAGTGATGCGGATAGGCTTTGACGCGCTCCCGATCGGCCCAGCCGCGCAGGGGAAACAGCACCGCGCGCCGGCCGCTTCGCTCGACCGCGTCGGCGACCGCGAACGGCAGATTGCCGCCGCCGCAGATGATGGCGAGCGGCCCGTCGGCGCCGACGCCGGCCGCAGCGCGCGCGTTCATGACGCCGCTTCGGCAATGCCGGCGGCAGCAGGCATCAACAGCGGCCGCGCGTCGCGGTTGCGGATGAAGTCGATGATCTTGCCGGCCAGCGGGTCCGCCGCAAGCTTGCTTTCGGCCGCGGCGAACCGCTCTGCGAAGGTGCCGCCGCCGAGAAACAGCGCACGATAGGCGCCGCGGGCGCGATGAATATCCGTGCGCGTAAAACCGCGGCGCCGCATGCCGACCACGTTGAGGCCGTCGAGAACGGCGCGCTGCCCGATCGCAAAGCCATAAGGAATGAGATCGCCGGCAAGCGCACTCAGGCCGGCGATCATCGCGCCTTCGCCGATGCGCACGAACTGATGGATCGCCGCCTGACCGCCGAACACCGCGAAATTGCCGACGCTGACGTGGCCGCCAAGCACCGCGTTGTTCGCCATCGTCACGTCGTCGCCGACGTGGCAGTCATGGCCGACATGCGAGCCGGCCATGAAGAAACAGCGATCGCCAACCTCGGTGACCGCCCGATCGTCCTCGGTGCCGATATTCATCGTGACCGACTCGCGGATGTCGCACTGCGCGCCGACCACGAGCCGCGTCGGCCCGCCCCGATACTTCGTCGACTGCGGCGGCGTGCCGAGCGATGCAAACGGATAGATGACGCAGCGCGGACCGACCGTCGTATGTCCGGTGATGTGGACATGCGCGATCAGCCTGCAGCCGTCGCCGATCGTGACGTGCGGGCCGATGATGCAATAAGGCCCGATCGACACATCCTGACCGATCTGCGCTCCCGGATCGACCCGGGCGGTCGTATCGATCGCCGTCATTATCGCTCCACCGCGATCATGGCGCCGAGCTCAGCCTCCGCCACAAGCTGTCCGGCCACCCGCGCCTCGCCGCGATACCACCACATGTTCTTTTTCCGGGTGAGCTTGGTCATGTGATATTCGAGCGTATCACCCGGCCGTACCAGCTTGCGAAATTTGGCCTTGTCGATTGTCATGAAGAACACCGATTTCTTGCCCTCGCCGATGGCGCCGTAGCCGATGCACATCACGCCCGCGGTCTGCGCCATGCCTTCGATCATCAGGACGCCGGGAAACACCGGATTCTCCGGAAAATGCCCGGTGAACTGCGGCTCGTTGGCGGTCACGTTCTTGATGCCGACGCCGCTCTCATCGCCGTTGATGTTGATGATGCGATCGACCATGAGAAACGGGTAGCGATGCGGCAGCGCCTTGAGGATCTGTACGATATCGGCGGCTTCCAGCGTGGTCGCGGCGTCGTTCATGGGACTGGCCTCATTCGCCATTCTCGCTGTCGTCCACACCCTCCGCGCGCGGGCGGCGGGCGAGCCGTTCAAGCGCCTTCACCTCCCGGAAGAACTGCTTGAACGGTTTGGCCGGCGCACCAAGCCACCGTTCCCCGGCGGGGATATCCGTCATCACGCCGGCCTTGGCGCCGACTGCGGCGCCGGCCCCCACATGCAGGTGATCGGCAAAGCCGACCTGGCCGCCCATCACCACCCCATCCTCGACGGTCACGCTTCCGGAAAGTCCAACCTGACCCGCCAGCACGCAATGCCGGCCGATCGTCACGTTGTGGGCGATCTGAACGAGATTGTCGATCTTGGTGCCCTCGCCGATGACGGTGTCGCCGAGCGCCCCGCGGTCGATGGTCGAATTGGCCCCGATCTCCACGGCGTCCTGAATGATCACGCGGCCGATCTGCGGCACTTTCTGATGTCCCTTCGGCCCCATCACATAGCCGAAGCCGTCCTGCCCGATCGCGCAGCCGGGATGGATGATCACGCGGTCACCGAGGAGCGCGTGAACGATCGACACCCGTGCCCCGATCGCGCAGTCGCGGCCGATGCGCACCTGCGGCCCGATCACGGCGCCCGGCCCGATCACCGTCCCCGCCCCGATCTCGGCCCGTGGCCCGACGACAGCGGCGGGATCGACCACAACACCATTCTCAAGGCGGGCGGTCGGATGCACCAGCGCACCGGCCGCAACCGCGTTCGCCTCGAACAGCGACGAAGGTCGCAGCGCATCGGGGAACAGCGCCCGCGCCACTTCGACGAACGCCCGATACGGCGCGCGGGCGCATAGCACGCTGATCCGCTCCGGCACCCGCTCCACCAGGCGTTCGGTGACGAGACAGGCTCCGGCCGCGCTGGCCGCCGCCTGCTCGGCATACTTCGGGTTATCCAGGAAGGCGAGGTCGCCCGGCCCGGCGCGATCGAGCGATGCGACGGAGGTGATGCGTCGGTCGAGGTCAGCGCCGCGGGCAGGCAAGGCCTGCACGAGCGCGGCGATCTCACGCAGGGTGAGACCGCCACCCCGCTTGAAGAAGAATGGCTCGGTCATGCGGCCCCTATTGTGGCATGACCGGCCGGAAAAATCAGAAGGCCGTGCCGCCGCCGAAGCGGAACCACTGGGTGCGGTCGATCTTGAGCCCATTGAGCTTTTGCACCGTCAGTGGCAGCGCGAAATCGAAGCGCAGCGGTCCGAACGGCGAAGCCCACAACAAGCCGACGCCGACCGACGAGTTGATGAACATGCAGGAGTTGCTCTTAAACGGCGTCGAGCTGCAGCCCGCAGACGAAATGCTCAGGATTTCGCCCGTGGCGCCCGGCTGCGGCGGCAGCCAGGAAGTCGGACCGACATAGTCCCACAACGAACCCGCGTCGGCGAAGGCGGCAACCTTGACGCCGGAGTCCTTCGGCAGGAAGTAGAGCGGGGTCTGGAATTCGAGACTCGCGCCCCAGAACTTCGTCCCACCAAGCGAATCGCCGGGCACGCCATTGACCAGAGTCTGGGTGATGTCGCGTGGGCCGATGCCCGAGGGTGCGAAACCGCGCACCAGTTGCGGCCCCATCTGGAAGTGATCGAGCATCCGGACATTCGTGGGATCGAGCCCGTTCCCATCCCAGCCAGTGATGTAGCCGCCCTGCAGGTGGAGCAGCGCGACGACGTCGGAGTACACTTCGTAGTAAGCGCGGGTGTCGAGAACCGAGCGGAGATACTTCACATCGCCGCCGACGCCAGCGCCATCCTGCTTGAAGTCGACATTGAGGCCGCTGGTCGGATTACGAATGTTGTCGAGCGTGTTGTAGTTGAGGGTGTAACCAATCAGCGACGTGAAAACCGCGCCCTGGGCAAGCTCCTTGCGCACGGCGAGCGACGCTTCGCCGTCGAAGAAGCAGTCCGACTGGTTGAGTATATTCGGAAGCGGATTCGGCGCCGTCGTGGCAGGCGACTGGTTGAGCGCCGCCGGCGTCGGGAAGCTGTTCACGAAGTCCGGGTTGATGTTGTTGCAATTGTCCAGTGTCAGCGGCAGCGTGACTTCTTGCCGATAGGCAGAATAGCGCAACTGGAAACTCAGATCTTCGCGTAGCGCGAATCCCAGCCGGATCGCCCCACCTTCGGTCTTGGTGTTGTAGGAGACGTAGTTCGTCGCCAACTGATTGCGTATGAAGAGATCAGTGCCGAGTGATAGGCGATAGCCGAGGAAGAACGGCTCCACGAACGACACCTGGCCGCCATTGGCGTACTGGCCGTATTGCACCGAGACCTTGGCGTATTGCCCGCGGCCTAGGAAGTTGCGCTCGCCGACCGACACCTCCGCCATCAGTCCATCGCTGGTCGAATAGCCGCCCGCGATCGAGAATTCGCCGGTCGACTGATCCTCCACGTTGACGTTGACGATGATGCGATCCGACGCTGAACCGGGCTCGGTGGTGATCTTGACGCTCTTGAAGTAGCCGAGATTGTTCAGCCGCCGCTCGGCGCGGCTGATCAGCGCGCGGTTGTAGGCATCGCCCTCGGAGAGGTCGAACTCTCGGCGGATGACGTAGTCCCGCGTGCGCGTGTTGCCGCGAATGTTGATCTGCTCGATGTAAAGCCGCTGCCCCTCGTCGATCACAAAGGTGAGGTTGACGAGGCGCGCCTGGACATTGCGATCGGCGCGCGGCCGCACGGTGACGAACGCATAACCTTGTCGCGCACCCTCGACAGTCATGTCCTCGACCGTCTTCTCGACCGCCTCGGCATTGTACACATCACCGGCGGAAGCGCGCACGTAGGAGCGGAGCGCGCCGGGCGCGATCGAGCGCACGTTCGAGGTCACCTCGACCGTACCGACGCGCCACAACTGTCCCTCGTCGATCGTGTAGGTGACGACAAAGCCGCGCCGCGCCGGGTCGTATTCTCCGACGGCCGACACGATATTGACGTCGATATAGCCATGCTTGAGATAGAATCGACGCAGCAGTTCGCGGTCTGCCTCGATGCGGTCGGGGTCATAGATGTCGGTGGTCTGCAGGAAGGCCAGCAGACCGGTCTCCGAGGTTTTGATCACATCCTTGAGCCGGTAGCCCGAGAACGCGTGGTTGCCGACAAAGTTGATCGTCTTGATGCCGGTCTTGGCGCCTTCGTTGATTTCGAAGACCAGGTCGACGCGGTTGTTCGGAAGGTCGATGATCTTCGGATTGACGGTGACGTCAAAGCGGCCGCTGCGTCGATAGACCTCGACGATGCGCTGAGTGTCCGACTGCACCACCGGCCGCGAGAAGGTGCCGCGCTCCTTCGACTGCACCTCGGTCTTGAGCTGTTCGTCCTTGACCTTCAGGTTGCCCTCGAAGGCGATGCGGTTGATGACCGGGTTTTCGATCACGGTCACGACGATTCGCCCGCCAGACGGATTGATCCGCACGTCCTGGAACAGGCCCGTCGCGAACAACGCCTTGTAGGCTTCGTCGATCTGCTGGGCGCCAATCACGCCGCCCGGACCGGCTTTGAAATATGAGCGGATCGTTCCGACCTCGACACGCCGATTGCCTTCGACCACGATCGAAGCGGCCGATTGAGCACGCGCGATCCCAGTCGTCAGCGTAACTGCGCTGATTGTCGAAATGATCCCCGCGAAGAGCACGCCAACTAAGGCGAGCCCCCGTATGAGCCGCACACCCCACCTCATGCGCAACGCGCCCTTTGCTCCCGTTCTGGCCGCCCCATCGGCGAAAACCGCAAGCACCCCTGCTTCTAACCGGTTTACGCCATAGGGCAAGCCACCCCCACCAAAGTCGTCCCCTTAAACTCCCGAGCGTTGCCGATCGGTCACGATGCCGACCACTGGCCGAACATATGCACGATGTCGTTGAAGGTCGCGAAGATCATCAGCATGACCACAATCGCGAATCCGATCCGGAACCCGAATTCCTGCGCCCGCTCCGAAAGCGGCCGGCCGCGACCCGCCTCGATCGCGTAGAACAGCAGGTGACCGCCATCGAGCAGGGGAATCGGGAACAGATTCAAGAGGCCGATCGACGCAGACAGGAGACCGGCCAGATAAAGCAGCGAAGCCAGCGCGCCCTCGGCCCCGCCGCTGTCGAAGCCGCTCTTCCAAGCCTGGCCGGAGACCTGCGCGATGCGCGCCGGTCCGCCCAACTGATCGGCCGACTCTTTCCCAATGACCACCCCGGCGAGATAGCAGAGCGATCGCTCGACCACGAAATAGGTTTCTTCGACGCCAAGGGCGACCGCCTTGAGCGGAGCCGCTCTCTCGATCTTGAGGTCGCCAGCGGCAAAAGATTTGCTGATGCCAAGGACCCCGTTGCAGAAGCCGCGTACCGTCGGCGTCGCTTTGAGATCCTGGCGCGCGCCACCGCGTTCGATGGTGACGGTCAACTGACGCCCGGCGCTCGCCGAGACGATTCGCTGCAGGTCGGTGAAGCTTTCGACCGCCTTGCCGTTGATGGCGACGATCAGATCGCCAGGTTTGATGCCGGCGCTGGCAGCAGCGCTGTCAGGCTGCACCGCATCGACACGTGGCGCGGTGATGGGTCGGCCGACGAGCATGAACACGCCGGCGAAAATCACGATCGCCAAAATGAAATTAGCGATCGGGCCCGCCGCGACGACGGCCGCGCGGCGCCCGACCGTCTGATCGACGAAGCTCACACGCCGCTCAGCCTCGGTCATGCCGGAGATGGCCGCCTGATCCGGGACGCTGGCCGCGTTCTCGTCACCAAAGAATTTCACGTAGCCGCCGAGTGGAATGGCGGAAATCTTCCATCGCGTCCGATAGCGGTCGTTGAAGCCGATGAGCTCCGGGCCGAACCCGATAGAGAAGGTCAGAACCTTCACTCCACACCAGCGTGCAACCAGGAAATGGCCGAGTTCGTGGAAGAAAACCACAATCGTAAGGACGAACAAAAACGGAATAATATAGCTAAGAATGCCCCCTCCGAACGCGCTAATGCCAGACAACAAATTGAATTCCATAGCTTATCAGTCCCCGCCCCCCAAATCACCTTGCCCAAGGTGCCTCAGCATCCTAGCCCAGTATCCTAGGATGCCTTTGCGGCAATTTCGGGCAAGAGCCCGGCCGCCAACAATCTCGAATCATGGTCAACAGCGAGTGCTTCCTCGACACTCGACGGCTCTCGCATCAGTCCGCGACGGTTGGCCGCGTCCAACGTGGACTCGACCAGCACCCAGATTCCGGCGAATCCAAGTCGCTTCCCAAGGAATTCCCCAACTGCGATCTCGTTGGCGGCATTGAGGATTGTGGGTGCCGCCCCGCCGGCCTCAAGCGCCTGGCGCGCCAGTGCCAGCGCCGGAAACCGCGTCAGGTCCGCGCGCTCGAAGGTGAGATTGCCGTGTTTGGCGAGGTCCAGCCGTTCGGCCGGGCCATTGATGCGATCCGGCCACGCCAGGCAATTCGCAATCGGGATGCGCATGTCGGGACTGCCGAGCTGGGCGAGCAGGGAGCCGTCGCGAAACTCGACCAAGCCATGCACGATCGATTGCGGATGCACCAGCACATCGATCTCCGCCGACGACAGCGCAAAGAGGTGATGCGCCTCAATGATTTCCAGGCCTTTGTTCATCAAGGTTGCAGAATTGATCGTGACCTTGGCGCCCATCGACCAATTCGGATGCTTCAAGGCCTGTTCCGGCGTGGCGGAGCGGATCGCGTCGGCCGTCCAGGTGCGGAACGGTCCGCCCGAGGCTGTCAGGATCACCCGGCGCACGTCCTCGCGCCGGTTCGCACCCATGGCCTGGAACAGCGCATTGTGCTCGGAATCCACCGGCAGGATGGTTGCGCCCGCGGCCGCCGCGCGACGCATGAACAAGCCACCGGCGCAGACGAGGCATTCCTTGTTGGCGAGCGCGACGATTGCGCCCCGTTCGGCCGCTGCCAGCGTGGGCTTGAGCCCGGCCGCCCCGGTGATCGCGCCGATAACCCAATCGGCGGGGCGTTGCGCCGCCTCGACCAGGGCGCCCTCGCCCGCCCCGGCTTCGATGCCGGTGCCGGCAAGCCCTTCCTTCAACTCGCGAAATGCACTCGGGTCGCCGACGGCGGCAAAGCGCGCGCCCACCTCCCGGGCAAGCATCGCAAGCGCTGATCCATTGCGGTTCGCGCTGACGGCCTCGACCCGGTAACGCGCGCGCTCACGCTTGAGGAGATCAACGGTGCTGGCGCCGATCGAGCCGGTTGCGCCCAGGAGCGTCACGCTGCGTTCGGCGGCGACGGATCGTGGTTGTTCGGATCGGGCGAGCGGGGTCTTCACGATGCATTCACCATATTAACAATCCTTGCGCCGGCGCATGGATGCCGCCGCGCGCGAGCCCGATCAGCGCGGCCACCATAGCAGCCGCGACGAACCCGTCGAGCCGGTCCATCAGCCCGCCGTGACCGGGAATGAGATGGCCCGAATCCTTCACCCCGAACCTGCGCTTGAGGAAGGATTCGAACACGTCGCCAGCTTGCGCCACCACCGACAGGATGGCCGCGACGGCTGCGAGCGCGATCGCAGGCCGAAGCCCACTGGCCTGCGCAAAGAGGAGCGCCGCAACGACGGTGCCCACCACTCCCCCGATCGCGCCCGACCAGGTCTTGTTCGGGCTGATGTTCGGCACCAGCTTGGGACCACCGGCGGCGCGGCCGATGAAATAGGCGAATATGTCGGTGCCCCACACCACCGTGAACAGAAACACGATCGCGAGAAATCCCTGCTGACCGTCGGATCGCAGCAGAATGGGACAAAGCCCGATCGCCCCCGCATAGGGCACTCCGGCGGCAATCCAGGCGCGGCGCGGCGCCGCCGCGAAGGCGGCCGCCCCGAGAGTCCCCATCGCGAAAATGACGATCGAGGTGATAAGCCGAGTGCGCCCCATTCCCCCCGCCGCGGCCGCAGCGCTGCCGGCCAGCACGAGCGCAATCACCAGGGCGGCGCCGCTGACCATCAGCGCGCCGCGTTTGTCCTCTCCCGCGATGACGGTCATCCATTCCCCCAGTACGACGATCGCGGCGAGCAGCCAGAACAGCACGAACGGCCAGCCGCCCAGATAGGCGACTCCCACGGCGAGTGGCGCGAGGACCGCTGCGGAAAGGATACGGAGGAGAAGTTCGCTGCCGGCGCGCTTCGCGATACTCGGAGTTGCGGGCTCAGCCATGGCTCATGAACCGGTCCGCGCGACCAGACCACCGAAGCGGCGTTCACGGCGGCGGAACTCCGCGATTGCGTTCTCAAGCGCGGCGCGATCGAAGTCGGGCCAGTAGGTCGGGACGAACACCAACTCGCTGTAGGCCGACTGCCACAGCAGGAAGTTCGACAGCCGCTGCTCGCCGCTGGTGCGGATGATGAGATCGGGATCTGGCAGGTCCGGCGCGTCGAGATAGCTCGCGAGCTTGTCCGCGGTCACGGCTTCGATCGGAAGGCGGCCGTCCTTGACCTCGGCGGCGAGCCGCTGGGCCGCGCGCGCGATCTCCTGGCGGGCGCCGTAGTTGAACGCGACGACCAAAGTGAGCTTGTCGTTGTCCTTGGTCAGGTCCTCGGCTTCTTCGAGCAGGCCGCGGATATCGGGCGCGAGATCATCGCGAAAACCGATCACCCGCACGTGCACGCCGTTGCGATGCAGATCAGCCAGATCATTGCGGATGAACAGGCGCAGCAGCCCCATCAAGTCCCGGATTTCCGAGGGCGGCCGCGACCAGTTCTCCGAGCTGAACGAGAACAGGGTGAGAATGTCGATCCCGATGTCACCGGCGGCGCGAACCGTGCGGCGGAGCGCCTCGACGCCGCGGCGGTGTCCCTCGGTGCGCGGCAGCCCGCGTGCCGCCGCCCAGCGCCCGTTGCCGTCCATGATGATGGCGACGTGCCGCGGCGCGGCGAAATCGCCATCCGGGAGTTTAGGCAACAGTTCGGGCTTGGACATTGCGACTGACCTCACACCGTGAGGATTTCCTTTTCCTTGGCGCTGAGCATCTTCTCGACCTCGGCGATCATCTCGTCGGTCGCCTTCTGCACTTGCTCGGTCGACCGCTTGCCGTCGTCCTCGCTGATTTTGTGATCCTTTTCCAGCTTCTTGAGCACATCAATTCCGTCCCGCCGCACATGTCGCACCGCCACCCGCGCGGCCTCGGCATATTTGTGCGCCACCTTCACCAATTCTCTGCGCCGCTCCTCGTTGAGCTCGGGGACGCGCAGCCGCAGCACCTGGCCCTCGGTCGAGGGGTTGAGGCCCAGGTTGGCGGCCATGATCGCCTTCTCCACAGCATGCACCATGGATTTGTCCCAGACCTGGACCGAAATCAGGCGGGGTTCGGGCACGGTCACGGTCGCAAGTTGGATCAGCGGCATGCGCGAACCATAGGCTTCGACCTGGACCGGATCGAGCAGGCTTGGGGACGCGCGGCCCGTGCGCAGCCCTCCCAATTCGTGCTTGAGCGCGGCAAGCGCGCCCTGCATCCGGCGCTTGATCTCTTCGAGATCGTATGTCGGGCTTGCCATGGGTCCCTCCGTTCGATCGATTCGGCGACAATATCCGGCCGGTGCGGGTGGGTCGATCGGCACAACATCAAGATTGGGAGCTGACGATCGTGGCGCGCCCTTCGCCGCGGAGCACGGATTCGATTGCAGTCTGGTCCCGGATCGAGAACACGATGATAGGCATACGGTTTTCGCGAGCAAGCGCGAAGGCGGTGGCATCCATGACTTTCAGATCACGGTCGAGGGCCTCCTGATGCGTCAGACGGTCGTAGCGCTTGGCGGCCGGGTCTTGCTTCGGGTCGGCGGTATAGATGCCATCGACGTCGGTCGCCTTGAGGACGGCCTCGGCGCCCAGCTCGCAGGCGCGCAGCACCACGGTGGTGTCGGTCGTGAAGAACGGATTGCCGGTCCCGCCGGCGAGCACCACGATGCGGCCGTCGTCGAGGTGACGGACGGCACTGCGCCGCTCGTAGGTCTCGCAGACCTGGGGCATGGCAAGCGCCGACATCGTGCGGGTGGGAGCGCCGGCGCGTTCCAGTGCGGTTTCGAGCGCGAGCGCGTTCATGACGGTCGCCAGCATGCCCATCGCATCGCCGGTCACGCGCGGGATGCCCTGGGCGGACACCTTCACCCCGCGAAAGATGTTGCCGCCGCCGACGACGACACCGAGGCCCACGCCGAGTGCGCGGCTTGCGACCAGATCGGCGGCAATGCGCTCCAGCGTGGACTGATGGATGCCGAAATTGCCAGGCCCCATCAGGGCCTCGCCGGACACCTTGATGACCACGCGGCGGTAGATTGGCCCAGCCATGGGCGCTCCGTCTCGACACGATCGGCCGGAGGAATCCGGCCGGCATCCGGCTGCGATCAGCTCTTGACGGCCGCCGCGACCTCCGCCGCGAAGTCCGTATCCGGTCGATCGATGCCCTCGCCCAGGGCGTAGCGGACGTAACCCTTGATCTTGATCGGAGCGCCGAATTTGCCTTCGGCCTCTTTCACCGCTTGGGCGACGTTCTTATCCGGCTCATGGATGTATACCTGCTCCAGCAGGCAGACTTCCTTGAAGAAGGTCTTCAGCCCTGATTCGACGATCTTGTCGACCACATTCGCCGGTTTTCCCTGCTCCTTCGCGCGATCCGCGAGGACGTTCTTCTCACGCTGGATCACCTCGGCCGTCAATTGCGAGGATTCGACCGCCTGCGGGTTCGACGCCGCGATGTGCATCGCGACCATGCGGCCGAAGCGCGTGATGTCGTCACCGGTCGCCGTCGTCTCGAGCGCAACCACCACGCCGATCTTGCCGAGACCCTCGGAGACCGAGCTGTGCACGTAGCTGCCGATGACGCCCTGTCCGACCGTCAGCGAGGCCGCGCGCCGCAGCGACATGTTCTCGCCGATCTTAGCGACCGTCTCGGCGATCGCGTCCGCGATGGTGAGGGTGCCGACCTTGTGCGCTTTGATCTTCTCGACGTCCGTCCCGACTTCGAGCGAGACGTCCGCGATCATCTTGACGAGACCCTGGAACAGATCGTTGCGTGCGACGAAATCAGTTTCCGAGTTGACCTCGACCATCGCCGCCTTGCTGCCCGCGAGCGACAGTCCGATCAGGCCTTCAGCCGCGATGCGGCCGGCCTTCTTCGCGGCCTTCGCAAGCCCCTTCTTGCGCAGGAGATCGACCGCCTGCTCCATGTCGCCGGACGTATCCTGCAGCGCGCCTTTGCAATCCATCATGCCCGCGCCGGTCCGGTCGCGGAGCTCCTTCACCTGTTGTGCGGAGATGTTGGCCATCGGGGAAATCCTGTGCTGTACGGAATGTGCCCGGCGCCGGCCGGGAAGTGATGAATTGGGCGATACCGGACATTCGCAGGTCGGAAAACTCGGACGCGGCGAAAGCGGCGGCATCGCTCCATGGGCGGTCCTTAGATGGTGGCACCGACGCCGATTTGCGACGCGGTGCTATTCCGCTTCCGCAGTCAACTGCTTGGCCTGCTTGATCCAGCCGTCCATGCGGCCGGGAAGACCCACTTCGTCGCCGATCTTGTGGGCGGCGGCGGCGCCAAGCGCGGCGATCTGCCAGTAATGGAAGATGCCGAGGTCGTTGAACTGCTTCTCGATCGCCGGCGAAACGTGCGGGAGCTTCTTGAGATCGTCGGCCACGCCGCGCGGCCCTGAGAGCACCTCGTAACCGGCTTCGTCGGCCGGCGCCGGCGGCAGCTCTTCCGGGATCGGCTCGGCCGCCGCGCCGGTATCGATGCCCATATGGCCCTGCGAGCGGGAAATGCCGTCGATCGCGGCGCGCGCCACCAGATCGCAATATAGCGTGATCGCGCGGGCGGCGTCATCGTTGCCGGGAACCACGTAGGTGATGCCGTTCGGATCGCAATTGGTGTCGACCACGGCGGCGACCGGGACGCCGAGCCGCTGCGCCTCCTTGATCGCGATGTCTTCCTTGTTGGTGTCGATCACGAACAGGAGGTCCGGCAGTCCGCCCATGTCCTTGATGCCGCCGAGCGCGCGATCGAGCTTGTCGCGCTCACGCTGAAGCGTAAGGCGCTCCTTCTTGGTATAGGCCTGTACCTCGCCGGAGGTGAGCATCTCGTCGAGCTTGCGCAGTCGGTTGATCGACTGCGAGATCGTCTTCCAGTTGGTCAGCGTGCCGCCGAGCCAGCGTGAATTGACGTAATACTGAGCGCAACGCTTCGCGGCGTCGGCGATGGCGTCCTGCGCCTGCCGCTTGGTACCAACGAACAGGATGCGGCCGCCGCCGGCAACCGTGTCGCTCACCGCCTGCAAGGCGCGGTGCATCAGCGGCACGGACTGGGCGAGGTCGATGATATGGATGTTGTTGCGGACGCCGAAGATATAATTACCCATCTTCGGGTTCCAGCGGTGGGCCTGATGGCCGAAGTGCACGCCAGCTTCCAAAAGCTGGCGCATGCTGTAGTCGGGCAGCGCCATGATCGTTCTCCGGTTGATCCGCCGCGGACCCGTGAAGCTCTCTTGGCCTTGCGGGCTAATCGAGCCACCGGACGGCGTAATGCCAAGGTCCGCGTGTGAGATGATGGGGCTTATATAGTTGCTGGTGGGCCGGCGCAAGGCGCGAAACCGGCCGTTTGTCATGGACTTGCGGAAATCGCGGCGGCGGCACGGCTCCACGGCCGCCGAGACGGCATTTACCACTCGTATCCCGGCCCGGCTAGCGCGCAGCGCGAGCACCGACGTTGGCGCTACTTGGTGGCCTTCTCGAGATAGGCCAGCAGGTCAGCCCGATCGGCCGCATCGGACATTCCGGCGAACGGCATGCGGTTTCCGGGCACGAGCTTCTGCGGATCGGCAACGAAGTCATCGAGCGCCTTCGCCGTCCAGGACATGCCGCTGCGTTTCATGGCAGGGGAATACCGGAAGTCGGGCAGTTCGCCGGCCTTGCGGCCGATCACGCCATGGAGGCTCGGCCCGACGCCATTCTGGCCGGTCGCCGTGGAATGGCACGAGGCGCATTCCTCGAACTTCTTTTCCCCGCGCGCGGCGTCGCCGTCGGCGTGCGCAAGACCCACGGCGAGTGCGAGCGGCGCCGCGAGCGCCAGCGCGCCCGCGAGCCGCTTGATCGTCGTGACCCCGCTCATACCGGCACCAGCGGGCCGGGGTTCTTGCTGTAGCGTTTGATCGCGTCGGCCGCCCAATAGGCGAGCGCGCCCACCGGCCCCGTCGGATTGTACGAGGAGTTGTGCGCGAACACGTTGGCACCGACCACGAACAGGTTATGGCAGTCCCAATTCTGCAGGTACTTGTTGAGGGCGCTCTCGCGCGGGTTGGTGCCCATGATGGTGCCGCCGGTATTGTGCGTCGACTGATACGGCACCACGGTCCACGGATCGGTGCGGGCCCTGGCCTGGTTCAACCGCGTCGGGTTCATCGACTTCGCGATGTTGTTGACGATCTCGGCGGCCTGCTGGCCCATCTTGTGCTCGTTGTCCTTGTAGTCGAACGTCATGCGCATCAGCGGTAGGCCGAACGCATTCTTATAGGTCGGGTCGAGATCAAAGTAGTTGTAGCGGTTCGCCATGACGCTGCCGCTCGCGCCGATGTTCATGGCGGTGTTGTACCACTTGGCAGTCGCCGACTTCCAAGCCTTACCCCATTGCGGCGTGCCGCCGGGGACCGGCCGGTAGCCGATCGGCAGCGGGGTATTGAAGCCCGCGCCGATGTTGAAGCCGCCGACGAAGCCGTGCGGGCCGCGATCAAACGCCCAGTTGATGTTGAAGTCATCGATCGTGACGTTCGAGCCGCCCGCGCTCATGAACGGATTCATATGGCGGCCTTCGAAGAACAACTGCGCCCCGGCGCCGGTCTGGTAGCAATAGTTCCGGCCGATGACGCCTTTCTGCGCGACCGGATCATAGGCCTCGCCGATGCCCGACAGCAGCATCAGGTGCACGTTGTTGATGGCATAGGCGCACAGCAGAACGATGCCCGCCGGCTGCTCGAACTCCTCGCCGGTCATCACGTTGGTATAGGCGACGCCGGTGACGCGCTTGCCGTCAGAATCCTTGATCACCTTGGTCACCCACGAATGGGTGCGCAACTCGAAATTCGGATTGCGCATCGCGATCGGGATCACCGTGATGTGGGCGCTGCCCTTGGCATTGGCCTCGCAGCCGAAGCGCTGGCAGAAACCGCAATACTGGCACGCGCCGAACTTCGATCCGTCGGGATTGGTGTAGGCGCGCGATGCGTTCGCGGTCGGCCGCGGGAACGGATGGTAGCCGTTGTTCTTCGCGGCCTCAGCGAACATCTGGCTCGAAAGGATCGTCGTGAGCGGCGGCAGCGGATATTCGTTCTGGCGCGGCGCCTCAAACGGATTGCCGCCGTCGACAATCTGGCCGCGCAGATTTCCGGCCTTGCCGGAAATCGCGGCCGTGCGTTCGAATTTTTCGTAGTAAGGCTCGAGCTCGGCGTAGGTGATGCCCCAATCCTGGATCGTCATGTCGGCGGGAATGAAATTCTTGCCGTAGCGCTCCTCGTACATGGAGCGGACCTTGAACTCCATGTCGGTCCAGCGCCAGGTGTGGCCGCTCCAGTGCACGCCCGAGCCGCCCACCCCTTCGCCCGGCAGGAACGAACCGAGCCGCCGCATCGGCAGCGCCTCCTGCGAGGGATTATTGCGGACCGTCAGCGTGTCGCGCGCCGTGTTCATCATCAGCTCGTGACGCACCACGAAGCGCAATTCGTCGCGCACGATCGGCACCGCGTAGTCCTTCTCGGTGGTGCGGAAATCGCCGCGCTCGAGCGCAACCACTTTCAGCCCGGCCTCGGTCAACTCTTTCGAGAGAATGCCCCCGGTCCAACCGAGCCCGACGACCACGACATCGACTTCTTTGAGCTTCGTCACCATGTCGCCCTCCCTCAGCTCATGTCCGCGATACTGAGCGGGTTGGTCGGAAATGGCTTGTCTCTATATTTTTCGACGTTCTCGCGGTTGACCTCGATCACGCCGGGGAAGCCGACCATCTTCCACCCGACCTTATTGCGGTTGCCGCCGTAGATCGGGTCCGAGAACATGCCTTCCATCACTGTCTGATAGACGGTGGTCCAGAACACGCGCGCCGACGGCCCGCCCGCGAAACTGATCTTGCCGGTGGAGAGGCCGATCAGCACCTCCTCGCGCTGCGGCTCGGTGAGATGATCGAAGGACTTGCCGTAGGTCTTCTGGCAATAAACATTCGTCGCCTCGATGCCGGTGCGGTAGAGTTGCGCGGGCGTCAGCGGCAGCTGATAACCTTGGCTCGGCACGCCCGGTTTCCACGGCCCCTGCATGTAGAGCCGGTCGCCCCTGCCCCACGCACCTGCCAGCGCACGGTCGATGTAGATGTTGATGCCGATGTCGGTCCCCTTGGGCGTGAGCTCGTCGGCCGGGATCATGTGGTCGACCAGTGCTTCGACGAACGCCGCCTCTTCCAGGTTGAGGTAGGTATAGCCGGTTTCCGCGGGGGCCGGCTGCTGTGCCGGAGCGTCTTGCGGGAGCGCTGTTGCCACCGTTGCGGCCGCACCGCCGCCGACTACCACGCCCTTGAGAAAGTCACGACGGCCTAAGCCTTGATCGGACATGTGCGCCTCCCTCATTCCGAGTTCGTCCCGGGTTTAGATTCATTGCAACGTCAGAATGCCCTTTGCCAACCGCGCCGGCAAGCCGTGTCACTGGGCCGACGCGATCGCCTGTGCGCGCGCGATCACCGGCGCGGGCGCGCTGTACAACCGTTCGACCAGGGCTTGCACATCGGCACCGCTGACGAAGTTCGTCTCGAGCTCCATCTTGCCCGACTCGGCCATGAACTGCGGATCGTGCATGGCGTCCGCAAAACCCTTGCGGAGCGCCTCGACCACGCGCGGATCGAGGCCGGGAGGCGCCACCAGCGGGCGGCCCATCGACTGGCGCGAGAAGATCAGTTCCAGCACCTGGCGATCGTCGGGCTTGCTGACGAATTCGGTCACCAGCGGGACGTTGGGCAATTCCTTGTGCTTCTCGAGCGCGAGCTGCAGGATGATTTTCAGCTTGCCGCTTTCCAGATCCGCCTTGTTGCCGGAGCGCGCGACGCCCCAGGAATAACCCACAATGCCGTCAAGCTCGCCGCGCTCGACCGCGAGCATGATCTCCTGCGTACCGGGATAGCCGGCGATCGGCTTGAGCTTGGTGCCGAGCAGCGAATTGAGCGCGGTGGTGAAGACGTGCTGGTCGCCGCCCGCGCCGGTCGAGCCGACCTGCAGCGGCGTTCCTGCCAGAATCTGCTGCAGCGTCGAGGCTGGTCCTGGCTGGCGGATGTAGAAGCCGGAGACCTCATTGTTCATGCTGCCGAGCCAGTTGAATTTCGTTGAATCGAACTTGGCCTGCGAGGCATTGCCGCCCAGCAGCGGCTCCATCGCGACGCCACGGCCAACGATCGCGATCTCAGTGCCGTCCCTAGGCGCCACGTTGAACATGTAGTTCGCGAGGTTGAGCGAACCCGCACCCGGCCGGTTCGACGGAATGATGATCGGATTGCCCGGCAGGTATCTCGACAGATGCCGCGCCAACAGCCGGCCGTAGGTGTCGTAACCGAAACCGGTCGCCGAGAAGCCGACCAGGAGCCTGATCTGCTTCCCTGCAAACGTCACCGGCGCGCCGGTTTGCGCCTGCGCTGTCGTGACCGCAGCCGACACCAGCAACGCCGCGAGCACGCGGGGGATGAACCACATGGCGCTAGGCTCCATTCTGCGTTCGTCACCCGATCCGCCAACCGCCGGGTCGGCCCTGCGAGGGCGGAGACGACCGGGGGAGACGCTCGCGCCTACTCCGCCGCGCGATCCATTCGCATCGCGTCGAGATGCGCAATCACCTCCTCGACATGCATGACGTCGACATATTTGTGATGCAGGTCGAACAGATTGACCTTGTGGGTCAGTTCGGCACGATCGTAGGTGCATTCCTCGACCAGCGAGACGTGGAAGCCGCTGGAATAGGCATCGACCACGCTGGCGCGTACGCAGCCCGACGTGCTCTCGCCGCACACGATCAGGCTTTGGATGCCGAGCAGCGAGAGATGCGAGAACAGCGGCGTGCCCGAGAACACGCTGGCGCGCTGCTTGAGGATCACCACGTCCTCCGGCTGCGGCGTGAACTCGTGATAGATGCCGTAGCCTTCCGCATCCGCCTGTCCGGCAGTCTTGCGGCGGGTGGAGACCGCGCCCTTGGGCCGGTTGTTCGGCCGGATGTCCTGCGTGCAGTAGAAGATCGGCAACCCGGCGCGCCGCGCGGCCGCGAACAGAAGCTTGGTCGGCGCGATCGCGCGGTGGGCGAAGATTCCGCAGGTGGTCGGATGGCGATCGCTCAGCTCCGAAGGCGGATGCGCCCCGCCGCGATAGACCGAGTTGTAGAGATCGATCGCGAGCAGCGCCGGCCGCGGCCCGACGAACGTCTCGCGCCGCCAGACGGAATAAAGCTTGAGGTCGGCCTCCGGGACGACGTCCTGCCAGCAGTGGTCGTTGAATTTCTCGATCGAAGCCATTCCTCGTCTCCCGTTGCCGTTGCCGTTGGCGCTTGCGCGTAATGATACCGCGCTAATTCTGCATGTCGAGGCGGCGGAATTTTTGCACCCGCTGCCCGGTATTGACCTCCGCCGTGTAGATGTTGCCGCCCTGGTCGACCGTGATGTTGTGGACCGCCACGAACTGCCCGGCCTGCCGCCCGATCCGGCCGAAGCGGCCGACCACCTCCATCGACTTGCGATCGATGATGCGGACTTCGCCGTTGGCGCCGTCGACCATGTAGATGAAGGTCTGGTTGGCATCCGGGGAGAACGCGATCTCGTAGACCGAGCCGGTCATCTTGGTCTGCTTCTCGTAAAAATGCTCGGCCACGAAGGTTCCGTCCTTGTGGAAGACCTGCAGGCGGTCGTTGGTGCGATCGCACACGTAGACCAGGCCGTCCTTGGCGATGCGCACGCAGTGCACCGGGTTGCCGAACTGCTGCGACACCGGTTTCGCCGGGTCGTAGGGCGGCGTCTTGTCGTCGCTCGGCTTCTTGCCGTAGGCGCCCCAGTGCCGCTTGTAGGCGCCGGTCTCGGAATCGAACACCACCACACGGCGATTGGTGTAGCCGTCCGCGACGTAAACTTCCTTGGCGGCGGTATCGACGGCAATGTCGGCCGGCGATCCGAGCCGGTCGGTCGCGTTACTGTCGGGGCCGGTGATCGGCTTGCCGATCTGCAGCACGAACTTGCCGTCCATGGTGAACTTGAGGATCTGCCCGTCCTTGTCGCCGCTGCCTGCGGTCCAGACGAAATCATTGTCATCGATGTAGACGCCGTGCTCGGTCGTCGGCCAATTGTAGCCCTGGCCCGGCCCGCCCCAGTGCTTCACCAGGTTGCCGGACTGATCGAACACCAGCACCGGCGGGGCCGCCACGCAGCACCGCACCGGCGGCGGACTTTTCTCGGCCGCGCGCTCGCGCTGGTTGAGCGAACCCGGGCGCTGCACGACCCAGATATTGTTGAAGCGGTCGGCGCGGATGCCCGAGACCTGGCCGAGCAGCCAGTTGTTCGGCAGCGCCTTCGGCCAGAACGGATCGACCTGGAACTGCGGCACCGCGATCTTGTCACTTTGAGCGAGCGCGGGGCTGGCGGCGAAGGCCAATATCGCGATGCCGAGGCACAGCATTTGTTTGCTCATTGTATCGTCCTCCCTGTTTGTACTTTTATTGATTTCAGCTCAGAGTTTCCACCTCGTCATGACCGGGACAAGCTCGGCCATGACGACATAACGAAACTTCACGCCGGTGCATGCTCCGGCTCGCGCGTGGCGTCGAACGTATAGATCCAGGTGCGGTCGAGAAACGGCGGCGGCGGTACCTTGCGATTGTTCTCGAACTGCGCGCGCGACTGCAGCGTCACGCGCTGCGTGCGCGGCTGACGCTCGGCGACGTAGCCCGCCAGCGCGGCCGGCACGTCGCCGGCATGGCGGTCGAGATTGCGCGCAAGCACATAGCCATCCTCGATCGCCATGTTGCCGCCCTGCGCGAGCGTCGGCATGGTCGGGTGCGCGGCATCGCCCAGCAGCGTCACCCGGCCGCGCGTCCATTCCGGCACCGGGTCGCGGTCGTAGATCCCCCATTTGTAAACGTGCCGGACGTTGCGGAACATGCCGAGCAGCGCTTCGTTCCAGCCGGCATGCGCCTCGATCAGTTCATCGGTCGTGCTCGGCACCGACCAGGATTCCTCGACCCACTGCTCGGTGACATGGCCGACGAACATGTTGAGCACGTCGCCTTTGCCGATCGGGTAGCAGATCACGTGGCCGTTCGGTCCGAGCCAGCCGAAATATTCGCCGCGCTCGAGTGTCACCGACAGGTTCGGCCCGACCCGCGTCGGCACCAGCTCCATCGGGATCATGCAGCGCCAGCACATCTGCTGCGTGAAGCGCGGCGCATCGGCGCCGAAGAGTTGGGCGCGGATCGCGGAGCGGATGCCGTCGGCGCCGATCACTGCGTCGCCTTCGAGTTCGCTGCCGTCGGCGAAGCGCGCGACCGCAGTCGTGCCTGATGTGAAAGCGCCGATACAAGTCGCGTCGAGCTGAACGGCGTCCTCCGGCAGCTCCGCGCGCAACATCCGGTGCAGGTCGGCGCGGTGCGCGGTCATGTAGGGTGCGCCGTATTGCTCGGCGGCGGTCGCCTTCAGCGGCACCCGGTGGCGCAAGCTCGCGTCGTCGTACTTGAGCGACACCATCGTGGTCGGCTCGAACGCGTTGCGGCGCAGCTCCTCCTCCAGGCCGAGCGCGCGCAAGACCTTGACCGCATTCGGCCCGACCTGCAGCCCGGCACCGACCTCCTCCAGCTTCGACGAGCGCTCGCAGATGCGGACATCGATGCCGCGCTGGCGCAACGCAACGCCGGCGGTCAGTCCGCCGATGCCCGCGCCGATGATGATGATCCGTGACGGTCGAATCGGGCGCGCCGGCGCCATTCCGTTCTCCATGCTTCCCATTCACCAGCGGCGTCCACGGAACGCTTCCCGGACGACCGCCCGGTCGAGTGAGCATAGCTGGAATAGAAGCGCGTTCGTAGGCCTATTGGTCGAACTCGAAACCGCCGGAGGAGTAACCCGGACCTACAACGCCTCCACCGCCACCACACCCGGCACCGCCTTGATGGCGCCGGCGATCTGCGGGGAGACCTTGAAGCGGCCGGGGAGTTTCACTTCGACCTCGGTGCCTTCGCGCAGCAGCAGCACCACGGAAACCTCGCCGTCGGATTTTTCCGCCGCGGCGGCCATTCCGGGCAAGCCTTCGAGCCGCTTGGCGACGCTGTCGAGCGGCGCTTCGCTGCGCAGGAACACGCGCAATCCCTTGGAAAGCTTGGCGGCGGCGGCATCGAGCGCCTCGACCATCTGGATGCGCGCGCGCACCTCCTCGCCTTGCAGCTCGGCCGATAGCGTAAGCAGCACCGCGCGTCCGGGTTCCAGCAGGTCGCGGAACTGGGCGAGCCCTTCGGAGAACACCACCGCCTCGTAGTGACCAGTCGGGTCGGACAAGCCGATGATGCCCATCTTGCTGCCAGTGCGCGTGCGCCGCTCGGTGCGCGCGACCACGGTGCCGGCGACGCGGCCGGCGCTGGCGCCCGATTTCACCGCGCGCGCGAATTCAGCCCAGGGCTGCACCCGCAGCCGCTTGAGCGTGCCCGCGTAGTCATCGAGCGGATGCCCGGACAGGAAAAATCCGATCGCGTCGAACTCGCGTTGCAGCCGATCGGCCGGCAGCCACGGTTCGACCGCGGGAAACGAAAGCCCGGAGCGCGCCGCCGAGCCGCCGAACAGCTCCGACTGCCCGAGCGCGGCGGCCTCGTGCGTGTGCTGCGCCGAAGCCAGCATCGTATCGGTCGCGGCCAGGACGCGCGCGCGGTTGCCTTCGAGCGCATCGAAAGCGCCCGCGGCGGCGAGGCTTTCCAGCACGCGCTTGTTGACGGCGCGCGGATTGATGCGCTCCGCGAAATCCGACAGATCGATGAATAGCCGCGCGCCGCGCGCTTCGACGATCGCCTCGACGGCAGCGCGGCCGACGCCTTTGAGCGCACCGAGCGCGTAATGGATCGTATTGCCGTCGACGTCGAAGGCGACGCTGGAGCGGTTGACCGATGGTGGCTCGACCTTGATGCCTAGGCGCTGCGCCTCGGCGCGGAATTCCGCAAGCTTGTCGGTGTTGCCCATGTCCAGCGTCATCGAGGCGGCAAGGAACTCGACCGGGTAGTTCGCCTTCATATAGGCGGTCTGGTAGGTGATGAGCGCATAAGGCGCCGAGTGTGACTTGTTGAATCCATACTCGGCAAATTTCGCGCAGGCATCGAAGATCGTGCTCGCCAGCGCCTCGTCGGTCCCGCGCTCGACCGCGCCGGAAATGAAATCGCCGCGCTGCGACGCCATCTCCTTCTTGTCTTTCTTGCCCATCGCGCGGCGCAGGATGTCGGCCTTGCCGAGGCTGTAGCCCGCAAGGTCGCGCGCGATCTGCTGCACCTGTTCCTGATAGGTGATGATGCCGTAGGTCGGCGCCAGAATCGGCTCGAGCTTCGGGTGCAGATATTCTATCGCCTCCTGTCCGAGCTTGCGCGCACAATAAGTCGGGATGTTCGCCATCGGGCCCGGCCGGTAGAGCGCGACCAGCGCGATCAAATCCTCGAACCGGTCGGGGCGCATGTCGACCAGCGCGCGGCGCATGCCCTGACTTTCCACCTGGAAGATGCCGACCGTTTCACCCTTGGCCAGGATTTCGAAAGTCTTCAGATCATCAAGCGGGATACGCAAGAGATCGATGTCGATGTCGCGCCGGCGCAAAAGGTTGACCGCGGTCTGCAATACGGTGAGCGTCTTGAGGCCGAGAAAATCGAACTTCACCAAGCCGGCCGGCTCGACCCACTTCATGTTGAACTGGGTCACCGGCATCAGCGATTTCGGATCCCGATAGAGCGGCACGAGCTCCATCAGCGGCCGCTCGCCGATCACGATGCCGGCGGCGTGAGTTGAGGCGTGGCGGTGCAGCCCTTCGAGTTTTTGGGCAATATCGAAGGCGCGCTGCACCACCGGATCGCCGTCGCGCGCGGCCTGCAGGCGCGGCTCGTCCTCGATCGCGCGTTTGAGCGTGACCGGGGCCGCCGGGTTTTGCGGCACCAGCTTGCAGAGCTTGTCGACCTGGCCATACGGCATCTGCAGGACGCGGCCGACGTCGCGCAGTACGCCGCGCGCCTGCAGCGTGCCGAAGGTGATGATCTGCGCCACCCGGTCGCGGCCGTAGCGCCCCTGCACGTAGCTGATGACTTCGTCGCGCCGGTCCTGACAGAAGTCGACGTCGAAGTCCGGCATCGACACGCGGTCGGGATTGAGGAAGCGCTCGAAGATGAGATCGAACCGGATCGGATCGAGGTCGGTGATGGTGAGCGAGTAAGCCACGAGCGAACCCGCGCCCGAACCGCGGCCTGGGCCGACCGGAATTCCCTGCGACTTCGCCCACTGGATGAAATCCGCCACGATGAGGAAGTAGCCTGGGTATCGCATACGCTCGATCACGCCGAGTTCGTAGGCGAGGCGTTCGCGGTACTCCTCCGGCGTACGTCCCGGGGCGACGCCGAGCACCTTGAGCCGGCGGTCGAGACCGGCCTCCGCCTGGCGGCGCAACTCGGCCGCCTCGTCGACTGCGGCGCCCTCCGCACCGACCGAGAAGCGCGGCAGGATCGGCGACCGTGTCGAGGGCCGGAACGCGCAGCGCTGCGCGATCTCGACGGTGGCGGCGAGCGCCTCCGGCAGGTCGGCAAACAGCGCCGCCATTTCGGCGCGGGTCTTGAAGCGATGCTCGACCGTGAGCTGATTGCGATCGGTCTCGGCGACCAGCCGGCCCTCGGCGATGCAGAGTAGCGCGTCGTGCGCCTCGTAATCTTCAGCACGCGCGAAGAACGGTTCGTTGCTGGCGACGAGCGGCAGCCCGCGCGCGTAGGCGAGATCGATGAGCGCGGGTTCCACCAGACGTTCGGACGGCAGGCTATGGCGCTGCAGCTCGATATAGAGCCGATCGCCGAAAATCTGCGCCAGCAGGTCGCAGCGGGAGGTGACGAGGCTCCCCTGCCCGGCGATGATCGCGGTGTCGAGCGGGCCGCCGGTCCCGCCGGTCATAGCTATCAGCCCTTGGTTCTCGCCGTCGAGCCAGGCGAGCTTCATATGGGGCGGCTCGTTCGGCGGAGTTTCCAGGAAGGCGCGCGAATTGAGCCGCATCAGGCTGCGGTAGCCCTCCTCGCGCGTGGCGAGGAGCACGATACGCGGCCGCTGGGGCGGCGGCCCGCCGATCATCCCGGAGCGCGGCCCGGTGTCCTGATCGCCGAAGTCGACCGCGAGCGCGCAGCCGACAATCGGCTGGATGCCATAGCCGGCGAGCTTTTCCGAGAATTCGAGCGCACCGAACATATTGTCGGTGTCGGTGAGCGCCAACGCCGGCTGCCGGTCGGCTTTCGCCAATTCGGCAAGGCGCGCGATCGTGAGCGCGCCTTGCAGCAGCGAATAGGAGGAATGTACGTGCAGATGCACAAAGCCTGGATCAGCCATCAGTCCCTCGCGAATCTCGCGAAACGATCAGGCCGATTGCCCCCCGTGTCCACCGCCTTGGCGCCGCCGGGAGCCGGGACGCACAGAATCCCCAGGGTCGCCGACACGCGCATATCCGTCGGCGACGCCGCGTCACAACGCGGCAAACACTTGCGCCCAGATCGCGATCATCCCCAGGAACAGCGCCAGCGAGGTAAGAGCGGCGGCCTCTTCAAAAATTTCCCGAAACATCGAAACCTCCCTTAAGAACGAACAGAGAACATAGTTCTCATTTCGTTCCAGAGTCAAGGATGTTTCGAGCCGGAGCTCGTTTTCCGGAATCTCGTGGTGAACGCTGACCCGCTCACTCCAGCTCGACCACCTTGCCATCATTCAACGTCACCCGCCGATCCATGCGGGCGGCGATGTCCATGTTGTGGGTGGCGATGATCACCGCGAGGCCGGAAGCCGCCACCAGCTTGGTGAGCGCGTCGAACACATGCTCGGCGGTCTTCGGATCAAGGTTTCCGGTCGGCTCGTCGGCGAGAAGAATGCGCGGCGCATTGGCGACCGCGCGCGCGATCGCCACCCGCTGCTGCTCGCCGCCGGAGAGTTCCGCCGGGCGATGAGTCAGCCGATCCTGGAGCCCCAGGTAGGTCAGCAGCTCGGTCGCGCGGTTGTTCGCCTCGCGGCGGCTCAGCCCGCGGATCATCTGCGGCAGGATCACGTTCTCGATCGCGGAGAACTCTGCCAGCAGGTGATGGAACTGATAGACGAAGCCGAGCTCGGTGCGGCGGATGCGGGTGCGCTCGCCATCGGAGAGCTTCGAAGTCGCGACCTGATCGATGAACACCTCGCCGGCGTCGGGGTGCTCGAGCAGCCCGGCGATGTGAAGGAACGTTGACTTCCCGGCGCCCGACGGCGCGACCAGCGCGACTGACTGCCCGGCCCACAGCGCCAGCTCGGCGCCCTTGAGGATGTCGAGCCTGCCTTCGCCTTGCCGGTAGTGCCGCTCGACCGCGTGGATGAAAAGGACTGGCCGGTCTTCTTCCGGGGCCGGGGCTGGCGGGTCGACCGCGATCTCTGCGGCCGCCGCTCCGATGTCGGCTGCAACCTCACCAGCCTCACTCATAACGCAGCGCCTCGACCGGATCGAGACGCGCCGCGCGCCAGGCTGGATAGAGCGTCGCGAGGAAAGACAGCGCGAGCGCCATCACCAGCACCGCAGTGGTCTCGCTCACGTCCATGTCCGCCGGCAGCCGCGAGAGGAAGTAAAGTTCGGGCGAGAACAAATCGGTGCGCGTGAGCCAGGAGATGAACTGGCGGATCGATTCGACATTCAGGCAGATGACGGTGCCGAGCAGGAATCCGACCAGCGTACCGACGACGCCGATCGCCGCGCCAGTGATGAGGAAGATCCGCAGGATCGAACCCTGCGTCGCTCCGATGGTGCGCAGCACGGCGATGTCAGGGCCCTTGTCCTTCACCAGCATGATCAAGCCGGAGACGATATTGAGCGCCGCCACCAGCACGATCAGCGTGAGGATCAGGAACATCACGTTGCGCTCGACCTGCAGCGCGCTGAAGAACGTGGCGTTGCGCTGACGCCAGTCGATCATGAAGATCGGCCGCTCGGCGGCCATGGTCACCAGATCGCGGAAATGGCGGTCGATGCGATCGGGATTACTGGTGTAGACCTCGATCGCGGTGACATCGCCGGCGCGGTTGAAGTAGGCCTGCGCCTCCGGCAGCGGCATGAACACGAACGCGGCGTCGTATTCGGACATGCCGATCTCGAACACCGCCACGATCTTGTACGGTTTTATCCGAGGCGTCGTGCCCATCGGGGTCACCGCACCGCGCGGGGCGACCAGCGTGACCATGTCGCCGGCGTGCAGCGACAGTTGATCGGCGAGGCGGCGGCCGATCGCCACCCCCTGACTCTGGTCAAAGCCCTCGAGCGTGCCCTGCTTGATGTTGTTGGCGATCGAGGGAAGCTTTTCGAGATCGGCGCCGCGCAGACCGCGCACCAGCACGCCGGCCGCGTTGAACGGCGAGGAGGCGAGCGCCTGCCCCTCGACGATCGGCGCGGCGAGGATGATGCCGTCGACCTTGGACACCCGCGCGGCCACCTCGGCCCAATCGGTGAGCGGAGATTCGAGCGGCTGGATCAGCAGATGGCCGTTGAGGCCGAGGATCTTGTCGAGCAGCTCCTTACGGAAGCCATTCATCACCGCCATCACGATGATCAGGGTCGCGACCCCCAGCATGATACCGAGAAAGGAGAACCCGGCGATGACGGAAATAAATCCTTCCTTGCGCCGCGCGCGCAGGTAGCGCAGCGAAAGCATCCATTCGAACGGCGAAAAAGCGTGGGTCCCGGTCGGTTCGGCCATGAAGTTCTGATCCCCGCCCCCGTATCGCTCTTTCACATGATTCTGGCCGTTTCGCGCCATGGGTGCGACCCCAAGGCCCGGACAGCGCACAGATCATATCAGCCCAGCTTCATATCAGCCCAGCGCCGACCTTCACCGCCCGCCGTCCTTGCCGGGCCTGTCCCCGTCATCCCGACACAGATGGCGCGGCAACGCCATATCGATCGAGATGGCTGAGCAAGCCCGGCCATGACGACATTCGGCGCGCCTGCCTCACCCCACCAACTGCTTAACCGCCTCCGCCGGGCTGACCAGGTCGCGGCCGCCGTCGGCGCGGCGCTTGAGTTCGACCTTGCCCTCGGCGAGCCCTTTGGGGCCGATCAGCACCTGCCAGGGGATGCCGATGAGGTCGGCGGTCGCGAATTTCGCCCCCGGCCGCTGATCGCGGTCGTCGTAGAGCACCTCCACACCCCTGGCCACGAGGTCGCGGTAGAGCGCCTCACAGGCGGCGTCGGTGTCAGCCGCGCCCTGCTTGAGGTTGAGGATCGCGACCTTGAAGGGGGCGACCGCCTCCGGCCACTTGATCCCGGCGTCATCGTGGGACGCCTCGATGATCGCCGCGACCAGCCGGGTCGGCCCGATCCCGTACGAGCCCATGTGCACCGGCCGCTCGACCCCGTCGGGGCCGGTGACCACCGCCTTCATCGGCTCGGAGTATTTCGTCCCGAAATGGAAGATGTGACCGACCTCGATCCCGCGCGCCGACACCTGCTTGTCCGCCGGCAGTGCGCCAAAGGCTGCAGCGTCGTGCTTCTCCGAGGTCGCGGCATAGAGCGAGGTCCAGCGATCGACGATCGGCTGCAGGCCCGCGACATCGTCGAAGTTCACGTCCGCGCCCGGCACATCGAAATCGAGGTAGTCGCGATGGCAGAACACCTCGCTCTCGCCGGTATCGGCCAAGATGATGAACTCGTGGCTGAGGCTCCCACCGATCGGCCCGCTCTCGGCCGCCATCGGAATCGCCTTGAGACCCATCCGGGCGAACGTTCGCAGATAGGCAACGAACATGCGGTTGTAGGCGTGGCGTGCGCTGGCTGGATCGATATCGAACGAATAGGCGTCCTTCATCAGGAACTCGCGCGAACGCATGGTGCCGAAGCGCGGCCGGATTTCATCGCGGAACTTCCACTGCAGGTGGTACAGATTGAGCGGCAAGTCCTTGTAGGAGCGGACATAGGCGCGAAAGATCTCGGTGATCATCTCCTCGTTGGTAGGACCATAGAGCATGTCACGCTCGTGCCGATCCTGGATCCGCAGCATTTCCTTGCCGTAGTCGTCATAGCGGCCGCTCTCGCGCCAGAGTTCGGCTGGCTGAATTGTAGGCATGAGCATTTCGATGGCACCGGAGCGATTCTGCTCCTCGCGCACGATCCGGCAGACTTTTTGTAGCACTCGAAAGCCGAGAGGAAGAAAAGCGTAGATGCCGGAGGCCTCCTGCCGCAGCATGCCGGCCCGCAGCATCAGCCGATGCGAGACGATTTCAGCCTCTTTCGGGGTCTCGCGCAGAATCGGCAGGAAGTAACGTGACAGGCGCATGATGGTTTTCGCTGAAGTTGTGGGCTCGGTCAGCGAGTGAAACCGGATCGCCGCCGGAAAAACAAGAGTGATGACAAGTTAGAATCGATCGTATAGCTTGCGGCTCAAGTCGGGGCATGGCGATCGATCTCGCACCTCGACGGTCCAAGTCTTGGGAGGACAAGCCCGGCGCACCAAAGCCGCACCCGCCAATGGTGTATCGAGTATGGCGGCGATGATGGGCAAGCATCTATTCGGAGCAGGGCTTGACCCTGCTCGTTTTTTTTGTGGGGCAGGCCGTCTCCGGCTTCTACATTTCGCATGCTGTGCCTTGTCATCCCGGCCGAGCGCAACGAGCGCCGAGGGCCGCGTGGCCCCCTTCCTCGGCGGCTGTACCAAGCGCAGAGAGCGCGGATAGTTGAGGCCCGGATCGAGTCCTTCGGCTCGTCCGAAATGACAGTTCCGCGCTCACGCGGAAGTAACAAAAAACAAATCGCTACGCCGCATTTAGTTTCATCATCGCCAACGCAGCGCGTCCGTTCGGGCCATACGGATGGCCGAGCAATTCCGCCATTTCGAAGTGATTGTAACTCGTCGCCTCGATGATCTGCGCCGGCTTGCCGGCCGCCTTCACCGCGGCGAAGAAATCGCGGTTCTGGCGCTGAAATTCGGGCGTCTCCTTGGTGCCGTAAGTAATGGTCACCGGTGCGCGCAGGAAATCGAGGTGGCGCATCGAGCTCATCGCCTGCTCCATCTCGTCGTTGAAGTGAACGTAGCTCGAGCGCTTGGAGAGTCGCACGGGCTTCATGTCGTACATGCCGCTCATGCAGAGCCCGCCCTTGATGAAGTCCTCCGGCAAACCGAACTCCTTCTTCCAATCGGTGGTGAGCGCCACGCCGCACAGATGTCCGCCGGACGAATGTCCGCCGATATAGAAACGATCGGGATCGCCATCGAACGATTTCGCGTTCTTGTAGACCCAGGCGATGGCGCGGCGTACCTGATCCGCCATCAACCGCAGGTCGCCGCCCGCCTCCTTGATGGCAATGAAGTCGAGCACGACGAAATGCGCGCCGGTATTGATGAACAGCTCGGCCGCGTCGGCGTAGTTCTTCGCTTCGCCGCCGAGCCAGGCGCCGCCATGAATGAAGACGAAGATCGGCGCGCTGGCGTGCTTGGTCCCATAGATGTCCAGCTTCTCCACCGCGCTGGGGCCATAGGATACCCGCCGCGGGTCGCCGTAGCGGGCGCGGACCGCCGTGCTGTTGCTGGCGCGCCGCGCCGAGATGTCACGCGCGAGCGGGGCGTAGAAGCTCTGATCATAGGCCGCATCGAGTCCGACCTGATCAAGATCCATCCACACCAGCGGACCCTTCGGATGCGGCGCCGGACCGACCTGGCACTCCGCTGCCAGCGCCGGGCCCGCTGCCGCGAGCGCCGCCGCAGTGCCGAGAACAGTGCGTCGCGTGAGCTCACCGGATGTCGTGCGCGACATGGCTCTCCTCCCCTCCTGTGAAATCGTGAAACCTGACGAGGGTCAGTCTAGCCAAGCCGCGCCCGCCGGCAACACATGGTGTCCCCTGTCCCACCGGGATCGGTCGGTCGCCTATCGAAGGCCAGTTCAGCGACCACGACTACTGCTGCGGGGTAAACCCGAAATAGGCCGCGAGCTCGTCGATCGTGATCAGGCGATAGACATAGATGACGTAACAAATTCCGAACACGACGCTCGCGGCGATGGTCGTCCACACCAGCTTGCGCTTGAGGTTGGCGAGCGCCGGCGCACCCGGATCGGTGCCGGGCGCGACCGACCCGGTCTCCTCCTGGCTGCGAACGCCGAACGGCAGGACCGCGAACAGAACGATCCACCACATGACGAAATAGATCGCTAGCGCTGTGGTTACCGCCACGGCAGGATGACCCCGCGCGTTCGGTTGCGGACAATTAACGTAAAGAACAGATCGACGAGCGGCTTTAACATCGTTTGCATCCCGGAAGTGTTATCGCCAAGCATCCATGAGGGAGAACCATTCTCATGAGCTTGCGCATGTTCAAAGTCCGCCATCTGGCGGTTCTGCTCTTCGCCTCTCTAGCCGTCGGAACTGCCCCCGCGCGCGCCGATGAGGCGCCGATCGAGAGGGCGCCGCACCACGTTCAGGTGCATCACGTCTATCACCCGCGCCCCATGCCGATCATCATACGGCGGACGGTGCGAGTGCCTGTGCCGTACCCCGTGCCAGTGCCGGTTCAAGTCCCGCAATATACCTATTCCGGCTGTGGCGGATGTGGGGCACACGTCGCCGCTCCGGTCTATCTCGCGCCCGAGCCGACGCCCGAGCCGGTCTACCTCGACCCCGCACCGGCCTACTCCGGTTGCGGCGGCTGCGGAAGCGCCTACGTCGCCCCAGCCCCGGTGTACTCCGGCGGTTGCGGCGGTTGCGGGTCAGCCTATGTCGCCCCCGCGCCGGTCTATTCCGGTGGCTGCGGCGGCTGCGGAGCCGCCTATGCCGCCCCGGCGCCCTTGCGGACCGCCTATTGCTCCGACGTCGTCAACGACGGCGAGTGCACGGCCACGCCCTACTACCACGGTCGCTGGCCGTATCGGTACGGCGCTAATTCCTGGAGCCATTACAACCGCTCCGGATGCGCGTTCGCCGCCGGCCGCTGGTACTGCCGCTGATCGGCACACGCTGACAGGCGGGACTCAAACGACACGGCTCGCGGAACTCTCCGCGAGCCGCATTCTTTCAAGCCTGTTCGATCTCGATCAGCGTGCCGTTGAAATCTTTCGGGTGCAGAAACAGAACCGGCTTGCCATGGGCGCCGATCTTCGGCTCGCCGTCGCCCAGGACCCGCGCGCCGCGCGCCTTGAGCTGGTCGCGCGCCGCCTTGATGTCCTCGACCTCGTAGCAGACGTGATGAATGCCGCCATCGGGTTGGCGTGCGAGGAAATTCGCAATCGGCGATGCCTCACCCAGCGGCGCAATCAGCTCGACCTTGGTGTTCGGCAAGGTGATGAACACAGTCGTCACGCCATGCTTGGGTTGCGCTACCGGCTCCGAAACTTCGGCGCCCAGCGTCTCGCGATAGAGTTTCGACGCCGCCGTCAGATCGGGCACCGCGATCGCTACGTGGTTGAGCCGTCCGATCATTTCACACCGTCAGCACATGCACGTGGCACGTTGGCTTTTTCCGCCAGGCTCCTGCGATTGCAGCGCGCGCCGCGCGGCGCATCGCCTCGGCGACGGCATCGGGATCGCGGCGGCGCGGGCGCGGCATCGAATCGAAAGCGCCGGTCACGGCATCGTAGACCAGTTCGCCCATCGGCCGGCCAGCGGCGTCCGCGCTGGGAATGCCCATCAGTTCGATCTCGATATCCCCGATCAGATCGCCGCGCTCGTTGAGCGCGAGCGCGATCGTCGCGATCCCGGCAAAGCTGAGCCGCCGCCGGTCCGCGACCGTGCGCTCGGCGGCTTCGATCAGCAGCGCGCCGTCCTTGTAGAGCCGGCCCGCCGGCACCTCGTCGATGACGCCCGCGGCGCCGGGCGCGAGCCGCACGAGATCGCCGTTGCGGCAGGTCACCACCGTCGGCACTCCGACGCGGCGCGCGAGCGCGGCATGCTCCGCCATGTGCAGCGGCTCGCCGTGGACCGGCACCAGGATCTTCGGACGCACCCAGCCGATGAGATCCTCGAGTTCGGCACGGCGCGGATGCCCGGACACATGCACGAGATGCGTGCGGTCGGTGATCACCTCGACGCCTTGCGTGATCAAGCCGTTGATCACGCGCGTCACCGCCTTCTCGTTGCCGGGAATGGCGCGCGAGGAGAAGATCACCCGATCGCCGCGCGAAAACGTCACCTCGGGATGATCGTCGGCAGCGATGCGCGATAGCGCGGCGCGCGGCTCGCCCTGGCTGCCGGTGCAGAGCGCGACCACCTTGTCCGGCGGCAGGTAACCGTAGGTTTCGAGCGAGCGGAAGTCGCGAATGCCATCGAGATAGCCGGTCTCGCGCGCGACCTGCGAAATCCGCTCCATCGCGCGGCCGACAAGCACGATCTCGCGGTCGCAGACCGCCGCCGCTTCCGCGACCGCGCGGATACGCGCGACATTCGAGGCAAAGGTGGTGACGCCGACGCGCCCGCGCGCAGTGCGGATGAGTTCCGCCAGCGACTTCGCCACGTCGGCCTCGGAGGGCGAGCGGCCTTCGCGCACCGCGTTTGTGGAGTCGCCGAGCAGCGCGAGACAGCCCGCCTCTCCGAGTGCGCGCAGCTTGCGCTCATCAGTCGGCGCCCCGATCACCGGCGTGGGATCGATCTTCCAGTCGCCGGTGTGGAACACCGTGCCGAGGCGAGTGCGGATGATGAGCCCGTTCGATTCCGGGATCGAATGCGCCATCGACACCAGTTCGATGTCGAACGGCCCGAGCGCAAAGCGCCCGCCAAGCGGAACCACGTTGACCGGAATTTCGGGCGCGCCCGGCTCGCTCTGCCGTTTCGCTTCGAGCAGCGCGGCGGTGAACGGCGTGCCGTAGATCGGCAGATTATTGAGCCGCGGCCACAGATCGATGATGGCGCCGTAGTGATCCTCATGCGCATGGGTAAGCACGAGGCCCAGAAGATTGCGGCGCTCCTCGATCAGAAAGCGCACATCTGGGAGGATGAGATCGACGCCCGGGAGATTTTCCTCGGCAGCGAACGACACCCCGAGATCGACCGCGATCCATTGCCGCCGGCGCGCATCGCCGAGGCCATAGAGCGCGAGGTTCATGCCGATCTCGCCGACCCCGCCGAGCGGCGCAAATACCAGTTCGTCCCCGGCGCCCGCCATCAGTTCTCACCGCCGGGCGGCGGCCGTTGCAGTGGCGCCCGCCCGCGCAGGCCCACCACGTCGCCGGACGCCAGCGTTTGCCGTCCGCCTTCGGGCAACTCCAGCACAAGACGCCCGCTATCGTCGACCGTCTCGAAGCGGCCGGTCAGGGTCCGATCGGCGAGCCGAACTTCGATCTCCTCGCCGCGGCCGGCCGCGCGCGCGAGCCAGTCGGTGCGCACGGTCGAGAAGCCTTCGCCGCCGTGCCACTGCGCGAGCCGGCCCAGCATCTTGGCGCTGAGCTCAGCAAACAGCGCCTCCGCCCGGACATCGGCTCCCGCGGCCGCAAGATCGGTCGCCGGATAGTCTGTCCCTTCCGGATGGCTGTTGCAGTTGACGCCGATGCCCACGGCGACCGCGCCGCCCTCGCCTACGCTCTCGCCCTCGATCAGGATGCCGGCGAATTTCTTGCCTTCGAGAAGCAGGTCATTCGGCCATTTGATCGAAAGCCGCGACTTGACCTGCGGCGTCACTTCCACGACCGCGTCGTGGATCGCCAGCGCCGCGACGAACGAGAGTTCGGGCCAGTTCTCCGACGGCGAAGGATCGGTCAGCAGCAAGGTCGCGTGCAGGTTTCCGGCGGCGGAGGTCCAAGTGCGGCCGCGCCGTCCGCGCCCGCCGGTCTGATCTACGGCGGTTATCCAGAGCGGCCCGCGGACGCCGGCCCGCGCGCGTTCCAATGCTTCGGCGTTCGTCGAGCTTGCGCGATCAAGCGCCGCCAGGGAGACCCCGGCCGCGGACGCCCTGGGGTCGAGTTCAAACATCAGAATAGGGATTTCGCTGCTGCCGCCGCCGCCTCGACCAGCGGCGCGGGATAGACGATGAACAGGAGGTTGAACAGACCCGTGACCGCGAGCACCACGGTCAATTCACCGGGCATCGGTTCAAACGGCCGCGCCGCCTCGTCGAAATACATGATCTTGACGATGGTGAGATAGTAATAGGCGCCGACCACGCTGGTGACCACGCCGATGACCGCCAGCGCGTAGAGCCCGGCCTTGATCGCGGCGAGGAACACGTAGAATTTGGCGAAGAAGCCGGCAAGCGGCGGAATGCCGGCCATCGAGAACAGAAGCATCGCGAACAGGAATGCCATCGCCGGCTTGGTCCGCGCCAGGCCCGAGAGGTCGCCGATCTCCTCGACCATCTGCCCGTCGCGGCGCATCGAGAGGATGCAGGCGAAGGTGCCGAGCGTCATCGCGATGTAGATCGCGATGTAGACCAGCACGCCCTGCACGCCCTCCTCGGTGGCGGCAGCCAAGCCGATGAGCGCAAAGCCCATATGACCGATCGAGGAATAGGCCATCAGCCGCTTGATGTTGCGCTGGCCGATGGCGGCGAACGAACCGAGCGCCATCGAGGCGATCGCGACGAAGACGACGATCTGCTGCCACTGGCTGGTCACGCCCGGAAACGCGACGATGGTCGTGCGCACGAACATCGCCATGCCGGCGACCTTCGGCGCGGCGGCGAAGAAGGCGGTGACCGGCGTCGGCGCGCCCTCGTAGACGTCGGGCGTCCACATGTGGAACGGCACCGCCGAGACCTTGAAGCAGAAGCCTGCGAACAGGAACACCAGGCCGAACACCAGCCCGAGGCCGCCCTCCCCGGTCGCCTTGGCGATGCCGGCGAAGCTCACCGTGCCGGTGAAGCCGTAAACCAGCGACGCGCCGTAGAGCAGCATCCCCGAGGACAGCGCGCCAAGCACAAAATATTTCAGCCCGGCCTCGGACGCGCGCACGGAATCGCGGTGGAACGCTGCGACCACGTAGAGCGCGAGGCTCATCAATTCGAGGCCGAGATAAAGCGCGATCAGGTCGGCCGCCGAGATCAGCAGCATCATGCCGAGCGTCGAGAGCAGGATCAGGATCGCATATTCGAAGCGGAGCTGCCGCTCGGCCGCCATGTAATGGAAGGACATCAGGATCGCCGTGGCGGAGCCGCCGAGCGCCAGGAGCTTCAGGAACCGAGCGAACTGATCGACGACCAGGCTGCCGCCGAACGCGACCAGCCGGCCTTCCGGCAGCCAGATCACGGCCACACCGACGAGGACCAGCAGCGCGATCGACAACCAGTTGATCGCCATCGCCGTTCGTTCGCCGGCAAACGCGCCGTACATGAGCAGCGCCATCGCGCCGAGCGCGAGCACGATCTCCGGCAGGACCGGGAACAGCGCGGAAACGTCAAACGTGTCGGTCATCGTCGTGTCGATCCTACTTCGTCATTGCCGGGCTCGACCGGCAATCCACGCCGCGCTTGCACAAGCGGCGCGGCCACATGGCCCCCGGGACAGGCCGGGGGTGACGCAGAGAAGGGGCAGCGCCTTCCCATCAATCACCTCGCAACCAATCCCGCCGTCTTCGCCAGGCCGACCGCGTGCTGATAATTGTCGATCAGGGACGCCACTGAACTTGCCGACAGGTCGAGCACGGGCTTGGGAAACACGCCGAACAGAATCGTCGCCGCCGCCAGCACGCCCAGCGTGCAGACCTCGCGGTAATCGAGATCCTTCATGCCGGCGAGGCTCGGCTTGAGATTGCCGAAGATCATCTTGCGGTAGAGCCAGAGCGCATAGGCCACCGAGAGGATGGTGCCGAGCGTCGCCAGCGCCGCCACCCAAGTGTTGACGCGGAAGGTGCCGATCAGCGTCATGAACTCGCCGACGAAGCCCGAGGTGCCGGGCAGCGCCACGTTTGCCAGCGTGAACACCATGAAGGCCGCGGCATAGAGCGGCATGCGGTTGATCAGCCCGCCATAGGCCGCGATCTCGCGCGTGTGCTTGCGGTCGTAGACGACGCCGACGCAGAGAAACAGCGCACCCGACACGATGCCGTGCGACACCATCTGGAAGATGCCGCCGGCGACGCCCTGTGCGGTCACCGCGAAAATGCCCATGGTGACGAAGCCCATATGAGCGACGGAGGAGTACGCGATAAGCTTCTTCATGTCCTCCTGCACCAGCGCCACAAGCGAGGTGTAGACGATGGCCACCACCGACAGCGTGAACACCAGCACCGCGAATTCCTGCGAGGCGAGCGGGAACATCGGCAGCGAGAAGCGCAGGAAGCCGTAGCCGCCCATCTTCAGCAGAATCGCCGCGAGGATCACCGAGCCGGCCGTCGGCGCCTCGACATGCGCGTCCGGAAGCCAAGTGTGGACCGGCCACATCGGCATCTTCACCGCGAACGAGGCGAAGAACGCGAGCCAGGCCCACTTTTGCAGACCGGGCGGGAAGGTGTGATGCAGCAGCGCCGGGATGTCGGTGGTGTTCCCGGCATCCCAGTACATCGCCATGATGGCGAGCAGCATCAGCACCGAGCCGAGCAGCGTGTAAAGAAAGAACTTGAAGCTCGCATAGACCCGGCGCGGCCCGCCCCACACCCCGATGATCAGGAACATCGGGATCAGTCCGCCCTCGAAGAACAGATAGAACAGCACGAGGTCGAGCGCCATGAAGGTGCCGACCATCAGGGTTTCCAGCACCAGAAACGCGATCATGTATTCCTTCACCCGGCGCCGGATCGGCAGCCAGCTTGCAATGATGCAGATCGGCATCAGCGCGGTGGTGAGGATCACGAACGGCAATGAAATGCCGTCGACGCCCATGTGATAGGTGATCGCGCCGCCGAGCCAGGGGTATTTCTCGACGAACTGAAACTCCGGCGAGGTCGGATCGAAGCGCCAGACCAGGATCAGCGAGATCGCGAACGTGATGACCGTGGTCCACAACGCGATCCAGCGGGCGTTGCGGTCCTCCGCCTCACCCTCGCTGCGGATCATCATGATGAACAGCGCGCCGACCAGCGGCAAGAAGGTCACCAGCGAAAGGATCGGCCAGCTAATCGCCATTCAGTGGCCTCCCGTCGCGAACATGAACCAGGTGATGAACGCCGCGACGCCGATCAGCATGGCGAAAGCGTAGTGATAGAGGTACCCGGTCTGCAGCCGGATGACGTTGCGGGTCACGTCGAGCACGCGCGCCGAGACGCCGTCGGGCCCGAAGCCGTCGATCAGCCAGCCGTCGCCGCCCTTCCAGAACAGCCGGCCGATGCAGATCGCGGGACGCACGAAGATGAAATCGTAGACCTCATCGAAGTACCACTTGTTGAGCAGGAAGCGGTAGAGCGGCTGATGCTGGCGAGCGAGCTCCCGCGGCAGCGTCGGCTGGCGGATGTAGAACTGCCACGCTACCGCGAAGCCGATCACCATCATCAGCGTAGGCAGCAGCGAGATGTACCAGGACACGCGTTCCATCGCTTCGAGGATGTGATTGTCCGCGCCGAACTTGAGCGAGTCGCGAAAGAAACTCTCGACCCGATCGCCTGTGAATAATGACTTGAAGGGGAAGCCCGCGAGGATCGAGCCGGTGGCGAGGAAGGCCAGCGGAATCAGCATCACCATCGGGCTTTCGCGCGCATGTTCGTAGTGCTCGCGGTCATGCGGCGCGCCGTGGAAGGTGACGAACACGAGCCGCCAGGAATAGAAGGCGGTCAGGCCGGCGGCGATCACCGTCATCAGGAAGCCGTAGAACGCCATCGACTGATGCCCGGCAAACGCCGCCTCGATGATCGCGTCCTTGGAGTAGTAGCCGGCGGTGAACGGAAAGCCGGTGAGGGCGAGCGTACCGATCGTCATCATGGCGTAGGTGAACGGGATCTTGTGCCGCAGCCCGCCCATTTTCCGGATGTCCTGCTCATGGTGCATCGAAAGGATCACCGAGCCAGAGCCGAGGAACAAGAGCGCCTTGAAGAACGCATGCGTGAACAGGTGAAACATGCCGACCGAGTAGGCGCCAAGCCCCATCGCCACGAACATGTAGCCGAGCTGCGAGCAGGTCGAATAGGCGATGATGCGCTTGATGTCGTTCTGCACCAGGCCGACGGTGGCGCCGAAGAACGCCGTCGTCGCGCCGATGAAGATGACGAAATTCTGCGCTGCCGGCGCAAGCTCGAACAGCGGCGACAGCCGCGCCACCATGAACACGCCCGCGGTCACCATCGTCGCCGCGTGAATGAGCGCGGAGACCGGCGTCGGGCCTTCCATCGCGTCGGGGAGCCAGGTGTGCAGGCCGAACTGCGCCGACTTCCCCATCGCGCCCATGAACAGCAGCAGGCAGATCACAGTGAGGGCGTCGAAATTCCATGACAGGAAATGGATGGTCTTGCCGGTCAACGCCGGCGCCGCCGCGAACACGCGGTCGAAATCGATCGCGCCGGTCATCACGAACACCGCAAAGATGCCGAGCGCAAAGCCGAAGTCGCCAACGCGATTGACGATGAATGCCTTGATCGCGGCGGCATTCGCCTCCGGCTTCTGATACCAGAACCCGATGAGCAGGTAGCTCATCAGTCCGACGCCTTCCCAGCCGAAGAACAACTGAACCAGGTTGTCGGCGGTCACCAACATCAGCATCGCGAAGGTGAACAGCGACAGGTAGCAGAAGAAGCGCGGCCGGTGCGGATCGTCGGCCATGTAGCCGACCGAGTAGAGATGCACGAACGCCGAGATCGAGGTCACGACCACCAGCATCACCGCCGTGAGCGAGTCGATGCGCAGCGCCCAGTCGACCTTGAAGTCGCCCGCGAACATCCAGGGCATCAGCGTAAAGCGCTGATCCTGCCCGAAGCCGATCAGCGCGAACGCGATCCAGGCGAGCAACATCGCGAAGAACAGGAACCCGGTCGTCACCAGTTCCGCGAACAGCGAGCCCGCCGCCGCCGGCCGCGCCGGCGGGTGATCCTCGGCGTGCGTATCATGCGCGACGGCTTGGTCGCCATGCGCCGACGGCGCTGCGTGCGCGTGCTCGGGCACCGCGGGTCCGGCATGATCTTCGGCGCCGGGCGCGGGCGAGCCGCCAGGATGGCGCGCACTCGCGCCAAACAGCGCGATCAAGCCGGCGATGATCGCGCCGAGCAGCGGGAGGAAGACGATGGCGTAATACATGCGCCGCTCAGCCTCTCATCAGGTTGATGTCTTCGACCGCAATGGAACCACGGTTGCGGTAATAAGTGACGAGGATCGCGAGGCCAATCGCGGCCTCGGCCGCCGCCACCGTCAGCACGATCAGCGCATAGACCTGGCCGACCATGTCGCCGAGGAAGGTCGAGAACGCGACCAGATTGATGTTCACCGCCAGCAGGATCAGCTCGATCGACATCAGGATGACGATGACGTTCTTCCGGTTGAGGAAGATGCCGAAGATGCCGATCGTGAACAGGATCGCCGCGACGGTGAGATAATGGCCAAGCCCGATGGTCATGACACCCCCTGCCCCGGGCGCACCTTGACGACCTCGATGGCGGTCTCCTTGGTGCGAGCGACCTGCTGCGCGATGTTCTGGCGCTTGACATTCGGCTTGTGGCGCAGCGTCAGCACAATCGCGCCGATCATCGCGACCAGGAGCACAAGGCCCGCCGCCTGGAAGAAATAGACGTAGCGCGTGTAGAGAATCTGCCCGAGCGCCTCAGTGTTGGTCACGCTCGCGATCGGCGGGATCGGGGTGGTGATGGTCTGTGCGATGTTCGGCCCGATGACCCAGCCGCCGACCACCAGAATCAGCTCGGCGAGGAAGATCGCCCCGACCAGGGCGCCGATCGGAAGATATTGCAGAAATCCGTGCCGCAGCTCCAGAAAATCCACGTCGAGCATCATCACCACGAACAGGAACAGCACCGCGACCGCGCCGACGTAGACGACGACGAGGATCATCGCCAGGAACTCGGCGCCCATGAGGATGAACAGCCCCGATGCGTTCACGAACGCGAGGATGAGGAACAGCACCGAGTGCACCGGGTTCTTCGCCGCGATGACCATGAATGCCGAGGCGATGCAGACGCCGGCGAAGAGATAGAAGAAGAGAGCGGGTATGATCATGCGCCGCCCTCGCGCGGGAAGGTTGCGCTGCTCTCGTCATGGCCGGGCTTGTTCCGGCCGTCCCGAACGATAGGGGAAGGCCACGCCCGCTCGATCGGGATGTCCGGGACAAGCCGGGGCATGACGGTGTTGAAGTTCATCAGATTGGCGCTCATCTTCTTTTCACCGGTACGGCGCGTCGAGCGCGATATTCTTGGCGATTTCGCGCTCCCAGCGGTCGCCGTTCGCGAGCAGACGCTCCTTGTCGTAGTACAATTCCTCGCGGGTCTCGGTCGCGAACTCGAAGTTCGGGCCTTCGACGATCGCATCGACCGGGCAGGCCTCCTGGCACAAGCCGCAGTAGATGCACTTGACCATATCGATGTCGTAGCGGGTCGTTCGCCGCGTGCCGTCGTTCCGGCGCGGCCCGGCCTCGATGGTGATCGCCTGCGCCGGGCAGATCGCCTCGCACAGTTTGCAGGCGATGCAGCGCTCCTCGCCGTTGGAATAGCGCCGCAGAGCATGCTCGCCGCGGAACCGCGGCGAGATCGGCCCTTTCTCGAAGGGATAATTCAACGTCGCCTTCGGCTTGAAGAAGTAGCGCATCGCCAGCACGAAGGCTCCGACGAACTCCGTCAGGAACACGGAGCGGGCGGCCTGGTCGAGCTTCATTCTGCCATCCCTCCGGTTGAACGTTGGCGCGTCCGCGGTCGACTCACCCCCCGATCATCTGCCCGAGCCAGTAACCCACCCCCGCGCACACCAGGATGTCGAGCGCCAACACCCCGCGGCGTAGCAGTGCGAGATCCGGCGCCGAGGTCGCCTGCTCTCCCGGCGCCGGGGCGCGCCGCAGGCGCAGGCCGCGCTCGATCCCATCGACCAGCGGAACGAAGATCGCCGCCGCCACCGCGGTCCCAGCGATCGCACCAAGCAAGCCGGCAAGCGAAATGTCTTCCATGCCGCTGCCCCGTCATTTCGCCGCCAGCCCCGAGTATTGCAACACCCCCGCGACGATCGCCACCATCGCCAGCGACAGCGGCAGGAACACCTTCCAGCCGAGCCGCATCAACTGGTCGTAGCGGTAGCGCGGAACGATCGCCTTCGCCATCGCGAACAGGAAGAACATGAAGAAGCACTTGAGCAGGAACCAGATCACGCCCGGCACCCAGGTGAACGGCGCGATCGGGAACGGCGGCAGCCAGCCGCCGAGGAACAGGATTGTCGTCATCGCGCACATGGTCGCGATCGCGATGTATTCGCCGAGAAAGAAGAGGAGGAACGGAGTTGCGGAATATTCCACGGCATAGCCGGCGACGAGTTCCGACTCGGCCTCGACCAGATCGAACGGCGGCCGGTTCGTCTCCGCCAGCGCCGAGATGAAGAAGACGACGAACATCGGGAACAGCGGCAGCCAGTACCAGTTGAGCAACCCCCAGTCGCCGTCCTGCGCGTCGACGATGTCGGAGAGCTTGAGCGATCCGGCGCAGAGCAGCACCGTGATGATGACGAACCCGATCGAGACTTCGTACGACACCATCTGCGCCGCCGAGCGCAGCGCCGCCAGGAACGGATATTTCGAGTTCGAGGCCCAGCCGGCCATGATGATGCCATACACCCCGAGCGAAGAGATCGCGAAGATGTAGAGTACGCCGACATTGATATCGGCGATCACCCAGTCCTCGCTGACCGGGATCACCGCCCAGGCCGAAAGCGCAAGCACCGCAGTAACCAGCGGCGCCAGCAGGAACACGCCCTTATTGGCGCCGGCCGGGATGATCGGCTCCTTGACCACGAATTTGATCAGGTCGGCAAACGATTGCAGCAGGCCCCAGGGGCCGACGACGTTGGGCCCGCGGCGGAGTTGCACCGCCGCCCAGATCTTGCGGTCGGCATAGAGCACGTAAGCGGTGACGAAGAGCAGCAGCGCGAGCAGCAGCGCGCTCTCCCCGATGGTCAGGAGCGTCGGCCAGACGTAATTTTGCAGAAATTGCTGCATTCCGCTCACTCCGCCGCCGTCCGTACCGCTTGCCCTTCCGCGATGACCGAGCATTCGGCCATGATCGCGGACGCCCGCGCGATCGGGTTGGTCATGTAGAAATCCTCAATCGTCGCGGCGAACGGCGCCTTGTCGATCGTCCGGCCGAGCGCCGCGACTCTGCGCACCTCATCGGGGAAGCCTGGCGAAATCTGATCGACGCGCTGGAAATGCGGATGCGCCCGGAACAGCGCCTGCCGTAGCTGGGTCAGCGAGTCATAGGGCAGCCGCTGGCCCAGCACATCGGACAAGGCCCGCAGGATCGCCCAGTCCTCGCGCGCGTCCCCCGGCGGGAACGAGGCCCGCCCCGCCATCTGCACACGACCCTCGGTGTTGACGTAGAGGCCGGACTTTTCCGGATACGCCGCGCCAGGAAGAATGACGTCGGCGCGGTGTGCGCCGCGGTCGCCATGGGTGCCGAGGTAGACCACGAAGGCGCCGGGCGCGACATCAATCTCGTCGGCTCCGAGGAGGAACAATACGTCGAGCGCGGCGGAGCTGGCCATGTGCGTCGCGCTCAGTCCGCCTGCGCCGGGCACGAAGCCGAGGTCGAGCGCGCCAACGCGGGAGGCCGCGTTATGCAAGACCGAGAAGCCGTTCCAGCCCTCCTTGAGCGCGCCAAGCTCGACCGCGGCCTTGGCCGCCAGCGCCGCGACCGCCGCGCCATCGGGACGCGCCAGCGCACCGGCGCCGATCAGCACCAGCGGCCGTTCGGCCTTGCGCAGCACATCCGCAAAAGAGTGAGTACCGGACGCGACTTCCGCCAGCGTCTCCGGCCCCGCGCCGAGGTAGTCGTAACGGTAGGTGAGATCGGCCTGCTCGCCGATCACGCCGATCGGGAACGGCCCGGCTCGCCAGCGCTTGCGGATGCGGGCATTGAGCACCGCCGCTTCCCGGCGCGGGTTCGCGCCGACGATGAGCAGCGCATCGGCCTTCTCGATCCCGGCAATGGTGGCGTTGAACAAATAGCTGGCGCGCCCCCAACTCGGATCGAGGGCCGCCCCGTCCTGCCGCGCGTCGAGGTTCGCCGTCCCAAGCCGCGTCATCAAATCCTTGAGCGCGAACATCTCCTCGGCCGCAGCGAGATCGCCGACGATCGCGCCGATGCGCGCCGGCGCGGTCGCCTTCACCTTGGCGGCGATCGCGGCGAAGGCTTCGGCCCAGGAGGCGCAGCGCAGGCGTTCGTCGTCGCGGAGGTAGGGCTGATCGAGCCGCTGCGTGCGCAATCCGTCGACCACGTGGCGGGTCTTGTCGGAAATCCACTCCTCGTTCACGTCGTCGTTGGTGCGCGGCAGGATGCGCATTACTTCGCGACCGCGGGTGTCGATGCGGATTGCGGAGCCGACCGCATCCATCACGTCAATCGACTCGGTCTTGCCCAGTTCCCAGGGCCGCGCCGCAAACGCATACGGCTTCGACGTGAGCGCCCCCACCGGACAGAGGTCGACCACGTTGCCCTGCAGCTCCGAGGTCATCGCGCTTTCGAGGTAGGTAGTGATCTCCATGTCCTCGCCGCGGCCGGTCGCGCCCATCTCGGACACGCCCGCGACCTCGGTCGAGAACCGGATGCAGCGCGTGCAATGGATGCAGCGGTTCATCGAGGTCTTGACCAGCGCGCCGATATATTTGTCCTCGACCGCGCGCTTGTTCTCGCGATAGCGGCTGGCATCGACGCCGTAGGCCATCGACTGGTCCTGCAGGTCGCATTCGCCGCCCTGGTCGCAGATCGGGCAATCGAGCGGGTGGTTGATCAGCAGGAATTCCATCACCCCTTCGCGCGCCTTGCGCACCATCGGCGAGCGCGTGCTGATAACCTTCGGCGTACCGTCGCGGTTGGGCGGCAGGTCCTTGACGCCCATCGCGCAGGATGCCTGCGGCTTCGGCATGCCCGCGACCTCGATCAGGCACATGCGGCAATTGCCGGCGATCGAGAGCCGCTCATGAAAGCAGAACCGCGGGATTTCTGCGCCGGCGGCTTCGCAGGCCTGGAGCAGCGTGAGTTCCGGCGCGACGTCGATCTCCTTGCCGTCGACGATGAGCTTGGTCATCGCGTTTCCGCTCCTTGGCCGGGAGCGGGAAACCCGCTTTCATATTGAGGATGGTGCTTCACGAGCACCCTCCATAGATCGTGCAAGTCCGAACCGAGAATCTGGCCAAATCCGCGTCGCAATGCTTTCCAGTCAGCCTCTGCCATGAATTCCTTGCTCTCGACCAACGCACTATCGATTGCGCCGCCGCACGTCCGAAGGCAGCGCGCAATGATTTCGCCGAGCCTCGGATCACCTATGGGCATATCGCTCATCCGGAATTCCATCGCCCTTACTCCGCCGCCAGCGCGACCGGTTCAGGACGCGGGTTCGCTGTATACTCATCGATCCGCCGCTCGATCTCAGGCCGGAAGTGGCGAAGGAGCCCCTGCACTGGCCACGCCGCGCCATCGCCGAAGGCGCAGATGGTGTGGCCTTCGATCTGGGTGGTCACCTCCCACAGCATGTCGATCTCGCGCCGCGTGGCGTGGCCGACCGCCATGCGGTTGAGCACGCGCCACATCCAGCCCATGCCCTCGCGGCAAGGCGTGCATTGCCCGCAGCTCTCGTGCTTGTAGAAATAGGAGATGCGCGCCATCGCCTTCACGATGTCGGCGGACTTGTCCATCACGATCACGGCGGCGGTGCCAAGCGCGGATTTCTTGTCGCGGCAGCCGTCGAAATCCATCAGCAGCGTATCGGCCTGATCTGGACCGGCCGGGACGAGGGGCATCGACGAGCCGCCCGGGATCACCGCGAGTAAATTGTCCCAGCCACCGCGCACGCCGCCGGCATGGCGCTCCAGCAGTTCGCGCAGCGGAATGCCCATAGTCTCTTCGACATTGCACGGCCGCAGGACATGGCCGGAAATGCAGTAGAGCTTGGTTCCGGTATTGTTGGCGCGGCCGATGCCCGCGAACCACGCCGCGCCGCGGCGCATGATGTCGGGCGCCTGCGCGATGGTCTCGACGTTGTTGACCGTGGTCGGGCAGCCGTAGAGGCCGACGTTCGCCGGGAACGGCGGCTTGAGCCGCGGCTGGCCCTTCTTGCCTTCAAGGCTTTCCAGCAGCGCCGTCTCTTCGCCGCAGATATAGGCCCCGGCGCCGTGATGCACGACCAGGTCGAAATCCCAGCCGTGGATGTTGTTCTTGCCGATCAGCCGCGCTTCGTAGGCCTGATCGACCGCGGCCTGCAACCGCTCGCGCTCGCGGATGAACTCGCCGCGGATATAGATGTAGCCGGTGTTCGCGGCCATCGCGAAGCCGGCGATCAGGCAGCCCTCGATCAGCAGATGCGGATCGTGCCGCATGATCTCGCGATCCTTGCAGGTGCCGGGCTCCAACTCGTCGGCGTTGACCACGAGATAATGCGGCCGGTCGCCGACCTGCTTCGGCATGAACGACCATTTCATGCCGGTCGGGAACCCCGCACCGCCGCGGCCGCGCTGGCCGGAGGCTTTCATCTCGTTGACGATCGTCTCGCGGCCCTTCTCCAGGATCGCCTTGGTGCCGTCCCAGGCGCCGCGCGCGCGCGCGCCTTCAAGGCCCCAGTCGTGGAGCCCGTAGAGGTTTTTGAAAACGCGGTCATTGTCAGCGAGCATGCGTTGCGTCGTTCTTCAGTTAGGTGGCCGGTTTGTCGGGAGACTCGCGCACATTGGCGGGCTCGCCCGGTTTCTTGGCGTCGGCGTCAGCCAGCGCGGGCTCGCGCGGACGTCGGCCGTTCGAGGGAGCGTAAAGATGGGGGTCGGTGAGCGTGAGCGGACCGCCAATCGGCGCCGAGAGTTGGCGGTCGATTTGCGGGCCCGGCTTGGGCGTGCGGCCGGCGGCAAGCTCGTCGAGGATTTTCTCCAAAGTCTGCGGCGTGAGATCTTCGTAGTAATCGTAATTGATCTGCGCCATCGGCGCGTTCACGCAGGCGCCCAGGCACTCGACCTCGATCCAGGAAAACGTCCCATCCGCCGTGACGTGCTGCTGCCCGCCGATGCGGCGGTGGCACACCTCCTTGAGGGCTTCAGCACCGCGCAGCATGCAGGGCGTCGTGCCGCAGAGCTGCACGTTGAAGCGGCCGACCGGCGCGAGGTTGAACATCGTGTAGAAGGTCGCGACCTCGAGCACGCGGATTTTCGCCATGTCGAGCATGTCGGCGACATGCTCGATCGCTTTCTGCGGCAGCCAGCCGCCCGCCTGCTCCTGCGCGCGCCACAGAAGCGAAATCACTGCAGACGCCTGCCGGCCGTCCGGATACTTCGCGACCTGCCGCTTCGCCCAGTCGAGATTCTCCGCCGTGAAGGCGAAGCTCGCGGGCTGCAACTCAGGCTCGGCAAGACGGCGCACGGACATCAGCGATCAACCTCCCCGAACACGATGTCGAGCGAACCCAGGATCGCGGAAACGTCCGCGAGCATGTAGCCCCTGCAGAGGAAATCCATCGCCTGCAGGTGCGCGAAGCCCGGCGCGCGGATCTTGCACTTGTACGGCTTGTTGCTGCCGTCGGCGATGAGATAGACGCCGAACTCGCCCTTCGGCGCCTCGACCGCGGCGTAGACCTCGCCGGCGGGCACGTGAAATCCTTCGGTGTAGAGCTTGAAGTGATGGATCAGCGCTTCCATGGAGCGCTTCATCTCGCCGCGCCGCGGCGGCACGATCTTGTTGTCGACGACCGTCACCGCGCCGGCGCCTTCCTCGGAGCGCAGCTTCTCCAGGCACTGCTTCATGATGGAGGTCGACTGCCGCATCTCCTCCATGCGGATGCAGTAGCGGTCGTAATTGTCGCCGTTCTTGCCGATCGGAATGTCGAACTCAAGCTCGGAGTAACATTCGTAGGGCTGCGCCTTGCGCAAATCCCATGCCGCGCCTGAGCCGCGCACCATCACGCCGGAGAAACCCCAGGCCCAGGCATCCTTGAGGCTCACCACGCCGATGTCGACGTTGCGCTGCTTGAAGATGCGGTTCTCGGTGAGCAGTTCTTCGAGATCGTCGCAGACTTTGAGGAACGGATCGCAGAACGCCCAAATGTCGTCGATGAGCTTCGGCGGCAAATCCTGGTGCACGCCACCGATGCGGAAATAGGCCGCGTGCATACGCGAGCCAGAAGCGCGCTCATAGAACACCATGAGCTTTTCGCGCTCCTCGAAACCCCAGAGCGGCGGAGTGATCGCGCCCACATCCATTGCTTGCGTGGTGACGTTGAGGAGGTGCGACAGCAGCCTTCCGATTTCGCAATAGAGCACGCGGATGAGCTGCGCGCGCTTGGGCACCTGTAAGCCGAGCAACTTTTCCGCCGCGAGGCAGAACGCGTGCTCCTGGTTCATCGGCGCGACGTAATCGAGCCGGTCGAAATACGGAATCGCCTGCAGGTAGGTCTTGGCCTCGATCAGCTTCTCGGTGCCGCGATGGAGCAAACCGATGTGCGGATCGACGCGTTCGACCACCTCGCCGTCAAGCTCCAGCACAAGCCGCAGCACGCCGTGTGCTGCCGGATGCTGCGGCCCGAAGTTGATCGTGAAGTTGCGCAGTGCGTCGTCTGCCATGGACCACTATTCGCTCTTCGCCTGCTGTTTCGCCTTCTCATCGCCCGGGAGCGGATAGTCCGGTCCTTCCCATGGCGAGAGAAAATCGAAGTCGCGGAACTCTTGCGTCAGCCGCACCGGCTCATAGACCACGCGCTTCTGCCCGTCGTCGTAACGCGCCTCGACGAAGCCGGTGAGCGGAAAATCCTTGCGCAGCGGATAGCCCTCGAAGCCGTAGTCCGTCAGCAGGCGCCGCATGTCGGGATGGCCGGTGAACAGCACGCCATAGAGATCGTAGGCCTCGCGCTCGAACCAGTTCGCGCCTGGATAAACGTCGATGATCGAGGGCACTGGCGTGTTCTCATCGGTCTCGACCTTGACCCGCACCCGCAGGTTCAGCCGCGGCGACAGGAAATGGTAGACCACGTCGAAGCGCCGCTCGCGCGCCGGCCAATCCACCGCCGTGACATCAACGAAGCTCCAGAACTGGCAGCGCTCATCGTCGCGCAGAAATTTCGCGACCTTGACGATGTCGGCGGCATTCGCCGTGACGGTCAGTTCGCCGAACGACACCGCGTGGCCGGTGACCGCGCGCGGCAGCGCGCTCGCGATCACGGCGCCGAGCTGGTCGAGAGCTTCATCCATGCCCTGTTCCATTACCATCATGCCCTGGCCTGCCCCGGGCATCCATGCCAACTTGCGACCCGCGCCCGATAGATGGCCAGGTCAAGCCCGGCCATGACAAACGGAGAGACTGTCGAGCGGATCATGAGCCCTACCGTTCGATCGTGCCGAGGCGGCGGATCTTCTTCTGCAGCAGCAGCACGCCGTAGAGCAGCGCCTCCGCCGTCGGCGGGCAGCCCGGCACGTAGATGTCGACCGGCACGATGCGGTCGCAGCCGCGCACCACCGAATAGGAATAGTGATAATAGCCGCCGCCGTTGGCGCACGAACCCATCGAGATCACATAGCGCGGCTCCGGCATCTGGTCGTAGACCTTGCGCAGCGCCGGCGCCATCTTGTTGGTGAGCGTGCCGGCGACGATCATCACGTCGGACTGCCGCGGCGAAGCGCGCGGCGCGAAGCCGAAACGCTCGGCGTCGTAGCGCGGCATCGACATCTGCATCATCTCGACCGCGCAGCACGCCAAGCCGAACGTCATCCACATCAGCGAGCCGGTGCGCGCCCAGGTGATCAGATCATCCGTCGCGGTGACCAGAAACCCCTTGTCCGCCAGTTCATCGTTGAGGCCGACGAAGAACGGATCGTCGGAACCGACGGGCTTTCCAGTGCGCGGATCGAGAATACCGGTCGCGACCGGTGCGACGCTCGCGGTCATGCGCTCAATCCCATTCGAGCGCCCCCTTCTTCCACTCATATATGAATCCGACCGTGAGCACGCCAAGGAACACCATCATCGACCAATATCCGAACAGGCCGAGATCGCCGAACGCGACCGCCCACGGGAACAGGAAGCTCACCTCGAGATCGAAGATGATGAACAGGATCGCGACCAGGTAGAACCGCACATCGAAGCGCATGCGCGCATCGTCGAATGCCTTGAAGCCGCATTCATACGCGGAGAGCTTTTCCGGATCGGGCTGCTTGTAGGCGACCAGGAACGGAACCACGAGCAGCACCAGCGCGATCACAATTGCCACCGCGATGAAGATGACGAGCGGAAGGTAGTCCAGCAACAGCTCGCTCATCGGCGACCTCACCTGCCTGAAAACCCGCCCCGGTCGGAAAATCCGCCCGCGGCCGCCGGAACAAGGTGCCGCAGAACCTCACGAATTTGCCCGCAATCCGGAAGGGTTCCAAAGCGGGACAGGGCCGTGGCTTAGCGCAGTGCACAATGGGTGGCAAGACGGCGGGTGGCCGATATTTGTGCGTTGCTGCAGGCGCGCGCACTCGACCGGTCGCTTCGGAACCTCCCGCCGGGGGTCGGGTCATCCCGGCCGCTGCGAGGCGGCGGGCGGACCCAGTTCGCCACGCGCTGGTCGCGATTAAGTCGGGGGGCTCCTGGCCGGGATGGCAAAGCATCCGTTCGCACCCAGCCTTACTGGAACAAGTCCTTGTAAATCCCCACCCAGTGCTCGGTCTCGCGAGCGAGCGTATCCTGCGAGAGGATAATCGGCTTGAACCCCGCGACTTCCGGCTTGACCTCCGGGTAAGCGGCGGGAACTCCGGGCATCGCCGGCAGCAGGCTCGTCTTCGCCAGGATGCGCTGGCCCTCCTCGGAGGTCATGAAGTCGAGCAGGAGTCTTCCCGGCATTCGGGTGCGGCGCGTCCTTGAGCAGGCCCGCGACCTGCATCGGCGCCGGGATCATGTCGAGCTTGATCCAGTCGACCGGCGCCCCCTTCTCCCGGTCCATCGCCGCGTGATGGTTGAAGATCTGCAGCACGATCGGGTACTGCCCCGCGGCGCATTGCTCGACCAGCGCGCGCGCCGACATGTTGACGTTGATGATCTGCTGCTTGGCGAGCCTGCGCAGATACGCCATTCCCTGCTCCTCGCCCATGCTGAGCAGCACCGCGCCGATGAACGTCGGCCCGCCCGAGCCGCGCGAGGTGGTCCAGGCGATCTTGCCCTTCCATTTCGGATCGAGCAGGTCGTTGAGCGTCTTCGGCGCGTCCTCGCGCTTGATGAGCTTGGTGTTGAACGCCGGCGTCATGAAATAGACCAGCACCGGGTCCCAGTAGCGGTCCGGGTCCTTCAGCTCTGCCGGATATTTGTCGATCGAAGCGGGCGAATATTGCGCCAGGAGTCCGGCGCGGCGCAGCGGCGGCAGGCTGTCGGTACCGTCGACCACGTCGGCCTGCACCTTGCCCGCACGCGCCTCGTTGAGCACCTTGGTCGCGGTCGGCCCACTGTCGTTGCGGCTGTAGCGCACGCTGACGCCGGGATATTTCTTCTCGAACGCCTCCACCAGCGGCCGCACCCCGACATTGATGATCAGCGTCGTGTACCAGACCGCCTGCCCCTCCGCCTTGGCGGCGGCGTAGTGCGAAGCTTCCTCGGCGCGGGTTCCCCGCAGCGACGACAAGGCCGCGAGCGCTGTGAACACAAGAACGAGATATTTCATTCGATGACGTCCGTTGCTGTCGTCCCCCGCGAACGCAGGCCCCATACGCCGTGCCCGCGGGATTGTGGCGCTGTCAGCAGATTATCGCAGGCTCGGAGCGCGTGGGTCTGCGCGTTCGCGGGGACGACGCAGCATTTCGACACACCCCACCAAAGAAAAAGCGCGACCTCATGAAGGCCGCGCTTTCCAGATTTTCTTCGCAACCCAAGACGTCAATCCTGCGGTTCGACCTTCACGATCGAGGCACCGTGGTTGCTGCCGACCCACAGCGTACCGGGCTTCTTCGAATCGTCGATGAAGACGCGGCGGATGTTGGTCGGGCGCGGAAGCTGGTACTCGACGTACTCGCCGGTCTTGGTGTCGAGGCGCGACACCCGGTCGGTCGACATCGAGCCGGTCCAGGCCTCGCCGTTCTTGTCGCTCGCTTCTGCGTCATAAGGCGCGGACCACGGCGTCGGCACCTTCCACTCGGATATCTTGCCAGTCTTCGGATCGAGCATGCCGATGGCGTCGCCGAGATATTCGGCGAACCACACCCGGCCGTCGGCGTCGACGCGCCCGCGCCGCGGATGCGAGTTCGGCGTCGGCGTCAGATACACCGTCGGCTCGCCGGTCTTGGCGTCGAGCTTGACGATGTTGCCGGCCGAGAAGTCGAGCAGATAGACGTTGTTATCCTTGTCGGAATGCAGGCCGTAGGTGCCGATCTTCTTGCCGGTGCGCGGATCCTTCGGCGCGCCGAAGTTCTCGAACTTGTTGGTGGTAAGATCGAGCCGATAAATGTTGGTGCCGTCCGAATTCTTGATCCACACCTTGTTGTTGGCCGGCGTACCCTCGATCGCGAGATGGCCGAGCTGACCGGCATCGGTGTCCCACTCCTTGGGCGTCTGCCACATCGTGAATTTCTCGGTCTTCTTGTCGAACTTGGCGATGGCGCTCTGATACATCACGCCGACCCAGGGGTTGTCGTCCTTGTCGATTTCGAGGTTGAGCGTGCCTGTCGGCCAGCCGGTCTTCACCACCGGGATCGGGTATTGCGTGACCTTGCCGGTCTTGGCGTCCATCTTGCCGAGGAACATCTGGCCGAAGTCGGAGTACCAGACGTTGCCGGCGTGATCCATCATCACGTCGTGCGGCTGGATCATCGTGTTCGGCAGATCGTATTCGGTGATGATCACGTGGGTGGAGCGGCCGGTGAGCCGCGGCAGGGTCTTGAGCGGGAAGCTCCAGGTCTCCTGCTGGCTAAGGTTCACTGTTGACAGCCACTCCGCATATTTGCGCGCGTCGCCGCCGCGTTCGCGGCTGGCATTGCCGGCAAGCCGCTGCGGCTTGGTCGGCATCGAGCCGGGATAGTAGCCGCTCATGCGTTTGAAGATCTGCATGAAGCCATCCGCATCGTAGGACGACTTCATGATGCGCTCGTAGGTGTGGCAGCCGTTGCAGTTGAGCAGGAACTGCTTCTGCTCGTGCGTGCCGGGCATGCTCACCAGCCATTCGGCGTTGGTCAGGCTGCCGGCGAGGTTCTTGTTCTGCCTGAGCTTGATGTCGGCCTTTGCTTCACTGCCCGCCGCCACGTCGGCGGTCTTGGCGCCATCGACCACATAGCCGGCCGCGCGCGCCTTCAAGGTGTAATGTCCGGCCTCGAGCCTATTGGCCGGGAACGCGTAGTGTCCTTGCGCGTCGGTAACGACGCTCACGGTGATGGTCGCGCCGTCCTTCTTGGCGCTGACGACGACGCCTTCCATGTTGCCTTCCTCGGCGGAGGAGACCTGGCCGGTCAGCGCGCTTTGCGCGAACGCAGCCTGGAAGCCGGCCGGAAGCGTCAGGGCGGCAAGCGTGCCGGCCGAAGCGAGCAATGCGTGTCGGAGTCGCATGGGTGTTTCCTTTTTGGGTGCGGTGCTGGGGCGCGCGCCGGTTCGGCCGGCGAGATTCTTTTTAAGCCATAACGAGAGCCTATCGCCGCAACGGTGGCGCTTCAAGGCCGCGGACACTCGCGACGAGCAACGAACTGTCGTCCCCGCCGAGCGAAGCGAGAGCCGAGACCCGTGGGCCGCGAGTCCGAGCGCCCGCAGTTGAACACCGAGAGCGCAGAGAGCCGAATCCCGATCGGAGCTTCGCGCGGTCCGCGATGACAAACCCACCGTCAGTGCATTAATCCAGCGGCTCGACCTTCACAATCGAGGCGCTGTGGTTACCGCCGGCCCAGAACGTGACCGGCGTGGTCGAGTTGTCGACCCATACCCGGCGCACGTTGGTGTTGTGCGGGAGCTGATATTCGGTCGACTTCCCGGACTTGGGATCGAGCCGCACGACGCGGTCGTTCGACATGCCGGCCGTCCACAGCTCGCCGTTCTTGTCCGGGATCACGTCGTAGGGATAGGAGAACGCCGTCGGCAACGCCCACTCGGTGAATTTCTCGGTCTTGGTGTCGAGCATCGCGATCTTGTTGGCGCGGTATTCGGTGAACCAGAGCCGGTCCTGCGCGTCCATGTAGCCGCGGCGCGGGTTCGAGTTCGGCGTCGGCGTCTTGTAGAAGGTGACCTTGCCGCTCTGGGCGTCGATCTTGCCGACCAGATCAGCGCCGAAATCGAAGAAGAAAAGGTTGTTCTTCGAGTTGGCCTTGATGCCGTAGACGCTGTGCTGGGCCCCGCCCTTCGGGAAATCTCGGAACGGCGCGAACGTCTCGAATTTCTGCGAAGCGAGATCGTAGCGATGCACGCCGGGAATGCCGACGTTGTTCATCCAGACCTTGCCATCGACGTCGGAAGAATCCGGCAGCACCATCGCCTGCTGCGCGTCATCCTTGTTGAGGTCCTTCGGCAGCGGCAGCATCGTGAACTGTTCGGTCTTGGGATCGAATTTCGCGACGCCGGCCTGCAGCATCAGACCGATCCAGAGATTGCCGGTCTTGTCGAATTCAAGGTCGAGCATCCCGGGCGGAAAATCGGCCTTGAGCGCCGGCACCTGATACTCGGTGACCTTGCCGGTCTTGGGATCGAGCTTGCCCAGGTACTGATGGCCGAAGTCCGAATACCAAGCGTGGCCCTGCTTATCGAGGACCACGTCGTGCGGCATCGCCGTCGGCCGTGGCAGATCGTATTCGGTGATCACGACGTGGGTGGAACGGCCGGTCAGCCGCGGCAACGGCTTGAGCGGATATTGCCAAGTCTGATCCTGGCTCAGATTGATGCTGGCGAGATATTCCGCACGCGGGCGCAGCCGCTCCGGACTCATCTCAGCGTGGGATTCGATGCGCTTGTGCGGTTCGAGCGGGGTGGTGCCGGGGGCGTAGCCGGCCATGCGCTGCAAGACCGCGATGAACCCATCGGCGTCGTAGCTCGACTTGATCGGCCGCTCGATGGTGTGGCAGCTCGTGCAGCGGTCCATGAACTGCTTCTGCTCGGGCGTGCCGGGGATGCTGGCCATCCACTCGCCGCTGGTGAGCTGGGCCGCGAGGTTTTTGGCCTTCCTGAGCTTGATCGAAACCGGCGCAGTCTGCGCGCCGACCTCGATCGTCTTCGGGCCGTCGAGTTCGTAGCCGACCGCCCGGATGCGCAGGTTGTACTGGCCGGGCTCGAGCTTCGACGTTGGAAAGGTAAACTGCCCCTTGTCATTGCTGATGACCGAAACCGTCATGGTCGAGCCCGCCTTCTTGGCGCTGACCACCACGCCTTCCATGTTGCCTTCCTCGGCGGAGGCAACCTGCCCGGTCAGGACCTGCGCCGACGCCGGCGCCGCCGGCAAAGCCAGAACTGCGCAAGTGGCCGCGCTCGCAAGCAACACACGTCGAATCTGCATGGCGTTCTCCCGTGTTGGACCGTTGCTGACTGCAATGGGGACTTGATTGTTGCCGCGAGCGTAAGACCCCCGCCGGGCGGGTGCAAGGCTCGGCCTTCCTATTGCAACGCTGTCGCAGGCCCCTTCAATCTAATTCGAATTGTCGGAAAGCCATTAATAAATTCACAGAAAATATGTGCATAATATGGCCTATTGGACAACCAGCAGGGGTATGCAGCCATGAAGTCAGTTCTGACACGCTTCCTCGCCAACGAGCAGGGCGCCACCGCGATCGAATACGGTTTGATCGCAGCCGGCATCTCGGTCGCCATCATTGCCGTGGTGTCGAGTCTCGGCTCCAGTCTGAACACGACCTTCACCAGCGTTCAGACCGCACTGAAATAACCAGGCCCGCCGCAGGCGGCCCGCGCCGCCTGCGGCAATGCACAACGGGCAGGAGCACCGCCGCCATCTCAGCGTCCTGACCTTCCGCGCGCAAGGTTGAAGCAACCGATCCATGCGTCCGCATCACAGTGACCTGCGAAGATCGGCGCGCACGCCCAAGCGTCAAGCGGCATGGATCGGATACGGCAGCAACGGCATCCGGATCCCGTGCATGATCTGGGACATATCCACGGGCGGCGCGCGGCTCGCGGCGGGCCGTTCCAAGTCACTGCCCGCCACCTTTACGTTGATCACCAGCAAGGACGGCAAGTCGCGCTACCATTGCCGTGTGGCCTGGCGCAACGAAGGGCTGCTCGGCGTCCAATTCGTGCAAGCGAGCGAAGCCGACGAGGACTTGCACGCGTTCTCGCGCGGGCCGGTCGTCCCGCTGAAAGCTGCCTCGCCCAGGGTCAGGGGGCTCAGAGGCCCGACGCTCAAGCTTGCCGAGCGCCGGCATCGAACCACTGGCTAATTGCTCGCGACCGCCGCTTTGTAGCGATCAATGACGGACTTCGGCGTGCCGATCGTGCGGGCAACGATCGTGGTCAACTCCTCGCCCGTAATCGGATTGAACTCCATCTTTCCCGATCGCATTCTTTCCTGGAAGAGAGGATCTTTCATCGTGTCGTCGAAGCCTCGCCGAAGCGCTTCGACGATCGGCGCAGGAACGCCAGGCGGCGCCGCATACGACTGCCCCATCTGCGAACTCGCCGACATGAAGGCGATCAGGTCGCGGTCGGCTTGGTTCCCGGCGTAGTCGAGAAGCAGCGGCAGGTTTGGAAGTTCGGGATGCTTCGCGAGCGCGATCTGAACGATGAGGCGCATGGGGCCACCCTCGCGCACCCAATCGAGATGGTAGTTTCGAATATCATTCCAGGTCGTAATCGAGGCTTCGGTCTCGCCGGATTCGATCGCCAGATTCATCTTCCCAGCCGCCTGGTAGCCGGTGACGATCTTGAACCTGGTGCCGAATATCTTGTTCATGAACGCCGGCATCAGATAGGTTTCCGATGCGCGGGCAACCGCGCCGATGACAACCTCACGACCGCGAAGATCGGGAATCGTTTTCGCACCCACCTTGCTCGACATCAGCAAGACCCGCGTAGCATCGGCGATCCGGCCGATCCAGTTGAACTTTGAGACGTCGTATTTCACCGACTCGTCACCGACAGCCTGTGCGGTGATCACGGCCACAAGCGGCGTCACGATCGTAAGCCCGTCGGGAGCAGCGACGGTGTATGCGTTGTTGAGCGCAACGGAGCCGCCGGCGCCGGGCATGAATACTGGAAGGACTGCGGGATTTCCTGGAATATGCTTGCCGAGAAACCCGGCAAGGATCGTTGGATAGAGTGCACGGTCGCCGCCGGGAGCGGATGGCACCAGGATTCGGAGAGTCTTGCCGCGAAACGTATCCGCCATTGATTGAGCCGAGGCCGCATTCAGCGGCGCAGACATCGCCAGCAAGCCAAACGCCGTGGCGCAGGCAAAGGCTATCGATGAAACTCGGGCTCCGCTGTTGTTCATTTGCCTCTCCTAACTGCCTCTCCTAACTGACCGAGCTTTTCGTGACGTCCCCCCAACGATTGCGGTGCGCCGGCTCGACGCGCAAGGCCGCATTTCTGAGGATACAAGTGTCATCCTTTGCGGCGAAAGGGAATCTCGTTTTTCGCCGCATGCTTCTGCGGCCGCCGACGCTGCTCCTCGCGCGGATACAGCCGGAAGGCATAATTGGGCGGCAGCACGTCCAGCCAATCGCTCAGCCCCAGCGTCTTGGCGGCGTGCACGGGCCAGTACGGATCGCACAGCATTTCGCGCGCGATGGCGATGATGTCCGCCTTGCCTTCCTGCAAAATGGCTTCGGCTTGCTGCGGCTCGGTAATAAGGCCGACGACGACGGTCGGGATATCAGCCTCCCGGCGGACGTGCTCGGAGTAGACCACGTTATATCCGGGGACGTCTTTAGGCACCGCCGGCAGGCTCGAATTGCCTTCCAGGCCGCCACACGAGCAATCGATGAAATCGACGCCGCGTGCCTTGAGCGCCTTCGCGAGCGCGACGGTATCGTCCATATCCCAGTGACCGCCCTTGCCGTCGACCACCGAGCAGCGGAAGAACAGCGGCTTGTCGGAAGGCCAGCCCTGGCGAACAGCCTCGACGAGTTCGAGTGCGAAGCGCATCCTGCCTTGCAGATCGCCGCCGTAGGCGTCGGTGCGGCGGTTGCCCACGGGCGACAGGAACTGATTGATCAGATAGCCGTGTCCGCCATGAATTTCCACGATATCGAAGCCGGCGTCGGCGGCGCGCCGTGCAGCATCCTGCCAGGCCTGTAGTTCCTCCTTGATCTCTTGACGGCTCAAGGCGATCGGCGTTTGCCGGCCCGGGCCATGGGGAAGGGCACAGGACGACACCAGGCTCCATGGTGCGTAACCCGAGTTCGCGTCGCCCTCACCGAGAGGCCTTCTGCCTTCCCAGGGTGAACGGACGGAACCACGGCGTCCCGAGTGGCCAAGCTGGATTCCCGGCACGGCGCCCAGATCCTTCAGGAAATCGGTGATGCGGCGATAGCCGCGGACCTGTTCCTCGGTATAGATGCCGGCGCAGTGATGGGTCCTGCGGCCGCGCGCTTCGACCGCGGTCTCTTCGCTGAAGACAATGCCAGCGCCGCCGATCGCGAATTGTCCGAGATGGATGAGATGCCAATCGGTAACATTTCCGTTGATCGCCAGATACTGCGACATCGGACCGAGCATGATGCGATTGCGCGCCGTGACGCCGCGCATCGTAGATGGGCCGAAACAGCAATGGGCGCTCATCGACCGGTGTGCGCAATCCGCCGGGGTGTTCGGAAGCAACCGTGACACCAGCAATTTTCATTCCGTCCTCCCGCCGCGATTGCTGCAACGCGCTGCGCACGTCCCGCTATCGAGTCATCGATACCGCAGCTTGATAACGGTCGATGACCTTGCGAGGGGTGGCCAGTGTCCTGGCGTTGAGCTCGGTCAGCGCCGCGCCCGACATCGGGTTGAGCGCATTGCCGACCTGTTGCGACAGCTTGAGGTACTCTGGATCGGTCATGGTCGCGTCGAAGGCGCGACGGAGCGCCTCGACGATCGGCTTCGGTACGCCCGGTGGCGCGATGAACGACTCTCCCAGCTCGGCCGACGAACTCATGAACTCGATCAAAGCCCGATCGTCATCATTGGATGCCATGTTCAGCGCCAGCGGAATTTTTGGCAGGTCCGGATTGGGGGACAGCGAAACCTGGAAGAGAATGCGCAGCTTTCCGTCGTGCAACTGGCTGGCGTGGTTGTTGCGAACGTTGTTCCAGGTTGTCAACGCGCCGTCAGTCTCGCGCCGCTCCACCGCGAGATTGAAAGCCGCCGAACCGCTGTAACCGAGCACGACCTGCATCTTGGTGCCGAACGTATAGTTCATGACGTAGGGAATGATCGTGCTCGCACTGGTTGCCCCCGACGATCCGATGACGACCTTCCTGCTCTTCAAGTCGTCGAGCGAATGCACATCGACGGTATGCCAGACGTAGAGGACCTGGGTGGAATCAGCCGTCCGTCCAATCCAGTTCATTTTCGCTACGTCGTACTTGACGGTTTTCTCTCCGGTCACCTGCGCCATGACTACGGGCGCCAGCGGCGTCGCGATCGTCAGGCCGTCGCGGGCGGCAACGCCTTGCAGATAATTCATACCGACCGCTCCACCCGCACCGGGCATGAAGGCCGGCACCACGGTCGGATTGCCCGGAATATGATGGCCGATGAATTTCATGAGCGGCGCGGCATTCGTCATGCGATCGCCGCCGGGGGAAGTCGGGATGATCACGGTGACAGTCTTGCCCCGGAAATGATCTTCAACCGACTCCTGCGCCAACGCAGACGTTGCAAGCATCATCGGCGTCATTGCCAAAACTGCCCAGAGGATTTGAGATCTACCGGAGGCCATTTCACTACTTCCTGCTGTCGGGTGCGGCTCGTTCAAGGAATTATCCGCGCCTTCAGTTCAGAACATTCACGCCCAAGGAGTGCTTATTGTCAATTTGGATCGAAACGGGAATCCAGGTCAGCCCGCACCGTTGCCGCGGTCCGCCAATGTCGCGACCGCGAGCGGCGAAGGCCACTGCGCGGCGCTTTGTGAGACCGGCTGCCGGTCCAGACGATCAGTTCAGGGGATAAATCGCTTTGACCTTTTCGATAACGTCGGGAGGAATGCTCTGCACCTCGTGCACGATTTTTTGCAGCTCCACCCCCGTCAAAGGATCGATCTCGATACGCAGCCTGTTCGCCTCCGACAGAAAGTCGGGATCCTTGACCACATCGTCAAACGCCTTCCTCAGCGCGGCCACGCGCTGAGGAGGAACTTCCGGCGTCGTAAGAATGAATTTTCCGATTTCGGATGCGCTGGACACGGTCCGCAATATCATGGCCTGCTCGGGCGTGCGCGCCACTTCCGCCGAGGTCGGCACATCCGGCAGATCGTGGTGCCGCTTGAGCAGATATTGCACGATGATGTTGACCCTCTTGGTCTTGAGCCAATCATCATGCTGTGTCTTCAATCCATCATACGTCGCAGAATTCCCCTCGATCTCGCCGCGTTCCATCGCCAGCATGACGGCCGCCGTGCCTTCGTAGCCCGTCACGATCTTGAACTTCGTGCCGAGCACATTGTTGAGGACGGTCGGAAAAACCGCATTGGTGGAACTGCGCCCGGTCGCGCCTAATATCGCGACTTTCTTGAATGCGTCCTCGATGGTCTTGACCGGCGACGTGTTCATGACGAACGTGACGTTAGGGTTGGTCGCCAGTCTCCCGATCCAGTTGAATTGCGAAGCTTTGTATTTGGAGGCGGGCGCCCCGAGGGTTTCTTCGAGCGGGATCGTCGGCGACGTTACTCCCAAAACAGTGCCGTCCTTCGGCGCCGCGTTGAACAGATAGTTCGCTGCAAGAATGCTGCCCGCCCCGGGCATGTTCCTCGCGATGATCGCGGGATTTCCGGGAATGTACTTTCCCATGTGACGCGCCACCAGCCGCGCGTAAACGTCGGGGGCGCCCGCGGTTGCGTAACCGATGACGAAGTTGATCGTCTTGCCGCGATAAAAATTCTCAACCGACTGGGCGCTCGCCGGGACGGAATAAAGCAGCGCAAGCGCGCAGGCCGATCCGAGCAAGCGCATGCCGCGCAGATGGCGCGGGCCGCGGTACCGGCTATTGCCGAACCGGCTTCGGATGGCGTCTTGCGTGGTCTCAAGAGTTTGCTGACTGGCCATTTTCTGCATCCAATCGTTGTGGGACGTTGCTTAGAAACACCTCTCAAGAGATCGCGGCCAACTGTGGAGTCTTCTTCGATCCTAGCTGCTTAAGCAAAGTGCGTGCCACTGAAACGCGATGACAGGGCGTGTGAATGTGACGCAGTTCGCAAGCGATCTCCGACCTTGCTGATACGCCCGGCAAAATCAGACGATCGGCTCGAAAACCCGGATTCGCAGGCAGGCTCCATGGCGGTGGTCCACATAGTCTGGGCCGGCGCGGTCGCGACATGGTACCATCTGTGATCACAGGATGGGCAGGGGTGGAATGGGCAAAATTAGCGTGGTCGGAGGCGGCGCAGGCGGCGCGGCGGCGGTAGCCGAGCTTATCGCCGCCGGCCATGAAGTGCGTTTCTGGAGCCGCTCCGCTCAAACCCTTGCGCCCTTTCAGGCGCAGGGGGGCGTCGCCTATGACGGCGTATTGGGTGAAGGCCTCGCACGCCCAAAACTGATGACATGCGATCTGGCTGCAGCGGTTGACGGGTCAGAGGTGATCCTGATCTGCTTGCCGACCTTTGCCCACAGAGGCGTGGCGCTCGATCTGGTGCGCGCCGGCTCGAAGGTCCCGGTCGTGCTCAATCCGGGTCATACCGGCGGGGCATTGGAATTCCACCATACCTTTCGCAGCCTTGATGCAGCCCCACCGCCGATCGCCGAGTTCTCCACGCTCACTTACGTCGCGCGCAAGTACGTACCCTCTCGCGTCACGATCACGGGCCACGCCAAGGCGGTCCGGCTTGCAGCATTGCCCAACGGCGAGGACGCAGCGGACGCCGCACAGGCCTTGTTCCGTAGCGCAAAAATCGCGCCGAACGTTCTCGCGTGCGATTTGGCCAACGTGAACATGGTTCTCCACACGCCGGGCGCGGTGCTCGCGGCCGCCTGGGTGGAGGCGACGCGAGGCGACTTCACCTTTTACGTCCAAGGCATGACGGCCGGCGTCGCGCGCGTCATGCGAGCGCTGGATGACGAGCGGCGCGTCGTCGCTCGTGCCTTCGGCCATGACCTTCCTTCCCTGATTGAAGAGATGCAGGCGATCGGAACGGTCGAAGAGTCGATCAGCAACATCGATGACTTCGCATCGGCGATTTCCTCGGGCGAGGCCAATCGGCGCATCAAGGCGCCCGACACGCTACAGCATCGCTACTACCGGGAGGATTTCGGGCACGGCCTCTTGCCCTTTGCCGCCCTCGCCGCGATTGCCGGGGTCGATGTCCCGGTTGCGGCGTCCCTGTTGCGGATCGCCCAGACTTTTCTGGGCTTCGATCTCGCTGCCGAGGGTCGCACCGCGGAGCGGATGGGCATTGCGGGGTTGGATTGGAGCGGCCTATTGAAGCTTGTCGGAGGGACGGATCGTGCCGGGTGAAGCTTCTGCGATCGACTGGACGAAGCTGACGATCGGAATGCTCGGCGGCGACAGGCGCGAGCAGGAAATCGCGCGCCGCGCAGCCGCCACTGGAGCGGACGTGCGGGCGCACGGATTTCCCTGGCCCGAGCACGGAATTCCGGATGTCAAGCAACTGGCCGACCCGGCTGCGGTGCTGAAGGGAGCGCGGTTTGCGCTCTTTCCCATTCCCGGAATTTCCGCAACCGGCGCCCTGTTCGCGCCGGCGGCGCCCGCGCCGATCGTGCCGGATCGCACCATGCTCGCGGGAATGGCGCCGCGCGCGCACATCATCCTCGGCTGGGCGGACAAGAACCTCAAGGCGCACGCGGACGCGCTGTCGATCGGGCTGCACGAATACGAATGGGACCGCAGCCTGATGCTGCAGCGGACCCCGGCCATTCTCGAGGGGCTGCTCAAGATCGTCATCGAGAACACCGCCATCACCATCCACAACTCGAACGCCTGCGTCGTCGGACAGGGAACCATCGGGGCAGTGCTGGCGCGCTACCTCGTGGCGCTGGGCGCCCATACCCATGTCGCCGCACGCAATCCCGAACAGCGCGCCGCGGCGTTTGTTGCCGGGGCGTCGCCGCATGGCCTCGATGAACTGGTAGAGCTTGCGCCTCGTCTGGATTTCATTTTTTCGACCGTTCCCTCACGCGTGGTCGGGGAGGACGTGCTATCACGACTGCCGAAGTCGGCGCTGGTCGTCGATCTCGCGGCGCCGCCGGGCGGCGTCGATTTCGACGCGGCGAAACGCCTGGGGTTGACGGCGATCTGGGGGCGTGGCCTGGGAAGCCGGGCGCCGGTGACCGTCGGGGCCAGCCAATGGGGCGGCATCCGCGCGCGGATCGAAAAAATCTTGGCGGAGGAGCCCTGACATGCCTGTGGTGACGGTGCAGATGTGGACAGGGCGCACGCCGCAGCAGAAGAAGGCGCTGGTGCGCGCGATCACCGACGCGATGGTCGAGCATGCCGGCGCCAAGCCGACGAATCTGCACGTCATCATTCAGGAAGTACCGAAGGAAAACTGGGCGCTCGCCGGCGTGCTGGGCGACGAGAGAAAGGATTGAGCATGTCTACCGATACGATGATCAAGTCTGCTGACACGGCCGGCGCGAGCGAATTTGCGCACATGCTACTGAAGGTTTCCGACATCGCCCGCTCGGAGCGGTTTTATGTCGATCTGCTCGGCTTCAAGGTCCGGCCGGCGAAGCCGCTGGCCGACGGCCGGCCCTTTGTTCCCTTCACGCAGGGCGTCGCGCTTACCGTCGGCGGGGCCAAGGATTCGCCGCAGATCGATCACATGGCGTTCAAGGCCAAGGATGTCCGCGCGATCGCCGCGAGACTGCGGGCAGCCAATGTGAAGTTCGATCGCGATCTTCACGATGGCATCTATGGTTTGACGATCTACGTCTTCGACCCGGACGGCACCATGGTCGAACTCTACGAAGAAGGCGCGAAGATGCCGTGAGGCAGGTCGTCGGGCTGTCGTCCCTGCGACGGCGGGACCCCTACGCCGTGTCCTGAGCTTTAGCTGCAAGGCCGACGAACAATCTCGGGCGCGGAGGGTGTCGGTCTCCGCCTTCGCGGGGACGACCATCCCAAATCATTCATTCGCATTCGTGTTCAAAAGCCGCGCGGGCCGAACACCTTGATGCCGAGCTTTTCTCCATGGCGCGGCCGAAGCGGTATTTCATCTCCGGGCCTTCGTAGCTCGCGGGCGGCGTGCGCTGGTAGTCGGGCTCGGCCTCGACGCGCAGCCGGATGAAATAGGGGCCGGGCGCGGCAACGATCTCGGGCATCTTGCGGTCGAGGTCAGCGGAATTGTCGATGGTGACGGCGCGCTGGAAGCCGGCGCCGCGCGCGATCGCGGTGTAGTCGGCGCCGTCCTGGTTGACCATCGGCATGTTCTCGACGGTCTGGTAGCACTGATTGTCGACTACGAAGTGCTTCATGTTGCGCGGCTGCTGCCCGGCTTCCGTGAGCAGACAGCCCATGTTCATGCAGAGCGAGCCGTCGCTGTTGAGCACCCACACCGGCGTCTCGGGAATCGACAGCGCCAATCCCAGCGCAAAGGTCGAGGCGAGCCCCATCCCTCCGTGCATATAGAAACTGTCCTCGCTGCGGGTGACCGCCCACCATTCGTTCGCCGCCATGCCGAGCGCGCAGACCACCACCGCGTCGCCGCGGTACTTGGCCAGCACTTGCATGCACTCGTTCGCTTTCATGCGTTGATTCCGATTCCGAGTTTCGTAGGGTTAGTTGAAGGCGTAACCCACCGCGTGCGTGGAAATGGCGGACACGCTTCGCTAAATTAGTCGGCCCTACGCACTTGTTTCATGCGTTGGTTCCGAGGAGTTTCTTGGTCAGGAACAGGATGAATGGCCGCTTCTGCAGCCGGTGCCATTCGTAGGCATTCGGGATGTCGTCGATCTCTTCGTCCCTGTCGATGATCTTGTAGGGATAGTCGTAGGCCTGCAGAAGCGGGATGGTGCGGCGGCCCTGCACCTCCTGATAGACCTTGTGGTCGTCGATCGAACCGCGCCCGCTCACGATGCAGAACACCGGGATCGCGTGCCGCAGGCAGAGCGTCGCCATCTCGCCGGTGCAGGTCAGGAGGCCGGTGTTGCCGAAGATCGCGACCGAGCGCACGCCGCCGAAGAAGGCGCCCGCACAGATCGAGATCGTCTCCGCCTCGCGCCCGACCCGCACGTGGCGGATCTCGTTGCCCTTCTCGATACGCCGGATGAGCGTATTGACCCAATCGTCCGGCAGGCTCGCGGCCATGCGCACGCCGGCCTTGACGAGCTGAGCGTGGATTCGTTCATTGACGTCCATCGTGTGGCTGCCCGCATAGGATAATGACAGCGCCGACGATAAGAACGGCGCCACACCCCGTCAAGCTGTGATCACATCTTCGCGCGGACTTCGGTCCGACCGTGGATCAATTGACTTTGATGCCGGCGGTCTTGAGCAGCGGCGTCCAGCGGACGAGCTCGTCCTGGACGAATTTTGCCGTCTGCTCGGGGCCGGAGTTGGTCACCGGCTCAAAGCCGGCTTTGATGAGCTTGCTCTGGAAATCCTTGTCCGCCAGCGCCGTCTGCGTCGCCGCAGCGATCTGATCGATGATCGGTCTTGGCGTGCCGCCGGGCGCGAACAGCCCCATGAACATCAGCGTGACGAGATCGGGGAAGCCGGCCTCGACATTGGTCGGGATTTCCGGGGCGCCCGCGAGGTGGTGGTCGCTGCCGGCGACCAGAATGCGGATCTTTCCTTGCCGGTGCATCTCGATGACCTGCGGCGAGATGCTGGCGGCGAACATCGGTAGATGGCCGGCGTAGAAATCCGCGAGACCGGGGTTCGCGCCCTTGTACGGCACGTGGACGATATCGGGCAGGCCGGCGAGATGCTTGAATAGTTCCCCGCACAGATGCGCCGACGTGCCGACACCTGCGGAGCCGTAGGAAAGCTTGCCGGGATTAGCCTTGGCGTAGACCACCAACTCCTTGAGCGTCTTTACCGGTAGCGACTCGTGCACCATGATCGCCGATACCGAGATTGCCGTGATGGCGATCGGCGCGAGGTCCTTTTGCGGATCGTAGCCAACGTTCGTCGTGGCCGGGCTGATGACGAGTTCGGTGGTGGTGCCGGCGAGCAGCGTCTGGCCGTCCGGTCTCGCGCGCGCGACCGCGTGGGCCGCGATGATGCCGCCGCCGCCGCCCTGGTTCTCGATCACCACGCTGCCGAGCTGCGGCTTGACCTGCTCGCCCCAGAAGCGGCCGACGACGTCCACCACGCCACCCGCCGAGCGCGGCACGATGAGCTTGATCGGTCCCTCGGGAAAGTGTCCCTGAGCCCTTGCGAAGGACACGCCGAGCGCGGCGAGTGACAGCGATGAAAGGCCGATGCCCAAAAAGTCGCGTCTGTGCATGGTGCGATCTCGTTCGTTTCGAATTGACCGGCTGCCCCGAGATTAGGAAGCGCGGGCGCCGAATGCGAGCCCATTCCGTAAGCAGTCGCGTTGCAACTATGCGACAATGAGTAGCTTGTCCGTGTTGGCGTAGTCCGACAGCAGTTCGCAGCCGCCGTCGGTTACCAGCACCATGTCCTTGTTCTGCATACCGAAGCCGAACCCGGTTTCATAGATGAGGGGTTCGATGCCGAGCACCATACCGGCTTCGAGCGGCTGGTCCTCCGTCGGCCCCAGATAGGGGTCCTCGTGCAAGTGCAGGCCGATGCCGTGGCCGATGAATGAGATCGGCGGCAGGCCGAGCTCGCCGAGCTTGCTGAGATAGAGTTCGTAGATCGCGCGGCTCGATGCGCCGGGCTTGATGGCGTCGAGCAGCAGATACTTGCATGCGGTCAGGTTCTCCCAGATTCGCTCGGCTTGCGCCGGCGGCGTACCGACCGCGGCGGTGCGGCAGACGCCGGCATGGTAGCCGCCGATCATCGGAAAGATCTCGACGCGGCACACGTCGCCCCGCTTGAGGATGCGTTCGGTCGGACCGACATTCGGGAACACGCTGCGTTCCCCGGTCGCGACGATCATCAGCTTGAAGTATTCCGCGCCCTGTTCGTAGACGCCGCGCGTGAGGGCGGCGGCCAGGTCCATTTCGCTCTTGCCGGCGGTGACCGAATGGTAGGCGTCGGTGATCGCCTTGTCGGCAATGCGCGACAACCTGCGCAAAAGATCGATTTCCGCGGGCGTCTTGATCTGGCGCAACCGCGCCAGCAAATTCTGAGCGGGCGCAAATTCAGCCTCCGGCAGAATTGCCTGCAGCGCCGAGAGGTCGCCGGCGGGCAGATAGTCCATCTCGATGCCGATGCGGGCTTGCGCCAAGCCTTGCTTGCGCAGGAGTTCAGCCAGCACGGGCATGGCGTCGAACCTGAACTCGCGCCAGACGGCAATCTCAGTCCCCGCGGGCGCCTTGGCGCGGATGGTGTTCGCCTCCATGTCGACGATGACCAGCGCGGTCGCGGCATCGGCGGTCACCAGAGCCATGGCGTGGCGCCAGCGCATCAAGGGCTGGGTCGGCGAGAGAAAACCGGTGACATAGGCGAAATTCTCGGGGCTGATCGACAGCACCGCGTCGAGGCCGGCGTCCTTCATGGCGCGAACTTGCCGTGCAATCACATCCGGGCGCATGTGTTTTATCCGCGGCGCGGTTCATCGACGCGGTAGCGCCGGATCTTGGCTTCGTCGACGGCAATACCCATTCCGTTCCCGGCTGGCAATTCGATCGCGCCGTCGACGAACCGCATCGGCTCGGCAATCAGATCGTCCTTGTAATAGATGCCGGCCATCTGCCCCGACTGGGCTTCCGCCGGCGTCGACACCGGCACGACGCAGGAGAGCACGACGGCGGGCGCTGCCGCAGCCAATTGCAGATTGGCGAGGTTGCCGACGCCGGTCTCGACCGAACCGTTGACGTTGCAGATGATACCGGCTGCGCGCGCCACGGCTGCCGCCTCCATGGCGCGATAAAGGCCGCCGGGCTTGGTGGTGTAGATCGAGACGATCTGCGCGGCGCGCCGTTCGATGATCTGGATGACGTCGTGGGCGTTCCACGCGCTTTCGTCAGCCATGACCGGAACGTCGATCGCGCGCGCCACCTCCGCGAGACGCTCGATCCCTTCGACCGGCTGCTCGAAATAGATGAGATCATATCGCTCCATGCGCCGCAGCGTTCGGATCGCCTCGCCGGGCGTGCGATAGCCCTGGTTGGCATCGACGCATAATGCGATTCCCGGTCCCACCGTCTCGCGTATCCGCCGCACCATGTCGACGTCACGGTCGGGATCGATCCCGACCTTGATCTTGATGGTGCGGATGCCCTCCTGCGCGACCTGCGCGACCTCGCGTTCCGCCTCCTCGAATGCCATCAGACCGATCGAATGAGTGACGGGGATGCGCCGCCTGCTGGCGCCGCCGAGCAACCGATACACGGGAAGGCCGCTTTGCTTGCCGGCAAGGTCATAGGCCGCAAACTCGACGGCAGCCTTCGCGTAGGGATAGCCCTTGATGGCGCGATCCATTCGCGCATGCAGTTCGACGATCTCGCCCGGCAGGCAGCCCTTGACGGCCGGCGCCAGATGCCGCGTCACGACCTCGACAGTCGTTCCCGGACTCTCGCCGAAATAACGGCCAAACTCGCCGCCCCAATCCTTGAGCGCGGGTGCCTCGCCCCAGCCGGCGACGCCCACCTCATCGCTCATCTTGACGAGAATGTAGCCGCCGATCGGCTCGGTCAGGCCGGTCCATTTGTGTTCGCGCCGAGGCGGCAATGCGATGTGGCAGATTTCGATTGCCGCGACGGGTCTATCGGTCATGCACCAAGTCGCTCTGTGATCACAGGCCGAGAGGAACATTATCGGCCGGGGCGGCCGATTGCAAATCGTGGGTGACCATTCTGCACGGTGCGAACGGCTATTGCGGGACCACGTGCATCAAGTGATTTTCCAATAGAGCCGCATCCGCCGTATCCTCGAAAATCGCCTTCTTGCGCAACTGCACCCCCGATTCCTCGATGTCGGCTTCGATGGCGCGCCGGGCCGAGGGGCCGAGGCTGGACCGAAGCGCGGATAGAACGGCTTGATGATGCCGCGCGGTCCAGCGCACGCCCGGACTGGTCAGCGACAGTGCCAGAAACGGGCCGGCCTGCAGCCAGAGCATCTCGATCAGCGGCAAAACAACGTGCTTGCCCGCCGCACGATACAACGCGAAGTGAAAGGCCATGTTGTACGACAGCGCGCCGCGGAAATCGTCGACCGCAACGCAGCGCTTCATCGCGTCGTTGAGTTCCGAAAGTTGCCGCAACAGGGCGGGCGTCGCGCGCGCGCAAGCCGCTTCGGCCACCGATCCTTCCAGCATCTGGCGCGTTTCCGTAAGCTCGATGAAACGCGCCCGCGACATGCGCGGCACGATGACCGAACGGTTCGGCAGCAGGACCAGCGCGCGCTCCGCGATCAGCCTGCTGACCGCCTCGCGAACCGGCATGGCGCTGGTGCCGAGGCGCTTCGCCAACGTCCGCAGCGTCACGGCCTCTCCCGGCTTGAACATGCCGGTCATCAGACCGCGCGCAAGGGCGCGATAGACTCTGACTCTCATCGTGTCGCGCTCTTGCGTCGATCCGAGCGCTGGTCCGACCTTCAACTCGCCCTCGAAAGGACGCGCCGGCGCGCGTTTTTCGCGCCGGCTTCCGCGGTTTATCGGTCTGGCTGGTGTGGGTCGTTGCGCCATAAGGTGACAGTCAGATGTGATGTTGAATTCCGTATTCCGGCTGGCCGCGCCAGTGGCGGATACCAGCATCAGATTAGGCGCGGCCGGCCTTCGTGCGCAACGGGTCGGCCGCCCGGCGGGGCAACCGCTTTTTTTCTTGTAAATCTCATCCCCGGCTGGAATACTGCTGTGATCACAGTGTCCCACTTGCAAGACACGACGCGGACGGCATCCGATGAGACGCTTCGACTGCATGCAGGCGCTGGCGCCGATGCTCACCAATCAACTGGTGGTGACGAACGTCGCCCGGACCGGCTTCGAGACCAAGATGGCGATGCCGCGCGAGGGCAATCTCTACACCATGGGCATGGGCCTGGTCACGCCGGTGGTGCTCGGCCTGGCGCTCGCGCTGCCGCACCGCGGAGTTATTGCGCTCGACGGCGACGGCAGCATCCTCCTGAACCTGGGAGCCTTCTCCACCGTCGGCAACTATGCGCCCGCTAATCTCACCTCGATCATCTTCGACAATGAGTCCTACGCCTCGACCGGAGGACTGCCGACCGCGACCGCAGGCCGGACCAAGCTGGCCGAGATCGCCAAGGGCGCCGGCATCAGCAACGCCGTCGAGGTCAGCACCATCGAGGATTTCACCGCCGCTGCCACCAAGGCGTTGGCCGGCAAAGGTCCCTGGGTGATCGTCGCCAAGGTGGTCGCGGAGAAGCCGCCGGTGGAGCCCAAGCTCATGGATGGCCGCGAGAACAAATATCGCTTCGTGCGCTACATCGAACAGACCGAAGACCGCGTCATCTTGAAGCCGTCGATCGTCGGCCGCAAGGACAGCTAGGGCAGCGCGCACATGAAGCAGTCGGACGCCGAGATCATCGGGAGCGCGCTCGCTGACGCGGGCTTCGATTTCGCGGCCACGCTCCCCGCGGCGCAACTCCACACGCTGCAGGAATGGCTGGCGAAGAGCCAGCGGTTCCAGACAGTCGCGGTGACGAATGAGGGCGAAGGCGTCGCCATCTGCGCCGGTGCCTGGCTCGCTGGCAAGATGCCCGTGATCGTTCTGGAGACGTCCGGAATCCTGGTGTCGGCCTACGCGCTGATGCGCTGCCATGCGACCTTCGGCATTCCGATCCTGATGCTATCCACTTATCGCGGCGGTCTTGGCGATCAGGAGTGGTACGCGGTGCATACCGGCGCGGTGCTGCCGCAACTGCTGCAGAGCCTGCGCATTCCCTGCAAGGTCGTGTCGAGCGCCGACGAGGTGGCGACGACGTTCGTCGATGCCCGCCGCACCATGGATTCCTCGATGCACCCGGTGTCGATCGTCATGGACGTGCGCCTCACCGACCGCGAATAGGCTGCCGAGAGCCCGAGTGTGCGGGCCGTTGCGCGTCAATGCCCACCGCCTGATCCGGCAGGCGCCGCGGGCCGTTTCATGATGATCCCCATCGCGGCGAGAGCGACGAACAGCACCGTCAGCATGAGGAACACATCGGCATAGCTCATCACCGCGGCCTGCTGACGCGCCATGCCCATCATCTGCTTGAGTGCCATCGTCGGTGCATCCGAGCCCTGAAAGCGCGCGGTCAAGGCGGCCAGCGTTTCCGTCGCCGGGACACTCGCCCAATTCACCGCCTCATGCAGGCGGTCGAGATGCAGGTCCATCCGGTTGTTGAACACGGTGTTGATGGCGGCAAGCCCGATTGCGCCGCCCAGATTACGCATGAGATTGAACAGGCCCGACGCGTTCTTCATGCGGTCCGGCGCGAGGGTTCCGAGCGCCGTGTTCGTCACGGGTATGATCGCGAACATCAGTCCGACGCCGCGGAAAACCTGCGGCCACAACAACTCCCAAAAATCCCAATCCTGGGTGACAAAGGTCATCTGCCAGGTGCCGAGGGCAAAAAACAGAAAGCCAGACATGAGGACGTAGCGGGGGTCGAATTTCTCGTTGAGCTTGCCGGCAATCGGCGCGCTGACAAACATGACGACCCCTGAAACGAACAGCGTCTGGCCGATCATCAGCGCATCATAGCCGCGGATTTGCGCCAGATAGACCGGATAAAGATAGGTCAGGCCATAGAGCCCGATGCCCAGCACGAACGAGAACAGACTGCCGACTGCGAAATTACGGTTGGCAAAGGCGCGCAGATCGACGATCGGCACGCGCGCGGTAAGCACGCGGGCAAAGAAGACCGCGGCTGAAACCGCAGATACGACGGCAAACAGCGCGATCGTCCCGTCTTCGAACCAGTCGTTGCGCGGCCCCTCCTCGAGCACGTATTCGAGCGAGCCGAGAAACCCCGCCATCGCAAACAGGCCGTACCAGTCGAAATGGTCGAGCAAGGCGAGATCGGGCTTGTCGAAGTCCACCAGCACGATGGTTGCACCGGTGACGACGATGCCGGGCACGACATTGATCAGGAACAGCCAGTGCCAGGAATAGGCGTCGGTCAGATACCCGCCGATGGTCGGGCCGATCGTCGGCGCAAGCGTGGCGATCAGCCCGACGACCGGAGCGATCAGTCGCTGCCGCGGCCCCTGAAAGATCAGATAGGCCGACGCGAACACGGTCGGCACCATGCCGCCGCCGATGAAACCCTGGATGGCGCGCCAGACGATCATGCTCGTGATCGAGGTACTGGTCGCGCACAGGATGCTCGCAAGCGTGAAGCCGGCGGCGGACACGGCAAACAGGATACGGGTCCCGAGTGCGCGCGATAGAAAACCGGAAAGCGGAATCGCGATCACTTCAGCGATCAGGTAGGACGTCTGCACCCACGGGATCTCGTCCGCCGATGCGGAAAGGCCGGCTTGAATCTCGGCCAGCGAAGACGAAACGATCTGGATGTCCAGGAACGCCATGAACATCCCGAAGCACATCGCCAGAAAGGCGAAGAGCCGGCGCGGGGGAATTTGCTCATCCGCGTTTGCAATTGCGGGGGACAGACGTTGCCAAGGAACGGGCAGCGCGTTCGAAGCCGTGAGAGACGCCATGGAACAGCTCCATGCTATTGCTGAGCAGGCAGGGCATGGGCAGCGATCTTTTCGCCTTGCGCAGCCACGTTCTGCCCCTTGGTATTGATGCTGACGACAACCGACATGCCCGGCCGCAGCAACCGCTGTGCGGTCACATCGGCCGGTACGTCGATGCGGACCGGCAGGCGCTGAACGATCTTGGTGAAGTTGCCGGTGGCGTTGTCGGGCGGCAGCAGTGAGAACACAGCGCCCGAAGCCGGCGACAGGCTCGCGACCGTGCCGGCGATCGTCTGTCCGGGGAGCGCGTCGACGCTGATGGATACCGGCTGGCCGGGCCGCAGCCGCGCAAGCTGCGTCTCCTTGAAGTTCGCATCGACGTAGACTTCGTCGAGCGGGACCAGGCTCGCGATCCGCTGGCCGGTCTGCACGAAATCGCCGGTCTGCACGGCGCGGTTGCCGAACACGCCGTCGACCGGCGCGCGGATCTCGGTGAAGGACAGATCGCGTTCGGCCTTCGCCTGCGCAGTCCTGAGTTCCTCGAGTGCGCGCGCCGCCTCTTGCTGCTGCGCCTTCAGCACATCGACGCTGGCCTCGGCCGCATCGATACTCGACTGCGCGCTCTGCACGGCGGCGACGGACTGGTCGCGATTGGCCTCCGCCTGCTCAAGGGCCTGGCGGCTGGCATAGGCCCGGGCCGCCAAAGCCTGCTGGCGCTCCAGCTCCAACTGGTTCTTCTTGGCGGCGGCCTGCGCCGAGACCAGTTGGGCCTTGGCCTGCGCGACATTGGCGTCTTGGGCGACGATCTGACGGCCGAACCGATCGATCGTCGCCTGCTGGGTGGCGACCTTGTCGCGGGCGGCATCAACCGCAAGCCGATAGTCGCCATTGTCGATGGTTGCAATCACATCGCCGGCGCGGACACGGCTGTTGTCCTCGACAGGGATGCCTTGAACATAACCCGAAACCTTGGCGGCCAGCGTCGTGTTGTGGGCGCGGACGTAGGCATCATCGGTCGAAACCATGAAGCGGCCGCTGACCCACCACTGCTCGCCATACCAGCCGCCGGCTGCGATGGCGATCGTGGCTGCCGCCGCCATGAGCGCAAACTTCCCGCGGATCGTCCGGCGCGGCTTCCCGGATGAAGCTCCCCTCGCCGCTTCAAGTGTGAGCTCATGCCGTGGAGTGACTTCATTGCGCGCGGTCATATCGCTGCGAGGTGATTGGACCTCCTCATGCGCGTCTCCGACCGGGTAGGACGGGTGAAGTGCCCCCTCTTCGTCTTCAGGCCGGGCGGGCCCGGAGTCGTCGCGGCCTTCCAAGGGCCGGCGGGGTTGGTGGTACAGTCCCGCTTCTTCGTCGCGCTCGCGATACATCGCGCTCTCCATCCATCTGTATCCATCTGTGCAGGCTGCTAAAAATGGCCACTCGGACCGTTGAGCCTCGCCGAGGATCACCTTGACCGAACGGTTCGGTCAACGTATATAATCGCTTGAGACAAGTGTCAATATTGACCGAACGGTTCGGTCATAAAGTTTTGATGCTAGCAACCCAAGGCATTGAACAAGCTAAGAAAAACATCAAAATAACGGAAGGAAGCGGGACATGAGCGCACAAATCACGGCAAAGCGGGCCCCCGACGGCGCCCCTGACGACAGCGTCAAACGGCGGCAGATCATCGAAGGCGCACGCGCTATCTTCCTGGCCCGGGGTTTCGACGCTGCGAGCATGAGCGACATCGCCCGCTCCGCGGGGGTCTCCAAGGGCACGCTATACGTCTATTTCGCCAACAAGGAGCAGCTCTTCGAAGCCATCGTCGAACAGGAATGCCTGGCCCATGCCGAGGGCGTCTTCGACCTCGACCCCAACGACCATGACGTCGAGGGCGCGCTGACGAGGCTCGGGACCGCCTATGTCGCATTCCTCTGCGAGCCGGAAAAAGCCTCAGCGTTGCGCACCGTGATCGCAATCGCCGACCGCATGCCCGAGATCGGCAAGGTGTTCTACGAAACCGGCCCGGCTTTCGGGATCGCCCGGGTCGCCGCCTATCTGCGCGCGCAAACCGATGCGGGCGTCCTCGCGGTCGAGGATTGCGAGATCGCGGCCGCACAGTTCATGGATGCCTGCCAGTCGACGCTGTTCAAGCCGGTGCTGTTCAACTTCAGCGCGGCGCCTCGGGCGGAGCAGATCGATCACGTCGTGCGCATCGCCGTGCGAGCATTCCTGGCCGCATACAGCGTGCGCTGATGAGCGACGCTTCGATGTCGGAAACGAAAGGGGTTGCGGCTATCGGATGCCAATTGTCCGCACTGCCAACGCCGCGGCCGATGCACGATTTTCAACCCCGAACTTAGCGTAGATCTGCTCAAGGTACTTGTTCACCGTTCGCGGGCTGAAATCGAGAATCTCGGCGATATCGCGATTGGACTTGCCCGGGGCGATCCAAAGCAGCACCTCGGCCTCGCGTTCGGTGACCAGGACCTTTGCTTGTCCGCGCATGCTGCTGATCCAGGACCCGGAGCTGCTCATGCTCGACGAGCCGGTGGCGGGGATGAGCGTTTCCGAGCGCGTAAAAACCGCCGAGCTCCTCAACGAGATCTTCAAGAATTGGTCAGTGATCGTCATAGAGCACGACATGAATTCGGCTGTCGCGATGCAACCCTTAAGCGTGCTTGATAGGTCAGCATTGCATTGATCGAGAAGCATACACGCGGTTGATCTTCATCGAGCGCGACTAGGCGCGGCGGCCTCATCTTGTTCAGCGTCAAATCGCGCGGCGAACGCCTTCGGGCCGCTGCTGACCGGCTCCATCTTGGCTTGTTCTCCTCTGAAAGGGCGCGCGGCTCAGGTCCGGCGTGTTCGCGGCTTGCCCAATTCACGACGCATCGTAGAGGGCGTTCGAAGGGCCGGCCAGCGTTGTTGTCTTCTGCTTTCGCCTCATGCAAGAACCTTCACCACAGATGACACCCTGAGATTGAGGATGAAATGGATTTCGAGCTTCCGGAAGAGCTTCGGCTGCTGAAGGAGAACCTTCGCCGCTTCGTCGACCGGGAGCTCATTCCGCTGGAGCGCGAGGTCGTCAACGACATCAAGCTGCAGAAGGAGCTGCCCCGGCGGCTGCGCGACAAGGTCGAGGCGCTCGGCTTGTGGCTGTTCGACGTGCCGGAGGAGTTCGGCGGCCTCGGGCTCGGGATGATGGCGAAGGTCGTGGTCTGGAACGAGGTCTCGCGCACGACGGCGCTCCCGGCGCGCAACCTCAATATCTTCGGTCCGCCGGTCAGTCCGATCCTCTACTCGCTGGAGGGGGACGCGCGCGAGAACTACCTGCTGCCGGTCATTCGCGGCGAGAAGGTGAGTTGCTTCGCGCAGACCGAGGCCGATGCGGGCTCCGACCCGGCGGCCATGCGCACGACAGCGGTGCGCGACGGCGACAGCTACGTCATCAACGGCGTCAAGCGCTTCATCACAAACGCCGACGAAGCCGACTTCGCCCAGGTATTCGCGGTGACTGATCCGGAGAAGCGGGCTCGCGGCGGCATCACCGGCTTCCTGGTGGACATGGATACGCCGGGCGTGAAAGTCACCGCATCCTACGATCTGATGGTCGACGACAAGCCCTGCGAGATCGTGTTCGACAACGTCCGTGTTCCGCTCGCCAACCGCATCGGCAACGAAGGCGACGGGTTCAAGCAGGCGCAGTCGTGGCTCAACTCGGGACGGATCCGGCACGGCGCGCGCAGTCTCGGCGTCATCGAGCGCTGCCTGGAGCTCGGCACCGCCTACGCCAAACAGCGCAGGACCTTCGGCGCGCTGCTGGCGGAACGCCAGTCGGTGCAATGGCCGCTGACGGACATCTACATGGACGCCCACAAGCTCCGCTTGATGCTTTATCACGCGGCCTGGAAATTCGATCGCGGTGAGGACTGTCGCGAAGAGGCGTTCATGGTGAAGATATTCGGCGACGAACGCTCATTCTGGGCGGCCGATCGCTGCATGGCGATCCACGGCGGCATGGGCCTCTCGAAGGAACTGCCGATCGAACGGTTCTTTCGCGACCAGCGCAGCATGATGATCACAGAAGGCGCGGTCGAGGTGCTGCGCATGGCGCTTGCCCGCATGATCCTGAAAGCCCGGTAGCCGCGTTCACGCGGCGTGGGATCACAGCGAATTCCGAACGCATAGTTCCGAATGCATGACGGCAGCTTGTCGGCCATCGGTTTTCCATCTTATGCTCAGATCTCTGATCAATTAAGGATCGGGCGCTCGCGCAATAACTGTACCCGTGAGCGCTGCATCACAAAAAATCGGGAGGTCAACATGAAGAGATTGATGCTGGGACTCGTGGCGGCGGGCTGTTTCGTCACGCCGCTCTTCGCGCAGGCTAACGATCCGCAGCCCACCTGTACCATGTGCCCGGGCACCTACATTCCGCTGGACGAAGTGCAGGCCTATGTAAAGAAGGCGATTGCCGAGAAGCGGATCGATCAGCAAGTGCGCGACGTCGACATCGGCAAGGCCCATATCGGCATTGGCGTCGTATATCGAGGCAAGCTGGACGCGCCGAAGCCGCAAACGGTTGCCGAGCACGATCAGGTCAGCGAGGTCTATCACATCATCGAAGGATCGGGCACGCTGGTGCTGGGTCCGGATCTCATCGACAAGAAGCGCCGTCCGGCGACGTCAGAGACGGTGCGCATGTTCAATGGGCCGGGCAACAATGCTGATTCGATCCGGAACGGAGTGAGCTATCAGCTCAAGGCCGGAGACGTGGTCGTCATTCCGGCAGGAACAGGACACTGGTTCACGAAGATCGACGACCACATCACCTACATCATGGTGCGCATCGATCCCGACAAGTTGACTCCGCTCAGGGACGAAGCGGCGTCGCGGGCCTATCTCCAATCCAAGTGATACCGCCGGCATTTGTGATCGACCGATAATCGCCGATCGCAGCCACTTTGCGTCGCCGAAGCGCGAGCGCGCTGGCCGATGGTCCGCGCGCTGCAAGCTCGCTTCAAATTGAAGCGATCTTGCAGCGCTCTCTTTTGATCGATCGCATGATCCGATCCGAAAAGTCTGCAACTTTTCGGGATCATGCTCTAATTGGCGGCGAGCGGCAGCGACGCCTTTATGATGCGGCGCCCCCCAAAGGCGCCGCATCGGCTAGTCCCGGTTCCGCGCGAAAGCGGGCGAAGCCTTGCGCCCGCAGGCGGCAGGCCGGGCACTGGCCGCAGCCGTGGCCCCAATCGTGCGGCGCCCCACGTTCCCCGAGGTAACAGGTGTGCGTCTCGTTGATGATGATCTCGACCAGGCGATCGCCGCCGAGCGCGCCGGCGAGCCGCCAGGTCGCCGCCTTGTCGATCCACATCAACGGCGTATGCAGCACGAAGCGTTTCTCCATGCCGAGGTTGAGCGCGACCTGCAGCGCCTTGACGGTGTCGTCGCGGCAGTCCGGATAGCCGGAATAGTCGGTCTCGCACATGCCGCCGACGATATGGCGCAGCCCCCGCCGGTACGCGAGCGCCGCCGCGAAGGTCAGAAAGATCAGATTGCGGCCCGGCACGAATGTATTCGGCAAACCGTTGGCGTCGATCTCGATCGCCACCTCGCGCGTGAGCGCGGTGTTGGAAATCTCGCCAAGCGCGGCAAGACTGATGGTGTGATCGTCGTGCAGACGCCTGGCCCAGGCGCCATCAATCGCCGCCAGCGCGGAGCGAATTTGCGCTCGGCACGTGAGTTCGATGCGGTGGCGCTGACCGTAATCGAAGCCAACAGTTTCCACGCGCTCGAAGCGGCTCAGCGCCCAGGCGAGACAGGTCGTCGAGTCCTGCCCACCGGAAAACAGAACCAATGCTCCTTCCGCGCCGGCGCTCATGGCGCACCGTGGGGGGGCCCGAAGTAGCTGCAAGTTTCCCCGGTGCTGTCCCGATAGACCGTGACGCGCGCGATGCCCGGGCAGGCCGGCGCCAGCCTGCGCCAGATCCAAGCCGCGAGGTTCTCCATCGTGGCCGGACCGAGATCGGTCACTTCATCGAGGAAGTGATGATCGAGACCAAGCTTCGCTTCCTCGAGCGCGCGTTCCAACACGCCGAGATCGACGACCATGCCGGTCTTCGGATCGGCTTCGCCGCGCACGACCACCTCGGCGCGGTAGGAATGTCCGTGAATGCGGCGGTTCACTTCGCCATCGACGGAATGGGCAAGCGTGTGGGCCGATTCAAATCGGAATTGCTTGCTGAGTTCGAACATCACGGAATCCCGACGAACTTGTGCATCTGCACGCTGAGCCGCCAGCGCGGATGCGAGAGACAATATGCGATCGCGGCGGCAGTGTTCGCGCTGCGATCGGGGCCGTCCATGGGCTGCAGCCAGAAGTGATCGAATGGCAGAGCGAGCAGTTCCGCCGGATCGAGTCCGGCCTGCGGATAGACGAGCTTCAGTTCATGACCGCGGCGAAGCTGCAGTGGCGCGCCAAACTTCGGGCTGACGCAAATCCAGTCGATCCCATCGACGCCGTCCTGCGTTCCGTTGGTCTCGACCGCGATTTCAAATCCGACCTTGTGGATGGCTGCGATGAGCGCGCCATCGAGCTGCAACATCGGTTCGCCGCCGGTGAAAACAACGAAGCGCCGCAGACCTTCGCCGGCCCAAGCCCGCTCGACGGCGTCCGCAAGTTCCTGCGCCGTTTCAAAACGTCCGCCGCCAACACCGTCGGTCCCGACGAAATCGGTGTCACAAAACTGGCAGACTGCGCTGGCGCGATCCTGCTCGCGGCCGGACCAGAGGTTGCACCCGCTGAATCGGCAGAACACGGCGGCGCGGCCGGCGTGCGCGCCTTCGCCTTGCAGCGTCTTGAATATCTCCTTGACCATGTACGCCACGGTCCTGCCCTCAAAAATCCAGTTGCGCCCGCGCGCCCGTGCCGCGCGTCGCAATCCCCGTGCGGCGTCGCGGGCGGCGGGTCAAGCCGTATTTGTCGTCGAGGTCGAAAAACGCAAGCCGGCCGCGTGCAGGCGCAAACTCCGATTGTCCCCGCGGAAGCGCTCTCTTGGTGCTTCGATGGCCGCTCTTCTCCTCACGCTGAGGAGAGCGCACAGCACCCCTCTCGAAGGATCCTGAAGGCGCGATCGGAGTAGCATGCTTCGCTCCGACGGCTGCGCGACTTTCGCGAGGCTTCGGCCGGGAGCCATGCGGGAACTTTATCGCCGGAGCAGCCTTTAATCCGGTGCCGCGATCATTGCATCGCCGCTCGCATATTTCTTCGAAGGCCCGCCATGAGCCAGGCCGAATGCCATCGCGCCAACAAACCGGGATGAGACCATGGCCAAGAAGCGAAAGCGCAAATACTCCAAGAGCGCGGGCAGCGACGTCAAGAACGAGATGCACCGCTATAAGCGGGGCAAGGCGAAGAGCGGTCGCGGCGGCAAAGGCGGCAAGGTGAAGAGCCGCAAGCAGGCGATCGCCATCGGCCTCTCCAAGGCACGCAAGAAGGGCAAGAAGGTCCCGAAGAAGAAATCTTAGAGCCTATTCCGTTCATGCCCGATGTCCCGCTCATTCCCGCGCAAGCGTGAATCCAGGGAGTGGCTCCGACGGTGTAACTTGTTGCCCGGGATTCCCGGCTCGCTGGGCCGTCCGGCCTGCGGGCGTCAACTCGTTGGCCGGTCCGTGCGGGTCATGCGCGTACGGTCTTGTGCGCCGCTTCGACCGCCCAGAGCGACGCCCCGATGACGACCGCGAACAGCAAGCAGAAGATGACCGACTGCATGGTCTTCCTCCCCTTCGGGGGCAGCGCTATCTATCCGAGACAAACAGACGGACCCGCGGGATGCTGTTTGCTACCGCGATAGATTTCTTACCCACACCCTCGTTGCGCCGAGCGTCTTTGAGACGGCGCCCCGGCGCAGTAATTCGCGCCCGTACAAATTCAGGCGCGGGCGCGTTCCGTTCGGCGGGCGTCGAGCTCGACCGCGCGGTCGGGGATGGTTAGCCGGAACGTCGCGCCGATAGTGCCGTCGACCAGGCGGATGTCGCCGCCATGCGCGCGCACGAGTTCGGCCGCGATGGCAAGCCCGAGACCTGATCCACCGGCGCGGGTCGAGCCCTGGAACGCTTCGAACAGGTGCTCGCGCGCCTTGTCGGGAATGCCCGGCCCGGTATCGGAGACTTCGACCACGACCACCGCGCCCTCGCGCCGGCCGGTGATGCGGATCTGGTCGCGGCCGGGATCCTTGCTGTCACGGCCTTCGAGCGCCTGCACGGCATTGCGCCCCAGATTGAGCAGCACACGAAAAAGCTGATCGGGATCGGCGTCGACGACCAGCCCGCGCTCGACCGCACCGACCCAGCGGATCGCGCCGGCGCCGCTCCGATCGAGCCCGAGCGTCTCGCGCGCCTCCTCGACCAGCGGCTCGAGCGCGACCGTGCGGCGGTCGGGCGGCGGCTCCTGGGCTCGGCCGTAGGACAGCGTCGACTGACAGAACGCGATCGCGCGCTCGAGCGTACGCATGAGCTTGGGCGCAAAGCGCTGCACCCGCGGGTCCTCCAGGCTCGAAAGCCGATCGGACATCAACTGCGCCGACGCGAGCAGATTGCGCAGGTCGTGGCCGATCTTCGACACCGCAAGGCCGAGCGCGGCGAGCCGCGACTTCTGCTGCAGCATTGAAGCGAGGTCGCGCTGCAATGCGCCGAGCTCGCGCTCGGCGGTGCCGATCTCATCCTGCCGGCGGGAGGCGCGGATGACGCGGCTTGCATTCTGCGGCTGATCGCGGAACGCCATCATGTTGGCGGTGATCCGCCGCAGCGGCCGCACGAACAGATAATGCAACGCGAGATAGACGAGCGTGCCGGTCATGCCGGAGATCAGCAGCGAGATCAGCAGGATGTTGCGCGAAAATCCGAGCATCGCCTTGCGCAGCGGCGCCTCGTCGATGACGATCTCGACGAACTCACCGCCCATCGGCGCCGGTCCCATCACGCGCAACAACTCGTTGTTGCTGTCAAGCAGCGTGCCGAACGAGTTGATAATTTCGCGCACCATCGACATGTTGCGCATGTCGATGTCGTAGTCGACCGTGGGCGGCTTTTCGGCGACCGCCAGCAGGCGCCGCTGGGTGCCCATCTTCATCGCCACCGCGCGCGCGCCGATGCTGTCGAGGATCTGCTTCGCGAGCGTATCGGGCACCATGGCGCCGGGCGCGGCTTCCAGCACTAGTGCAGCGGTGTACGCCGCGGAGAGTCGGTCGTTGAGCCAACTGCGGCGGAATTCGGCGATCCAGAACACGTAGATGAGGATCTCCGCAATCATCACGAACAAGAGCGTGAGGATCAGCAGCTTGCCGGACAGCCCCAGACGCAGCCAGCCGCGCGGACAATCGCCTTCGAATGGCGAAGCCAGACCAGCCCGTTCTGCCTCAGGCTCGTTGGTCATGAATCACCGTAAGCGGCGCACCCAAGCGATGATGCGCCGCACCAAAGGACTCGTCAAACTCGGCGTGAAGTACGACATCGCGGCCCGTTTTCCAATTTCGGCGAATGTCGGATATGGCACCATGGTACCGGCCAGGGCGCGGATGTTAAGGCCCTGCGCGACGGCGACCGACCACGCTACGATCGATTCGCCGGCGCCCACACCCACGATGGAGCAGCCGAGGACATCGCCGCCCTTGTTGGTGACGACCTTGATGTGCCCATTCACTACGCGCTCCAGCATGGCGCGATCGTTCTCCTGGTAGGGCCAGCGCAGCACCCGGATGGCGTAGCCGCGGCGGCGCGCCTCCGCTTCGGTCAGCCCGACATGCGCCAGCTCCGGGTCAGTGAACGTGACCCGCGGGACGAGGTCGCGGTTGACCCGGATCGGCATGTGGAACACGGCGTTGCGAATCACAAGGCTCGCCTCGTAGCTCGCCGCCTGGGCAAAGCGCGGCGCGCCGGAGACATCCCCGATGGCGTAGACTTGGCGGTTGCTCGTGGTCAGACCCTTGCCGACGATAATGCCCTGCGGGCCGACCTTGATCCCGGCGTCATCGAGGGCAAGCCCCTCGAACTGCGGCCGGCGCCCGGTGGCAACGAGGAGATGACTGCCTTCTACCGTCTCGCCGCCGGCGGCGCCGCCGAGGACCACCTGCACCTTCGACTGGCCGTAGCCCACGAGGCCGACTGAGCCCCCGCCACGGATCGCGACACCCTCGCGCGCCAGCCGGTCGAGCACGATCGCCGTGCATTCCGGATCGTCGCGCGACAGCGGCTCGGCATTGTCGACGACCGTGACCTCGGCGCCGAGCCGGCGGAAGGCCTGGGCCAGCGCGAGGCCCGTCCGCCCTGCCCCCAGCACGATGAGATGCGAGGGGCAGACAGTGAGTTCCGAGATCGTGTCCGGGGTCAGAAACGGTGTTGCGTCGAGACCTGAAATTGGCGGGCGGATCGGCGCCGAGCCGGTGGCCACGACAAATCGCCGCGCCTTGATCTCGTCATCGTTGCCGGTCGTGACGGAGGCTGGGTTGACGAAACGCCCTGTGCCCTCCACCACCCGCACCCCGAGCGCCGCGATCCGCGCCTTTGATTCGTTGAGGGCAGCCTTGGCCAGCACGTCGCGCAGGTACGCGCGGACGCGGGCGAAATCGACCGTCGGCTGGGCATGGATCCCGAAAGCCGCCCCCTCAGTCGCCATCCGGGCGCAACCCGCAGCCGTCATCAACGCTTTGGCCAGCAACGCGCGCCGGCTGCCGCCCATCTGCCCCTTCTCGACCAGGACCACCGGCACACCGAAGGCGGCGGCCGAGGTCGCGACCGCCAGTCCGCCGGCACCGCCGCCGATCACACACAAATCAGCTTTGATGAGCTCGGCCATACCGTCCCTGCAAACAATCGATCCCGGCGCCAAGGCCCGTTGCGCCCCCACGCTGCGCCCTATGTAGCGCCGGTTCCCGGCTCTTGCATCACCGCGCTTGCATTGACGAGGAAGCCCCGCCTCCCTTATAAGCCGCCAGACTTTGGCGCCGGCGCGCCCGAGAGCGTATTCGGCCCTTGCAACACCGCCGGCAGCAACCAATCCGGCACCTGCCACCAGCGGAGAAGCCTCGTGAAGCGGACCTATCAACCGAGCAAGCTGGTGCGCAAGCGCCGTCATGGATTTCGCGCGCGCATGGCGACCAAGGGCGGCCGCAAGGTGCTGTCCGCCCGGCGCGCCCGCGGTCGCAAGCGGCTGAGTGCCTGACACGGAACTCGTCCAAGGCACATGGTGGAGCGGCTGCGGCAACGGACCGATTTCCTCGCCACGGCTGGCGGAGCGAAGTTCGTGACCGCGCCTTTCGTTCTGCAGGCGCTGGCGCGGGGCGATGAAGGTCCGGTGCGCGTCGGTTTCACGGTCTCGAAGAAGGTTGGCAATGCCGTCGAACGCAACCGGGTCCGCCGCCGGCTCCGGGAGATCGTGCGACAGCAGGCACGCGGGCTCCGCGCCGGCCACGATTACGTGCTGATCGGGCGGCGGGCCGCGCTCTCGCTGCCGTTCGACCGCCTGGCGGGAGAGCTCGATCGCGCCCTGCAGCGCGTCTTGGCAAGCCACCGGGAACGGACGCCGAGCGAGTGGCAAACCGCCCGCTCCGACACCACATCCCGGAACAACCCGAAAGCCGACCGATGACCGACCAGAAGAACACCCTCCTTGCCATCGTGCTTTCGGCGATCGTCCTGATCGGTTGGCAGCTTTTCTTCGGCGCCCCGCAGTTGGCGAGGCAGAAGCAGATCGCCGAGCAGCAGCAGCAAGAGCAAACGAAGCAGCCTCCCGGCACCCAGCCCGCGACGGGGACGCAGCCGGGCGTGACACCGGCGCCTTCGGCGGCGCCGCGGCCGGCCCAGCCGAGCACAGTCCCGAGCATGACGCGTGAAGCAGCGCTGGCTCTGTCACCGCGGGTGCGCATCGACACGCCGCTGATCGGCGGCTCGATCGCGCTCAAGGGCGGGCGCGTCGACGACATTTCGCTGCTCAAGTTCCGCGAGACCGTCGATCCCAATTCGCCGCCGATCGTGCTGCTCGCGCCGTCCGGCAGCCCGCAGCCGTTCTACAGCGAGTTCGGCTGGGTCGCGGCGTCGGGGACGACGACGAAGGTGCCTGGCAACGACACCGAGTGGCGGCAGGAAGGCTCGAGCCCGCTGTCGATCGACCGTCCGGTGACGCTGGTCTACGACAACGGCGAAGGGCTCGAATTCCGCCGCGTCATTTCGGTCGACGACAAATATCTGTTCACGGTCAAGGACACGGTCGCGAACAAGACCGAAGCTCCGGTCACGCTGCATCCCTACGCGCTGATCGCGCGCCACGGCGCGCCCCCGACGCTCGGCTACTACATCCTGCATGAGGGCCTGATCGGCGTGATGGGCGACCAGGGCCTGCAGGAATTGACCTACAAGAAGATGGACGAGGCGAAGGGCGTAACCTTCGAGGTCACCAACGCCTGGCTCGGCATCACCGACAAGTACTGGGCCGCGGTGCTGCTTCCCAACACCGACGCCAAGGTGACCGCGCACTTCTCCGCCGGTTCAATCGACCAGACCAAGACCTACCAGACCGACTACCTGCTGGCCCCGATCACGGTCGCCCCTGGCGCCACCGGCACCGCCAATGCGAGGCTGTTCGCCGGCGCCAAGGAAGTGTCGATCGTCGACGGCTACAACGATGCGCTCAATCTCAACAAGTTCGACCGGCTCATCGACTGGGGCTATTTCTATTTCCTCACCAAGCCGATGTTCCTCTCGCTCGACTGGATCTACCGGCATGTCGGCAATTTCGGCATCGCGATTCTGCTCATTACCGTCGCCGTCAAAATCTTGTTCTTCCCTCTCGCCAACAAGTCCTACGCCTCGATGGCGAAGATGAAGGCGGTCCAGCCGCAGCTCACCGCAATCCGCGAACGTTACGCGGAGGACAAAGTGAAGCAGCAGCAGGCGATGATGGAGCTATACAAGAAGGAGAAGATCAACCCGGTCGCCGGCTGCCTGCCGATGATAATTCAAGTCCCGGTGTTCTTCTCACTCTACAAGGTCCTGTTCGTCACCATCGAGATGCGGCATGCGCCGTTCTTCGGCTGGATCCACGACCTTTCGGCGCCCGATCCCACCAACGTCTTCACCCTGTTCGGTCTCATCCCCTGGGAGCCGACGACACTGCCGGTCGTCGGCTCATTCATGCATCTCGGCGCCTGGGCGCTCATCATGGGCGTCACGATGTGGGCGCAGATGAAGCTCAACCCGCCGCCGCCCGACCCGACCCAGCAGATGATCTTCAACTGGATGCCGGTGATCTTCACCTTCATGCTGTCGAACTTCCCGGCCGGCCTGGTGATCTACTGGGCCTGGAACAATTCGCTCTCGGTGGCGCAGCAGAGCATCATCATGAGCCGCCACGGCGCCAAGATCGAACTATGGGACAATCTCAAGTCGCTGTTCGTGCGCAAGAAGGCGCAGAGCTGACGCCTTCCGGTCGCTTTCAAGCACTCCGCTCGTCCCCGCGAAGGCAGGGATCCAAGGCCACAAGTATCACCGCCGGAGCTAGCCCCTGGATTCCCGCTTGCGCGGGAATGAGCGGGCGGATCGACTTGACCGGAATTTACCCGACATCTTGAGAGAATCCCTGCCACCGGATTTGGCATGACCGACTTCACCTCCGCCGAGATCGAATCCGGCCGCAAGCTGTTCGCGGGCGATTGGCAATTCACCGCGTCCGCCGGCTCGTTCCCGGCGATCCCGAAGATGCGCGGCACCGAGATCGCGTTCGCCGGGCGCTCCAATGTCGGCAAGTCGAGCCTGGTGAACGCGCTGACCGGACGCAACGCGCTCGCGCGCACCTCGCACACGCCGGGCCGCACCCAGGAACTGATCTTCTTCCAGGGCCCGCGCAACCTGACGCTGGTCGACATGCCCGGCTACGGCTACGCCGCCGTCTCCAAGAGCAAGGTCCAGGCCTGGACCGAACTGATCCACGCCTTCCTTGCGGGTCGCGCCAATCTCGCGCGCGTCTATCTGCTGATCGACGCGCGCCACGGCCTCAAGGACACCGACGATCCCGTGCTCACGACGCTCGACAAGGCGGCGGTAAACTATCAGCTCGTGCTCACCAAGGCCGACCAGGTGAAGTCCGCAGAGCTGACCGATCGCGTCTCCGCGACCGCCGAAGTGCTCGCCCGCCACCCGGCGGCCTATCCCGAAATCCTCACCACCTCGGCCCGCACCGGCGCCGGCATGCCCGAGTTGCGCGCCGCGATCGCCAGGCTCTCGGCCGAGCGGGCGGGGTAACCCGTGTCCCGGCGCAGCGATGCAGCGCGAGCGCCGAGCCGGGGCCTGGGGAAAAGCGACGGCCGCAGGTCGTCTCAAAATGTGCAATTTGCTTCGCACTTATTGCACTGGGTCCCGGTCTCGTTCCGCTGTGCTCCACGAGCCCGGGACGCGATAGCGATCAGTTCGGCTTCAACACCCGATAGAGCTGCAAGTTCACTCCCTCATTGACCAGCTTCAGGTGCGCCGGATCTGGGTTCGCCTCCCCCGGCGTTGTGAACAGAATGTAGATGTAATCGAAGTGGTGCGGCCAGTCGTTGAAGTAATAAGGCGACCGTCCGTTGGCCGCTTCCAGGAAATAAGGGATCGACGGTGGGATGCCGTCCTGGGTGTCGACGATCGAGCGGTAGGCGTCGTGGGTCTGCAGGATGTGTTTACCCTTGACGGTGAAGTTGGTCGTCACCAGCGCCGAGCGCTCGATGGTCGCGAGCGACGGCGCGTGCAGGAGGCCGAGGTCGCTGATCAGGCCGGTCTTCGAGCGGTCGCCATGCACCACGAGGACGCGCGAGCCGCGATCGATGAACTTGACTGACGCGTAGGCCGATTCCGGGCCGCGCGCGAGTTCGTCCCAGACGATCTGCACTTCGCCGACGCGAACGGCAAGCAGCAGGAGGAGCAGTGCCGCGAAAGCCGCACGCCCGTGACGCTCCGGCAGATCGAGTGTGAGGCATGCCGCGAGCATGAAGAAGAGCGCGATCGGCAGCCGCTGGTCCGCGAGGTGCGCCGCGAACAGCGCGCGCGGCATCGCGAGGTAGATGATCGCGCCGACGCCGAGCAGCGCCCAGCCTACCGGGTGAAAGTGCAAAATCCCGCGCCAGGCCGCCAACATGCCCGCCAGCGCGGCGACCGCGAGCAGCGCATACGCGACCTCGTCATAATAGATGCCGACCGCGAGCATCACGCCGTCGATCTTGCCCCAGAACTCCCAATACGCCGGCACCCCTTGCGAATCCCAGGTCTGGCTCGTGATCAACAGCGCGCCGATGAGCAGGAACGGGAGGCCGGTGGCGCAGAAATCGAACAGCCGCGGTCTCAGCGGCTCGCGCCGATGCGCCCACAGCCGCTGCAGTTCGTAGCCGAGCAGCCCGAGCGCATAGAGACCGAGCGCAAACAGATGGCAGACATAGAGTGCAAACGCGAACAGCATCGACGCCGCGAACCGCCAGGGCCACGCCCGCTCGCGCAGCGCCGCCCAGGCCGCGAGCGCCCAGAGCGCGAGCCCGATGCCGAACACGTAGTTCATCACGCCAACGAGGAGCACGCCGTTGTACAGGAGCGGCGCGGCGATCAGCGGCGCCGCCGACCAGCGGCCGAACAGCGCGCGGTTGAAAGCCAGCATTCCGGTGAGGATCAGCGTGAAGATCGAAAGGGTGAAGATCTGCCCGGCGACATAGATGCTCATGAACCGGTGAAGCACCGGCACGATCAGATCGATCATCAGGTTGGGGATGAGCTGCCAATCGATCACATAGTAGCGCTGCAGGTCGGGGTCGGCGTCGATCGCATCCACCACGTGCGCGGTGGAGAGATGATTGATGTAGTCGGACAGCGGCGGCAGCGGGTGGGTGACGACTGGGATCGCCGCCAGCACGAGCAACGCCAGGACAATGAGCGCGAGCTGTCCGCCGCGAACATCGCCGGCAGGGCGCAACGGGCGGTCGATATTGGTGTCGGGAGCGTGCATGCTAAGCCCTGGCGGCGGAACCGGCCCGCGGCGATCGGTTCTGCCCCTTTCTTTCAAGCGACCATATCAGCTAAAACGTCGCGCAACCGTCACCGGCCCCGGGGTCTCGTCTCCCTTCGGCCTCGCGTCCTCTCACCCTCCCCGCCCATGACCCTTTCGCCCCACGACATCGCACATATCCTCTCGGAAGCCCTTCCCCACATGCAGCGCTACGACGAGGAGATCGTCGTAGTGAAGTATGGCGGCCATGCCATGGGCCAGGAAGAGGCGGCACGGAATTTCGCCCGCGACATCGTCCTGATGGAGCAGACCGCGATCAACCCGGTGGTGGTTCATGGCGGCGGGCCGCAGATCGGCGACATGCTCCATCGGCTCGGCATCAAGTCGGAATTCGCCGGCGGGCTGCGCATCACCGACGCCGCCACCATCGAGATCGTCGAGATGGTACTGGCCGGCTCGATCAACAAGCAGATCGTCGGCTTCATCAACGCGGCCGGCGGCAAGGCGATCGGGCTCTGCGGCAAGGACGGCAACATGGTGGTCGCTCGCAAGGTGAGCCGCGCGGTCACCGATCCGGATTCCCAGATCGAGAAAATCGTCGACCTCGGCTTCGTCGGCGAACCGGAGAAGGTCGACGTCAGCGTGCTAACCTCGATCCTCGGCCGCGACCTGATCCCGGTGCTCGCGCCGCTCGCGACCTCGGCCGAGGGCGTGACCTACAACGTCAACGCCGACACGTTCGCGGGCGCGATCGCCGGCGCGCTCGGGGCGAAGCGGCTGCTGCTGCTGACGGATGTGCCGGGCGTGCTCGACAAGTCGAAGGAGCTGATCAAGCAGCTCTCGGTCGATGACGCGCGCCGGCTGATCGCCGACGGCACCATTTCCGGCGGCATGATCCCGAAGGTCGAGACCTGCATCTACGCGCTCGAAGCCGGCGTCGAAGGCGTCGTCATCCTCGACGGCCAAGTGCCGCACGCGGTGCTGCTGGAGCTTCTCACCGACCACGGCGCCGGTACGCTGATGACTCGGTGAGGCGCCACATGAACGCCGCTGAGCCACCGCCGGCGTCCCCGCTTTCGCGGGGACGACCGGTTGAGAGTCAGCGTGAACGGAACTGAGTCAGCAAATCGGCTCGCTTACTTCTTCACATACTGGATGAGCTTGCGCGCATCTACTTCCGCGCCGTAGACATTGCCCGCGGCGTCCGCCGCGACGCCTTCGGCCGCGCTGCCGCCGTTGGGCCCGCCGGCCGGAGCCGCCCCCGCCAGCACCATCTTCTCCGGGTCGGGATCGGGGATGAAGGCCGTCACTTTGCCGTCCTTCACGCTGCCGATGCGGATGCCGCGCTTGAAGTCCGGATTGCGCTGGGCGTTCGACTCAGAGTCGGCCACGTAGAGCACGTCGTTGCGAATGTAGATACCGCTCGGCCGGCCGAACTGCTTCCACTCGGCGAGATACTTGCCGTCCTGGTCGAAGAGCTGGATGCGGTTGTTGGCGCGGTCGGCGACGAACAGCCGGCCGGAGGAATCGAACGCCAGCCGATGCGGAACGTTGAACTCGCCGGGTCCCGAGCCCTTCTTGCCCCATTCCTTGATGAACTTGCCATCCGGCGAGAACTTGACGATGCGGGCATTGGTGTCGTTGCCATGTCCGTCGGCGACGAAGATGTCACCGTTCGGCGCGACCAGCGCATCGGACGGCGCGTTGAATGTGTCGTGCCCGGCGCCCGCGACGCCGGCCTTGCCGAGCGTCATCAGCACCTTGCCGTCGGGACTGAATTTGGTGACCTGCTGGCCCTTGCCGTCCTTGGCGCGGCCGTCGGTCGCCCAGATGTTGCCATCACGGTCCTGATGCAGGCCGTGCGGAAAGATGAACATGCCGGCCCCGAAGCTCGCCAGCAGCTTGCCGGAGGCATCGAATTTCTGGATCGGATTCACGGTCGAGTCGGCGCAGCCGGTGCCGCCGCAGCGATCGAAGGTCCAGATGCTCTTGCCGTCGCGGTCAACCTCGACGCTGATGGTCTGGCCCCAGTGGCGGCCGACGGGCAGTTGCGCCCAGTTCTCGACCGTGCGGTAGGGATTGGGCGCAGCGTTCGGATCGGCGGATTGCGCCTGCGCCTGCCCGGCGGGCGCCACGACCGCCGTCGCGACCGCAAGCGCGAACGCTGATGTCATGAGCGTTGACGTCATGCGTGATGCATTGGTCATGCTGGTCTCTCCCTGAGCTCCCGCGGTTTTTCTTGACCCGCGATGGTTGGGGCATGGTAGCGCCAATCGGGCGGCGCGTCAGCGCTTCATGCCGTCATTGCTGGGCTCGCCCCGGCAATCCCCGATAGAAGGCACGGCCGCGCCGCATCAATCGAGATGGCCGGGACAAGCCCGGCAATGACGGAATGTTACTCGAACGTCTTGCCGCCGAGATACACCGTCTCGATCGCGCGCATGTTGCTGATCGTATCGAGCGGATTTTTCGTCAGCACCAGGAGGTCCGCGGCCTTTCCCTTCGCGAGCGTGCCGAAATCCTTGTCGATCCCGAGCGCCTCCGAGGTGTTCTTCGCGTAGGCCACGATCACCTGCATCGGCGTGAGCCCAGCCTGCACCAGCAGCTCCATCTGCCGATGCTCGGAAAAACCCTGCACGAAGTAACGGTTCGGATCGCCGCCGGAATCGGTGCCGAAGGCAAGCCGCACGCCGGCGTCCCAAATCTTCTTCACGTTCATCTTGTCGATCTCGAACGCGCGGATCGCCTGTGCACGGCCGCGCTCCTTGGCCTGCTCCGCGCGCTTGGCTTGCAGCTTCTCAGCTTGCTGCGGCGTCAGCGCCTTGCGGAAGAACGGATCGTCGGTGAAGCCCGGGTCGTCATTGCCGAAGACGAACATCCCCTCCTCGCGCGCGAGCGTCGAGATCACGGTGACGTTCTTCGCCTTGAGTGTGGCGAGGAAATCATTCGGGATTTCCTGGTCGCGCACGTCATGCGCGAGGATGTTGACGCCGTCCTCGACCATCGCACGCGCGTCCGCCAGTTCGACGATATGCGCCATGGTGATCTTGCCGTGCTTGCGTCCCTCATCGAGCACGGCCGAGGAAATCTCGCGCGGCAGCTTCGGACGCCGGCCGCCCTGGTTGTCGATCCACACCTTCACGAAATCGGCGCCCTTGGCGACGATGTCGTCGACCCGCGCCCGCGCCTCCGCCGGCGTTTTATCTTCCGAGCCGGGATTGAACGGTGGCGACATGAAGCGATACTTCACCGTGAGGATGCGCGCCCCGCGCAGGTCGCCGGCCTTCTGCCTGGCCTTGAACTCGGCGATGTCGTCCTTGTCGAACGACATGCTGGTCGTGGTGGTGACACCGTAGCTCGCATATCGCCGAAGCTGCGGATCGCGCGGCGCCGGCCCGACGTGGCCGTGGCCGTTGATGATCCCGGGCACCACGAACTTGCCCGAGAGGTCGATCACGTTCGCGCCGGCGAGGGCGGCAAGACCGGTTCCCAGGTCGCGGATGCGGCCGTTCTCGATCACGATCGAAGCGTCGGCCACGGGCGCAGCACCGGTTCCGTCGATCAGCGTGGCATGGGTGAGCACCGTGACCTGCGCCGAGGCCGCGCCGGAAAACAAGCTCGCCACCGCCAGAACACCGAAGCCCCATGTGCGCATGCCACGTCCCCTGTGAGTTGCTGGCCGGCGTCATTGGTACCAATTTTCGCAGCGCTCGCCCACAGGCCGGCCGCCAGCGAGCCCCCCATATGGTTGCGCAGGCCCAAGGATACGGCGTATGGGTCGCTGCTTTCTCAGGGCCGACAGGAACGCGAACTAACCTCGTGGACTGCGTATCACCCCGATGACCGCCGCCGTCAGCCGCCCTGCGCCGCGCGCCTTCCACCACATCGAGACCTGGGTATTCGATCTCGACAACACGCTCTATCCCCATCACATCAATCTCTGGCAGCAGGTCGACGGGCGCATCCGCGACTACATCGCGGGCTTCCTCAAAATTCCGAAGGACGAAGCGTTCCGCCTGCAGAAGGACTATTACAAGCGCTACGGCACCTCGATGCGCGGGCTGATGATCGAGCACGGCATGAGCGCCGACGATTTCCTCGATTACGTGCACGAGATCGATCATTCGCCACTCGAACCCAACCCCGCGCTCGGCGCCGCGATCGAGCGATTGGCCGGCCGCAAGCTCATCCTCACCAACGGCACCCGCCGCCATGCCGCCGCCGTGCTGGCGCGGCTCGGCCTCTCCGATCATTTCGAGGACGTGTTCGACATCGTCGCCGCCGAGCTCGAACCAAAGCCTTCGCCGCCGACCTACGAGCGCTTCCTCAGCGCGCACGCCGTCGACCCCGCCAAGGCTGCGATGTTCGAAGACCTCGCGCGCAACCTTGCGGTGCCCCATGCGCTCGGCATGACCACGGTCCTGGTCGTGCCTGGCGGCACGCGCGAAGTGCTGCGCGAGGACTGGGAGCTCGAAGGCCGCGACGACCCTCACGTCGACCACGTCACGGATGACCTGGTCGCATTCCTGGAAACCGTTGCGGCGGTGGGGTGATCGTGTCGCGGCCAAGAGCGCGTAGTGCGAACGCCGAACCGGGACCCAGGGAAAACGCGACGGCCGCAAGCCGTCTCCGAAAATGTGCTGCGCACATTTTGCGCTGGGTCCCGGTTCTCGTTACGCTACGTTTCACGAGCCCGGGACACGGGTCCTCGCGTCAAGAACCCGCCTCATCCGCCCTGCTGATGCAATGATGCCCCTTCGTTCTCCCTCCTCCCTGGCCATCATCGGCGCGGGCATCGGCGGGCTCGCCGCCGCGGCGGCGCTGCGCCAGGTCGGCGTCGAGGTTACGGTCTACGAGCAAGCCGAGAAATTCGAGCGCGTCGGCGCCGGCATCCAGCAGAGCCCGAACGCAATGAAAGTGCATCGCGGGCTCGGCATCGAAGAGCGGCTGCGAGAGGCCGGGTTCGCTCCGGCAACCTCGCTCAACCGCGAGGCCGTGACAGGCGCGGTGAGCAATGATCACCCGCTCGGCCCGACGGTCGAAGCGCGCTACGGCGCGCCCTACCTCACGCTCCATCGCGGCGACCTGCACGCCGCGCTCGCCTCGATCGTCCCGGCGCCGTGCCTCCAGCTCGGCAAGAAGCTCGCCGGCCTCGCAGCCCACGGTCCGCACGTGTGGCTCACCTTCACCGACGGCACTGAGGCGCAAGCCGACGCGCTGATCGGCGCCGACGGCGTGCACTCGCTGGTGCGCGACTACGTCGCCGGCCCGACCGAGCCACGCTTTACCGGCCGCCTCGCCTATCGGACCACGTTCCCAGCGACGCGGCTGCGCCGCGTCGATGTCGGCGCGTCGCGCACCAAGTGGTGGGGGGCGGACCGACACATCGTGATCTATTTCGTCACCGCCGCGCGTGATGAGGTCTACTTCACGACCAGCCAGCCGGAAGCCGCCGACTGGATGACGCGTGAATTGTGGTCCGCGACCGGCGATCTCGCCGAGTTGCGCGCGGCGTTCGCTGATTTTCATCCCGACGTGCAGGCGGTGCTCGCGGCCGCGCACGAGGTGCACAAATGGGGCATCTACGAGCGCGATCCGCTGCCCATCTGGAGCCGCGGCCGCGTCGCCCTGCTGGGCGATGCCTGTCATCCGATGACGCCCTACATGGCGTCGGGCGCCGCGATGGCGCTCGAAGACGCGGTGGTGCTGGCGCGCTGCATCGAGGCCGGCGACAGCATCGAGGCGGCGTTCCGCACCTACGAAGCGACGCGCAAGCCGCGCACCAGCGCCGTCCAGGCCGGCTCCAGTGCCAACGAGTGGATGCGCAACGCCACCAATCCGGATTGGCTCTATGGCTATGACGCCTGGAGCGCCCCGCTCACAACCACGGTAGCCGCAGCATGAATGACAACGCGACCCAACAAGAAACCACGCCCGCCGACTACGTGGCCGCGCTCGAGCGCTCGAGCACGCGCCGAACGACGCCAGCCGGTACCGGTCAAGAAATGGGAAACGTGATCTGGCACATCTGGGGCCAGGGCTATCCGCTGCTGCTCCTGCACGGCGGCACCGGAAGCTGGCTGCATTGGGTCCGCAACATCGAAACGCTCTCCCGCGACTTCATGCTGGTGGTGCCGGATATCCCGGGCTCCGGCGAATCCGCCGATCCGGAGCGGCCGATCACCGCCGAGCGCATCGCGCTCGTGCTGGAGAGCGGGCTTGTCGGCCTCATCGGTGCCGAGACCGGATTTGCGGTCGCGGGATTTTCCATGGGCGGGCTGATTGCGGGCTATGTTGCGCAGCATGCCGGCGCGCGGGCCGAGCATCTCGTGCTGGTCGGCGCGACCGGGACCGGCGCGCCGCGCGCCACGATGGAACCGCTGCAGTCGTGGCGGCGGCTGCCGACCGATGCGGAAAAGGAAGCCGTGCATCGCAAGAATCTCGGCATCCTGATGATCCGCGATCCGGCCAAGATCGATTCGCTCGCGCTGTATGTGCAGAAGCGGAACGCCGAGCGCTCACGCGTGCGCGGCAAGCATGTCTCGCATACTGGCACGCTGCCGCAATGCCTGCCTGAGGTGAAAGCCCGCATCGCCGGCATCTGGGGCGAGTTCGACGCCACCGGCGCACCGTACATAGCCGAGCGGCGCGACGTGCTGCGGAGCTTTCAGCCAGACGCGCCGTTCGACATTTTTCCGGGCGCGGGGCACTGGGTGCAATACGAAGCGGCCGCGCCGTTCAATCAACGGGTGCGGCAATTGCTGAAATAGGCGCGCAAAAAAAAGCGCCCCGGAGAAGAAACTCCCCGGGGCCCTTGGGTTGCTGCTGAATCAGCTGCCGGCGCCGTACGGCGGATCCATCTGCAGCATGAGGCGCACGCGCGAATCGGGATCGGTGCCCTGGTCCACGCCGCCCACGACGACGTGGCCGGGGGGATTGCCGTACTGCGAACCATAGGCACCATAGACAGGGGTGCTGTAGGCGTTGGCAGTCGCCGGGTCGTTCACCGACTGCGCTGGCGCAACGGTCTTGTGCTGCGAACGCGCCATTGCCGGCGAGCTTACGAGCAGTGCCAGGCCGGCGAGAACAAGAAATTTCTTCATGGTGATCTCCTTTATTGTGCCCCGGAAGCAAGTCGCTTCTGAGAGCCCAGACATGTCGCTTGGCTGCAGCATGTGCAACGCACAACAATTTGAAATAACTTAACAATAAGAAATAGTTATAAAGTTTTTATGCCAAACGGGATAAAGAATTTATATATTTGGTCCGTTTATTAGCAATCAACGATAGAAATGAACGAGCGCCCCGAGGACGAGGTCCCCGAGGCGTTCATGCAAGCAATCCAGCCATGCGTCAGAAGCATCACCCCCCGTGCGGAGGATCGCGCTGCAAATTCAGACGCACCAACGGATCCGGATCAGTTCCCTGGTTTTCGCCGTTCACGATGATATCGCCGCGCGGATTGGTGACTTGCGGACGATAGTTGGGCGTGCCGGCGAATCCGTAAGCCTGCGTCGGAGCCCACTCGTTCCACTGCGGAACATTGGCCGGGCGCTGGTGGTGGACTTGCTGGGCCAGGGCCGGTGACGCAAACGCCGCCGTCAGGGTGGCGAGAACAAGCAGTTTCTTCATAGCATTCTCTCCTTTGTCAGTCGGAAGCGCGTGGAGCGCTTCGTGGCGGGAGATGATGCTGCAGTGCCGTATGTGCAATGCACAAAAAAGTGAGAAAACTTTGGTATTATAGAGGTTTGCGATATTGCATTGCAGTCTTGATGGAACCGCGTGGCTTGCCTGCCGCGCGCGTTTCGAGTCTGCGGAAGGAAAAAAATCAGCCGAAATAGCGATCGAGAATCGCCCGGTATACCGCCGTCAGCATCGTGAGGTCGCCGACCGGCGTGCGCTCGTCGACCTGATGCATGGTCTGCCCGACCAGGCCGAATTCGAGCACCGGGCAGTAATTCTTGATGAAGCGTGCGTCGGAAGTGCCGCCGGTGGTCGAGAGCGTCGGCGTGCGGCCGGTCACGTCGGCGATCGCGCCGACCACGAGGTCGACGAAGGTGCCGGATCTGGTCAGGAACGGGTCGGCATTCGACGGCTCCCACTCGATCTTCCAGCGCACCCGCCCCCCGGCGGCCGCCGCGGCGCGATGCTCGATCAGCGTCCGCAGCGCGACCTGACTGTGGTGGTCGTTGAAGCGGATATTGAAGCGCGCGCGGGCCTCGCCGGGAATGAGGTTGACTACCGGATTGCCGATGTCGATCGAGGTGAATTCGAGGTTCGACGGCGTGAAGTGATCGGAGCCGTGGTCGAGCGGCTCCGCCATCAGCGCGCTCATCAACGTCACCAGGCCGCGCACCGGATTGTCGGCGCGCTCGGGATAGGCGACGTGGCCCTGCTTGCCGCTGATCACCAGCGTGCCGTTGAGCGACCCGCGGCGGCCGACCTTGATGGTGTCGCCGAGCGCCGACGCGTTGCTCGGCTCGCCGAGGATGCAGTGATCGAATTTTTCGCCGCGCCCAGCCGCCCACTGCAGCAACTTGACCGTGCCGTTGACCGCGACGCTTTCCTCGTCGCCGGTGATCAGGAACGAGATCGAGCCCTTCGGCGCGCCGTGCGCCGCGACGTGATCGAGACTCGCCGCGATGGCGCAGGCAACCGCGCCCTTCATGTCGACGGCGCCGCGGCCATAGAGCGTGCCGTCGACGATCTCACCGGCGAACGGGCCATGCCGCCAGGCCGCGGCATCCCCGGGCGGCACGACATCGGTATGACCGGCGAAGGTCAGATGCGGCGCGGCCTCGCCGATCCGCGCATACAGATTCTCGACCGGCGCGGTGCCCGGCTCGGCAAAGGTCACGCGGTGCACGGCGAAGCCCGCGGCCTTCAGCACGCCTTCGATCAGCGCCAGCGCGCCGCCTTCAGCCGGTGTCACCGACGGGCAGCGGAGGAGACCGCGGGCAAGCTCGATCGGGTCGGTATCGGCCATGGCGGGGCTCTAACCCGCGTGCGGCATCCGGTCAATTCAACGATCACTCCGCCAGCGGGTCAGGCCCGTAGGGGTTCGGCCCTTGCGTGCCGCGGCGGAAGCCAAGGTCGACCAACAGGATCAGCGCGAACACGCCCCAAGGGATCAGGATTGCGAGGAAGGCGTCCGTCGGTTTCTCGGCGATCGCGTCCCAGCCTCCGAGCGTGAGCAGGTCGAGCGCTACCGCGCCGGCGAAGAACAGCGCGATCACCCAGGTCGAGATGTTGCGGTCGTGGGCGCGCTTGGCAGCGAGCGCGAATTCCGGGAACGCGAACACCAGGTCGGCGACGACACCCAGCCGGTCCCCGCCCATGCGCGTCGAGGCGTATTGCGCAAGCGTTTCGACGACGGCGAGAATGCCCACGCCGATCCAGAACGATTGCCGGCTGATGCGGCCCTCGAAACTCAGGAACAGGTACATCAAGTCCAGCATCGCCGATCTTTCGCCTTCGCCGTTCCCCCACCCCTTGTTGTGGGCAGTAAAGCCGCGCCGCAAGTCATTTCTTGTCCACAGAGCGCTTCTTCGCCCGTCCCACTACAGGGAGGTAGAGAAAGAAGCGCGGCCGAGCCACCTCACTCCCGCGCGTCGATGATGGTGATCTTCTGCCAGATCTTGCTGCTGAGATTGGTGGTGAGCTCCTCGATATCGTTGACCGCATCGATGACCACGGCGTCGGGCAGGTTCTGCGCGTAGAGCGCGGCGAGCTTGCTGATGAGCGAGAGCATCTCGGAGCAGTAGTCGAGATAGCGGGTGACCTCGAACTTGCTCATCGTGCGCGCAGGCGAGGAGGGCGTCGTCGGGCCCTCCCCGGCCAGCGAGCTCGGGTCCTTGGTGAGCTGGTGCATGTCGACGACATGCGCAAACGAGCGGAACACGTGCAGATCGCGCAGCGAGCGGCGGCGCTTCATCCGGATCTCGAGCGAGATCAGGAAGAACAGCGCCGCGCCGAGCAGCACGACAATATTCATCGCCGCCTCGATCCCCTGAAAGATGCTGAAGATCTCGGCATTGCCCATTTCCGGATGCAGCGCGCGCACGATGACGGCGAGCCCGGCGAGGCCAAGGAGCACGGCGACGCCGACGCCAATCCGCAGCGGCACGTTCGGCCGCGCGATCGCCAGCGCGCGCTGATGGCTGTGCTCGCCGATGGCGGAAAGCTCGTGGCAGATGCGGGCGAGCCCCGAGTTCGGGAAGCGTTCGCCGATTCGCCGCTCGAGCCGCCGCAGCGTGCGGAGAAGCTGTTGCGGATCGAGGATGCGGTACGACACGAAAACTCCTGCGCGGGTGCGTGACGCTGATTAGCTTTACGTCACCCAGACGCCGCCGGGGGTTGATCAGTTCGAATAAGTCGTCCCCGCGAGAGCAGGGACCCATACCCACCGCCAGTGGGATTTTCTCACCGGCCGTCGCACAACCCCACGGACACTGCTTGTCGCTCCCTGCTTTCGCACCAGGGCATGCTGCGCATGCCTTGGTGCTATCGCAGAAACGACAGGAAGCGAACCGACTCTACTAATGTCCGGCATCATCCCTGCGCCAGCGAGTCCGGTCCGTAGCTGTTGGGACCAACCGTGCCGCGGCGGAAGCCCATTTCGACCAAACCCCAGATCGCAATGGCGATCGCGGCGATCGAGGCTACCAGCAGCACAGGGTTAGATGCGCTGTTCTCGCCGACCTGCTCCAGCACCGAGGGAGCGAAATAGAACAGGACCACCCACCAGCCGCTCTTGTCGCGGTCATGCAGACGCTTGACGCCGAGCGCAAGGCCGGAAACGAACCCCACGGTCGCCACCACCGCGACGACAAGGAACAAAGCCAGCCCGCGGCTGAAGAAGTAAGTGACGATCTGGTCTTCCGTCAGGTCTGAAAGGTCGCTGAACAACATATAGATGAGCACGCCGATCATGATGGAGAACAAAACCATCCAGAACAGCCCGCCGACCCAGTATTTGGCGCGGTTGATCCGGCCATAGAAACTGAACAGGATATTGCCCCAGCTCATCGTCGTCTCCTCAGCCCGGTTGAAAACAATTCAGCTCGTAGGATGGGTAGAACGAAGCGGAACCCATCAGCAGACGATCCGCACTCAATTGCGCGGGCCACCCGCTTATGTACGTGGCACGTCGGTCATTGCTTCGAAGGAAAGATGGTGGGTTTCGCTCCGCTCTGCGCATCCTACATCCATCAGTCCCGCAGCAATTCGTTGATGCTCGTCTTCGCGCGCGTCCTCTCGTCGACGCGTTTGACGATCACGGCGCAGGCGAGGTTCGGACCGGGCTTGCCGTCCTTCGTCGGCTTGCCCGGCAACGAACCGGGCACGACCACCGAATAGGCCGGAACCTCGCCCTGGAAGGTCTCGCCGGTCTCGCGGTCGACGATGCGGGTCGAGGCGCCGATGAACACGCCCATCGCCAGCACCGCGCCTTCGCGCACGATCGCACCTTCGGCGACTTCCGAGCGCGCACCGATGAAGCAATTGTCCTCGACGATCACCGGCCCGGCCTGCAGCGGCTCGAGCACGCCGCCGATGCCGGCGCCGCCGGAGATGTGGCACTTCCTGCCGATCTGCGCGCAAGAGCCGACGGTCGCCCAGGTGTCGATCATGGTGTCGCGATCGACGTAGGCGCCGAGGTTGACGAAGCTCGGCATCAGCACGACGCCCGGCGCTACGTAAGCTGAGCGGCGCACGACACAGCCCGGCACCGCGCGGAAGCCGGCGGACCGGAAGCGCGCCGCGTCCCAGCCGTCGAACTTTGACGCGACCTTGTCCCACCACACCGCGTTGCCCGGCCCACCGCCGATCACGCTCATGTCGTTGAGGCGGAACGAGAGCAGTACCGCCTTCTTGAGCCACTGATTGACGCGCCAGTCGCCGTTGTCGCCGCGCTCCGCGACCCGCGCCTCGCCGCGGTCGAGCAGATCGAGCGCCGCCTCGACCGCTTCGCGCACCGCGCCCTTGGTCCCGGCGCTGACGCTCTCGCGCTGCTCGAAGGCATCATCGATGGTGCGGGCAAGCTCAGCGTGGGACATCGGGGAAAAGCCTCGTGGGACGGTCGGCCGCGGTTTGTCGAGCGAAGCCGGGATGGAGTCAAGCGCACCGCCAGGGAGTGATAACGAACCGGATGGGAGCCTCTCGTCCGGTCCTCCCCGCCAAGGCGGGACGACCGAGGTGATTTTCATGGACTAGGGCGGCTTTGGCCGTCGATCTGAGTTCAGATCGCTTCTCATGGAAGTCCACATGGACACCATGAGTTTTTATCTCTGCACCTACATCCCAAGTCTAGGAATTGTTTCACGTGAAACATGGCGACGGCCCCGGCTCAATACTCCACCCGCACCAGATAAAGCCCTTCCGGCGGCGCCACCGGCGCACAAGCCGAACGATCACAGGCGGCCAACGCCGCCGAAAGATCACCGGCACTCCAGCGGCCATCGCCGACCGCCGCCAGGGCACCAACCATCGAGCGAACCTGCGTGTGCAGAAATGAGCGTGCCGACGCGACGATGCGTACCTCCTCACCGGCGCTCATCACGTCCAACTGATCGAGCGTCTTCACCGGCGACTTCGCCTGACAGGCGATGTTGCGGAAGGTCGTGAAATCGTGCCGGCCGACCAGCCGCTGCGCGGCGTCATGCATCGCGGCCTGATCAAGCAGGCGAGGCAGTCGCCAGGCGCGATTGCGCTCCAGCGCAAGATCGGCGCGGCGATTGATGATGCGATAGAGATAATGCCGCCTGGTCGCGGAGAACCGCGCATCGAATGTATCCGGCGCTTTCTCAGCTAGCAGCACGGCCACCGGATGCGGCCGCAAATGGGCGGTGATCGCATCGCGCACGGTGTCGGCATCCCACTCCTTTGTCAGATCGATGTGGGCGACTTGGCCGAGCGCATGCACGCCGGCATCGGTGCGCCCGGCGCCGCGTACCTTCACGCGCTCGCCGCAGAATTTCTCGATCGCCGCCGCCAGCACGCCCTGCACCGACGGGCCGGCTTCCTGCACCTGCCAGCCGACGAACGGCGTGCCGTCATATTCGATGATGAGCTTGTAACGCGCCATGCCCGCATCTCAGCCGAGCCGTGCGCCACGCGCAATCGGCGTGCCGCGCAGGAAAGCTTCGGCCTTCACTGCCGGCTTGCCGGCGCGCTGTAGTTCGAGCACGCGCACCGCGCCGGCGCCGCACGCGATCGTGAGGCGGTCGTCAAGCACAGTGCCAGGCGCGCCAGATCCTTCCGCGCGAGTCGTGCGCAGGAGCTTGAGGCGTACGGGCTTGCCATCACCGGTGAGCTCGCACCACGCGCCCGGAAAGGGCGACAGGCCGCGGATGTGATTGTGCAGGGCATGCGCGGGCTGTGCCCAATCCACGCGGGTTTCGTTCTTGTCGATCTTGGCGGCGTAAGTCACACCCTCACAGGCCTGCGGCGTGAAGTTGAGCGTTCCACGCTCAAGCGCGCTCAAGGCGCGTGCCATCAACTCGGCGCCCAGTGGCGCAAGCTGGTCGTGCAGTTCGCCGGCGGTCACCTCGGCGCCGATCGGCAGCCGGTCTTCCATCGCCACTGGGCCGGTATCGAGACCCGCTTCCATCTTCATCACCATCACGCCGGACTGTTGATCGCCTGCCATGATGGCCCGGTTGATCGGCGCGGCGCCGCGCCAGCGCGGCAGCAGCGAGGCGTGCAGGTTGAAGCAACCGAGCGGCAGCGCATCGAGGATCGGCTGCGGCAGGATCAGCCCGTAAGCGACCACCACCGCGGCATCGGCTCGATGTGCGCGAAACGCGGCCTCCGCCTCCCCAATGCGCAAACTTTGCGGTGTGAGCACGGCCAGCCCGAAGCGGAGCGCCTCACGCTCGACCGCGCTCGGCGTGAGCGCCATCCCGCGCCGCCCCGCCGGCTTGGGCGCCCGCGTGTAGACGGCCGCGACGTCATGGCCACGCCGGACGATCTCCCGCAGAGTCGGAACCGCGAAATCGGGCGTGCCCATGAAAACGAGGCGGAGCGCCAATCACTCTTCCTCCGCGGCCCGCTTCGCGGCCTTCGCGAATTTCTTCACCACGCGGTCGCGTTTGAGCCTGGAGATGTAATCGATGAACAGCACACCGTTGAGGTGGTCGATCTCGTGCTGCAGGCAGGTGGACAAAAGGCCGTTAGCCTCAAGCTCCTGCGGCTTGCCCTCAAGGTCGAGATACTTGACCCGAACCAGCGACGGCCGCGTGACCTCCTCGTAGTACTCCGGGATCGACAGGCAACCCTCCTCGTAGGTCGCCGCCTCATCCGAGTGCCAGATGAGCTCGGGATTGATGAGCACGCGCGGCTCCTTCGGCGCATCCTTCTTGGCGAGGTCCATGGTCACCACGCGCCTCGGTACGCCGACCTGAATCGCCGCCAGCCCGATGCCCGGCGCCTCGTACATGGTCTCGAACATGTCATCGACAAGCGCGCGCACATCGCGGTCAATCGCGCTGACCGGCTCGGAGACCAGCCGAAGCCGCTTGTCAGGCAGAACTATGATGTCGCGCAGCGCCATGCGGCCGATGTAAGGGGTGGGCCGCGCACGGTCAATTGACTTCGATGGCAATGGCAGCTTGACAAACCGGCCGGTATGTTCTCTATTTGTTCACGTCAGAATCACGCTACAAGACTCGCATGGGTGAGCCTTTGCTTTCCGTTGGCGGCATTATCCTGATCGCCGGCCTGGGCGTCGCGGCTTTTGCCGCCGCGGTTGTCGTGGCGGTCCGACTGTTGCGGCCGATGCCATCGGCGATTGACGCCCCGCTGAGCGATCTCGCCCGCCTGCAGACCGAGAGCGCCGGCCGGCTCGAAGCCATGATCGGCATGCTCGCCAAGAACCAGAACCAACTTCAGCACAACGTCAACGAGCGGCTCGATGCGGTGTCGCATCGGCTCGGACAATCGATGGAGACCAACAAGCAGCACACGGTCGAGCACCTGCAGAAGCTCAACGAGCGCTTGGCGGTGATCGACACCGCACAGAAGAACATCACGACGCTGGCGACGCAGGTGACCACGCTGCAGAGCGTACTCTCGAACAAGCAGCAGCGCGGCGCCTTCGGCCAAGGCCGCATGGAACTCATCGTCCAGGACGGCCTGCCGAAAGGATTTTACGAATTCCAGTTCACGCTCTCGAACAAAAGCCGTCCCGACTGCGTCGTGTTCCTTCCGGACCAGCGACCGCTTGTCATCGACGCCAAGTTTCCCCTCGAGGCGGTGACCGCCCTCCGCGACGCGAAGAGCGACGACGAGCGCAAGCTGGCGGCGGCGCGGCTGCGCACCGACATCACCAAGCATGTCTCCGACATCGCCACGAAGTATCTCATTCCCGGCGAGACGCAGGAACTGGCGTTGATGTTCGTTCCGTCGGAATCGGTCTACGCCGAGTTGCACGACGGCTTCGACGATTTGGTGCAGAAGGCGTTCCGCTCCAAGGTGGTCATCGTGTCGCCGTCGCTGCTGATGCTGGCGATCCAGGTCGTACAGCAGATCCAGAGGGATGCCCGAATGCGCGAGGCCGCCGACCAAATCCGCGACGAGGTCGGGCTGATGGGCAAGGACCTGCGCCTGCTGCACGAACGCGTGGTCAAGCTGCAGCAGCATTTCGGCCAAGCCAACGAGGACGTCCGGCAAATCCTGGTCTCAGCCGAGAAGATCGAGAAGCGCGCCTCTCGGATCGAAGCGCTGGAGTTTGACGAGGGTGAAGGTGGTAGCCTGCCACTCGCGGCGACGGTACCGAGCGCGCCGCTGCGTAAGCTGCGGGCGGCCGAGTAGCGGAGGGCAACCGACTCTCCGTCATGGCCGGCTTGTCCCAGCGATCGGAAGGCATCGCCAAGCCCTCTATCGGGATTGCCGGGACAAGCCCGGCAAATGATGAGTTCAACGGGCAATTGCCGCCGCCTTCCTTTCGCCGTTGCACATCAATTTTCGACGCAATCGAGGGGCAAGCTTGTGCCAACTCGCCGTTGAACGATAGCTTCCCGCATGACCGCCACGCCAAACATCGCGCCTGCCCGCGCACCGTTTTCCGACTCGCTTGCGGTCTACCTCAAGCCGCGCGTTTTGATCGTGATGTTCCTCGGCTTTTCGTCGGGCCTGCCACTCGCCCTCTCCGGCTCGACGCTGCTGGTGTGGATGCGAGAGGCCGGCGTCGATCTCGGCACCATCGGCCTGTTTGCGCTGGTCGGGACGCCTTACACTGTAAAATTCCTGTGGGCGCCGGTCGTCGACGCGCTCGATGTGCCGGTGTTGGCGACGCTGCTCGGCCGGCGGCGCGGGTGGCTCATATTTTCGCAGCTCTTGCTGATAGCCGCGATCGTCTTCCTTGCGTTCTGTGACCCGCTGGTCTCGCCGCTCCGGGTGGCGGTCGGCGCGCTGCTCGTCGCCACTGCCTCCGCCACGCAGGACATCCTCATCGATGCGTTTCGCGTTGAAAGCCTTGACGAGAGCGAGCAGGCGGCCGGCATGGCCTCTTACGTCGCGGCGTATCGCATCGGAATGCTCGCCTCCGGCGCCGGCGCGTTGTCGCTAGTAAGCACCTTCGAATGGCTTGGAGCGAGCAAGGGTGCGAACTGGACCTACGGCTATCTCGCGATGGCGGCGCTCGTGGTGATCGGCATTGCGACCACGCTGGTCGCGACCGAGCCAAATAAGTCCGCTGCTGCCGCCGCCGACCACGCGGCTCACGCGAGCGAGCATCCGTTCGTCCGCGTGATCATGTCGGCGCGCAGCGCATTCGCCGAGTTCCTCATGCGCGACATGGCGATTGCCGCGTTGGCCTTCGTGGTGCTGTTCAAGTTCACCGACGCGCTCTCAGGTGCGATGACTGCGCCGTTCGTGATCGATCTGGGATTCACCCGCACCGAATATGCCGCGATCATCAAGGGCGTCGGTCTCGCCGCGACGCTGCTAGGCGGCTTCGCCGGCGGCTTCGTGGCGCGCGCCTATCCGCTGGCGACCAGCCTCTGGATCGGCGGCATCCTGCAGGCGGTTGCGAACCTGACGTTCTCGCTGCAGGCGGCAATCGGCCACAACGGCTGGATGCTCACCGCCGCGATCACGACGGAGAATTTCACCAGCGCCATCGGCACGGTGATCTTCGTCGCCTATCTCTCCGCGCTCTGCCGCAATCCATTGCATACGGCAACACAATACGCCCTCCTGACCGCGCTCGCGGCCGTCGGGCGAACGTGGCTGTCGTTCGGCGCCGGTTACATCGCCACCGCGACTGGCTGGGTGTGGTTTTTCATCATCTGCGCCATCGTCGCGATACCGAGCCTGGTGCTGCTCGCGTGGTTGCAGCGCGGCGGACATTTCGACGAGCTAGCAAAACCTGTGCAACTCGCGCGCTAGCAAAAAAATCAAAAAGGCGTGCGCTGCCGGATCGCGGCAGCCAGCGTGCCCTCGTCGAGATAATCGAGTTCGCCGCCGACCGGCACGCCGTGGGCAAGGCGCGTCACCTTCACGTCGGCGTCGTGCAGCAGATCGGTGATGTAGTGCGCGGTTGTCTGCCCGTCCACGGTGGCGTTGAGCGCCAGCACGATCTCGGTCACCGCCGGATCGTGCGCGCGCGTGATGAGAGCGTCGATCGCCAGGTCCTGCGGGCCGATGCCGTCGAGCGGGGAAAGCGTGCCGCCGAGCACGTGATAGAGCGCGTTGATCGCGTGCGCGCGTTCGAGCGCCCAGAGATCGGCGACGTCGGCGACCACCACGATGATCGAAAGCTCGCGGCGGGGGTCGGTGCAGACCGTGCAAGGGTTCTGCGTGTCGATGTTGCCGCAGGTGCGGCAGATCTCGATCTTCTCCAGTGCCGTCGCGATCGCGGCGCCGAGCGGCGCCATGATCTGCTCGCGCTTCTTGAGCAGGAACAGCGCCGCGCGCCGCGCCGAGCGGGGACCGAGGCCCGGCAAGCGCGCGAGCAACTGGATCAGACGCTCGATTTCAGGTCCGGCGATGGCGGTGGGCATGGCGCAGGCAAATTGGACAATGATGATTAAACCCTAGTCGTCATGGCCGGGCTTGTCCCCGGCCATCCAGGGCTGTTTGTGCAGCAGATAAAGACGTGGACCCCGGCACAAGACCGGGTACGACGAAAACGGATTGCGCGGCATTCCTAGAACAGCTTCATCCCCGGCGGCAGCGGCAGGCCGCCGGTGAGGCCTTGCATCTTCTCCTGCAGCAAGGTTTCCGCCTTGCGGCGGGCGTCACCATGAGCGGCCACAATCAAGTCCTCGACGATCTCCTTCTCACCCGGCGTGATGAGGGAGTCGTCGATCTTGACCGCCTTCATCTCGCCCTTGCCGGAGAGCGTCACGCTGACCAGACCGCCGCCGGCCGTGCCTTCGACCTCGATGTGTTCGAGCTCGGCCTGCATCGCCTCCATCTTGGACTTGAGTTCGGCAGCCTGTTTCATCAGGCCCATGAAATCCGCCATGATCGATCCTTGCTTTGAGCCGGCACCGGCCGGCTAGTGTCCTATTCCTAAATCCGTTTCATTCTAGGCGTTTGCCGCGAGGGTACGCAGGCAGAAGCGTTGGATGCTGGTCAGGATGTCGTTAGCGGTCTTGGTCCAGCGGAAGGGTTTTGGATCTTGCATTGGTGGCCTCGATGTAAGTTTTGATAGCGCTTTCGAGATCGGCAACCGAGCGGAACACCCCGCGCTTGAGGGCGCGTTCGGTCAGCAGCGCGAAGAAGCGTTCGACTTGGTTGAGCCATGAGGCCGATGTCGGCGTGAAGTGCACGTGCCAGCGCGGGCGCTTGGCGAACCAGTTGCGAATGAGCTTGGTCTTGTGCGTGCCGTAGTTGTCCAGGATGACATGAATGTCGAGATCGGTGGGTACGTTGCGCTCGACCTCGTCAAGGAACTTGCGGAACTCCGTGGAGCGGTGTCGGGACATGCATTTGCCGACGATGGTCCCGGCCCTGACGTTGAGCGCCGCGAACAGAGATGTCGTTCCGTGCCGCTTGTAGTCGTGCGTGCGCCGTTCGGCTTGGCCGGGCCGCAGCGGCAGCAGCGGCTGCGTGCGGTCGAGCGCCTGCACCTGGGATTTCTCGTCGACACACAGCACAACAGCGCGCTCTGGCGGCGACAAGTAGAGGCCGACGATGTCGCGCACCTTCTCCACGAACAACGGATCAGAGGAGAGCTTGCTGATATTCTCATCGTCCGGCCGCCAGTCGGCGCCGTAGGATGAATCATCATCGACCGGCGGAGGTTCCGCCGGCGCATCGTCGCTGTCGCCATCACCGGCCGGCGCGGGCGGCGACGCCTCCGGCCCGCGCACGCTCACGATCTCGGCGCCGGGGAAGCGCGCGAGCACCGCCTGCACCAGCGGATCGGCACGCACGCCGGTCTTGAGCTCGCTGACGCGCACGTCGTTCTGGGATTTGAACGTGGGCTGGCCGTTCTCCTGCGACACCACGACCATCCAGCGCCGGTTGGTCCATTGCGAGAACTTGCGCGCGAGATCGTTGGCCAGCATCTTCGATGCGCCCGGCTCCAGCGCTACTTCGAGACGCCCGTCCTCGCAGCGCACCAGCCGCACGTCGCGCTCGAGCGCGAGCTTGACGCCGATGTCGCGCTTCTCGGCGGCGAGCGCGATCAGATCCTCGAAGCGACCGATCACCAGCGCCGGCGCACTGGGCGCGGCTTCGCTGCGCGCGACCGGATCGCCCGCGGGTTGCGCGGACGATGCGAGCGCCCCGCGCGGGGCGCTGCGCGGCGTGTCGGAACGCACAGCTTCCAAGCGCGGCGCCGCTGCGGAAGGTGCCGCCGAGGTCGCCGCGCCGCCATTGCCTTGCGCGCGAGCGCCGGCCGTCGTGCCGCCGCCCTCGAGGCTGCGGATGACTTCGTCAGGCGTCGGCAGATCAGCGGCATAGGCGATGCGCACCAGCACCATCTCGGCGGCCGCGATCGGACGTCCGGCCTCTTCAACCTCGGTGATCCCTTTGAGCAGCATCTGCCAGGCGCGCGCGAGCACACGCATCGAGAGCTTCTCCGCGCAGGCGCGCCCGCGTACGCGTTCGGTCTCCGTGAGCGAGACATCGTCGGCCACCGCCGGGACGACCTTCACCCGCGTCACGAAGTGAGTGAACTCGGCGAGATCGGCGAGCACGACCGCAGGATCGGCGCCGATGTCATATTGCGCGCGCAGCTCCCTAAGCGCCGCCGCCATGTCGCCACGCATCAGCGCCTCGAACAGATCGATCGTGCGGGTGCGGTCGGCGAGGCCGAGCATCTGCCGCACATCCTCGCCGCGCACGGGGCCGGCGGCATGGGCGATCGCCTGATCGAACAGCGAAAGCGCGTCGCGCACCGAGCCTTCGGCCGCGCGCGCAATCAGCCCGAACGCTTCGGGCTCGACCGTGATCGCTTCCTTCTCCGCGATGCCCGCGATGTGTTTTACCAGCAGTTCGGCATCGACGCGGCGCAGGTCGAAGCGCTGGCAGCGCGACAGGATCGTGATTGGCACCTTGCGGATTTCGGTGGTCGCGAACACAAACTTGGCGTGCGGCGGCGGTTCCTCCAGCGTCTTGAGCAGCGCGTTGAACGCCTGAGTCGACAGCATGTGCACTTCGTCGAGGATGTAGACCTTCATCCGCGCGCTCACCGGCGCATAGCGGATCGCGTCGTTGATCTGGCGCACATCGTCAACGCCATTGTGCGAGGCGGCGTCCATCTCGATCACGTCGAGATGACGGCTCTCCATGATCGCCTGGCAGTGCACGCCGATGACCGGCATCTGGATCGTCGGGCCATTGACCGATCCGTCGGACAGTTCGTAGTTGAGCGCGCGGGCGAGGATGCGTGCGGTCGTGGTCTTGCCGACACCACGGACGCCGGTGAGGATCCAGGCCTGCGGGATGCGCCCTGCTTCGAACGCGTTCGATAGCGTGCGCACCATCGCGTCCTGGCCGATCAGGTCGTCAAAATTGGCGGGACGGTATTTGCGCGCGAGCACGCGATAGGGCGTTGCGGAGGTGGTCGTGGCGTCGTTCATCGCTTCAGTACGGTCTGCCGCAGTCTCGTCGAAAGCGTCATTGCCAAGCTGATCCGGCAATCCAGCAGGCGCTGCAACAAGCCGATCCGCCGCATGGATACCCGGGACAAGCCCGGGCATGACGAAGGATAGTTCGTGAATCGGTGGGAGGCTGACGAGCGACCCGAACCGGAGCTCGTTAGGGCTGCTTCCTTCCGGACCTGACCCGGTTGGCGAGTGGCTCGTCCACCGCCAACCTCCCGCACCCTATATCGGCGGAACGGAACGCGAATGCAAGCCGGTGGCGGCATGCTATCCGGTCTCAGCAGAGAAGGAATGCCGGATGAACGATACACCCGCAACCTGGAACCTCGATCCGCAGCTTGCGCGCGATACCTTCCTGGTCGGCGATCTTCTGCTGGCGCGGGTGCTGCTCATGAACGACGCACACTATCCCTGGGTCGTCCTGGTACCGCGCCAGGCCAGGGCGGTCGAGATCATCGATCTCGACGATGCGCGGCAGGACCAACTGATGGAGGAGATCGCCCTCCTCTCGCGTGTGCTCAAGGACGTGACCGGCTGCGACAAGCTCAATGTCGCGGCGATCGGCAATGTCGTGTCGCAGCTTCATGTGCACATCGTCGCGCGCCGGCGTGACGATGCGGCCTGGCCGCGGCCGGTCTGGGGAGCAGCGCCACCGCTTGCCTATGATCCCGACGCGCGCGATCGCCTGATCGCCGCTTTACGCGCGGAGGTGGCGTTCGGCTGAGCGCACGTTGCGCGGCCGCGTGCCCTGTGCCAGCGTCCCCGTCCCGCCGGAGTGCCCGATGTCCCCTCGTCCCGATCTCGGCCCGAAGCCGCCGCTAGGCTATGTCTCGAACCGCATCGAGCGCGCCGCCGATCGGCGTTCGGACCCCGCCTTGATGGCTGCGCTCGAAGGAGACGCGCACGCTCGCACTTACGTAGTCGGCGGCGAGTTGGTTGCACTCAAAGGCGCTGGCGAAGATCACCAGCCGTTGTTCACGTTCGCACAGGCGCATGCGCTCGGTCCCCCATTGGAGAGCGCGTTCCTCGGGCTCATGGACGGCGCCCCGCGCTTCGTGTGCGGCCTCGATCGCGCCGCGGTCGAGGCGCTCAAGACGCGCGATGATTTCGTGGTCAGCGATCTGCGCACGATCGCCGTGCAAGCGATGATCGACCCGGTGCACCTGCCGCCGCTCGCCGAGGGCAAGGCGCTGCTCAATTGGCATGCGCGCCATCGCTTCTGCCCGAATTGTGGAAACCCCAGCCGCGTGGTCGAGGCCGGCTGGCGGCGCGATTGCCCGGCGTGCAAGGCGCAGCATTTCCCGCGCACCGATGCGGTCGTGATCATGCTCGCAGTCGACGGCGAGCGCTGCCTGCTCGGCCGTTCCGGTCGATTCCTCGCGAATTCCTGGTCGTGCCTCGCCGGCTTTGTCGAGCCGGGCGAAACGATCGAGGCCGCGGTGCGCCGCGAAGTAACCGAAGAGGCCGGCATTGCGTGCGGGCAGGTCAAGTATTTCGCTTCGCAGCCGTGGCCGTTTCCGAGTTCGCTGATGATCGGCTGCCTCGCGCAGGCGCTGACGCACGAGATCATCGTCGATCGTAACGAACTCGAAGCCGCCCGCTGGTTCGATCGCGAGGAAGCGGCGCTGATGCTCGCGCGACAGCATCCGGAGGGATTGATCACGCCGCCGCCGGTCGCGATCGCTCATCACATCATTCGCGAATGGGTGGAGCATGGCGCCGAATTCGGCTGACGCGCGGCTGCGGGCACCGATCGTGCTGTGCGCCGGCATCGCGGTCGAGGATTTCATCTTCAAGGTCGATCGCTTTCCGGCACCGGGCGCGAAGATCTACGCCGAGACGCTGACCGCAACCATGGGCGGCTGCGCCGCGAATGCCGCGGTCGCGGTTGCCCGCCTCGAAGGACGTGCACGGTTCGCGGGCCCAGTCGGCACCGACGACGCCAGCCGCCGCATCATCGAAGGATTGACCCGTGCCGGCGTCGAGACGAGCGGGATCGTCGCCGTGGATGGCGGCTCGGTGTCGGTATCGGGAATTTTCATCGATAGCGACGGCGAGAAGATGGTGGCGACGCGCCGGGGCGAAAAGCTCGCGGGAGCGTTACCGCGCGACCCCGCACGGATGGTCGCCGACGTCGATGTGGTAATGGCGGACAACCGCTTTCCCGAATTCATCGCACCGATTCTGCAGGCTGCGCGCCGGCGGGGCATTCCGGTCGTGCTTGATGGCGACCGCGCAGCGGAGCCGAGCGATCCCCTGTTCGACATCGCATCGCACGTCGTGTTCTCATCGGAAGCGCTCCGCGCGACCACCGGCCTTTCCGACCCGGGCGCGGCACTCGGCGTCATCGCCACGCATATCCGCGGGTTTCTCGCGGTGACGAACGGCCCGGAGGATATTTTCTGGCTCGAAGACGGAGCGCCGCGGCGAATGCCGGCCTTCGCCATCGCGGCGATCGATACGCTCGGCGCGGGCGACGTCTTTCACGGCGCCTTCGCGCTCGCCCTCGCCGAAGGACGCGACCCTGTCGCCGCGATGCGTTTCGGCGCAGCTTCGGCCGCACTCAAGTGCACGCGATTCGGTGGGATTGCGGGCGCGCCCCACCGTGCCGAGGTCGAGGCGTTCCTGGCGGCTCAGCCCGCGGCCGGCTCGAAGCCGTAGAGCCGCGCCGGATTATCGACCAGGATCTTCTTGCGAGTGGCAGCATCGGGCACCCACTTTGCAAGCTGGTTCAGCACCAGCCCATCGTTGATGTCGAACGGCGGCGCAATCTCGGTGAGCGGGCGCCGACGCGAGGAATCGCCGTTCGGATGCGGCCAATCGCTCCCCCAGACAATGCCGTCCGGATTAGCGGCGACCAACGCCTGCGCAAACGGCGTGGCATCGGCATAATCCGGACCATTCTCGGAAATCCGATACGCGCCCGAAATCTTCACATAGCCATGGCCGGATTTCACGAGGTCGAGCAGCGCCCCGAAACCAGCCTGTGCCACGCCTTGCGCTGACTTGGGACCGCCAAAGTGATCGAACACCACCGGGAACGGCAGTTGCGCAACCTGATCCTTGATGGCCGCAATGACGTTCAGTCCGGTGTACATCTGCACGTGCCAGCCGAGCCCGCGAATTTGCTCCGCCACACGGTCGAGATCGCGCTTGGCAGCAGCCGGATCGAAATTTCCCGCGCTGCTGAGATTGATGCGCACGCCACGGATGCCGACGTCCTTCATGTCCTCGAGCGCATCGCGCGAAGTCGACTGATCGATCACCGCGATGCCGCGCGCCCGCGCACCCATGCGACGAACGGCATCGACGGTGCAGGAATTGTCGACCCCATAGACGCTTGGCTGCACCACGACGACACGGTCCATCCTGAGATCATGCTGAAGCTGGAGCAGTTCCTCGACCGTGGCCGGCGGCGGGGTGTAACCGCGCTTCACCGCAAACGGATATTCGCCCGGGTTGCCGAACACATGCACGTGGCAATCGCAGGCGCCTCGGGGAATGTCGAAATCGATCGCGGACCGATCAGCGGCACTCGCGATGTCGCTGCCTCCGAGCCACGCGGCAGTTCCGGCGGCACTGATTTGACCAACCATGGCACGTCTCGTGAGCATGTTGTCCTCCTTCGGCCGAGCCCGCGGCGAGGATAGGGCTGCCGTTTCCAGGAAGGCAAAGCAAAGGTGCTCGCGCGAGCACCCCCCGGTCGCGGGCCAAGGGCCAAAGGAAGAAAGTCTAATTCTCTTGGACAGAGAATACTTTTCTCCCTATAAAAGGAGAAGCACCCTTGAATAGCGAACTCATTCCAAAAATACCGGGCTTACGGCATTTTATTTTTGAGACTCGAGCTGCCATGGACGCCACCGATCGCAAGATCCTCGCACTGTTGCAGGACGACGCCTCCCTGTCGGTCGCGGAGATCGGGAGCCGCGTCGGCCTGTCGTCAACGCCATGCTGGAAACGGATCCAGCGGCTTGAAGCTGAGGGGGTGATTCAGAAGCGCGTGGCGCTGGTCGATCCGGACAAGCTCGGCCTCGGCGTCACGGTCTTCGTCTCGATTGAGACCGGCGACCATTCGCAGGACTGGCTCGACCGGTTTGCCCAGGTGGTTGGCGCGATGCCCGAAGTGATGGAATTCTACCGGATGGCGGGCGACGTCGACTACATGCTGCGCGTCGTCGTCACCGACATCCAGGGCTACGACGCATTCTACAAGCACCTGATCGCGGCGGTACCGCTCAAGAATGTTACTTCGCGCTTCGCGATGGAAAAAATCAAGTCGACCACCGCGCTGCCAATCCCGTGAGGGCAGCGGACGCTGCCCTCAGCACGAATTGCTGATGCTGTCCGTCAGGCGCGGACGCATGTAGATCTGATCGGACAGATTGAGCGTCCCGGTCACCACATAACCGATGGTCGGTTTGTAGCTGTAGGACACCTCGCTCCAGACCAGAGACGTGCTCGGAACGAGCAGGGCCGAAGGTAGCGTTACTGTCGATCCGATCGCATGCTTGGTGCCGTTGAGCGTGCAACTCCACGCGATCGTGGCGTTCGAATTCGCATCGATCGAAACTTCCGACACCACCAGCTTGAGCTGCGTCGGATCATACGGCTGAATGACGGCAGACGACGCGCTGAAGATACTGGTCATGTCGGTGCCGCTGAGGGTCGAGGCCTGCGAGGCCAGGTCCGCGACCGTGCGACTGGTGAGCGTTACCTTGCGGTCGATGCTCACACCCTGGGAGATTTCCACCGTACCCAGATAGAGCGTGAGCATCAGCGGCAACAACATCGCGAACTCGACCGCCGAGACGCCGCGTGAATCCTGCGCGAAACCACGAAGTCGCCGCGACAGATGACCGGGAACAGCAAAAGCCTTCATAACACTGCTCACATCAATTGGTGGCGTAGGGCTCGTTGCGGAACGCGCTGGTGGCGACCAGGAGGCGCTTGCCGCCGTTGACGTTCGAGAGACTGAAGCCGAGAATCGACACGTAGACCGGCCATTGATAGAACAGCCGCACCACGACGATATCGCCGGGACCGCCCGGCGTGTAGCTGAAATTGTTCTGGAAGTTCCCGTTTGCGTCGACCGGGCTGGCCATGGTGATGCCGGAGAAATTGGTATAGGTCTTCACGTCGACATAGACGCCGTTCTGACAGTCGAACAGTCCGAAGATCTTCGCGCAGACCGCGTCTTTGAATTGCGCTTGGGAGAAACCTTGCGTCTGCGCCTGTCCAGTCAGAATGAGACGGGAGGCGTCGGCGACCGCGGTCTCCAGCGTCTGGCCGGAGAAAAAGATGATCGCGGTTTCCATGATCGCGAACGTGAGCGCGAGAAACGGGGCCGCCACGAGGCCAAACTCGACCGCGGCCGCGCCATCCTGCGTGCGGGCGAAACGGCCAAGCGCGCGCGTCGGAATGAACCGACACAGCCGATCAAGAAATTTTGTGGTGATGTCGATCATGGCCAACACTCGAAATTTCCGGCGCTAGTGCAGCGTCGATCCCTGAGTATTAGCAAAGAGGTGTTTTTGAATTATTGTGGCAATCGCAGACAAACTGGGGCGAACCGTTAGCAGATTGCTAACCACGATAACTCTCGCCTTTTCTGGGTTTGACGATGCCGTGGCCGCGTTCACCCCTGCGCCTATTTCGGCGCTGCGGAATTCCCTTGCGCGAGGCCATTGCGCGCGCCCGTCTCGTTAAGGGTGGCGTCGAAATAGGCGCTGCCGTCGCCGAGTGTGATCCGCCGCTCGCAATTCGGCGAGCAACTATAAGTCTCGCGTTCGACGCCGCGATAGACCACCACGACGTCGCGCGGGCCGACTACCTCGATTAATTTGTTCATCTGCACCGCTCCGGTGCGATCGAGCGCGACGATATTGGTCGTGCCGTAGCCCTTGCCCGTGACCACCAGTTGCCCGCCGGGCTGAAGCGCCGCATCCGCGATCAACGGATTGCCGATCACGATGGTTGCGACCCGTTCAGGGAGCTTCACGATTTTGGCCTGATCGACGATCACGGTGATGTCAGCGGCCCTGGCAGCGCTGGCCGCAGCAAGAGCCGCGACACCAAGCGACACGCCGAACGCAAGACGAAAGGCAGCCCTTGTACGCACGGATACCATCAGACACTCCCGCACCTTACGCCTCGGTCCGACCAATACGCGGCGACCGAATGGGCAGGCGAGATCAAGTTGACGCGAAAATGGTGAACGAACTGCAAATACCGCCGGTTTCGGAGAGGTGATTTTCCGCATTCAATGCCGGAACGGATAGAGCATTTGCGCCCCAAACGTCGGAGGAAGCGGGGCGTCGGCAATGCCGTAGGCATCCGGCAGCACGTTCTCCGGCATATGGAAGGTGCCGAACAAAACGTCGATGATCGGGAATGTGGAGGCGAAGTTCCTTTCGCCGCCACGATTTGCCGTGGTGTGATGCCAGCGGTGGAACACTGGGCTCGCCAGCACGTAGCGGAACGGCCCGAGCGTCCATTTGAGATTAGCATGCACGAACGCCGAATGGGCGATCGTGAACGGACCGAGGAAGACCAGCACGTTCGGCGATATCCCCGCTATCAGGAGGACCACGTCGGCGGCCACGCTGCCGAGAAAGATATTGACCGGATGGAAGCGGGCCGCCGAAATCCAGTCGAGTTCCTCGGAGGAATGATGGACTGCGTGATACTTCCACATCACCGGCCGGTGGAAGACGCGGTGCATCCAGTACATCATGAGGTCGGAACCCACCAGGAAGATCACAGCCTGCAGCCATAGTGGCAATTCCGCCAGCGGCCCGTGTCCATTGTCGTAGAACGCGACCAATCCTTCGGCGGTGTTGATTCCGAACAGGAACGCTGCGCCCATCACCAGGAGCCCAATGCGCAGGTAACGGGCGAACAGCGGAATGATGAACCAGTAGGTAAGATCAGTCACGAGGTCGCGCTTGCGCCACCAGGGCTGACCCGGATTGCAGGCGAAGAAGAACGAAAGAACGGTGAACACCGCGGCGAGCGCGATCGAGACCGGAAGGATCTTCACGACGGTGACGCCGATGCTGTGAACGACAGCGACGATCTCTTCGAACATGACTCACCTGCACAAGAACGCGACCACAACGACGCGATGAAGTTCCCCGATCCCACCGGGATATCGAACCTTGCGGTTAAGACCCGGTGAACGCGAATGGGGCGCCCCATCTCTTTCTCGTAGCAAGGGGCAACAACAAACATCGGGGCGCGCGCTGCAGAATGCAGTGACGATTGCACTAAAGGAAGTTTTCTTGGTTCTTATAGTATTGACGGCAAATTATACGGATACAATTTATTATTTTGGCGCAACGCGAAGCATATACTTCGTGACAATCCGACTAAAAACCGAGTAAATACGTTGTTAACCACCAAAAACGTCAATACACGCCTTGTTAACTACATCGCTCAGTCAGCAAAGATCTTCGCGTTTCCATGCCGATATTAACCTCGTTGCAAGAGGTGACCGTTAGGGTGAGGCACGATTTCGGACCGGCCGGAAACAAGGCCCCGGGATCACCGCTCAGACAGCCACGTGTGGACCTAAGGAGCTCACTATGAAGAATCTGGTTAAGTTTGTGAAGGACGAGTCGGGTGCGACCGCCATCGAATATGGCCTCATCGCTGCCGGCATCTCGGTTGCGATCATCGCCGTCGTGCAGGGCCTCGGCTCCAAGTTGAACACGACCTTCACGAGCGTTCAGACTGCGCTCAAGTAAGCGCATCGTCTCGACATCTAAACGAAAGGCTCCGGCAACTCGCCGGAGCCTTTTTCGTTTTGGGCTGCGGTGTGAAACGTCATATATCGATAAAGCGCGACGCGGGCGGTCCTTGGCCCCGGCAGCAATGTGTTGCCGGCTGACCAGACTTCCACGATGGAAGATTCAAATTCGGAGACAACTTGCGCTCAATTAGCGATCAAATTGGACGGATTCCGAACTCCGCATTAAGGCCCGATCCGTAGAAGTCCAGATGGGGTTCACTTCGGGCACACAATGTGAGAAGCAACTTCATGTCCAAGATCCTGCAATTCGTTCGGGATGAGAGAGGCGCCACAGCCATCGAATACGGCCTGATCGCCGCCGGCATTTCGGTGGCGATTATCGTGGCTGTTGCTAGTGTCGGCTCCGGCCTCAACGCGACCTTCACCTCGGTCCAGACAGCACTGAAGTAAGCGTAAGACCGCCAGCGCTCGAACATCCGAACTCGCAGGATAGACGCGTTCGCCCGAGCTTTGGCGGACGCGAATGCTTCGATTGCGAAGCCCGGGCGCTAACCGAACCCTAAGGAGCAGCCTCTAGGATTTCCGGGAATTACAGCGCGTGCGGAATGGACGGATCGGACATGATCGCCCAGGCAATTGGAATGGTGCTTTTTCCGGCAGCGATGGCGTTTGCCGCGTCGAGCGACCTCCTGACCATGACGATCTCCAACCGGCTGTCGCTCGTACTGGTCGCCGGGTTCTTCGTGCTCGCATTCGCCAGCGGGATGGCCACCGCCGAAATGCTCACGCATATGGGCGCCGGCGCGCTCATTCTCGCGGTCGGCTTTGGCTGTTTCGCGCGTGGCTGGATCGGCGGCGGCGATGCCAAGCTCGCAGCAGCGACGGCGCTGTGGTTCGGCTTCGACTACCTGATGAACTACCTGCTTTACGCCTCCCTGCTGGGCGGCGCGCTGACGCTGCTGCTGATTCAGTTCCGCACGATCCCCTTGCCGGCGTTCCTTTCCCATCAGGGCTGGGCGCAGCGATTGCATGAGAAGGACGGCGGAATTCCTTACGGCATCGCTCTCGCGGCCGCGGCATTGATCGTCTATCCCGACACGCCGTGGCTCAGGACGTTCGGAGTTTAACGCAAGCGTCCTGCCCACGTCAGCGTCGCTTCCTCGCGCACAGGTGTCCCTCGCGCCGAGGCCGGGCCTGACCAACTCAAGCCCGGCAAAGGCGCGCAAAAGGGAGCCGTGGGTCACACGTTGGGACGTGGCATGCGCCGGAGATCGTCGATCACGCCGCGCCCGATCGTACAACGATACGAACTATTAACTCGATTTAGATACGCCTCATTAACCATGCCTTGACGTTTACCTGCTGAAATCCGCTTCGCAGGGACCACGTATCAGGCGGGGCTTTTTGTCGAAGTTGCGGCCTGATGTCTGGTTGCATCGCCACAGTGGAAAGTGAAGCGTATGAAACCCGCGCGTATCATTGTGTTGCTCATAGCGGTCGTCGCCGGCGGCATCGCTGCATTGCTGGCGGGCCGTTCCGACAATACGTCGCCGCCTGTAGCGGCGCCGGTCGCCCAGATTGAAACGGCCGACGTCCTCGTCGCCGCCAACGACGTCGGCATGGGCAGTTCCATCTCGGCCAACGATCTGCGCTGGCAGACATGGCCCGCCGCCTCGATCAGCCCGATCTTCATCCGCAAGAACGACCGGCCCGATGCGATCACCCAGCTCGCCGGCTCGATCGTGCGCGCGCCGTTCTCGGCCGGCGAGCCGATCCGCGAAGCCAAGCTGATCAAGGGCAACGGTTCGGGCTTCATGGCCGCGATTCTGCCGAAGGGCATGCGCGCGATCTCGGTCGAGATCACTCCGGAGACCGGCGCCGGCGGATTCATCCTGCCCAACGATCACGTCGACGTCATTCTCTCGCGGCGTGACCGGATGGCCGAAAAGGCTTCCGGCGTCGAAGTTCACACCAGCGATACCATCCTCAACAATGTTCGCGTGCTCGCTATCGACCAGACGGTCGAGGAGAAGAATGGCCAGCGCGTGGTGGTGGGCAAGACCGCGACGCTCGAACTCTCGCCTGGGCAGGCGGAGACGCTGTCGGTGTCGCGCCAGCTCGGAACGCTCTCTCTCGCGCTCCGTAGCCTGGTCGACTCGGATGGCATCGCGACCGACGGCACCAATGACGACCGGAACAGCCGCGGCGGCAACGTGAACATCGTGCGGTTCGGCGTCACGACGATGACCACACCGAGATAGCGTGAAGGGGACCACCATGGGGAATTCGTGGCTCATTCAGACTGCGCTGATCATCGCTTTGATCACCGCCTTCGGGCTCGCCGCGACCGGCCGTGCGCCGGCCGCCGACCCGCGCGGCGCGATCGATTCGGCGTCGGCGGTGCAGGTGGTGGGCAGCGACGCCAATTCCCGCTTCGTTCCGCTCGGCATCGGCAAGTCGGTAGTGATCGACCTGCCGCGCGACATCAAGGATGTACTGATCGCCGATCCGAAGATCGCCAACGCGGTCGTACGCTCCGCGCGCCGCGCCTACATCATTGGCGCCGCAGTGGGGCAGACCAACGTCTACTTCTTCGATGCCGAGGGCAACCAGATCGCCGGCTTCGATATTGCAGTGACGCGCGACCTCAACGGCTTGCGCGCCGCGCTGCAGAAATCGCTGCCGGGCGCCGACATCCACGTCGAAGGACTCGGCGACGGTCTCGTGCTGTTCGGCAACGTCACGAGCCCGCTCGAAGCACAGACCGCCTTCGACATCGCCTCGCGGCTCGTCGACGACGGCAAGAAGGTTGTCAACAACATCACCATTCATGGCCGCGACCAGGTCATGCTCAAGGTCACGGTCGCGGAAATGCAGCGCGACGTGATCAAGCAGCTCGGCATCAATCTGTCGGCCCAGCTCGGCACCGGCACCTCGGTGGTGAAGTTCAACACCGACAACTCCTTCTCCGCGTTCGGCCAGGCGCTGAGCGACTCTGCCTTCACCGGCACCTTTAAAGGGGTTTCGACCACGTTGCAGGCAATGGAGCGCGCCGGCCTGATCCGCACCCTCGCGGAGCCGAACCTCACCGCAATCTCGGGCGAGAGCGCGAATTTTCTCGTCGGCGGCGAATTCCCGATCCCGGGCAACTACATCTGCGACCCCACCACCCACAGCTGCCAGGTTCAGGTGCAGTTCAAGAAATTCGGCGTCAGCCTCAACTTCACTCCGGTTGTGATGTCGGAAGGCCGCATCAGTCTCAAGGTCATGAGCGAGGTCTCCGAACTCTCCAACGAAAACTCGCTGACGCTTACCCAGTCGATTGGGGTCAGCGCGCTCGGCACGGCCCAAACCCAGACGCTCACCATCCCCTCGATCAAGACCCGGCGGGCGGAAACGACGCTGGAAATTCCTTCGGGCGGCTCGCTCGCGATGGCAGGACTAATCCAAGAGCAGACCAAGCAGCAGATCAACGGCATTCCCGGCCTGATGCAGGTCCCGATCCTCGGCAGCCTGTTCAAGAGCCGCGATTACGTCAATCGGCAGAGCGAACTAGCCGTGATCGTCACGCCTTATATCGTGCGCGCAGTCGCGCAGAAGGAGCTCTCGCGGCCGGACGACGGCTTCGCCGATCCGAGCGATCCCGCCACCGTCCTGCTCGGCCGCCTCAACCGGATCTACGGGGTCGCCGCCAAGAGCCCCGATACTGTCAAGAATCCCGATCAAAAGCGCAGCTACTTCGGCAATTACGGTTTCATTCTCGATTGATCGCGCCCGCAGGAGAAGCACGATGACCTCCACCGATCTTGCGAGCACGAAGCGCTGCTTCGCGCGCCTGCTCCTGGTGCTGGGCTGCGCGGCGATGCTCGCGGCCTGCAACACGACCAACGAGGTCACCGGCAGCTATCCGGATGACTATCGCCTGCGCCATCCGATCGTCATGAAGGAAGGCGTGCGGACGGTCGAGCTTTTCATCGGCACCAGGCGCGGCGGGCTCAACGCAGCGCAACGCGCGCAGGTGGTCGCCTTCGCCGGGCAATGGCGTAAGGAGGCCACCGGCGGCATCCTCATCGATCTGCCGTCGGGCACCAGCAACGAACTGGCCGCGGCCAATGCGCTTGCCGAAGCGCGCTCGCTCCTTGCCAGCGTCGGCGTACCGCCGGATTCGATCGAAGTGACGCCCTACCGGCCGAGCGATCCGCAGAAGCTCGCAACGATGCGGCTCAAGTATCCCAGGATCGCCGCGCAGGCCGGGCCCTGCGGCCTGTGGCCCCACGATCTCGGGCCAACCTATGAGCGCGAGCACTCCGAGAATCGCGAGTACTACAACCTCGGCTGCGCCACGCAACGCAACCTTGCCGCCATGGTCGACAACCCCGAAGACCTTGTGCAGCCGCGTGGTGAGACGCCGCCCTACACCGGTCGGCGCACCACGGTGCTCGACAAATATCACCGCGGCGAAGACCCCTCGACCACCTACAACAAGGCGGATCAGGGCAAGATCAGCGACATCGGCAAATGATCACCAACGCAATGCAAGCCGCCACCGCCGAAGCCGTCGAACAGGCCTCCGCCAGCGATCACATCGCACCGGCGCCACGGGTCTCGGTCCAGGCCTTCTGCGAGACCGTCGAAACCGCCGCCGCCATCCAAGCGGCCGGCGAAGACCGTCGTCTCGGCAAGGCGCATCTCAAGATCCAGATGGGTGGCATCACCGCCGCGGTCGAGGCCTACAGCGCCGGGCCGACACCGAACGTCGTCATGATCGAAAGCGAGAGCCGCGGCGACGACGTGCTCACCAGTCTCGATTCGCTCGCGGAGGTCTGCGACGCCGGCACCCGCGTGGTCGTCATCGGCCGGCACAATGACGTTACCCTCTATCGCGAGTTGGTCCGCCGCGGCATCAGCGACTACCTGATCGCACCGGTCGGCACCATTGATATCGTGCGCTCGATTTGCAGCCTGTTCTCGCAGCCGGATGCCAAGCCGGTGGGTCGCGTCGTCGCCGTGATTGGTTCCAAAGGCGGGGTCGGCGCTTCGACCATCGCGCACAATATTGCCTGGGCCATGGCGCGCGACCTCTCGCTCGATACGGTGATGGCGGATCTCGATCTCGGCTTCGGCACCGCGGGCCTTGACTACAACCAGGATCCACCGCAAGGCATCGCTGATGCGGTGTTCTCGCCCGATCGCATCGATACCTCGTTCATCGACCGCCTGCTGTCGAAGTGCACCGACCACCTGAGCTTGCTGGCGTCGCCGGCGACGCTCGACCGAGTTTACGACTTCGCCGGCGAAGCCTTCGAGCCGATCTTCGACACGCTGCGCGCCACCGTGCCCTGCATCGTCCTCGACGTGCCGCACCAGTGGTCCGGCTGGACCAGGCACACGCTGATCGGCGCCGATGATATTCTGGTCGTAGCCGGGCCCGACCTCGCCAATCTGCGCAACGCCAAGAACATGCTCGATCTGCTCAAGAGCGCACGGCCGAACGACCGTCGGCCGTATTATTGCTTGAACCAGGTTGGCGTTCCCAAGCGGCCCGAGATCAAGCCCGCCGATTTTGCGAAAGCGCTCGACGACCAGCCGCTGGCGATCATTCCATTCGAGCCGCAGGTCTTCGGTACCGCCGCCAACAACGGCCAGATGATTTCCGAACTGTCGTCAAGCCACCGCGCCGCGGAGACCTTTCGCCAGCTTGCCCAGATCCTCACCGGCCGCTCCGAAGTGAAGAAGGCCAAATCAGGCATTCTGCCGCCGTTCCTGGGCAAGCTGATGAAGCGTTAGGCCCCTCCCCCGATCGAGAGAAAGTTGGAGTTGAGTTCGCGTGTTTGGAAAGCGTAGCACCACCGACAGCCGCCCTGCTGTGGCAGCGCAGCATCCGCAAGCCGCGACGGCGCTTCAGCTTGCGCCGAAGCCCGCGCCTGTGCTGCAGCCCGCGCCCCAGCTTGCACCGGCGCCCTCCCCGCATCAGGGCCCGAGCACAGGCATGAGCGAGGGCGGCCGCGCCCCGATGCCTTCGGTTGGCCTGGGCGCCCCCATCCTTTCCGCGCCGACGCCGGGCAAGCGCAACATGCCGCCCAACCAGCCGTCGCCGCCGATCGCTCCGACCGCGACGGATTCGCGTCATTCCGACGGCTATTACGAAACCAAGGGAACGATCTTCGGCGCGCTGATCGAGGCGATCGACCTCGCCCAACTCGCCAAGCTCGACGCCGACTCGGCACGCGAGGAAATTCGCGACATCGTCAACGAGATTATCGCCATCAAGAACGTCGTGATGTCGATCTCCGAGCAGGAGGAACTGCTCGACGACATCTGCAACGACGTGCTCGGTTACGGCCCACTCGAACCGCTGCTTGCGCGCGACGACATCGCCGACATCATGGTCAACGGGTCAGGTACGACCTTCATCGAAGTCAAAGGCAAGCTGCAAAAAACCGGAATCCGCTTTCGCGACAACCAGCAGCTTCTCAACATCTGCCAGCGCATAGTCAGTCAGATCGGCCGCCGCGTTGATGAATCCTCGCCGATTTGCGACGCCCGCCTGCCGGACGGTTCCCGTGTCAACGTGATCGTCCCGCCGCTCTCGATCGACGGACCGGCCCTTACCATCCGCAAATTCAAGAAAGACAAGCTGACGCTCGATCAACTCGTCAAATACGGCTCGATCACCGAGGAGGGCGCGGAAATCCTGCGCATCATCGGCCGCTGCCGGGCCAACGTGATCGTCTCCGGCGGCACCGGCTCGGGCAAGACCACGCTGCTCAACTGCCTCACCCGCTACATCGACGACGACGAGCGCATCATCACCTGCGAGGACGCCGCCGAACTGCAATTGCAGCAACCGCATGTTGTACGGCTGGAAACACGACCGCCAAACCTGGAAGGTGAAGGCCAGATCACCATGCGCGACCTGGTCAAGAACTGCCTGCGCATGCGCCCGGAGCGGATCATCGTCGGCGAAGTGCGCGGACCGGAGTCGTTCGACCTCTTGCAGGCGATGAACACGGGCCATGACGGCTCGATGGGCACGCTTCACGCCAACTCGCCGCGCGAAGCCCTTTCGCGCGTCGAATTGATGATCACAATGGGCGGTTACTCGCTGCCGTCGCGCACGATTCGCGAGATGATCTGCGGCTCGGTCGACGTGGTGGTCCAGGCCGCCCGCCTCCGCGACGGTTCACGCCGCATCACTCACATCACCGAAGTGATGGGCATGGAAGGCGACGTGGTCATCACTCAGGACGTTTTCGTCTACGACATGATCGGCGAGGATGCCAACGGCAACATCGTCGGGCGTCATCGCTCAACCGGCATCGGCCGGCCGCGCTTCTGGGAGCGCGCTCGCTACTACGGCGAGGAGCAGCGGCTCGCTGCCGCGCTGGACGCGGCCGAGGGGCCGAGCCCGGACGGAAAGGGCTGACAGGGTCCGACATGCAAAACATGGCGTTGTTTTTCCTGGTGGCGGTCGCGATCGGCGGCGTCGCCTGGGTTTTCATTTATCCGACCCTGTCCGGTGAAAAGCAGGCCGAGAAGCGAAAGGACACGTTCACGCGCGGCGGGACGGTTGCCCGCCCTGCTCAGCGCGGGCAGAAATCGCGCCGTGAGCAGGTCGAGGGCTCATTAAAGGAGCTCGAGGAGCGCCAGAAAAAGCAGAAATCCGTTCCGCTGGCAGTGCGGATCACGCAGGCCGGACTGACCTGGTCGAAGCGGCGCTTCTTCATCTCCGCTGCGCTTCTCGGCGTGGCGGTGTTCCTGTTGGCGCTGATGATCGACAGCGGTCTTCTTGCCGCGACGCTGATGGGCTTTTCCGCCGCGGGCGGCTTGCCGTTCTGGCTGCTCAAATACTTCAAGAAGCGGCGTGAGGCGAAATTTCTCAACGCCTTCCCGGATGCGGTCGACGTTATCGTGCGCGGCATCAAATCCGGCCTTCCGCTGCTCGACTGTCTGCGGATCATTACAATCGACGCGCCTGAACCAGTGCGGACCGAATTCCGCACGATCGTCGAGACGCAGGCGATCGGCCTGCCGCTCGGCGAAGCCTGCGCCAAGCTTTATGATCGAATCCCGGTCGCAGAGGCCAACTTCTTCGGCATCGTCATTTCGATCCAGCAGAAAGCCGGCGGCAACCTGTCGGAGGCACTCGGAAACCTGTCGCGCGTGCTACGCGACCGCAAACGCATGAAGGCCAAGATCCAGGCCATGTCGATGGAGGCTAAAGCGTCCGCGTCCATCATCGCCTGTCTTCCGCTCGCGGTCATGACCCTCGTCTGGCTGACGAGCCCTGACTACATCTCGCTGCTTTGGACCCATCCGACCGGGCGCATGATGATGGCGTGCTGCGTCATCTGGATGTCGATCGGCGTGATGGTCATGCGCAAGATGATCAATTTCGACTTCTGAGATCGGGCACTGGCATGGAATTCCTGATCGACAATCTGACCAATCCGCGCGTGCTGGCGATGGTGTTCGCAGCCGTTGCAGCCATTGCGACCGTGCTCACGCTCGCGATGCCCCTGCTGGCGACCGACACGCTTTCCAAGCGGATGAAATCGGTGGCGATCGAGCGTGAGAAGCTGCGCCAGCGGGAGCGGGAGCGGCTCGCGCGCGGCGACAAGGTCTCGCTTCGCCAGAGCCCGAAGCAGTACATGCAGCGCGTGGTCGAGCAGTTCAACTTGAAGAAATGGGTCGGCCAGGAGGAAGCACGCGCGCTCCTGGTCCAGGCCGGCTATCGCGGTCATGCGCCCTACGTCGCGTTCCTGTTCTTCCGGCTCGTGACGCCAGCAGTCATGCTGCTGGTTTCGCTGTTCTACGTGTTCGTCGTCCTCAAGATCGACCAGCCGACCACGGTCAAGCTCGGCGTGTGCATCGGCGCCACCTATTTCGGCATGTATCTGCCGAGCCTGTTCATCAAGAACAAGATTGCGCGCCGTCAGCTATCGATCAAGCGCGCATTCCCGGACGCCCTTGACCTGCTGCTGATCTGCTGCGAGTCCGGGATGTCGATCGAGGCCGGCTTTCGGCGCGTGTCGGCAGAGATCGGATCGCAATCGATTCCGCTGGCCGAAGAGTTCACGCTTACGACGGCGGAATTGTCCTACCTTCAGGATCGGCGTACAGCCTACGAAAACCTGGCCAAGCGCACCAATCTCGAGGGCGTCAAATCGGTGTGCATTGCGCTGCAGCAGGCGGAGCGCTACGGCACGCCGATGGCGCAAACGCTGCGCGTGATGGCGCAGGAAAATCGCGACATACGCATGTCCGAAGCCGAGAAGAAGGCTGCAGGCCTTCCACCCAAGCTCACCGTGCCGATGATCCTTTTCTTCCTTCCGGTCCTGTTCATCGTCATCCTCGGGCCCGCCGCGATCCGCGTGATGTCGATGAATTTGATGAACTGACGTTCTCCGCGCGCACGTCATCTTTGTCCACAGGGAAGGGCAATCTAGCTTCGCGGGATTTTCAAGCCAGCTTGTGGTGCAGACTTGCGCCAGTTGTTCTGCTGTTGGGAAATCATCTGCCTAAGATAGGCGACGTTGGCAACGGCTTCATCCGGTGGCAAGTCGGCGCGCGCCATCGCTTCGGCCTCGTCGAAGCGGCCCTGCAGGCCAATCACCAACGCGAGATTCTGCCGCACCTTGGGATCGGGATGTGGCGCTGCAGCAGCGCGCCGCAGCGTTGCTTCCGCCTTCGGAAGATCACGCGAGAGCGCGTAGGAGAGCCCGAGATTGGAAAGAACCGAGGGCTCATCCGGCATGATCTTGAGCGCGGTCGCGTAGTATCGCTGCGCGTCCTCGTGCCGGCCCATCTGATCGAGCACGGCGCCTTGCACCGAGAGGATGCGCCAGTCCGGCCGCTCCGGTGCATGGGCATGATTGAGGACTTCGAGGGCCCGCTCGTAACTGCCGGCATCGGCAAGCGCGCGCCCGTAAGCGCCAAGCAATACCGTATTGCGCGGATTGTGGAGCGCCGCCTGTTCAAGCACCGCGACCGCTTGAGCTCGCTGTCCGAGTCCGCGCAGAGCGAGCGCATAGTCGATCGCCGCGGTCGCATCGGCCGGGTTGGCGCGGTAGCGTTCGCCCCAGGCATCTGAGGAGCGCCGCCAATCGGCGTCGCCGTTCGGCGTCGCCAGGGCCAGCGCCTCGGTGGGATTCTCGGATTGGGTTGTCTTGCATCCGGCCAAGCCGGCGGCGAGCACGATGGCAAGCGCGGCCGAGCCAAGACGGTGCGAACGGATCGTATTGGAACGCAGAATCATCACGGTCGCCGGCCGCCGGCCGCTCCCTCAGCCCCCTTCGCAATAAAGCGTTAACCCTAACAGGTGGTTAACGCCCGCTTCACCGACGGCGGACGGCGTGATAGCTCAAGCTATGGCAAAGTCGCTGCATCCGGTCTTTTTCGCGCGCGGCGAGGTGGCCGCAGTCCCGATAACATTCGTAACTTCGGCCAATTGGCCGCAGGTCCGTCCGAGCCTCGATCCGCGCCAGCGCGCCTTCGCCGATGCGTCTGGATTCGAGCCGCTGGCGGGGCGGCATCTGCTGCTTCCCGGCGCAGACGGCAATCTAGCCGGCGTGCTTTTCGCGCTGGAGCCGGCGGACGAGCCACACAAGGACCTGTTCCGTCCGGGCGCCCTGCCCGGCTTGCTCCCTGCCGGCGGCTACCGCTTCGCCAACACAGCGCACGATCCAAGACTTGCGGCGCTCGCCTTCGCACTCGGGTCTTATCGCTTCACGCGCTACCGCAAGGCTGAGGGCAAGGAGGCTCGCCTCGAATTACCGGACGACGTCGACGGCGCCGAGATCAGCGCTATCGCCGAAGGCGTGACGATGGCGCGCGACCTCATCAACACGCCGGCGAATGACATGGGGCCGCCGGAACTCGAATACGCCGCGCGGGCGCTTGCGACCCAGCACGGGGCCAACGTGCATTCAATCGTCGGCGACGACCTGCTGAAGGAGAACTTCCCGCTGATACACGCGGTCGGCCGCGCGGCCGACCGCGCGCCGCGCCTCGTCGATATTACCTGGGGCGATCCTTCCCATCCCAAGGTGACCCTGATCGGCAAGGGCGTTTGCTTCGACACCGGCGGGCTCGATATCAAGCCGGAATCCGGCATGCTCAACATGAAGAAGGACATGGGCGGCGCCGCTACCATGCTCGCGCTCGCTCACATGCTGATGGCGCGTGGCAGCAAGCTGAGGCTGCGCGTGCTCATTCCGGCGGTTGAGAATTCGATTTCGGGCTCGGCGTTCCGCCCGCGCGACGTCTACCGTTCGCGCCAGGGCATCACGGTCGAGATCGGCAACACCGATGCCGAGGGCAGGCTGATCCTCGCCGACGCGATGGCGCTCGCCGACGAAGAAAGCCCGGAGCTGATCGCCGACATGGCGACGCTGACCGGCGCGGCCCGCGTCGCACTCGGCACCGAAGTGCCGCCGTTCTACACCGACGACGATGAACTTGCCGCCGCGTTCGCGCGCATGGGCGAGACCGAGGCCGATCCGGTCTGGCGGCTGCCGCTATGGCGGCCCTATGCGCAATTGCTCGACTCCAAGGTAGCCGACATCAACAACGTCTCCTCGGGCGGCTTCGCCGGCTCGATCACCGCCGCCTTGTTCCTGCACCGCTTCATCACCCAGGCGAAAGCGTGGCTGCACTGCGACATCTACGCATGGAATCAGACCAGCAGGCCCGGCCGCCCGGAAGGCGCCGAGTGCCAGGCGGCGCGGGCGCTCTATGCGATGCTGGTCGCGCGTTATGGATGAGGCTTCGCGTGCGTTTGATCCGCGCGTCACACCCGCGCGGCCGGACCTCGCCGCCCATCATCTCGAAGGACGCGTCGCCGCGTCCCGCTTCGTCACCGGCGAATTGCGCGAGATTGTAGAACCGCTGTGTGCGATGCGCCGGGCGCCCTCCCCCGATGCCGCACTCGATACCGAAGCACTCATGGGCGAATCCGTCACTGTCTACGAGACCACGGAGGAGGGATGGGCCTGGGGCCAGCTCGAAACCGACGGCTATGTGGGATGGCTGTCGGCCAGTGCGTTGCGCCATCCCGGACCAGCGTCGACGCACAAAGTAGTTGCGCTGCGCACCTTCATGTTTCCGGGTCCTTCCATCAAGCTGCCGCCGGTCGAAGCGCTGCCATTCGGGGCGCGCGTTGCCATCGCGCGCGTTGCAGAGCCGTTTGCGGTGACGGTTGCGGGCGGTCACATTCCGGCGCGCCATCTGGCCCCGCTCGCCGCGGCGGAAAGCGATTTTGTTTCGGTGGCGGAAAGATTCCTCGGAACGCCCTATCTCTGGGGCGGTAAAAGCTCCCTCGGGATCGACTGCTCGGGGCTGGTACAGATCGCACTGACGGCTTGCGGCACTTCCTGTCCGCGCGACAGCGACATGCAGGAGTGCGCGCTCGGCGCGTCGATCGGATCAAGCCTCGACGACATTGGCCGCGGCGATCTCTTGTTCTGGCAAGGCCATGTGGCGATTGCGCGCGATGCAACAACGCTCGTGCACGCCAACGCGTTTCACATGGCGGTGGCTCATGAGTCGATTGGAGAAGCGCTCGCCCGCATCCAAGCGACCGGGACCGTGTTCAAAGGTGTCCGGCGGCTTGCTCGATCTTGACGGCCTAGACTAATAACCCGCCGCGCGATCGATGACGTGTTCGAGCGGCAGCCCGCGTTCCATGCGCTCGATCTGACGCAGGATATTGGCGGCGAGCGCGCGCGGATCGGAAAAGCCCGCATTGTGCGGCGTTATCGTCACCTTGGGGTGCGTCCAGAGCGGGCTTGCCGCCGGCAACGGCTCGGAGACGAATACATCGAGCGTTGCGCCCGCGAGCGCGCCTTCGGCGAGTGCCGCCAGGATGTCGCTCTCGACCTGCAACGTGCCCCGCCCCGCATTGATCAAATAGGCGCCGCTCAGCGCCCCGTCGTGCTTGAGCTTGCGAAATAAAGTGAGATTGAGAATACCAGCAGTCGTGGATGTCGCAGGCAAGAGGCAAACCAGGATTTCGGTGCGCCGCAGGAACGGCTCGAGGCCCTCTGGACCATGGAAGACTTCGACGCCCGCCATTGCCTTCGGCGTTCTGGCCCAGGCTGCGACGCGAAAGCCGAGCGCATAGAGCGCCGCCACCGCGGCCGAACCGAGGACGCCGAGCCCCATCACACCAACCGTAACGTCGGGTGCGGCAGGCTGCGCGTGGTCGCGCCACAGCCGCTGGCGCTGCTGCGTGTCGTACAGCCGCTGGCGCCGGTAGTGCATCAGCACGTGCAGGATCACGTATTCGGTCATCCGCTGCGTGAGATCGCGATCGACGATCCGCACCACCGGCAGGCTCGGCAGATCGGGATCGGCGATAAGATGATCGACGCCGGCGCCGAGCGAGAAGATCGCCCGCAGGTCCGGCAATCGGGCGAGCAGCCTCCGCGGCGGCTCCCAGGCGCAGGCGTAGGAAATGCCGGCTGGATCGCCGATGCGATCGGGCCAGACCCTGATATCGCGCTCCGGTGCGAGCGCGCGGAAGCGCGCCTCCCAGGCCTCGCGGTCCCAGCCACTGATGGCGAGTAGGATCGCCGCCATCAGCCGCCTGTTCGAATGATTTCCGGGAGCCGCGAGCGATGCAGCGCGAGCCACTGCAAGGCGATGATAAGCGGGCCGTTGTGGATCGTGCCGCTTTCCAGCGCCGCCAGCGCCGCGTCGATCGAAACCAGAATCGGCAGCGTCACCTCCTTCTCGCTGGCCAGCCCGGCTCGCGCCGGCAGCGTCGCCGCATCAATGATGCCGAGGTAGAGCGTAATCTCTTCCTGACCGACGCCGGGGCTTGGAAAATAACTCAACAGCCTGATCAAGGACGCGGGTTCGATGCCGATCTCTTCGTTCGTTTCGCGGCTTGCCGCGTCGACCGGCTGTTCGCCCCGCTCCACATGCCCCGCTACGATCTCGACCAGTTCGCCCTTGCCGTTTGCGAGATGCGCAGCAAGACGAAACTGACGCAGCACGACGATCTCGTCGCGCGCAGGATCGAACGGCAGCACCGCCACGACCTTGCCCACGCGCAAGATATCGCGCTCACAGGTGGTCGACGCGCTGCCGTCTATCCCTGGAAGCACATAGCTAATGCGCTCAAAGGAGCGGAAGCCTTCGGCGAGCACCTGCGATCCTGAGACCGTGACCTCCGCCGGCAGATCCGCCAGGTCCACGGCACCGGAGGCTCCAGCCATCACAGGCATCCCTATTGGGCGACGACGCCCTCAGGCGCGGTGTCGAGATTGAAGGCTGCGGCAAGCAACGCACGCGTATATTCGCTCTTGGGATGAGCGAAAAGCTCCGCCGCGGGGCCTTCCTCAACAATCTTGCCGTGACGCATGACGACGAGCAGGCTCGCCAAGGCCGCAACCACGCGCAGATCATGCGAGATGAAGAGGTAGGTGAGATCGCGCCGCTTCTGCAGCGCGCGCAGCAGATCGACGATCTGCGCCTGGATCAGCATGTCGAGCGCACTGGTCGGTTCGTCGAGCACGACGAACGTCGGCTCCAGCACGATGGCGCGCGCGACCGCGATGCGCTGGCGCTGCCCACCGGAGAACTCATGCGGATAGCGAAAGCGCGTCGCGGGATCGAGCCCGACATCTTCAAGCGCACGGATGACACGCTGCTCCCGCTCGCGGTCGGACAGATCTGGGGAATGCACCCACAGGCCTTCCTCGATGATGTCGGAGATCGACATGCGCGGACTGAGCGAGCCGTAAGGGTCCTGAAACACGATCTGCATGTCGTGCCGGAATGGACGCATCTCCTTGAACTTCAGGCCGCTGATTTCCTTGCCGAGCAACGCAACCGTGCCTTTCGAGGAGATGAGCCGCAGGATCGCAAGCCCGAGCGTGGTCTTGCCGGAACCGGATTCGCCGACGATACCGAGCGTTTCGCCCTTGCGGATCGCGATGCTCACGCCATCGACCGCCTTGATGTGCCCCACGACCTGCCGCAGCAGGCCGCGCTTGATCGGAAACCAGACCTTGAGATCCGTCGTCTCGATGACAACTGGCGCCTGCGGCTGGACCGGCGCGGGATCCGGCTTCGGCTCGGCGGCAAGCAAAGCGCGCGTGTAGGGATGCTCAGGCGCGGTGAAAACCTGCTCGACCGGTCCCTTCTCGACGATCTTTCCCTCCTTCATCACGCAAACCTGGTCGGCGAGCTTGCGCACGATGCCGAGGTCGTGGGTGATGAACAGCATCGCCATGCCGAGCCGCGACTGGATGTCCTTCAACAGCCGCAGGATCTGCGCCTGCACGGTGACGTCGAGCGCGGTCGTCGGCTCGTCGGCGACGAGGAGGTCGGGTTCGTTGGCGAGCGCCATCGCGATCATGACCCGCTGGCGCTGTCCGCCGGAGAGCTGATGCGGGTAGCTCTTGAGCCGCGTCTCCGGCTCGGGAATGCCGACCTGGGTGAGGAGATCGAGCGTGCGCTGGCGCGCCACCTCGCCGGAGAGACCCTGGTGCAGGAGGAGGATTTCACCGATCTGCTTCTCGATCATGTGGAGCGGATTGAGCGACGTCATCGGCTCCTGGAAGATGATCGTGATGTCGTTACCACGCACCTGACGCATGTGTCGCTCGGAAGCCGCCAGCAGGTCTTCCCCGTTGAAAAGGATCGAGCCGGACGGATGCGACGCAGCCGGATAAGGCAGAAGCTTCATGACGGACAGTGCCGTCACCGATTTACCGGACCCGGACTCGCCGACCAGTGCCACCGTCTTGCCCTTCGGGATGTCGAACGACACGCGGTCGACGGCCAGCATCGTTCGATCCCCCTGGCGAAACGCCACGGAGAGATCGCGGACGGAGAGAAGGTTTTCCAAGGTGGTCATCTCTATCGGAACGTCTTGTTCATTGAAGGGTCTTGCTTATCGGAAGGTCTTGCGCGGATCGAAGGCGTCGCGAACGGCCTCGCCGATGAAGATCAGCAGCGAGAGCATGAGCGCGACAGTGAAGAAGCTCGTGATGCCCAGCCAGGGCGCCTGGATGTTCGCCTTGCCCTGCTTGAGCAATTCGCCGAGCGAGGCCGAGCCGGGCGGCAGGCCAAAGCCGAGAAAGTCGAGGCCCGTGAGCGTCATCACCGAGCCCGACAGGATGAACGGCACGAAGGTCATGGTTGCCACCATCGCGTTTGGCAGCAGGTGACGGAACATGATCCGGGCATTCGAGACACCGAGCGCGCGCGCCGCCTGGACGTACTCGAAGTTGCGCCCGCGCAGGAACTCCGCGCGCACGAGCCCGACCAGCGAGACCCAGGAATACAACAACAGGATTCCCAGCATCACGAAGAAGCTCGGCACCAACACGGATGAGATGATCAGCAAGAGGAAGAACGATGGCACCGAGGTCCAGATCTCGATGAATCGCTGGAACAGCAGGTCGGTCCATCCGCCGAAATAACCCTGCACTGCACCTGCCGCCACACCGACGATCGAGGAAATGATCGTAAGGATCAAACCGAACATCACCGACAGGCGGAAGCCGTAGATGAGCCGCGCGACGACGTCAAAGCCCTGGTCATCGGTCCCGAGCCAATTGTATTCGAGATCGCGGCAGTCGCGCAGGCCCTTCTTCTCCACCACCGCCTTGCATTGCTCCTCCGTGAGCATCCAGGTCGGCGGCGACGGCGCCGGCGTTGGCAAATCAAGATTGTGGGTGTCGTAGGAGTAGCGGATGGGCGGCCAGATCATCCAGCCGCCCTTGTCCTTGATCAGCTTCTGCAGATACGGATCGCGATAGTCCGCGGCGGTCTCGAAGTCGCCGCCGAACGCGGTCTCGGGATAGGTCACGAATACCGGGAAATAGAACCTGCCATCAAGCTTGAGCACGAACGGCTTGTCGTTGGCGACGAATTCCGCGCCGCTGGTGATCACGAACAGGACCAGGAAGATCCACAACGAGACGTAACCGCGCCGGTTCGCCTTGAAATTCTCCCAGCGCCGGCGATTGATCGGTGAGAGCGCGAAGCGGCTGCGCTCCGGTGGCACCACCGGGCCCATCGTGCCCTGCGCTTGCTGCTCCGGCACCTGGATGGTGGTTGCCCTCTCGAGCGGCTTGGGCGTCCCTTCGAGGGCCCGTTCGGGAGTCTTGGGGCCGCCGCTGGTGGTCTCGGGGACTTCGACGGTCGTGCGGTCGTCCACCTCAAACCTCCCGCGTCTCGAAGTCGATACGCGGATCGACCATGGTATAGGTGAAATCGGAGACCAGATTCACCACCAGCCCAAGCAGCGCGAAAATGTAGAGGGTCGCGAACACCACCGGGTAGTCGCGGTTGAGCACGCTTTCGAAGCCGAGCAGGCCGAGGCCGTCGAGCGAGAAAATCGTCTCGATCAGCAGCGACCCGGCGAAAAAAGATGAGATGAATGCAGCCGGAAACCCCGCGATCACGATCAGCATCGCATTGCGGAAGATATGGCCATAGAGCACCTGACGTTCGTTGCAGCCCTTGGCGCGCGCCGTGAGCACATACTGCTTGCGGATCTCGTCGAGGAACGAATTCTTGGTCAGCAGCGTCATGGTCGCAAACGCGGAAAGCCCCATGGCGATGATCGGCAGGGTCAGGTGCCAGAAATAATCGAGGATCTTCTGCCAGAGCGGGAACTGGCTCCATCCCTCCGAGGTGAGGCCGCGCAGCGGGAACCAGGAGAAGAACGACCCGCCCGCAAACAGGATGATGAGCAGGACCGCAAACAGGAAGCCCGGGATCGCATAGCCAACAATGACGACCCCCGATGTCCAGATATCGAATTGCGATCCATCCTTGACCGCCTTGCGGATGCCGAGCGGGATCGAGATCAGATAGCTGATCAAGGTGAGCCAGATGCCCAGCGAGATCGAAACCGGCAGCTTCTCTTTGATAAGCTGCAGCACGCTGGTGTCGCGAAAGTAGCTCTTGCCGAAATCAAACCGGGCGTAGTTCCAGAGCATGATGAAGAAGCGCTCGTAGGCCGGCTTGTCGAAACCGAATTGCTTCTCCAGGCTCTTGATGAAGTCGGGACTGAGGCCCTGCGCGCCGCGATATTTCGAGTTGATGGAATCCGATCCGGCCTGCACCTGCCCACGGGCGCCGAAGTCGCTCCCGGAGCCCGACACCCGCGAACTCGCACCGGTATCGGCGCCGGACAGCATCGCGATCACGCGCTCGACCGGCCCCCCCGGGGCAAACTGCACAACGACAAACGAGATCAACATGATCCCGAGCAAGGTCGGGATCATGAGGAGCAAGCGGCGGATGATATAGGCACCCATCTCGGATCAGTGACTTTCGTGCGGCGCCGCGAACGTGAACGGCGCTTCCAGGTGTCGCGAGGCCTCGATTGTCATCACATCTCGGTTGTCACGCATCTTGATTGTCACGCATCGGTCGCAGGCTAGCGGCTAGGTTATCCGACGAACGCGGCAACCCCCATGTTCCGCCAACCATCCAGGCCAGAACAAGCCCGCCGGGACGATTTCCGCAAATATCGAGGCGTCCGGCGATCGGATTCATCGCTTCGAATCACCCTGCTCGTTCAAGCTTCGCCGCCTTGTCGCGGTCGTGCCACCACGTCTCCGGGATGCCATAGCCATAATGCGGCGTTTTAGCCGGATGCGCGAACACATCCCAATACGCCACCCAATGCGTCGGCTTGTACCAATGCGGAATCCAGTAGCGGCCGGCGCGGAACACGCGGTCGAGCGCGCGGCAGGCGGTGGTCAGCGCAGCGCGATTGTCGGCCGCGATGATCTTGTCGATCAACGTATCGATCACCGGATCGGCGATCCCCGCAAGATTCTGCGTCCCCTTGGTCGCGGCCGCCTGCGTGGAGAAATAGGTGCGCATTGAATCGCCTGGCGTCGCCGAGAAGGAAAACCGCTCGATCGTGATGTCGAAATCGAAGGCATCGACGCGAGCGCGATATTGCACCGGATCGACGATGCGCAAGGTCGCATCGATTCCAAGTGTCGAGAGATTCTTGATGAACGGCAGGTGATGCGGCTGAAAGCCCGGATCGTCGACCAGAAACTCCATCGTGATACGCTCGCCCTTCGGCGACACCCGCTTGCCATCCTTGATGACGTAGCCGGCCTCCTGCAGCAACTGGCTCGCCTTGCGCAGCAGCGCCCGGTCCTGCCCCGACCCGTCGGAGACCGGCGGGACGAACGGGTCGCCGAACACTTCGGCGGAAACCTGGCTCCGGAACGGCTCGAGCAGCGCGAGTTCCTCGGGCGTGGGCTTGCCCTTCGCCATCATGTCGGAGTTCTGGAACACCGAATGCGTACGGTCATAAGATCCGTACATGATGTTCTTATTGGTCCATTCAAAATCAAAGGCGTCGATCAGTGCCTCGCGCAGCTTCGGGTTCTTGAACTGCTCGCGCCGCGTATTCATGAACCAGCCCTGCGCGCCAGAAGGAGTATCGTCGGGAAGGATTTCCCGTTTGACACGGCCGTCCTTGAGCGCGGGGAAATCGTAGCGAGTCGCCCAGATGCGGGAGGTGAATTCCTCGCGGAACAGATAGCTCTTGCCGGTGAAGCCCTCGAAGGCCACGTCGCGATCGCGATAGAACTCGTAGCGCACCGTGTCGAAGTTGAAGAATCCGCGGGCGACCGGCAGGTCCGCGCCCCACCAGTCCTTCACCCGGTCATATTCGATGAAGCGCCCGGCCTCGAACCGCCCCACCTTGTAAGGGCCGCTGCCGAGCGGCGGATCAAGCGTCGTCTCGTCGAAATTCTTCACCGAATAGTAGGCCCGTGAGAAGATCGGCAGCGAAGCGACGAACAGCGGCACGTCACGCGCCCGCTTGGGCGCAAACCGCACGATCACCGTCGTGTCGTCGGTCGCTTCGGCACCCTGCACATCGCGCATCAGTTGGGTGATGATCGGATGGCCCTTCTCCTTGAGGAGATTGAGCGAGAACGCTACATCGTGAGCGGTCAGCCGCGTGCCGTCATGGAATTTGGCTTCGGGCCGGATCATGAATCGGTAGATGAGCCCGTCTGCGGAGGTGCGCACCGCCCGAGCGGCAAGCCCGTACATCGCGTCGGGCTCATCCTCCGCGCGCACCATCAGCGTCGCGAAGGTGGTCTCCATGCCTTGGGCCGCATCGCCCTTGAGAATGAAGCTGTTGAGCGAATTGAAAGTGAGGAAGTTCTGGTTGTATTGGCGGTTCGGGCCGACCTGCGAGAACAGCCCACCCTTCGGAGCATTCGCGTTGATGTAGTCATAGTGTTGAAAATCGGGCGGATATTTGAGGTCCCCGAACGCCGAAATGCCGTGTCGTTCGGGCTCTTCCTGCGCCGCCGCGCTCTTCGTAAACCCTGCCGCCAAGGCGCCGCCGCCAAGGACGATCGCGGCGCGACGGGTGATCAGGCCACGCCCGGACGAAGCGCGAGGGCGCGGAGTCATCGCTGGGGTCCTGCCTTGGCTGCTCTCGCCTCGTCCCACCACCACACAGTCGGGAAGCCGGACATTCCGTACTTGGGCAGCGGATCCGGGCGGCCGAAGCGGTCCCAGTGCGCGACGCGAACCTTACCGTAGGTCCATTGCGGCACGACGTAGTTGTTCCAGAGCAGCACGCGGTCCAGCGCCTTGGTCGCGGCCACGAGGTCGGCGCGGTTCTTGGCGAAGATCACCCGGTCGATCAGCGCGTCGATCGCCGGATTCTTGATCCCGATGTAGTTGCGGGAGCCGGCGTCGTCGGCGGCGGCGGAGCCCCAGAAATCGCGCTGCTCGTTGCCGGGTGAGAGCGATTGCGGCCAGATCTGGGTGATGATGTCGTAGTCCCAGGTCCGCAATCGGTTTTCGTACTGGGCGTCGTCGACGGTTCGCAAGCTCAGCCCGATGCCGAGCCGCTCGAGCGAAGGCTTGTAGAACAGCACCACCCGCTCGAAATTCGGATCGTCGTTCAGGAACTCGACGGTGAAAGGCTCGCCGGTCTTGGTGTTGACCAGCTTGCGATCACGAATCTCGTAGCCGGCCTCCTTGAGCAGCCGGAGACCTGCGACCAGGTTCGCACGCATCTTCTCCGGACTGCCGCCGCTCGGATTGCTGTAGGCAGTGGTGAAGACTTCGGCCGGCACCTTGTCGCGCACGGTATTGAGGATTTCGAGCTCCGCGCCTTGCGGCACACCCGATGAGGCTAGTTCGGTGCCATCAAAATAGCTGACGACCCGGCGATACTGACCGAAAAAGAGCTGCTTGTTTATCTCCTCGAAATCAAACGCGTAGTTGAACGCGCGCCGTACGCGCACGTCCTTGAACTTGTCGCGCCGGATGTTGAAGGCAAAGCCCTGCATCACCCCCTGATCCCTGATCGGGAATTCTTCGAGGATGACCCGCTTCTCCCTCACCGCCGGGAAATCATACGCGGTCGCCCAGGCGCGCGCGCTGTTCTCGGTGCGCCAGTCGACCTGATCGCCCTTGAGCGCCTCGATCGCAATGGTCGGGTCGCGGAAATATTCGAACCGAATTTCGTCGAAATTGTTCTGCCCGACCTGCACCGGCAGGTCCTTGCCCCAGTAGTCCTTGACGCGCTCGTAGACGACGGTGCGGCCGGCATCGAATTGCTTGATCTTGTAGGGGCCAGAGCCGAGCGGCGGTTCGAGCGTGGTCTCGCCAATGTTGCGCTTCTTGCCGTTGGCGTCGGTCCCTTCCCAGTAGTGTTTCGGCAGCGCCCAGAGCTGGCCGACGATCTGCGGCAACTCGCGATTGCCGGGGCTGTCGAAGGTGAAGGTGATTTCGTGGTCGCCGATCTGCTCGGCCTTCACGACATGCTGATAGTAGGCGCCGAGTTGCGGATCCTGCTTCTTCAACGTTTCGAAGCCGAAGATGACATCTTGCACCGTCACCGGCTTGCCGTCGTGCCAGCGCGCATTGGCACGCAGGCGATAGGTGACGGAGGAGACGTCGGCGGGATGCTTTACCGCTTCCGCGAGCAGCCCATATTCCGTCGAGATTTCATCAAGCGCCCGCGTCGTCAGCGTGTCGTTGAGGAGACTCGCGCCGATCGCCAGCGTGCCGCGCACCGAGCCGACCGCGGAATTGAAATTGTCGAAGGTGCCGACGGCCAGCATGCGGACGACGCCGGTCTTGGAGGCGTTCGGATTGACGTATTCGAAATGCTTGAAGTCGGGCGGATAGTGCACGTCGTCGAACAACGAGAGCCCGTGCTTCCATTCTCCCTCCGGAGCCACGCCCTGAGCGTATGATGGCGTCATCAAAGGAACGCCGAGGCGGTTCAGGGCAGGCGCGACGGCGACGACGAGACTGGTACGGATCAGGGATCGACGACTGACGGACAAGGGGGCCTCCGGGGCGGCAGGCGGACACAATGGGCGTGGCCGGGCTCAGCGCAGCTTTGGGGTCAAATCTTCGGCGTACTATGTCCGATTTTAGATGGGGCGTATTATGTCCGATTTTAGATGGTCCGGCACCTGGGGGCCGCAAGTGCCGCGCGCGCTCTTCACTTTCCCGTGGGCGGCGTAGCGTCGCGGATCACGGAAAAAACATACGGCCGGGCGTGGGCCCGGCCGTGCAACCGCCGATGGGCAGACCTCACTTCGCGGCGGCGCCGCCGGCGTCGGCGGCCTTGAGCGGCCCCGGATTGTCCGCAAGGCTGTTGAGAAAAGCGAGGACGTCGGCCCGCTCAGTGTCGCGCGGCAGGCCGACGAAAGTCATCTTGGTGCCGGGAACGAAGTCCTTGGGGCTGGTCAGGAACTTGTTGAGGTCGTCGATGGTCCAGGTACCGCCCTTGCTCTTCATGGCGCTCGAATAGTCGAAGCCGGGCTCAGAAGCGCGCTGGCGACCGACAACGCCCCACAGATTGGGGCCGACGCGATTCGGCCCGCCCTTCTCAAAGGTATGACAGGCCTCGCATTTCTTGGCCGATTCCTTCCCTTTGCCGACATTGGCGCTGGCCAGGAGTTCACCCAACGGCTTCTGCGGAGCTGGGGCTGCTGCGGGCTCGTTGCCCTTGTGCTCGGGGACCTTGATGTCGAACCCGGGCTTGACCGGCGCGCGCGGCGAAAAAATTGCCCCGGCCGCGATATTGGTCGCCACCAGCACCAGGCAGGTGCCGAGAATGGCGCCCAAAATCTTGTTCATTTCAAAGGAATCCATCGCAGCGCTCCAGTCGCGAACGGGTCATCGGCGGGTCGCAGAGATAACCGGTTTGCCTCGCTCCTGGCAACCCGTATAACCCGCCGGAACCACGGACAATTCGCCGGCCGTGGACCGGCTCTCGATGCAGACACTTATTCTAATCCCCGCACGCATGGCGTCTACGCGACTTCCAGGGAAACCGCTCCTGGACGTCGGCGGCCAGTCCATGATTGTGCGCGTCCTGCGCCGCGCCGAGAAGTCTGGAGCCGGTCCCGTGGTGGTCGCGACCGATTCGGAGGCGATCTGCACTGCGGTCGAGAAGGCCGGGGGCCGGGCGGTGATGACCCGCGCCAACCACATCTCCGGTTCCGACCGCATCCACGAGGCGCTGGCCGCCGCCGACCCGGCAGGTCGCGCTGAGGTCATCGTCAACGTGCAGGGCGACCTGCCGACGCTGGAACCCGCCGACATCAAGGCCGCGATCGCCCCGCTCGCGGACCCGCAGGTGGACATCGCCACCCTCGCCGCCGAGATCACCCGACCGGAGGAACGCACCAATCCGAACGTCGTAAAGGCCGTCGGCACCCCGGTCGGGCCACGTCGGCTGCGGGCGCTCTATTTCACCCGCGCCACTGCGCCGGCAGGCGACGGACCGCTCTACCATCACATCGGGCTTTACGCCTATCGCCGCGCCGCGCTGGCGCGGTTCGTGGCGCTGCCCCCCTCCCCGCTCGAACAGCGCGAGAAGCTCGAACAGTTGCGTGCGCTCGAAGCCGGCATGCGCATCGATATCGCGATCGTCGACAGCGTGCCGCTCGGCGTCGACACGCCGGAAGATCTGGAGCGCGCGCGCGAACTGCTCGCGCCGTGACGAAATCGCGGATGCAGGGAGCATAACAAGCGTGGCAATGAAGATCGTATTCCAGGGCGAGCCGGGCGCGAACTCGCATCTCGCCATCCGCGAGGCCTATCCCGACGCCGTGGCGGTGCCGTGCGCGACCTTCGAGGATTGCTTCGCCGCGATCACGTCGGGCGATGCCGATCTCGGCATGATCCCGATCGAGAACTCGGTCGCCGGCCGCGTCGCCGACATCCATCACCTGATGCCGAGTTCGGACCTGCACATCGTCGCCGAGCACTTCATGCCGGTGCGTCATCAGCTCATGGCGGTGAAAGGCGCGAAGCTTTCCGACATCAGAACGGTCGAGAGTCACGTCCACGCGCTCGGCCAATGCCGCAGGGCGATCCGCAAATTCAACATCAAGCCGGTGGTCGCCGCCGACACCGCCGGCTCCGCACGCGAAGTCGCGGAAGCCGGCGACAAGAGCCGCGCCTCGATCGCCTCGCAGCTCGCGGCGGAAATCTACGGCCTCGACATCATCGCGCAGGACATCGAGGACGAAGCCCACAACACCACGCGCTTCATCGTGCTCTCGCGGCAAGAGCAATGGGCCGCAGCCGGGAACGGGCTGGTGGTCACAACCTTCATCTTTCAGGTGCGCAACATCCCGGCCGCGCTCTACAAAACGCTCGGCGGCTTCGCCACCAACCGGGTCAACATGACCAAGCTCGAAAGCTACATGATCGAAGGCAATTTCTTCGCCACCCAATTCTACGCCGACGTCGAAGGCCACCCCGCCGATCGGAATCTGGAGCTGGCGCTGGAGGAACTGAAATTCTTCTCGAAGGAGATGAAGATTTTGGGCGTGTATCCAGCGCACCCGTTCCGCGCGACGATGGACAACCATGAAAGAGCGTAGGGCGGGTTTAGCCGAAGTCGTAACCCGCCGTCTGCCGGCGACGGCGGATTACACTTCGCCAAATCAGCCCTACGCGCTGCCTTTTTGTTGAGCCGCTTGCTCAACGTCCGCTTGGCACCCGACGGCGATGGGAAGGTAACTGTCCGGGCAGGTCCGAGATGGCGCCGTAAGCCGACGCGGCCCCTTGACGTTCGCCTCAACCTCAGTTCACGGGCTGAGGGTCGGGGAAGGTCCAGGTGCCATTGAGAATTTCGGCTCGCGGACGATAAAGGCGCACGGTGTAATTCCAACCCGCTACGATTGGCAGGCAGTTGGCAATCTTGCCGTCGCATCCGCCGAACTGGATGGCGATCGAGCCGTCGTCGCCTTTCTTTGCGGTGATGTTGTTGACCGTATAAGCATCATACTGGTTCTTCTGATAGTAGCCCGCGGCGTTGTAAACGCTAACTGACCAGAAGCCCTCGACCGGGACGTCCTGCACTTTGAGCCGGTACACTGTGGCACCGTCATTTTTGCCCGGCGTGATATTGAGATAGGTCGCGTCCTTATCGGGATTGCCACCCCAGGCCGAGGCGGTTCCGATGAGATGCCGCACCGGGTCAACCTGATCCTTGGTGCCGAATGCCTTCTTGAAGTCGGCCAGTGTCGATCCAAGCACAAGGAGGGCATCGCGGACCTTTTTTTGACTCACCTGATCCCAGTTGGGGACCTCGAATCGACCGGAAGTTGCCTGACTGACTTTGATCGCGTCCTGCAAAGCGTGAACCTGCTTCACATCCTCGAGATTTGCTGGATCGACCAACGTGCGGATAGCGGTGATCATATAGCGCGTACCGATCTCCTCCCTGTTAAAGGTGTAGGCGCCAGCGCCGTAGACTACCTTGGGCACGTAGTGGTCCTGGTTGATCGTCATCAAGGACATTAGACGCGTGCCCGCATCCGGGAGCGTGATTGTCACGGCCCCGGCGTCGAGGTCAAACACGGCCGACGAATACAGCGTGTCACGGTTGAGTTGTATGACGGTCTGGTTCTCGATCGATGCCGGCTCGCGACGATGAAGCAGCTTTCCAAACGCTCCATCCTTCACCATCGCGCCCGCATACATGTCGGACTCGGCCCGAATAAAATTGTCGACCGTGACCGGCACGGCATTGGTCGCCGATTGCGCGTTGGCGCCGTTGATCGTTGCCAGAACCGCAATCAAGGCGGAGGCAGAAAGGTTGCCTTTCATAGTTGCGTTCCTTTCGTTTCAGGTTGTTCGCTGCAACGGGGGCGCCTTCCATTTGCCGGTCAATGCTGCGGGCTTGGGCCAATACAGACGCATGACCATGAAAAACGGCCCCTTCGGAGCCGGCAACCAGTTCGCTTCCTTGCCGTTGCCCGGAGATTCGTTTTGAACGAACAACGTGATCCCTCCATCCGGGTCGCGCTTGAGGTTGGGCAGCATTGGAGAATTGATCAGATAGCGGTTGAGCGCATTTGCAAACAGCAAGCTCGACGGAAGTTCATACAACGTGAGCGACCAGAATGCATTGACCGGCGGCAACTGCGCGGGTGCGAAGCGCAGTGTATACTGATGGGTTCCGTCGACCTTCTGCTTGTCGGAGTCGACGAAATAAACCGGATAGATCGCTTCGTCTTTCGAGTTTCCATAGATCCCGAGCACGGCCGACGCCATGCGGCTCATATAATCGCTCTTCAGAAACGCACGCGTGCCGAAGCCGTCAGCGCTGGTCTTCTTTCCCGTATCAAGCTGTGTTTCCTTATATTCATTGAATGCCTTCCACGCATCGGCCACGCCGTCTTCGACCGCCTTTCGCATCTCGGGAGATAGCTTTTGCGCATCAAAGTTTCCGCCCGTACCGATACCAAGCTTGGCAAAGCGCGCCCTCAACGCTTTCTCGGAGGAATTCGTGGGACAGAACTGCAGGACGAAATTGAGGATACTGAAGAACTCAAGCGACGTACGTTCCTGCTCGGCCATGAGCGGCTTCATGAAATTGACGGCGCGCGGGGACGGAGGGGCAGGCTGGCCGAAAAAGTGCGAAAGCGTCTCGACCTTGTAGCCAGCCTGAATCTTCTTAACGTTCTCGATGTCGCCGGGATTAAAGAGTTGCGTTCGATAAAGCACGAACACGAAATTCGTCTCGGACCGGATCACCGACTTGATGCCCCTGGGCCTCTGTCCCTTCCAATCCGGACCGGCGAGTAGGAAGCTTCCGGCTCCATTGCCGGGGGTACGGCTGCCCACATAGGCGAAGTTGAAAGTATACATGTCGATGAATTGAAGCGAGTAGTAGCGTCCCTTCTCGATTGCCGGCACCGTCAATACCAGCGGCTCCGCGCGCAGATCGGCGCCAACGAAGGAATAAGGCGTGTCCGAATTTGGAGTTTGGATGGCTTTATCGTCGGGCGTATAAACCCGCGCGGTGTTGCTGATCTCGTTCCAGCCCCCCTTGAACTCGGGGCTAGTGCGGTCCACGAAGTACGAATACTGAATGCGGTAGCTATCCACTAGCGGAAAGCCGTAGATGGTCGCTTCCTTCGCGATGGCCCGGGCCTCATCTACCGCAAGTGATTGCGCGAGTGCACGCATCGGCACCAGCGCTCCGCCGGCCAAAAGCGCTGCCGCACTTAGAAGTGCCTGCCTTCTGTTCATGCTTCCGCTGAAAAACGTTGCGGGCCGAAGGTCCTTCTTGGGGTCATCATCCAATCTGCGGCGCGTCAACAGTCGCTGTATCTGCAAAGTCGGCAACTTCGGCGCTTCAATTCTCAAAACAAGCCCGCGCCACCGCAATATGATTGTTAGCATATCAGTCCTGCGCGATGCCGCGGAAAGGCAATGGATCGTTCGATTGCCGCACGCTCGACTTGTCGCAACGCGTATCGGATTACCCTAAATCTGCCCCAAGACTGCACTGAGCGCGGAGCCCGGATCGAGAGCCCGCGAAGTCCGGGGCTGACGTCGCACCGGGCCCGGATGTTGTTTCGCCCGATCCGGGCTCCACTCGCTAGCTAACCAACTGACTTCGCGATTTGATGACCGGTCTCCAGGAAAACCACGGTGTCGCCAACGCCGTCTGCTCCCGAAGGACGGGCCGTCGCTGACGAAGCAGCAGCCGTTCTTGGATTTGTGGGGCGGATGTCGCTTCGCTGCGTCGGGGTTACGCTCGCCGCCCTCGCATGGCATCCGGGATTGTCATGCCTCGCCGGAGAGACGCTTGAAATCGTCGAGCACGGCTTCAATCAGCTTTTGTCGGCGGGGATCCTGTCCACTGGGACTGACGGCAAAGAGCGCGAGCAGATAGCGCGCCTTCTCGGCGGCTTCGTGCCAGTCCGAGGCCGGAGCGGCAATCAACTGGATTTCCAACTCGTCCTGCTTCGCGCGCAGCACCTGCTCATTGGCAGCCACGTCGGCGAGCATGCGACGAAGCTCCGTCGCCTTTTGCGCGGCCATCCCTCGGTGCCGGTCCAGATCGACGGACTTATCGGTCATAATGAAGCCGCGTCTCGATCCTGCGCCGCCTGGAGTTCCAGAGGATCAATGGTCACCATCTCGATCGCCGACGCTTGCGATTGCGCCGGCACGAAGATCATGGTGGAGACCCTGCGATAAACCGGGAAGGACAGTCCCTCGATCAACTCTTGGTCCGTCATAACCTTGTAGGTACCGGCGGGCAGCACACGGTCCACGCCTTTCAGCAGAAAAGGCTTCCCGAAGGCCACGTCCTTGCTGAGCGTTCGCGCGATCATCGCGCGGCGGTCGCGACGCGCCGCGAAAGCGGATAATCGGCGCTCTCGTACAAACAACGTATCTCATTAGCCGGGTATCTCTCGTCGTCGACTTCGAGCGAGGAACCAACCAGAAGATGCGAGGGAAGCTCTTCGATGGCGAACCGGATGGCATCGGCAGCTCGCGCAAATCGTTTGTATCCAAGCGGCGGCCGCCCTCGGCGAATAGACTTCCCGGAGAAAAACTCGGCTTCGCTGCTGTAATTGAAACTGCGCGAATTGGATGGTGAGGATCGACGTTCCATGTTTCAACCTTGGGCTGGCGTGTAAATCGGCCATCGAGAAGAGCTTGCCCAGAAACGGCGCACCCGGGCAACAAACCGCCCAGTATAGATAGGAGTAAATTACAAAATAACTAGGCCAAAAAAAGGAAATATCTTCGCGGCCACAAGACAAAGTTCAATTACTCTTCTCACGGATAAAGGCTTGCTCACTCACCATCCGAGCCAGCTCGCGCACGGGACGAATGGCGGACACCGAGACTTCGCCGGTGTCGCGCTAAAAGCCGATGATCTGGTAATACATCACAATCAGAACAACTATCCCAAGCACGCATGCGAGCGTGGTGAGTATCGCCTTGCCATTGGGGCTGCGCATTGGCTGATTGCCGTCGATCGACATGGGTCGCCTCATCCAGTTCACTCTCGCGCGCGCTCCTGCATCTCCCGACGACCGCGGCGAGACTTTCTCACTTTAACTTGCAGGTCGGAGCCCCGGGGCCGTTCCGGGGCTCATTGCCATTCAATCCTGCTTCGGCTGGCTAAGCAGGTTCGCGCAGGCCTCCGCCACTTTGCGGTCGGGCTCCGATCCGGGAAACTTCGTCCACCCGGCCTTCTCGATGATCTCATCCCGTTTCCAGGAATCGGCCTTTTTGAGCGCCTCCAGATTTGGCCCGGCATCGGCCGCCCGCTGGAACTTGTCGACGCAGATCGGCGCCAGGACCCGCACCATCGCCTTCTGTTCGGCTTCCTGAACGTTTTTCTCGGCGGTGCTTCCGAGCGTCCATCCGCCCCAATTGAAGCCGATTACGATGGCGGCCACCGCACCAACGAGCGCGCCCTGCACGAGGCGCGTCAGCGAAGCTCCTTGGAGCATTTCAGGCAATTCCATGAGATTTCCTTTCGCCCGACATCACTCGGCGCGAGGGCAACGGACACCCGAATGGGTTCCGGTCAAAAGTTGATGTGCAGGCCCGGCCGCTTTGAGCTGGCGTTTCGGTCGCCTTGGTATTGAGCTTTTTTCACGCCCCTGTCGATAGACACGAGGTCGCGCCGCCCCGATTCGAACCAGCGCGTGACAGATAGAGTCGCGTCGGTAACCGTCCGGCGCAATACGACCCGCGCCGCTTCGGCTGGCTCGCCAGCCTCGACAACTATACCGGCAGGCGTCAGCAAGATGGTGATCGATCCCGATTGCCTTCGCGATGCGGAACGCTCGCGCGCCGATATTCACTTCAGCAATGCCGAGCAGGTGACGGCGCTCGCCGGCAGGGTCTATGGATTCCTTGCGGCGGTTGTGGCCCGGGCGACGGCTGAGCTCAGCCGCGCGAGCCAGTGATACCGGCACATGTTCAAGCCGATCCGTCCGCTTATTCCCGCGCAAAGCACAAGCGGAAATCCAGGAGAACTTGCTCGAACTGTGGAGCTTGTTACGCTGGGTCACCGCGTTCGCGGGAACGAACGAATTATTGGTCCGGAGGAACGATGAAGATAACCGCATTGCGGACCGTGGCGGTGAAATACCCCTACATGTGTCAGTTCGGCGCGCCGTTTCCGGGGCCGAGCCTGGGTGCGCTGGCGGTGTTTCTCGATACCGATGCCGGCCTCACCGGCGAATGCGTCTTGCTCGCGGTCAACAACAAGCGGGTGCCCGTCCTGCATGCGATGGTGCACAGCCTGGATATGCTCGTGATCGGCCGCGACCCGATGTTTTCCGAGGCCTTCTGCGCTGAGGCGACCGAGGATGCCCGGCATCTCGGCATGGCCGGCGTCAGCCTGATCGGCATTGGCGCGCTGGAAGGCGCGATGCTCGACCTGCGCGCGAAAGCCGCTGGTCTGCCAGTGCACCGCTTGCTCGGCGCGCTGCATGTGCGAGTGCCGGCTTACTACAGTGGCGGATTCTGGAATCCGGTCCCGTTGGATGCGTTGCAGAAGACCGCCGCCAACGTCATCGCGCACGGATACAAGGCCATGAAGATGCGCGTCGGCGCCGGCACAATGGCGGAGCAGGTCGCACGCGTGAAGGCCGTGCGCGAAGTCATCGGCCCCGATATCAAGCTGATGGTCGATGCGGGGCAGCGGCTCAACGTAGGCGATGCCGTGCGGCTCGGGCGCGCCATCGAGGAATTTCAGATCGAGTGGTTCGAGGAGCCGGTGCATTCTCCCGACCACCATGCGGAACGGCGGGTGGCGGCGGAACTGAGCATTCCGATCGCCAGCGGCGAAAACGTTTACTCCGCCGTGGAGTTCAGGCAGATGATCGAGATGGAAGCCGCCGACGTGCTGATGCCCGACCTGCAGCGGGTCGGCGGGCCGCGGGCGTTCCTGAAGATTGCACAGATGGCGGCTGATGCGGGTCTGCCGGTGTCATCGCATCTCGCGCCGGAAATGAGCCTGTCGCTGCTGGCGACATTGCCGAACGCCAAGTTTCTCGAAGTCATGCCCTGGTCGCATCCGCTTTACGCCGAGCATGTTGAAGTGGTTGACGGACACGCCGTCGCCCCGGAACGGCCGGGATGGGGCTATACATTGGACCAGGATGCGCTGCGACGGTTCGCGGTCAACTGAAGTGAGACTCGTGTCCCGGCCCAGCGTGCGCAGCGCGAGCGCCGAGCCGGGACCATGGAGACGCTGTTTCTGGGGCTGCGACCTGTCGATCGCCTAGGGGAAATATCCATACCGCAAGCACGTGACGCATTTCACGGAGGAGTTGGACTTCCCCAGCGAGGCCGACAAGAAGCTGCTCATGGGCGAAGCCATTTTCGCGTGTCTGCGCTGGCCGGCTTAGCTGCTGCCCCCCCCCGAGTTCAGCGGACGCGATATTTTTCGACCACGGCGGGATCAACTTCGAAACCGAGACCAGGGCCATCCGGCACCGCGAGGCGGCCGTCCTTCGCGATCACGTAGTCGCCGACCGGGCTCGCCGCGAGATCGCAGAAGCGGTGCTCGCACCAGATCTCCTCCGGCCGAGCCGCGACGAGGTGAATCGTCGCGACCAAGGCCGGCCCGAGGAACGGCGAGTGCGGTACCGCGCGCACGCCGTGCTTCGACGCAAATTCGAGCGACTTCCACACGCCCGTGATGCCGCCGAGCTTGGCGATGCTGGGCTGAGCGAAATCGACGGCGCCGGCCTCGATCATCCGGCACAGATCGCTGTAGTCGCCGAGGTTCTCGCCGGAGGCGATCGGGACCCCACCCTCGCGCTTGAGGCGCGCCATTCCCTCGTAGTCGCTGGGCGGGAACAACGGCTCTTCCAGCCAGGTGATGTCGTAACGCTGAATCGCGCGGCAGACCTCCGCGGCGTCCTCGACCGACTTCCAGGTGCAGTTCGTGTCGACCATCAGCCCGATATCGGGACCGATGGCCGCGCGCGCCGCCGCCACGGCTTCAATCGTGTGCTCATGCAGCTTGATATGCCGATAGCCGCGCTCGACCGCCGTGCGGCAAAGCTTGCTCACGTATTCGGGATTATTTACGCGGTGCAGGCTAGCGTAGGCCGGAACGCTCGGCTTGCGCGATCCGCCCAGCAGGTCCCAGACCGGACGGCCCTTCTGCTTGCCGAGGATATCCCACAGCGCGGTATCGAAGGCCGAGAGCGCGAACGCCACCGGGCCGCTGCGCGCGATGGAATACAGCCGCCTGCCGAGCGCGCTCGCGATGCTGAGCGGATTATCCAGGTCCTGGCCCACGGCCAGCGGTGCAAGCACGTCGCGCACCGCCGCCTGCGTCACCGTCGCGCCGCTGAATGAAAAGGCCTCGCCCCAGCCGGTGATACCCGCATCCGTGTCGACGCGAACGAACAGGATGTCCTGCGTCTCCCAGAAACCGGTGCTGTGCCGCGCTGGCTTGGGAGCGCCATGCTCGAACGGCAGCGCCACCAGAAAGGATTCGACGCCGGTAATCTTCATGGGTCACTCCGAGGGATGCAGGCGGCTGCGGGAGGTCGGCACTAAACACGAAGTTTTACGTTGCGCCACTGTGCCGTCCCGCGAAAGCCGAGACCCAAATACCCCCTCCGCGAGTGAGATTTTGTGCCCTTGTTGCACAAGCCCGAGGACACGGCGTATGGGTCCCTGCTTTCGCAGGGACGACAAACTGGAATGCCTGGCATGAGCAAACACAATGGTCGCGACGCCGTACTTGCGGTGATCGAATTGCGGGGCAGCCTGGCGTCGGACCTCGGCCGGATCGCCAGAGTGATCCCGGAGCGCCGCGATGGCCAGTTCGCAGATGATGCTGCGGAATGTCCAGGCCTTCTTCGCCGGCGAGCCGGTGCCGAACCCGGTGCCGCGAAGTTGATGGCTTTCGAGCTCCGCACGCCGCTCGTCCCCGCGCATGCGGCGATCCAGGGCTACAAGCTCCAAGGCTTGAGCAAGCCCCCCGGATTCCCGCTTGCGCAGGAATGAGTGGAGATGCGCGAACTGAACGTGGAACAATCAGTGCGGCGCGGCGACGACGGTTTCGTAGAGCGAGACCACATCCTTTGGCGTGGCGGCCAGCTTGCCGATCAACTGATGAACCGCATTCCCAAGGACGAAAGGCTGCCGATCCAAGACAATTTCAAAGGATCGAACCTGACATTGGGATCGGCTCCGACCGCGACCTGGGGCATCCCCGGCTCGATGACCGCAATGACAGAACCGTCCTTGGCGGTCGAGTTGTATAGCCGATTGCCAAGCTGGACGCCGCTGGCGCCGGTCAGGTTCTGCACGATGACGGTCGGATGTCCCGGTATGAAATTTCCCAGATACCGGGCGATCAGGCGGGCGTTGAGATCGTATCTTCCGGCGGGCGAGGTTGCGACCAGCATCGCCACCGTTCGCCCTTTGTAAAACTCCTCCACCGATTGCGCGGCCGCGTTTTCGACGGCAGCGCCGGCGCAGAGCCCGACGAGAAGGGCCATTCCTGCCGATCGCAACGAGCGACGCATTCGGTCCCTTCCGATCGTCCTGCGAAAGCGGCGACCCATACGCCGTGTCCTTGGGATTGTGCAACTATCAGCGGGCAAATCTCAATGGCGGAGGCATGGGCCCCGGCATCGCAGCGACGACGCAAGCTGGGACAATCGAACGTCGACGCCGATCGGCGGCCCACTTGCACGCACCGCTGCGGCCGTTTATCCCATCAACGGCACACCAGAAGCCGACAACAGGAGGAGACCATGCGCGCACAGTTGCTTGCTATGACGTTTCTCGTAGCGGTAGGCGCTCCCGCGTTTGCCCAGGCCCCCGCCTCCGCGCCTGAGCTGAAGATCTTCACGTCATCCAGCGACATCACTGCGCTGATCGCCAAGGCGAAGGCCGACCGCAAAGAAGGCCAGCCGCTGGTGTCGGAGCCGATTTTGCGGCTCGCGCCGTATCGCACCAATCTCGAATACCGGCCGGCCATATCGCCGGCGGCGGTGCATGAGACTGAGGCCGAACTGATGTACGTGATCGAAGGCTCGGGCACGGCCGTGACCGGCGGCAAACTGGTCAACGAAAAGCGCACCAACGCGGCCAATCTGTCCGGCACCTCGATCGAAGGCGGCAACTCCCAGCCCATCAAGAAGGGCGATTTCTTGATAGTGCCGGAAAAAACGCCGCATCAGATTATTCCGTCGGGCGACCCGATCGTCCTCATGACGATGCATGTGCCTCGCCCGGTGCCCGGTCACTGACGAACGGGTTGCTTTGCCGTTGGGCTCCGCTTGACGCGGTCGCGTACCTCATAAGGTCCGCGTCCGCGTGCAGCGGGAATGAGCGGACCGATGGAGCCGGCAGACCTCGTGGCGATCGTCCTGGTGCTGGCGGCGCTCATTGGCTGCACCAATCATTTGTGGATCAGACTGCCGCCGTCGATTGCGATGCTCGGCGGCTCGCTCGCGCTCTCGTTGCTGATCGTCGCGAGCGATCGCGTTTTCCACCTGCACGTGATGTCCTGGTTTCGCGGGACGTTGGATTCGGCAAGCCTGCCGCGCGTCTTCCTTGATGGGGTGCTCGCGCTCCTGCTGTTCGCGGGCAGCCTGCATGTCGACATCGCGGAGCTGAACCAGCGGCGATGGATGATCCTGCTGCTGGCGACCGCGAGCGTGATTCTGTCCACGCTCATCTTCGGGGCCGGCATATGGGTGGTGTTCGCCCTTGTCGGCGGCGCCGTGCCACCCGCCTGGTGTTGGGTCCTGGGCGCGATCCTCGCCCCCACTGACGCGGTCGTGGTCGAAACCCTGCTACGCAGGGTGAGGCTGCCGCCCGGCCTGCGCGCCGCGATCGTGGGCGAAAGCCTGTTCAACGACGGCGCCAGCGTGGTGCTGTTCCTCATCGCGCTGCGGGTGACGCAAGGGGAGACCTTCTCGATCGGACACGGGCACATCCTCACTGCCCTGGTACGCGAGATCGCCGGCGGCGCGGCGCTCGGCTTTGCCGGGGGTTGGCTGGCCGCGCAGTTGATCCGGCTGATCAGGGACGAAGGTTTGCAACTCATGGTATCGCTGGCGCTGGTGATGGGCTGCTACCGGCTTGCCAACGTGGCGGAGCTTTCGGGGCCGATCGCGGTGGTCGCGGCCGGGCTGAGCTTGGGCTCGCTGTCGCCGCGTTTCTCGGCCGGTCATGAGACTCATTCGCCGCTGGTCGGGTTCTGGGGACTGCTCGATCAGTTCCTGAACACGATGCTGTTCCTGCTGATCGGGCTGCAGACGCTCGGCTTGACGATCCGGCTCGCGGAATTGCTGGAAATCGCCCTTGCCATTCCGCTCGCGGTGGCGGCGCGGATGCTCAGCGTCGCGATCCCATGGGGACTCACCCGCGACAGCCTGCGCGACAAAGCGCGCGACGTGGCCGTGCTGACCTGGGCGGGCCTGCGAGGCGGCATTTCCGTGGCGCTGGCGCTGACGCTGCCACCCTCGCCCTGGCGCGCGGATCTGCTGGTCGTGACCTACGCGGTGGTGGTGTTCACGATCGTGGTGCAGGGGCTCACGATGCCGCGCTTCCTGCGCGCGGTGTACGGTGCAACACCGGCCGAGTGAGGTTTGATCACGGCGTTTTGACGTTCATGATATCTCCACGCGCGCTCCGGGATGCCCGCCGGCGCGCCGTGACGTGAATTGAATGCATCCGATGATGATGAGAGCGATGATCGCGGAGGAACTGATGCGGCTTAGATCAAGACCGCCATCCTCGTGCGGCTTGGTCAGGATATCGCCGACCGTGGCGCCAAGCGGACGGGTGAGGATGAACGCCGCCCAGAACAGCAGAGTACGGGAGGCGTTGGTGAGGAAGTAGATGGCTGCGAGAACCGCCAAGGCGCCGGCAAACACCAGCGCCGCGCCTCCGTATCCGAGCCCGGAATCATCGGCCAGAAAATCGCCCAGGGCCGTTCCAAGCGTGTTCGAGAACAGGATCGTGAGCCAGTAGAACGTCTCAACCTTGGGCGAGACGATGTTGTTGACCGAAACGGTCCCCACCGCGAGCCACCAGGCCGCCAACGTGACCATCAATACCGCCAACAGGATCAACGAGCCGCCGACGTAGCCGATCCCGAGCGAGCGGTCCGCAAAATCCGCCAGCGTCGTGCCGGCGGTGGTGGTTGCGATGATCACAGCCCAGTACAGGAACGGATGGAAGGATCGGGCACTGACCTGAGCGACGGCCGTCACAAGGAAGATTGCGAAGAAAATCCCCGTGCTGATCGCGTAACCCAAGTTCAAGGTCATGGAGAGCGCGTCGCCGGCGGTTTCGCCGAGCGTCGTCGCGCAAATCTTTATGACCCAAAAGGCCAGCGTGATTTCGGGAACTTTGCTGACGCCGATCGGCCGATAGGAAACGTTGTTCACAGGCAGGCCTTTCATTGATCTGAATCCGACGGACTTTGTGAGCTTGAAGAAAAACGGTGAACTACCGGACGATCCCCCATCGGCCGGTCCCGACGCCCCCCCCCCGGCTTATAGCCCAACCAACTTATAGCGGTAGCACGGTGCCACTTTGGTCGGGTTCGCCGCGGGGCGCGCCTTGGTGTAAGGTCATTCGGTCAAGATCATTCATTCGGCAGGGCGTCATGATTGAGATTGATCGGGCGTATGTGCTCACGGCGTTGCTACTTGCGGTCGTAGGCATGCTCCTGGGCCTTTACATGGGCATCGCCGCGGACCACCGGCTGTTGTCGGTACACGTTGCGGTGATGTTGCCGGGCTTCGTGACGCTGGCGATCTATGGATGCCTGTTCCGGCTGTGGCCATCCATGAAGACGACACCCCTTGCGCAGGCGCAATTCTGGACCGGAATGATTGGCGCAGCGGCCATCATGGTCGGGGCCTATTTCTTCGCCACCATGGGCTCCGTTCCAATCGTAGCGATCGGTTCCGTCCTCGCCATCGTCGCCGCCGTGTTGATGACCTGGATGTTCTGGACCACGGATGCGTAGAGCGAAAGCGAATGCGATCTTGCACAACGTGTTTATTGCGCCGCATGATCTTGTTCGAAACTCTGTGACTTTTCGGGATTACGCCTTAGTCCCGTTGACCCGGTCGCGCGTCGCTGCAAAATCGCAACGCTGACGGGCGAGCGACCTTGAACGGAGGGATCGAGCGAGCCGATGCCTTTTCCCGACCAAGGATCAGTCCGCCGCTTCGTCAATTTCGGGGGCAATCAGACCTGGGAGTCGCGCTGCTACACGCCGGCTAGCGAACAGGAGGTGATTGAGATTCTCGCCCGCCATGCGCGGGAGACGATCCGAGCGCTTGGTTCGCTGCATTCCTGGAGCGAGATCGCGGCGGACGCGAGCGTCTCGCTTGATCTGAGCCGCCTCAACCAGGTCGAACCCTACACCAAGGACGGCGGACACTTTGTCCGGGTGGGCGCCGGATGCACGCTGCAGAGCCTGCTCGACCGCGTCCATAGGGCGACCGACCAGACCCTGCCGACGCTCGGCGCCATCAAGAAACAGGCGATCGCCGGCGCCGTTTCCACCGCGACGCATGGGTCCGGCCGGCCGAGCCTCTCGCATTTCGTGCGCCGCCTGCGCGTCGCGGCCTTCGATCCCGCGACCGGCAAGCCCAGGATCTTCGAATATGACGGCGGCGACGAACTGGAGGCGGCCCGCTGCGGCCTCGGCTGCATGGGGATCATTCTTTCGGTCGATCTCGCCACTGTGCCGAAATATCAGGTGACCGAAGTGGTCCGCGCCTATCAGAACGTCGCGGAGATGCTCGCGCTCTATGATGGCTGGCCGCTGACGCAATTTATCTTCATGCCGCATAGATGGCGTGGGCTCGTGTATCAGCGCAAGCGGGAAGACGGCGCCGTGGCCGGATCGAGCGCCCTCAAGCGGGCATTTTTCCGCCTCTACGAGCGGGTTAGCACGGACATCATGTTTCACCTCGGCGTCATCAGCACGCGCTGGCTGGGCAGCGCGTGGGTGAAGGCGTTTCTGGGCACCGTGCCATTCTTCATTCTCAAGAACGTGGAACGGACCGACGATGCCGAGCCCGTCCTCACGCTCGCCCATTACTACTTCCGCCATGAAGAGATGGAAGTATTCGTGCCGCAGTCGAAGCTCGCGCAAGCCTTCGAAGTGGTGCGTGCGGTCGTCAACGCCTTTGCCGATTCGAACGAGCCGATGCCGGCGAAGGTCGCGGACTCGCTGCGCTCGATCGGGCTCCTCGCCCAGGTCGACGGGCATCGCGGCTCGTTCTGCTTTCACTACCCGATCTTCTTCCGCCGCGTCATGCCCGAGGACGGTTTGATCGCGATGGGCAGTTCGGCGGCGGAGCCATATTTCACGATCTCGTTCTTCACCTATGATCCGCCTGCGCAGCGCGCCCCGTTCTACGCGCTCTGCTCGCTGCTGGCGCGGGCGCTGAACCAGCTGTTCGGGGCGCGCCTGCATTGGGGCAAGCATTTTCCCCTGCAATTCGCCGATGTCGCACCGCTGTATCCCGGCATGGAAAAATTTCGCACGCTGTGCGCACGGACCGATCCCAACGGCGTGTTCCGCAACGCCTATACGGCGCGTGTCCTCAATCTGCCGATCGGAGCGCAGAACCGCGGGGCCCGCGAGACATCCTTGGCCGAGGCAAAGGAGGGATCATGAAGATCATATTGCGATCGTTGCTGGCGATGGCGCTCGCAATCGTCGTCCTCGGCGCCGCCACCCAGTCGCACGCGCAGAGCAAGCTCAGCCCCGGCTTTGCCGCCGGCGAGGCGAACCTTACTCCGGCTCAGCGCGCCGGCCGCGAAATCTGGTTCTTCGCCACCGCCTTCAACGATCGCTTCTACACTTACACTTATCCGCAGCGCCTCGGCGCCGTGATCGACTGGTATCTCGTCCTGGCCGCCAAGAACAAGAAAGACCTGTTCCAGGCCTGGGGTGCGACCCCCGACCCGGACTGCTGCGTGCCGGGCGATCCGGACTGCCCCGCAAAACGGCTGGAGGAGACGTTCGGCTTTCAATACTGCCCCGGCGACGACGAGCTACTGAAATTCGTCGGCAAGGACGGCTATCGCGATCCGGCCTGCGACTTCGGCGATGCGCCGTTCGATCCGACGACGCCGCACGGCGCGCTCGATCAGCGCCAGAGCGCCTGCGATCTTCGCTTCGGCACCTCGACCGGCATTCTCGGGCTGCGCAAATTCCCCAATCCTCGCTTCGATGCGGCGGCTTGGGACAAGCTCAACGGCTCGCGCGCGACCTGGGACGGCTATCGTGCCGCGCTTGCCAAGAGCCAAGCCAACTCCGACGTGATCTCGAGCCGCCTCTATGACGCTTCGATCGAGCCGCCGTTCCGCATCGGCATGGCCTGCGGCGCCTGCCACATCAGCTATGACCCGCTCAAGCCGCCTGCCGACCCGAACCACCCGAAGTGGGAGAACATCAGTGGCCTGGTCGGCAATCAGTACAGCCGGATGTCGCAAATCCTCGGCTCCGGCATGTCGCGGCATCAGCTCGAATGGCAATTGATCGCGCAGACGCGGCCGGGGACGGTCGACACCTCGGCGATCCCGATGGACACGGCCTCCAATCCCGGCACGATGAATGCCATCATCAACTTCGCCAGCCGGCCGACCGAAGAGCACCGCGTCCTCAAATGGCGCAAAGCCTCGAACTGTCCGAACGGCGAAGCGACCTGCTGGTGCGAGCCGGAAAAGCCCGGCAAGTGCTGGCAGCAGAGCGAGCGCAGCGAGCGCGTCGCCAACATCCTCAAGGGCGGCGAAGATTCGATCGGCTATGCCGAGGCAGTGCAGCGCGTCTACTTCAACATCGGCTCGTGCGCCGAGCAGTGCTGGATCAATCACGTGCCCGACATGCGCGCGGCCGATCCGGCGCAGCGCAACTACGGGCAGACGCCTTTGGACATTGGCCAGTGCCGGCGGGATTGTTCGAGCTTCCGGGCGATCGAAGACCGGCTGGGCGAAGTCGTTTCCTTCCTGCTTACCGCGCGCCCCTCCGATCTCTGGAAGGCGCGCGACCTCGACAGTCCCGCCGCGCTCGACCGGGCGCTCGACGCCGAGTTCGGCGACGGCTCGGTCGCGCTCGGCCGGGAGCTGTTCGCAAGCAATTGCGCGGGCTGCCATTCGAGCCAGATCCCACCCTACGAGATCGCCGATTTCCGCGCCACCAATCCGGATGATCCGAGCTTGCGGATCGACTGGCTGAGCACCGGCCGTCCTTATCTCGCGACCCAGATCGGCACCTATCCGGCACGTGCGCTGCATTCGAACCACATGGCCAGCCGTGTGTGGGATCAATATGCCGCGCGCGACTATCAGGAACGGGCGCCCGATCCGAACCTCAAGGAAGTGATGAAAGGCGGCGGCCGCGGCTATTACCGCCCGACCTCGCTGTTGAGCGCATGGGCGTTCGCTCCGTTCACGCACAACGACGCCATCGGTCCGGAGCAGTGCGGCAAGCCGTCCAATCCGGCGGTCGATTTCTACCAGTCGCCCTATGTCGACAGGGACGGCAAGCCGCTCGCCAATCCGCCGCCGTGCTGGGCCTATGATCCGAGCGTCGACGGGCGCTGGCGGCTTTACAAGGCCTCGATGGACGAGCTGCTGCACCCGGACCGCCGCATTTCCAAGATGTTCATCACCGGCGACGACATCATCGTCGATATCGCACCGGCACTGCGGCTCGGCAGCACGGAAACCGGATTGCGCCTGCTCGTACCGAGGGGAACGCCGGCGGTGATGATCAACAGCCTGCGCTTCAAGGACCTGATCCAGGATCTGGTGCTGATCGACCGCGATCCGGCCAGGCTTGCGGCCAAATACAAGGCAATCCTGTCGCCCGACCGGTTCAAGGTCCTGCAGGACAATCTCACACGGCTGCGCGGAAGGTTGCTGGCCCAGGTGGGGTCGTTCACGCTCGACATCACGCAGGTGCAGAGCGAGTTCATCCAAGCGTACTATTCCAACGTCCTCGAACGCGTGGAGAACGCCGGTCACCGGTTCGGCGAAAATCTCTCCGAGCGGGAGAAGCAGGCGCTCATCGCATTTGTCGCAACGCTGTGAAATGACGCCATGATGCCTGGGCGTCGAGCCATGACCGCCACCTCCCGGATCGCAGCGACGGCCGCCGCTCTGGCGCTGCTGCTCGCCTCCTGCGGTCGGGGGACGGTCGTTGCGCCGGCAATCCCGTTCGCGTCGCGAACCGATACCTCGATCAAGGACCCTGACAACCCGTCCAAAATCTTCCGGGTCGATTTCGCCGAGGTCGAGCGCCGCTATCCGCTCACGCGCGATCATCTCGCGGCGATCACGCCGGAGAACGTCACCGCGCTCTCGCAAGAGGAGGTGGACCAGGTCTACGGGCGGCTGACCGCCGGGCCGGTGCCGCAAGGCGTTTATCGCAGCGCCATGTTCTTCTCCCGCGGCGACAGCTTGCGCGATCGCATCGAGGAGATCGCCGGCGGACTAAAGGGCCGGCTGGCTGCCGACGCAGCCAACACGCTCGAGCTCGCCGTCGGCGCGGTGTGGAAAGGCAAGGTGTTTGATCGCCAGCAGCGGATCGCGCACACGCTCGTGGAAGATCTGGCGCCGCTCGAACGCTTCGTCGACGACCCCGATTCACTCCCGACCACGTCCATTCCGCGCGAGGGCCCCCTGAGCCTGATCATGTCGCGCACGAAAGTGTGGCTGCTGTTCCCGGCCAAGGTCTTCTGCGGACAGAGTCTGCTGGATGGACGGCGCGAGTCCGTCGTCATCGACTACAGCTACGCCGATGACATCGCGGGCTATCGCGCGCGGCCGGACGACCTTCTGGGGCGGGACGGTTTGCAGTTGCGCGAAGAGATCCGCATGGTGCGGCCCGGTTTCTATCTCGGCCGCGCCTATGTCGGCCGCATCTTGCTGCTGAACTTCACGCTCTACGACGACGCCCAGGCCGCAAGCGAGCTTGCGAGCTTCACCGCCAGCGAGCCGATCGCGGAGGATTGCTGGGTCGGCGAGCAGGTCCGGAACGCGGCGCCGGAGTGAAGCAATACCAGCCTTCGCAGATATTGATTCATGGGTCATCATTGCCGGACGGGACGGATCAGTCGTTATGAATCTTGGTTGCGCGAGCGGATTTATTTTCAAGACATTGCCGCGTCAGTGCGACCTCCGGCGTGCAGGAGCAGCACGTCGTAGACCGCGCGATTGACCGGCGTCGGCACGCCCGCCGTGGCTCCCATCTCCGTCACGCTGCCGCTGAGCCAGCGCACCTCCAGGCGATGGCCCTGCTGCAGGTCGCGATACATGGATGCGGTCATGTCGGCCGGCAAACCGTCGATAAACGCGAGCTGCCGCTCCGCGTAATCCAGGGACAGCGCGACGCCCTGCGCGCGGCCGACCGCGACCGTTTCGCGCATCAGATCGAGCAGAAACTGGCGCGTCTGCTGATGGCTCCGGATCGGCCCGAGTGGCATTCGCATGCTCGCGGTGGCGCCGGAAGCACCGACCAGAAAGACGAATTTCTCCCAGATCGCGCGGCGAATGTCGTCACTGATCTCCGCATTGATCCCACCCTGCTTGCCGGCAGCGAGCAAAGCCTCCGAGCGCTCCGAGCGCCGCCCGTCGTATTCGCCGAAGATCATGCGCTGCATCGAGCCGGTCTGTGCGATCACGCCCGGCCGGGCGATGGTCGTCGCCATGTAAGCGACACCGCCCATGACGGCGCTGGCGCCGAAGATCGAGCGTAGCACCTCGTCCTTCTGCACGCCGTTCTGAAACGAAATGATTCCGGTCCGCGGCCCCATGATCGGAAGCAGCGAACGCGCCGCGCTTTCCGTGTCCCACAGCTTGACGCTGAACAACACGATATCCACCGGGCCGATGGTGCCTGGATCGTCCGTCACGTTGACCTGCTCCAGCCGGACCGGCTCGTGCGCGCTTTCGACCGTGAGCCCGTGCGCGCGCATCGCCGCAAGGTGCGCGCCGCGCGCGATGAACGTCACGTCCGCCCCGCCTTTCACCAGCCGCGCGCCGAAATAGCCGCCGACGCCGCCCGATCCCATGATCGCAATTCGCAATTGATATCTCCGCCGCAAACGTCGCTTTCGCCGCGCCGATTATATCAGTTCGCGACCGGACGGCGACACGTCTGCATGGCCGCAGAAGCGACCGATCTTGCGTAGGAGATTGGAGGCCCGACCTGGAGTTGAACCAGGATAACAGACGGTGCCCCGTCCGCTGCGTCGCCGTTCCGCCATCGGGCCGCAGCCCTGCATTACAGAATTTTCACAAAGCTCCAATGCGCGTCCATTGACAGCGTAAACGCGTCCGCGCGCCCACGGCGTTGGCACGCTTCTCGCGATCTTCACGGAGCCGCCGCTCCGGTTGTCCCAGTTCGGGCCGATCGCAGCGGACCATTCTTTCAAATGCCGCCGACTCTGCACGAGCAGATCATGAACACCTACCCGAGCTACACACTGGCGTCGCGAAGCGAGACAGGACGCTTCTTGCGCAGTTGGACTGTCCTGACACGGGGCACGCTGACCACCGCCTTCGTGGTCGCCGACATCGCCGTGATCGTGACGATGTCCTGCCTGACCGGCATCGGCTATCACCTCATCACCTATGGGAACACCGGCGAGGTGCCGTCGTTTGTCGACGTCGGCCTGCTCGTCGCCGGCATTTTCGTGCTCTCGGGTCTCCTGCGTGGCGAATACAAGTTCGACAACCTGTTCGCGTTCCGTCCGCATCTGCGCCGCTCATTCCAGGTGTGGAACGTCGCCTTTGTCTGCCTGCTGGCGATCGGGTTCTTCACGCAGATCACCGTCGTCTATTCGCGCGGCTGGATGCTCTCGTTCTACGCGGCGACCATCGCGATCCTGCTGCTGCTGCGCTATGGACTCGTCCAGTTGACGGTCTGGGCCATTGCAGCCGGCATCCTCTCGGCGCGACGGGTCTTCCTGGTCGGCACGGGGCAGCAGATCAGCGCGTTCCTGCATCGATATGAGCCCTGGAAGCTCGGCATCAATATCGTCGGCTGCCGGTTCCTGACCCCGACGACGAGTGATCCGACCGCCGATGAATGGCGCAGCACGATCGAACGCGACCTCGAAGATGCGGCGGAAAGCGCGCGCATCCTCGAACCGGACGCGATCTACCTGGTGCTGCCATGGTCGGCCCGCGACACGATCTATCGCTGCGCCGACAAGTTCATGCTGCTGCCGGCCGAGATTCATCTCGCGCCGGAGCAGATTCTCAACCGGTTCGACAACGTTCAGCTTTCCCGGCTCGGGACAATGTCGAGTCTCCAGCTTGTGCGTCCGCCGCTGTCGCGGATCGAGCTCATGGAAAAGCGGCTGTTCGACCTGATCTTTGCCGCAATCGGGCTGGTGCTTCTAACCCCGCTGCTGGTCTTCATCGCGGCCGCGATCAAGCTCGATGGTCCCGGTCCGGTGTTCTTCCTGCAGCGCCGTTCCGGCTTCAACCAGCAGCCATTCCGCATCTTCAAGTTCCGAACGATGCGGACGCTTGATGACGGCGACGTGATCAAACAGGCGACATCGTGCGATCCGCGCGTGACCCGGATCGGGCGCTGGCTGCGGCGATGGAACATCGACGAGATCCCGCAACTCTTCAACGTGCTGCTGGGCGACATGTCGCTGGTGGGTCCGCGGCCGCACGCGCTCTCCCACAATCACGAATACGAGCGCCAGATCTCATTGTATGCGCGCCGGCACAACGTCAAACCGGGAATCACCGGCTGGGCGCAGATTCACGGTTTCCGCGGCGAAACCGACACCGAGAAGATGCGCCGACGCGTCGAGCACGATCTTTTTTATATCGATCACTGGTCGCTGTGGCTAGATTTCAGAATCCTGATGCGTACGGCGGTCTCGCCCGCCGCCTATCGCAACGCTTATTGATGGTTGATGGATTTCCGCTGGCGTCTTTTTAGGCGATGCAGAATGACTCCTTGCTCCCGGGGCGCCGCCGCGGGCGGCGTCTCGCAGGATGCGGCTCGGGCCGCGCCTTCGGGACCCTTCGAGGCCACCGCGCGGGTCCCTGCCTTTGCCGCGACAACCGGATGAAAGCAATGATCCGGTTCGACATCGCCACCGCCCGGCGGGGTCTCACATTTCCGCCGCAACCGCTGGGCAATGATGGCGAATGCAATCATTGCAGGCTCCCATGCGTATGTTTGTAACACTCGGTCTCGCCGCGCTCCTGCTTTCTGCCTGGCCGGAGCGGCCAGCATTCTCCCAGGAGTCCGTCGACCGATTGCGGATCGACTGGGAGGTCAAGAACCGATTCCGCCTGTTCCGCAACGAGGCGGATTTCCAGCGCCAGGTGGCGGCTTATCGCGGCGACGGCATCCTCGCCGCGGAGGATCGGCTGGAGCGCGACAGCAACGGCCGCGGCTGGGCGCGCGAGACCGTCGAGCGGCTCTGCGTCGATCGCGGCGGCAAGCTGCTCGGCATGTGCGACCGCGACGGCAGTCGCGAATCCTATCTCGCGCCGAGCGAGCATCGGGTCGGCGTCATCCTGGCCGGGCCGGTGCCGGCGGGCCTCTCCTGCGCCTGGAGCTTCGACGACGGCGAGGGCCCGGCGCGGCAGTCGACGTTCCCTTGCGAAGAGGAAGTGAAGCTTCGCATCCCGTACGGCCGGACCACCACCGCGAGCGTGGACGTCATCCTGGCCGACGGCACCGCGCAGCGGGTCGTGACCGACCTCGCGGTGCGCGACGTGTTGATCGCCGGCCTCGGTGACTTCGATCGCGGCCGGTGAAGGCAATCCAGACCGTCCGGTCCGGCTCGCCGACACCGGCTTCTGCTTCCGGCGCTTTCTCGGCGGCACGCGCAGCGAATATTACCGGCCGGGGCGCGACGCCTTCACCGGCAACAAATCCTGCGAAGGCGACGAGAACAATAACTCCAACGCCTGGGCGCTCCAGAGCGCGCGCTGGGAGAGCGGCCCCTGTCATCGCTCGCTCTACGGCTATCAGATGCGGACCGCGCTCGCGCTGGCGATCGAAAGCCCGCACCTCGCGGTGACGTTCCTTCCCCTCGCCTGTTCCGGCGCCACCATCGATGCCGGCCTGCTCGGCAGCCAGCGCATCCGGGAATGCCCGAGCCCCGGCACCAACGCGCCCTGTCCTGGATCCGTGCGCGGCCAGATCACCGAACTGACCGATGAGCTTGCGGCGGCGCGCCGCGTCCAGCCGGAGCGCAAGCTCGACCTGGTCCTGCTCACGATCGGCGCGAATGACATCCTGTTTTCCGGGCTGGTTGCCAACATCATCGTCGAGTCGACGACCGACCGCCTGCTGTATGGCCGCAGCGGACAGATCGCGTCCGTCGCCGACTCGCAGAAGATCCTCAACAACACGCTTCCCGGCAACTTCACCAAGCTGCGCGCCGCGCTCAAGCCGCTGGTCGGCGGCGACCTCTCACGGGTCGTCTTCGTCTCCTACGGGCATCCCGCGCTCGCCGCGCCCGACTCGCCGTGCCCTGGCGGGCGCGACGGCTTCGACGTGCATCCGGCGTTCGCGATCAACGCCACGCGGCTAAAGCCGATCGCAGATTTCGTATCGAACGAGTTCCTGCCGAAGATCAAGGAGCTCGCGTTGTGCGGCGGCACGCTCTGCCGCGATCCGGGAAGCGAGCGCATGACCTTCGTCGACTCGCACCAGCAGGCATTCGCCTCGCATGGCATGTGCGCGCGCGCGGACAACGATCCGGAATTCGACCGCGATTGCTTCCGGCCGCAGGGCGACAGTTTCAAATCCGACCTCGTGACCGCGGCGACCGACCCGCTGACCTGCGGCCGCCCGGCAAGCGAATATCAGCCCTACGCGCCGCGGGCGCGTTGGATCCGCACGGCCAACGACAGCTATTTTACGGCCATGACCTATCCGCAGGGACTGCCAGCGCTGCTGCAGCCCAGCAACATCCACGATGCCACCTGGGGCACCTTGTCCGCCGTCTATGGCGGCGCGATTCACCCCACCGCGGAGGGTCATGCAGCCATGGCCGACGCGGCGCTGCCGGCGGTGCGTGCGGCGCTCAACCTCGGATCGGCTGCCGCGCCGATCGTGCGCGAGCCGCTGCCGCCGCCGGGCAATGTGAGCGCGCCGTTGCGGACGCGTTGAGCAGCAAAACGACGTTTATTGGACGCTCCGCCTCGCGGAGCATGACGGCAACCGGCAGCAAGGCGGCGACGGTCAGTCGTTGCGCTATCGTCAACCGCTGCATGCGCCAGCCCTCGGCCAGGAGGAATGCCGAGCGCGGCCGCGAGGGCCGGCGTCCGTTGCCGCGTTCCACGGCTATACGAACGGCTAGCTAACCGGCGGTTTAGAAAGCGTTAACCGTAACTTAGCCCGCAATCTCGCATCTGGCGGGAGCGGGCGGCGGCGCGGTGACGCGGGGCGGAACAAGTTTCAATTGACGGCGGCGCGGCGGATTGAAACAAATCAGGCATGCCGCCGATGAGCTGGGACATCGGGCAATCGCCCTCGGGGGGCGACGGCAAACAAATAGCCAGCGGCTCAGCCTTACCGGCCGCAGCTCATGGGGATGGGACGTGGATGCACTCTTGGGCCTCAGCCGAGGCATCGACGCGCTCAATTACTGGATCGGCAAAATCGTTTCCTGGCTGGTCCTGATCGTCGTCTTGATCTCGGCCGGCAACGCCACGGTCCGCAAGGTCTTCGACATGTCGTCGAACTCCTGGCTCGAGCTGCAATGGGTGCTGTTCGGGGTGGTGTTCCTGATGTGCTCGCCCTGGACGCTGCAGTCCAATGAGCACGTCCGGATCGACATCATCAACAACCTGCTGCCGAAGCGGGCGCGCAATATCATCGATCTCATCGGGCACATCTTCTTCCTGCTGCCGCTGACCGTCATCATGGTGGTCACCTCGGTGCCGTTCTTCCTGCGGTCGTTTCATATCGACGAGCAATCCATGAATGCCGGCGGCCTGCCCCAGTGGCCGGCGAAATCGCTGATCATGATCGGCTTTGCCCTTCTGTTCCTGCAGGGGATATCCGAGCTCATCAAGCGCATCGCCGTGATGCGCGGCCTCATCCCCGATCCGTTCGAAGGCGTGAGCTCCCATTCCGCCCTGGAGGCGGAAGCCGAACGTGTTCTCGCCATGGTGAAAACCGACGCCCCTGGCAGCGCGCAATCGATCCGGAGCGCCGACGATGCATGATTTCTTGTTCGTTCCGTTTCTGGCGCAGAACATGGCGCCGATCATGTTCGCCTCGCTCATTGTTTTTCTCCTGCTCGGTTATCCCGCCGCCTTCTCGCTCGCCGCGATCGGACTGATGTACGGGCTCATCGGCATCTACGTGACGCACCAGTTCGTCCCGGATTTTTTGCAGGCCCTGCCCGACCGCATTTTCGGCATCATGAACAATGACGTCCTGCTCGCGATCCCGTTCTTCACCTTCATGGGATTGATCCTGGAACGATCCGGCATGGCGGAGGATCTGCTCGACACCATCGGGCAGTTGTTCGGCACCGTGCGCGGCGGCCTCGCTTATGCGGTGATCTTCGTCGGCGCCCTGCTAGCCGCAACCACCGGCGTGGTCGCGGCCTCGGTGATCTCGATGGGGCTGATCTCTTTGCCGATCATGCTGCGCTACGGTTATGACCGGCGCGTCGCCGCCGGCGTGATCGCAGCGTCCGGCACCCTGGCGCAGATCATCCCGCCCTCGCTGGTGCTCATCGTCATGGCCGACCAACTGGGCCGCTCGGTCGGCGACATGTACGAGGGTGCGTTCCTCCCCGGCCTCATGCTCGCCGGCCTCTACGCCGTCTATGCTATCATCGTCGCGACCTTCTTCCCCAACGCCGCGCCGGGTCTGCCAGCCGAAGCGGTCGGGTATCGCGAGGACAGCGGCAGCCGCGGCCTCATTTCGCTCGCCGTTCTCTTCGTCGCCAGCGCCGCCTTCGGCATGTTGATGATGCGCAACTCGACCTCGCACGGGGCCGACTTCGTCGTGCTCGTCATGTTCTTCAGCATCATCTTCGCCTTCTGCGTGGCGGTGGTTAACTGGCTGTGCGACCGGTTCCTGAAATTCCGTTTCCTGTCGCGGATCGCGCAGCAGGTCACGTTCGTGATGGTGCCGCCGCTGTTTCTGGTGTTCCTCGTGCTCGGCACGATCTTCATCGGGCTCGCCACGCCAACCGAAGGCGGCGCCATGGGCGCTACCGGCGCACTCGCGCTGGCGCTCATCAAGCGGCGGCTGACCTGGGATCTGGTCCGGCAGGCGGCCGAATCGACGGCGAAGCTGTCGGCATTCGTCGTCTTCATCCTGATCGGGGCGCGCGTGTTCTCGCTGACGTTCTACGGGGTCGACGGACACCGGTGGGTCGAGAGCCTGCTCACCTCGCTGCCAGGCGGTCAGATCGGGTTCCTGGTGTTCGTCAACGTATTTATCTTCTTCCTGGCCTTCTTTCTCGATTTCTTCGAGATCGCGTTCATCGTCATTCCCCTGCTCGGGCCGGTGGCGGAGCACTTAGGGATCGACCTCATCTGGTTCGGCGTCCTGCTCGGCGTCAACATGCAGACGTCGTTCATGCACCCGCCGTTCGGGTTCGCGCTGTTCTATCTGCGCTCGGTCGCCCCGAAGGAAGCTTACGTCGATCGCGTGTCAGGCAGGACCATGGCCGGCATCACCACCGGGCAGATCTACTGGGGAGCGGTCCCGTTCGTGCTGATTTAATGTCTGGCGGTGGCGCTCGTCATCACCTTTCCCTACCTCGTGACGCACTACCAGAAAGTCTTGCCGGAGGTTACACCGGGGCAGATCAACATCGACTTGCCGCCGGACCTGCCGCCGCCGCCGCCCGCTGATTTCGACCTGCCGCCGTTGCCGCCGCCGGGCAGATAAATGTCTCAAAAAAAGCCGGGACCGTGCGGTCCCGGCGGTGCGTTCCGGAGATGAATTCGATCAGGTGCGCGTGCGGTTGCGGACGAGGTAGTCGTCGTAGGTATACTCGGCGACGCGCCACCATAGATATTCGTCGTTGCGGAAGGCGAGCATTGCGTCCCACGTCTTCTTGAAGGCGGGATTCTTCGCCGACACTTCGGCATAGACTTCGAGCGAAGCCTTGAGGCAGGCATCCATGATCGCTCCCGAGAACGGGCGAAGCTGCGTGCCGGCGCGCAGGAGCCGCGTCAGCGCCGCCGGGTTGACGGCGTCGTACTTCGCGAGCATCCATTCGTTCGCCATCGAGGACGCCGTGCGCACCAGTGACTTGTACGCCGGCGGCAGCGCGTTCCATTTTTCGACATTGATGAAATTGTGGAGCATCGCCCCACCTTCCCACCAGCCGGGATAGTAGTAGTACGGCGCGACTTTCTGGAAGCCGAGCTTCTCGTCGTCATAGGGGCCGACCCATTCGGCCGCGTCGATCGTGCCTTTTTCCAGTGCGGCGTAGATGTCGCCGCCGGCGATCTGCTGCGGCACCACGCCGAGCTTGACGAGCACAGTGCCGGCGAAGCCGCCGATGCGCATCTTGAGGCCCTTGAGGTCGGGGACCCCCTTGATCTCCTTGCGGAACCAGCCGCCCATCTGGGCGCCCGTGTTGCCGGCCGGAAACGCGATGATGTTGAATTTCTTGTAGAACTCATTCATCAGGTCCATGCCGCCGCCGAAGTACATCCAGGCGTTCTGCATGCGCGCATTGAGCCCGAACGGCACGGCGCAGCCGAGCGCGAAGGTCGGGTCCTTGCCGAAGTAATAATAGGATGCGGTGTGGCACATCTCGACCGTGCCGTTCTCCACCGCATCGGCAGCCGCAAGGCCAGGCACGATCTCGCCGGCAGCGAAAACCTGGATTTGGAACTTGTTGTCGGACGCTTCCGCCACCGCCTTGGAAAAGACTTCGGCCGCGCCATAGATCGTGTCGAGCGATTTCGGGAAGCTCGACGTGCACCGCCATTTCAGCTCCGGCATCGATTGGGCGATGGCGGGTGCGGCAACGGCAGTTGCGGCAGCGGCGAGGCCGGCGCCCTTGAGGAATTGACGGCGTTTCATGCTCAGGACTCCCTGGACGTGAGGGCCCGCTCATCCGGGCGCCCTTGTGATCTCATCATAGTGGGGAGAACGGCAGAGGTAAAATTTCAGCGGCTGCTGCGCCGCAAGATTGCGACGCAGCGTCGCGGCGGTCGTCTGCAAGACGGAAAAAAATCATAGAATTGCGCCATCGAGACAGTGACTATCCATAAGGCGGCGACCGCCACCAAACCGATCAGCGGGCGACGTCGACGTACAACTCCATCTTCGGATGGATGCCGCAGAACACCAGGAACGACCCGGTGCGCGGAAACGCGATCTCGACGGTCTCGCCCGGCTCCTGCGCGCCGGAATCGAAATCGAACGCCTCGTCGAAGATGCGCACGTTGTGGGTGCGCGTGTCGTTGTTGAGAATCCAGAGCTTCTCGCCGCGCCTGATCGCGATGTGCTTGGGGCTGAACGCCCGATCATCCTGGGTCACCGTGCTGACCTTCACCGCCGGCGTGGTCGGACCGCCCTTGACGGCCGCGATCTTGGTGGGGAGGACCGGGTCGGACTCGCTCGTCAGGGTGCCCAGAAACGCGATGAGGTTCGCGCGCTCCTCGTCGCTGAGCTTGAGATTGTGCGGAATGTCCTTGGCGACCGTCGAGCGCGGCACGACCCCGGTCTCATAATGGCGGATCACATCGTCAAGCGTCGCCAGCGAGCCGTCGTGCATGTAGGGGGCCGAGCGGCCGATCTCGCGCAGTCCGGGCGTCTTGAAGGCATGCTCGGCGGCCTCGAGCCGCAGCACCGCGCCGCGGCCGCGATCATCGCCCGGCATGCCGATGTCGTAGAAGTTATAGTCGGTAAAGGCCCATCCCTTGTGGCACTGCGCGCAGCCGGCCTTGCCGGCGAACAATCGGAAGCCCGCGGCCTCATGCTCGTTCAGGGCCTTGCGATCGCCCGCAACCCAGCGATCGAACCGGGTGACGGGCGAGACGAAGGTGCGCTCATAGGTCGCGATCGCCTTGGCAAGGTTGGCCGCGTCGACATTCGGCGACTGCGGGAAGGCTTCGGCGAAGGCCCGCTTCATCGCCGGGTCTTCCGACAGGCGGCTGATGACCTGATCGATCGGCTGCGCCATCTCGTCGGGAGATTCGATCGGACCGAGAACCTGCTCTTCGAGGCTGCGCGCGCGGCCGTCCCAGAACACCGGGGATGCCCAGGCCAGGTTCCAGAGGGTCGGCGTGTGCCGCTTGAGCGGCCGGCCCGGCACGCCGTGGCCCTGCACCTCGCCGTCGGCGAAGCCCTTGGCGCGGTCATGACAGCTTGCGCAGGAGCGGCTGTTGTCGACCGACAGCCGCTGGTCGTGGAACAGCGCGTCGCCGAGCGCACGCTTCTTTTCCGAGAGCGGATTGTCGGCGGGGAACGGCACCGTCGCCGGCCGCCGGAATGCCGCCGTCAGCGCGGCGAGATCGTTGCCGGCGGCGCGCGCATTCCGCGCGGGGGCGGCCTGCGAGGAGCGGGCCTGAACCAGCACACCGGCCGCAGCTCCGACCCCGGCTCCCGCGAGGAACGCGGCAAAGACAAACCGCTTGATGCTCAGTCCAGCCATCGCCTCACATCAACTTGCCGGCGGCGAGCTCGGTGCGCGATACCACGCCGAGCAGTCCGACATGATCCATGACCGGCGTCCGCGGCGGCATTGCGGCCGGGAAGGCCTTCTTCAGCTCGGCAAATCCGGCGCGGACTGCCGTGAGCGCCGCGGCGTCCTTTTTCTGCAACGCCGGCGCGACGCTTTCGATCATCCGATCGGCCTCCCAGATGAAGCCGCGCGCGTCTTGATATTCAACCGGCTTGGTGATCCGGCCATTGCTGATCGCGTCCTTGTATTCGCTGGTCGCAGCCTTGATCGATTCGATCGCGGACTCGGTGACGAACCCGTTCCAGTCCTCCTGCTTGGCCTTGAGCGCGGCGTCGGCAGCGGCGAGCGCCTCGTTGATCGGCTTGAGCGCCTTGGCGTAGTCGGCACCACCCTTTTTGGCCTTCACGGTGTTGGCCAGCGTCTTGAGCGCCACGTCGAACGCCGGGACGTGGTACTCGCCGAGCTTGTCGCGGATCGCGTCATAGATTTCTTCGGTCGGGTGCAGGAAATGCGGCAGCGCCGCGTTCCATTGCTTCTCTTTCACCAACTGATCGCCGACCAGCAGGTGGCCGCGCAGGAGCGCAAGCCGCACCGAGAAGCCCAAATCCGGCGGCAGATTGGCGATCGCTGCATCCTCGCCGCCTTCGTCGGCGTCGTCTTTGGCATGATTGTCGTGCTGTTGCGCGACCACGACGCCAGCAGACGGCGGGATCGCGGTTTCACCGTCGCGACTGGGGCCTCGCATCTCCGGCATGGTCGAAGGCGCGACCGCACGCGGCCCCGGCGCCGCGACGACATTCGTTCCGGCCAGAACGAAGGCGCCCACTCCTAGCCAGATCTTCTTTCTCGACGTCATCACGGCTCCAAAAGTATTTTCTGCTGTGGTCCCGGCATTGATATCGATCAAGCAGCCTGTGGACATATGGGCCGTCAATACACCTTAGAGCGCGAAGCCGTCCAGCAAAGCGCAAGTCTTTTTAACTATTCCAATGAAGGCAAGAACCGCAAAATCAAGCGTTTACTGTCGACATCGCAGGCGGCATTGCCGGATGCGGACATCCGGACCATAAATCGTCATCTCCTGCGGGCAGGCCATGCAGATTCAAATCGGCAATGTGCTTTCAACTGACGAGGTGAAAACCATCCGCGGCGTGCTGGCGCGGGCTTCTTTCATCGACGGGCGCAACACCGCCGGCTTTGCCGCTCGCACGGTGAAGCACAATCGCCAGGCCGAAGGCTCGGACCGCAAGCTTGAAACCGTCCGCCAACTCATCGCCGAGCGCATCCTCGGCCACGACGTGTTCCGGCTCGCGGTGCGGCCCAAGGCGCTTGCTCCGCTGTTGTTCTCCCGCTACGAGCCGGGCATGCACTACGGGAGCCACGTCGACGACGCCTTGATGCACGGAATGCGCACCGACGTCGCGTTCACGCTCTTTCTTTCAGATCCCGACAGTTATGACGGCGGCGAACTGGTGATCGAAAGCGCCGCAAACGAAGACGCAATCAAGCTTGCCGCCGGCTCCCTCGTCGCCTATCCCGCGACCTCGCTCCACCACGTCGCCGAAATCACGCGCGGCGAGCGGCTCGCCGCGGTCGGCTGGGCGCGCAGCTTGGTGCGCGACGCGGCGCAACGCGAACTCCTGTTCGATCTCGACACCGCGCGCCGCCAGATGTTCGACCGCGAGGGCAAATCGGCGGAGTTCGATCTCGTGTCCAGGTCGCTGGCGAATCTGCTGCGGATGTGGGTGGAGGACTGATCCAAAATCCGAACCAATGGTTCGCTCGTCGTCCCCGCGCGAAGGCGACCAATCGTTATTTCTCGTCGGGCCGATTTATGTTCACGCTGATCTTGAGCGGTTTCCACTCGCCGTCGGACATGATGTAGTCAAGCTCGTATACGATTCCGCGGAGATCAAGCTTCGATCACGATCTTCGGCGCGGCGCGGCCGGTCTCGCTCTTGAGCTGATCGCGGACCTTGGCGGCGATGCCTCGATAGATCGCGGCATGCGGACCATCGGGCTCGGTCGCGACCACGGGCAGGCCTGAATCCGATTTCTCGCGGATCGTCATGTGCAGCGGCACCTCGCCGAGGAACGGCACGCCGAGCCGCTCGGCTTCGTGGCGCGCGCCGCCGTGGCCGAAAATGTCGGTGCGAGTGCCGCATTCCGGACACTGGAAATAACTCATGTTCTCGACGATGCCGAGCACCGGCACATCGACGCGGCGGAACATCGCGATGCCGCGGCGCGCGTCGATCAGCGCGAGGTCCTGCGGCGTGGAGACGATCACCGCGCCCTTGAGCGGCACCTGCTGCGCCATCGTGAGCTGCGCGTCGCCGGTGCCGGGCGGCATGTCGACCACCATCACGTCGAGCGTGCCCCACTCGACCTCGCGCAGCATCTGGGTGAGCGCCGAGATCACCATCGGCCCGCGCCAGATCATCGGCGTCTCCTCGTCGATGAGGAAGCCGATCGACATTACGGTGAGGCCGTAGCGCGAAATCGGCTTGAGGCGGGTGCCGCCGAGCGTCTGCGGCCGCTCCTTGATCGCGAGCAATTTAGGCAGCGACGGGCCGTAGATGTCGGCATCGAGAATGCCGACCTTGAGGCCGAGCGCGCTCAGGCCAAGCGCAAGGTTGACCGCGGTCGTCGACTTGCCGACGCCGCCCTTGCCGGACGCGACGGCGATGATTGCTTCGACGCCCGGCACGCCCGCTCCTGCCCCGCCACGCGGCGCCGCATGCTTGGTGGAAGCGGCGCCGCCGTGCGGCCGCGCGGCGGTCGCTGGCGCTGGCGTGCGCGGGGCCGCGCCCGGCTTGCGCTCGGCGGTGAGCGCGACCAGCGCCGACTGCACGCCGGGCACCGCTCGGACCGCGTCCTCCGCCCGTTTGCGCACCGGTTCCCAGCGGGGCACCTGCGCGGCGTCGACGGAAATCGAGAAGAACACCTTGCCGTCACTCACCACGACGTCGGAGAGTGCGCCGGTCGCGGTCAGCGCTTCGCCGTCCGGGCTGGACACTTTCGCCAGGCTGGCAAGCACTTGATCCTTGGTCACGGCCATCACGCATCTCCCTCGCGGGCTCGCGCCCCGGGTCTTCCCGTCTGAACATCGGATGATCACAACATAGGGTCGGCGGTGGGGTGGTCAACGCCCGCGCCCCATGTTGATCTGACCGCAGCGCGGCAGATCTTGGCAGTCAATGAGGAGACGAATTCGTGCTCGCCTATATCTTTTGGCATCGGCCTCACCCGAATGTCGGCCGCGAGGCCTACGAAGCCGCTATCGTGCGGTTCCAGCAGGCCATGTCCCAGCACCCGTCGCCGGGCATGATCAGCAATGCATCGTTCCGGATCGAGCCGGTTCCATGGCTTGGCGATCAGGCCGGCTATGAGGATTGGTGCCTGTTGCAAGGCTCCTGGGCGATGGACCCGCTCAATTCCTTCGCCGTCACCGGCGAGCGGCAGCCGAGCCATGACGATGTCGCCGCGCAGATGGGCGTGGGCCACGGCGGCCTTTACGCGCATATCTGGGGCGAGTTCGGCGCGGCCGCGCTATCGACGATGGTCTGGTTGACGCGGCCGCGCGGCATTCAATGGCAGCCGGTGCTAGAAGCGGTTCGCCGCAGCGTTCCCGAAGGCCGGTTCTGGCGGCGGCAGATGGTGCTGGGTCCGGCGCTCGAGTTCGGCGTGGAAATTCCCGATGGCGCGACGTTGCCGGTTCCCGACGGCTGGACCGCGCGGCAGGTTCACCGCACGCGGCTGACGCCTTAGCGTCATCTTGGTTTTGCGCAACGGTTCGTGCCAATGTTAGTTGGCGCAACGCGGCATCAATGCGCTTGCAGGAGCACAGAATGGCGAAGGTGGCGTTTCTCGGTCTCGGCGTCATGGGCTATCCGATGGCCGGGCACCTCAAGGTGAAGGGCGGGCACGAGGTCACGGTCTATAACCGCACCACCGCCAAGGTCGAAAAGTGGGTCGCGCAATTCGGCGGCCGCAGCGCTGCGACGCCAAAGGCCGCGGCCGAAGGCCAGGATTTTGTCATGTGCTGCGTCGGCAACGACGATGATCTGCGACAGGTGACGCTTGGCGTCGACGGCGCGTTCGCCGGGGTGAAGAAGGGCGCAGTCTTCGTCGATCACACCACCGCGTCGGCCGAGATCGCGCGCGAACTCCATGGCGAAGCCAAGAAGCGTGGGTTCGATTCGATAGATGCGCCGGTTTCCGGCGGCCAGGCGGGCGCCGAGAATGGCGTGCTCACCGTGATGTGCGGCGGCGATGCCCAGCCCTACCAGCGCGCCGAGCCGGTGATCGCCGCCTATGCGCGGATGTGCAAGCTGCTTGGCGCAGCCGGATCGGGTCAGCTCACCAAGATGGTCAACCAGATCTGCATCGCCGGGCTGGTGGAAGGGCTCGCCGAAGGCATCCACTTCGCCAAGCACGCGGGACTCGAGGTCGAGGCGGTAATCGCGACCATCTCCAAGGGCGCCGCGCAGTCGTGGCAGATGGAGAACCGCTACAAGACCATGGCCGAGGGCAAGTTCGACTTCGGCTTCGCCGTCGACTGGATGCGCAAAGACATGGCAATCTGCCTCAGTGAGGCGCGCCGTAACGGCGCAAACCTGCCGGTCACCGCGCTCGTCGATCAGTTCTTTGCCGAAGTGCAGAAGATGGGCGGCAAGCGCTGGGACACATCAAGCCTGATCGCACGGCTCGACCGCGGGGCGAAGTAAACGACCCAGTGGGGTGATCGCGGTCGTCCCGGCGAAAGTGGGGACGACCGGAGCTAACTCAGGAGCCCACGTTCCCTCGGATCAATGACACCCAGCCTGCCCGTTCACGACCTTGAATGACTTGCCCGGCGGGCATTTCGGTGCCGCGGCGGCATTCGAGCGGGTCACCGGCTGCTGCTGAACCACCACCGGTTTCTGCGGCTGTTGAATCTTCGGCGCCGCTTGGATCACCGGCTTCTGCGGCGCCACGACGACCGGCTTCACCGGTTGAACGACCACCGGCTGCTGATTGGAGACCACCGGCTTCTTGAAGTTCTTCTTCTGCTGCTGCTGAAACTGCGGACCCGCGTTGGGCGTGTTGATCACCCCTTGCGTCCCGACCCTCTTCTGCTGCTGCAGGTTGACCACCGGCTTGCCGTTCTGCGGCGTCACCACCGGCTGGAGTTTCCCCGGCAGCGTGACGACCGGCTTCACGTTCGGTGCGACGGGCAGCTTCGGCTTGCCGAGCGACGGGTCCAATCTGACCGGCCTGATCAGCGTCGGATTGGGCTTGATCAGCACCGGCAGCGGCTTGAACACCGGCAGGAAACCGGGCTTCAGCGGCCGGCTCGGCGGTGCAAGATTGACGAATTGCGGATGCGGCGGCCGGATCAGCAGCAGCGGCGGCGGCGGCGCATGCGGATAAATCCTGACATACTCGACCGGCTCGCCCGCGAGCGCCATCGGCACGCCGACAAAGTCGACCGGCACGAAGCCCGGAGGCGGCTCCAGCGCCGCGGACAGCCGGCGCAATCGAAGCTCGGCATCATAAGCATAGAGCCCGCGCGGATAGCGGCGTGCATAGGTCCAATACGCCTGCGGCGTATTGAGCTGCAGGGCGCGTTCCCAGGCCAGCGCCTCGCGGCGGGCGCGGATGATCACCCAGATGCGCGCCGCATAGGGGTGACGCGGGTACGCCTCGACGAATTCCACGTAAGTGGGGAGCTGATCGCTCTCGATCGCGAGCGCATAAGCCTCGTCCGGATCGATGCCCTGCAGCGGACGCTGCTGGCGCGGCGGCGGCGGCGGCGGCGTGGCGGCGACCGCTTCGGGCGTCGCCGGTACGAGCACGACGGGACCGCCCAGCGCGGAGACGTGCCAGGGCGTCTGCGCGCCTTCCGTGAGTTGGTGCGTGCGCGAGCGGATCTCGACGAACGCAGCGTCGAGGTCGACGCCGGGCGCGCGGATCATTTCCGCGACGGCGGTGGCAAAGGGACCATAGGGACCGGCGCCTTCATCGACGATCATGCTGGGACCGGCGGAGAACGAGACCAGCGTCCCCGCCGGCGCTTCGATCGCGGCAAGCCCGCGCGCGAGCGGCCGCCCGTCGAGGAACGGCAGCGGATGCGCGACGTCGAGCATCACCACGCGGGCGCGCGCCGGCGTGTCTGCGAGCGGCCGCAGCAGATCCGAGAGGCGCACAGCTTCGAGCGGGATGTCACTGTCACGCGCGAGCTGTGCGTCTGCCGTCACGAGAAAATTCTCGCCCTCGTATTCGAGCCCGTAGCCGGAGAAATAGACCACGGCGATGGTATCGGGTCCGCCGCCCGCGACCTTGGCGAGGAAATCGCGGTACGTTCGGACGAAGTCCTGCTGGCTCACATCGGCGCCTTCGACAATGTCGAAGCCGATGCTGCGCAGCGCCTCCGCCACCAGCCCGGCATCGTTGAGCGAATTCTTGAGCGGGCCCTTGCTGTAGTTCGCGTTGCCGACGACGAAGGCGACCCGCGCCTCGTTGGTTTGCGTCTGCGCATGGGCAATCGGCGCGGCGGCTGCAAAAGCCGCCGCCAGCGCCGCCGCAATCATCCATATCCGTCGCATGTTGCTTCTCCCGACGAGTTTGCGGCGTCGAACGTGTGGCGCAACTGTAGCCGTTTGGCGGCAATGCCGACATGCGGGACAAAGATTTATCCCCGGCACAGGCCTGCGTATTCAGCGGCCATTCAGAGTTCGATCGTAAGGCCATCCTCGGCGATCAGCACGCCCGCCGCGCGGACCTCGTCGAGGCGCGCGAGCATGGTCGGGTTCATGTGCGTGAGCATGATCTGGCGGGCGGCGAGGTCGGGAAGCCTCGGTTTGAGCACCTCCCAGCTCATGTGTCCGCGGTTGTGCCCGGCAAACCCATAGCATTCGCAGATAAAGAGATCTGCGTTGCGGGCGACCGCGATCAGCGTATCCGTCCATTCAGTATCGCCGGAGTAGGCGAGCAGTGTGCGGCCATCGTACAGCCGTACCGAAGTCGATGGCGCTCCGGATTGGTGGATCACCTCCACAGTTTCAACGGAGTGCCCAAGCAGCTCGGCGCCCTGCCCGGGCTCGATCTCGATCACGTTCCACGCGAAATGCCACTTGTTCTGCGTCGCCTTCGGAAACAACACTTCGAGTGCCGCATCAAGTCGCGCGCGGGTGCCGGGCGGCCCGGCAATGGTCAGCGGGCGCTCGCGCCGCGTGAGCATCTGAGAGTCGAGCAGCAGAAAAGGCAGCGCGCCGAAATGGTCGCCGTGCAGGTGGGAGAGAATGATACCGTCGACGCTCGTGTGATCGATCCCGAGCGCCTTGAGCGCGATGAGCGAGGAAGCGCCGCAGTCGAGCAGCAGGGTACCCAGCGCCGACTGGATGTGAAAACAGGTGTTGAACCGGCCGCCGGAGCCGAACGCGTCGCCTGATCCGACGATGGTGACGCGCATGTCAGGCTGCCGCGCTCGGCCGCGCCGACACCTCGGCGTGCCAGCGGCGCAGGTGCTTGAGTTCCTCCGGAACCGCAAGTTTCGCCGGCTTGAGGAAATCGACAGTGACCAGGCCGGTGATGTCGGCCACCGTGAACCGATCGCCGGCGACAAACGCCCGGCCGGCGAGTTCGCGATCGAGGAAGGTCATGAACTCCGCGATGCGGGGCTTGTTCGCCTCGGCCCAGGCCGGGACCTGCGGCACCTCCATTTCCTTCATCGCCGGATGGGTGTTGCGGAACACATGCGAGACCGGAAACATGAAATGCAGTTCCAGCCGCCGGTTCCACATCTCGACCTGCGCCCGTTCGAGCATGTTGCGCCCGAACAGGGGCGGTTCGGGATGCAGTTCCTCGAAATAGCGGCAGATCGCGATCGATTCCGTCAGCACGGTGCCGTCGTCGAGGACGAGCGCCGGCACCCGCTGGATCGGATTGACCGCCGTATACGCCGGCGACTTCTGCTGCAGCGCACCGAGGTCGACCTGATCGAGCGGAACCGTGATGCCCTTCTCGGCGAGGAACACCCGCACCCGCCGCGGATTGGGCGCCCGGCCGCTGTCATAAAGCTTCATGACATCACCCCGAAACTACCTTACCCGACCACGGGGGTCGAAACCGGTCAAGGTGACTGCCCCAATCCCGCCGAGAGCGTTGCTGAAAACTT
>CAVPDS010000027.1:0-43218 GCA_963702695.1 uncultured Alphaproteobacteria bacterium | reverse complement strand
GGATGTCGCTTCGCTCATCCGGGCTACGTTCGCTACGTCGGCTCTTTCCGCTCACTCTGCCGCCGTTGCCCTCTGCCCCGCGGGCGGATGATAAAGTTCCTCCTCCATCATCGACTGGACGCCTTCCTTCGCCAGCGTCTCCTCGTATTCCTTGCGCAGGAACGGATCCTCCAGCCAGTACGGGATTGCGGTGCCGCCCTCGGTCACATCGATCGCGCCTTCGTCGGTGTCCTTCTCGCCCGGCACGCCGGCCTTGTCCTTGCGATGGTTGTTGGGGCCGTACCAGCCGATCAGCCGCAGCGGCTCCTTGCTCACGCCAAAGTGGGCATGGTTCCACTCGCCGCCATAAGGCGCTGCGGTGACAAGGCCCACCGGTTCGTAGTCCTGCCGGTAGATGTTCTGCGTCTTGCCGTCCTTCCACGGCGTCATGCCGTCGGAGCGTGGCCACGTGTATGTGTAGCCCTTGCCCTTCAGGCAGACGAAAATCGCGGACGACATGTGCGCGTGCGCTTTCGAATAGCGGCCGGTCTCGTGCTCGCCGATGAAGCCGTAGAACACATTGTTGGCCATGCTCGGCTCGACCCGCAGATAGCCGGGCGAACGCCGGTTATCGAGATAGAGCTTGCCGTTCATGATGTCGGGAATGAGGTTCGACTTGCTCATGGCGAGCCCGCGCAACGGATCGGGCTTGATGTCGTCCTTGGGCTTGAAGAAGTCGGCGCTGCCGTCGAAGCGCGACGGGAAGGTGACCGGGCAATTGAAGATCCAGTCGGTGTCGCGATAGAGGTTCATCACGTTCGGCGCGGTCGAGGCGACCAGGATCAGCGCCGGGCTCGACGCCGCGTTGACGATACGGTGCCAGCAGTTGAGCGGGATCGAGAACATCGAGCCCTGCTGCCATTCGAAAGTGTGCGGCTTCTTCTGGTCGTCGGTCCAGATCTCGGTCGTGCCGCGGCCCTCGACCACCACCATGATCTCTTCGTACATGTGGCGTTCGGGATTGAGCGCGCCGGCGCCCGGCACTTCGATCACGTAGCAACCCCATTTTCCTTCGGTGCCGTAGAGCTGGATGAAGGTGCCGTTGCCGCCCATCCGGTTCCAGCGCTTGAACGGCATGTCTTGCACGCGCTTGACGCCAATGCCGCGGAAGATCGGAATCCCCTGGGCCTCCATATAGTCGTCGTAGGGGGTATTCGGCCGCTTCCATGCCCCATAACCGGCGTTCTTCATTCCTTCCGGCTCGTGCCAGTGTTCGCTTGTCACTTCATGCATGGGGGGTCTCCGTTGCGGTCGCCGTTACCGAATGTTCTCAGGATTGAACGGGATGAACAAGCGGAAAGAAGGCCTCGCAAGCTGTTGGCCGGGTCGGGTCGGCTGCGCACGCCCACGGCGACACAAGCCGAGCGGTGAAAAATGAAGCACCCTGCGGCCGGACTTTGCACGGCGCTGCGGAGCCTGCGTCGTTCTCGCGAGCACACTGTTGAAAATCATCAGCTTTGGCTGCTGGCATGCAATTCGCAAGTGCCCTAGAGTGAGGGGAAGCTTCGGCGGCGCGCTCACAAGCGTGGATAGGGAACGATGTCCTCGGCCCCAAAGCTTCGAGTGCAGGACGTCAGTATGAGCTTCAAGACGCCGGCCGGCGTCTTCGAAGCGCTCGCCCCGGTCACGCTGTCGATCCCGCAGGGCCGGTTCGCGAGCCTGATCGGTCCTTCCGGCTGCGGCAAGAGCACCATCTTCAACATCATCGCCGGATTGCTGGAGCCGACATCCGGCAAAGTCATCATCGATGGCACCGACGCAACCGGCACGATCGGCCGGGTCGGCTACATGTTGCAGAAGGATCTGCTGCTGCCGTGGCGGACGGTGCTCGACAACGCCGTGCTCGGCATGGAAATCCAGGGCGTGCCGCTGCGCGAGGCGCGCGAGCGCACGCTGCCGCTGCTGCAGCGCTACGGACTTTCCGGCTTCGAGCATCTCTACCCGAACTCGCTCTCCGGCGGCATGCGTCAGCGCGCGGCGCTGTTACGGACGCTGCTGTTCGACACCGACATCATTCTGCTCGATGAGCCGTTCGGCGCGCTCGACGCGCAGACCAAGCTGCAGATGCAGGAATGGCTGCTGCAGCTCTGGAGCGATTTCGGCAAGACGGTTGTCTTCGTCACCCACGATGTCGATGAGGCGATCTATCTGTCCGACGAAGTCCATGTGATGGCGACGCGTCCCGGCCGCATCATCGAGACGATCCCGGTCGAGCTGCCGCGCCCACGCTTGCGGACCAGCGCGCTGACGCCGGAGTTCATCGCGATCAAGGAGCGCTGCATGAATCTCCTTCATGCGGGGCCGGGCGCGCAGCCGCGGACGATCGGAGAGGCGGCTTGATGCGCCGGCGCGGAGGACAGCGATGACCGCCCAGGATATTCCGACGCTCGGCCCTTTGGCGGCCGCTGAGGTCAAGCCGGCCGTGCAAGCGCGCGCAGCGCGGCCGGTGCGTCGGCTCCCGGTGCAGAAGGACTGGCCGGCCTGGGCGATTCTCGGCGCACAGATCGGCATCCTGGCGGGCGCAATCGGATTGTGGGAGGCGGCGGCGACCAACGGCTGGATCGACGCCTTCTTCTGGTCGAAGCCGAGCGCGATCTTCGCGACCCTGCTGAAGTTCTTCGCCGCCGGCGACGCCTGGACCGATATCGGCTTCACCTTCCGGTCGACGATCTTCGGCTTCCTGCTCGGCACCACTGCGGGCTCGCTGCTGGGTCTTTCGTTCTGGTGGTCGCGGAATTACGCGGCCATCGTCCAGCCCTACATCATCTGCTTCGAGTCGCTGCCGAAGCTCGCGCTCGCGCCGCTGGTGATCCTGGTGTTCGGGCTGGGACTGGCCTCCAAGGTCGCGATCGCCACCGCGCTGACGCTGGTAGTGTCGACGCTGACGACCTATGCCGGGGTGAAGGCGCTCGATCCGGACAGCGAGAGGCTGTTCTATTCGCTGGGCGCCAGCCGGATGCAGGTGTTCCGCAAGCTGGTGGTGCCGTTCTGCCTGCCGTGGATCATTTCGGTGCTGCGGGTGAACATCGGGCTGGCATTGACCGGCGCCATCGTCGGCGAATTCATCGCATCGCAGCACGGCCTCGGACGGCAGATCCTCTATGCCGGGCAGACCTACGACATCGCGCTGGTCTGGGTCGCGGTCGGGGTGCTGTCGGCGTTGGCGATCGTCATGTACGCGACGGTGTCCTGGCTCGAGAGCGTCCTGCGCAAGGGCGTCAAACAGTCATGATGGGACGCGAGATCAATTCACTCCGTGCCGTCCCCGCGCAGACGGGGACCGTAGGCCGTGCGCTCGGGATTATTCACTGTCAGCGAGAAACTTTCACTTCGCAGGGTACGGGTTCCCGCCTTCGCGTGGACAACTGTGTCCATCCTTCGGATTTCGCACCACAACCAGAGTGAGGATGTCATGGACAGGCGGAAATTCCTCGGTTCGACTGCATCACTTGGCGCCGCGCTGGTCGCGCGCCCCTACATCGCGAACGCTGCCGCCAAGGAGGTCCTGATTGCGGAACCGGTCCACAGCACCGGCTACCTGCCGCTCTACATCGGAATGGCCAAGGGGCTGTTCGAGGATGTCGGGGTCAAGCTCGTGACCATCGAAAACGGCGGCGGCCATACCAATGCGGTGCTGTCCGGCCAGGCCTTCGCATTCATCGGCGGCCCGGAGCATGACGCCTTCGCCAAGATCAAGGGTGCCGAGCTGCGCTCGGTGGTCAACTGCGTCGATCGCGGCAACATCTATTTCTGCGCCGCCAAGGGCATGGAGCCGACCAACAAGGACTGGCCGGCTTACTTCAAAGGCAAGACCATCGTGATCGGTCCGTTCGGCGGCACGCCGAATTCCATCACCCGCTATCTGCTGAAGAAATGGAATCTCGATGCGAAAAAGGACGTGACGCTGGTCGAGACTGCGAACTCCGCCACCGTCGCGGTGGTGAAGGGCAAGCAGGCGCAGATCGGCGAAGCGACCGAGCCGTACGTTACGCAGGGCGTGCGCAACAACGTCTGGAGCGAGCCGTTCTTCAATGTCCCCAAGGAAATGGGGCCATACGCCTACTCGACCTTCAACGTTCGTCTCGAGACCATCCAGAAGGAGCCGGAGCTCGTGCGCGGCTTCGTGCGCGGCATGGTCACGGCCTTGAAATTCCTCTACGCCAACAAAGAAGAGTCGGCCGCGATCGCGAAGAAGCAATTTCCCACCATGCCGCTCGATGACCTCAAGGCGACGCTCGATCGCTCGTTTGCGGATGAGCTTTGGAGCAAGGATGGCCAGATCAGCCGCGGCTCCTGGGATAACGCCAAGGCCGTCGTCATGGGCGCTGGCATCCTCACGCGCGATGTCAAGTATGAGGAAATCATCGATATGAGCTTCGTCGACAGCATCAAAGCGTAAAGGCCGTCGTCAGTCCGGATCGCGGCGTGGCGGCGGGTCTGGATCGCGACTATGGATGCCGGGCTCCGGCCTGCGGCCGGCCGCGGAATGACGCATTCATGAGCCGAACCTAGTGTCCTGATCGACAAATCATTTACATTATCGCGACTTGACGCAAGGAGGCGGGAATGGCGAAGGGCCGAGCGGTGGCGATTGTATTGGAAGCCGGTGAGAAGAGCGAATTGACGGCTCTGACGCGCAAGCACGGCGCGCCGCAGGCATTGGCGGAGCGGACGCGCATCGTTCTGGCTGCGGCCGCGGGGCTCAACAACAAAGAGATCGCAGGCAAGGTGGGTGTCTGTTCAGCAACGGCCGGCACATGGCGCAATCGCTTCGCGGAGAGCCGGATGGACGGTCTCTACGACGAGCCGCGTCCTGGTGCGCCGCGCGCGATCGGCGACGATGAGATCGCGACCACAATCCGCAAGACGCTGGAAACGCGTCCGAAAGGCGCGACGCATTGGAGCTTGAGGAGCATGGCTAAGGAGATCGGCCACGCGCCCTCGACCGTGCACCGCATCTGGAGCGCCTTCGGGTTGCAGCCGCACCGCGTCGAGACCTTCAAGCTCTCCTCTGATCCGTTGTTCGTGGAGAAGGTCCGTGACATCGTCGGACTTTACTTGTCGCCACCGGAACGCGCCGTTGTGCTGTGTGTCGACGAGAAATCCCAGGTACAGGCGCTCGACCGCACGCAGCCGCTGCTGCCGCTGCGGCCCGGCCAAGTCGAACGGCGCACGCATGACTACAAGCGGCACGGAACGACATCTCTGTTCGCGGCGCTCAACGTCAGGGCCGGGACCATCGTCGGCAAATGCATGTCCCGACACCGCTCCACGGAGTTCCGCAAGTTCCTTGACGAGGTCGAGCGCAATGTGCCCACCGATCTCGATATTCATGTCATCCTGGATAACTACGGCACCCACAAGACCAAGCTCATTCGCAACTGGTTCGCCAAGCGCCCGCGCTGGCACGTGCACTTCACGCCGACATCGGCCTCATGGCTCAACCAAGTCGAACGCTTCTTCGCGCTCCTGACTGAACGCGCACTCAAGCGCGGGGTGTTCCGCTCAGTTGCCGATCTCGAAAGCGCTATCAAAACTTACATCGAGGCCACCAATGCCGACCCCAAACCCTTCCGTTGGACCAAGACCGCTAACGACATCCTGGCCAGCATCCAACGCTTCTGCCTGCGTACCCTCGCGGCAAACGCCTAGAATGAAACGGATTTAGGAATCAGGACACTAGTGATAAGCTGATGATCCGATCAGCATAGGAGAGCATCACCATGTCCGAGCCTATCTGGAACCAGTTCCTCACCGAGCGCGACAAGGCGGTATTCGATGCGTCCGGCTATGGTGCGCGCGGCGGCTTCGGCAAGCGGCCGGCGCTCGTCATCATCGACGTGAACTGGGCGTTCTGCGGTGACAGGCCGGAGCCGATCCTCGAATCGATCAAGCGCTGGCGCAATTCCTGCGGCGAAGACGCCTGGATCGCGCTGCCCTATATCCGCGCCCTGATCGACAAGGCGCACGAGAAGGGCGTGCCGGTGATCTACACCACCGGCATCCGCCGCGCCGACAACTGGGACAGCGGCTCGTGGCTGTGGAAGAACGCGCGCGGCGACGAGGACAAGCGCGCGCCGGTGCCCAATATCGACGGCAACGAGATCGTCACTCCGATCGCGCCATCGCCGCAGGACATCGTGGTCACCAAGCAGAAACCTTCAGGTTTCTTCGGCACCAACATGACCAGCTATCTGACGCTGCTCGGCTGCGATAGCCTGATCGTCACCGGCACGACCACGTCCGGCTGCGTGCGCGCGACCGTGCTCGATGCATTCAGCCTCAACTACCGGATCGCGCTGGCCGAGGAGGGCTGCTTCGACCGCTCGCAGGCGAGCCACGCCATCAATCTCTGCGACATGAACGCCAAATACGCGGATGTGGTGAAGACCGCGGAGGCGCTGGCGTTCCTCGATGGGCTCGAAAGCGGGATGTTCGAACTGCCGAAGGGGTCGGCGCCAGCGCCGTCGCGGCCGAAGCTTGCGTCGAACTTTTAGCATGCGTTTGCCGCGGCCTGCGACTTTCCAACTCACCTCACCGACTGAATCGTTACGCGCTTGACCCCCATCGCCGATCTCTCAATAATTATGGGGCATGCCCATGGATAGTTGGTGTGGCCTCCGCTTGGCCTCCGTTGCGTGATACCCACGCTTCGCACGCCGTTGGAATCGGCCTAGGAGGCCGACCGGCGCCGTGACCGTCCTTGCCGCGGAGGGTCCGGGCTGCGGCCGCGAACATGTTCTCTGCAAGGAGTGAACACAGCATGAGGCGCATCGGCACCGTCGCGAAATTCGCCCTCGCCGCCCTCGGGATCACCTTGGCCCAGCCAGCGCTTGCCCAGGACAAGGTGATGACGATCACGGCCACGGAGCCGATGACGACCGACAATCCGTACGGGGATTCCTCGTCGCCGGTCTATTCGCTGTGGTGCCACACCTATGGCTGCCTCGGCCGCTACGACTATACGACGAAGCAACTCGTCGGCATCCTGGCGGAGAAATGGGAGGCCACCGATCCGCTCACCTGGCGCTTTACGCTGCGCAAGGGGCTCAAGCGTCAGGACGGCGGTCCCGGCCCGACCTCGGCCGACGTCGTGCACTCGCTCAAGCGCATCCGCACCGATCCGGAGAGCGTGCAGAATTCATTCATCGCGATGGTGAAGGAGATCGTTCCGGTCGACGACTACACCTTCGACATCAAGACCAAGTCGCCCGCGGTCAATCTCCCGATGGCGCTGTTCGATCGTTTCATCATCACCTCGGCCGAGCTCTATGCGAAATATGGACGCGAGGCCGACAAGAAACATGCGGTTGGCTGGGGGCCCTATAAGCTCGAGGAATATCAAGCCGACCGTCGCGTCGTCATCCGCAAGAACCCGGATTGGACCGAGCCGGACGGCGCCGATACCAAAAGTTCGCCGGATGTCGTGATCCTGCAGCAGATGCGCGAGCCGGAGCAGCGGGTGACCGCGCTGCTCAACGGCGAGGTCCAGGTGGCCCGTCTGGTCCCGCCGCAGCTCGTTCGCCGTCTCGAAAATCGCCCCGACGTGAAGATCATCAAGACCGGCGGGATCGAGGTGATGTTCGTCGCCTTCAATAACAAGATGGCGCCGTGGACTGACGTTCGGCTCCGCAAGGCCGTCGCCTATGCGATCAACCGGCCGCTGATCGTCGATCGTCTGCTCAGCGGCTACGCGAAGGTCCAGGACGGCCTCATCGGACCCAACCAGTTCTGCTACACCGGCAAGCCGGACCGCGCGAACTCCTACGATCCGGCCAAGGCCAAGGCGCTGCTGGCGGAGGCGGGCTATCCCAACGGCGGGCCGGAGATCGATTTCTACACCGCGGTGGGTCGTTACATTTCCGATCGCCAGATCGCGGAAGCGGTTGCTCAGATGCTCCGTCAGGTCGGCTTCAAGGTGAAGCTGCACACCCCCGAATACGCCAACTTCTGGGCCGACGTGCGCCGCGGCAAGACACCGATGTACTACATGGGCCGCGGCACGATCTACGACGCCTCCGACGCTGCCGGCCAGCTTTTCGGCACCGGCGGCTCGCCGCGCGTGCAATACTCCAATCCGAAGTTTGATGATCTGCTGGCGGCGCAGTACAAGGAAAGCGACCCGGAGAAGCGCTGCCAGATCTGGCGGGAGATGAATCAAATCCTGATCGACGATGTGCCGAGCCACTTCATGTGGACGCACACGCTGGTCACCGGGGTGCGGGCGAACATCACCACGACGGTGGACGCCTCGGGCGAGTTCTGGTTTCCCCTGGTCAAGATGAATTAATCGAGCCGATCGGCTGGTCGCGAGAGGGAAGAGGACACGGGATGCTCCGCGCCATCGCTCTGCGTTTGGCGGGTGTCGTGCCGGTCCTTGTTCTCGTGACGCTGGTGCTGTTCGTCCTCCTACGCCTGGCGCCGGGCGATGCCGCCGACCTGCTGGTTCCCGAGGACGCCAGCGACGCCGAAGTCGCCGCCATCCGCGAGCGGTGGGGCCTCGATCAACCAGTGATGATGCAATACTGGCGGTTCCTGACGAGCGTCATCCACCTCGATTTCGGCCGCTCGTACCGCTACGGCGAGGATGTCTTCCACCTCATTCTCAGCCGGCTGCCGGCGACCCTTGAGCTCGCGCTGATCGCGCTGATCATCGCAGCCGCCGTCGCCATTCCGCTCGGCATCCTGTCGGCGCTGCACAAGGGCTCGATCATCGACGGCGCGGTGTCCGTGGTGGCCATCACCGGCGTCAGCGCGCCCACATTCTGGCTCGGCATCCTGCTCGTCCTGTTCCTGTCGGCCGACCTCAATCTGCTGCCTTCGGCCGGCCGCCTGCCGTACGGCATCACGGTGCCGCATGTGACCGGCGTCTACACGTTGGACGCCATCCTGACCGGCCACCTCGGGCTGCTCAGGATCATCCTCAGCTACATCGCCTTGCCGGCGCTGACCTTGGCCTTCAGCATGGTGGGGATCATCACCCGCATCACGCGCGGCGCCATCATCGACGTTGCCCAGGAGGAATTCATCACCACCGCGGTGGCGAAAGGGCTGACGCGCGGGGCGATCATCCGGCATCATCTGCTGCCCAACGCGGCGGTGCCGATCATCACCATCATCGGGCTTGAGCTCGGCGTGCTGATCTCCGGCAGCATCATCGTCGAGGTGGTGTTCAGTTGGCCCGGCCTCGGCACGCTGCTCTACCAGGCGATCTCGGTCCGCGACATTCCGCTCACGACCGGCATCGTGGTCAGCTATACGACGCTGTTCATCGTGATCAACGCGATCATCGACATCGTCTATTTTCTGATCGATCCGCGCATCCGCGCCTCGCAGGCAGGCTGAGGCAGCGACATGCGGCGATTCCTCAATGCCAAGTTCATCATCGGGGCGGCCTGCCTCACCCTGGTATTGTTTGTCGCCGCGTTTGGCGATTTCATTACACCGCACACCGCGCTCGATCAGGATCTCCTGAGTTCGCTGCAACCGCCGCGGATCGATGCGGAGCGCTATTATCTGGGCACCGACCAGTTGGGCCGCGATATCCTGGCGCGCATGGTTTCAGGCGCCCGTGTTTCGCTGCTGATCGCAACCTCGATCGTGCTGGTCTCCGGTGTGTTCGGTGTGCTCTATGGCGCGTTGTCGGGCTATTGGGGCGGGCTGCGCGACGTGGCGATGCAGAAGGTGGTCGAGACATTCTGGGCGTTTCCGCCGATCCTGCTGGCGCTGGCCATTCTCGCCTTCTTCGGTCAAAGCCTGACCAACGTCGTCCTGGCGCTGTCGATCCAGCGCTGGATTCCCTACTGCCGGATCGCGCGCGCGCAGGCGCTCGTTCTGCGCAACAAGGAATTCGTTGCGGCCTCGCAGGTCATGGGCGGCGGTACGCGCTGGATCGTGACCCGTCACATCCTGCCCAATCTCATCGCCGCCGCGATCGTGATCGCTACGTTCTCGATGGCGACGGCGATCCTGGCCGAGGCAGCATTGTCATTCCTCGGCCTCGGCGTGCCGCCGGAAATCCCGACCTGGGGCGGCATGCTGTCGGAAGGGCGCTCGTATGCCGTGGGGGCGTGGTGGATCGCCGTGTTTCCCGGCCTTGGAATTTTTGTCACCGTGCTCGGCCTCAATCTGCTGGGCGACTGGCTGCGCGATCTGCTTGATCCCAAGAGCACGCTCAATCTGCGGTAGGAAGAAAAATCTGCGGTTAGAAGAAAGAAAGGAACGATCGATGTTTCTGCAGGAATACGGAGAACGATGGGTCGATGTCGACGGCATCCGCACCCGCTACTTCGAGGCCGGTGAGGGTCGTCCGGTCGTACTCGTGCATGGCGGCACCACGGGCGACGCATCGGGCGGCGCCAATGCCGAGGACTTTCACCTCAACTTCGGGGAGTTGGCTAAGAAATTCCGGGTGATTTCCGTCGATCGGCTGGGGCAGGGCTACACCGACAATCCCAAGCGTGACGAGGATTGGACCATGGGCGCGGCCTGCCGCCATTTCGCGGGCTTCCTCAAGGCGCTCCCGTATGCGCCGTACAACCTCGTCGGCCATAGCCGCGGCGGCTATGTGGTGGCGCGCACCACGCTCGATTATCCGCGGCTGGTCGAGAGCTGCGTGCTGATCGACAGCAACACGGCCTCGCCCGGGCCCGGCCGCAACGAGATCGTGTTCGCGCTCAATCCGCATAAAGCCGGCACGCTCGAAGCCTCGCGCTGGACCTACGAGAAATACTCCTGCACGACCCAGCACGTCACTAACGCGTGGATCGAGATGAAGCAGAAGATCACCGAATTGCCGAAGAACAAGGAAGCGATCCGCAAGATGAAGGATGAGGGTCTTCTGCACGTTCGCTTTTTGCCGGAACTGCTCGAGGACAAGGACGACTTCTTCTCCCGCATCGAGAAGGAGGGGATGCAGCGGCCGATCATGCTGTTCTGGGGCTACAACGACCCGACCGCGCCGCTCGATCTCGGCATGGAGCTTTATGATCTCATTGCCCGGCGCCAGCCGCGCACCAGCCTGCACATCGTCAACCAGGCCGGTCATCACAGCTTCCGCGAGCGCGCTCCCGAGTTCAATCGCGTCATCGCCGAGTTCGTGGAGGGTGTGGCCAATGGCAACTGACACAATGACCAAACCAAGCGCTGCCGAAGCCGGCCGCAATTACTTCCCGGCGGCGAACGCCGACATGGGCGCGGAGAAGTGGCTCGACGTCGAGGGCATCCGCACGCGCTACTTCGATCAGGGGACGGGCGAGCGTATCGTCATGATCCACGGCGCGCAGTTTGGTGCCAGCGACGGCGCGAGCTCGGCCAAGACCTGGGCGCTCAACTTTCCGGTGCTCAAGAACTGGCACAATGCCATCGCCTTCGACAAGCTGGGGCAGGGCTATACCGACAATCCGAAGAAGGACTCCGACTACACGATGCACGCCATCGTGCAGCATGCGATCGGCTTCCTCGATAAGCTCGGCAAGAAGCCCTATCACTTGGCAGGCCATTCGCGCGGCGGCTACGTGGTGAGCCGGATTTCCCTGGAACGGCCCGACCTGGTCAAGACTTGCGTCTGTGTTTCCTCGGGCTCGCTCTCGCCGGGAACGACGCGCACGCGCCTTGTCCACAAGGACCCGCCGCAGCCCCAGCTTACGCGCGAATCGATCCGCTGGTTCTGCGAGCGCTATTCGTACAATCCCAAGATCGTGACCGAAGACTGGCTCGACGGCAGCGTCGCCATCGCCGAGACCGAGAAGAACAAGATCGCGGTCGCGAAGATGCACAAGGACGGCCTCTCGCGAAAGCAGTTCCTGCCGCAGCTTGCCAAGCAGCGGGCGGAGTGCCACCGCTGGCTGTTGGAGCGGGGCATGCCTTGCCCGACGCTCGTGGTGTGGGGTTACAACGATCCCGCCGCCGACATCGCCAACGGCATGCAACTCATCGAGTTGTTCATGGAGAAACAGCGCGACACGGAGGTGCGTATTTTCAACAAGTCCGGCCATTTCGTCATGCGCGAGCATCCGGCGGCTTTCAATCGGCTGATCGATACCTACGTCGATGCGCACCGCTGAAGCGGCAAACGCTGAGACGTCTGCGGCCCAGCCGATTTTATCGGTCGAGAATCTGAGTCTTCACGTTCGAAGCGACGATGGCCGGCGGCTCAAGATCGTCGAGGATGTGAGCTTTCAAATCCTGCCGGGGCAGTTCTTCGCCCTCGTCGGCGAAAGCGGCTCCGGCAAGACCATGATCGCGCGCGCAATCATGCGGCTGATGCCGGACGCGGTGCTGGACATTGGCGGCGCGATCCGCTTCGGCGGGCGCGACCTCGCGCATGCCCGGGAGCGCATCCTGCGTCCGCTGCGCGGGGCGGAAATCTCGATGATCTTCCAGGAGCCGATGTCGAGCCTCAATCCGCTGATGACGGTCGAGCGGCAGCTCATGGAAGCGATCAATGCGCACGGCGAGTTGCGGGGGCACGATCAGCGGCAGCGCATCATCGAGCTGCTCACGCGCGTGCGCTTTCGCGATCCCGGGCAGGTCATGCGCGCGTACCCGCATGAACTCTCCGGCGGCATGCGCCAGCGCGTGATGATCGCGACCGCGCTCGTCAACGAACCCAGGCTCTTGATTGCCGACGAGCCGACGACCTCGCTGGATGTGACGATCCAGAGCCAGGTGCTCGACATCATCGCGAGCCTCGCGCGCGACTACGGCCTTGCCGTTCTGTTCATTTCGCACGATCTCTCGCTCGTTTACGAGAATGCCGACGAAATCGCCGTTCTCTACGGCGGCGTACTGATGGAACGCGGGCCGGCCCGTGCGGTGATCGATCATCCGGCGCATCCCTACACGGCGGCGCTGCTGGCCTGCGTGCCGCACCGCCGTGCGGGCGGCCGCCAGGAAGGAATCGAAGGCGCGGTTCCCAGCGTCTCCGACTGGCCGCCGGGCTGCCGGTTCGTCAACCGCTGCCGCTACGCGCAGGAGCAATGCCGGGCCGGGCCGATTGCGTTGACTGCGCTCCAGGACAGGGCGGTGCGCTGCGTTGCGCCGCTCATCGAACACGGATCGCCGTCGTGACCGCAGCAGGCGCATCCGCGATTTCGGCCACTGCCATGCCGCAGCAACGCGGCGCCCGGCCGCTGCTGGAAGCGAGCGGCATCTCAAAATCGTTCTGGAGCCGCCGGGGCGTGCTACAGCCGCGAGCCGAGAACCGAGCGCTTGACGACGTTTCGCTTACTCTCGCGCCGGGCGAGATCCTGGGTCTTGTCGGCGAGAGCGGCTGCGGCAAGTCGACTTTCGCCAAAATTCTGCTGGGGCTCGAAAGCGCCGACGCCGGCTCCCTCACCGTCGATGGTTCGACCGTGTTCGCGCCCGGCGCAAGGGCACTGCCCGCCGCGCGGCGCGGCATCCAGATGGTGTTTCAGGACCCCTACGGATCGCTCAATCCGCGCATGAAGGTGCAGGATCTGTTGGCGGAAGGCTTGCGCATTCGAGGCAACCTGTCGAATGCCGAGATCAAGGACGAAGTCCGGCGTCATCTCGCTCTCGTTGCGCTCGGTGACGATGCGCTGACGAAATACGCGTATCAGTTCAGCGGCGGACAACGCCAGCGGCTCTGTATCGCGCGCGCCGTCATCGTGCGCCCGAAGGTGTTGATCGCCGACGAAGCCGCTTCCGCGCTCGATGTCTCGGTGCAAATGCAGATTTTGAACCTGCTGCTCGATCTGCGGGAGCGGATCGGGCTCGCCATCATCTTCATCAGCCACGACATGGGCGTCATTGAGTATCTCTGCGATCGGGTCGCGGTCATGTATCGCGGGCGCATTGTCGAAGAGGGGATGACCGCAAGCCTGCTCGATCGCCCGCGCCATCCCTACACCGGCCACCTGATCGCAGCGCGTCCGCGCGTGGGGCAACGCCATGTCGCCATGCCGCCGAACGCGGATGAGGATGCGGCCCGCGTGGCCGAAGCCGCTGATGATCTCGAGCTGCGCTGCGTCTATGCCGAGCGCTGCAGCAATGTCCTGCCGCGTTGCCGCGCGGAGCGCCCGCCATTGCTGGAAGATGGTCCGCAAAAGCTCGCGTGCTTCAACCCGCTGAAGCTTATGGCGCAGGGATAACGCAACGGAGGATCGCATGGAGATCAGTCTCGCCGGACGCGCGGCGATCGTCACCGGCGGCAGCAAGGGCGTCGGGCTGGCGGTCGCGACTCGGTTTGCGGCCTCCGGCGCTGATGTCGCCATCATCGCACGCGGGCGTGCGGGGCTCGACCAGGCGGTCAAGACCATCGGCGCGACAGCGCGTGGCCGCGTTGTTGCTGTTCAGGGCGACGTCGCGATGCCGGCTGACATTGCGCGGCTCCATGCCGAGACCATGCGCGCCTTCGGCAGGATCGACATCGTCGTCAACAACGCAGGAACGTCACGGCGCGGCGCATTCGAGGAACTCACCGACGATGACTGGCGCCAGGATTTCGATCAGAAGCTGTTCTCGGCGATCCGCCTGACGCGGCTGGTGTGGCCGCAGATGAAAGAGCAGCGCTGGGGCCGCATCATCAATACGCTCAACATCGGTGCCAAGGCACCGCGTCCGGGCAGCGCTCCGACCTCGGTCACGCGTGCCGCCGGGATGGCGCTGACCAAGGTGCTGGCCGGCGAAGGTGCGCCGTTCAACGTGCTCGTGAACGCACTGCTGATCGGGTTCATCGAGGCTGACCAGCACGCCCAGCGCGCGGCGAAGCTCGGCATACCGCTCGACGATTACATGAAGGAGGGCAGCAAGGAAATTCCGCTCGGCCGGCCGGGGCGGGCCGAGGAGTTTGCGAACCTCGCCTGTTTCCTCGTTTCCGACGCCGGCGCCTACATCACGGGGACGGCGATCAATGTCGACGGCGGATTGTCGCGCGTCGTGTGATGATGTGACTTCGATGCTTACCCGTGCCCGCCGCCGTAACCTTTGCCGGTCTCGTCGAATTTATCCGGCGCGCGGCCGAGATAGCGCCCGGCGATGTCGCGCCACATCGCCAGCCGTTCCCAGATCGGTTCGGGCGTGAGCTTGTCGCCTGCGGACAGGAACGGGCTCGCGAAGAAAATGCTGATCATGGGTTCGCCAGCGCCGTTCGCCATTTCAAAGCCCCAGGAAATCGGCGCGCCTTCCTTGTCCAACCGGCGGAAAATTTCCGCCTTGCTCGGTTTGCGCCGTGCCTTGAGGTCATCGGGCGTGGGATCGCCCGCCGAGCCTTTGTTCTCACCGATGCAGAGATGGAAATGCGGCCCGTCGAAATTGATCGTCAGATAGCCGTCGAACAGGCTGACGCGGCTGGGCGCCCGCGGACAGGTCAATTCATAGGCGGCGCCCTCGATCAGCGGGCCGAAGACGATCTGGTCCCAGTAATTGGTAAATATGTACGTCAGGAATTCCTGCAGAAACGGTTCCTCGATCGGCAGCGGCCAGGCCTGCAGCGCGCGATGCCCGCCCTTGAGCTTTGTGACAACCGGTTCTTTCGCACTCGCAAGTTCGGCCATCGTCTTCTCCTGTGTTCCGGGCGACACAGCGCCCGGACAATTAATGCGGCCTCGCTTCAGAAGGAACTTCTCCAACATTGACCCGTTGAGCAAGCTTCTCTACGGTCACGGCGACGGTTCCCTTCGGGGATCAAAAGGGAACGCGGTTGGGGACGAACCATCGTCCGATGCCGCGGCTGCCCCCGCAACTGTACGCGGATAGTTTTCCGTCAACATGCCACCGGGAACTCGGGTCCTGGGAAGGCGACGGACGACATTGACCCGCGAGCCAGGAGACCTGCCGTCAGTCGTGGTCACATGCGAGCATGTGGGCCGGGGTGTGCCCGCAGTAGCCGAGCCGGATGCGCGTTGCGTGCGTTGAGTTCTGTACGCTGCGTGGGTGCGGTGAGACTTCGTTTCGCGGTGACGTGCCACTGATGTCACGCCCGAGGTCTCAACCATGTGTCCTGACAATAGCATTCGTGCGATGCGTTCGCATGCGCGCCGGTCGCGCCTGCTGACGCCGCCAATCCTGACTGCGCTGCTCCTTCCAGCCGGCTGCGCGACCGCATTCGCGCAACAGCCCGCATCGTCCGCGGTCGATCTCCCCACCATCGATGTGCTCAGCGCCACCGGGGTGGCCACACCCGACAGCCAGATCGCGAGCTCGGTCACGGTCGTCACTTCGGCCGAGATGCAGCGCGACCAGCGCCGCACCGTACCGGACGCGCTCGCTACAGTCCCGGGGTTGAACATCGTGCAGACCGGCGGCCCCGGCGGCACGACGTCGGTGTTCATGCGCGGCACCAATTCCAATCAGACCAAGATACTGATCGACGGCATCGACGTCAGCGACCCCAGCAATCCGAACCGCTTGTTTGACCTCGGTCAGCTGCTGACGGCGGACCTCGACCGGATCGAGGTGTTGCGGGGACCGCAAAGCGGCCTCTACGGCGCCGACGCCATTGGTGGCGTGATCGCGATCTATACCAAGAAAGGAGAGGGGCCGCCCAAGGCCACCGGAATGGTCGAGATGGGCTCATTCGGTACCCGCGACCAGAGCGCAAGCCTCAGCGGTTCGCAGGACCGTTTCAACTACACCTTCAATGTCGCGCATTTCCAATCCACCGACACTCCGGTCACACCGCTCAACCTGCTGCCGCCCGGACAGCGGCGCAACAACGACGCCTACGACAATTTCACCTACTCGACGCGGCTGGGCGCCGACGTCACCGACAATTTCAGCGTCAACTACATCGCCCGCTATACCGACGCGAGGTTGATGTTCACCGGTGACGTCTTCGATCCGAATACGTTCGCGGATGTTCCCTCGCCCAACCAAAGCACCACGCTCGTGCACCAGTTCTTCACGCGCGGCGAGGGTGTCTGGTCGTTGTTCGACAACCGGGTCAAGAACATCTTCGGCGTCAACTACTCCAACCAATGGAATTGGAACCAGGATCCCGACACGATACCGACCATTTCCGTCAACAAGGGCGACCGGACCAAGTTCGACTGGCGCAGCATCACCACCGTGCTTCCGGGGCACACGCTGGTCATGGGCCTTGAGCAGGATACCGAGCGGCTGCGCACCGACGCGGTCTCGGCGCAGAACGGCAACAAGGCCGCCTATGCGGAGTGGCAGTCGGAATTCGAGAAGCGTTTTTTCCTGGTCGCGAACCTGCGCGGCGACGACAACGACAGTTTCGGGAGCCACACGACGTATCGCGTCGCGCCGGCGATGATCGTGCCGGTGACCGATACGAAGCTCAAAGGCAGCTATGGGACCGGCTTCAAGGCGCCTACGCTCAACCAGCTTTTTGTCGACTTCCCCGCGTTCAATTTCTTTGCCAATCCGAACCTCAAGCCGGAGGAAAGCGTCGGCTATGATATCGGCTTCGAGCAGCCGATCGAGAATGACCGGTTCCGGTTTGGCCTGACCTACTTCCACAACGACATCACGAACCTGATCAACACGTTCTTCGACCCCGTCAACCTCCGGAGCACTCTGATCAACGTCGATGACGCCACCACGCAAGGCGTCGAGACCTTCGCGTCCGTGGTGGTGAGCCAGCAGCTCAAGCTGCGTGGCGACTACACCTACACCAAGGCGATCAATACCATCACCGGCCTCGAACTGTTGCGGCGGCCGCGCGACAAGGCGAGCCTGTCGGCGATCTTTACGCCGATCGAGAAGCTGCAGATATCGTCGACCCTGCTGTTCGTCGGCAACTGGGAGGATGTCGACCGCTCAACCTTCGCGGCGGTCACACAGCAGGGCTACACGATCGTCAACATCGCCGCCAACTACACCTTCCATGAGAACATGACGGCCTTCGCACGCGTCGACAACCTCTTCAACAAGCACTACGAGGATCCCAACGGATTCCTGCGTCCCGGCGTCGGGATTTATGGCGGGGTCCGGATGGCCACTCGTTGAGGAGCCGGCCATGAGCTTGCGATCCGCCGGGCTCGAAGGCTGCCGATGCCTGGCGCTCCTCGCCGGCATCGGAATGCTGACGGGAGCGGAACTCCAAGCCGCCGAGGTAGATCACAAACCGCAACGGATCGTCTCGCTCAACATGTGCGTCGATGAGATGGTGTTGCGGCTCGCCGACCGCCGCAACATCGCGTCGGTCACCTGGCTGTCGCGCGATCCCGACAATTCCAATGTGCCGGCTCTCGCGGCGCAGGTCCCGATCAATCACGGTTTGGCCGAGGAGATCATCCCGCTCGCGCCCGACCTCGTTCTTGCTGGAACCTATACCACGCGAACGGCGGTGGCATTGCTGAAGCGGGTCGGCGTTCCGCTTCAGGAAGTCGGAGTGCCGCGCAGCGTCGACGAGGTCCGCCGGCAATACCTCGATGTCGCGGGACTTCTAGGCGAACGCGAGCGGGGCGAGGACATCGTCGCCGCCATGGACGAGCGGCTTGCGGCACTTGCGGCCAATCGGCCCGCGGCGGGGCTGCGGGCGGTCGTGCTCAATCCCAATGGCGTGACGGTCGGGCCGGGAACGCTCGCCGATGAAATCATATCGCGGGCCGGATTTGAGAACCTCGCTGCAACGCTTCGGATCGACAACTACGGTCAGATCCCGCTCGAAACCATCGTGGCGCATGGGGTGGATGTGGTGATTCTGAGTGCCAGCCGTGACGGCCCGCCGGCGATGGCGACCGAAATCCTCAAGCATCCGGTGCTTTCGGCTCTGGCCGATCGGACCCGGCTCGTGGTGATGCCGAACCGGCTCTGGAATTGCGCCGGACCGGCGATCGCCGATGCGATCGAGCGACTCAGGCGCGTAGCGGCGGACGTTTCAGGCGGAGCCGCGCGCCGATGACCCAAGCGCAAGCTCTTGGAAGCCTCGTGCGGCGTGAGACCGTGCCCTATGGCATCCTGGTCGCGGCGTTGTCGGTGCTGGTCGTGCTCTTGTTTGTCGCATCGCTGGCGCTGGGCTACGCGCCGCTCAATCTCTCGCAAGCCATGCAGGACGTTCTGCACGGAGAGAAGACGCTGTCTGCGCTTGTCCTGGTGGAGTTGCGCCTTCCGCGCGCGCTGCTCGGTTGCCTGGTCGGCTTCAGCCTGGGGCTCACCGGCGCGGCCATGCAGGGCTTGCTGCGCAATCCGCTGGCGGAGCCGGGCATCATCGGGATATCGGGGGCGGCGGCGTTCGGGGCCGTGACCATCTTTTACTTCGGCCTGGCCGGAGCCTTGTCGCTGGCGTTGCCACTCGGCGGCGTAGCCGGTGCGGCTGTGGCGACCGTTCTGCTTTATGGACTCGCCGGCAGCGGTGCCGGCACCACGACCCTCATTCTCGCCGGCGTTGCCATCAACAGTTTTGCCGGAGCGCTCACCTCGCTCGCGCTCAACCTGGCGCCCAATCCCTATGCCGTGACCGAAATCGTCTACTGGCTGCTCGGATCGCTCGCCGACCGCAGCCTCCCGTATGTCTGGCTGGTGCTGCCGCTGATGCTGGCGGGATGGGCGCTGGTTCTCATGTCGGGGCCGGCGCTCGATGGGCTGACGCTCGGCGAGGATACCGCCCGGAGCCTGGGCTTCGATCTGGGCCGTTTGCGGCTGCAGCTCATCGCCGGGACCGCGCTCGCGGTCGGCAGCGCGGTGGCCGTGACGGGCGCGATCGGATTTGTCGGGCTGGTGGTCCCGCACCTGCTGCGGCCGCTGGTGGCGCACCGGCCGGGCCGCCTTCTGTTCGTCAGCGGTCTTGGCGGCGCGGCCTTGACACTCTGCGCTGATATCAGCGTCCGGCTGCTGCCATTCCGCCCGGAACTCAAGCTCGGGGTCGTCACCGCGATCATCGGCGCGCCGTTTCTGTTCAGCCTCATCTACCGGCTGCGGGGGCAGGAATGATGGAGATCGAGGCGCAAGACATTGCCGTGCGATTCGGGCCGACGACGGTCCTGCAAGGTGTCGGATTTTCCGTGCGGACCGGCGAGATGGTCGGCCTGATCGGACCCAACGGCTCGGGCAAGACGACGCTCCTGCGCATCCTCGCGAACCTGCGTGCGCCCGATGGCGGCACCGTGCGTTATGCAGGGCGAACCGCTTCCGAGATCGGCGCGCGGCGCCTGTCGCAGCAGATTTCCTACCTGGCCCAGGGCGGCGCCGTGCATTGGCCGATGCGGGTGGAAACGCTGGTCGCGCTCGGGCGTCTGCCGCACCGGCAGCCGTTCGCGGGGCCTGATTCCGCCGACCGCGAGGCGATCGAACGGGCGATGCGGGCCGCCGATATCACCGCAATGCGCAGCCGGACGATGGGACAGATTTCGGGCGGCGAACGGATGCGCATCCTGCTGGCGCGGGCGCTGGCGGTCGAGGCGGACATGCTGCTGGCGGATGAACCGATCGTTGCGCTCGATCCATTGCATCAGTTGCAAGTGATGGAGCTGTTGCGGACGACGGCACAGCAGGGCCGGGGTGTCGTCGTTGTCCTGCATGATCTGGCGCTGGCGGCGCGCTTCTGCGATCGGCTCATCCTGCTGGCGGATGGCGGGATCCTGGTGGAAGGAACACCGCGGCAGGTTTTCACCGACGATCATCTCGCCCGCGCCTACGGCGTCGAAGTGACACGCGGCGAGCGCGACGGCGTTCCTTTCCTGCTGCCGTGGCGGCCGTCGGACAATGCCGCTCAAGTCGGTCCGCCCGCTCATTCCCGCGCGAGCGGGAATCCGGGGGGCTAGCTCCGATGGGGTACTGCTGGCCCATGGGTTCCCGCTTGCGCGGGACGAGCGGATGTCCGTCAGACGCCGGTCAATCGACAAGCGCTCTAAGCAAACCGCAGCAGGAGCAGCACGCCCACGCACAATGCCGTTGCGGCGAGCCCGGCTCCGACGTTGACAGTGATAGCGCGCGTGACGTCCAGCTCGGTCGCGGCCGGCGGGTCGGCGGGATCGCCGAGCCAGAGCTCGGTGACAAGCTCGCCCTGCTTCCAGATCGGGCCGACCAGGCGGCGTTGAATTGCACCGGCGGTTGCCGCCTCGCTCCAACCGGAATTGGGGCTCGGCAGCAAGGCGTGCTGGCGCCAGCCGAACGCCAACGCCTTGCGCAATGAACATCGCGGCACCGCACCTGCAACCATCGCGATCAGCAACCACGTCAAGCGCGCCGGCAGGTAGTTCATCACATCGTCGAGGCGCGCTCCGCACCAGCCGAAGCGAAGGTATAGCGGGGTCTTGTATCCGACCATCGAATCCATGGTGCTCACCACCTTGAACACGACAACCGCGGGAAGACCGGCCACGAGATACCAGAACACCGCGCTGACGAACCCGTCGGTCAGGTTTTCGCTCAAGCTTTCGATTGCGGTCCGCCGGCACGCCGCAGCGTCCATGCGACCGGTGTCGCGGGCGACAAGCTGCGCGACGGCCGAGCGCGCGCAGACGAGATCATCGCGCGCCAGCGCCGCTTCGACCCGCCAGATGTGTTTGAGCAGATCGCCCAGCGCCAGCAAACTGTAGAGAATGAAGACATGCACCGCCCAGGCTGCCCATTCCGCCAGCGCCAGGGACAAACCAATCGCGGCCGCGGTCACGGCCACCGACAACACCGACAGAATAACGAATAGGGCGATGCCGCCGCCGTAGCCGTCGGCGCCGATCGTGCGCAAGCGCTGCTCCAGCGCGCTCAGCGCGCCTCCCATCAACCGGACCGGATGGAGACGATAGGCCGGGTCTCCGATCGCCAAGTCGGCGAGCACCGCGACGACCAGGACAATCGGGCTTGGTCCCAGGAACCGCGCTAGGTCGGCCGCCATTTCTCGCTCCAACCGAGTGCGATCGCCGCGATCACCAGTTCGGAAGGCGGACCTTGGATCGCGTGCAGACGGGAGCGGTAGAGCGGCCAGCAGTCGGGCTTTGCGGCCAGATTGGCGGCAAGGATCGCGGCCTGCTGGACGATGGCATCGCGCGCGCAGGAATTGGGCAGGGTGCCATGCCTGACGCGATCGAGCACGGCGCCCAGAGCGTGCGCAGCCGCGCCGACCAGCGGCTCGTAGAACGCCGACTTGCTGTTTCTTTTCAGCAATTCGAGATCGGAAGCCTCGAGCCGCTCGGCCAATCCTGCAAACACCGAGGATTCGCTCATTCCATACCGCCCAAGAGCGTGGAACAGGCCGCGCGTGTAGCTCGGCTCCAGGCCGTTCTGCCAGCGCAGCGCCTCGATCGTGGCGTCGCGCACCGCAAGCCCGACGATCTCGCCCAACTTCATATGCGGACTTGCGGACGAGAGCGGCTTCCGCCCCTCGATCGGCGACGCCACGCAGTACTGGTCCGTGCCGGTTCCGGTGGCGAGATCGGCCGAGTAGCAACTCGGCACCGCCAGCCGCTGCAGAGCGGCGGATTTGGCCTCGCTCATCGTGAGCACGGTGCGCGCCAGCGCGCCGACCGTCAGCGGCGCGTTGATCAGCAGCATCGTATTGATGGTGCCCACGGGCAATTTGGCGAAGCCACCTTCCCCTTCGTGCCAGGTCGCGGGATCGCCGGCGCAGGTGGCATTGGTTTGCACGCCGCCAGTCACGACGGCCAGCACCTCGATGTCGCTGTGCTGCCGGGCGACGACGGCGACATAATTCATCGCCGCTGCAGTCCCCATGACCGCGGTCGCATCCGCGGCCAGGTCGAGCTCCGCGCAGACCACGTCGTGATAGGCATGGTCGCCGTGCCCGGTGATGAATGCGAAGCGTTGATCGTGACCGCTGCCTTCGCAACTTTGATGATTGACCAGATGACGGACGTGCTCCGTCTGCCCGCCGTTGCACACGGAGGTACTGATTACCCGGTGTGGCGTGCCGAGATCCGCAACGACGAACCGGCTGTGGCGCCGCACCACGGCGTGCGGCAGCCGGGCCAGGATCTCCCAATTCACGACCGATCGATCGGGATTTGCCGCACGTCCTTCCGCGCTCATCGTCGTGCTTGTGTCTCTCAAGGGATGCGCCCGATCTGCGAACAATCGCCAGCGGCGATCGCTTCCGGACCTATATGCGATTTGCGACGTGGTGGCCATCGGGGGCGGGGGGATCGGCGTGAGATACGTGTTCGCAGGCGCCAACCCGTCAGGCGGTGCCTGCCCCACATCGCACCCGGAAAACGTGGTATGCGACCTTGCCGCGGCGTTGTAATAGGCGCGCGCGAGGTCATGCGGCCGGCGCTACAGGAGCAAGTCTTGGCAGCCAAGATCATCGACGGTGTTGCCGTTGCAAAGTCAATTCGCGAGCAATGCAAGGTACGCATCGCCGCGTTGAAGAAGTGCTCCGGGATCACGCCGAGCCTTGCGGTGATCATGGTGGGAGAAAATCCAACGTCGGAAATCTACGTTCGCAACAAACGGCGAGCCTGCGAAGAGGTGGGGATAAAGTCGACCACGACGCGTCTGCCGGTGGCGTGCAGCACGCAGATGCTGGTCAACAAGATCGAGGAATTCAACGCCGATCCCGACGTGCACGGCATTCTCGTTCAATTGCCGTTGCCGCCGCAGATCGAGCTGGCCCCGGTCCTGAATACGATCTCCGCCGACAAGGATGTCGACGGCTTTCACCTCTACAACGTGGGCGGGCTGGTCATCGGCAATACGGTTTTCCCGCCGTGCACGCCGTTTGGCGTCGTCAAGCTGCTGGAGCACGAAAACATCCCGCTGGAAGGACAGAACGTCGTGGTCGTCGGCGCCAGTAATATCGTCGGCAAGCCGATGGCGCTGATGCTGATGCAGCACGAGGCGACCGTCTGTATCTGCCACGCCAAGACCCGTGATCTGGCGCAGTTCACAATTCTCGCCGACATCCTGGTCGTGGCTGCGGGCCGGCCGGGTCTCATTCTCCCGCAGATGGTCAAGACCGGCAGCGTCGTCATCGATGTCGGCATCAACCGGTTGCCCGGCGGCCGCCTGGTCGGCGACGTGGATTTCGAAGGCGTGCGCCAGAAAGCCTCCTACATCACGCCGGTGCCCGGCGGCGTCGGACCGATGACGGTGACCATGCTGCTCGTGAATACCATTTCGTCGGCCGAAAGCAGAGCACGACGAGAGCGCGCGTCGGGCCGGGAGCTTACCGTCGAATAGGCAAGAAAACCAGTCGAAACGCGAACGCCGTATCGAATTGGAAAAGCGCCGGTCGTCGGTCTGCTTGAACGCAACAAGCGCGCAATGACCTCCCCAGGGGAGGAAGAGTTTTAATTCAACTTGGGGATCTGCGCTTCGTCCACCACTTTCTGCAATTGTGAAACCTCTTCCTTAAATTTCACGGCGAACTGCTCCGGCGTACTGCCGACGGGGTCGTTGCCGAGCGAACTGATGCCTTTGACGACGTCCGGCGCCGACAGCGCCTTGGCGACCTCGGCCTGGATCCGCATAACGATCGCGCGCGGCGTCTTGGCGGCGACGAACCAGCCTTGCCAACCGGCCGTGCCGAAGCCGGGCGGCAGCGCCTCCGCGGCAGTCGGCACATCCGGCAAGACCGGCGACCGATTGGGTCCGATCACCGCCAAGGCGCGCAGTTGTCCGGTGTCGATGAGAGGCTTTGCCGCGGACAGCGGCACGATTGCGATGTGAATCTGGCCGGCAATCAGGTCCGTGTTGAGCGGGGCATCGCCTTTGTACGGGATGGTTTGCATTTCGATGCCGGCGGCGCGCTTCATCATCTCCATGTTGAGGTTCGAGGCGTTGCCGAGTCCGGTAACGCCGAAATTCAAGCTGTCGGGCTTGGCCTTGGCGAGCGCGATCAATTCCTTGAGCGTTGTGACTGGCAGCTTCGGGTAAGCGACGATGACCGATTGCGAGCGCACGACCTCGGTCACCGGAATGAAGTCGTTCATGGTGTCGAAGGGAAGCGTGCGAAACAGCGCGGGCGCAAGCGCCTGTCCCTGGCTGTTCTGGAGGATCGTGTATCCATCGGGCGCCGACTTCGCGACCGCATCGGCGCCGAGCGTGCCGCTGGCTCCGGGCCGATTCTCAACGATGACGGGCTGGCCGACATTCTCCGACATCTTGCCGCCGACCAGCCGCGCGAGCACATCGACCGCGCCGCCCGCCGCGAACGGAACGATGATGCGAATGGGCCGGCTTGGATAGTTCTGCGCGAAGCCCGCGGCCGGGCTCAGCATCAAAGCAACGAGCGAGATCGACAGCAGATGGAAGCATCGGCGCATGAGGCGTTTCCCTTCGATGCGCCAGTCCAAGACCTCGCGTGCCTGCATCTGGGCGACGGCTTGATTTCATAGTACCGAATTGCTGCGATCAGCCAATCCCCGGCGAGTTGCGCCGCCTGGTTGCCACACTCCCGACACGGCATTTGCGCCGAGTCCTTGCTGGTTCGAGGGCGCGTGCAAGTGTGGACCTTGGGGGATTCCTGTATAACAAGCTGAAGAGTTTTAGCTGTCTTCGCCATCTCCGCGAGCGCGCGACGCGCGCAGCAATCCAAGTGGAAGCCATGAAATTCGTTCTCAACGCGTCCTTGGGCAAGGCTCAATTGCAGCAACGCCTCGGACAGATTGGACACGAGCCGGTCTGGGTCGATGACGCCGACGCGGCCATCCGCGTGCTGCCGTCGGCGGATGCCTTGATCTGCCCGGACCATTTCTTTTCGGCCAAGATCGCAGAGACCGTCCGCCACGGCGCACCGAACTTGCAGCTCATTCAGTTGCTCACCGCCGGCTACGATCACGCCAAGAAACATGGCGTCCGGCCGCATGTTACGGTGTGCAATGCCGGACAGGCATATGCACCCGCCGTCGCGACCCACGCGGTGACGCTTCTGCTGGCGCTGCAACGCCAGCTACCGGCGGTCATGGCCAATAAGCAGCGGCATGCATGGGATCGCGCTTTCACCGCGCGGCTCACGACGCCGGGGTCGAGTACCGTGCTGGTCATCGGATTCGGCCCGATCGGTCGCGAGATCGCCCGTCTGCTTCGCGTCCTGGGGGCGCGGATCATCGCCGTCACGCGTCGCGGATCACCGGATGCGCTCGCGGACGAGGTCGTCCCGGTGAGCAACCTTCACGACGCTCTGGGGGGCGCCGACGCTATCGTGATAGCGGCGCCTTATGACGCTTCGACCCATCACCTCATCGGTGAGCGGGAATTCGCCGCGTGCAAGAAGAATGCGGTCCTCGTGAACATAGCGCGCGGCGGCCTCGTCGATCCGCGTGCACTTGAAACCGCGCTGAGAGGCGGCGCGATCGCCGGCGCGGCCATCGATGTCACCGAACCGGAGCCCTTGCCGGAGAGTGATCCACTGTGGGATGCACCTAATCTCATCATCACGCCGCATTGCGCTGGCGCCTGCGGGCCAGCGGGGGGCGACCGTCTCGCCGATCTCGTCTGCGAGAACCTGAATCGTTTCATCAGCGGCGCGCCTTTGCTGCATGTCGTGAACCTCTGAGATCGGGGAGGGCGTTTCATGCGAATTGCGCGCTTCGAGCACCTGCATGCGGCGGCCGGGTGGCGAACCTTCTCGTTCCTGAAGGTCGTGACCGACGAGGGGCTGGTCGGCTGGGCGGAATACGACGAAGGCTACGGCGCGGGCGGGGTGACGGCGCTCCTGCGCAAGTTTGCAAGCATCGTGATTGGAATGGACCCGCGCGAGGTCGGACGCATCTGCGTCACGCTGAACGCGATGACGCGCCTGGCGCATGGCGGACTGAACGCGCAGGCCATCGCCGTGATCCAGAATGCCTGCCTCGATATCAAGGCCAAGGCGCTGGGCGTCCCGGTCTATGCCTTGTTCGGCGGTCCGTTCCGCGACCGCATCCCGCTGTACTGGTCGCACTGCGGGAGCCGGCGGGTCTGGCGGCGCGATCTATTCGAGGGCCAATGGAATTATCCGCCGCTGCGGAGCCTCGATGACGTCGTCGCGATGGGCCGCAACGTCGTGGCGCGCGGCTTCAAGGCGCTGAAGACCAATCCGTGCGACCTGCTGCCGGGGTGGACGAAGTTCAGTTCCGGCTTTCGCATGCTGCCGGGCTTCCTCGACCGTCGTCCGAACCATCGCGTCATCGGCGAGATCACCCAACTGCTTGCCGCATTCCGCGATGGGATCGGGCCCGAGACCGATCTGATGCTGGACCTCAACTTCAATCAGCGTACCGATGGCTTCATCAAGATGGCGCGGGCGGTTGAACCGTTTGCGTTGACCTGGCTCGAGATCGACATCCATGATCCCGAGGCGCTGGCCCTGATCCGGCAGTCGGTGCAGGTCCCGATCGGCTCGCTCGAATCCATCCACGGGCAGCGCGAATACCGCGCGTACCTCGAACGCCGCGCGGTTGACGTCGCGATCATCGACGTCCACTGGAACGGATTGTGGGAGGCGGTGCGGATCGCGAGCCTGGCCGACGCCTATGAGGTGGACGTGGCGCCGCACAACTATGCCGGTCATTTGGGGAACATGATCAGCGCGCACTTCTGCGCCTCGGTCCCGAACTTTCGGATCATGGAGATCGAGATCGACGATGTTCCCTGGAAGGACGAACTGGTGACCCATGTTCCGGTGATCGAAAACGGAGAGTTGGTGCTCTCGGACCGACCGGGATGGGGAACCGAGGTGAACGAAGAAGCGATCAAGAAATTCCCACCCGCCCACGGCATCTGACGTTCGTCGATGGCGAATTGCGGCAGCGGCGGCCTTGGCAGCCGACGCGTTCATGATAATCTTCCCGAAAGCCAATCTTTCATCGGTCGCGAAAGGTCGCCACCGTTGAGGGCTGCAACCGCGGAGGCGACGCAATGAAAAGGGCGCTGGCAGCGACATTTGCCATCGTCGGAATTTGCGTCGTGGCCGGCTCGGCAGCCCTGTACGCGGCGTGGGCGCCGGCCAGGCTCGGCCCGATGGCGCCGATCGAGCCGGTCTGGGCGGAAACCCAATGGCCGTTCCCGATCGATGAATGGGGTACCGGCAAGGCGTTCGTCTGTCAGCCCGCGAATTGCGGCGTCAAGGTCGAGGTCTTCATCCGGCCGAAGATTGGCTATTGCAATTGCTCCACTGGCGTATCGGATGACGCCGAGCTGGAGCGCGTCAGCGACACCGGCCTGGTTGCCCGCAAGCCGCTGGCGCGTGCTGCTGGAACGCCGATCAAAGTTGGCTGGATGGACGGCCGCAGTCGACTTTACGCCCCCGATGTGAAAGCCGACGGCAGCCTGCTGTCGGTCGCCTTCAATGACGAGTGCGATGTGGTCGTGGCGCTGGCGCGGATCGGGGAGGGCGGTTCCACCGCGGTTGCGCCTGCCGCCATCGCGTTCCTCCAAAGCAAGCCGATGGTGTTATGGGCGAAGAAAGAGCTCGGCCTGGAATTTGCACGTCGTGATTGGTGATGAGAAGTCGGAAGATCGACCGGCACTGAGAGCTTTGGTTGTCCGGTCAGAACAATAAGGGAGGCAGACTTGATCAAGCTCATGCAACAACGAAACTTTGTATACGTCGCGGCGCTTGCCGCCGGCGTCGTCGGAGTCGGCGCCGGGTTGTACATGCTGCAAAACGTAGCATCGGCGCAGAACTCGATGGTCCAGGCGCCGATCTTTGAAGTCGATCCGTTGTGGCCGAAGCCGCTGCCCAACGAAGGGCTGCTGGGCATGACGATCGGCGCTGCAGTCGACGCCGACGACAATGTCTGGATCGTCCATCGTGGCAGTGCGACGCTCAACAACAACGAGAAAGGCGCCGAGCTCAACCCGCCGACCGCAATCTGCTGCCGCGCCGCGCCGCCGGTCATCGCATTCAACCCGGCTGGTGATGTGATCCACTCCTGGGGTGGGCCGGGGCAGGGCTATGAGTGGCCGGAGTCGATGCACGGCGTCTTTGTCGACTACAAGGGCAACGTATGGCTCGGCGGCAATGGCGCGAAGGATGCGCAGATTCTCAAGTTCACCAAGGACGGCAAGTTCCTGCTGCAATCCGGACACCAGGGCAAGAACGAAGGCAGCAACGATCCGGTCAACTTCGGACGCGTGGCGCAAATCTACATCGATCCGAAGACCAACGAGGGCTTCGTCGCCGACGGCTACAAGAACAAGCGCCTCGCCGTCATCGATCCCGATAGCGGCAAGATCAAGCGCTTCTGGGGCGCCTATGGCAACAAGCCGGATGACGCGCCGCAGGGCAAATACGACCCGAAGGCGGCCGCTCTGCAGCAATACCGCAACCCGGTTCACTGCGTTGCCATGGCGGAAGACGGGCTGCTCTATGTGTGTGATCGACAGGGCGATCGCGTGCAGGTGTTCCACGCCGACGGCAAGTTCGTGAAAGAGTATTTCTTCGCCAAGGACACGCTGTCCTCGGGTTCGACCTGGGAGATCGCGTTCTCCAAGGATCCGGAGCAGAAGTACCTGTACCTCACCGACGGGCAGAACGAGCGCGTGCGCATCATCCAGCGCGATACGATGGCCGAGCTCACCTCGTTCGGCCGTGGCGGACGCCAGCCCAGCGAGTTCTACGGCGTGCACAGCATCGCCGTCGATTCGAAGGGCAATATCTACACGACTGAGACCTTCGAGGGCAAACGCATCCAGAAATTCAACTACAAGGGAATCGGGATGGTGCCGCGCGGCGATCAGGGCGTGGTTTGGCCGAAGCGCAGCAGCTAATCTAAACGATGGCTTGAAACGCGTTTCCTTCACACAGCCCCGGCGTCCGCCGGGGCTGTCGCATGATAAGCAGCGCGCGAATTGCTTTCGCGAAGGTCCGAAACAATCAGCTTATGGCTGCGAGCGCTTTTTTCCTCATCCGCCAGAGCTGGAAGCCGTCGGACTCGATGGCTTCTTCGATCGTTTCGCGGGAGAGGCTGTGAGGAGGCGCCTTGTCATCGGCGATCACGCCGATCACCGTCCAAGGTCCGTGGTTTCCTGGAAGCGTGTTTCCACCCGCATCGCTGGCGAATGCGCGCAATTCTTTCGTGGTCTCGGATTTAAAAATATATATACGCATGAGATAGGATCCTTATCATGTTGGACGGGATGGTTACCCGCAACGACAGTTCGTAGGTTAGGTTACACTAATTCCACATCTTTTTCGCTACTTTCCGAGTTCCCTAAACGCGACCGCCAAGCAGGAGTTAAAGGACGCGGCACAGGCGCGGCCACACGTTGATGTCAGGCGCCTGGTGTTGGCGTGTCAGTCGATGTGACATCGGCGTCAAGGGCTCATGAACGCGGTGTGCGACGGCCAAGCGGTCGCGTGATTTCGATTGCAAATGAGCCCTCGACCTGCCTAGGGTCGAAAGTATGACACTTCGACGTTGCGGAGATCAACGGTCAGGGGCATCGCCTCAGTTTTTCTCGAATACCGCTTGAGGCAGAAACAATGGAACAGCCATGATCTCAAGAATTCTCGTCGGGCCTTACGGACTGCATGCCTTCGGCATCGTTGCCCTGATCTTCTTTCTCGCATTCCTGTGGGTGTTTAACTTCACAAATTTCTTTTGATGTGCGCCAACTCGGCGGCAATTGTTCAAACTGGCATCCTGGTCGCGCGCAGGACACGTTAGAAATCTGTACTCATGAGACTGTAGGAGCCCTTGCGGCCACGCGAGTAGACTTTGAATGCCGCGGCCTGGATTCGATTTCGATTTGCATCAAAGGCGCCGAGCAGTCCCATCTCGTCGAATTGCATGCTCGGCTGGATACGTTTCAACGCATCCTCGGTAATGAAAAAGGCCGCCTCCATCGCGCTGTCGTGGCCGCAAAATCGAACGGCGCGCAGGGTTGCGTCATACCAGCGGCTTTGATTCGGAAAGTTTAACGCCATCGTCTGCGTACGCCTCGAAATAGCCGCGTCATTCGCAAGCAACCATCGCTGCTTTGCGGGCTCTGCAACAGTGGCGGGTCCATCCGTCTATCGGGCGGAGGAAGCGGGACGCCGCATCAGCGGATACCCGGCGTGCTCGTACAAACGACGTATTCCATCGCTATCGAATCTCTCTTCCTCGACTTCAAGGTGCGCTCCGACGAGAAGCTCCGGCTCCAGATCCTCGATCGCAAATCGGATGGCTTCCGCAGCATTGGCGAAACGCCGGTAGCCCATTGGTCGGTTTCCCTTGCGACTGCGTGTCGGAAACAGCTCCGCCGAGGCAGTGTAGTCGAAGCCGCCGGGGTCCTTCATGTCTGGCAAGGTAACCCACCAAATCTGTTGCCGCGTCGGTTGGTCGCGGCACGATGATTCTAATCTCTTCGCGCGGATCAGTTTCCGCGGTCGGACGAGCGCCGTCGATCCTGCCGGCTGTCCCGGGTATGATTCGTTCGGCCGGCGGCGTCCGCGGCGAAAGCGGCCACAAACTGCCGCTTCGAGCCGAAACCTTGCCGGCTTCACGAATTCAGTTGACGCGGGCACAACGCTCCCGTTGCAAGCGGCGGGAGCGAATAGATCTTTCAAGCCACCGGCGCCTAGGTCTGCCTAATCTACGTAGGTATGCCGATGATCTGACAAGCATACAGCCTTGAGTCGCTTGCACCTAGTCAAATGTTCGAGTCAGGTCTGGACATGTCGGGTAGGGAACATATAAAAGCCGAGGTCCCTAAGTCGATGCGTAGCAATGCGCCGAGGGTTGGGGCGAAGAGTTGCATTTTCGCCCCTCAAAACTCCAATAACACGGATCAGATTGTGGACGACGACCAAGCACGACCTTCTGCGTCGCCTGATGTGCGAAGCTGGATGCAAATCCTTGCACGCTACCGCGAACCCAGTCACGCACGCAGCATCGTGGAGATCGTGATCACGCTTGGGCCATTCGTGGCGCTCTGGGCGCTGGCCTGGGCGGCGTATTACGTCGGTCTGTGGTGGCTCTCGCTGCTGATCGCAGTGCCGGCTGCCGGCTTTCTGGTCCGGCTGTTCATGATCCAGCACGACTGCGGGCATGGCGCGTTCTTCCGGCACCGCCTGGCCAATGACTGGGTGGGCCGGGCCATCGGTGTGCTCACGCTGACGCCGTATGATTTCTGGCGCCTGACACACGCGGTCCACCACGCGAGCTCCGGCAATCTCGATCGGCGAGGCTTCGGCGACGTCAGTACGCTCACGGTGCGCGAGTATCAGGCGCTATCGCCATGGGGACGGCTTTGCTATCGGCTTTACCGGCATCCGATCGTGATGTTCGGCATCGGGCCGGCCTATCTGTTTGTCCTGCAGCATCGGCTGCCCGTCGGCATGTTGCGCGGCGGCTGGCAGCCTTGGCTCAGCACCATGGCCACCAACTTCGCGATTGCGGTTGTCGTGGCGGCGCTGATCTGGTGCATCGGCGTGAAGCCGTTTCTCCTGGTGAATTTGCCGATCACATTGATCTCCGGCTCAATCGGAGTGTGGCTGTTCTACGTACAGCACCAGTTTAATCCGACGTACTGGGCTCGCGACGGCGAGTGGACGCACCACCAGGGGGCCCTGTACGGAAGCTCGCATTACGACCTGCCGGCAATTCTGCGCTGGTTCACCGCGAACATCGGCGTGCATCACGTCCATCACCTGTGCAGCCGCATTCCGTATTACCGCCTGCCGAAAGCGCTGCGGGACCATCCGGAGTTGCGAGGCGTGAGCCGACTGACGATGCTGCAAAGCTTCGGATGCGTGCGTCTCGCGCTCTGGGACGAAGGCCAGCGGCGTCTCATTTCCTTTCGTGAAATGAGCGATGGCTCCCGTTTTTAACTGGCTGCCCTTCCTGGATACATCTATCCGAACCATGTGCCTTGCCCCCGGGCCAGCCTTTAGGCGGATTTTGGAGGATATCCGGGAGTTGCATTGCGCGGCCTAAGCGCGAACTGACGCTCGCTATTCGGAGCCGCGCCGCCCCGGTTCTTTGGCTTGCGAAGCCCCAATGGCTACCGAGGGGGATCAAAAGCCAACGAGCATCTAATTGCTGGAAGGCGGGGGCCTTAGCTTTTCCAGTGCCTGCTAAACGCCGAGGCCGGTCTTGCCTTGGAACTCGGGTTTGAGCCGAGTTCAGATATGCATGCGGCTTGGGTTGAACCAGACGAAGAATGGCTTCCGGTCCCGGTTCGCGCGCTCGATAAAGTCGAATGACGAATCAAGAAACTCCTGGTCGACCGTTTCCATCCGTTTCTTGGTGAGCGGCCCGGTATCCTCGCATTTCTGCTTGCCGCATGGGCATTCCTTCTGGGATACGTGGGAGTTGGCGTTCGGTGGGCGCCCCCACGCCCACCGTCTTGCGCATCACGCTTCGCGGTTACTCGCCGGCGTGACTGGCCGTCCTCATTTCCCGAACCTGCTGCATAACCTGTTCCAGGTTGTAGCTGGCCGGGTTCTGCAGCGGCGGGAATTTGACGAAAGTCTCGAGGTGCATAAGCCACAGCTGCTGGCCGATGGGCAGCATGTTCCAGTCATAGACATAGGCTGTAGACGGAGAAGCAATCGCCCCGCCCATGCCGAAGAGCGTCTTCTGCTGTGCACCAATGGAGGTTTCGAAGGGATCGCGTTTGACGTTGACGACCTGGGTCCAGTGGTAGGGCAGCACTCCGGAGATAAAGCCAGACGGCGCGTCGGACACCATCGCGAAATACATCTTCCAGTTCTTGTACCGGACGGCCGAGGGCTCCTTGCCGGAGTAATACAAGAAGTAGTCGCGTGCCGACTTGTCGGACTTGCCGCTCAGGTAATCAACCTGATTGACGCCGTCGAGCGTGGTCTTGACGATGCCGGGATAGCTTCCGGCCTCGATCTGTTTCTTGAGGTCGTCGCCTTTGGGGCCGCCGGCGATCTCGACGAGAGTTGGGAGCCAGTCGAGGGAGGCAAACATTTCATTCTTGATCGTACCCGGCTTGATGACGCCAGGCCAGCGCACAACCGCCGGAGCGCGCATGCCTCCCTCCCAGGTGCTCAGCTTGCCGCCTTTGAAGGGTGTAACGCCGCCGTCCGGGAAGGTGATCGTCTCGGCACCGTTGTCGGTGGTGAACACGACGATCGTGTTGTTGAGCTGGCCCATGTCTTCGAGCTTCTTGAGCACGACGCCGATGTTGTCATCTAGCTGCTTCATGCCGGCTTCGTTCACGCCCCAGTCCTTGCCGCCGGGCTGGCCCACCATCGCCAAGTACTTGTCCGACAGCACGGTCGTGATGTGCATGCGCGCCGGGTTGTACCAGACGAAGAACGGCTTGTTGGTCTTCTTCGGGTCGTTGCGATCAATGAAGTCGACGACCTTTGCCGAGATTTCTTCGTCCACCGTCTTCGAGCGTTCCAAGGTCAGCGGGCCCTCGTCCCTGCACATTTGATTTGCGGCAGAGCCATCGGATGACCTGCACGCGAGCATCGGACGCGGCGGAGTCAGGCAGACCGTGGTCTTGGGATCCACCGCGCCGGGAACCTCGGGAACGCCGGGGATCGGTGTGTTCCTGCATGGCGGCGCAATCCCCTGCAGGGTCGAGGTCTTGTTGATGTCGGGGAAGCTCACGCCCTGCATCGCATCGAGGTGGTAGAGGTAGCCCCAGTATTCCTGGAACCCGTGCGCAGTCGGCAGCGAGTCGGTGTGGTCGCCCAGGTGGTTCTTGCCGAACTCGCCGGTGCTATAGCCGAGATCGAACAGGAACTTGGCAAGCGACGGCGTCCCGGGCCGCAGATAGGATGGGCTGCCGGGAATTTCGGGCAAGGTCATGCCAACGCGAACCGGCTGCATGCCGGTGAGGAAGGCTGTACGCCCGGCCGTGCAGCTCTGCTCGGCGTAATAGTCCGTGAACATTGCGCCTTCGTTGCCGATGCGATCGATGTTGGGCGTTTGTCCGACCATCAGGCCACGGTGATAGATGCTCGGCTGCATCCAGCCGATGTCATCGCCCATGATGAACAGGATGTTCGGCTTCTGCTGCTGCGCGGCGGCCGGCAGATTTGCCGTCGCCATGGCGGCCAGCGATACCGCCGTGCCGAGACAGATCTTTCTGATAGCGCTCTTAATTTTGAATGTCATAGCGCGCTCCCTCGTGATTAAAATCACTTTTCAGTTGAAGTAGCGGCCCCGGAAACTCTCGGAGCCACTACTGACGGCTTGATGTGCGCGGTGGGCGGCGTGCAAGGCGCGCCCACTACGTTGTGGTGCGGCTATTGCCCTTCGTGTTTCTTCATCATCTCGTCGACCTTCTTTTTCACTTCGTCGAGGTTGAAGGACGCTGCCGCCTGCATCGGCGGGTAGTCGATGAGCGATTGCGCCGCCGCCCCCACGGTCTGCTGCACCTGCACGAAACGCCAGAATTCACGCGCGTAGAAATCATTCATGTAGCCACCGCCCATGTCATTGAGCGTCTGGCCGCGGATCGACGGCGTCCGCTCGAACGGGTCCTGGCGCAGGTTGACGATCGTCGGCATGTCGGTTGCTGTCTTCTCGCCCGGCCATCCGAACGGCTGCTGGTAGAACTGGTACTTGAAGTCATCGATTCGGATGGCGCCGAGCTGCGACTCGCCGAAATAGAAAATCTCGTGCCGCGCCGACGGGCCTCTGCCGATCAGCAGGTCCATCTGGTTGTAGCCGTCGAGATGGTTCTTGTAGGTCTGGCCGTTGATCTGCACGCCTTGCAGCAACTGCTGAGTGATGTTGGGGTTGCCTGCCGCCGCAACAAGCGTCGGCAGCCAGTCAAGGCCGGAGAACATTCCGTTCTCTACCGTGCCCGGCTTGATCTTTCCCGGCCAGCGCGCGATGCACGGCACCCGGAAGCCGCCTTCGAACACCGTGCCCTTGGTGGCGCGGAACGGCGTCATCCCGCCGTCCGGCCAAGTGAAGACTTCGGCACCGTTGTCAGTGGTGAAGATGACGATGGTGTTGTCGGCAACGCCGATATCGTCGAGGTGCTTGAGCAGATCGCCGATGTCATCGTCCATCTGCGCCATGCCGGCTTCTTCCAGCCCGAAATTGCTCTCGAAGTTCATCTTCGCCTGATACTTCTGCTGAAGGAAGGAGAAGATGTGCATGCGCGTGGTGTTATGCCAAACAAAGAACGGCTTGCCCGCCTGTTTGGCCTGATCCATGAAGCGCTTCGAGTTGTCGACCAGCACCTCGTCGAAGGTCTCCATGTCGTACTTCGCGTCGCGGCCCTTCTGCCACAGCTGGTGATCCGCCGTCATATCCTTGAACGGCTTCAGCGGACCTTCATCGACGATGCGTTGCTTGCCGACCCTGCCCCAGCGCGGCATCACGGTCGGATCGTCGGTGTCGGTCGCGTAGGAATGCACCAGATTGCGCGGGCCGTATTTGTCGACCCAATCCTGCGGGTAGCTGTACCAGTAGGGATCGGACATCGCGTCAAGGTGATAGAGATAGCCGAAGAATTCGTCGAAACCGTGCAGGGTCGGCAGATATTTGTTCAGGTCGCCGAGATGGTTCTTGCCAAACTGTCCGGTGGCATAGCCCATCGATTTGAGGATCAGGGCCGTCGTCACGGACTGGTCCGGCATGCCGACATCGGCGCCGGCCTGGCCTACCGTTGTCAGTCCGGTGCGCAACGGAAGTTGCCCGGTGATGAAGTTGGCGCGGCCGGCGGTGCAGCTCGCCTCCGCGTAGTAGTCGGTGAAGCGAATGCCGTCTGCGGCGAGCTTGTCGAGGTTCGGCGTCTTGCCGGACATGATACCCTGATGGTAGGCGCCGATGTTGAACCAGCCGACATCATCACCCATGATGACGAGAATATTCGGCTTGCCGGATGGCGACGCCTGTTGCGCTTGCGCGACGGCTTTTTGAACGCTCGCAGCCGTACCCAACGCCGACGCTGCGGCAAGGGTCGTGCCGGCAAGCAGCATATTGCGACGGCTTAGCGTACTTCGGTGATCGTCTTCATCCTTGGTGCTCATGACGCTTTCCTCTCTCTTATGATGCATCGAAACCCGACGTGGCTCATGGACGTGTCGACCTGCTGCGCGTGACGCGCGGCAGGTCGGTACCGCCGGCAATAACTGGGCGCACACAGGTGCGAGCCCCCTTTCAGCACCTTGCGCGGAATTTTGACGTTCGACTGACAGGGGTCGTAGCTCGTGTCCTTGCCGCCGCCGCGCGGATTTTCCGGGATGCAGCAGGCTTTCAACGCGTCCGCCTCGTGCTTGGGCGAGTACCAGTCGGCCGTCCATTCCCAGACGTTGCCGATCATGTCGTAGAGGCCGTAGCCGTTCGGCGGGAACGCCGTTACCGGGGATGTGCGCTCGAAACCATCGCTGCAAAGATTTTGGCGAGGAAACTGTCCCTGCCAGGTGTTGGCCATATGTTTGCCTTCGGGCGTGAATTCGTCTCCCCAGGCAAATTCCGCCCCGTCGAGTCCGCCACGCGCGGCAAATTCCCATTCGGCTTCGGTCGGAAGCTCCTTGGCGGCCCACTTGGCGTAAGCTTCCACGTCACAGTAGGCGACATGAACGACCGGATGATCATCGAGTCCGTTGATGGAGCTGCCCTGTCCGTAGGGTTTGCGCCAATGAGCGCCGAACTTGAAATTCCACCAGCGCGACCAATCCCGCAGGTCGACGGGATCCTTTGGCCGCGTGAACACCAGCGACCCGGCCTTGAGCATGTGGGGCAGTGCGCCGGGATAGTCCTTCGGGTCGGGCGCTATTTCGGCGAAAGTGACATAGCCGGTATCGTTGACGAACTTTCGGAATTCGCGGTTGGTAACGGGTGTTCGATCGATCCAAAAACTGTCGACAGTCACGCGATGCGCCGGCGCCTCCTCCGGGTAGTGCTTATCGGAACCCATGCGGAAGGTACCGCCTGGAATCCGGATCAGGTCCGGCGCGCCTGGGCGCTCGGAACGTTGCGATCGTGCAACGATCACATTGTCGCCCACGGGCTCTTCAACGTTTGCTTCCATGGCCATTGCGCCAGACTCGAAATGAAAACAGAACAAGCCGCTCGCGCTGCAAGCCGCAGAGTGCAGGAGATCGCATTTGCTGATTGTTTCGTTCGGCCATATGCCGACAAGGCAGCGGGACGTGCTGCCGCTTGCAATCAGAGACTCCGCTTCGCTATCTCCCGGCATCCGAGGCACCGCCAAGAGACGCAGGTCCGCGGCAGATGCCGCCATCATCCAAGTACCACTGGTACGGTCAGCTCTGTTGTCCGGCCATGCAGCGCCTGATGAAATTCCTGACTTGGTAGCGGGTGCCGTCGTGCAGATCGCTGTACGTAAAGCCTCGGCTCATGGCGAGCTGCACGCACTGATTAAACGAGCGCGGGGTCGCAGCCTGCCGCTTTGCCGCAAAGCTGGGCGCTGAAATAATCGCGCTTGTCAGCAAGACAGCAGCGGCAGCAAGTGCGAACTTTTGCATGACGTTCATCTCCCTCAAAACGTCGCCGCAGTTCTTCTCAGCGACGGAGAGGGTCTAATCACAAAAGCCGTTGTGCTCTACTGGACTGTGGTCCAGTATCGATCACGCGCCGGGATCTCAGCGGTTTTCCGTGTTGCCTATCAAATGGCTTGCCTGGGGAGCGCTTACCAGTGAAGCGCCGTTGGTTTAATTTAAAGTTAAAATAGACATCAGCAGGTTTTTTCGTACCGCCGGCTCGACAATGAACGCCGACGCCATCTTTGAGCTTCGAGTTCGCTCAATCGTCGAGGGGCATCAGCCATTCTGTCATATGCAATTGCTATCCTATTTTGCCTCGATATTCAGGCGGCGTATGATAGAGTGGTGGCACGCGGTTGGTTGGAGACATGGCATTTTCAAGTCTTTGTTCTGCCCTTGCAGTAGATCGTGCGTTCAAGACGTGCGGCGCCGTTCTTCTGCTGATTTTCGTGTTCTCCTGCTCTGGTTCGCCATCTCGCGCGGGTGAGGCGGCGCGCCGTGTCCTGCTACTGAACGCGTTCGGCCACGCCTTTTCTCCTTGGAGCGACATGGCCGGCAGTTTTCGCGCCGAGCTCATCAAGAAGTCGCCGGAACAGATCGATCTCTACGAGGTCTCTCTTGACACGGCGCGAGTCCTGGATTCAAGGGACGAAGGACCGTTTGTCGACTACATTCACGCACTTCTCTCAGAACGCAAGCCCGACTTGATCGTGCCTATCGGCGCCCCTGCGGCGTTCTTCGTGCAACGCAACCGGGCGCGATTGTTCCCTATGACGCCGATGCTGGTGGTGGGAGCCGAACCTCGCTCCGAAGGAATGAACACACGAGCAACCGAGAACGTTGCTATGAAGGTGCTGCACTACGCAGCTTTTCCACTGTTTGGCCACGTATCAAACCTTTGTGAGTATGGCTCAGATTAATGCGCAATATGCAACTGATGGTATGCTGCCTGCTAGACAGCGGCTTGGCTGGGCAACCATGGTAGCGAATTCGCGCCCACGGTTAAGTAGCCTACTTGGCGCGTTTGCGGCGCGAGTTGCCTTGGTTGCTTTCGTGTGTATGTTTATCTTCGACATGCGGCCTGCGGCGGCTGGCAATCAACTTCGACGTATCTATTTCATTGAAAGCTTAACGCCTACGCAGTCGGCAGGCGTGGCGACCCTCGAGGCGTTCCGGCGGCGTCTGAGTGAAAAGTCTACCGAGCAGTTCGAGATTTTGATCGATTTTCTGGAACTGGGCCGCTTCCCGGGACTGGCACATGAAGAGAGCACCGCGCGATACCTCGCCGAGAAATACGCGCAGGCGCCGCCCGCCTTGCTGGTTACGCTTGGTCGGGGGGCGGCGGAGTTTTTGTTCAGATATCGCGATCTTCTCGGACCGGAAGTTCCAGCTATCCTTGCCAGCATGCCAGCGCGATCGCTGGAGGCGTCGACACTACCGCGCAAGTCGATTGCCGTGGTCACTGAATACAATTCAGCACGAACGCTGGAGTTGGCTCGCGGGCTGCAACCCAACGCGCATAACCTCGCCATCGTCGCTGGTGCGTCTGACTACGACCGTAAGTGGCTTGACGAGGCAAAGCATGAGCTTGAGCCTTTCCGGGGCCGCTACAACACCAGCTACATCGTCGGGCTACCATATCGTGAGACGTTGGACCGAGTGGCGCATCTACCGCGCGACACGATCGTGATTATGCTGTTTTACTTTGCAGATGGTGAAGGTCGAGTGCGGCTTCCGCCGGAGGTTGCCAGCGACATTGCGAAAATTTCCCCTGCTCCGGTTTATGCGTCGAGCGGCACTTTTTTTGGTCGGGGGATCGTCGGTGGTTATATGGACACCTTCGAAGGTCAAGGGGTAGCTGCCGCGGACCTGGCTGTTGATATCCTGGCAGGCAAAACTCTCGATGCGTTTCCTCGGCAGACCAAGTCCCAGCATGTTTATCGTGTAGATGCGAGACAACTGGAGAAATGGGGTCTGGCCGAAGCTGGACTTCCCGCAGGCACCATTGTTTCGTTTAAGGAGCCTCCTGTGTGGGAACAGCATGGTGGCTTGGTGCTTGCAGCGGCCCTCGTTATTGCTTTGCAGTCGATGTTCGTCGCAGCCCTCTTGGACCAGCGGCGCAGGAATCAGAAAGTCGAAGTGCTGCTCAAGGAGACCGAGGAACGCATGACATTCACGGCCGCTTCAGCGAATGTCGGACTTTGGCAGTTCGACCGAATCGCCAGCGAGCTGTGGGTAACTGAGCATTGCCGCGCCATGTTTCTCCTGAACAAAGACGCACCGCTGACGCGCGATACGTTTCTCGCATCAGTTCACCCGGAGGATCGCGAGGCTGCTATTTCTTCTCTCCGAGAAGTTGGGAATGCGGACCAATCCGACATTCATGACGTTCGTGTCGTGCGGCCGGACGGACACGTGCGATGGGTCAGTATTCGGGCTCGGTCGCATGCCGACGATGATGGCGGCTCAAATCGACTGAGCGGGGTTTTCGTCGATGTTACCGAACAGAAAGCCGCGGAAGCCGAAGCCGCTTTGCAGCGCCAGGAAGTCGCCCACCTGATGCGCGTCTCGGTCTTGGGCGAGCTCTCCGGCGCGATCGCGCACGAGATCAACCAGCCGCTCACGGCGGTCCAGTCGAACGCGGAAACCGGTCTGGACCTACTTGAGGATAATTCGCCAGACCTCGCTGAAATTCGCGAGGTCCTTCAGGATATCGTTCACGACAGCCGTCGAGCCAGCGAGGTCGTTCAGCGGCTTCGTAACCTGCTGAAAAAGGGAGAGCGGACATCCGAGTTCGTCGATCTCAATGAGTTGGCGAGTTCAACGATTGCATTGCTCAACAGCGAGTTGATCAGTCGCCGGATCATCGTCAAACTTGATCTTTCAAGCGCTCTTCCCGCGGTGATGGGCGACCCCGTCCAAATGCAGCAAGTGTTGCTAAATCTTGTCATGAACGCCCTGGATGCGATGGCGGCGACGCCGGCGGCGAAACGTTTCCTCACGGTCTCCATGCACGCGACACCAACCGGAGCCATCGAAGTACTTGTGAAGGACCGCGGAGCAGGCATCCGTCCCGTGGACCAAGGTCGGATTTTTGAGCCGTTCTATACGACCAAGACTCACGGTCTTGGTCTCGGATTAACGATCTGCTCGACGATCGCCGAAGCGCACGGCGGGAATCTTACGCTCGCGAATGATGAAAGCGGCGGAGTGGTCGCAAAGCTCTCGCTTCCGGCCCAAAGAATGCTCATCGCGGCGAAGTGACGGTTGAGATGTTCACGGTGTTTATTGTCGATGACGACGCCAGCGTGATCAAGGCATTGTCACGACTTATGCGCGTCAACGGCTACGATGTGCGATCTTATTTGTCGCCGCGGGAGTTCCTGACGCGGCATGACGCGGCGGTTCCAGGTTGCGCCGTATTCGATGTTGCCATGCCCGGTCTCAACGGTCTTGAACTGCAGCAGACGTTGACCGCCGGAGGGTCTCAACGGCCGATCATTTTTATCACTGGGAAAAGCGACATTCCCACCAGCGTGCGCGCCATGAAGGCGGGCGCGATCGATTTCCTGACCAAACCATTGCACAACAAGGAGTTGTTGGAGGCCATAGCGCGCGCGGAAGCGCAGGACACCAAGGCCCGTCAAACTCACGCCGAACTGGCGGAGATCCGGGCTACTTGAGACCCTGACGCCTCGGGAACATGAGGTGCTCGCCGACGTTGTCACCGGACGGCTCAACAAGCAGATTGCTTACGATCTCGGACGGTCGAAAAGACCATCAAATTCCACCGCAGTGCAATCATGAGGAAGCTTGACTTGCGTTGATAGCCGCTTTAGGCGTTTGGTGGAAAAAGCTGCTCTTTCAAAGTAATCGACTGCGCCGGCGGCTATACTGGCCCAACGGCTAGCTCCACATCGTTGGCGGCAGCGACACTGTACTCTTTATGGCGGCGGAACTTGTACGATGGATCGCTATTGTGGACGATGACCCGTCCGTGCTGAAGGCATTGGCGCGGTTCCTGCGCACACGCGCAGTCCATAGCAAGACGTACCAGTCCGCGAAGGAATTTCTCGCTGCACTGCCCGACGGGCTTCCCGACTGCCTAATTCTTGATCTGCAAATGCCGGAGATGACTGGTCTGGAGCTTCATGACCATTTGGGGCGCATGGGTATTCGAATTCCTACCATCGTCATTACCGCGCATGGTGATGTTAAAGTGCGAGAGCGTTCCGATCCGCCGGCGTCATCGCCGTTCTCTCGAAGCCGTTGCATAATCCAGCGTTGCTAGCCGCAATCAATGTCGCAACAGGGCGCGCAAAGAGTTGAAATCTTACGCCGCGACGTCCATGGCCCAAACGCGGCGGGATCGCGCTCGCCATTTGGCAATCCGCCAAGCCGGCACAGGGAACACCAGTCGAGACCTATCTTGCATCGCGCGGCATCGACCTGCCGCCACCCAACGCACTTCGCTTCCATGCTGGTCTGAAGCACCCCTCGGGCGGCATCGGGCCGGCGGTGGTGGCGCTGGTGACAAGCGGCGCGGATGGAAGGCCGCTCTCGCGATCCATCGCACCTTCCTTGCCCGTGATGCTGGGGGGTGAAGATGTGTGCGATGTCATCGTGCTCGCCGATGGCGACGTCGCCGGCGAGGCGGCAGCGTGTGACTTAATCTCGGAACAGTCGAAAAGACCATCAAATTCCACCGCAGTGCAATCGAGAGCGCCGCCCACGCCGGATTTCCGGTCGCCTGCATGGCGGCGATGCTGGTCTCGATGCCGTCACCAACCATCAGCACATCGCCAGGGTCGGCGAGGCGCACTGCGCCGCCGCGTAGAATATCGAAAGTGGCTGCCCTTCCTGGATACGTATCGAACTATGTGCCTCGTGCCGGAACCGGCTTTTCGGCAGATTTTGGAGGATGTCCGGGAGTT
>CAVPDS010000026.1:0-65468 GCA_963702695.1 uncultured Alphaproteobacteria bacterium | reverse complement strand
GCGCCGGCGACACGACGCAGCGCGCCGAGCGCCTCGACCTCGGCGATGAATTCGCGCAAATTGCTGTACATGGGGGAGGCTCCGCGGTGAGGATGCTGTTATAGCAAAGGACGGCTGCAAGTGACTTGCCTCACCCTGAGGAGGGTGCGTCGCACGCCGTCTCGAAAGGCCCCGGCGGTGCGCTCGGAGCAGCATCCTTCGAGACGCCGGTTTCGCCGGCTCCTCAGGATGAGGAGTTTGTGCTAGCGGCTTGGGCCCACAACGGGAGATTCAGAAAAATGACCGACCGAAGCAACGTCGCCGCCCACATCGACTATGACGACCTGCGCGAGTGGCTCGCGCAGCCGAGCGGCTCGGCGAGGTCAACGTCGTCAAGGGCGCGAGCTGGCAGGAGGACATCGGGCTTGTCGCCGAGGCGATCCTGCGCGCCGAAAACGGCCCCTGCGTGGTGTTCGACGAGGTGCCCGGCTGCCCAAGGGCTTCCGCCTGCTGCTCAACATGTTCGCCGGCACGCGGCGCAACATGACGCTCGGCTTTCCCGATCATCTCACCAAGTGGGAGCTCTGCGACGCCTATCGCGAAGCCTATCTGAAGGATCCGAAGATCATCCCGCACGAGATCGTCGAGGACGGCCCGGTGTTCGAGAACGTCATGATGGGCGACGATATCGACGTGACCAAATTCCCCTCGCCGGTCTGGCACGAGAAGGACGGCGGCCGCTACATCGGCACCGGCACCTACAGCATCACCCGCGACCCCGAGGAGAACTGGCTCAATGCCGGCGCCTATCGGGCGAAGGTGCACGACAAGAAGTCGGTCGGCTTCGTGACCGCCAAGGGCCATCACGGCTGGATTCACCGCGAGAAATATTTCAAGCGCGGCGAGAAGATGCCGGTCGCGATGGTGGTCGGCGGCGATCCGCTCGCGTTCTTCTACGGCGGCGTCGAGGCGCCCTACGGCACCTTCGAGCTCGACATCATCGGCGGCATGCGCGGACGGCCGACCAAGATGGTGCGCGGCAAGGTGACCGGCCTGCCGTTCCCGGCCAATGCCGAGATCGTGCTCGAAGGCTACGTCAGCCCGGCAAGACGCATGCGGAAGGTCCGTTCGGCGAATGGACCGGCCACTATGCCGGCGGCGTGCGGCAGATTCCGGTGCTCGACATCGAGGCGATCTATCACCGCAACGACCCGATCCTGCTCGGCGTGCCGCCGATGGGCGCCGGGCCCGACGAGATGGCGCGCTACCGCGCCGTGATGCGCTCCGCCATCATCAAGCAGAACATGGTCAATGCCGGCGTGCCGGGCGTCAACCAGGTGTGGTGCCACGAGGTCGGCGGCGCGCGCATGCTGCATGCGATGTCGATCACGCAGCGCTATCCCGGCCATGCCGTGCAGGCCGCGCACATCGCCGCGCAATGCGGCGGCTCGGCCTATGCGTCGAAATACATCGTGGTCTGCGACGACGACGTCGACGTGACCAATCTCGACCACATGCTGTGGGCCATGATCACCCGCACCGACCCGGTCGAGTTGATCCAGTTCATCCGGGGCTCCTGGGATTCCAACGCCGATCCCTCGATCCCGCCCGCGCGGCGCAAGGTCGGCGACATCACCCATTCGGTTGCGCTGATCAACGCCTGCAAGCCCTGGCACTGGCGCGAGGAGTTTCCGCCGAGCAATACCCCGAGCGCGGAGGTGGCGCGCAAGGCGCGCGAGAAATTCGGCTGGCTGCTCGACGGGGCGAATGGCCGCGGGTAATGGAAGATACCGGTGGACCTGCTATGGTCCGCGCTTCGGAATTGGCGGCGTGAAGATGTTCCCGCAGCCGTAAGAAACCCTCGAAGGAGGAATACATGTCAAGCAAACAAAAAAAGCGTGCCGGCGGACCGGAAGCCGTGGCCGGCAACGGCCTGTTAGACCGCCGTGCACTGCTCGGACGCGGGATCATGTTCGCGGGCGCGGCCGCCACCGGCGCCGGCACCTCGCTCGCGAGCGCCGCCGCGGAGCCGCTGAAGGATGCGCCGTGGAGCCGGATGCAGGGCACCACCACCCCGGTGCTGCAGTCACCGTCCCGCTTCGAGAAAAACGTGGTGCGCCAGCTCAGCAATCCGAACGGCGAGCCGCGCACCCAGCACGCGCGCACGCCGCACCAGTTGCTCAACGGCGTGGTCACGCCCAACAGCCTGCACTTCACCATCATTCATTCCGGCATTCCGGACATCGATCCGGCCCAGCACAAGCTGGTGATCCACGGCATGGTGAAGCAGCCGAAGGAATTCACGCTCGATATGCTCGCGCGTTATCCGATGGTCACGCGCCAGCACTTCGTCGAGTGCGGCGGCAACAGCGCACCGATGTTCTCGAACGTGCCGGTGCAGGCAACGCTGCAGGGCCTGCACGGTCTCGTGTCCTGCGCCGAATGGACCGGTGTGCTGCTCTCGACCTTGCTTGACGAAGTCGGCGTCGACCCGAAGGCGACCTGGATGCTGCCCGAAGGCGCGGACTTGCTCGCGCTCACCCGCAGCGTGCCGGTCAAGAAGGGCATGGATGACGCGATGATCGCGCTCTATCAGAACGGCGAGCGCCTGATGCCGGGCAACGGCTATCCGATGCGGTTGCTGCTGCCGGGCTTCGAAGGCAACATGAACGTCAAGTTCCTGCGCCGGGTCAAGCTCGTCGACCAGCCGGCGATGACCTACTACGAAGCCCGCAACTATTCGCCGGTGCTGCCGAACGGCAAGGCCTACAAGTTCTACTTCATCAACGAAGTGAAGTCTTTCATCACGCATCCCTCGTTCGGGGAGACGCTGAAGGACAAGGGCTATTACGAGATTTCCGGCCTCGCCTATTCCGGCACCGGGCGGATCGCCAAGGTGCTGGTATCGGCCGACGGCGGCAGGAGCTGGGCCGACGCGGCGCTGCAAGGACCGGTCAACCCGAAGGCGTTCACCCGGTTCCGCATGCCATGGAAGTGGGACGGCCAGCCGGTCGTGCTGCAAAGCCGCGCCTGGGACGAGTCCGGCAACTCACAGCCGCTGCGCGCCGACTTCGTCGCCGCCCGCGGCGAAACCAAGACGCCGGTGCAGAGCGCGCTCGCATTCCCGAACCAGCACTACAACAGCCTCACGAGCTGGGGCATCGACGCCAAAGGGGAGATCAAACATGTCTATGCGTAAGCCCCTGGCGGCTGCCGCTCTCCTCACCTTCACGCTTGCGGGCGTGGCCTTTGCCGAGTTGCCGAACCTCGGCAAGCCGATCTCGGAAGCCGACATCAAAGCCTGGGACATCACCATCCTGCCGGACGGCACCAATTTGCCACCCGGCAACGGCACCGCGGTCGAAGGCGCCAAGCTCTACATCGAGAAGGGCTGCATCGCCTGCCACAACGAAGCCGGCAAGGGCGGCCCGAGCGCCGCCCTTGCCAGCAACGCCAAGCTGGACCGGATCGAAGCGCCGAAGACCATCGCCAACTTCTGGGCGCAGTCGACCACCGTGTTCGACTTCATCCGGCGCGCGATGCCGTGGACACAGCCGCGCACGCTCTCGGACGACGAGACCTACAAGCTCACTGCGTACGTGCTCTATCTCAACAAGCTCATCGGCGAGAACGATGAGATCAATGCGCAGACGCTGCCGAAGGTGAAGATGCCGAACAAGGACAACTTCATCATCAAGTTCCCGGACCGGATTGAGCGCAACCAGACCTTTGAGGATTGCGGCATGGCCGGGCTTCGTCCCGGCCATGTCATTTTGTGGGAGCACGCTGGCACTGCACCCCCTCCCACCGCGACCCCAATGGACCGAGCCGCCGAAAGTGCTAGGCTCAACGCTGGAAGTCCCGGTCTTCGCGAAGGCGTTCACGAGGGCCGCGAAAACCTCGAGGGAGGAATTCCATGACAAGCAAGCAATCAAGAAAGACTCTTGAGCCGATCCCGGTGGCCGGCAACGGCCTGCTCGATCGGCGCATGTTGCTCGGGCGGGGCATCGTCTTCGCCAGCGCCGCCGCAACCGGCGTCGGCACCTCGCTCACCAGCGCCGCCGCCGAACCGATGCCGACCGATCCGTGGAGCATGGCGCCCGGCGCGCCAATTCCGGCGTACGGCACGCCATCGAAATACGAAAACAAGGTGGTGCGCACACTCACCAATCCCAATAGTGACCCGCGCACCAGCCAGGCCCGCACGCCGCATCATCTGCTCCAGGGCACGATCACACCGGCCGGCCTGCACTTCGTGGTGTCGCGCACCGGCATCCCCGACATCGACCCGGCCAAGCACCGGCTGGCGATCCATGGCCTGGTGAAGCAGCCGCTGGTCTTCGACCTCGATACGCTCGCGCGCTATCCGATGGTGTCGCGCATCCACTTCGTCGAATGCGGCGGCAACAGCGCGCCGCTCTACAGCAAGGATCCGGTGCAAGCGAACGTGCAGGCGATCCATGGCCTCCTGTCATGCTCGCAATTCACCGGTGTGAAACTCTCGACGCTGCTGGACGAGACCGGCATCGATCCGAAGGCGAAGTGGCTCATCGCCGAAGGCGCCGACGGACCGAGCATGAATCGCTCGATCCCGATGACCAAGGCGCTCGACGACGCGATGATCGCGCTCTACCAGAACGGCGAGCGCATGGCGCCGTCGAACGGCTACCCGATGCGGCTCCTTGTGCCCGGCTACGAGGGCAACATGAATGTGAAGTGGCTGCACCGGATCAAGCTGGTCGAAGAGCCGGTGATGGCGATCAACGAGACCCTGCAATACACCTACCGGGTGCAGGGTCCGAAGATTTGGCAGTTCTTCTTCCCGATGGAGGTCAAGTCCTTCGTCACCCATCCCTCACCGGGGCTGACGCTCAAGGGACCCGGCTACTACGAGATTTCCGGCCTCGCCTATTCCGGCAACGGCCGGATCGCGAAGGTGATGGTGTCCGCCGACGGCGGCAAGAGCTGGGGGGAAGCGGCGCTCGATGCGCCGGTCATGCCGAAGGCGCTGACGCGCTTCCGCATGCCCTGGCGCTGGGACGGCCAGCCGGTCGTCCTGCAGAGCCGTGCCTGGGATGAGGCCGGCAACCGGCAGCCGACCCGCGAAGAAATGTTCGCGGAGCGCGGCGCGCCGAAGGTCAATGTCCCGGTCACCGCGTTCCCGATGGGGCACATGAACGTCATCACGAGCTGGTCGATCGACAACAAGGGGGAGGCGAAGCATGTCTACGGGTAAGGCCTTCGTACTCGCATTGCCGGTGGCGCTCGCGCTCTGCGCGGGCGCGGCGGTAGCCGGCGACACGCCCGGACTGGGCAAACCGGTGACCGAGGCCGATCTCGCGCTCTGGGACATCAGCATCGGGCCGGACGGCAAAGGCCTGCCGCCCGGCAGCGGCACGCCCGCGCAAGGGGCCGCGATCTTCGCGCAGAAGTGCGAGCTCTGTCACGGCAAGGACGGTACGGGCGGCAAGAGCGCCGTGCTCATCAACGCGCCGGGCAAGAATGGACGCACCATGGCGCTCTATGTGCCGAACGCCACCACGATCTTCGACTTCACGCGGCGCGCGATGCCGTGGCCGCAGCCGAAATCGCTCAGCAACGACGAAGTCTATGCGCTCACCGCATTCATTCTCGCCGGCAACAAGATCATCGGCGAGAACGACGTGATGAACGCGCAGACCTTGCCGAAGGTGAACATGCCGAACAGGAACGGCTTCGTCAGCCGATATCCCGAGAAGCATTGATTCACGCGCCTGTTTGCAGGGGGCCGGCGGAATGATCCGCCGGCCTTTTGTTTTCGCGAGCACGACGGGTGCAAAGCCCGTGCGCGCCAAAAAAGGACATCGTGACGCACGAATTGCTGTTTATCCGTGCATTCCCGGTTGTACATTGAGCAGAACTGGTTGCAGCGTACAACGATCCCAAAATACGTCCCCAAACACCTCAGGCGAGGAGCGTCCCATGCCAAACACTTTGTCCCGACTTTGCCTGCTCGGAACCTCGGCACTCGCGCTGATGCTGGGCGCGGCCCCGGCCTCGGCGGCGTGGGAACCGACCAAACCGGTCGAGATCGTGGTGGCGGCAGGCGCCGGCGGTGCTTCCGACCAGATGGCGCGCATGATGCAGGTCGCCGTCCAGAAGAACAATCTGATGAAGCAACCGATGATCGTGTCGCTCAAGGGCGGCGCGTCGGGCGGCGAGGCGCTGATGTACATGAAGTCGGGCGCGGGCGATGCCAACCGGGTGCTGATCGCCTATTCGCTGATCTACATGCTGCCGCTGTCGGCGAAACTCCCGTTCAACTGGCGCGAGCTGACCCCGATCTCGGTGATCGCGCTCGATCAGTTCGTGCTGTGGGACAACACCACGCTGCCCTATAAGAACGTGAAGGAGTTCGCGGACGCGGCCAAGGCCGCGAAGCCACCGTTCAAGATGGGTGGTACCGGATCCAAGCGCGAAGACCAGATCCTTACCCACTTCATCGAAAAGCACACCGGCGCCAAGTTCGCATACCTGCCTTATACGTCGGGCGGCGAGGCGGCCACCCAGTTGGTCGGCAACCATACCGCTTCCAACGTGAACAACCCCTCCGAGAATCTGGAAGTGTGGCGCGCCGGACAGGTTCGCGCGCTCTGTGTATTCGACAAGGAGCGCATCGAATACAAGGCCAAGGTCACGGCCGCGCAGTCATGGAATGATGTTCCGACTTGCAAAGAAGAAGGCCTCGACGTTCAGTATCTGATGCTGCGCGCGATGTTCCTGCCCGGCAAGGTGACGGCCGAACAGAGCGCGTTCTACGTCGACCTGTTCAAGAAGGTCTCGGAGACCGCCGAATACAAGGACTACATGGAAAAGCAGGCGCTCAAGCCGATCTTCCTGACCGGCAAGGACATGACCGACTTCCTCGAGCAGGACGACAAGCTCAACACGCAACTCATGAACGAAGCCGGCTTCGTGGCGAAGTGAGAATCAAGTCCGCAAACGCTTGTTCCAGCTTTCCGCTTTTCCACACGCATGACTCTGCTTCCCCTCCCCGCAAGCGGGAGCGGGGAGCGCGCCGCACGGCCTTGATTTAAGGGAAGGAAACTCGCTATGCCGCACGCGACCAAAATGCGCGCGCCCTTTAACCGCTCATGACCACTCAGTCCGACTCCGAAATCGTCACCGAAGACGTGGATGCGCCCGCCGACGACTCGCCACCCGTCGCTTACGACCGAAGCGTCGGCGTCGTCGTCTACCTCGCTCTCCTCGCGCTGGCGGGCCTGCTCGGCTTCGACAATTGGCGCACCGGCATGTCGTGGGCGCCAGATGGTCCCGAGGCCGGCTACTTTCCGTTCTACCTCTCGGTCCTGCTCGGCGCCGCAAGCCTTTATGGGCTCGGGTCGTCGCTGTTTGAGCAGACTTCCCGCGAAACCTTCGTCACCCGCGATCAACTGCGCCGGGTGATGCAGGTTTTCGTCCCGACACTGCTGTTCTGCTTCGTCATGCAGTGGCTCGGCCTCTATGTCGCCAGCTTCCTGCTGATCGCTGGTTTCATGTGGATCGTTGGCCGGATCGCACTGTGGAAATCGCTGCTCACGGCCTTGCTGTTCTCGCTCATCATGTTCGTCACCTTCGACGTCGCCTTCGATGTCATCATGCCGAAGGGACCGCTCGAAGCGGCCTTCGGGTTCTAGGGGCGCGGCATGGAAGCGTTCGGCTTGCTGCTGCAAGGTTTCGGCGTCCTGCTGACCTTCAAGACGCTGTCGCTGATGATGGTCGGGCTCGTGCTCGGCATCTTCGTCGGCGTGCTGCCGGGCCTGGGCGGTCCGAACGGCGTCGCGATTCTGCTGCCGCTCACGTTCTCGATGGACCCGACCACGGCGATCGTGATGCTGTCGTGCATCTATTGGGGTGCGCTGTTCGGCGGCGCCATCACCTCGATCCTGTTCAACATCCCGGGCGAAGCCTGGTCGGTCGCGACCACGTTCGACGGCTATCCGATGGCGCAGAAGGGCCAGGCGGCGGAAGCGCTCACCGCCGCTTTCACGTCGTCGTTCATCGGCTCGCTGGTAGCGGTCCTGCTCATCACCTTTCTCGCGCCCGGCATCGCCAGTTTCGCCTTGCGCTTCGGGCCGCCGGAATTCTTCGCGGTCTATCTGCTGACCTTCTGCTCGTTCGTGGGACTGGGGCGCGAGGATAAGCACAAGACCATCATCTCGATGAGCCTCGGCCTGCTGCTCGCCGGCATCGGCCTCGACACCGTGTCCGGCCAATTGCGCATGACGTTCGGCTTCGACGATCTCCTGCGCGGCATCAACTTCCTGGTCGCGGTCATCGGCCTGTTCGGCATCAGCGAAATCCTGCTGACCATGGAGGAACGCCTCGCGCTGCGCGGCCATGCCGCCAGCATCAGCCTGCGCGTCGTGCTCAACGTCTGGAAGGATATGCCGCGCTACTGGGTGACGCTACTGCGCTCCTCCGCGATCGGCTGCTGGCTCGGCATCACCCCCGGCGGGGCGATTGCCGCATCGTTCATGGGCTACAACCTCGCCAAGCGCTTTTCCAAGGACAAGGAAAGTTTCGGCACCGGCCGCATCGAGGGCGTGTTCGCGCCGGAAACCGCCGCGCATGCATCCGGCACATCCGCGTTGCTGCCGATGCTGGCGCTCGGCATTCCGGGTTCCGGTACCGCGGCGATCCTGCTTGGCGGACTGATGGTGTGGGGCCTTAATCCGGGTCCGTTGCTGTTCGTGGAGCACAAGGAATTCGTCTGGGGCCTGATCGCGTCGATGTATCTCGGCAACGTCGTCGGCCTCGTGATCGTGCTCACGACCGTACCGTTCTTCGCCGCCGTGCTGCGCGTGCCGTTCGCCGCGATCGCGCCGATGATCGTGGTATCCTGCGCGATCGGCGCGTTCGCGATTCAGAACGCCATGTTCGACGTATGGCTGATGCTGATCTTCGGCGTCGTCGGCTACGTGTTCAAGAAGGTCAACATTCCGCTGGCGCCGTTCACGCTCGCGCTCGTGCTCGGCAATCGCGCCGAAGCGTCGTTCCGGTTGTCGATGATCGGTTCGGAGGGCGACCTGCGTGTGTTCTGGTCGAACTGGCTGGTCGGATCGATCACGACGCTGGCGCTGATCCTGCTGTTCTGGCCGCTGTTGTCGCAGGCCTTCGTGTGGGCGGCCCGGCTGTGGCGCCCCCGCACCCCGAGTGGCGATTCGAGCCCCGCCCGTTGAGCAAGGTGCGGCCGCGTTTGCTGAGGTCGACCTTGGTGCCGCCCATGCCGCCGCCGTTGCTCTTGAACGCAATGAGCCCGGCGATGGTAGCGTCCTCCCACACAGAGTGGCGCGGACAAGTGCTGCGCCAGGCCTCGATGGCCTCCGCGTAGGTGCGCGGGCGCTCGGCCACCCAGACCAGCAGTTCGAGCAGCGATGCGTCGACTTCCGACATGCCCATATTATGCGACGCGGGACCACCGATTCCCAGCCGTGGAGGCCCGTGCAAATGCAGATCACAGTTGCCGTCGCCGCAGATTCCCCGCAGCATGACTCGGGTCGCGGCCCGGTGAGCCCGCAGCGCGAGCGCCGAGCGCGACCCAGGCGAGAAGCGATGGCCGCAGGCCGTCCAGCATTGGACTTCGCGCACCTCGCGCTGGGTTCCGCTTCCTCGCTCCACGAGCCCGGGACATGAGCGCGAGCCTTACGGGCCTCTTGTCGTTATGAGCGCCTGTGCGCAGAATCAGGCCAAGTCCACGCGGACCAAGGAGTGGCAGGCGTGCTCAGCGCAGAAAAGAACAAGGTCATCACCCGGGTCGGACCGGGGACGCCGATGGGCGATTACCTTCGCCGCTACTGGATGCCGATCGCCGGGGCGAGCGAGCTCGACAAGGTCGCGATCAAGCCGATCCGCCTGATGGGTGAGGATCTCGTTCTCTACAAGGACCTCGGGGGCAGCTATGGTCTCCTCGACCGGCATTGCCCGCACCGCCGCGCCGACCTCTCCTACGGCTTCGTCGAGGACAAGGGCATCCGCTGCAACTACCACGGCTGGCGGATGGACGAGGCCGGCCGCGTCATCGAGCAGCCCTATGACGATACCGTCAACCCGCGCTCGCGCGCCAAGGAGCGCTGCACCACCACGGCCTATCCGGTGAAGAAAGTCGCCGGCCTGCTGTTCGCCTATATGGGTCCCGCACCGGCGCCGGAGCTGCCGGTCTGGGAGCCGTTCACCTGGGAGAACGGCTTCCGCGAGGTCGTGATTTCCGAGATCCCCTGCAACTGGTTCCAGTGCCAGGAGAACTCCTGCGACCCCGTGCATTTCGAGTGGATGCACGAGAACTGGAACATGCGCCTCGACGGCCAGACCGCCCCCTATGCCGCGAAGCACCTGAAACTCGTGTTCGAGGAGTTCGACTACGGCTTCGTCTACAAGCGCGTGCGCGAGGGCCAGGTCGAAGGCGACCCGGTCTGGACCATCGGCCGCGTCACCTTGTGGCCAAATGGCTTCTACCTCGGCAATCATTTCGAGTGGCGGGTGCCGATCGACGACGAGAACACGCTCAGCGTCTGCTGGTTCTTCATGCGCGTGCCGAAGGGGCGCGAGCCCTATGTGCAGGATACCGTGCCAACCTGGACGAGCCCGATCAAGGACGCGAGCGGCCGCTGGATCTCCAGCCACGTCATCAACCAGGACATCATCGCCTGGGTCGGCCAGGGCCGCATCGCCGACCGCAGCAAGGAAACGCTCGGCGCCAGTGATCTCGGCATCGCGATGATGCGAAAGCGATTCTTCGACGAACTCGACGCGGTCGCGCAGGGACGCGAGCCGAAGGCGGTGGTCCGCAGTTCGAACGTCGCGAAATGCATCGAGCTGCCGAACATCACCAAGCAGACCTCGACCGAAGGGATCAGGCTCGAAGAATTTCCGAACTATCCACTGCTCAACGCCCGCCTCAAGGGCTTTCGCCACTGCTTCGGCCAGCCGCCGGAAGTGCGACGCGCCTTCGAGCAGGCGATGGGGATCGGGTAGAGCGTTACTCGATGAATGGAATCAGAAAACCGCTTCCCTCGTCCGCGCGCAAGCAGGAATGAGTGGATCGACTTTTTCGGAATGCCCCCCGGCCGCGCCAAAAACATGAACATGTAGCGCGTGTTGCAGTGATACTGAGAACTAAATTTAGCTATTCACGTTGTTGCTGTGGGGAAGATCTAAATATCCATAAGTCAAAGCAAAAATTAAAAACTATCAGACCGCTTATTCATACATGATTGAAGCAAAAAATTCATCCATATTTCTTTGATATTACAACCAATGCCGGTGTTAAACATGATTTTAGCGGTCGCAACTTCGCGACGCCAGACGCTGCGCGCGAATGTGCGGAAATGATCGCGCTCGATCCGGAGTGCAGCGACAAGTATGGGCATCCCACCAAGGTCGAGGTGCGCGATGTCACGAGGTGCGCGATGTCAAAGGCGTTCGCCCGTGCTCGGTGAACGTTAGATACGTCGACGCGGATGTAACATCGGGTTAGAGTTTCATCCTGAGAGCATCGTTATGAGCGAGGCGGCCTAGCCTGTGCACCGTTTCAAGATCGGCGCGATCACCGCGACCGTTATTTCCGATGGGCCGCTCTCGATCGGCGCGCCAGCGCGGACATTCAACACCACGCCAAAGGCCGATCTCGACCGGATGCTGGCGGCTCATTCCCTGCCGACCGACGAGATCGTGCTCAATCAGAACGCGCTCGTGCTCGATAGCGGCGGCAAACGCATCCTGATCGAAACCGGCATGAGCTCGGTTGCGCGCACGCCGGCGATGGGCCAGTTGGTGACCAACATGAAGGCGGCAGGCGTCGATCCCACGACCATCAGCGCGGTCGTGGTCTCGCATCCGCATGTCGACCACATCGGCGGCATCATGGCCGCGGACGGCACGCGCAATTTCCCGAACGCCCAGATCTACCTTCACGAAGCCGACTTCGCATACTGGACCGACGACGCCCGGCTCGGTACGCGATCGGAAGGCTCCGCGCTGGCGGCGCGCAAGAACCTCATTCCGAACCGCGATCGGATCGTGTTCTACGCGGACGGCGAGGAGTTTTTGCCCGGCGTGCAGGCGATGCACGCACCTGGTCACACGGTCGGCCACACGGTGTTCATGCTGACCTCGGGCGGCCACTCAATGTGTCACATCGGCGACCTCACGCACCACGTCATCCTGGCCGAGAAGCCGCGCATGGAAGTCGCCTTCGACACCGACCCGAAACTCGGGGTCGAGACGCGGCTGCGAATGTTCGACATGCTGGCGACCGACCGTATTCCGGCGTTTTCCTATCACCTGTCGTGGCCGGGGCTTGGTCATCTCACGAAACAAGGCGATGGCTTCCGCTACATCGCAGTGCCGCCGGAAGAGGCACAATAGCACAGCGAGCTACCCCCTCTTCCCAGCCGCGCGCACTTTCTTTATCTCCACCGGGCGCTGGCGTATAAGGCCGGGATCATTGGGCAATTCGATCGGTTCGCGATCGCGCCGCTCGCGCGGGCCGTACCGTCACGTTGGACAAGGCAAGAGGCTATGGCTGGACATTCCCAGTTCAAGAACATCATGCACCGCAAGGGGCGGCAGGACGCGGCGAAATCGAAGCTGTTCGGCAAGCTCGCCCGCGAAATCACCGTCGCGGCCAAGCTGGGCACTCCCGACCCGGCGATGAATGCGCGGCTGCGCGCCGCCATCATCGCAGCGCGCGCCGAGAACATGCCCAAGGACAATATCGACCGCGCGATCAAAAAGGCGTCGGGCAACGACGCCGAGATCTACGACGAAATCCGCTACGAGGGCTACGGGCCCGGCGGTGTCGCGGTCATCGTCGAGGTGCTGACGGACAACCGCAACCGCGCCGCCGGTGAGGTGCGCTCGACCTTCACCAAGAACGGCGGCAATCTCGCCGAGACCGGGGCGGTGTCGTTCATGTTCGACCATGTCGGCGCGATCGAGTTCGACGCCAAAGTGGCGGACGCCGACGCCATGCTGGAAGCCGCGATCGAGGCCGGCGCGGAGGACGTGGTCTCGAACGAGCACGGCCACGAGGTCTTCACCACGCACGAGTCGCTGCGCGAGGTCGCCAAGGCGCTGGAGGCGAAATTCGGCGAGCCGCGCAAGGCCGCGCTGGTCTGGAAGCCGCAGAACACGGTCGCCGTCGACGACGAACAGGGCGAGAAGCTGCTGAAGCTGATCGACACGCTCAACGAGAACGACGACGTGCAGAACGTCTACGCCAACTTCGAGGTCTCCGACGCACTGGTGGCGAAGATGAGCGCGTGAGGCGAGCGCCGGCGCGGTATCACTTCGACAGATAAGCCTTCACCTTCAGGATCGCCTGCTCGAAGCGGCCCGCATCCGACTTCGCCAGCGCATAGGTCACGGTGCCGGCCTTGGGCGACGTGATGACGAAGCTCACGCCCGGCCCGGCGCTGATCGTGAGTTGCGAGACGTCGGTGGTGTCCTTTTCGGACATGGTTCCGACCGGTTTCCAGCTCGCCGACGACACCACCTTGGCCTTGTTCCAAAGGCCGATCATCGCCAGCCATTCCGAGAGCTTGAACGCGAACGAGTTCCGCGACGGGCTGGCGATGCCGAGCAGGCCGACCTTGGTGGTTCCGTTCGCCTGCGGGTCCGTGTAGGTCGCGACCGTCAATTCGGAGGAGCCGGTCTTGAACGCCGCGATCGAGTTCGAGCTTTCCCTCCGCATGCAGCGGCTCGACGAGCAATCCGAAACCAAGGGTCAATCCCAAGACGGCACCGAGCGCCGACGTACCGAATGCGCGCAGCATCTGCGTTCGCTCCTCGTGCCAGCCCGAATCGTGGCTTCAGGGTAATCGGCCCCCGCAACCGGGACAACAAGGAGCGCCGCGCAACCCACACGGATGTGGGGGGCGGACGACCGTCCGTGTCCCGCCTAGGATCGTCCGCGCCGGGGCGCTATCACTTTCGGCATGACACGCCCGATTCGCATCCTCGGCATCGATCCGGGGCTTCGCCGCACCGGCTGGGGCATCGTCGAGATCGAGGGCAACCGGCTCACCTTCCGGGCCTGCGGCTCGGTGGCGACCGACGACAAGGCCAAGCTGGCGATCCGTCTGCTGGCGATCCACGACGGGCTGCGCCGCGTGGTCGAGGACCATGCGCCGGACGAGGCCGCGGTCGAGGCCACCTTCGTCAACAAAGACGCGGTCGCGACCCTGAAACTCGGCCAGGCGCGCGGCATCGCCATGCTGGTGCCCGCCATCGCCGGCCTGCCGGTCGCCGAATACGCCCCCAACCTGGTGAAGAAGACCATCGTCGGCGCCGGCCACTGCGAAAAGGGCCAGATCCGCATGATGATCGGCGTGCTTCTGCCCAAGGCCGACCCGCGCACCGAGGACGCCGCCGACGCGCTCGCGATCGCGGTCACCCACGCCCATCACCGGCAGAGCGTGGTGCTGAAGGTGGCGGCGCGATGATCGGCAAGCTCAAGGGCATCATCGACAGCTACGGCGAGGACAACATCGTCCTCGACGTCAACGGCGTCGGCTATCTCGTGCACTGCTCGGCGCGTACGCTGCAGGAACTCCCCGCCGCCGGCGAACCGGCGGTGCTCGCGATCGAAACGCATGTGCGCGAGGATCAGATCAGGCTGTTCGGCTTCCTCTCCGACGTCGAGCGCGAGTGGTTCCGTCTGCTGCAGACCGTGCAGGGCGTCGGCACCAAGGTCGCGCTCGCGGTGCTGAGCACGCTCAAGCCCGCCGACCTCGCGACCGCCATTGCGTTGCGCGACAAGGCGATGGTCGCACGCACGCCGGGGGTGGGCCCGAAGGTCGCCGAGCGCATCGTCACCGAACTCAAGGACAAGGCTCCGGCCTACGCCACGGTCGATCCGGCGGTCGCGCGGCTCTCCGGCGCGGTCGAGGACCGGCGTGCGCCGGCGCCGGTGGCTGACGCGGTCTCCGCGCTGGTCAATCTCGGCTACGGCCAGCCGCAGGCCGCCGCCGCGATCGCCGCCGCCGCGCGCAGCGCAGGCGAAGGCGCCGGTACGGCACAACTGATCCGGCTCGGGTTGAAGGAGTTGGCGAAGTGACCGCCCGGTCCAACGCGCGGCCTAACCCCTTGCGGGAGAGGGTGCCATGAGCACACCGCCCCGCCGCCTCGTCGCCGCGGAGAAGCGCGAGGACGACGCGCAGGACACCTCGCTGCGTCCGCAGCGGCTGTCGGATTTCATCGGCCAGCAGCAGGCACGCGCCAACCTTTCGGTGTTCATCGAGGCCGCCAAGACCCGGCGCGAGGCGCTCGATCATGTGCTGCTGGTCGGCCCGCCCGGGCTCGGCAAGACCACGCTGGCGCAGATCGTCTCGCGCGAGCTTGGCGTCAACTTCCGCGCCACCTCGGGCCCGGTGATCGCCAAGGCCGGCGATCTAGCGGCGCTGCTCACCAACCTGGAAGAGCGCGACGTCCTCTTCATCGACGAAATCCACCGGCTCAACCCGGCGGTCGAGGAAATCCTCTATCCGGCGATGGAGGACTTTCAGCTCGACCTCATCATCGGCGAAGGTCCCGCCGCACGTTCGGTGAAGATCGACCTCGCCAAGTTCACGCTGGTCGGCGCGACCACGCGCGCGGGCCTGCTCACCAACCCGCTGCGCGACCGCTTTGGCATCCCGATCCGGCTCAACTTCTACACCGAGGCCGAGCTAGAGCAGATCGTCAACCGCGGTGCGCGCGTGCTCGGCATCGGCATGACGCCCGATGGCGCCAACGAGATCGCGCGCCGCGCCCGCGGCACGCCCCGCATCGCCGGGCGGCTCTTACGCCGCGTGCGCGACTTCGCGCTGGTCGCCGGCGCGACCTCGATCGACCGCGTCTCCGCCGACCGCGCGCTGCTGATGCTGGAGGTCGACGCCGCGGGGCTCGACGCCATGGACCGCCGCTACCTCACCATGATCGCGGAGAACTACGGCGGCGGCCCGGTCGGGATCGAGACCATCGCCGCCGCGCTCTCCGAGCCGCGCGACGCCATCGAGGAGATCATCGAGCCGTTCCTGATCCAGAAAGGCTTCATCCAGCGCACCCCGCGCGGACGGCTACTCACCGGACACGCGTTCCGGCATCTGGGAATGGCGGAGCCAAGCCGCGATCCGGCGCAGTTCGGGCTGTTCGGGGCGGGGGAGGATGATTAAAGCCCGGCGATCTTCCAGAGCGGATGCGCCGCAGTCCAGCGAGCGATGGCTCGCGTCGCTCACGGGGCGCCTCCGCCCGCCAGTTCCTTGACCAGGCGGTAGAGGAACGCCTTGCTGTCGTAGAGTTCCTTAACGCCGACCTGCTCGTTGAGCCCGTGCACGCCGCTGCGGGTGGGATCGGTGAACAGCCCTGAAACACCATAGGAGGGGATGCCGGCATTGCGCAGCCAGCGGCTGTCGGTGTAACCGCCGGACATGGTCGGGATGACCGGAACGCCGGGCCACATCTCGCCCGCGAGCGTTTCAACTGCGTGCATCAATTCGGGGTTGATTGGCGACGGCGGGCTCAGCACCGACTGCCCCTTGGGCGTGATCTTGACCCTGTCGTCGGCGATGACCTGGACGAGGGTGCGTTCGACCTCGGCCACCGGCTGATCCGGCAGGATCCGGCAGTTCACGGTCGCGCGCGCGGTCTGCGGCAACGCGTTCTCGGCATGCCCGGCCTCCAGCAGCGTGGCAACGCAGGTGGTGCGCATCACCGCATTGTAGTCGGGCCGGTTGGTGAGCGGCATAAGTGTCTGGGTGTCGGTGCTGCCGGCGAGCAGGGCCCTGATCGCGGCTGCCGTCGGCGGCGTCTCCAGTGGAGCAACGCGCTCGAAGAAGCTGCGCGTGACTGGATTGAGCCCGACCGGGAAATCGAACTGGTGGAGTCGGCGCAAGGCGTCGGCGAGCCGGTAGATGGCATTGTCGCGCCGTCCCGACGCGCTGTGGCCGCCGGGATCCGTTACCTCGAGGACGTAGGTCTGATAGACTTTCTCGGCGTGCTGCACGCTCATCCGGAACGGCTTGCCGTCCCGCAAGGCGTTGCCGCCGCCTTCGTTGATCGCGATCTCGGCGTCGATGAGCGCGCGGTGGTGATCGAGCAGGTAATGCGCGCCGTCATGCGGCGAATCCGAGAGCTCTTCGTCCGCGGTGAGCGCCAGGATGATGTCGCGGTCGGGCTTGAAACCTTCCTTCACGTATTCGATCAGGTTGGCGACGAAGATCGATACCATGGCCTTGTCGTCGATCGAGCCGCGCCCGCGGAAAAACCCGTTCACCTCCTGCAGCTTGAACGGGTCGAAATTCCAGTCCTCGCGCTTGGCCTCGACCACGTCGAGGTGACCGATCAGGAGGATCGGCTTGCGCGCGCCGGTGCCGCGCAAGCGCGCCACGAGATTGCCTTTGCGCGGTCCGGAGGAAATGACCTGCACGTCGGCCGCGGGCAAGCCGGCAGCCTTCAGGTGCGTCGCCATCGCCTCGGCGGCGCGCAGGCTGTCGCCGGCGGAATTGGTCGTGTTGATCTCGACCAGTTCCTGATAGATCTGCCGGAAAGCCTGTTGCTTGGACGTCGGCTCCTGCGCGCCGGCGTTCCCTGCGAGCACCCCGGCAACGACCAGCGCCGACACCATGACAATGCGTGGCGCGGTTGCGCACATGACCCGACACTCCTTGTCGCAAGCCGGCCGTCGGTCCGGCACTGCGACGATTGTAACGCGATCATCGGTAGCAACAAGCGGATGGACGATCTCAGCGCCAGCAATATCAGCGACAGACATGCGTCATCGGCCGGATTTGCCCCGGCCATCTCGGTCCAAGAGGCAGCCGCGCTACCTCCGTCTTCGTTGGGGAGCTTGTCATATCGTGCCGCAGGCGATCTTGGCGTTGGCTGTCCCGCCGCCGAAACGTTTCACATGGCCGGGATGTGAAGCAGCCAAAATGTTCCATAAGCGAATGATTATCTCGCAAGCAAAATCATGATCTCGGATTTGTGATCATGCGGGGTCAGAAATCGCATGAGTGGCGATTGCACGGTCCTTTGTGCGACGAATCTTCAAGATGGCGTCGAGTTCGAGTCGACTTGATATCAAAGCCGCACGGATCTTGTCACAGAATTGAAATTTGTGCGGGCTACGATCTGCATCAACAAGCCGAGTTAACATCAAAACGGCGCCTTGATGAAGTCCGTCACCGATCTCGACTGACGCCCCGACGTTCAGATCATCGTTTCTTTTCCTGCTCCCGCGGCTCAACACGCGCGAACTGAATGTGCATTCGCGTGCATGGACGCGAATTGTGACAACGCTACCCGCGCGCCTGATTTCGATCTAAGTAACTAATTGGAGCCTTGTGATGAGAGACGTCTTCAAATCAATCAAACACAACGAGACGTTTTTCCGCGACGGTGCCGTTGTTGTGCCGCTGCTCGACAAGGGTGAAGTCCAGTCACTTCTCGACGCGTACTGGGGAGCGGTTCCCGATCTGGATCTCGGTTTTCACGCCACGATGTTCAGTCTCGATCTAACAATTCGGCGCAAGATCGACACGGCGGTCCAGAGGTTTCTCACACCCAAGTTGATAGCTCACCTCGCCGATTATCGCGGAGTCGTTGGCAATTGCGTGGTGAAAGAACATAGCCGCGCCGGCACTGAGGTTCCTGTGCACCAAGACTGGACCTTCGTCGACGAAGCGGAGATGTGCTCGGTGAACGTGTGGTGTCCGCTGGTGGATACCAGTTCGGTCAATGGGGCATTGCATATCTTCAAAGGAAGCCACCGGTTGCTGCGCGTTTTGCGCGGTCCGTTTTTTCCGAATCCCTACGTCGACTTGGCTGACACGATCAGCAGCCATTACATGACGGAGGTGCCGCTGCGCGCCGGCGAAGCCATCATCTACGATCATTCGCTCGTCCATGCGTCTCCGCCAAACCTCAGCGAGAAGACGCGGGTTGCTGTCAATCTCGTGCTGGTGCCGCGCGAGGCGCAAATCATCCACTGCTATCTCGATACGCAGAATCCGCAGGCACAGCCGGAAATCTATGAAGTCGACGACGCCTTCTTTCTGCGCAACGTCGTCGGCCAGCGACCGACTGGCGCCACCTTCCAAGGGCGCCGTGACAACTCCGAAATTCCTGTGATCAGTTCGGAGGAGCTTTCCCGCATGGTCGATGCGTGGAAGCGCGCCGGGCATTCACGGCCCGGCGTTGAACGGATCGGCATGCTCGAATTCCATTAACTGGGAGTAACGATATGAACAGCGAGCAACAAGAGAACTTTCTTCGCTATGCGGAACAACTGGGCCACGATCGACAGACGTTGGCCACCCAAGGCAAGCAGGTAAGCTCGGCCAAGATCGGCAGCATTGACGAACTTCGAGCGCTGGTGCGTCCAATCAAGCAGTTGCGCGCCGCAGCGCCGGGGACAGTCGTCGAAAATAGGTCCCCAGGCCGCGCGCCCACCCTCGAGGAGCGCGTCCACGCCTATCTCTACGGAGACGGGGACCTCACGGCCGCGGAGCGTAAGATCTGTCAGCAAAATTTTCCGGCAACCGTCGACTTGGTCTCAGAACCAAATCGCACGATGATCCATGGCGAAACGCTCATCGGTCCGAACGGCCCTCCCACCATTTGGAACTACGGGACGTTGAATTTCTACAACAACTCCTACCTCACAGTGAAATCGACGTACTTCACGCTCAACGTACAAACCTTGGTCATGCAGTATTCCGGCTCGTAACGGCTGCAGGAATTGATGACCAAACGATAGAGCTACCGTTATGGAGGACGACCGTCATGGCTATCTATGGAATTGGAATTGTCGGAGCCCCGCAGAATCCACCGCCAGCGCCAGCTAAGCAGCCCAAGGGGAACACTCCGGGCCAGGCACAGGGCGGTTCCTGCGTCTGGGGCGACTCTCACTGCTCACGCGACGGCCGGGCCGGCAGCAACGGTGCGACTGGACTTGCCGGACTTGCCGGCACCAACGGGCAGCAGGGACTGCCCGCCCTGGCGGCAGGTCTTAACATCCACACTCTTACGGGCGTTTTGGGAGTCATGTTGCAAGGCGGTCCCGGCCAGGATGGTGGCACCGGCGGCGGCGGAGCCGACGGCGGCGACGGCGGCCGAGGTGGCGACGGGCCCAGTTGCCAAGCGCTAAGCTGCAGCGGCGGCGACGGCGGCGCCGGCGCTAACGGCATGCAAGGCGGCAATGGCGGCAACGGCGGCAGTGGTGGATATGCCCAGATCGTCACGATTTCGGTCGCGACAGGGGGCGGAACCATCCAGCCGATTGCCCAAGCCGGCATTGTGGGCCAGGGCGGTCAAGGCGGCGCCGGCGGCCAGCCCGGCGGGGGCGGTGCAGGCGGCGGTAGCGGCTACGGCGGGCACAACGGCACAAATGGCCCCCCAGGGCAATATGCCGGCACGCAAGGTAACCCCGGCAACGCCGGCACCACGGCGGGCAACATCGGCATCATAAAGATTGTCCAACCGTCCTGATCCGGGCGGCGTGAGCCGGATGGTGCGTTGGCTTCCTCTCCGCCTTGTGTGCGGTTGAGGAAGCGGCCGCATCGCGAAATTCTCACGGGAATTTCCTCGCTGACAGCAGTGCGATGGCGTCGATGCAACACGCTGGATCAAGCAGATGGAACTGCATCCAATCGACCGACCCGGCGCAAAATCCGACTGCTACACGACACGGATGCTCGGCGGCCTCGTCGGTTCACTCGCCGCGTTGTCGTCGCGCGATGATGATGAAATCACACGGCTCGCCGAAACACTCCTCGCACATCCCCCGGTCGACCGAACGCAGTGGTGCGGAAGATCCGATCTCAACGGCAACGCATCGCCGATTCAAGTGCTGCTCTCGGCTAAGACAGACGGATGGGAAGCCCGGTTGATCGCCGACCCGGCATTCTATCACGCTGATCCTCTCAAGCGATGGCAAGGAAGCCTGTCCGCGCTGGCGGGCGCACTCGCGTCGGGCCGCGCCACGGCGCTGCACGAGATGGTCGAGCAGACACTTGCCGCGATTGTCCCACCCAATGTGGCTGCGCGACGGACCTATCCGACCGGGATGATCCGAATCGCGGTGTCGCTGTCATCGCCCGGTGTCGCAGTTTATACGAGTCCGACTCCGGCGGCCGATCGCTGGAACGTTGTCCGTCGATGGGTCGAGAAGACGTTCTCCGATCCAGCGCCCGCTTTGCACATCATTGCAAACTTGGAGACAGTCGGCACGGTGTTCGGCGTGGGGCTCGAAGGTGTCAGTCCTGCGCGGGCTCGCGCCAAGATCTATTGGCGGCTACGCGATGCGAAACCGCTGGCCGCTTTCGGCATTCAGATGTTTGAGTCGAAGGCTGTCCTGAGTTTCCTCCGCGCCGTCATGCGCGCGAGAGACTTTCCACCCGCGGCGTTGACTTTTTCCGCGGGGTTCGAGCCGGCGCGTGGTGCCTTGACCGACATCAAGGTCGATGTATGCAACACCGCCGCCGGGTTGGACTTGGCTGAAGGCTTGGCTCTCGCGAACGAGCAGGCGCGAGCGTTGAGCCTCGTTCTCCCCCCATGCCACTGCGCGCAAGCGCGGTTTGCCGATCACGGCATGGCCATCGGGTGTCTTGGGATCGGGCTCGATCGAAACGGCGCACATCGGCTCAATATATACCTCCACCAGCAATAAGCCGTGCGCGCCAAGCACCGCTTGCTGAATTGGATCGTCCAATGAGCATTGAAACATCAGCCAACCCCGTCGGCATTCAGGACCAGACGACTGTTCCGCAAATCCGGACGTTCCAGACGCTGGACAGTTCCATCGGGCGGGTGGCGGAGAACGTCAACTTGTTCCGCGGCAACGTCACCTTCCCGCTAACGCTTCTTTCGCTAAAAAATCGTGGCGGTCTCCAGGCCGACGTGGTCCTGAACTATCAAAGCGACATCGAACGCGATGTGACGATTTGGAATCTGGAGTGCCCGACCAGTACCGTCGGTCTGGGATGGCAACTGCCCTATGAGATGATCGAGCTCGCTTCAAACAACTCGACCTCTCCCTACGACCACGCCTATTACCTTTCCGCTACCGACGGGTCGCGCAGCCAGATCTTTCTGACCAGCCAGACGGACGACCTTTGGACTTTCGAAGCCGAAGTTTTTTCCTACTCGACCATTCATTACTTTCCGCGAAAGCAGATCTGGCACATCACCGATACTGACGGCCTGGTGCGGATCTACGGCGCCGACGTCTCCGCCGGAGACAGCCCTCACGCGCTGCGGCACGCCATCAAGTGGGGCGGCGTGAACGGTAATTGGACAGGCAGCAGCACCAGCCTGGGGCAGAGTCTCTTTCCCATAAGCTGGAACCTGTCGCGAGTTCGCAATCAGTGGGGCGATGAGATCGTCTTTGTCTATTCGTCATTTCCAGACGACAGCGTCCAGATCGGCGGCGCGGGCGGACTAAAGTTCACACGTGCGTCCTATCTGCGCAGCATCTCCGATCCGTCTGGGCGTGTTGTCGAGTTCGGCTATGGCGATAAGCTCTACACAAGCAAGATCCGCGAGTACGAACCTCCGCACGTTAATCCAAATCCTGGCGGTCCCGAAGCGTATCAGGACCGTTACGAAACACGATTTCTCGACAACATAAAGGTCAGCCAAAACGTCGGCGACACGGCTCAGAACCTCTTTACCATTTGGCTCGACTACTCGGTCGAAAACCTGGCCGGTGCCACCACGCCGGGCGATCCGGCCTATCTGTACAAGCGCTATCTCCGGGGCCTGACCACGGTAAATGCAGCCGGCAAAATCCTTCCCGGTCTTCGCTTCGACTACTACCGCAACACCGACGTCTTGCCGGAGGGCGCGCCGGTGCATGTCGGAGCGCTCAAGACAGTTACCTATCCAGAGGGCGGCATCGCAACCTACGCCTACAGCCGGCAACCCGTTCAAGGAACCGCGCACCACCTCGTCATGTCGAGCACCGACCCGGGTTGGGTGTCGGGCATCCCGCGATTCTGGTTTGGTGCCGACTATCTGGTCTTGACCTATTACGACGAACTCGACTCGAACAAATTGACTGTGAAGGTGCACGACTGGAACGGCCGCTGGCTGACTTCCACTCCGATCGTGACGCAGTTGCCCTTCAGCATCGACCTCAGCTCCCTGCAGGTGCTTCTCGAAGAGGATTTCATTGCATTGAGCTGCAGGCTCGTTGGAGCAGGCACCAATGGCGCAATACTGACCTGGGCGGTTCGCCGAGCTTATGGGCGATACGGAACTTGGGAGGCCGTTCAGCTCGACATGCCACCCATCATGTCGGACGGCGCCCCCTATCAGGTGGTTGCCGGCAGAGGTTTCATCGCGGCGGCCGCCGCAGGTGTTTCCGCCATATACCGCTACGTCTGGGACCCCCGATCGAAACAATGGGGCCGACAGAATCTGAACATTCCGACCCTTTCGGCGGGCGAATGGTCGCTCGGCGCTCGCAACAACTTCTTCACCTTGTGCCAATTCCAGCCGGGCATGCCGCTGGCGCTGACGATGTACTACTACGATCGGGTCACGCTGCGATGGAATGACGATCTACCGCCGCTCGACAACATCTCGACCTATGTTTGGCAGGACAAACTGCCGAAACTCTCCTGGAGTCTGTCGGACACGTTTGCAACCGCGACCTATATCGTAGCGTCGGACCCGGTGGCGAACACGTTCGACTACGCCGCGCGCATCTACCTGTGGGACAGCAACTTTCAGCAGCTACCCCCGCCGCCGCCGATCACTGGCACCGATATCCCGACAAACACCAAGGAGCCGGTGTTTGTTTCGCTGGCGACCGGAAGTCTCGTCGGAAATGTCGGCAACCTGCTTCGGTTCGATGGAGTCGACTGGAACAGTGGATATCTCGGTAGCTTCGACGTCGGCAGCGACGTCGCGCAATTCACTTATGGGGACGACCTAGCAGTTGGAGTGAGCAGCGAACAGGGAGTCATCGGTGCCTACAGCCCGTGGACCGGCCAGTTTAACATTCTTGCCACCGCGAGCGGATCGACCGGGGCGATTCCACCCACCATCAATTACCCATACGTCACCGTCGTTAATCAAATCTACCGGCAACAGTCGGACGGCACCATTGTTCTGCTGAACCAGCAGCTTCCGCTCGACGTTTCAGCCGTCGCCAATCACGCGCCGACGTTTCTCGCTTACGGTCTGGGAGACGGCACCTCCTATATCTGGCCCATGAAAAACGGGGTCCTCGCGCCGAATCCGACATTGGTCCAGGGCGTGATTTTCCCCCCTGGCGTCAACGCGCCCGGCACAGACCTAACCGGCCCATTTGCCTTCGCAACCTATGTCGGGCCGTCACTGGACCAGCCCAGCCAGATCACCTTGCACCGACTCCTGTCCCAAACATTCACTGGACCCGCCCACAGCTTCGTTGTCGCTGCCGTGACGGTCAGCGATGGCCTCGGCGGCACCGCTCTGGCCTCGTTCGACTACAACACGCCCGGCGCAACTGGCACCGTCAGTCCGTTTGGGTTGTCGACGCAATTTGCACAGGTGAAATCGGTGCTCGGCAGCGCGACACCGGACATCGCTCCGTTTGGCTATTCGATCCATAAATTCTTCGACGGCATGAACCCGGTATCGGCGCCGCCCCGATTCCTGTATTCGTTGGCCGGTGGTCTACTGAGGGAGGCCGATGGTTACGACAGCGCGGGAACCCAGGTTGCCCGCACCGTCCGCTCTTGGGAGATCATGACTTCGATCCAGGACGCGAGGAGCGGCGCAACAGTTCCGTTGATCGGCTCTTATGTCCGGATGAGCGGATCGACCGAGACGATCTATGACGTCAATCCCATGTCGGAAACAGCGCAGCCCCCGCTCGAAGTCCCAACCGTGCTCACCTACAACGAAGCGAACGGCAAGCCGCGGTCCAAACAGACGCAGTATTACGACAATCCCAGCCACCAATTCATTACATCGGTCGAAAGCTATCTTTTCGCATATGAGAAATATCCGGCTCTGGCGGAACCAGACCTGAACACCCTGGCCCCCTCGATCCAGACGACCGTGACTGTCGGCGGCGTCGTCACCAAGATCGAGGCAACAATCTGGGCGCGGGTCAATCCCGGCTCGGTTTGGGCGCCCTTGCGAAGGTTTCAGGCGCGCGGCGCGAACTCTGTCCTGACCGCGGCTAATTGGGCCAACACCTCGGTCCCCGATCCGGCACAGTGGCAACAGCTTTGGCAGGTCACGAAGCGCGACGCCTGCGGCGAAATCCAGGAATATGTCGCTACGGATCAACTCTCGAATTCCATCATCACCGACACCTCGCAGCAATTGGTGCTCGCCGCGTTCGGCAATGCCAGCGGCGTTGCCCAACAGGTCCTCTTTCTTGGGTTCGAGATTTACGAAAGCCTGGAGGGCTGGACGTTGGCTGGCGCGTCGCCCAGCGCGGCGATCGCCGCAGGCGACTCTTCCACTGGCTCGCGTTGCCTCGTGATGGCCGGTTCGGGCATACCGCAATCATCACCGCTGGTTCGTTCGCTCAATATAACCGAGCCTCTCGGCCGCCAATACATACTGTCCTGCTGGGTGAAGACACCAGCCGGGTTCAACACCAGCGCCAACTTGGCGAACTGGGTGGTGTCTGGATTGCCGGCCGGCGATGCGACTCTTCCCATCCCGGATACGGCAGGCAAGTGGCAATACGTGTATCTCCTGTTCGACTTGCCTGCGAGCGTTTCGCCACGGGCAATCACACTGACATTGACGAATACGACGGCGCAAGCCGTCAAGGTGGACGATGTTCGCTTGTCGCCCGCGCTGTCGGGCTTCACAGGCACCGTGTATGACCCTGCCCTGCGCGTGGCGACCGCAACCATCGAAAGCACTGGAGCGCTCAACCGCAGTCTGCACGGAGATTTTGACGAAACGCAGGGTGATGTGAAATCCCGCGAGGCGCTCACCCAGCTACGATCGTCGTATCTGTCGCGCCGAGGAAACCAGGGTGAGTTCACCGCAACTGAGCCGAACACGACGGTGACGGTCCAACCGCGCGGCTGGGGGTTCTATCAGAGTTTCAATCTGGGTGGTGTATTCGATGGCTCCTGGACGAGTGCCACGCCCGCGAACTGGGAAACCGCCGGCGGCGACCTGGTGCACAAGGCCGGCACTGCAGATGCAATTACGTTCACCGGATTTCCCGCTGCGGATTCCAACACGATCAATGTGTTTGGCACGTCGCTGCGGGCCATCCCGCAAAGTGTGCTCAGCGCCGCAGTCGGACTGTCGTGCGGTACTTTCCGACTCGCATGGACCCCGGCCACCGCGACCTGGAGCGTGACCGATATCTCGGCGCAACCTCTCGTCGTCGCGCCGGTGCGCTCGCTGCTCGATGTCGATTACGCGACCTACTCCGCGCGGCTCAACGCCAACACCTTGCCGTTCGAATTCCTCGTGACATTTCCTCTCGTGGGATTGCCTCTGGCCAACGGGTCGACCGTGGCGACGTCGACGGCGGGGCAGGCATGGTGCATCAGGGATGCAGCGAGCGCGATCGTTTACTACTTGGTACGCTCTACGGCAGATCCCACAAAAATACAGGTGGCTGTCTTCCCGCGAGAGTGGACGCTCGTAGTCGTGGGGCAGACGCTCACGCTTTTTGCCGACGGCGGTCGGGTACTCAGCTACGCTGGCGCCGGAGCGATCGCGCGCACGGTCTCCCTCTTCGCCACCGATGCGGTCGCGTTCAACAATGCGGTGTTCTTCACCGACGCCGAGATTCGAGTGGGCTATGTCGACGGTGATCGCCACGTCATACAGGAACAGGTGGCCGCACCGACTGCGGCGCAGCCGACGTCCATCTTGGCGAAGGCCACCATCTACGATGCGCTCGGGCGAGACGTCATCAAGACGCAACGCGCGACCCTGGTTCCGGCCGCGGGGCAATGGGGCTCCTATCGACCCGATGTGGCGGCCTTCAACTGGGCAACCCTCACGATCTCCGGCATCGTCAACACTCAGAATCCGGGCTCCGGCGGATATCCTTATTGGCGCACACGGTACGAACCCTCGCCGTTGGCCCGCAAAGTCGAAATCGGTCGACCGGGAGCCGACTACGCCATCACGTCGGCCGGCGGAGGGGCGCACACGACGCGCTTCTTCTACGGTTTGAACGACGCTTCGATCGGCTTCGACGCGGGCAAGTTCGCCCGCAAGACGAGCATGAGCCCGGATGGAGTCACCAAACTGGAACTATCGGATCAGCGAGGTTCCGCGGTGGCGTCCGCGATGCTCAAGACCCGCCCACCCGCTGAACCCTCCTGGGAAACGACGCAACACATTTATGACGCTGCCGCCAACCTAGTCAGATCAATCACGCCGATGGGGTGGAGTGACGTTTTCGCCTACGATTTCCTCGGCCACGCGACGTCCGCTACTCGCGCCAACGAAGGCGTGACTCTGTCCATGTACGATTCGATTGGACGTCTGCGCTTCCAAATGAATGCTCGCGGCGCCTTGACGCCGAACTATATCCGTTACTGGAAATACGACGTCCTTTCACGTGTCGTCGAGGAAGGATGCAGCCTGCAGAGCTGGCCCGGCACCCTTGCACAGCACGTCGACGATCAGACGTTCCCGCCGGCTGCTCCGTCCAACCGATATGCCTATGATTTTGCGGTCCCGCCGGAAAATCCGCCCAGCCTGCTGGCACTGGGCAAGTTGACGCAGATTATCAGCGCCAGCGAGGTTGCGGTGCCTTCTGCAGGGAGAATCTCGGACAGCTTTTCTTCAATCGAAACCCTGCGATACGATATCTACCGTGCCGTTGTTGGTCATCGCATCACGGGCCTTGGCGATGAGTCGGCCTATGACACCGCCTACAGCTTCAACAATCTCGGTGAGCTGCTCACGGTCCAGTATCCCGGCAGCGGTGCGCCTTTGGTCGCGTACCAAATCGACGTTTTGGGTCGCGTGACCAAAGTCAGCGTCAATGGTAAGGCTTGTGCCGTCTACGCTTACGACCAGAATAGCAAAGTCGTCAGTGAGACGATGTATGATGATTCCGGAGTGCAGGTCGGGGTCACCCGTTCGTTCAGCTATGCTCCGCCGGGATGGCGGACCAAGTCCACCGGGAGCCAGTTTTCCGAACAGATCGTCTACGCTCCAACCAATGGCGCTCCCGGCTTCTATAACGGGTCGCCAAGTAAAATCATCACCGAGCCGCGTGGACCGAACAGCGAGTTTACCGCCGCCTACCAATACGATCCACAGGGACGCGTATCGTCGGTCAACATCAGCGACGGCGTAACCAACTCCTTTACCTATGACGCCAACGGAAATCTCGCGGCAGTTGGGGCCGCGACCAATACTTATTCCATGGCCACCCATGACCAGGTGCAGACGACCTTATCCCCGCCGGATACGCTGACGTTTGGCTACGATGCGGCCGGCGACTTGGTCAGCCGTACCTCGGTCAATGCACCCAGCAATAATCTCACGCTCACCTGGGATTGCTTCCGCGGCACTCCGATTGACGCGCAGACCGGAACTGCAGTGTCTGGCCAGGCCACCATCAACTTGCGCTACGGCTACAAGGGCCGTCGCGTGTTGAAGAGTATCACGGCTCCTTCCGCTACGACGATCAAACGTTATCTGCGCGGTGCGGGCGACGATCCTCTCGTCGAAATCCTCTCGACGGGTTCGACCTATCGGTATGTCTATGGACCCCTTGGGCTGGTGCAAGTCCGCGTCGCCGACACGCCATACTTCGTAGCGAAGGACGCGCTCGGTTCGGTCCGGGCGCTCATGGACACGGCGGCGGCACTGGTAGGCGGCTATGACTACCTACCGTTCGGCGCGCTCAAGGGTCCGGCCTTCGGGTCGAATCCCGCGCTCATGCGCTACCGGTTCACCAATCGGGAGCTGGACGAGACCAATCTTTACGACTTCCGAGCCCGGCTTTACGACGCGCTGCAGGGGCGGTTCATCTCGGCCGATCCGGATCATCAGTTCGTCAGCCCCTATCTGTACGCCGCCAACAATCCTCTCGTATTCACCGACCCGAGTGGCGCTTTCATCTTTGCGCTGCTGGCTGCGATCGCCGAGGTCATCGCCGATGTCGTTGTGGCAGCCGTCGCGGCCATTCCTCCTGCGGTGCAGACGGCGGCGGCGGTTGGTGCCGGCGTCGGAGCGGCGATCGGAGCCGTTCAAGGGGCGGAAACCATCGTGCAGAAGAATCTCAGCGGAGCCGAGGCAGCAGGCGCATTCTTCGGCACGGTGATCCTCAGCGCGGTCGGGGGCGCGCTCGCCGGCGGCGCAGCCGCAGTGACCGGCGCCGCGATCACTGGCGTGACGCTGGCTTCGGCTCGCGCCCTCGCCGCAGGCGTTATCGTCCAAGGCGGAATCGCTGCCGCTCAGTCGGCGGGCCAAGCCGCCCTGGTTGGCGACGACCCGGGCGACGCCGCCTGGAAGAACGGAATCGCCGCAGGAGCCTCATTCCTTGTTGGCGGATTGGCGGACGCGGGAATCGCCAAACTTCTGCAGCGGGCCACTTTCTCGGGCACTACCAAATTGGTGCTCCGCGGAATCGCGTCCGGCAGCGCCGGCGGCCTCGTTGGCGGCGGCACGACGGCAGCGCTGAACCAGGATGCCGGATCGGTTGCCGCTTCGGACGTCCTACAAGGTGCCCTTTTTGGTGCGCTCACCAGCATCTACCCCGAGATTGCGAGCGATCGGCTCGCCACCACGCCTCGACAAACCCCGCCCGATCTCGGCGATTTTGAGTTGGCGGAATACGCCGCGTTGCGTCCTTCGGGAAATCGGGGGGGATACGGGAGCATCGTGAATGAAGAAGTTTGACACGTTGTCTTCCGTCTGCGGCGAGGTGGGCTCGGCCATCGACCGGGCGATTGTGTTCTTACAGGATCGTCAGCTTGCCTGGGGCGAGTTCGCATCATACCGGTTCGGCGATCCCGCGCTCGAAGAGCCCGGGCGCCTCGATTCTTCGCCCTTTGTGACAACCTTCGTGTTGCATGCGCTCAATTTCGTCGACCACCCCGCCGTTGCCAATGTGCGCCGACGCGCGCTCGCGTTCTTGCGGGAGGAAAGGGAAGAGCCCGGCCTGTGGCGCTACTGGTCCTCGCGCCAGGGCACGGCAATCGATCCAGACCTGGACGATACGTGCTGCGCGTCTTTTATCCTCAGCTTGCACCCAAGCCCGGATGACCGATTGGGCGACAATTATGACCGCATCCTGAAAAACCGGCACGCGTCGGGATTGTTCAAAACGTGGCTGCGCGCTCCGGAGGCAGACAATGACGTCGATGGCGCGGTCAACGCCAACGTGCTGCTGTATCTCGGAGAGCGCGCCGAGACGCACGCGGCCCGGGATATCGTCGCCAGAGCGATCAACGAGGATCGCGAGGCGGTCGCCAGTTGGTACTATCCCGATGCGCTGGCGCTCTACTATATGGTGGCGCGCGCTTACGACCATGGCGTCGCGGGTTTCCACATCTGCCGCGACGCGATTCTCCATAAGGTTGCCGCACGGCAGTCGATCGGCAACGACAACGCTTTGGCGACCGCACTCGGCCTTTGCACCCTCGCCAGCTTTCGCGCTCCGCCAAACGCCGTCAGCGATCGTTCGTTGGATCGGCTGATCGACGCGCAGGAAGCAGACGGCTCCTGGCCGCGCTGCCCGTTCTATTCGGGCCCCGAGCCACCGGTGCCGCACTCGGTCTGGTTTGGAAGCCAGGAAATGACGACAGCGCTGTGTCTGGAAGCGCTGGCACGATCGCGCTTCGCAACCGGCGCCCGTCGTTCGGATTGATTCTTTTGCGCTTCGCAGACGTCGGAAACGACGAACGCCACGGAAAACACACCGCCTCCAATTTTTTGTCTTAGAGGACACATGCAAAACTTGGCCTTTTGCGAGCATGAAACCGTTCGCCAACCCATGCCTCCGTTCGGCAACATTGCGGCCGAGAGCATGTGCTTTGCGTTCAGTGGCTGCGTGCCGCTATCGCAAACGCAGGTACGCTGTCTTGCGGCCAGCGAGCCGTATTTCGACGAAGCGCTGCACGAATGCGACAGGATCCTTGCCGCGGAGGCGGGTTGGACAGTTCGGGACACACTGGGGCGGGTGCCCGAGGGAGAAGCTTTGACGGAGCTGCCGTTGAGTTTCCCGCTCAATGTTGCCTTGCAGATTGCGATGCTTCGATTGCTGCGCCACTATGGACTGCATGCCGGCACCGCGATGGGCATCAGCTCTGGCGAACTCACGGCCGCCTGCGCCGCGGGCGCCATCGGCCTGCGAGATGCGCTGCGGATCGCGATTCACGGCGGCCGGCTTATGGAACCGGAGGCAAAGCATTTCCGCACGGCCTTGATTTGGCTGCCGGCGGCCGCCTGTGCCGATGCCATCCGCCCACTTCGCGACCACATTGAAATCGCAGCCCTCATGGAGCCGGCTGTCACCGCCGTCTCCGGTGAGTACGACGCGGTACATCGCCTGCTCGAAAGTTTGGCGGGCGCGGGTGTTCGAACGCAGGTGCTCCCTTTCGCGTGGGGTGTCCATACGCCCCTATTGCGTCACGGGCGTGCGGCCTTTGAGCAAGCCGTGCAGCGATTCCCTACATCGCGTCCGCGGCAACGGATCATGTCAACGTTGCTCGGGCATTGGGGAGGCTCTGATTTTGGCCTGGACCACTGGTGGAAAATGTTCAGCGGTCCCGTGCTGTTCATGCCAAGCGTCACCCGCATGGTCGGCGACGGTGTCCGACTGTTCATCGAGGTCGGACCGGCGTCCGCCATCAGTTATCTGGTTCCCCGGCTCGGCGCGCGTTCGGTTTCGTTCGCCGACGCCCTCGCAGCAATAAGGGGCTCAGGCAGCGCCGCGAGTCCAAACCCGAATCACTACGAAATGGGCGGACAATGAATCCGTCCCCGTCGGCGCAGGGGCGAACGTCAGGCCCGTTCCCGTACTACGCCAGACTGCGGCACGAGACCCCGGTCCACTGGGACCAAGAAAGCGGTGTCTGGATCGTCAGCCGTTACTGCGACGTCGCGGCGATACTTCGCGATTCCCGTCACTTCAGCGCGGCGGTGCTCGGTGAGGACAGTTTTGCGATTCGCTCGCCGGAGGATGGCAGTGTGTTGCCACAGAATAAGACCCTGCTCGGCTCCGACTCGGCAACCCACAAGCTGCTGCGTCGCCGGATTGCAACACTCTTCACGCCGGAGCAGACAAAGACGTGCGAAGGGATCGTGCGCGCCAAGCTGAGCGAAATCATGGAAAAAATCGCGCCGCTTGGGACTTGCGACGTCGTGGAGGATATCGCTTCCCCGGTGGCGAGTTGCGTGATCACCGAACTGTTGGCCATCGCCCCGCATCGACGAGAAGACGTTGCGCGCTGGATGAAGGTGTGTGGCCAGAGCAACGCACGCTCACGACCGTCTTGGTTGGAAGCCGACTTTGACGACGTCCTCGGCGAGTTGTGGGGTGCGATCAAATGTTCACGCGGTGTGGCGGCAGGCAATCTGGCCTTGTTGTCCGACGCGGGCGTGGACGGCGAAATCAGCGCCGCGCAGATTCTGGATACATACGTGACCGTGCTCAAAGGCGCCGCCGACACCACTTGCCATCTCGCCGGCAATGCATTGATGACCTTGCACGCAGAGCCTGGACTGGCGAGCGAGCTCCGTAGCCGCCCCGATCTTATCGCGACCTTCATCGAAGAGTCGCTGCGATACGACGCGCCGGTTCAAATGACGGTTCGAGAGGTGACCACCGACGTCGAGCTTTCAGGAGTTGTGTTGCCGGCGGGCGCACGCGTTCTTCTGCTGATCGGATCAGCAAACCGCGATCAGGCAGCCTTCGAGCATCCCGACCGCTTCGTTTTGCAGCGATCCAACCGTAAGCATCTCGCCTTCAGCAGCGGATCACACCAGTGCCCGGGCGCTGCCCTGGCACGCATGCAGGTCAAGCTTATCCTGGAGACCCTTCTTCGGCTCCCGGACCTGCGCGTGCTGCCCCGGTCGCTTCAGGAGACAACGCGATCCGGACTGCGAGGGCCCGAGCGGCTGCTCCTCGCCTTTACTCCCTCAAGTCTCCGTGAATGAGGAATTTGACCCGAGCGGCCAGTGCCGTGAGACTCACTTATGATGGCGCGATCGCGTGCGCGGCCGAATGGACAAGAACCGTGTAACCGTCGGCATCCGACCTGGTCGTTGCGGCTTCGCTGCAGGGCGTAAAGATAGAGGGTTTGGCTTTTCGTCGTCTCAAAGGCGCCATGTAACTGAAAGCTCCCCTGAGTCTCGTTTTTCGGCGTGGCGACTCGTCACCCGTAGTGCGACAGTTCTTGAAACTGGCCAAGCGGACCGCCAGGAATTATCACGCGGACGAACGACAAGGATCATGACTCAGGGAGGCGTCGCCGCTGTCTCACACAGGACCGTGAGGGACACTGCTGTCACCTGTTGGGCCGTCGCTACAGACCCCAATGCTCTGCATTTGTGTCCGGTTTTTCAGGGCACTGTGGAAGCGCGTGGATATAGGGCCCTGGCCGTCTCGATCGAGAATGGGCCCGGACCGGACATGAAGAAGGCTGGACGGCCTGGACGATTTTATCCTCAGGGTGCAGGATCATTGGTCGAATAATTTTGCCGCGTCTGACAAGGAGATCGCACTTTGACTCAGAAGTATTACTTTGTTAGCGACCTGCACATGGGTGGCGACGGCCAGTTGCAGCATTGCGATTACACCGTCGAGTTCATCGAATTTCTGAAGGAGTTGGAAAAGGAAGGCCCCGACACTGAATTGCTGATCGTCGGTGACACGTTCGGTTTCTGGGAACTTACTCTCGTGCGCGGCGTCGAAAGGCTTGGGCACATCGTAGGGGCACACCAAACCATTTTCGATCAGCTCAGAGCCACCGGGGCGCGCATCAAGGTCACCATGATGGTCGGTAATCACGACTATGATCTTGCTTGCGATCATGCCTTTGTGGAGAAACTGAAAGCATACAACATTCATTTGGACACGAGCTTGGTCCTGACCCGCCCTGTGGGTGACAAGAAGATATGGATTGAACACGGACAACAACGCGACGAATTCAATAGCTTCCCTGAGTATGGCAATTCATACGCCCTCCCTGTGGGCTACTTCATCACCGAAACCTTCGTCAGCGGAGCGAGTCGGTATTCGGACTTCGGCAGGGGGGATTGGCTCAAAGACATCCGCTCCGTCGGCACGATGCAAATTCCCGACTGGATGCTGTCGAACTACTTCTACCGCGAGATGAGCGCGACCCTGCGCTGGATCCTGCTACCCTTTTTACTCCTTGCCGGAGTCACGGTCATAGCGATTCTAGGCGAAACTCTTCGGATCGTTGGCATTTTTGATTACAATATCCTGTTTCACAATCCGCTGATGAGCAGGCTGGGGATCATCGACAACGTTCTTCAGGTAGTGATCACAATCAATTCAATATTTTTGATTCTGTTCGGCGTACCTGCGGTGCTTGTCGAGCGCGACCTCATGCGAACCCTGCATCGCTTTCGTCTGCAGACGAGCCGCGGGGCGACCCCAAACCTCGATTCCGAAGAGCCTTACCTGAAAGGGGCGCAGGAGGTTTTCCAGGCGGACGACAAGGTCGCGGTGTTCATTTTCGGACACACGCACGCGGCGTTCCTGCGACGGCCGGGTCCAGCCGGTCAGGTGGTCATCAACACCGGAACTTGGCTGAAGCTTTTGCACCGTGTTCCGGTGCGCTTTGGCTTGTTACCCGCGGTCTACTATCCCTCGTATCGCTTGAATTACTTCCGCATTGAGAAGAAAGCGGACCACCTCGTGATCGACTATGTCGCGATTCCCAAGACGCCTGAACGCGAACTGACCTGGTTGCAGCGTCTCGTGACCCTGGGGAGTGCGCCTAAGTCATCCGAAGTAATCCCCGCAAAGACGATTATCGATTTGTAGTGCATGACCCCGCGGTCATGTTAATACAACCACAGTCGTCGTTCCCCGACGCGCGGACGTCACGCCGGCTCGATACGGTCAAGGTCACTATCCGGCAGCGCCACCAAGATCAGTACCGCCGCGATCACCATGACGAAGCGGAAGGCGCTCGGCACGCCGTTCCAGTCCTTCGACTGCCACATCCCAAACCACTCGCCGCCAATGGTCATGAAGCCGACCTGCCAGAGCAGGAAGCCGAGCGTAAGGCCCGCGACGGCGACCGTCTTCGCGCGATTGAAAATGCGCGCGTCGGCTCGGATGTGGCGCGTGAGCAAGCCCGCGCCGATCCAGCAGAGCAACGCGGTCACCGCTTCCGCCGCGATGATCACGACATACGCGGTGTGATGCAGCGCGACGCTCGTGATCGCGCGGTATCCGATAGTGGAGAACGGAAAGATCGTATCCATCGACAGGACATGTTGGACGAAGGCGAAATTGATGCCGTAATCAGTCAGATTGCCGAACGTAACCAGGCTCGCGAAAAGTGCGATGGCCGCGACCATGAGAATTTTAGCGAGGCGGATTGCGAGCATCGCAGTTACGGGCTCGGATTTTTGGGCGCTCGCCCCTGGCAGGCTCAGGAGCATAACGGCTCAAACGAGTGCTTTGCTAGAGGTTGAAACCGGCTTCCGGCATGGATCGCTGAGATCCTGCCGAGATCCGGGTTGCGTCATTTTCGGCTGATACAGCCAAGGCGTTGAGACCACGTGAGCCCGCTTTGCCTCGAAAGCGACGGTCGGCCGTCAAATGGCCATCCGTCGCGATGGGCCACTTCGGGACATTCCCGCAAGGCCGGCTGCTGGAGGTGCCACCGCCTCAAGGTATCACCTCGCGGTGAGCGTCGGGGTGGCGACATGTGCGACGCTGTATGAGTCTCGCTAGAAAATCGCTAGCGGATTCACGGGCGATCCGGTACCGCCTTCCACCGGCAGCGGCGCGAACGTAATCACGAACTCGTACCGGTTCAACCGCCGCGCCGTCGCGACCAACTCCTCGAGATCGAGGCACTCCACGATGTTGATCCCCATCCAGTTCAGCACCGCCACATGGATCGGGTTGCGCATCCCTTCCCAGCCGGGCCTGGGATTCCAGTCGATGTTGAAGTCGTGGCCGATGAAGGCCGGCAACCGCTCATGCATCCATGGAATCGTGTCCGGGTAATAGCCCGCCACCTGGCCCGTCCACGGACCGAGCGCCGCGCGTCTCTTCCATCGCCCGATGTACAGCAGCGGGATGTCGCCTGGGCCGATCTTCACGCCGGATTTCTTTTCCCACGCTTCGAGATCCGCGCGCGTGATCGGCACGCTGGGGTCGACCCAGTCGACGCCCTTCAGCTGCGCGATGTCGTAGAGGACGGCACGCGTGGTGACGCCGCCTCTCCAGTTCATCACGCTGCCCTTGATACATCCGCTCTCGGCGTTCAGGTTCTCCTTCACCGAGATGCCGTTGTACATCATCCCGTTCTCGAAGAAGTGACACCACGTGTCGATGTGCGCGACTGTCTGGCCGTGGTAGCTCACCTGGTAGTTGTCCGTCGTGCCACCATCGGTGATGTTGTTTGTGGTGCGGTGGAAGATGCCTGCGGGGGCGACGTCGGCGGCGGCTGTCTGCGGCTCGGCGTGCGCGAGTGACACCACGATCCCGTCTTTCACAAGCTTCATCGCGCTGGCAACCTTCTCAGGCGTGATGAGGCTCGTGGTGCCCTTGGACTCCTGCCCTAACGGGGCCCACTTGCCCCAGGTCTTGAACTCTGTCCGCCACTGCTCGTACTGGGCTCGCAGCGCCGCCGTATCCGGCGGAGCGATCGGCGCGGGCGCCCGCGCGGCCGGCACAGCCTGGCCCTGCGCTCGCGTCTCGATCCCGCCCACCAGGCCGGCCACGACCAGGCCAGCACACACCGTGACTGCCGTCAGACGATTTCGCATGCGGTCCTCCACTGTGTTCAAAGAGTTCACGAACCGGATTCCCATTGTGGCCGGCCAACAATCCTTGCATGATACACGCGCAAGCAACGCCGATGATACAGTTGCGCCCTCGGCCCCGAAACTATCATCCAATCTCGAGCAGCAGCTTCTGCAGGATCGCCTGCCTGAAGTTATCGAAGCCGATCGAACTCGATGATGACGTGTCCTTCGCCGCCGACAACGTGCCTGCGATAGTACACGTCGAGGCCTTCAGGAGGTTGTGGCGGAAAAATATATTCGGGCGGCTTCACGATGATTGGCAGGCCATTGATAACGACACCTTTCGCAACCAATGCGTCACGCACCTCGCGAAGACCGCCAATACCTTGATTGTCATCGCCATCTCCAGAAACATCAATGACCTTTCTGCCGCCGGTAAACTCATGGTCGAACTGTCCGTCGCAGAAGAGAAGTGCTCTGCTGATGAGCGTATTAATCCCGATCCGCGGACGTTGCGCATCCTTCAATCGATTGCGGAATAGGTCCATCGTTTTAGCATCATGGACCCGCATCCAGGGAACCATCACTTCTTGTTCGCGAGACCATGCAATAAAGGTGATCGCAAGCACGGGTGGGTCGAGCTCGCGAACGACATCCAGCACGCGTGGGTCTCCCAGCGCTTCCAGATAGCCGTCTTGTTGGGTCTTATAGCGCGTCACATTCACGCTCCCTGAAACATCGGCAGCGAGGATGAGCTGCATCCCAACCTTCTCCGGATTGGCGGCGTTGGCGGTAAATGGAGCAAGCGCGAGCGTGGAAGCGGCGGCCAAGGCCTGGCGTCGGGTAAACAGATCTTTCATGGGAAACCTCCCAAATGCCACTCTGCTTCAGATATGCATCGTTGAAGTCTCGGTCGCAGCGAGTGCCACCAAGGAAATCCGGAACAGAAGATCACAAATGTATAGCAGCAGACCGGTTGGTGGCGAGGTGGCCTCGGGGCCAATTCCGAATACCCAGGCAATATCGTCAAAGCCGAGCCGCTGGACTAGACGTCGCAGGACGACCCCACTAAAACCGCTCAAACACAGGCTATGGGAGGAATTCATGAACAAATTGATCGTTCCAGCAGTGCTCCTGGCGACTAGCATCGTTGCGGCGGCGGCATGGTCGCAGACGCCGCCGCCGGCGTTCCAGAACAAGCGTTATTTCACGATGCCGCTGGAGAAAGACCCGACGCGCGAGGTGGGGCTGCAATCCGTCACCATGCCGCCAGGCGCCGGCAACCAGTTCCACCGCCACCCCGGCGAGCAATGGACCGCAGTCCAGGAGGGCGAAGTCACCTTCACCATCAAGGGGCAGCCGCCGCAAGTGCTCAAGGCCGGCGACAGTAATTATGTTCCGCGCGGCACCATCCACCGCCAACAGAATCTCAGCGACAAGCCGGCGCGTTACATCGAGATGAGGATTTTCGACAAGGGCAAGCCAGCCTCGGAGGCGGTGGGGGAATAAGGCGCAAGCGTGCGGCGAGCGCAATCGTGGCGGCCACCGGCGCAGCGTTGCTGGCAAGAGCGACCGGCGCTCTGAACGTTCGGCGTCCGACAGGTCGAAGCCCTCGTACTTGGCCTTCCATTTGTAGAATGTCGCGGTGCCGATTCCCGTGCTTGCGGCACACGTCGGCCGTTGCTCCCGGCCTTCCTGCTCGGGCAACACTCCGATGATCTGCTCTTCCGTGAACCGGCTCGGCTTCATGTCCATCCCTTCCCAGGTGATGGACTCGACCCAATTTGGAGCAGGTCTCGGGCTCAGGTCAACCGCGGCAGCGATCAGGAATTCGTATCGAGCAGAAAGGCCAATACTGGCATTGCCCTATCAACCAGGGCGGAATAATTTGCAGTCGCTCGCCCGGCGCCAGGTCCGCGGCGTTGCCCTCTGGCTACGTCGATGGACGTTGGTTGAATAGGCACACTGCGACAAGCGGCTCCTGATGTTGAACCGCAAGGGGCGTTGCTACCAATGCTCGACACAGTAATTAAGGAACTTGCAGATCGTTTGGGCGTCATCGAGCGCGTAAAGAATGCGCTGATGGACCAGCCTGACGAGGCGGCTGCGAAGCTGGCTGACGTACTTGACGAACTGGCCAAGACTGTTTTGGCCCTCGACGACGAGATCGTACGCTATCTCAGTCTTCAGTTTCTTCCCCAGGAAGGCATCGTGCCGGGCCGTACGATCCTCTTGGAACTGGAAGGAGGACGATCAGCCATCCGCATTGGTGAATCGCGTGGCCATTGTCACAAAATCAAGAATATCTACGATACCTATCTCGATAAATGGTTTGCTCGCGTCTTCAAGGATCGCAGCGAGAGGAATGAGTTGCGCAATGCTTTTGACGGGCTCGGCACCAGCGACGACTATATCATAGAAGCCATGAAAGAGGTTTCGGCGTGGGTGAAGACCCACGCAGAGCAAACTCTCGATTTAGTCGATGATGGCAAATTGGCGGAGGCAAACGATTGTATCAGGCTGGCTCGCCGCGATACGAAAAAAGTCCGCGACGGGCTCACCGCAACGATGACAACCTTGCGCGACCTGCAGGCGGGATTCATTGCGAGCGTAAGGGTGGTCTAACCGGCTTTTACGTAAAGAGTTGTCTTTTTCGGCCGTTTGGAAAACACCATGAAACTCGCACGCCGACGATTCCTGCACTTGGCTGCCGGTGCCGCCGCCCTCGTGATCGTATCGCGTGTTGCGCGGGCGCAAAGCTATCCATCGCGTCCGGTGCATTTGGTCGTCGGCTTTCCAGCCGGGGGTGGGACCGACACGATCGCGCGGCTGCTGGCTCAATCGTTGTCGGAACGGCTCGGCCAGCCCTTCGTCATCGAGAATCGGCCAGGCGCGGGCACCAATATCGGCACCGAGGCGGTCGTGCGCGCGCCAGCGGACGGCTACACGCTTCTCTATGTCACCGCGGGGAACGCGATCAACGCGACACTCTACGACAAACTCAATTTCAATTTCATTCGCGACATAGCGCCGGTTGCCGGCATCGTCCGTCTGGCCAGCGTCATGGTGGTGCATCCGTCGTTTCCCGCCAAGACGATCCCCGAGTTCATCGCCTATGCAAAGGCCAATCCGGGCAAGATCAACATGGCGTCCGCCGGCACCGGAAACTCGAGCCACGTGTCCGGCGAACTGTTCAAGATGCTGTCCGGCATCGACATGGTCCATGTTCCTTATCGGGGCGGCGCGCCTGCGCTCCAGGATCTGATCGGCGGACAGGTGCACGTGATGTTCGATGCCATCGGCAACTCACTCGAGCACATCAGGCAGGGCACGCTGCGCCCGCTGGGGGTAACGACCGCGCAGCGATCGGACGCGCTGCCGGACGTCCCGGCCATTGACGAGTTTGTGCCGGGCTATGAGACAAGTGTTTGGTATGGCATCGGCGTCCCCCGGAACACGCCTGCCGAGATCGTCGAAAGACTCAACAAGGAGATCAACAGCGCACTCGCCGATCCCAGGATGAAGGCGCGCCTTGCCGATATGGGAGGCACGATCATTACGGGCTCACCAGCCGACTTCGGAGCGCTCATCGCTGCGGAGACCGAGAAGTGGGCCAAGGTGGTCAAGTTCTCCGGCGCCAAGCCGGATTGATCCGCCACCTCAACTCTTGACGTCTCAATTCTTGATGTCTTGGAGAAACCATTCGGTCGGCAGCTCGCGACCGAGGCGCTGTTCCTTCGCCCGGCGATAGACCAGGCCACCGATGGAGGAGAATTGCAGACCCCAATTTCCGACGGGCCGATATTGGCTGATCTGGTCGTGGCTGATGCGGCCCGACGCCTTGCCGGAGATCACGTCAGCATAAAGTGGCCCTTTGGGCGCGCCGGCGCGCTTGGGCGAGGACTTCGGCAGGCGCTTCTGTTCCTCGGGGCTGCCACCGACGAAAGCGCCATGGCTGTGGCCGACGCCTTTGCGGAACACCTCGTCTTCGGGCATCGGCAGCGTATCCATGCCCTGGCGCACCACGACATCTATGCGCGCGACTGCGTCGGGCCCGAGATCGTGAGGCCCGATATTGACGACATGCATGCCGGCTTCCAGCCAGTTCCCTTCGATCACCGGATGCATGCTGTCGGTGCAGGTCGCCAGAATATCGGCGTCGCGAACAGCCTCGCGCGCGGTGGCGACGGGCAGGATCACTACCCCGAGCTTCGCACTCATTTCCGCTGCGAATGCGTCACGATTGGTGGCGCCGCGGCTGTAAACCTTGACCGCCTGGATGTCGCGAACCTCGACCAGCGCCTCCAAAACGGTCCGGGCCATGCCACCCGAGCCGATCATCCCGACGGCATGCGTGTCCTCGCGGGCCAAAAGCTTCGTGCCGATGCCGGCCGATGCGCCGACGCGCATGTGCTGAAGATAACCGTCATTGATGATCGCGAGCGGCTCGCCGTCGGCAGTGCTGAACAGGAGGACGAGGCCGCAATAGGTACCGGGCCGGATACAATATTTGCTCTCCGTGCGCGTGCCGTCCGGTCCCTCCGGCCAGGTCATGATGTCAGACTTGAGCCGCACTGCGAGCACGCCGTCACTTGCCCCTTCCACCGAGCCCCAGCGATAATAACCGTCTTCCCGGTTGCACGGCACAAACATATCGATGCGCGGCCGCGAGACGGAGGCGCCGGTCAGTGTTCCGGCGAAGGCGCGCTCCTGCGCTTCGATGCATTCGCGCATTGTGAGGACGCGCTTCACCACTTCATTGTCGATCATCAGCATCGCGCCGGTGCCTCCCCGCACGCGAGGGAAAGAAGGCGGCGGATGCCATCCGCTTCCAAATGCTCGAAGCGGCTGCCGAGCGCGATGCACTCATCGATTGCTTCCGGGGACAGCGAGCCATTCAGGCAGTCCCGCACCTTCACAAGGTGTTCGGCTTCTGAAATGGGCTCAGCGCCCCAGGAGCCGCGCGGTCTTTCGCAGCGTTCGTGCACAATCGCGCCGTCGGCAAGCTCGATCTCAAGATCGACATAGCGGCCCGCATTGTATTCGGTCGTGATGTCCGGCGTCATGGTGACGGTGATCTTGTCCAGCAGCGCCTGCATGTCGGGCCGCTTGAGGCGCTCGTCGGTAAAGCTCGACAACGTCACCGCGCCGTCGAGCAGCGCTGCCGCCAGTGTGTATTGCACGCTGAATTTTCCTTCGAGCCCGGTCCTGGGATGCGGCCGGTCGCCGGTGGGAACGACGGGCGCCAGCATCCGGACGGCGCAGATCGCATCGGCTGACGGAATCCTCGGTCGCGCCGCGAGACCTGCGGTGATGCCGTAATGCGTCGTGAACTTGCAGGGAAAAATTTTGAGGGTGTAGCCGGGATCGACCAGCCGAAACGGCGGTCCGAACGAGAGCAGCATCTCGCGGTCGAAATGCGGCGGCAGAAACGATGCCACGTAGCCGTGGGGGCTGTCAAAGGCGGCGGCGTCACCGGTGAAGCCGCGTGCAGCGAGCAAGGCTGATTCGAGCCCCAGCGATGCTGCATAGCCACAATGAGTTGATTTGGTCATCGTGCCGGTGTTGCTCGTGAGGCTGCCGCATCGCGACGTTGCAATGCCGATCGCGTTGGCAAGGCGCTCGGCGTCGAGATTCAGGAGATGCGAGGCCGCCACCGCCGCGCCGATAGGCCCGACCATGCCTGGCGGATGGAACTTGAAGTCGCGCGATTCGACATGTCCCGAGGCGCGGCGAATCCAGCCTTGGATCTCGACTCCCTTGATGAGAGCGGCGAGCACTTCGCGCCCATTGCCGCCGATCGACTCGGCAAGCGCCAGCACCGGCGCCAACGCGGGCGACAGCGCGTGCGTCGCCGGCGTCCACATCGGCTCGAAATCGAGCACGTGCATGGACGTCGCATTGAGGAGCGCAGCAGGCACCGACGCCAGGCGAAAGCCGAAACCGAGGGCCGAAGCTTCGGCTTTCGATCCTTGCGCGTGTACGTAATCGGCCAGAACATGTGGCGCCGCCTCGATGCGAGCGCCGGCCACCGCCACGCTGACGCCGTCGAGAACGAGCTGACGCGCCTTGGCGATCGCGCCCTCGCCAATTCCATCGGAAGTGATTGATACGATCCTATCGCAGAGACGGCTGGTCACGCTCATCAGGATCAATCGCAAGCGAAGTTGCCGGCCCCGACCGGACGACACTGCGCCGGCCAGCCCCGCGCGCGCCAATAGTCGACGAGACCCAGATCGCCCACGACCTTTTTGAAGCGCTCGGTCTTGCGCACCGCCGCATAGGTCGGATGCCAAAACCAGGTCGCGGAGATGGGCTGGAAATAGCCGGCCCGGACTTCGTCTTCGTAGAATTCCAAGACACGCTCGGGTGCACCCACATGCATGTAGGCGAAGCTCATGCTGCCGATCCGCGGCAGCGCTTCCGGTGAGGGCGCCTTCGCGGGCGCGGAGTTGAGAATCTTCGCCGCCGCCTCCGTCATTCCGGGCGGATAGTTCGCCGCTGGCATTTCGCGGATCGCTACCGCGGCTTCATGGTGGCGCCCGACGGAGGCCAACACCAGCGCGAGCTCGAGCGTCCGTCCCGGGCGGAACGGCTGGAGTATGGTGAGCGCCTTCTCGGTATCGCCGTCGAGCCAATAGATCTCGGCGGTATCGGCCGTATAGTTGATGATGGATTGCTCGCCGGCCTGCAGGTGCTCGCGCATCGCAAGCGATTCCTTGATGCGACCCAATGCGGCGAGAAGCTGGCTGTAGCCGTGCAGCCCGTCAGCCTGGTTCGGGTTGAGGGCGAGGGCCTGCCTGAACGCATCCTCCGCCGCCGCCATCCGCCCCTGCACCATATTGGCATAGGCGAGCGCCACGAAGCCTTCTGCATTCTTCGGGTCGAGCTGCGTGGCGTGCCGGGCGAGCGCGTCGCTGCGCGGAATTGTGCGCTCGACGATCCCGCGCTCCTGCTCAGGCATGCCGCCGCGCAGGGACGGCGCAAACAGCGGCGTCAGCGCGTAACCATAGGCAAGGAGCGCTGCGGCCGGCGCAAAATCGGGCTCGCGCATCACCACCGGCTCGAGCAGCCGGGCGGCATCCTCGAGCGCCTTGGCGCCGCGTGGACGCGCCGCCACCTTGGCACGCAGGAAATCCAGATAAGGAACGACATCGCGGGTGCGGCTGCGCACCAGCACCTCGCCGGGGCTTGGGGATGCCATCAGGGCCGTAGCGACCTTCCGGGCGATATCCTCTTCGAGGTCGAAGATGTCGGAAAGTGTGCCGTCATAGTCCTCCGACCAGAGCTGCGCACCGTCGCTGGTCCGAGCCAAACGGATGTTCAAATGCACGCGGTCCGCCGTCATGCGTGCCGAGCCTTGCACGAGATAGTTCGCGTTGAGCGACTGACCGATGGCCTTGATGTCGCGGTTCGATGGTTTCACCTGGAACGCGGATGAGCGCGCCACGACGCCGAGACCCCGCACATTGGTAAGCGCGGAGGCAATCTCATCAGTCAGCCCGCCGGCGAAGAAATCCTTCGTCGCGTCGCCGGAATTGTTGTCGAGCGGAAGCACAGCGACGGTTGGGCGCGAAAAAACAAGTGCCTGCGCGTTCGCGGATGGAAATCCGCGTGCAAAGCGCAAGAGCCATACCGACCGCCAGGCCCAAACTCCACCGCATCAGACCCGTCAAAAATCGATCCATCCGCTCGCACTCCTCGTCGGGGCCATAATATGTAACCCCCTCTCGGCGCCAAACGCCACTGCATGGTTTCAACAAATCTCGCCCTGGGGACTATTTATCCGCCATGCACCGTGGCAATGCGGGCGCGGGAAATCTTGATTTCGATGCGGATGAAGTCTTCGAACATCCAAGTTCCGGCATCTACTGCGGCGTAATTCCTGCCGCCTTGGCGAGTTCGAGCGCGATGCCAGCCTCCTTCGCGACTCGCGCGTCGAAGTCCGACGGCTTCATGATCATCGGCTCGACACCGAGGCTTACGAGTTTCTCGCTTACTGACGGATTCTCCAGACCCTTGACTGTCTCCTGGTGAAGACGGTTGACCATGTCTCGCGGGGTTTGTCTCGGTACGAACATCCCGATCCAGAAATCGAAGTCGGAATCGGGGTAACCGGCCTCGATCGTCGTGGGCACGTTCGGCAAGGCCGCAGCACGCTTGGAACTTGACACCGCCAGCGCCAAAAGTTTGCCCTCGCGGATGAGAGGCAGCGCGGGTGTGATCGGAGCGAAGTACACGTCCACGCGTCCTGCCATCACCTCGGTGAGCCCCTCCGGCGCACCCCGGAAGGGAACCACCTGACCAGTGAAACCTGCCGCAAGGCGGAAGCGCTCCATGGTCAGATGCGGCGGCGTTCCGATGCCGGCGGCAGCGTAATTGAGCGATCCCGGCTTGGCCTTGGCGGCGGCCACGAGTTCCTTGAGCGTTTTGATATTCTTTTCCGGCGAAATCACCAATACCAGCGGCAGGTTGCCGAGTGGAGTGATGGCGGAAAAGTCCCGCACCGGGTCATAGGGAACATTCGCTTGGATCGCCGGCGTCGTCACCAGCGCATTGGAGTGGACCAGGATCGTGTACCCGTCCGGGGCGGATTTGGCGACGGCGTTGGTGCCGAGCGTCGTCCCCCCGCCCGCCCGGTTGTCGATGATGATGGGCTGGCCAATCTGCCTTGACACTTGCTCGAATACCATCCGCGGAACGATGTCGGTCGCGCTTCCAGGGGCGTAAGGCACGATCACGTGAAGCGGCTTGGTCGGCCAACCCTGCGACTGGACCTGGCTCGAAGCCGCGAACACGAACGCGACAACGACGGCCGCATGCCGCGCGAGACTCGATAATGGCCGAACCACGATGCAGCCCTCCATGTCGTTCGTCCCGAAACGCATGCGGCAAGCCTACCTGATCGGGGCAGATAGCTCTACAGTTGCTACGAAGTTCGCAAGCGCCACCACCACCCTGCTTCTGCGATCCCGGCGTGGAGTCAAAATCGGCTGCGGACGGCTCCCCCACCGCGAGCGCAACGATATGCGGTGATGCGGACTGATCTGGCAGGTTCGTGACGCTCTCGCATTCGACATCGGCCTGCGCCACGCCCTGACTGACGGTCATCCCGCCCACGAGGTGCGGGCGGCCCGCATCGAGTGGTTTTTCCGTGGCTCGGGATGTTACAGCACGCCGCCCGGATCCCAATTCATCCAGACGTGGCCGAGACTCGTCCTGACTCCAACCTTTTTCCGGATCGGCTTTTAGCCTTCGGTTAACTCTCTGCTTTAAGACGACTCTCAGACCCCATGAGACATAAGTTTGAGGGCTGTCTCCGAGTGGCCTGTACCAATGTCCGGAAGCGCTCACACCTTAATGTCTGGAATTCATCCAGGTACCTCCAGGTACCCGATCCCCCTGCGCCGCCTCTGGTGGGCGGCTGCTTTAATTCTCGCCATTTCGACTACAGCGGTCGGAGGGACGATATGGCAGATGAGAACCGACGCCATCAGTGCAGCGGTCAGCGAGACGGGAAGCATCGCAACGATTCTGGCCGACCAGCTATTTCGCTCTATCCAAGCGATCGACGTCGTACTTATGGAAATGAAAACCTCGACTGAGAGCATGGATATTGACGCGCCTCTTGGGTTTCGACGTGTGTTTGAGCGTCGTGGCTTTCAAGAAACGCTGACCAAATACCGCAACCGCCTGCCGCAGGCGTTCAACATTGTCATCGCCGACAGCGAAGGCCAGATTGTCGTATCGACCGCCGCTTGGCCAACTCCCAAAATCAATATCGCGGACCGCGATTATTTCCAAGATGTACGAAACCGCGCTGATGATCGATTGGTGACCTCACTTCCGATTGAAAATCGCATCGACAACAAACGCACTATTGTGTTCGCTCGGCGACTGGAGAGCTCTAACGGAAAATTTGCCGGAATCATATTCGCCAGCGTCAGCACCAAGTATTTCGAAGACATTTACGGGTCCGTTCAGTCGTTCACGAGCCTCTTGTTCACCTTGCTCAAGTCGGACGGGACAATTCTCGTGCGCTACCCGCAGGGGCAAGAGCTTGCCGGCAATAAGCTTTCCGCAGAAGCGGATCGGTTGGACGCATGGTCGAAAAATGGCGGCGCTTTTCTTGTGTTAGCAAAGACCGACCAGAATCTCCGGTTCGTATCGGTCCGCGCCGTACCAGAATATGGACTTTTCGTAAGTATATCTGTGACGGAAAGAGCGGCGTTGGCAAGCTGGCGCTCACGCGCAACCCTAATCGGATTTGGCAGTGCGGTTCTGCTGATCTGCTCGATCTGCTTTCTCGTAGCAGGTATGCGACAGGTTCAGCGGCTAAGCCAGTCCAAAGCCCTGCTGGCGCAGCGGTCCCATCAGCTTACATATATGGCACGCCACGATGACTTAACGGCGCTCGCGAATTGAGCGCTCTTCCTGGACCGGGTAAACGAACTACTTGTTCTCGTGCGCGAGCGTGGGGCACATTTTTCAATCTTGCTGCTCGATCTTGACCGCTTTAAGAACATCAATGACTCGCTCGGCCACTTTGTCGGCGATACGCTTTTGAAAGCGATCGCGGAGCGACTGCGGCGGGTAGTGCCCGGGGTTGATAATGTTGCCAGACTGGGTGGGGACGAATTTGCCATCGTGCACGAGGGGGAGAGCGCGCATAATAATGGCGCGATTTTGCTTGCCAGCAGAATTTCCGCGGCGGTCACGGAGCCATACGATCTGGACGGCCAACGCGTGACAATTGGTATAAGCATCGGCATCGCGTCAGCGCCGCGGGACGGAGCCAATGCCGACGCACTGATTAACAACGCCGACCGTGCTCTCTATGCGGCTAAATTCGAAGGTGGGAACAGATATCGTTTATTTGAAGCTTCGATGGAGGTAGAGGCGCGCGAACGTCGCGAGCTTGAGGAAGACCTGCGCAACGCCATAGCCAACAATGAATTCGAGATTCACTATCAGACCGTGGTCGATGTCGGAATGCAGGCGTGCTGTGGCGCAGAGGCGCTTATTCGTTGGCGCCATCCGCACCGAGGCATGGTCTATCCCGACCAGTTCATTGCGCTCGCGGAAGATAGTGGCCTGATCATAGCGCTTGGCGAGTGGATTCTTCGGAGGGCTTGCGCTGACGCTGTCAAATGGCCTTCACACCTCAAGTTAGCGGTTAATCTTTCTCCTGCGCAATTCGAACGGGGCGACTTGCTTAGCATCTTGAAGTCCACGCTTGCCGATTCCGGGTTGCCAGCCGACCGTCTCAAGCTTGAAATTACCGAGACCGTTCTTCTTGAAAGCACGGAGCGGGTTCACGCTCTTTTTCATGAGATCAAAAACCTCGGCGTATCCATCGTTCTTGACGATTTTGGAATTGGCTATTGTTCTATGAGGTATTTACAGATGTTTCCAATCGATGAGATCAAGATCGATAAATCGTTTATTCAAAGCATGGTTGAGGACACTGATAGCGCGGCAATCGTGTCCGCAATCGCAAGTCTCGGAAGGACGCTCGATATCGAGACCACGGCGGAAGGTGTCGAAACCATCGAGCAATTGCTGTTCGTGCGCGGTGCCGGTTGCCGATTCGCACAGGGATATCTTTTCAGCCGGCCTGTGCCAGCATCCGCTCTCACCTTCGAGCACCAAGAAGCGCCGCAACAAGGTGAGGAAGCTACCCCAGCGTTCACGGCTCGAAGGGCGGTGCATTGACGCCTCGATCCGGCGAATACGCTGTCCCGATTGTCAAGTCATGAGGCCTCCGGCTGTTCGAATCCGGAACCCCATGAATCACGCATCCGTCCAAAAAAGAATCCCAACCCGATTCCGCTCAGCTTGAGAACGCTCTAAAAATAATTGCAGAGACTGGTGCGCGAGCGTGATCGCAGCGGCGACGCTGACGAGCGATCAGCGATCGACATGAATTCAATTTCACACGCTCTATACCCGCGAGCCACCGACGCCGTCGCATACTTCGAAGTGCGAAGCGCCGACTGATTGCAAGATATGAAGCGCCATAGGTTCGATCGCCACGGTCACTTCATGTATATCGATGGCGGCCTGACGATATTTGGCGCAGTCGCCACGCTAGGTTGTTGGCGAAATGGCCGCTATCGCCCGCGTTGGCGCAAAAGATCAACGGTGGAATTGACCATCAATACCGTCCTTCGGCCGTTTCTTCGATTGCGCCCGAACGACCTTGCCTATTTGGTACAGCTGGGTGGACTCGAACCACCGACCTCCTGATCCACAGTCAGGCGCTCTAACCAACTGAGCTACAGCTGCCCGCAACCCGCGCGTCGGCGCGGAGCCTTGGAAAGCGGCCGGAAACTAGGAGCAAGCCTCCGCCTTGGCAAGGGCCGCCCGCTGGGACTGCGACCCCTCCGGCCGCGGACCGACAGCCGGCCTGAGCCCTGGCGCAATCATATCGCCGTGGGCGATGTTCGACACTTGCCTCAGTCACGGCCGGGCTTGTCCCGGCCGCCGTTGATGCCCGCGACAGGCGCGGGCACGACGGTCAGCCATTGGGTGGGGCGGCATCATACAACAAAAAGGCCCGGACCGTCGGCCCAGGCCTGGAATTTCCTACATTTCCGCTGATGCGAGCGGGGCGCTGGCCGTGTCAGGCAACCTTCTTGAAGGCCTTGCCGACGCTCTCCTTGATCGGCTCGGCGGTCTCGGTCGCGACCTTCTGCGCGAGCGCAGCCAGATCCTTCGCCTGTGCGGTCGCAGTCTCGAACTGCTTGCGCGCATGCGCGGTCGAAAGCTCGACCATCTCCGAGATCGACTTCACCGTCATCAACCGGGTCGCGAAATCGAACGTCGCATTGGAGTTCATGCGCGCCGCCTCGATCATCTTGAGCCCGTAATCGGAGGCACCTTTGGTCGCGGTCGCGTAGGTGTCCTCGAGCACGCCTGTCGCCTCTTCGGCGGCGGACTTCATCTTCTCGTAGGTCTCCTTGGCGTGGGAGACGCTCTTCTCGGCCATCTCACGGAACGCAGCCGGAATCTCGAGCTTGGGAACTTCGAAATTGGGCAGCTCGAACTTCGGCAGTTCGAACGCAGCCGATGTCGAGCTCGGTGCCGCGCTCGGCGTCGCCATCGCGGGCACGGGTTTCACTTTAGGGTTAGCGGTCTGGGTGGCGTCGGGCATGACTGTAGTCCTTATGAATGGCGGCAAAATCCGGATGCAAGGAATCGCCGCACGGCTATCCCCACCCCTTGGTCAGGAGGTCAGCAGCAGCCTCGGGCGCTCATTTCCAAGGACTGCCCATCTTTAGAATAACCAGCTAACACTGATTTAGTTGCAATGCAACAGAACATACTGCATCGCACAAATGCAGAATACGCCCAGTTCGGACCTAATCGCACAGGACCTTGTTCTAGCTGCGGGACTTTCCGACGTCCTGGGCGATTTTGCTGGTGTGCTCACCGAGTTCCTTGGCTTGTTCCGCCAACGCCTGGGTCTGCGCCCTGATATAGTCGGCTTGCAGCCTCAGGACCTCTTCGACGTCCTTCGCCCTGATCATCCTCTGCGCCAACTCAAAGGCGCTTGCCATGTTGCGTTCCGCAAAGGAAAACGCCTTCTGACCCAGATCCTTGGCGCCCTGTCGGGCGGTCTTGGCCTGACCTTCAAAGGTGCTGACGGCACGTTGCGCGCTCGACATGAGGGTTTCGATTGCTTGTTTCGCTTGATCGACGCTCTTTTCAGCGAATGCACGCAGGTCCGGGGAAATGTCCAAATCGGCAGGGGTTGCAGTCATCGTCTCCTCCTTCGGCGGGGCTTGCCCCTTTTGGTCTAACGCCCGACCGGGGCAATCGGCTCCCGGATTTCTCGCAGCCAACGACGACCAGGACATGACATGCGCATCCTCGATATTCGCGAGACCGCGGTCCCGCTGAAATCGGAGCTGAAGAATTCGAGCTTCGATTTTTCCGAGATGACGACGTCGGTAGTCGCGGTGATCACCGATGCGATGCGCGACGGTACCCCCGTCGTCGGCTTCGCCTTCAACTCGACCGGACGCTATGCCTGTGGCGCCCAGATGCGTGCGCGGTTCATCCCGCGTATTTTAGCCGCAGACCCGGGGGCGCTGCTGGACGAGACCGGCGACAATCTCGCACCCGAAAAAATCCTCGCCTGCATGCTACAGCGGGAGAAATGCGGCGGCCACAGCGAGCGCTCGATTGCGATCGGTACGATCGAGGTCGCGGTGTGGGATGCGGTCGCCAAGATCGCCGCCAAGCCGCTGCATCAACTTCTCGCAGAGCGCTACAACGCCGGCGAGATCGCCAAGAATGTGTTCTGTTACGTCGGCGGCGGCTGGTACTGGCCGGGCCAGACGATAGCGGACCTCAAGGACGAGATGCGCCGCCATCGCGATGCCGGCTACACCATGGTGAAAATGAAAGTCGGCGGCCTGCCGCTCGCCGACGACCTGCGCCGACTGGATGCAGTGCTTGCGGTGATCGGCGACGGCAAAAATCTGGCGGTCGACGCCAACGGCAAATTCGACCGCGGGGACGCGTTCGCCTACGCGAAAGCGCTCGCGCCATATGGCTTGCGCTGGTTCGAGGAGCCATGCGATCCGCTTGATTTCGCGCTCTATGCCGAGATCGCGGAGCGTTATGCGCCGCCGCTGGCGACCGGCGAAAATCTCTATTCCACTCAGGACGTTGAGAACCTTGCGCAGTTCGGCGGACTGCGCGCCGACCGCGATGTCATCCAGGTCGATCCACCGCAGGCTTACGGCATCGTGCAATACGCCAATACGCTCGACCGGCTGGCCGGGCGCGGCTGGCGGCGCCGCTCGCTGTTTCCTCATGGCGGCAACCAGATGTCGCTGAACATCGCCGCCGGATTCGGGCTGGGCGGCGCTGAATCCTATCCCGGCGTATTCGGCCCGTTCGGGGGCTTTGCCGACGACGCGCGGCTCGAGGCCGGCTATCTCACGCTGTCGGAGCGGCCCGGGATCGGCTTCGAAGGCCAGTCGGAGCTTTACCGGATCATGCGCGAACTCGCCGCCTGATCCACAGCCGGAGCACCCCTTTGCCAAGCTATTGGAAGATTAACGTTATCCGCGCTTTGCGAGCGCTCACGCGAAGCACTCGATGGACGCCGGAGACGGCTGGCACTATGAAAAAAGTGTTAAGCGCGAGAGCCGTCGTCGCGGCGCCGGGGCGAGGATATTGATGACCGGTTCGGAGCTGTGGCTGCGCGACTCGCGTCTGGCGCCGCTGGCGGTGAGCGCGTTTCCCGCTTGGCTGTGGTCGGCCGACGCTACCCGCATCCTCTGGGCCAATCCAACCGGCGCGGCGATCTTCGGCGCCAATTCGGCTGCGGCTCTGGGCGCGCGCAGCTTCGATCCCGGGCAGCCGGCCTCTGCGCAAGTAATTGAACTCGCGAAGACTTTAGTCTCCGGCGACGCGCCGCGGATCGAGCGCCTGCGCGGCTTTGGCGCCGGCGTCGGCCGCACGCTCACGTGTGCTTGCTCGCAGGTGAAGCTTGACGACGGCGTCGCCGCAATCCTCCTGGTGGCGGCGGAGCGGGCCGGGCCTGATCTGACGCTGGCCGAACGGGTACAGCGGCTCCTCGCCGGCGCGCGGGAGCCGGTGGCGGCATTTGCCGCAGACGGCCAGGTCATTCATGCAATTGACGAGCAATCGCAGCGGCTTGAGGTGCATTCACTGGCCGAGCTCGGCGCGCAGGCACCGGCCGCCGAGGCATTGAAAACCGGTCACGCGGTAGGGAATACACTGGTCGGACCGATCGAACTGCGCCGGATGGGCGCGGAAGCAGAGCCCGTCCTGATCGCGACTTTTCCGGCATCGCTGCCCGCGGAAAAGACTGACGATGCAATAACATCGCCGGTTCCTCCGAGTCGGAGCGAGCTGCCGGCCCCCGCCAAAGCCAGCGAGGCAGCGTCGCTGCCAACTCCCGGCGAGCGGCGCTATCCACTCCGGTTCGTCTGGCAGATGGACGCGGAGAGCCGCTTCACGGTCGGCTCGGAGGAGTTCATCGCGCTGATGGGGCCACGCACCGCTACCCTCCTGGACCGCCCATGGAGGCAGATAGCGCAAACGCACGGGGTCGATCCCGATGACCACATAGTCCATGCCATTTCCACACAGGACACCTGGAGCGGCCTGATCATAACCTGGCCGGTCGACGACGGTCCGGAAGGTCTAGAGGTGGAACTCTCCGGCCTGCCGGTGTTCGACCGCGATCGGATGTTCCGCGGCTATCGTGGCTTCGGCGTCTGCCGCGACCTCGTGCGCCTGACCGCCCTCGCCCGGGCCCGTCATGCCGCCCAGCTCGCCGCGCCGACGGCGGAGGAAAATGACGGCGACGCTCCTGTCATGAGCAACTCTGCGTTCGTGCAGGACGCCGCGCCCGCCAACGCCAACGCCGAGGCCGGCGAGAACGTCGTGCCGTTCCGGCCGGTGGTCCCGCCGGAAGCGCCGAGCCTCACCCCGGTCGAACGCCGTGCGTTCCGCGAGCTGGCGCGCCGGCTGACCGAACGGCTGACCGATGCCGGGGTCGAGTACAAAGGATCGGGCGATCACCCCCTACCGACCGGCGAGCCGGCTGATCCAACGCTGACCGATCTCGCCGAGGCGGCGAAGGCGGCAGCCGATCCGCTTTGCTCACCCGCGGATGACGCGGCGGCTTCGCCTGCCGACGATCTCTTTCAACCGCTGGTGCCCTACCCCGGCGCATCCGCGCCAGCCGCGCCCGCCACCGTCACGCCCGCGCAGATGCTGATCTTCGATCGGCTTCCGGTCGGCGTGCTGGTCTACCGCCACAGCGAGCTGTTCTACGCCAACCGGGCGTTTCTTACTTGGACCGGCTACGACAACCTGGCTGCGCTCACCGCTGCCGGCGGCCTCGACAGCCTCTTCATCGAGCCCGGCGCGATGGCCGTGGACCAGAGCGGCAGCAAATCGTTCGCCCTCATGGGCAGCAGCGGCGATCAACTCATGGTCGAGGGCCGCATGTTCAAGGTGCCGTGGGAAGGCGATACCGCCTTCGCGCTGGTGACCACGCCGGTCACCGACGCCAGCGCGGCGCAAGCGGCGCGCGAGCGCGCGCAGGCCGAGGCGGCCGAGCTCAAGTCGATCCTCGACACCGCGACCGACGGCGTGATCGTGCTCGATCGGGAGGGCCGCATCCTGTCTGCGAGCCGCAGCGCCGAGGCGCTGTTCGGCTACGAGGCGCGCGACCTCGTCGGCCGCGCCTTCACCGAACTATTCGCGCCGGAAAGCGAACGCATCGCCTTCGATTATCTCGACCGCCTCAAGCGCAACAGCGTCGCCAGCATCCTCAATGACGGCCGCGAAGTGATCGGGCGCGTCCGCGAAGGCGGCCTCATTCCGCTGTTCATGACGCTCGGCCGCGTCGGCGAGAGCGCGAAATTCTGCGCCGTGCTGCGCGACATCACGCCCTGGAAGAAGGCCGAGGAAGAGCTGATCGAGTCGAAGCGCCAGGCGGCGAAGGCGAGCACGGCACGATCCGAGTTCCTCGCCAAGGTCAGTCACGAGATCCGCACGCCGCTCAACGCCATCATCGGCTTCGCCGAAGTGATGCTGGAGGAGCGTTTCGGCCCGCTGCGCAACGACCGCTACCGCGAATACATCAACGACATCCATGCCTCGGGCGCGCACACGATGGCGCTCGTCAACGATCTGCTCGACCTCTCCAAGATCGAGGCCGGCAAGCTCGACCTCGCTTTCACCAGCATCGCGCTCAACGAACTCACCCAACAATGCGTCGCGGCGATGCAGCCGCAGGCGAACAAGGAGCGCATCATCATCCGCACCGCGCTGGCGCCGAAGCTGCCGCCGGTCATCGCCGACGAGCGCTCGCTGCGGCAGATCGTGCAGAACCTGCTCTCCCACTCGATCAAGTCCACCGGCACCGGCGCCCAAATCATCGTCTCGACCGCACTCACCGATGCCGGCGAAGTGGCGTTGCGCGTACGCGACACCGGCGCCGGCATGAGCGACCAGGACATCGCCACCACGTTCGAACCGTTCCGCCCGCTCGCCACCTCCGGCCACGGCGGCGGAACGGGGCTCGGCCTGCCGCTGAGCAAGGCGCTCGCGGAGGCCAACCGCGCCACCTTCCGCATCAAGAGCAGCCCGAAGGACGGCACGCTGGTGGAAGTGACATTCCCCGCGACGCGGGTGCTGGCGGGGTGAGCCGCCGCTCACTGAGCAAACCAAACCCGTATCATATGAGTTAATATCTGCGAAGGTTGGCATCAGGCCACTTCGGCTTTCGGCAAATCCTGCTGAACGGGTTGCAGAGAGGGTCCAGGATCGCGGCACTCACGAACATGGGGGTCACTCCAGGCGGCAAAGAATCCATATTTGTTCCGACCCGTCGATTTGGAACGGTACAATGCCGCATCCGCATTCTTCATGAGACTCTCAGCATCGATTCCGTCCTGAGGTGCGACCGCAATTCCAATACTCGTTCCGACGATCAGCTCTGTTTCATTGATGAGATACGGCTTGACAATCTCTTGAAGAATTCGGCGGGCCAAGTCCGCGAATTCCGTCACATCTTCCATTAGAGGCCGCAGCACCGCAAATTCATCCCCACCCAATCTCGCAACCAGCCCGACGCCGCCAACGACACTTTGCAGTCGGCCAGCCGCAGCACGTAACAACTCGTCACCGACGCCGTGGCCATAGGTGTCATTGACGGCCTTGAACTGATCAAGATCGAGCATGAGAACAGCAAATTGCCCTCCGCTCTTCGTAATCTGCCGTATTTCGTCACTCAAGCTGGCCGCAAACAATGTTCGATTGGCGAGACCCGTGAGCGCATCGTGGTGCGCCAAGTGCGCGAGCCCAGCTTCCGAGCTCCTCAGGCGATGCACTTGCCGGCCGACCGAGATGAGCAAGCCAATTGAACACAACAGCAGCACGGCGCTGCCGATTCCGATTGCGGCCGCGCGACTTCTCCAGTTGGCCAACGCCGACGCTTCGGTGACCGACGTATTGACGAACAGAGGATACTGAGAAACGGCCCGAGACGTTACGAACCGAACATTGCCGTCGTTCACGGCCAGAATTTGAAAGCCGGTTTCCCCTTTTGCGAGCGCAGCAAGCCAGGCAGCTTCAGCAGACAGCTTTCGTCCGGCGTCGCCCGCTGAATTGGGGTGACGGAAAAGAATGATTCCGTCTTTTCTAACGAGCGTAAAGAGCAGGCTGTTGATCGACTGGACCGAGGTGTAGATGCCTTCAAAGTAACTGGTATTGACGCCGACATACACAATTCCAAGGAAAGCGCCGCCCTCGCCCTGGATGCGTCGTGACAATACGATGCTTTGGCGGCCGTCGATTCGATTCCGAATTGGAACGGAAACATTGAGTTCGTCATCTTTTTGAATACGGGCTTCCAAAAAGTAGTCGCGATCGGCGATGTCGATCGCGGGCGTTGGCCATCCCGCAGTCGAAACGATGATGCGCCCATTTTGATCGGCGATAGCAATATTGAATATCCAGGGTAGGCGGGCGAGATATCGACTCAATGATTCATAAAAACTTCTCTTGTCGATCACGGAGCGAAGGTCGCCCGATTCGGGCAAATCCAGGTTTTGGAGCGACTTTTTGATTTGCAGAAGAATGGCATCGATTGCATCGAGTGAACGCGCCAGCTGTCCGGATAGAATGGAAGCGATGTTTCCCGATTCCGAAATTGCCGCCCGAACGGCATCGTTACGGAGCTGAAAGACCGTCCAGCCTACGGCGCCAACGGCGAGAGCGAGCAGCAGGATCGCCGCCAGCAGAAATCTTCTCTGAGTGCCAAGCCGGATGGGCGCTGCATCGCGCGGCACCGCTGCCGGGGAAACGACCGGCACCCTCGCATGGATTCTGTTCCGGGTGGGCAGCGTGAGCAAACCGGCAAGCCTCCAGCCAGGTCAACAATGTTTTGAAATCATAAGGCCTTGCTGCCAACGTCGCATTAAGAGCAAAGGTTAACTTTTGCTAAATGAATTAAATTGTTTCTTTCCTTCTTCCGCGAGCTGACGGGTTTCGTCATTCACCGACTCGCATGAATTACGATCGCCTGCTCGACGGCAAGGTGATCGCCAGCGATACACGGCTCAGTCATCGGTGCCCTCAATGACCGCGTCGCCCTCAGCCGCCCCGGACTGGCGCAAATCGACAGCGCGACGCCTGGCCGGTATCGGCCAGGAGCGTTGGCGACCCAGTCGTCGCGTTGCATGAGAACCGTCGCGCGGCGACCGTGCGCCCGGGACATCGGTACCCGCTCACTCCGGCTTGATGCCGGCGGCCGCGATCACCTTGCCCCATTTCGCGTAGTCGTCGCTGATGATCTTCGCATAAGCCGCCGGCGTAGTGCCGACCACATCGACACCGATCGCGGCCATGCGCTGGTGGAAGCCGGGATCGGCGATGATGGCGGCGATCTCGCGATTGAGCGTATTGACGATGTCGGGCGGCGTGCCGGCCGCGGCCACCAGCCCGACCCCCGAGCCGACTTCGAAGCCCGGGAAGGTCTCGGCCAGGGTGGGAACGTCAGGCATCGAGGGAATGCGCTTGAGGCTCGCGGCGGCAAGCACGCGCAGCTTGCCTTCCCGGATCAGCGGCAGCAGCGAGTTGATGGCGCCGATGAACATGTCGATACGCCCGGCCACCAGATCCGGGAGCACGGCCGTGGCGCCGCGGAACGGCACGTGAATGAGATCGACCCCGGCATCCAGTTTGAACAGTTCGCCGGCGAGATGCTGGGGTGTGCCGACACCGACCGAGCCGAAGGTCAATTTGTTCGGCGATTTCTTCGCCAGCGTGATGAATTCCTGCACCGTTTTCACCGGCAGGCTCGCCGGCACGACCATGGCGAAAGGAACGTCGGCGACCAGATTGATCGGCGCGAAATCCTTGACCGGATTGTAGACCGGATTGCGCGACAGATGCGGGCCGATGGTGAACGAGGCCGGCGCGATCAGCAGCGTGTGGCCGTCCGGCGGCGACTTCGCCACGTAGGAATAGGCGATGGTGCCCCCGCCGCCGGGCTTGTTCTCGACGATGGCGGTCTGATTGACGCGGGCCTGCAGCCCAGTCGCGACTTCACGCGCCACCACGTCGTTGGAGCCGCCCGGCGTGAATGGCACGATGATGTGGATGATCCCGCTGGAAAGGCCCTGCGCGCCCGCGGGCGAGATCAGGGCGAGCGCAATGACGAAGGCGGCGAGCAATTGGGCCATGCTGACTCCATTCGCCGCGCGGAGGGCGAACATGGCCCTGTGCGCGGTCTCGTTGTTCTGCGGTCACATCGTTCAAACCCATTTACTTTGCCCCAGAGCCGGGCTGGTGACCAGGGCGGCAGCCGGCTCGATCGGCGTCGGGGGGCGCGGAATATGGTCACACGGTCGCAGCGCAAAGCCTGGCCCCGGGCGGGCATTCTCGCCTGTCGGCGCGGCTTTGATCCGGGGGCGCAAAGGAATAAGCTCCCCGGCTTCGACGGTTCTCAATCGAGGCGGCGCAGGCCGCCGCGTCCAGACAGGGAGAAAATCGGCCATGAAACTCAAGACGGCAATGCTGGCGACCTTTGCCTGGTGTCTGCTGGTCGGCGCGGCGCCCGCGCAGGATCTCGGGCCGCAGATCAAAAAACTCGCCGACGGCGTCTATGTCTATGTCGGCAAGGACTTCAACTCCAATTGCGGAATCGTGCTCACGCAAGAGGGCGTGGTTTTGATCGACAGCGGCCACAATCCGACCGATTCCCGCGCGATCGCGGAAGCGATCAAGAAGCTCACGCCGCTGCCGGTGCGTTTCCTGATCGACAGCGAGCCGCATCCCGACCACACCACCGGCCACTTCGTATTCTCGCCGCCCGCCATCATCATCGCGGCGGCAGGCGCCGGCGATTCCATGCGTGCCCGTGAGAAGGAAAGCCCGGACCGCATCCAGAAACTCGCAGCGACCTCGCCGGCGATGAAGACCGCGCTCGAGGGCTACAAATTCATCCCGCCGCAGATCGAGTATCACGACAAGATGACGCTGCACGTCGGCGAACGCACCTTCGAGCTGACGTACATGCCGCGCGTGCACAGCGAAGCCGACACCGCGATCTGGCTGCCGAAGGAACGTGTCGTGTTTTCGGCCTCGGCGTTCGTGACCGACCAGATCAATATCATGCGGCCGTTCGTGACCATTCCCGACATCCTCGCCGCCGGGAAATTCCTGAAGGGGCTCAATCCGGAGCACGTCGTTCCTGGCCACGGCCAGCCCGGCACGACCAAGATCATCGACAACAGCGAGAAGTTCTACGCACTGCTGATCGAGCGCGTCGGCGCCGCAGTGAAGGAGGGCAAGTCGCTCGATCAGATCAAGAAGGACGTGAAGATGCCCGAATACGCGAGCTGGGCCACGCAGGAGCGGATGCCGACCAACATCGAGGCGGCTTACAAGGTGGTCACCGCGAAGTAATTGTCGGAGCTTGATCGGTCTTACCGGGCTTGTCCCGGCAATCCGGATAGCAACCGCCGATCGTTGCAAAACATGCGCGCACGCTCCGCAACTCGGAGCGTGTTCGCATTTCTGCAATCCTTTCTTCGCAAGCGCGTTCCTTGATCTTCGCAAGCGCGTTCATGGTAGCGGGGTTCGCCTTGCGCTATCTTGCCGCGCAGTGCGGGACGGCGCGCCGGACCGCGCGTCCAATTCGCCCCTCGGGGAGGGGAGCGGAGGATGATCGATTCTCTTCGACGCGCATTCGAGCCGGCGCTGCGGCGCGTGCTGCATGCCTGGTGGTGGTGCTCGCGCGGCCTCACGGTCGGCGTGCGCGGGCTCGTCATCGACGAGAACAACCGCATCTTCCTGGTCAAGCACAGCTATGTCTCCGGCTGGCATCTGCCGGGTGGCGGCGTGGAGATCGGCGAGACGCTCATCGATGCGCTGATCCGCGAACTGCACGAGGAAGCCAATATCGAGCCGACGGCCCCGCCGCGCCTGCACGGGATTTTCTTCAACGCGCGCATTTCGCGGCGCGACCATGTGGCGGTGTATGTGCTGCGGGACTTCCGCCAGATCGCTGCGCCGGCGCCGAACCGCGAGATCATCGCGCACGGCTTCTTCGCACTCGCAGACCTGCCCAATGACACCACCGCTGCGACCCGCCAGCGCATCATCGAGGTGTTCGGCGGCGTCCCCATTCCGGAACGTTGGTAGCGGCGGCATAGCGGAGGGATTGGAAGCATGTGCCGTTTGAATGGACTCAAACTCGATATTGCGCTCGTCCCCGCGAAAGCGGGGACCCAGGAGCAACGAACTCCACCATTTGTGCCTGCTGCCCTGGATTCCCGCCTGCGCGGGAATGAGCGGCGGATGCGGCCCGCAGATCGACTACAACTGAACGTGGCCTCGATGCGGAATCTGATGATGGCGACAGCCGCCGCTCTCATGCTTGGAGGGCTCACGGACGCCGTGCAGGCGCAGCCCGCGGAATGCCGCGTGGGCAAGACCCAGCAGGTCGCCGAGCTGATGTTCGGGCGCAAGATCGGCGACCGGATCGGCGTGAGCGAGACGCAGTGGGCAGGCTTCGTCGATCGCGAAATCACGCCGCGCTTCCCGGACGGGCTGACCGTGCTCAACGCCGCCGGCCAATGGCGCGACCCGGACCGCAAGCGGATCGTACGCGAGCCGAGCAAGCTGGTGCAGATCGTGCTGCCGGGCAACGCCGACGATTTCGACAAGCTCGGCGCCATCGCCCAAGCTTATAAGCAGCGCTTCCGCCAGCAATCGGTGGGCACGATCGTGCGCGCCGCCTGCGTTGCGTTTTGAACTGCGATGAATCCGAGGTGCAATGACCTGAGGCGCAAAGATCTGGGGCGTGAGGAAACGACATTCCTGCGCCTGCCCGCTTGTAACGCTGCAGCGGGCTCCCTAACTAGCCCGTAGCAGCAAAACAACGTGCCGACGGCAGGGAGCTCGCTCATGGACCCGTTGAAGTTCGTGGCCCTCGACCGGGACGATCTCGAGGTCATGTCCACCCATCTGCAGGATGCCCTGGTCAAGGTCGCCGACGTGGTCTGGCGTCCGCAGGAGCGCCGGCTGGTGATGGGGCTTAATCGCTTCGACTGGCTGTCAGCGGAATGCTGCACCCGACCGGAGTTGCGCCGCTGCCGTGCGGCGCTGCGGTTTGAACGGGTCAGCGCCTGCAAGTGCAAGCACGTCAACCCGGCCGGAAAAGAAGACATCCTCAATCTCCTCGCCGTCGAGTTCGAGGAAACCGACGCGCCCGCAGGAGTGGTGACGCTGTTCTTTTCCGGCGGGGCCGCGCTGCGGCTCGAGGTCGAGTGCCTGGAGGCGGAGCTGGCCGACCTGGGACCGACCTGGACCGTGGGTGCACGTCCGGTCCATGTCGAGGACGCGGCCGACGCGACGGGAGCGGTTTCGGCGGAAGCCCAGCATTGAGGCGCGAAGCGGCTTGCCGCGCGACCTCTCCCTTTTCGCGGATGGGTGCTCTATGAGATGGGGCACGAAACGTGAGCCCCGTTCATGCCCATCCGCCTCGATAGCCGCACGCCGGATTTCGCCGAGCGCTTCCGCGCCTTCCTGGCGACCAAGCGCGAGACCGCGGCCGACGTCGAAGTTGCGGTGCGCGCGATCATCAACGATGTCGCCGTCCGCGGCGACCGCGCGCTCGTCGAGCTGACGAAAAAATTCGACCGCGTCGACGTCGATGCCACCGGGCTGCGCGTGACGCCCGCCGAGCTCGCCGCCGCGCACGCGGCCTGCGACGCCAAGGCGCTCGCCGCGCTCGGGCTCGCACGCGACCGGATCGAGGCCTACCACCGCCGTCAGTTGCCGCGCGATGACCGCTTCACCGATGCGCTCGGGGTCGAACTCGGCCATCGCTGGACCGCGATCGAGGCGGTCGGCCTTTACGTGCCGGGCGGCACCGCGGCTTATCCCTCCTCCGTGCTGATGAACGCGGTGCCGGCCAAGGTCGCCGGCGTGCCGCGCCTGGTCATGGTGGTGCCGGCGCCGGAGGGCAAGCTCGCGCCGCTGGTGCTCGCGGCGGCCAAGCTTGCCGGCATCGACGAGGTCTTTCGCATCGGCGGTGCGCAGGCAGTGGCGGCGCTCGCCTACGGCACCGAGACGATCAAGCCGGTCGCCAAGATCGTCGGGCCCGGCAATGCCTATGTCGCGGCAGCGAAGCGGCTCGTTTTCGGCAAGGTCGGGATCGATATGATCGCCGGGCCTTCGGAGGTGCTGATCCTCGCCGACAACAGCGGCCATCCCGATTGGATCGCGGCCGATCTACTGGCGCAGGCCGAGCACGACACCAGCGCGCAGTCGATCCTCATCACCAATGATGCCGCGCTCGCCGACGCGGTCGAGCGCGCCGTCGCGGCACAGCTCGCGACGTTGCCGCGCGCCGCGGTCGCGGGCGCATCGTGGCGTGATTTCGGTGCGATCATCCTGGTCGAGACGCTGGACGCGGCGGTGCCGCTGGTCGACGCGATCGCGCCCGAGCATCTGGAGATCGCATCGGCGGAGGCCGAAGCGCTCGCCGGCCGCATCCGCAATGCCGGCGCGATCTTCCTCGGCGCGCACACCCCGGAAGCGATCGGCGACTATGTCGGCGGCTCGAACCACGTGCTGCCGACCGCGCGCTCGGCACGTTTTTCCTCGGGGCTCGGCGTGCTCGACTTCATGAAGCGCACCTCGATCCTCAAATGCGGGCCGGAGCAGTTGCGCGCGCTCGGCCCTGCCGCGATCACGCTCGGCGAGGCCGAGGGGCTCGACGCCCACGCCCGCTCGGTCGCGATGCGCTTCAATCTGCAATGAGCCCCGCCGAGCGCGCCGCCGAGCGGAAAACGCCGCGCCTGGTCGCGGTAACGCTCGACGAGGCCTCGATCGGACGCTCCGGCCCCGACATCGAGCATGAGCGCGCGGTCGCGATCTACGATCTGCTCGACGAGAACACGTTTGCACCGATCGAGGGCGGCCGCGGACCGTTCAAGCTGCACCTGAGCATCACCGGCAACCGGCTGTCGTTCGACATCCGAAGCGCCGACGACACGCCGCTGATGAAACATCTGCTCTCGCTCTCGCCGCTGCGGCGGATCGTGAAGGATTACTTCATGATCTGCGACAGCTACTACGCCGCGATCCGCACCGCGACGCCCGACCGCATCGAGGCGATCGACATGGGCCGCCGCGGCCTGCACGACGACGGCTCGCGCCTGCTGATGGAGCGGCTCAGGCGCAAGGTCGAGATCGATTTCGAGACCGCGCGCCGGCTGTTCACGCTCATCTGCGTGCTGCACTGGAAGGGGTGAGCACGCATGACCGAGGCAACGCCACCGTCAAGCGTGCAGGCGGTGCTGTTCGCGTGCGGACAGAACGCGGTGCGCTCGCCGATGGCCGCGGCGCTGCTCAAGCAGATGCTCGGCGCGCGGCTCTACGTCGCCTCCGCCGGCGTGCGCAAGAGCGAGCCCGACCCGTTCGCAGTCGCCGCGATGGAGGAGATCGGGATCGACATCGCCCATCACCGGCCGATGACGTTCGAGGACCTGGAGGACTGGGAAGGGCTCAACGTCGACCTGATCGTGACGCTCGCGCCGGAGGCTCATCACAAGGCGCTCGAGTTGACGCGCCGCCTCGCCGCCGAGGTCGAATACTGGCCGACCGCCGACCCGACCGCCGTCGAAGGCAACCGCGAGCAGCGGCTCGACGCGTACCGCGCCGTGCGCGACCAGCTCATGGCGCGTATCCGCGAGCGGTTTGCGGGTGGGAAAAGCGGGAACGAGTGATTGCTGAGCCACGAGATGGTGGCCCGCCCCCTTGCACCCGGCCGTGGACGTTGCTGCAAACTCCGATGGATCAGGGGCTGCCCTGAATTCCCTCGGGCTCCAGTTGTGGCTGGTAGTCAATTCCGCTACGGTCCGCGCCGAATGCGGTGGCCGCTGGCCGCCGCAATCCCGATTGTGCTGGAGATCGAATGGCCAAAGAAGAACTTCTGGAATTTCCCGGTGTCGTGACGGAACTGCTTCCGAACGCCACGTTCCGCGTCAAGCTTGAGAACGAACACGAGATCATCGCCCACACCGCCGGCCGCATGCGCAAGAACCGCATCCGGGTGCTGGCGGGCGACAAGGTTCTGGTCGAGATGACGCCCTACGATCTGAGCAAGGGCCGCATTACCTATCGGTTCAAGTGATTCTCGTGAGCGTGCATTGTTGCCGTCACGCCTTCGCTCGCCGCGGGTCTGACGCGAAAAATCCAGCCCTCCCTTCAGCGGACTGACATGATCGGCCGGCCGAAACTCGTCCTCGCTTCCGGCTCCCCGCGCCGGGTCTCGCTGGTCAACCAGGCCGGCATCGAGCCCGATGCGCTGCGCCCGGCGGACATCGACGAAACCCCCAAGCGCGGCGAGCTCCCGCGCGCCTGCGCCAACCGGCTGGCGCGCGCCAAGGCCGAGGCCGCGCTCGAATCGGTGCGCACCGACGAGGAGCTTGCCGGCTCCTACATCCTCTCTGCCGATACCGTGGTCGCGGTCGGCCGCCGCATCCTCCCGAAAGCCGAGTTGCTCGACGAGGCGGCGCAATGCCTGCGGCTGCTCTCCGGGCGCAATCACCGGGTCCATACCGCGGTCTGCCTGGTGACGCCAAACCGGGCGTTCCGCCAGCGCCTGGTGGAAACCAAGGTGCGGTTCAAGCGCCTCTCCGATGAGGACATCGAATCCTACCTGGCCTCCGGCGAGTGGCGCGGCAAGGCCGGCGGCTACGCCGCGCAGGGGATCGCTGGCACGTTCATCGTCAAGCTGGTCGGCTCCTACACCAACGTCGTCGGCCTGCCGCTGTACGAAACCACGACGCTGCTCGCCGGCGAAGGCTATCCGATCCGCTTTGGCTGGCTCAACGCGGTGTGACGCTCGCGCGCGCCGCATCCGCGCCCTATATCCCACGCATGGCCGAACCGACTTCCAAAGCCAAATGTCCGATCTGTGGCAAGCCCGCAGCGGAGGGCCGTCGGCCGTTCTGCAGCAAGCGCTGCGCCGACGTCGACCTCAACCGCTGGCTCAGCGGCGCCTATGTGATCCCGGGTAAGGTCGAAGACGAAGCGGACGAAACCTCCAGCGCGCCACTGCAGCCGGACGATCCGGAGTGATCGGCAGCCCTGACGGACGCTGGACGCCGGTATCGATCCAAGCGAAGCCGGTGCGCTCGCCGAGGAAGATCGGCACTTTGCGATCGGTGTGGCAGGCGGTGCAGAAGTTGCCGGAAACGCCGATCGAGGCCGTCACGCCGGCGAGCGACGCGGGCAGGAGCGCCGAAGCAGCGCGCCTGGGAACTCCGATCTCCTCCCGCACCCCGACGTCGGCGAGATCGAAAAGCTCGTCGTACACCCGCGCCACGGCCGGTCGCTGGACAGCCCGCGGCCCTGCCTCTATAAACCCCGCGCTCTGCAATCGCCCGCCGTCCGGCGGGCGCGGCACGGCGCCCAGGTAGCTCAGTTGGTAGAGCACGTGACTGAAAATCACGGTGTCGGTGGTTCAATTCCGCCCCTGGGCA
>CAVPDS010000025.1:0-35937 GCA_963702695.1 uncultured Alphaproteobacteria bacterium | reverse complement strand
TGATCGGACTAGCGCAAAGCGGGAAGCTCGCGGAAGTTGTCGAAGTCCTGATCCCTGCGTTCCTGCACCGCCGGCGTCAGCAGGACCCGGAGCTGCGGCGCGTCATCAGGACCATGGCGGACGAGACCGGGCCGGAGGCGTTCGTCCGCCAGCAGCGTGTGATCATCGGGCGGCCGGACTCGCGCCCGTCGCTGGCAGCAATTCGCTGTCCCACGTTGGTGCTGGTCGGAGAGGGCGACGAACTGACACCACCGGCGCTGAGCCAGGAGATCGCGGCCGGAATTCCTGGCGCGCGGCTCGTGGTTGTCCCCGACAGCGGGCACTTGTCGACGCTGGAGCAGCCGGAGCAAGTGACCGAGGCGCTGATGCAATGGATTGCGGCGTGAGGCGCAGTATAGTGCGGCCATGGCCTCCGTCCTCGATCTCATCGGCAACACGCCGCTCGTAGAAGTCACGCGGATCGAGCGCGGCCCGTGCCGGCTTTTCCTCAAGCTGGAAAGCGCCAACCCTTCCGGCTCGCTCAAGGATCGTCCGGCGCGCGCGATGATCGAGGCCGCCGAGGCCGACGGGCGGCTGAAGCCCGGCGGCACCATCGTCGAGGCGACCGCCGGAAATACCGGGCTTGGGCTGGCGCTGGTCGGCGGCCGCAAGGGCTACCGCATTCTGCTGGTGGTCCCCGACAAGATGGCGCGCGAGAAGGTTCTGCATGCGCAGGCCATGGGCGCCGAGGTCATCATCGCGCGTTCCGACGTCGGGAAAGGTCATCCCGACTATTACCAGGACCGCGCCGAGGCGTTCGCGCGCTCGACGCCCGGTGCGATCTTCATCAATCAGTTCGCTAATCCCGCCAATCCGCTGGCGCACGAGATGACGACCGGGCCTGAGATCCTGCAGCAGATGGATGGCGAGGTGGATGCGGTCGTGGTTGGCGTCGGCTCCGGCGGGATGCTCACGGGCATCGGGCGCTTCATGCGCAAGGCGTCGCCCAAGACCGCGATGATTCTCGCTGACCCGCAAGGCTCGATCCTCGCGCCCTATGTGCAGACCGGCCGGATGACGCCAGTGGGAAGCTGGGCGGTTGAAGGCATCGGCGAAGATTTCATTCCGCCCAATGCCGATCTCGGTCTGGTGTCGCAAGCCTACGCGATCCCCGATCCCGAAAGCTTTGCCGCCTCGCGTGAACTGCTGCGCGCCGAGGGCATTCTCGCCGGTTCTTCGTCAGGCACGCTGCTGGCGGCGGCGTTGCGCTATTGCCGCGCGCAAGCATCGCCCAAGCGGGTGGTCAGCCTGGTCTGCGATTCCGGGGCGAAATATCTCTCCAAGGTGTTCAATCCGAGTTTCCTCGCGCAGGAGGGCTGGACCCATCCGGACCGCCACGGCACCGTGCGCGACGTCGTCATCAATCGCGTGAGTGAAGGCACCGCCATCGTGGTGCGTCCGCAGGACAATTTGCGCGCGGTATTCGCGCGCTTTCGCTCGACCGGCGTTTCGCAGCTTCCCGTGATCGACGAGCGCGGCCATGTCGTGGGACTGGTCGATGAGAGCGATGTGCTTGCCGTGTTGCTGACCGAACCGGAAGGCGCCAACAAGGTGTTCGAACGGCCGGTGCAGGACGTGATGGTCACACGGGTCGAAACCGTCTCGGCCGACGCGCCGATCGCTGATCTGGTCCCGTTGTTCCGCAAGGACTACATCGCGATCGTCATGGACGGCGGTGAATTCCTCGGCGTTGCGACTCGGCTCGACCTGATCAACTACTTCCGCATCGCGCCGTGACGCAGGGTATGCTGGACGCTCTTCCGTCATGACCGGGCTCGTCCCGGCCATCCACGCCCTCACCCTGACCCTCCCCCGCAAGCGGGGGAGGGACGAGAGAGGGTAAGGCGTGGATGGCCGGTATAAGCCGGCCATGGCGAGTTCGTTTCTCAGAGGCTTGCATGAACACCAATCTTGATTTCTCCACCCGCTGCGTTCACGCCGGGCAGGAGCCCGACCCGACCACCGGCGCGGTGATGACGCCGATCTATACGACCTCGACCTATGTTCAGCAGAGCCCCGGCGTGCACAAGGGCTACGACTACGCGCGCACCAAGAACCCGACGCGCATGGCGTTCGAGCGCTGCATCGCCGACCTCGAAGGCGGCCGCGCGGGCTTTGCCTTCGCCTCCGGTCTTGCCGCGATCGCGACCACGCTCGAGTGCCTCGATCACGGTTCGCATATCGTTGCGGTCGACGATCTCTATGGCGGAACGCGGCGGCTGTTCGAGCGCGTGCGCAAGCGCTCGGCCGGGATCGAAATGAGCTACGTCGATCTCACTGACGCCGAGGCGCTGGAAGCCGTGATCCGGCCGAACACCAAGCTCGTGTGGATCGAGACGCCGACCAATCCGCTGCTCAAGCTCATCGATCTCGACCGCATCGCCGCGACCGCGAAGCGCCGCGGCGTCTGGGCCGCCGCCGACAACACCTTCGCGAGCCCTTATATCCAGCGGCCGCTCGAACACGGTTTCGATCTGGTGGTGCACTCGACCACGAAATATCTCAACGGCCATTCCGACATGATCGGCGGCGTCGCCGTGGTGGGAGACAACGAGGAACTGCGCGAACGGCTTGCCTTCCTGCAGAACGCCGTCGGCGCCATCCAGGGGCCGTTTGACTCGTTTCTCGCCTTGCGCGGCCTCAAGACGCTGGCGCTGCGCATGGAACGGCACTGCGCGTCGGCGCTGAAGATCGCGCAATGGCTCGAACGGCACGCGAAGGTGAGGCGGGTGTTCTATCCCGGGCTGACCAGCCACCCGCAGCATGCCGTCGCGAAGAAACAGATGCGCGCGTTCGGCGGCATGATCTCGGCCGAACTGAAGTGTGATCTCGAAGACACCAAGCGCTTCCTCGAGCGCTGCCGGCTGTTTGCCCTGGCGGAAAGCCTCGGCGGCGTCGAGAGCCTGATCGAGCATCCCGCGCTGATGACCCACGGCTCGGTGCCCGCGGACGTGCGCGTGACGCTCGGCATCAACGACGGCCTCGTGCGATTGTCCGTCGGCATCGAGGATCCCGACGATCTGATCGCGGACCTCTCCGCGGCGCTCGGCTGAGAAAGGATCACCGTGTGGCGACGTCAATGCGCACCCAGGTCGGGATCGTCGGCGCCGGGCCGGCCGGGCTCATGCTTTCGCATCTTCTGCATCGCGCCGGCATCGAGACGGTCATCATCGAGAACCGCAGCCGCGATTACATCGAGAGCCGCGTGCGGGCCGGCCTGATCGAGCATTGGGCGAGCGATCTCCTGATCGAGACCGGCGTCGGTGCGCGCATGCGGCGCGAAGCGATGTTCCATAACGGAGTTTACTTCTGCTTCGGCGGCGCGCTGCATTACATCGATTTCCGCGCGCTCATCGGCAGGGGCGTCACCATCTACGGCCAGCAGGAAGTGGTGAAAGACCTGATCGAGCGGCGGCTCGCGGACGGCGGCCGGATACTGTTCGAGGTCACCGACGTGAGCGTCCACGACTTTGCGGGGACGCTTCCCAAGATCCGCTTCATGCAGAATGGCCACGAGCATGAGCTCACCTGCGATTTCATCGGCGGTTGCGATGGCTTTCATGGCATCTGTCGGCCGAGCGTGCCCGAAGGCGTGCTGACCGCCTATGACCGCGAATATCCGTTCGGCTGGCTCGGCATCCTGTCGGAGTCACCGGCGCCGAAGGACGAACTGATCTACGCCTATCACGATCGCGGCTTCGCGCTCTATTCCATGCGCGGCCCGAACGTTGCGCGGCTCTACGTCCAGTGCGCGCCCGACGACGATATCGACAACTGGCCCGACGCGCGCGTGTGGAAGGAACTGCATGCGCGGCTCGGCGGAACGCGCCCGCTCGCCGAAGGGGCGCTGCTGCAGAAGGGCGTCACCGCGATGCGCAGCTTCGTGGTCGAGCCGATGCAGCACGGACGCCTGTTCCTGGCCGGCGATGCCGCGCACATCCAGCCGCCGACCGGGGCCAAGGGCATGAACCTCGCCATTGCCGATGTGGCGGTGCTGGCGCGCGCGATTACGGAATTCTATCGCGCCGGCCGCAATGACCTGCTGGAGCGCTATTCGGTGACCTGTCTGCGGCGTGTGTGGAAGGCGCAGCGCTTCTCCTGGTGGATGACGCAGATGCTGCATCTGCATCCGACCCACAACGCCTTCGACCGCAAGCGCCAGCTCGCCGAGCTCGACTACGTGACGAGCTCGGAGGCCGGCGCTCGCTCGCTGGCGGAAAACTACGTCGGCCTGCCAGTGGAGATGTGAGATCGCCGCAACTCGCGTCGAAGCGGAATCTGGCCATCACTCCGCTCGTCCCCGCTAGCGGGGATCCAAGGCGACAAGCTCGACCATTCGTGCAAGCACTCTGGATTCCCGCTTGCGCGGGAATGAGCGGAACCGCGCAGTCGATCGACTGAAGAGATACGGCCGTCTAATCATTCAGCACGGCGCGCAGCGGCCGGCTGAGCAGCCAAATGATCACACCGGCGGTAGCGGGGACGGCCGCGATCATCAGGAAGAAGTTCGTCTTGTCCATGGTGCTCCAGAAGCTGCCGAGCCAGCCGGCGAGGAAATTACCGAGGAAACTGGTCGCAAGCCACACGCCCATCAGCATCGACACCATGCGCAGCGGCGCCACCTTCGACACCAGCGAGAGGCCGATCGGCGAGAGATAGAGCTCACCGATCGTGATGACGATAAAATAAACGAACAGCCAGAGCCAGTTCGCCTCGTCGCCGGCCGCAAACCAGGCGGCGAGCGCCATGATGAGATAGGAGGCGGCGCACAGGAAGCAGCCGAACGCCATCTTGCCGACCGTCGATGGTTCCGTTCCGCGTTCGGCCCGGCGCGCCCATAGGCTGATGACGAACGGCGTGAAGGCGAAGATCATGAACGGGTTGAAGGCTTGGAACCAAGTGGTGGGGATTTCGCCGTGCCAGACCAGCAAATCGATGGTGCGGTCGGTGTGATCGTCGGCCCACAGCGCAATCGTATTGCCCTGCTGCTCGTAGGCTGCCCAGAACAGCGTTACCGGCACGAAGAGAACGATCAGCGCCAGCACCGATTGCCATTCAGCGCGCGTGAGCGGCAGTTTTTCCTCGTTCGGCACCTTCACCTTGTGCAGTTCATCCGGCGGCAAGGAGCGCGAGCGCAACGCAAAGAGATAGATCACGAGGGCGAGCGTCATCCCGACCCCGGCCGCGGCAAATCCGTAGTGCCAGCCGACTTCCTGTCCAAGGGTGCCGCAAACCAACGGCGAGAAGAATGCGCCGAGATTGATCCCCACGTAGAAGATTGAATAGGCGCGGTCGCGGCGCGGGTCCCCGTGCGCATAAAGGCCGCCGACTTGCGCCGACATGTTCGGCTTGAAGGCGCCGTTGCCGACGATGAGCGTCAGCAGCGCCAACAGGAACAACGGCTCGAAGGCCATCATGAAATGGCCGATCGCCATCAGGGTCGCGCCGATGATGATGGTGCGGTGCTGGCCGAGCACACGGTCGGCGATGATCCCGCCGATCATTGGCGTGAAGTAGACGAGGCCGGTGTAGAGCCCATAGATTTGCGAGGCGAACGGCTGGGTGCCAAGTGGTCCCGACATCGCCTCCAGCGCGCGCCTCAGCGCGGCGAGGCCGATCACCGTATCGGCGTGTTCGGGCAGCAGCAGATATCTCACCATGTAGAGGACGAGAAGCGCACGCATGCCGTAGTAGGAGAAGCGCTCCCACATCTCGGTCGCGAACAGAAACGAGAGCCCGCGCGGGTGGCCGAGGAACGTAGCCTCGGCGGGAGCGAGCAGGGGCGCGCCGCTTTGGTCAGTGCTGGTAACGGCCATGCTTTCCCCTCGGCGGCGCGTGCGCCCGATCAATCGCGTATGTCCTGCAGGAACCACTCGGTGGGGATCTGGGTGCCCAGCCCTTGCTCGCGCGCCTTGTTGTAGACCGCTGCCGCAACGCCCTCGAATTGCGCGCCAATCGCGCCGACATTGAGGAAGAACGAGGTCTGCCGGTCATCGGTGCGCCCCTTGACCTTCCCTGCGATCACGTCGACCAGCCGCGGCATGTCGATGATCCCGGGCGGCAGCGTGAGGCGCGGAACGACGGCCCGTTCGTCGGGCTGCCCCGCGACATAGCCGAGGAACCCCGCACGATAGTAGTCCGCTTCGGGCGGGAGGTTCTCCAGCCGCGGCGTCGCCTCGCCGGCGCGCACGGCGACGTCGACGATCCGCGGCAGGCTGGGCTCGATCTCGCTTGAGGTGAGATTGGTGACGTGCATCCCCGGCTCGAGCCAATCGTTGAAGAACACCGGCTCGTTGGTCGAGGTGCAGCACGATACGATGTCGACACCGCGCACCGCCTCGCGCGCGGACGGCGCGACCTCCACTTCAACGCCGTGCCGGTCGGCCATCTCGAAGGCATAGGTGCGCACGTTTTCGGCGTTGGGACTCCAGGCTTTGACCTTCTTGATCTTGCGCACCTGCATGAAGGCGTCGAGATAGGTGCGCGCCATCCCGCCCGATCCGATCATGCCGACGGTTTGCGCCTCCGGCCGCGAGAGATATTTCACACCCAGCCCGGCACCGCCGCCGACGCGAAGGTGCTGCAGAAAGCCATCCTTGATCATCGCCACCGGCGTGGCATCCCGGGCGCTGAACAATATCAGGATGCCCAGGAACGTGCCCGGTTCCCGGGCATATTTGTTCTCGCGGATGCGGCCGTATTCGCGTGGCCAATTGACCATGTCGGAGAGCATGCGGGCGCAGACGTAGCCGTCCTTCTTGCTGCCACCGGTCATTACCGCCCAGCGATAATAGGGGGCCTGGGTCTCGCCCGACGGCACGTAAAGGTCGATGCGCCCCATGCCGACCGCGTCGCCCTTGACCATTTCATGGAACACGCCGTCGAGCGCCGTGAGGCACATCGGCATGTCGAGTATTTTGGCGACGTCGTTGTTGTCCAGGAGCAGCAAGGTCCGGCCTCCAGATCTCAGTCAGGCGCAGCAAAGTCGCCTGCGTCAGCGCCCGATCGCGGCGCGCGCCTTTTGAACCACAGATTTCGGATAATCCGCAAACTGGGTGACAAGCTGCTCGACCTGTTCGGCGGTGGCGGGATCGACATCGACATTGGCGCGTTGTGCTTCGGCCAGGAACTCGCGATCCTTCATGGTGTCCATGAGCGCCTTGCGCAGCGCCGCAAGGCGCTCCTTCGGCATGCCGGGTGGCCCCGCCAGCGGGCGGCCGAGGATAGTCTGCTTGAAGTGAATCTCGAGCACCTTGCGGTCCTCGTCACTCTTCACATAGTCGAACGCGCTCGGCACCTTGCCGAATTCGTCGGTCGTCTTCGGTCCCATCTGGATGATCAGCTTGAGCCGGCCGGCTTCCACGTCGCGCAGCCACTGCGTCTTGATCGAGGAGACGAACAGGCCGCAGGCGCCCTGCATCTCGCCGCGCTGCATCGCGAGGTTGACCTCCTTTTGCCCCTCATATCCGGGGATTACGCGGATATGAGCGCCGAGAATATTACGCAGAATAAGCGGATGCTGATGGCTGATGGCGGCGACGCCGGAGGAGCCGAAGACCGCTTCCTTGGCATCCTTCTTCAAGAGGTCGTCGAACGAGGTCGCGGCGCCCGGACCTTGCCATAGTCCGCAGAACGAAATGTCCTGGTTCATGCTGCCGATCCAGGAAAACTTGGTGACGTCGAACTTCGCCTGGTCATTGCCCATCAAGGGCTCCATGGCGGTCGAGGCGGCGAAGATACCCAGCTCGGAGCCGTCCTTGGGGGCGAGGTTATAGATGAAATTGGCCGCGCGCAGCGAGCCGGCGCCCGGCATGTTCTTCGCCACAACGTTGGGGTTGCCGGGGATGAGCCGCCCGAAGTGGCGCGCGAGAATGCGGCCATAGGTGTCGTAGCCGCCGCCCGGACCGTAACCGATCTCGATCGAGATGGTTTCGCCCTTGAAATCGGCGGGCGCCTGCGCCCCCGCGGGCCGACATGGAAGCAAAAGGATCGCGCCGACCAGCGCGACCGGAATGAAGCGGGGCAGGGGCTGCTGCATGGGGCGGCCTTGTCGTAATGCGTCGATTCGATGCTATCCGGATTTTGGCGGTGCTGATAGACTGACGCAACGTTGCAAGAGGCCGGTATCTTACAAGATGCCGCCATCCAGGAGAGAACGTTCATGAGACCGATCGGTTTATCGCGCCTTCTGTCGGGAACCGCGGTCGCCTTGGCGGCCTTGCTCGCGACTGCAACATCGCCGCTGCGCGCGCAGACCGACCCGGCTGCGAATTATCCCAACAAGCCGATCCATGTCATCGTCGGGTTCGCGGCCGGCGGCGGCAACGACATCTTCGCCCGCCTCGTGGGCAACAAGCTTTCCGAGATTCTCGGCCAGACTTTGGTGATCGAGAACCGCCCGAATGCGGGCGGGCGGCTTGCCGCCGATTTCGTCGCGAAACAGGAGGGTGATGGCTATACGCTGCTGGTCGGTGCGAGCGGCATGATGTCGATTGCTTCCGCCGTCTATCCGAAGCTCTCCTATCACCCGACCAAGAGCTTCATTCCGCTGTCGATGATCGCGAACTTCCCGCTAATCATGTCGAGCCCGATGCAGAATTCCGCAAAGACCGTCAAGGAGATCGTCGCCTACGCCAAGGCGCATCCGGAGAAGGCAAACTATGCGACGACCTCGCCGGCGTTCACGATCGCCTCGGAGCTGCTGAAGCTCAAGACCGGGATGCCGGGCGTTGCCATTCCGTGGAAGAGCAGCAACGAGATGGTCCTGTGCGTCGCGACCGAACAATGCCTGTTCGCGATTGCCGATGGCCCGCCGTCCGTCCCGATGATCAAGGGTGGCAAGGTGCGTGGCATAGCGGTAACCGGCGCGGAGCGGTCGCCCGAGCTGCCCGACGTGCCGAGCATGGCGGAGGGCGGTTATCCCGAGGTCAATTCGAAGCTGTGGAGCGGCTTCTTCGCGCCCAAGTCGACGCCGCCCGCGATCGCCAAGAAGCTCGAAGCCGCACTGTCGCGCGCGATCCGTGATCCCGGTGTTTCGGCGAAGCTGAAGGAGATGGCGGTCAGCCCCGGCGGCGGATCGTCGGATGAGTTCCGCGCGATGATCGATGCCGACATCAAGACCTATGTCGAGGTGGTGAAGGCCGCGAACTTGAAATTCGAGGAATAGTCCGTGTCTTCTCCCTCTCCCCGATAGGGAGAGGGAGCGTATCTAACAAAAGCGCCCCGGTCGAAATAACCGGGGCGCTTGTTGCATGAGCGGACGCGACGCCGTCGCGCCCGTTCGTATCGTGCTCAGTCCTGCGGCTCCATCTTGACCAGCGCGGCGCCGTGGTTGTTGCCGAGCCAGAAGGTCGGCGGCGTGGTGTGGTTGTCCACGAACACGCGGCGGATGTTGGTATAGTGCGGGAGCTGATACTGCGTGATCTTCCCGGTCGCCGTGTTGATCCGGAGGACGCGGTCCGCGTTCATGCCGCCGGTCCAGAGGTTGCCGTTCTTGTCGATCGCGGCGTCATACGGCGCGAAGAACTTGCCCGGCACTTCCCATTCCTGGAATTTCTCGGTGTTGGTATCGAACATGCCGACGCGCTCGCCGGCGAATTCGGCGAACCAGATGCGACCCTGGTCGTCGATGCGGCCGCGGCGCGGCCGCGAATGCTTCGTCGGCGTCGGGTAGAGCGTGATTTTGCCATCTTTGGCATCGATCTTGCCGATGTTCTCGCCGCCGAAATCGAGGAACCAGATGTTGTTCGCCTTGTCGGAGAAGATGCTGTAGGGGCCGCCGCGCGTGTTCTTGAACGGCTCGAACAGCTTGGTCTCTCCGCTCGCGAGGTCCATGTGATAGATGCCGCGGCGGGCGGGATCCTGCAGCCAGAGCTTGTTGTCGACGGTCCAGTTCTGCGCGCCGACCATGGCCTGCTGAGAATCGGCCTTCAGCATGTCGGCCGGGAGCTTGATCATCGAGAACTTCTCGGTCTTCTTGTCGAACTTCGCGGCGCCGGCCTGGAACATCAGGCCCATCCACAGATTGCCCTGCGGGTCGGTTTCGAGGTCGAGCGCGCCGGTAGGCCAGCCTTCGCGCTGCATCGGCACTGCGAAGGCCTTGTGCTGCAGCGTCTTCGGATCGAAGCGACCGAGCATCTGGCCGCTGAAGTCGCTGTGCCAGACGATGCCGTCGGCGTCGACGGTCACGTCATGCGGCTGAATGGTCGAATCCGGCAGGTCGTACTCAGTGATGATCACCTTGGTGCTGTCGCCGGAGACTCGCGGCAGCGTCTTGAACTGCCAGGTGCGCGCGCCTTCGCTCATGTTGATGCTGGCGAAGTAGGCGGCCACCTTGTCGGCGTTCGGGACGAAGGCGTTGAGGTCGCGCGCGGCGTTGCGTACCTGCGGCTTCCTGGAGAGGCTGTTGTTGGAGTAGGTGGACATCCGCTTGATGATGGTCAGGAACTCGTCGGCGCTGTAGCTCGAATTGAGAATGCGCTGGATGCTGTGGCAATTGGTGCAGCCGGTGAGCGCGCGCTTCTGATCGTCGCTGCCGGGAGCGCTGAGCATCCATTCGAGGTTGGTGAGCTGCCCGGAGACGTTCGTCGCCTTGCTCAGCTTGACGTCGATGCTCGCCGGCTTGCCGGCTTCGAGCTTCACGTTCTTGGGACCATTGAGGTTGTAGCCCACCGCACGGATGGTGAGCGCATAATCGCCGGCACCGAGCTTGCTCGCGGGGAAGCTGAACTCGCCTTTGTCGTTGCTCACGACGCTGACGGTCACGATGCCCTTCTTGGCGCTCACCACCACGCCTTCCATCGCGCCTTCTTCGGTGGAGGTCACCTTGCCGGTGAGCGCGGGATTGGATTGGGCGAGAGCCGGGGTGTGGCCGAGCACGAAGGCGAAGCCGATCGCGGCGGCGGTGGAAAGAAGTCGTCTATGCATCAGAGTCTCCCTTCAGAGGACGAAGCACGGCGACTGATGCCGCCGCATGATTGAAACATCAGCGCTTGCTTTGCTTCGGGTCGAGCTGAAACCGCTCTTCTCCGCTCATTCCCGCGCAAGCGGGAATCCCGGGCAACACGCACAAACGGCGCAGCTTGTTGCCCCTGGGTCCCCTCTTTCGCGGGGACGAGCGGAATACGAACGCGATTCCCATACGCAGTTTCGTTCAGTCCTGCGGCTCGACCTTGAAGATCGAGGCGCCGTGATTGTTGCCGACCCAGAACGTCACCGGCGTGGTCGAGTTGTCGACGAACACGCGCCGCATGTTGGTCTCCTTCGGCAGGAGGTATTCGACGAACTCCCCGCTCTTGGTGTTGAGCCGCACCACGCGATCGTTGATCATCGAGCCGGTCCAGGCCTCCTCGTTCTTGTCGAGGAACACGTCATAGGGATTCGACCACGCCGTCGGCAGTTCCCATTCCTTGAACTTCTCGGTCTTGGTGTCGAACATGCCGATGCGGTTGCCGCGGAATTCGCCGAACCAGACGCGATCCTGCGAGTCCATCATGCCGCGGCGCGGGCCGGCCGGCTTCTTCGGCATTTGGAACAAGGTCACCTTCATCGTATCCCTGTCGACCTTGCCGATGTATTCGGCGGCGATGTCGGTGAAGTAGATGTTGTTCTTGGAGTTGGGAATGACGTCGTAGATGTTGTGGGTCTCGCCGACGCCGGCGGCCTTGAACGGCTCGAGTGTTTCGATCTTGCCGGTCTTGAGATCGAGCCGGTGGATCGCGGCGAAGCCGTTGTTCTGCGACCAGACCTTGCCGTCGACTTCCGATCGCTCGGCCCGCACCATGTTGATCTGGGTCTGGTCCTTGTTCATTTCGGGCGGCATGCTCCAGGTCGTGAACTTCTTGTCCTTGACGTCGAACTTGGCCATCGCGCCCTGGTACATCATGCCGAGCCACATGTTGCCTTCGTGGTCGGGACGCAGCCCTAGCATGCCGGTTGGCCAGCCCTTCTTCAGTTCGGGCACCTGATATTCGGTGTGTTTGCCGGTCTTCGGGTCGACGGTCCCGAAGGTCTGCTCGGCGAAATTCGAATACCAGACGTTGCCGTCGGCGCCGACGATCACGTCGTGAGGTTCGATGGTCGGGCGGGGCAGATCGTATTCGGTAATGATGACGTGGGTGCCGCGGCCTTTCGGGCGCGGCAGCGTCTTGAGCGGATAGGACCAGGTGGCGTCCTCGCTCAGATTGATCGAGGCCAGAAAATCCGCCTGTTTCTTGCGCGCCGCCGCGAGCACGTCGCCACGCTCTTCCAGCAGCCGCGTCGCCTTTCGGCGCTGCGGATGGATGGGCATGCTCTGGTTGGCGTAGCCGCCCATGCGCGGCAGGATTTGGGTCTGGAAGCCGTTCGAGTCATAGGACGATTTCACAATGCGCTCGACGGTGTGGCAACTCACGCAATTGAGCATGGACAATTTCTGCTGCTCGGTGCCGGGTATGCTGGTGATCCACTCGCCGTTCGACATCTGGCGGGCGAGGTTCTTGGTCTTGACCAGCTTGACGTCGGCGCTCGCGGGCTTGTCGGCGGCTATGTCGATCGCCTTCGGCCCGGTGAGGTCGTAGCCGATCGCGCGGACCGAGATCGTGTAATGCCCAGGCTCGAGCCTCGACGCCGGGAAACTGAAATGGCCCTGGGCGTCGCTGACGACCGTGATCGTCATGGTGGAACCGGTCTTCTTGGCGCTGACCAGCACGCCTTCCATATTGCCCTCCTCTTGCGAGGAGACTTGTCCGCTAAGCGCGGCCGGCGCCTGCGCGCGCAGTGCACCGGGAGTGGAGACGAGCGAGAGCATGGCAAGGGCCGCCACGGTGGCAAGCAAGCGTGTGCGCATCAGCGCCTCCTTTGAAGGTCGTTTCCTTGGCCGCGCTTGTTTATCGGGGGGCGCGACGCTCGACAGCCGATTGGTGGAGATATACTCCCACAGGATATTCGCTAACTGCACAAGGGAGCAACAGATTTCGGAGCCGTGCCGGCGGGCGCTAACTAGCGCTACCGAGGCCAGGGCCCGAGGCCGCGCTCACTGCGCGGCTTAATTGAAGAAGCGCAAATCCGGGGCCGGCTGGCCCTTGCGGGTGGGCATCAGGAAGCCGTCGCCGCCGATGAAATAGCTTTCGCCCCGGATCGAAACGTGCCCGTTGGCCTCGCGGCAATCGAATTCCAGCCACATCGGATGGGGTTCGCGCCGAAAATCGCGGGTGACCGTCCACGGCCGCGTCAAAGCATGGTCGATCGTGGTGACCTGGTCGTGCAGCAGGTCGGGGTCGGATTTGTCGAGGCTGAAGCGCTCTTTCAGGATGGTCTGATTGTCCTTGTGCAGGTTCAGGCCGTTGGCGTCGAAGGCGCGCGGGCCCTTGAACCCGCGGGTTTCCACCTCAAGGACATCGAAGCGCCCATCGGCGTCCTCATCGATCCATTTGCCGATCGAGTAACCGCTGAACGACGGTCTGATTGGCTGCGGCCACTGGCGGCCGTCGGTGTAGATGTGGCGGATTTCGGTCAGGTGATCGCTGCGAATATAGGTGACCTCAGGCGTGACGATGATTTCCAATGGCTCGTAGGCGATCATCATGCGCGGCATCCCGGAGGGATAGCACAACGCCTGCAGGTTGTAGTCCTGGCTGCCGTTGGCCCGTTCCTTCAGATTGGCTTCCAGGATGGCCTGGTATTCGGGGATGAACGGCGCCCGCTGCCCCAGCCCGCCGGGCCTGGTGGGATCCCAGGCCGCCGAGTTGGGCCGGCTCCACTGGCCGCGGAAATTCGGATATTGTGCGTCGTCGAACGCTTGCGCGCTGACCGTGGCCAGCATCAGCGCCGCGAGGGCGGCAAAGCGGATCGAAAATCGGCAGAGCATCTCACTTCTCTCATCTTGACCACGCACCGCGCGATCTACAACGTTATTTCTTCGTCTGCGGGAAGTAGCGGAAATCGGGTGGTGGCTGATCCTTGCGCGTCGGCATCAGGTAGCCGTCCGCGCTGAGGAAATAGCTGTCCTTGCCGATCGCGACGTGCTGATTGTCCTCGGCGCACACCACTTCGCGCCAGACCGGGCGCGGATCGGGGTTGCGGCGATAGCTCTTGGTGACCGTCCAGGGGTGGGTCAGCGCGTGATCGAACGTGGTGATCTCATCGTGGATGAGATTCGCATTCTTCTTATCGGGATAAATCCGCTCCTGGACCACCGTCTGGTTGTCGCTGTGCAGCAGCAAGCCGCTTTCGTCGAAGGTACGCGGGCCCTTGAAGATGCGCGTTTCGACCGCGAGCACGTCGTAGCGGCCGTCGCCGTCCTCGTCGAGCCATTTGCCGATGGAATAGCCGGCGAAGGTCGGCTCGGCATCGGTGGGCCAGTCGCGGCCGTCGGTGTAGATGCGGCGCGAATTGTGGATGTGATCCATGAGGATGTAGGTGGTCTTCGGCGTGACCACGATTTCCATCGGCTCATAAGCGATCATTGCGCGCGGCATCCCCGGTGCGAGGCAGCGATAGGTCGGATCGGTGCCCTGTCCGCCGGCTTCCTGGTCCGCCAGGTTGGCGGCGTGGATCGCCTGGTATTCCGGAATTACCGGTGCGTTCCGGTTCCAAGGATCGGCCGCGTCCCATCGCGTCGATGAGGCCCGCTGCCATTGACCCTTCAGGTTGGGATATTTCGTTTCGTCGAATGCTTGCGCGCCGCCCGACGGCAGGCTCAGCCCAAGCGCCAACAGGACTCCCGCGATCGCAACCCGCTCAAGCATCTCCGTCCTCCCTGGTCCAAGCCTTGTTCCGCCAGGCTTCTTGTTGGTCGCCCGTCTCCCTCACCGGCGAGTCTGGTTGAAGTATTTCAGATCGGGAGCCGCTTGTCCTTTCTTTGTCGGCATCAGATATCCGTCCTCGCTCACGAAATAAGTGTCCTTGCCGACCCACACGTGGCGGTTGTTCTCGGAGCACTCGTTGAAATACCAGATCGGCTTGGTTTCGCGTCGGTAGTTCTTGGTGACGGTCCACGGGCGTGTGAGCGCGTGATCGATCGTCGTGATCTCGTCGTGAAAGATGTCCTTGTTCGCCTTGTCGAGGTAGAGGCGCTCCTTCACGATCGACTGGTTGTCTGGGTGCAGAGGGATGCCGCTGGCCTCGTAGGTGCGCGGTCCTTTCATCGCGCGGGTCTCCACTTCGAGCGCCGTGAAGCGGCCATCGCTGTCTGGTTCGGTCCAGCGTCCGATCGAGTAGCCGTTCATGGTCGGCTCGATGTCGTCCGGAAAAGTGCGCCCGTCCGTGAAGATGCGGCGCGGCGGCGTGTAGTCGGTGATGATGTAAGTGGTCTTCGGCGTGACGATGATCTCCATCGGGAAGATGATCGACATCATCCGCGGCATGCCGGATGAAATACACGTTCCGGTCGGATCGAGACCCTGCCCGCCGGCGGCTTGGTCGGCGAGACCGGCTTCGTAGAGCGCCTGAAACTCGGGCGTCAGCGGCGCCTGTTGGGTGCGGCCCGGTCGCTTGCTCTGGTCCCACTGGATGCCGATCCCTTCGGGCCGGCGCCATTGGCCGGACCAATCGGGAAGTTTCGAGAGGTCCTGCGCCTGTGCGGCGGGCATCGCGTACAGCATTGCGGCGAGCGCAAGCGAAACGAACGAGCTCTTTCGGTCAAGCATCGGCGTCCTCCTCGATGATGGTCCTCTTGTTGTTATTCCTGCAGGTTTGTTCCTGCGGATTTTGAAGGCCTCCAGCGCGATCGTCATTGGGCCTGATGGAAATAGGTCAGATCGGGAGCCGGTTGGTTCTTGCGCGTCGGCATCAGGCGGCCGTCCGCGCTCAGGAAATAATTTTCCTTGCCGATGACGACATGGTTGTTGTGTTCGGTGCAGACATTGTCGAACCAGATCGGGTTGTGCTCGCGGCGATAGTTCTTCGTCACCGGCCAGGGATGCGACAAGGCGTGGTCGATCGTCGTCACCTCGTCGTGCAGCAGTTCCTTGTTGGCCGGATCGAGGAAGATGCGCTCCTTGACGATGGTCTCGTTATCCGCGTGTAGGGGCAGGCCGCTGGTCTCGTAGGTGCGCGGGCCCTTCATGTTGCGGGTCTCCACTTCGAGCACGTCGAAGCGGCCATCGCCGTCCTCGTCGATCCAGCGGCCGATCGAGTATCCGCCGAAAGCAGGCTCGAGCTCCGCCGGCCATGCCCGGCCGTCGGTGAAGATGCGGCGGTCCGGCTCGTTTTCGAACAGCATGTAGGTCGTGTTCGGGAGCACGATGATCTCGAACGGGAAGGTGGCCGTCATCGCGCGCGGCATGCCGTGCGGGACGCAGGTGAAGCGCGCATCATAGCCTTGGCCGCCCGCGGCCTGGCTTGCGACGCTGGCGTCGAAGATCGCCTGATATTCTTCGGTGAGCGGCGCCTGCTGCCCGCGGCCGAGCGGCTTGGTCGGGTCCCATTGGATGCCGCCGAGCCGCCGCCATTGGCCCGACCAGTCCGGGTATTTCGATTCATCGTGGGCGCGTGCGCCGGCGCCGGCGATCATCACCGCCGCGGCCAGCACGATGGCGCTGATGGTTCCTCGGCCGAGCATGTTTGTCCTCCATCGCGAGGTAAGCAGGCCGGCGGGTTCCGGCTTTCAGCGCTGCGGCTGCGCCGCGCTGAAATTCCGCAGCCGCGGCGGCGGCTGGTCCTTGCGCGTCGGCATCAGGAAGCCGGAGCCGCTGACGAAGTAGTCCTCCTTGCCGACCCGCACCTGATGCTCGTCCTCGCCGCAGATCGTTTCGAGCCAGGTGGGATTGCGCTCGCGGCGATAGGTCCGCTTCACGGTCCAGGGACGGGTCAACGCGTCGTCGATCACGGTGACCTCGTCGAACAGGCGGTTGGCATTGGCCGGATCGAGAAACACGCGCTCCTTGACGACCGCCTGGCCGTCACGGTGGAACGGCGCGCCCGCGCTGTCGTAGCTGCGCGGATTTTTCATGCCGCGGGTCTCGACCGCAAGCACGTCGTAGCGGCCGTCGCCGTCGGTGTCTTCCCACTTGCCGACCGAGGTGCCGGAAAAGCTGTTGTCGAGCGTCGCGGGCCAGCCCTTTCCGTCGGTGTGGATGCGGCGAAGCTGCGCCATCGGCTCGCCCATGACCATGAAGGTCATCGGCTCGGTGACGATGATCTCCATGCCCAGGCCGTAGCCGATCATCATCCGCGGCATGCCCGGTGGCACGCAGCGCGCCATCGGATTGTTGCCTTGCCCGCCGGCGGCCTGGTCGGCGACGCTCTTTTCCAGGATCGCCTGGTATTCCGGGGTCAGCGGCGCCTGCTGCTTGAGCCCCGGCGGCTTGGTCGGATCGAAATTGCCGGAGCCGGTCCTGATCCAGCGCCCTTTCCAGTCCGGATATTTCCCCTCGTCATGTGCTCGCGCACCAGTGGAGGCTGCCACGATCAGCGTCGCCGCAAACGCAGCGGCGCTGAGCATGACGCGTGAAGGCTTGACGCGTGAAGGCTTGGCGCGTGAAAGCATGCCCGCGCCCGTCATTTCGCCTGTGTTTTTTTGGCGTTGCTGAAATAGCGCAAGTCCGGCGCCTTCTGGTCCTTATAGAGCGGCATCAGAAGGCCGTCCGCGCTGGTGTAGTAGTAATCCTTGCCGATCTTCACATGCGGATTGTTCTCCTCGCAGATCGATTCGTTCCACCAGATCGGCCCTTTGTTCGCCACCCGGCGGTATGTCTTTGTGATCGTCCACGGCCGGGTCAGCGCATCGTCGATCGTAGTGATCTCATTGTGCAAGAGGTTCGGATTGCTCTTGTCGACGGAGATGCGCTCCTTGACCACGGTTTTATTGTCCACGTGCAGGGGAAGGCCGGTCGAGTTGAAGGCGCGCGGGCCCTTCATGTAGCGTGTCTCATCCACGAGCGTGTCGTATTTGCCGTCGCCGTCGGTGTCCTCCCAGTGGCCGATGGATTGTCCGCGGAAGGCCGGCTCGATCTCGCCCTCCTTCGGCCAGTCGCGGCCGTCGGTATAAATCCGGCGCGAGTTATGGATGTGCTCGATCAGGAGGTAGGTCGTCTTCGGCGTGACCACGATCTCCATCTGCTCGTAAACGCTCATCTGCCGCGGCATGCCGGGCGGCAGGCAGCCCAGCGTCGGCGAACCGCCGCTTTCGTGATCGCGCTGATTGGCTTCGTAGATGGCCTGATACTCCGGCGTGAGCGGCGCGCCCTTTGGCCATTTGTTGCCCCCGGTGCCGTGCCACTCGCCGCTCAGGTCGGGATATTTTGAATTGTCGAACGCCTGCGCGGTTGCAAGCGGCGTCAGCAGCGCGGAAGTGACCGCAAGCGCGCCGACGATACTGCGGTATGACATCGTGGTCCTCCCAAAATTGCTTATCGCCCACTATTTACGCGATTGGGGGAAATACCTCAAATCCGGCGGCGCCTGTCCCTTCTTGACCGGCATGAGATAGCCGTCGGCGCTCAGGTAATAGCCCTCCTTGCCGATCAGTACGTGCTGGTTGCCAACGGTGCAATTGTTCTCGACCCAGTTGGGCTTTTTCTGCAGCCGGTAGGTCTTATGCACCGACCACGGATGGGTGAAGGCATGATCGATGGTCGTAATTTCGTTGTGCAGAATTTCGGGATTGCCCTTCTCTAGATAAATTCGCTCTTTGACGATTGTCGCGTTGTCGGCGTGCAACGGGATGCCGGCATTATCGATCGTGCGCGGGCCATCGAGATTGCGGGTCTCGACGTCCAGCGTGTCGTAGCGCCCATCGCCGTCGGTATCGCTCCACTTGCCGATCGAATAGCCTGAGAAGGTCGGGTCTTCATCGGTCGGCCAGTCGCGGCCGTCGGTATAGATCCGGCGCGGCCTCGCATCGACGAACAGGACGTGCGTGGTCTTTGGCGTGACGACGAATTCAATGCCCTGATTTCCGGCCATGATCCGCGGCATGCCGGCGGGGATGCAGGCGAAGGTCATGTTGGCGCCCTGGCCGCCGGCCGCCTGGTCCGCGAGGCTCGCCTCGAAGATTGCCTGATATTCCGGCGTCAGCGGCGCCTGCTGGCCGCGGCCCGGCGGTTTGGTCGGGTCATATTTGTTTGGTCCGCTGCCAGCGCGCTTCCACTGTCCCGACCAGTCCGGATATTTCGACGCGTCCTGCGCCGGTGCTGCGCTTGCCAGCAGCACCACGACGGCGGTGGACGCGATAACGGTGCTCAATTTTCGGCGGAGCATGGGTGGTCCTCCCGATGAACGCGAGGGTTGTAATTGCGCTCGACCCTCTTCGCCGTCCGATTATGGTGACTGGCGCGCTTGATTGAAATATCTCAGATCGGGCGGCGGCTGGTTCTTTCGCGTCGGCATCAGTTTCCCATCCGCACTCAGGAAGTAGTTTTCCATGCGGATTTCAACGTGGTTGTTGTTCTCGGCGCACACGGTTTCACGCCAGACCGGGTGTGGATTGTCGATGTGCCGATATTTCTTGGTGACGGTCCACGGGCGCGTCAGGGCGTGGTCGAACGAGGTGATCTCGTCGTAGAGCAGCGCCGGGTTGGCCTGGTCCTGGTAGATGCGCTCCTTGAGCACGTTCTGATTGTCCTTGTGGAACGGAATGCCGGTGCTGTCGTAGGTGCGCGGCGCCTTCAGCAGCCGGGTCTCGATTTCGAGCGCATCGAAGCGGCCGTCGCCGTCCGCGTCGACCCACCTGCCGATGGAATAGCCCGCGTATGTCGGTTCGACGTCCGTCGGCCAGGGACGGCCGTCGGTATAGATGCGGCGGGAATCGTGAATGTGCTGAATGAAGATGTGCGTCGTACCCGGGGTGATGATGATCTCCATCGGATCATAGGCATTCATGATCCGCGGCATGCCGGGCGAAAGGCAGGTGTAGGTCGGGTCGATGCCCTGGCTGCCCGCGTCCTGGGCCGCGAGGTTGGCCTCGAACATCGCCTGGTATTCCGGGATCAGCGGCGCTCCCTGTTCGCGGCGCGGCTTGCTCGGATCGTATTTGACCGGTCCGCTCTCGAACCGCCGCCACTGGCCTTTCCAATCCGGATAGCGCCCCTCATCGAAGGCGCCGGCGACGCTCGCTGTGAGGCAGAGCGCGGCTGCGAGTGCGAACGATCCGAGCGCACCTTGGCGAAGCATGGCCTCTCCCAACGCGAAAGAACAGAAAGGCTGCAACGTGGTTGCAGCCCCGCTCACGATGTCCGATCGCTAGTTCTTTTGGTCGTGGAAATGGATCAGGTCCGGCGGCGTTTGGCCCTTTTTTGCCGGCATCAGCAGGCCGTCGGCGCCCAGCATGTAGTTCTCGTTGCCGATCTTCACGTGCGGGTTGTCCACGGAGCAGTAGCCTTCGGAGTAGAGGGCGTCGCGCTCGCGGCGATAGCTCTTGAGCACCGTCCAAGGACGAGTCAGTGCGTGATCGGTTGTTGTGATCTCGTCATGCAGGATATCCGGCTTGTCTTTGTCGATGTAGAAGCGCTCGTTGACGATGGTCTGATTGTCCTTGTGCAGGGGAATCCCGGTCGGATCGAAAACCCGGGGACCTTTGAAGTTGCGCGTTTCCACCCGCAACTCGTCGTACTTGCCATCCCCGTCGGTGTCGATCCACGTTCCGATCGAATAGCCCATGTAGGATGGCTCAGTCTCTTCGGGCATCGTCCGCCCGTCGGTATAGATCCGGCGCATCTGCATCAGATATTCGGAGAGGACGTACATGGTCTTCGGCATGACCACGAGTTCCATCGGGAAGATGGCGTTCATCAGCCGGGGCATCCCGTCCGGAAGACAGGTATAGGTCGGGTCGTTGCCCTGGCCGCCGATCTTCTCATCCGCGATCCCCGCCTCGTAGATCTTCTGGTATTCCGGCGTGAGCGGAGCGCCCTGATCGTCACGCTTGGTCGCGGGATTGTACTGTCCGATCGGACCAACCCTGTACCACTGGTTGTTCCAGTCGGGATATTTCGACAGATCCGGCACTTCGGCGCCGGCGCCGGACACCAACAATGTCCCCGCCAGCGCGACTATTGCAATCGAGATTCGATCAAGCATCGGTGTCCTCCTTCAATGACGGCCGGCTGGCACGGGCATGCGCAACGGATGTCCGATTACTTTTTCACGGCGATTGGCCGTCCGTCCTTGAATTTGATGCGGGTTACCTGCCAGGCACCGCCCGGCTCGCCGCTGCGCAGCGGGTCGATGGTCATCTGCAACTCGTCGCCGGGCTTGATGCTCTTGCTCGACCATCCCTCGCGAATCAGGAGGCTCGGCGACCCGCCTTCCAAATTCCAGACTCGGCTGGTGCCGTCGGACTCCTTGACGTTCAGATAGATGTAGATATGCGGACTGCTGTACCTGAATTCCGTCACAGTGCCGGTCAGTTCCTTCGGATGCTCTTGATCGAACATCGCGAAGGAATGATGCGCCATGGCAGCGCCGCTGCCCATAACACCCATAGCGATCGCCATGAATGCGGCTAGTTCCGGTCTCATGTCTCGCTCCCTTATCGTGTGATGGATCGCAAATTCAGTTCAGCATGTAGTTCAGTTCAGCATGTAGTTCAGTTCAGCATGTAGTTCAGTTCAGCATGTAGTAAGTAAGGACGCGCGCTGACGAGCGCGTCCCTCACTTTCTTTGTTACTTCCCCACGCTCTGGAAATGACTCAAATCTGGCGGCTTCTGGTTCTTCTTGGCCGGCATCAGATTGCCGTCGGCACCCCGCATGTAGATCTCCTTTCCGAGCCGGACGTACGGGTTGCCTTCGGGACAGCTCGCCTCGACCCAGATCGGATTGCGCACGCGGACGAATTTCTTGTCCACGACCCAAGGCTCGGTCAGCGCATGGTCGAACGTCGTGATCACGTCATGCAGGACGTCCTGGTTGCCCTTGTCGAGGAACAGCCGCTCCTTCACGATAGTCTTGCCGTCCTTGTGAAAGGGAACGCCGCTGGGATCGTAGGAGCGGGGATTTTTCAAGAGGCGCGTCTCGACCTCGAGCACGTCGTATTTGCCGTCGCCGTCCTCGTCCTTCCAGTTGCCGATGGAATAGCCCTGGAAGGAAGGTTCGAACTCGCCCTCTTTCGGGAAATCGCGTCCGTCGGTGAAAATGCGCCGCTCCTGAATCATGTATTCGATCAGCATGTACGTGGTCTTCGGGGTAACGATGATCTCCATCGGAAAGATCACGTTCATCACCCGCGGCATGCCGTCGGGGATGCAGGCATAGGTCGGATCGGTGCCCTGTCCGCCTTCGCTCTGGTCCTTGAGGCCGGCATCCCAGATCGCCTGATACTCCGGGATCAGCTTGGGCCGTTGTCCGCGGCCCACCGGTCGGCTGGTATCGAACTGATTGGCGATGCCGGGAGGGCGTTTCCACTGATCCCCGAAGTCGGGATACTTCGAATTCGTCCCAGGCCCGTGCGGCCGCCGGCATCATCAGCACCGCCGCGAGCGCGGCCGAGCCAATCGCATTTCGATAGAGCATGAGTCTCCTCCCTTGCCACTTCCCTGTGACATCTTCTCGTTGATGTTTGTCGTTGATGTTTCCGGAACGGGGCGCTTCGCATGCCCCGGTTTCTTGACTGCGTCCCTGCGGTTCATTTCCTCCCTAGTGATTGAAGTATTTCAAACTCGGCGGCGCCTGGCCTTTCTTGGCCGGCATCAGCACTCCATCGGCGCTCAGCATGTAGTTGTCGCCGCCGATACGGATATGCGGGTTGTTTTCGGAGCAGACTTCCTCGAGCCAGTTCGGCCGCGGTTCGGGGTCGCGGATGTATTTCTTCTTGACGGTCCAGGGATGAGTGAGTGCGTCGTCGATGGTCGTGATCTCGTTCCACATGACCATGCGATCCGCCTTGTCGAGGTAGATGCGCTCCTTGACGATGGTCTTGTTGTCGCGATGCAGCGGCAGGCCGGTGGTATCGTAGGCGCGCGGGCCTTTGATCGAGCGGGTCTCGACTTCGAGCGTGTCGTAGCGGCCGTCGCCGTCGGTGTCGCTCCAACGACCGATCGAATAACCCTTGAAGCTCGGCTCGAGCTCGCCGGGCCAGTCGCTTCCGTCGGTATGGATGCGGCGATTGTCGTGGATGTGGCTGATCAGGATGTAGGTCGTCGGCGGCGTGATGACGATCTCCATCGGCTCGAACACGTTCATGATCCGCGGCATGCCCGGCGGCAGGCAATTCCACGACGGCTCCAGACCGTGTCCGCCGGCCTTCTGATCGGCGTTGTTCCATTCGTAGAGCGCCTGGTATTCCGCCGTCAGCGGCGCCGACTCGCCCGGAGGGATCCACCGCGGTGGACCGACCCGCAGCCACATGCCCTTCCAGTCCGGATATTTGGTTTCGTCAAAAGCTCGCGCGCCGGCAGAGGTCATCACCAGCGCTGCGGCCAGCGTGACCGCGCTGATCAGGCTTCGGCTAAGCATGATAGTCCTCCCGCTCCGGTTGGCGAGACCCACAACGAGCTCTGCGCGGCCGTCGCATCGACCGTCTCCGTCACTTCTTGGTCTGATTGAAATAATGCAGGTCCGGCGGCGCTTGATTCTTCTTCGCCGGCATCAGTTCGCCGTCTGCGCTCAGCATGTAGTTCTGGTGGCCGATGTAGACCTGGTTGTTGCCCTCGGCGCAGACATCTTCGCGCCAGAAGGGATGGGCGTCACGCTTGTAGGTCTTGTTCACCGTCCAGGGCCGCGTGAGCGCGTGATCGATGACGGTGACGTCGTCATGCAGGATGTTCCGATCGGCCTTGTCCAGATAGATCCGCTCCTTGATGACGCTTTGATTGTCCGGATGCAGGACGAGCCCGCTGTTGTCGTAGACGCGCGGCCCCTTGAAGTTGCGCGTTTCAACTTCGAGCAAGTCGTAGCGGCCGTCTCCGTCGGTATCGATCCATTTGCCGACTGAATACCCGACGAAGGAGCTTTCCGCGTCGGCGGCGAAATCGCGCCCGTCGGTGAAGACCCGCCGAACGGAATTGTTGCCGTCATCGATCATCAGGTAGGTGACGTCGGGGGTGATGATGAATTCGATCGGCCCGTAGGCATTCATCATCGCCGGCATGCCCCAGGCCAGACACCGGAAGACGGTATGGTTGCCCTGGCCGCCCGTCTCCATGTCCCGCAGGTTGGCCTCGAAAATGGCCTGGTATTCCGGGGTGAGGGGAGGCTGCTGTCCGCTCCGCGGCTTGCTCGGGTCGAAGCGCGGCATCGATTGGACGGCGCGATTCCAGGCGGCGCGCGTCAGATCTGGATATTGCGCGTCGTCGAACGCCCAGGCGGGCGCTGTCATCAATGATGTTGCGACAATCGCCATCGCGCCGGCAAATGACCGGTAAGGCATGGTGTCCTCCCTTTGAGGACGGGCGCAGAACGGGAGCCGCCCACGAGCCCGTCCCAGATATTTTTGTTGTTCTTCCAGTCACCGGCCCGGTGCATCGCTTTGCAATCATGCGATGTTCTACTGGCGCTCACGCCATGCAAGAGCGGCACGACGTCAGCACCCGCGGGCTTGAAGCAGATGCCCACCGGGAGTGCGACAACCTAACACATCATGGTTTGTGACGCCATGAAGAGCGGATAAAAAGCACAATTCATAACGAAATTGATTAAGCCATAAAATAATAAGATGTTCTGCAATTGGTGCTGCAATGCAGTTGATATTGGCAGAAAACCGCACACCGAACCAAGCGGCAAGGTTCTCGTGATGCGTGCAGAGCAATGTTAGTTTGCGCCTGCATGCAACTCTGGGAGGGTACCATCATGAAACTTCCCCACCGAAGACAATTTCTGCATCTGGCGGCGGGCGTGGCCGCGCTGACGGTCCCGCGAATTGCGGGGGCGCAGACCTATCCGTCGCGGCCGGTGCGCGTCGTCGTTCCAATTGCCGCGGGAGGTTCAAATGACACCGTCGCACGTCTGATTGGCCAATGGCTGACGAATAAGCTGGGCGAATCCTTTGTGGTCGAGAACCGGCCAGGCGGCGGTAACAACATTGGAACCGAAGTGGTCGTGCGTTCTCCGGCTGATGGATATACGCTTTTGATGGCGAGTTCCGCCAATGCCATCAATGCGACACTCTACCAGAAGCTCAATTTTGACTTCGTCCGCGATATCGAGCCTATCGCGAGCATCGCAATCTTTCCCTACGTGCTCGTGGTCAACCCATCTCTCCCAGCCACGACAATTCCTGAGTTCATCGCGTATGCCAAAGCCAATCCGGGCAAGCTCAGCATGGCGTCGGCTGGCGTTGGCACACCCCCGCACGTTGCCGGAGAATTGTTCAAGGCAATGACTGGCATCGACATGGTGCATGTACCCTATCGAGGCGGAGCACCGGCGATTGCTGATCTGCTCGGTGGACAGGTTCACATTTATTTTGCACCTGTAGCGACGGCGATCGAATACATTAAGTCGAACAGATTGCGCGGTTTGGCCGTGGCAGCAACTAAGCGGTGGGAAGAGCTGCCCGAGTTGCCGACTGTTGCTGAATTTGTGCCGGGCTTTGAAGCAAGTATCTTTTTTGGCATCTGTGCACCTAAGAGAACGCCGACGGACATCATCAACAAGCTCAATCAGGAGATCAACGCAGCCCTCGTCGATCTGGCGATCAAGTCGCGGTTCACCCAGCTTGGCGGCGCGGTTATTTCCGGCTCGCCCGCCGATTTCAGGAAGCTGATCGCTGACGACACCGAGAAGTGGGCCAAAGTGATCCGGGCGGCCAACATCAAGCCGGGGTGAGACGCCAACGTTCCATAACGCTTCGTTCCGTGAATCCCCCTCGTGACGCACAGGCGCAGCGCTACTGCGGCGTCTTTTTGAAAAATTTCAAGTCGGGCGGCGGCTGATCCTTACGCACCGGCATCAAGTGGCCGTCGCCGCTGATGAAATAGTGCTCGTCGCCGAGAATGACATGGCGGTTGTTCTCGGAGCAGGTGTTGTCGACCCAGATCTCTTTCTTCTCGCGCCGGAAAGTTTGCATCACCGTCCACGGGCGTGTCAGCGCGTGGTCGATGGTGGTGATCTCGTCGTGCAGGACGCTCTTGTCGCTCTTGTCGATGAAGAGGCGTTCCTTGACGATGGTGGCGTTGTCGGCGTGCAGCGGCAGGCCGCTCGGCTCGTAGGCGCGGGGTCCTCGAATGTTGCGGGTCTCGGCTTCAAGCTGGTCGAAAATTCCGCCATGGCCGGTATCGATCCAGTGGCCGATGGAATAGCCGACGAAGGTCGGTTCGAGCTCCTCCTGCGGCCAGTCGCGGCCGTCGGTATAGATGCGGCGCGGCAGGTGATTTTCAAACAGGACGAAGGTGGTCTTCGGTGTGATGATGAATTCCATCGGGAACAGCGCGGTCATCACCCGCGGCATGCCCTGCGGCAGGCAGCTGTAGCGGGTGTCGTTGCCCTTGCCGCCGACCGCCTGCGCGGCGAGGTTCTGCTCGAACAGCGCCTGGTATTCCGGCGTCAGCGGCGCCTGCTGGCCGCGACCCATCGGCTTGGTCGTATCCCACTGCAGCGCCATGCCCGGACGCCGCCACTGGCCGGACCAATCGGGGTATTTCACTTCATCAAAAGCAAAGGCGCCGGCGCAGGTCATCGTCAGCGCGGTCGCGAGCGCGGTCGAAAACAGCGGGCTGCGGAGGAGCATGGCGGCCTTTCTTACTGCTCTACTGTTGCGCCGGCTTGAAGTATTTCAAGTCCGGCGGCTTCTGGTTCTTCTTCGCGGGCATCAACAGCCCATCGTAGCTCAGGAAATAGTGCTCCTTCCGCTCCTTGCCGAGCATGACGTGCTGATTGTCCTCGGCGCAGACGTATTCGTACCATTTCGGCATGCGCGCCCGCTCGTAATACTTCGTGACCGTCCAGGGGCGGGTCAGCGCATGGTCGATTGTCGTGATCTCGTCGCGCAGCGTGTCGCGCTGATACGGATCGAGGAAAATCCGCTCCTTGACGATCGTCTGGTTGTCGCGATGCAGCGGCAGGCCGCTGGCTTCGTAGGCGCGTGGGCCGCGCATGCCGCGGGTTTCGACTTCAAGCACGTCGTAGCGGCCGTCCTTGTCCTCGTCGCGCCAGTGGCCGAGTGAATATCCGAGGAACGAAGGCCGCACCTCCTGCGGCCAGTCGCGGCCGTCGGTATAGATGCGGCGCAATTGGCCGAATTGCGAGATCGCGATGTAGGTGATCTCGGGCAGGATGATCAGCTCCATGCCATTGATGCCGGTCATCGCCCGCGGCATGCCGGGCGGCGTGCAGCCGATCATCGATTTATTGCCGACGCCGCCCAGCCTCTGGTCGGCGAGGCTCGCTTCGAAAACCTTCTCATATTCCAGGGTCAGTGGCGCATGCTGGCCGCGGCCGGGAAGCTTGGTGTAGTCCCACTGCACGCCGCCGACCCTGATCCACTGGCCCTTCCAGTTCGGATATTGGGCGTCATCGAAGGCTTGCGCGCTGCTCGCCGTCAGGCCGAGCGCCACGGCGAGCGCGATCGCGACGATCGGGCTTCGGGGCGGCATGGCAGTTCTCCGCGAACGAGGAAGGGCAGGCGGATTTGTAGCGCGGATAGCGCGACCGCGATATCGCGTGTGCGCACATATTTCAGCCGGGAACCGCGGGCGGGTACCGGTCGCGGTCAACCATTGTCTACGTCGATCCCGAGCACGATCTGGTCGCGGTGGTGCGCTGGATCAGCGGCGGCGCGATCGACGGGTTCGTGCAGCGGTTGATCGCGGCGGTGGGGGAGGGGAAGTACAACGCACTCCGTTGCCTGACGGAATGCCGTAGTGCACCTACGCGTACTCGCGGTGATGGACCGCAAGCCAAATTGTGTCGCAACCGGTCTCGGTCCATGCCACGCGATGCCGGGCGTGGGCGGGGATAAGGATGTAATCGCCGGCGACGAAAGTGCGCGGAGCGGCTTCACCCTCGAACATCAGCCCGGCGGAGCCTTGCAGGACGATCACCCATTCGGACCAGTTCTGATCGTACCAGAAGCCTTCCGGGCTCGAATGTCCGTGCGAGATGATGCGTTCGATTTTGACGTTGAGCGAGGCGAGCAATTCATCGATATGCTCTGCTTCGAGATTTTGTGGAATGCCGGTGAACAAATTGCCGGAGGCGATCAAGTGAGCGCTCCTAAACGTCCAGCAAGTCCTCGCTCGCGAATTCCGCGCGCTCCTGGATGAATTCGAAGCGCGCTTCCGGCTTGTTGCCCATCAGGCGCTCGACGGATTTCTCGGTGGCGATCTGGTCGTCCTCGACCACCTGCACCCGCAGCAGCGTGCGCTTGCGCGGGTCCATCGTGGTTTCCTTGAGCTGCGCCGCCATCATTTCGCCGAGGCCCTTGAAGCGGCCGATCTCGACTTTGGCGTTGGCATGAAATTCCTTTTTCAGCAGTTCGTCCTTGTGGCGGTCGTCGCGGGCATAGAACACCTTGCCGCCGTGCGAGAGCCGGTAGAGCGGCGGCACCGCGAGATAGAGGTGGCCGTTCTCGATCAGCTTCGGCATCTGGCGGTAGAAGTACGTGATCAGGAGCGATGCGATGTGGGCGCCGTCGACGTCGGCGTCGGTCATCACGATCACCTTCTCGTAGCGTAAATCCTCGTCGTGATAGTGCGCGGCCGGGGCGACGCCGAGCGCCTGCACGAGGTCGGAGAGTTGCTGGTTCTGCGCCAGCTTGTCCTTGCCGGCGGAGGCGACGTTGAGGATCTTGCCGCGCAGCGGCAGCACCGCTTGGGTTTTGCGATCGCGCGCCTGCTTGGCGGAACCGCCGGCGGAATCGCCCTCGACGATGAACAGTTCGGAGCCTTGCGCGGCAGTGTTGGTGCAATCGGCGAGTTTTCCCGGCAAGCGGAGCTTGCGCACCGCCGTCTTGCGGGCGATCTCCTTCTCCTGCTTGCGCCGGAGGCGCTCGTCGGCGCGCTCGATCACGAAGTCGAGGAGTTTGCTCGCCTGCGTCGGATTGCCGGCGAGCCAATGGTCGAACGGGTCCTTGATCGCGTTCTCGACGATTCGGCTTGCTTCCGCGGTGGCGAGCCGGTCCTTGGTCTGGCCCTGGAATTCCGGCTCGCGGATGAAGACCGACAGCATGCAGGCGGCGCCGGTCATCACGTCGTCGCTGGTGATCGCCGCGGCGCGCTTGCCCTGGTTCATGCGCTCGGCGTGATCCTTGAGACCTTTCGTGAGCGCGCTGCGCAGCCCGGATTTATGGGTGCCGCCGTCCGCGGTCGGAATTGTGTTGCAATAGGACGAGAGCGAGCCGTCGGCGTCGGCGACGAAACCGACCGCCCATTCCACCGTGCCGTGTCCGCCCGGCTTCTCCGACCTGCCGAAGAAAATGTCGGGATGGACGAGGGTCGAGCCGTTGAGCGTCGCGGTGAGATAGTCCTTCAGCCCCTGCGCGAAGTGGAACGTCGCTTCTTCCGGCACGCCGTCGACGCCCGCAAGCAGTTCGGGCGCACATGACCACCGGATTTCGACGCCGCCAAAGAGGTAAGCCTTCGCGCGCGCCATCTTGAACAGGCGCAGCGGATTGAAATGCGCCCGTTCGCCGAAAATCTCCGGGTCTGGCTTGAAGCGCACCTTGGTGCCGCGCCGGTTCGCGATCTTGCCGAGCTTTTCGAGGCCGGACTTCGGCTTGCCGCGCTGGTAGATCTGCCGGTAGAGCTGGCCGCCGCGCGCGACTTCGACCTCCAGCCGCTCCGACAGCGCATTGACCACTGAGACCCCGACGCCGTGCAGGCCGCCCGAAGTCGAATAAACCTCGGAGTCGAACTTGCCACCGGCATGCAGCGTGCACATGATGACTTCGAGCGCGGATTTCTTCGGGAACTTGGGATGTGGATCGATCGGGATGCCGCGCCCGTTGTCGGTCACCGTGAGGTAGCCGCCGGTTTCGACCTCGACCTCGATGAAATGCGCATGGCCGGCGAGCGCCTCGTCCATGGCGTTGTCGATGACTTCGGCAAACAGGTGATGCAGCGCCTTCTCGTCGGTGCCGCCGATATACATGCCCGGCCGCCGCCGCACCGGCTCAAGCCCCTCGAGGACTTCGATGTGCTTGGCGGTATATCCGGATTCGCCCGCCGTCGCGCGTGGCGTCCGCGAAGACTTGGCGGACGCGGCACTGCGGGAAGCGGGAACGGCGGCGAACAGGTCGTCGCCGGAATCGGAGGAGAGTTTCTTGGCGGTTTTGGCCATGCGTCAGGTCAGCTTTTGCAAGGGAATGAAGCGAATCACCGGAACGACTATGCCACGGTCGAGGCCGCTCGTGACCCTCCGGCTCCGGGAACCCGGAACTGCTGGTCTTTGGGGAACCGGCGCGCTAAACGGCCGCCAAGGGTGATATATGTTCGCAGAACTCGAATCCTATGGCCAGAACATCGTCGAATTCGTGCGTTTGCACGAAGCCTGGGCGGCGCCAATCGTATTTGCGCTTGCATTCGGCGAATCGCTCGCCTTTCTTTCGCTGCTGATCCCGGCATGGGCGGCGCTTGTCGGCATCGGCGTGTTGATCGCCTCCAGCGGGCTCAGTTTCTGGCCGGTCTGGGTGGCGGGCGCGGTTGGGGCAGCGCTCGGCGATTGGCTGTCCTACTGGGTCGGCCTGAAAATGGGGCCGGCGGTCGCGCAGGTGTGGCCGCTCTCACGCTCGCCCGAACTCCTCCCCAGGGGTGAACGCTTCGTCAAGAAATGGGGCGTGCTCGGCATCTTCATCGGCCGCTTCTTCGGGCCGCTGCGCGCTTCGGTGCCGTTGGTCGCCGGCATTTTCCAAATGCCGTACTGGTCGTTCCAGATCGCGAATTTTACTTCGGCTTTCGTCTGGGCCGGCGTGTTGCTGACGATCGGTGACGTGGTCACCAAGCTCGTGCAGCTCGTGTGGCATTGAGGGCTGCCGAGCACTCCGGTCATTCCGAGGCCGGCCGAAGGCCCGAGCCCGGAATCCACAATCCAGGACTCTCAGCAAGTCAAATGCCGTGCTACGTCTTTAGGGCGGATGCTGTAATGCACGTCCGATCACGTCGGCGCCCAGTTATTTCGACGCCGTATTCTTGTAGAACTTTACGTCACAATTATCGTTTCCGCGCCGACATGTCAGGGCAAGGCGAAGAGCCCGATGCGGCACCCCGGAATGACCGTGGCGAGTTCTTCTACTCCCCCCTTAAATTGCGCCAGATCGCACCCACGATGTTGGAATAGTCGTCGGTCCACACCCATTGCCGGGGATCGGGATCCTGGCGCGGCCAATATTGCGAGTCCGCGAGCTCGCCGAAATCCTCGTCCGAGCGCGCCGACGCCGCGACCGTGCCGATGAACTTGTATTGGCTCTCGTCCTCGACGACGTCGGCGCCCTCGTTCACATGCGTTACCATTCCATTGGCCGCAGCGATGCCGGCGACCACGGAGGCGAGCTCGAGGTTGCGGTTCGAGATGTGCATCACCACGATGCCGTGCGGCGCGAGCTTCTTCTGGTAGATCGCCATCGCCTCGCGCGTGATCAGGTGAATGGGGATCGCGTCAGACGAGAACGCATCGACGTAGATGATGTCGTAGCTTGCGTCCGGTGCCTCCGCGAGCGTCAGCCGGGCGTCGCCGAGCACGATCGGCACATCCGGGCGGCACTCGGAAACGAAGCTGAACACCGCCGGGTCGGTCGAGAGGCGGACGATCTTCGGGTCGATCTCATAGAAGCGCACCGTATCGAGCGGTTGCGCCCGGCAGGCCAGGCTGCCGGTGCCAAGTCCGACGACGGCATAGCGGATCGGCCCGCCGATGCGCGCGCGGGTGACGTCCATCACTTGCGCCATCGCCGATCCGTCGTAGTAATATGTCAGCACTTCCGGCCGGCCGGTGAGCGGCTTGCCGCTGGCGTCGCGCAGCCGCTGGGCGCCATGGATTGTGGTGCCGTGGGTCAGTACGCGAAACTGGCCGTCGGTATAATCGGCGACCTTCACCACGCCGAAGAAGCTGCGCACCGAGATGCCGCCGGCGGTGTCGACATAAAGCCGGTTGAACATCAGCACCACTGCGATGATCGCCGCGAACGGCAGCGGCGCCCGCCAGAAGACCAGGGTTGAGATCAGCATCACGCCGACGATCGTGTTGAAGGTCCGTTCGTCGAGGTCGAGCTCGACGCGGGCGAGCACGATCAAGATCGCAGCCGCCGCAACCAGCGCGGCGAGCTCTAGCCATCGCTCCCAGCGCGTTGCCGCCAGCGCGAGCCCCGGCCGGCACAGCACCGCCAGCACGATGAGGATCGGATATTCAGCGACCGAGTTGAAAACATAGGGCGCGACCAACCCCGCGGCGATGCCTCCGATCATGCCGCCCGCGGCCATCCAGAGATAGAACGAGGTGAGGAAGCGCGGCGCCGGCCGCCGTCGCACCAGTTCACCGTGGCAGACCAGGGCGCAGACGAAGAAGACCACGAGATGAATGGAAATCGCGCCGACGATCATCTTCACCGGCTCGAACACCAGTTGCGCGACGAGCGCGAGGATGAACAGCGGCTGGACTGCGACGGCCAGCCAATGCGGGATGAGCGGCCGGCGTTGGAACACGATCACCAAGGTGAGGAGATACAGCGCCAGCGGGACGACCCAGAGAAGTGGCACGGCCGCGACGTCGGTCGAGATATGGGCGGTGACCGCGATCAGCAGCGCCGACGGCACCCCCGCGAGCGCGACCCAGGCGGCAGCGTCGCGCCAAGTGGGCGGGATGGCGTCGGCTGCATCGGCCGCCGACGGCGCGTCATCTGAAGTCCGCCACAGCAGCGCGCCGCAGCCCGCGATCAGGGCGATGAGGACATAGAAGCCGATCGACCATAGTTCCGTCTGCAGGCCGAGCGGGATGAAAGGTTCGATCGCAATCGGATACGAGACGAGAGCGAGAAAACTGCCGACATTGCTGGCGGCGTAGAGGAAATAGGGGTCCCTCGCATCCGGATGTCGCGTGTGCGCAAACCAGGCTTGCAGCAGCGGCCCGTTGGCGGCGAGCGCGAAGAATGGCAGCCCGATCGAGACGGCAAACAGCGCTAGCAGCCAGAATGCTTCCCCGACCTCCGGCGGCCTGCTCCAGCCGCCGGCGATGCCGAGCGGGAGCGCGAAACACGCGACCGCCATCACCAAGATATGGGTAACGATCGGAGCGCGCCGCGGCACGTAAGTCATGAACAGATGCGCGTAGGCGTAGCCCGCCAGCAGCGCGGTCTGGAAAAACACCATCGCCACCGACCAGACCGAGGCGAGCCGCCGAGCCGCGGTAGCACCATTTTGGTGAACATCGGCTCGACCACGAACAGCAGCGCGGCGCCGCGAAATCGCGGCGACAAAGGCGAGCAGCAGGGCGCGGCGCGCATGTGCGCTGGGGGTGGCTTCGCTGGACGGCGTCATGGGTGCTTTCTTTGCTGCGGAAGCGGGGCGTGAAGCGCGCCGGGGCAACGTATCACTCGCAATCTTGCGGAGAACTGCGCCGAGAATATGGGAATATTCGTCGCTCCACACCTTCCAATCATAGCAGCGAACGCTCGAGGCCTGTGCTACGCTGGCGGCGTCGACGTTGACGTGCGAACCGGCGCCGAAGCAAGGCGCCACGCTTTCTGGGAGAACGCCATGACCAATTTAAGCCGCCGTACCGTGCTCACCGGCGCCGCCGCGGCGACGCTTGCGCCGGCCGCCATGCCGACCGCGTTTGCGGCCACCGCCACGGCCGACAAGCAGAATCCGGGAATTATCGCTACAAGGTCGGCAGCCATCAGATCACCGTGGTGACCGACGGCGTCAACCGCCAGCCGCTGCCCGACACTCTCGTAACCAACGTCAAGAAGGCCGACGTCCAGGCCATGTTGGCTGCCGCGTATCTCGACCCGAACACCTTTTTCAATCCGTACACGCCGGTGGTCGTGAACACGGGCTCGAAGCTGATCGTCATCGACACCGGCGTCGGCGAGACCGCCTATATCAGCAGCAAGGGGGCGTACGGCCAGCTCCAGACCAATCTTGCGGCTGCCGGCATCGACGCCAAGGCGGTCGATACCGTCATCATTTCGCACTATCACCCCGACCACGTGAACGGATTGCTGCTGGCGAACAATTCGCTCGCGTTCCCGAATGCTGAAATCCTGGTGCCGGCCGAGGAGCATAAATTCTGGATGGACGACGGCCAGATGAGCCGCGCCTCCAAGGGCCGCATGGAGGACCTGTTCAAGAACAATCGCCGGGTGTTCTCAGGCGAGGTCTTGAAGCATCTGCGGACCTACGAATGGGACAAGGAAGTCGCCCCCGGCATTACCGCGCTCGCGACGCCCGGCCATTCCTGGGCTCATACGTCCTTCGTGGTGGCCTCCGGCAACGCCAAGGTCTTCGTGCAGAGCGATGTCACCCACGTGCCGTTCCTGTTCGCGCGCAATCCGGGCTGGCACGCAGCCGTCGACCAGGACGGAGCGCAGGCGGAAGCGACGCGGCGGCGCGTCTACGACATGCTGGTCGCCGAGAAGATGATGGTGCAGGGCTTCCACTATCCGTTCCCCGGCCTCGCCCATGTCGAGAAGGATAAGGACGGGGACGGCTACCGAGTTATCCCGGTGGTGTGGAGCCCGACGATCTGAAAGCGATCAGTCCCCGCGTCCGCGACGCTTGACCACTTGCGGGCGCGCGCCTATATCGCGCGCCCAAGATGACGACTACGACGACGGTTATGATCACAGCTACTTACACGGTATCATTGCGCCGCCGCCGCACCTCGGCGGCTTCGGCGCGCGATTCTGCATGATCGTCGTTGCTGCCGCCGGATGAGGGTCCGCGGCGGCGAATTTTCGACACCTTCCGCAGCGCTTCATCCGGCCGATCGGTTCGATGGCGGAAAGGGAATCACTCATGGCCGAAGCAAACACCAAAGCCCATATCGGCGTCCTCGGCGCTTCCGGCTATACCGGCGCGGAGTTGGTGCGGCTGCTGCTACGCCATCCCGCGGTTGAGATCGCGCTCCTGACCGCCGACCGTCGCGCCGGGCAGGAGATGCGCGACGTGTTTCCGCAATTCGCGCCGTTCGCGCTGCCGAAGCTCGTCGCCATCGACGGCGTCGATTGGAGCACGGCAGGGCTAGACCTCGGTTCTGCGCGCTGCCGCACGGGACGACGCAGAAAGTCATCAGTGATCTCGTGGTGCGCGCCGCCTGCCGCCAGGATTGTCGACTTGTCAGCCGATTTCCGCATCGCCGACCCGGAGGCTTAAACAAGGCTGGTACGGCCACGACCACCATGCGCCGGAGTTGCAGAAGCAAGCCGTCTACGGTCTGGTCGAGGCTTATCGCGACGCCATCCGCAGAGGCGCAACATCGTTGCCAATCCAGGGTGCTACACGACCTGCGCCCAGCTCGCCGCCCCCCCGCTGATCAAGGCCAACGCGATCGACCCCGACGACAATCGCGATCGACGCCAAGTCGGGCATGACCGGCGCGGGGAGGGCGGCCAAGGAGGAGATGCTGTTCTCAGAGGTTTCGGAAGGCTTCCATGCCTACGGCGTCGGCCATCACCGGCACATGGCCGAACTCGACCAGGAGTTTTCCAGGGCCGCCGGCCGCGCCGGTCACAGCGACCTTCACGCCGCACCTGGTGCCGATGAACCGCGGCATCTTCTCGACCATCTACGTGCGCGGCACGGCGGTCAGCGTGAGCACCGCGCAGGACATCCACGCGATCCTGACGACGGCTTACGCGCAGGAGCCGTTCGTGTACGTGCTGCCGTTCGGCCAGGTGCCGCAGACCCGCCATGTGCGCGGCTCCAACATGACCTTCATCGGCGTCGCGCAGGACCGCATTCCCGGCCGCGCCATCGTCTGCGCGGCGCTCGACAACCTCACCAAGGGCGCGTCGGGGCAGGCGGTGCAGAATATGAACCTGATGCTCGGCTTTCCGGAAGCGACCGGCCTGGAGCAGGTGGCGCTGTTTCCGTGAGTGGCCTCTTTGCCCTCTC
>CAVPDS010000024.1:0-14153 GCA_963702695.1 uncultured Alphaproteobacteria bacterium | reverse complement strand
ACATTCGCGCGCAGCGTCTGGTGTCGCGAGTTGCGACTGCTAAAATCAATGTTTAACATCGGCATTGGTTTGTAATATCAAAGAAATATGCATGAATTTTGTGCTTCAATCATGTATGAATAAGCGATCTGATAGTTTTTAATTTTTGCTTTGACTTATGGATATTCAGATCTTCCCCACAGCAACAACGTCAATAGCTAAATTTATTCTCAGAATCACTGCAACACGCGCTACATGTTCATGTTTTTGGCGCGGCCGGGGGCATTCCGAAAAAGTCGATCCACTCATCCTGCTTGCGCGCGGACGAGGGAAGCGGTTTTCTGGTTCCATTCATCGAGTAACGCTCTACCCGATCCCCATCGCCTGCTCGAACGCGCGGCGCACTTCCGGCGGCTGGCCGTAGCAGTGGCGGAAGCCCTTCAGGCGGGCCTTCAGCAGCGGATAATTCGCGTGCTCCTCGAGCGTGATCCCTTCGACGCGGTCTTCTTGGTGATGTTCGGCAGCTCGACGCATTTCGCGACGTTGGAGCTGCGGATCACCGCCTTCGGCTCGCGTCCCTGCGCGACGGCATCGAGCTCGTCGAACAGGCGCTTGCGCATCATGGCGATGCCGAGGTCGCTGGCGCCGAGATTTTCCTTGCTGCGGTCGGCGATGGGGCCCTGCCCGACCCAGGCGATGATGTCCTGGTTGATGACGTGGCTCGAAATCCAGCGGCCGTTCGCGTCCTTGATCGGGCTCACCCAGGTCGGCACCTTGTCCTGGACGTAAGGCTCGCGCCCCTTCGGCACGCGCATGAAGAACCAGCAGACGCTGAGCGTGTTCTCGTCGTCGATCGGCACGCGCCATTCGAAATGGTTGCCGAGATAGAAGCCGTTCGGCCACAGCGTGACGCGGCCGACGGTCCAGACCGGATCGCCCTCGCGCTGGCCCTCGCGCACGCGCTTGTAGATGAAGCCGTAGTCGAACTCCTCGAACACGAGCTTGAGATGCTTGGCGGCATAGGGGCCGGTCTTGCCGTTGAGGCGCATGTTCCAGTTCTCGTGCATCCACTCGAAATGCACGGGGTCGCAGGAGTTCTCCTGGCACTGGAACCAGTTGCAGGGGATGTCGGAGATCACGACCTCGCGAAAGCCGTTCTCCCAGGTGAACGGCTCCCAGACCGGCAGCTCCGGCGCCGGCTGCGGGCCCATATAGGCGAACAGCAGGCCGGCGACTTTCTTCACCGGATAGGCCTTGGCGAGGCAGCGCTCCTTGGCGCGCGAGCGCGGGTTGACGGTGTCGTCATAGGGCTGCTCGATGACGCGGCCGGCCTCGTCCATCAGCCAGCCGTGATAGTTGCAGCGGATGCCGGTGTCCTCGACGAAGCCGTAGGAGAGGTCGGCGCGCCGGTGCGGGCAATGCCGGTCGAGCAGCCCGTAGCTGCCCCCGAGGTCCTTGTAGAGCACGAGATCCTCGCCCATCAGGCGGATCGGCTTGATCGGACCTTGTCGAGCTCGCTCGCCCCGCCGATCGGCATCCAGTAGCGGCGCAGGTAATCGCCCATCGGCGTTCCCGGGCCGACCTGGGTGAGACCTTGTTCTTTTCTGCGCTGAGCACGCCTGCCACTCCTTGGTCCGCATGGACTTGGCCTAATTCTGCGCACAGGCGCTCATAACGACAAGAGGCCCGTAAGGCTCGCGCTCATGTCCCGGGCTCGTGGAGCGAAGCGGAACGAGAACCGGAACCCAGCGCGAGGTGCGCGAAGTCCAATGCTGGACGGCCTGCGGCCATCGCTTCTCCCCTGGGTCGCGGCTCGGCGCTCGCGCTGCGGGCTCGCTGGGCCGCCACCCGAGTCATGCTGCGGGGAATCTGCGGCGACGGCAACTGTGATCTGCATTTGCACGGGCCTCCACGGCTGGGAATCAGTGGTCCCGCGTCGCATAATATGGGATGTCGGAAGTCGACGCATCGCTGCTCGAACTGCTGGTCTGGGTGGCCGAGCGCCCGCGCACCTACGCGGAGGCCATCGAGGCCTGGCGCAGCACTTGTCCGCGCCACTCTGTGTGGGAGGACGCTACCATCGCCGGGCTCATTGCGTTCAAGAGCAACGGCGGCGGCATGGGCGGCACCAAGGTCGACCTCAGCAAACGCGGCCGCACCTTGCTCAACGGGCGGGGCTCGAATCGCCACTCGGGGTGCGGGGGCGCCACAGCCGGGCCGCCCACACGAAGGCCTGCGACAACAGCGGCCAGAACAGCAGGATCAGCGCCAGCGTCGTGATCGATCCGACCAGCCAGTTCGACCAGAACACACGCAGGTCGCCCTCCGAACCGATCATCGACAACCGGAACGACGCTTCGGCGCGATTGCCGAGCACGAGCGCGAGCGTGAACGGCGCCAGCGGAATGTTGACCTTCTTGAACACGTAGCCGACGACGCCGAAGATCAGCATCAGCCATACGTCGAACATGGCGTTCTGAATCGCGAACGCGCCGATCGCGCAGGACACCACGATCATCGGCGCGATCGCGGCGAACGGCACGCGCAGCACGGCGGCGAAGAACGGTACGGTCGTGAGCACGATCACGAGGCCGACGACGTTGCCGAGATACATCGACGCGATCAGGCCCCAGACGAATTCCTTGTGCTCCACGAACAGCAACGGACCCGGATTAAGGCCCCACACCATCAGTCCGCCAAGCAGGATCGCCGCGGTACCAGAACCCGGAATGCCGAGCGCCAGCATCGGCAGCAACGCCGACGTGCCGGATGCATGCGCGGCGGTCTCCGGCGCGAACACGCCCTCGATGCGGCCGGTGCCGAAACTTTCCTTGTCCTTGGAAAAGCGCTTGGCGAGGTTGTAGCCCATGAACGATGCGGCAATCGCCCCGCCGGGGGTGATGCCGAGCCAGCAGCCGATCGCGGAGGAGCGCAGTAGCGTCACCCAGTAGCGCGGCATATCCTTCCAGACGTTGAGCACGACGCGCAGGCTGATGCTGGCGGCATGGCCGCGCAGCGCGAGGCGTTCCTCCATGGTCAGCAGGATTTCGCTGATGCCGAACAGGCCGATGACCGCGACCAGGAAGTTGATGCCGCGCAGGAGATCGTCGAAGCCGAACGTCATGCGCAATTGGCCGGACACGGTGTCGAGGCCGATGCCGGCGAGCAGCAGGCCGAGGCTCATCGAGATGATGGTCTTGTGCTTATCCTCGCGCCCCAGTCCCACGAACGAGCAGAAGGTCAGCAGATAGACCGCGAAGAATTCCGGCGGCCCGAAGCGCAAGGCGAAACTGGCGATGCCGGGGGCGAGAAAGGTGATGAGCAGGACCGCCACCAGCGAGCCGATGAACGACGACGTGAAAGCGGCGGTGAGCGCTTCCGCCGCGTGGCCCTTCTGCGCCATCGGATAGCCGTCGAACGTGGTCGCGACCGACCAGGCTTCGCCCGGGATGTTGAACAGGATCGAGGTGATGGCGCCGCCGAACAGCGCACCCCAATAGATGCACGACAGCATCACGATCGCCGTGGTCGGGTCCATCGAGAACGTGAGCGGCAGCAGAATCGCGACGCCGTTCGGACCGCCCAGGCCCGGCAGCACGCCGACGAAGATGCCGAGCACGAGCCCGACCATCATCAGCGACAGCGTCTTGAAGGTCAGCAGGACGCCGAAACCTTGCAGCAGCAAGCCGAACGCTTCCATGCCGCGCCCCTAGAACCCGAAGGCCGCTTCGAGCGGTCCCTTCGGCATGATGACATCGAAGGCGACGTCGAAGGTGACGAACATGATGAGCGAGAACAGCAAGGCCGTGAGCAGCGATTTCCACAGTGCGATCCGGCCAACGATCCACATGAAACCAGCGATCAGCAGGAAGCTGGCGACATAGAGGCCGAGCCACTGCATGACGAAGCAGAACAGCAGTGTCGGGACGAAAACCTGCATCACCCGGCGCAGTTGATCGCGGGTGACGAAGGTTTCGCGGGAAGTCTGCTCAAACAGCGACGACCCGAGCCCATAAAGGCTTGCGGCGCCGAGCAGGACCGAGAGGTAGAACGGAAAGTAGCCGGCCTCGGGACCATCTGGCGCCCACGACATGCCGGTGCGCCAATTGTCGAAGCCGAGCAGGCCCGCCAGCGCGAGGAGAGCGAGGTAGACGACGACGCCGACGCTTCGCTCGTAAGCGACGGGTGGCGAGTCGTCGGCGGGCGCATCCACGTCTTCGGTGACGATTTCGGAGTCGGACTGAGTGGTCATGAGCGGTTAAAGGGCGCGCGCATTTTGGTCACGTGCGGCATAGCGAGTTTCCTTCCCTTGAATCAAGGCCGTGCGGCGCGCTCCCCGCTCCCGCTTGCGGGGAGGGGAAGCAGAGTCATGCGTGTGGAAAAGCGGAAAGCTGGAACAAGCGTTTGCGGACTTGATTCTCACTTCGCCACGAAGCCGGCTTCGTTCATGAGTTGCGTGTTGAGCTTGTCGTCCTGCTCGAGGAAGTCGGTCATGTCCTTGCCGGTCAGGAAGATCGGCTTGAGCGCCTGCTTTTCCATGTAGTCCTTGTATTCGGCGGTCTCCGAGACCTTCTTGAACAGGTCGACGTAGAACGCGCTCTGTTCGGCCGTCACCTTGCCGGGCAGGAACATCGCGCGCAGCATCAGATACTGAACGTCGAGGCCTTCTTCTTTGCAAGTCGGAACATCATTCCATGACTGCGCGGCCGTGACCTTGGCCTTGTATTCGATGCGCTCCTTGTCGAATACGCAGAGCGCGCGAACCTGTCCGGCGCGCCACACTTCCAGATTCTCGGAGGGGTTGTTCACGTTGGAAGCGGTATGGTTGCCGACCAACTGGGTGGCCGCCTCGCCGCCCGACGTATAAGGCAGGTATGCGAACTTGGCGCCGGTGTGCTTTTCGATGAAGTGGGTAAGGATCTGGTCTTCGCGCTTGGATCCGGTACCACCCATCTTGAACGGTGGCTTCGCGGCCTTGGCCGCGTCCGCGAACTCCTTCACGTTCTTATAGGGCAGCGTGGTGTTGTCCCACAGCACGAACTGATCGAGCGCGATCACCGAGATCGGGGTCAGCTCGCGCCAGTTGAACGGGAGTTTCGCCGACAGCGGCAGCATGTAGATCAGCGAATAGGCGATCAGCACCCGGTTGGCATCGCCCGCGCCCGACTTCATGTACATCAGCGCCTCGCCGCCCGACGCGCCGCCCTTGAGCGACACGACCATCGGTTGCTTCATCAGATTGTTCTTCTGGACGGCGACCTGCATCATGCGCGCCATCTGGTCGGAAGCACCGCCGGCGCCTGCCGCCACCACGATCTCGACCGGTTTGGTCGGTTCCCACGCCGCCGAGGCCGGGGCCGCGCCCAGCATCAGCGCGAGTGCCGAGGTTCCGAGCAGGCAAAGTCGGGACAAAGTGTTTGGCATGGGACGCTCCTCGCCTGAGGTGTTTGGGGACGTATTTTGGGATCGTTGTACGCTGCAACCAGTTCTGCTCAATGTACAACCGGGAATGCACGGATAAACAGCAATTCGTGCGTCACGATGTCCTTTTTTGGCGCGCACGGGCTTTGCACCCGTCGTGCTCGCGAAAACAAAAGGCCGGCGGATCATTCCGCCGGCCCCCTGCGAACAGGCGCGTGAATCAATGCTTCTCGGGATATCGGCTGACGAAGCCGTTCCTGTTCGGCATGTTCACCTTCGGCAAGGTCTGCGCGTTCATCACGTCGTTCTCGCCGATGATCTTGTTGCCGGCGAGAATGAATGCGGTGAGCGCATAGACTTCGTCGTTGCTGAGCGATTTCGGCTGCGGCCACGGCATCGCGCGCCGCGTGAAGTCGAAGATCGTGGTGGCGTTCGGCACATAGAGCGCCATGGTGCGTCCATTCTTGCCCGGCGCGTTGATGAGCACGGCGCTCTTGCCGCCCGTACCGTCCTTGCCGTGACAGAGCTCGCACTTCTGCGCGAAGATCGCGGCCCCTTGCGCGGGCGTGCCGCTGCCGGGCGGCAGGCCTTTGCCGTCCGGCCCGATGCTGATGTCCCAGAGCGCGAGATCGGCCTCGGTCACCGGTTTGCCCAGTCCGGGCGTGTCGCCGGCTACCGCCGCGCCCGCGCAGAGCGCGAGCGCCACCGGCAATGCGAGTACGAAGGCCTTACCCGTAGACATGCTTCGCCTCCCCCTTGTTGTCGATCGACCAGCTCGTGATGACGTTCATGTGCCCCATCGGGAACGCGGTGACCGGGACATTGACCTTCGGCGCGCCGCGCTCCGCGAACATTTCTTCGCGGGTCGGCTGCCGGTTGCCGGCCTCATCCCAGGCACGGCTCTGCAGGACGACCGGCTGGCCGTCCCAGCGCCAGGGCATGCGGAAGCGCGTCAGCGCCTTCGGCATGACCGGCGCATCGAGCGCCGCTTCCCCCCAGCTCTTGCCGCCGTCGGCGGACACCATCACCTTCGCGATCCGGCCGTTGCCGGAATAGGCGAGGCCGGAAATCTCATAGTAGCCGGGTCCCTTGAGCGTCAGCCCCGGTGAGGGATGGGTGACGAAGGACTTGACCTCCATCGGGAAGAAGAACTGCCAGATCTTCGGACCCTGCACCCGGTAGGTGTATTGCAGGGTCTCGTTGATCGCCATCACCGGCTCTTCGACCAGCTTGATCCGGTGCAGCCACTTCACATTCATGTTGCCCTCGTAGCCGGGCACAAGGAGCCGCATCGGGTAGCCGTTCGACGGCGCCATGCGCTCGCCGTTCTGGTAGAGCGCGATCATCGCGTCGTCGAGCGCCTTGGTCATCGGAATCGAGCGATTCATGCTCGGTCCGTCGGCGCCTTCGGCGATGAGCCACTTCGCCTTCGGATCGATGCCGGTCTCGTCCAGCAGCGTCGAGAGTTTCACACCGGTGAATTGCGAGCATGACAGGAGGCCATGGATCGCCTGCACGTTGGCTTGCACCGGATCCTTGCTGTAGAGCGGCGCGCTGTTGCCGCCGCATTCGACGAAGTGGATGCGCGACACCATCGGATAGCGCGCGAGCGTATCGAGGTCGAAGACCAGCGGCTGCTTCACCAGGCCATGGATCGCCAGCCGGTGCTTGGCCGGGTCGATGTCGGGGATGCCGGTGCGCGACACCACGAAGTGCAGGCCGGCCGGTGTGATCGTGCCCTGGAGCAGATGATGCGGCGTGCGGGCCTGGCTGGTGCGCGGGTCACTATTGGGATTGGTGAGTGTGCGCACCACCTTGTTTTCGTATTTCGATGGCGTGCCGTACGCCGGAATTGGCGCGCCGGGCGCCATGCTCCACGGATCGGTCGGCATCGGTTCGGCGGCGGCGCTGGTGAGCGAGGTGCCGACGCCGGTTGCGGCGGCGCTGGCGAAGACGATGCCCCGCCCGAGCAACATGCGCCGATCGAGCAGGCCGTTGCCGGCCACCGGGATCGGCTCGATGAGTCTTTCTTGATTGCTTGCTTGTCATGGAATTCCTCCCTCGAGGTTTTCGCGGCCCTCGTGAACGCCTTCGCGAAGACCGGGACTTCCAGCGTTGAGCCTAGCACTTTCGGCGGCTCGGTCCATTGGGGTCGCGGTGGGAGGGGGTGCAGTACCAGCGTGCTCCCACAAAATGACATGGCCGGGACGAAGCCCGGCCATGCCGCAATCCTCAAAGGTCTGGTTGCGCTCAGATCCGGTCCGGGAACTTGATGATGAAGTTGTCCTTGTTCGGCATCTTCACCTTCGGCAGCGTCTGCGCATTGATCTCATCGTTCTCGCCGATGAGCTTGTTGAGATAGAGCACGTACGCAGTGAGCTTGTAGGTCTCGTCGTCCGAGAGCGTGCGCGGCTGTGTCCACGGCATCGCGCGCCGGATGAAGTCGAACACGGTGGTCGACTGCGCCCAGAAGTTGGCGATGGTCTTCGGCGCTTCGATCCGGTCCAGCTTGGCGTTGCTGGCAAGGGCGGCGCTCGGGCCGCCCTTGCCGGCTTCGTTGTGGCAGGCGATGCAGCCCTTCTCGATGTAGAGCTTGGCGCCTTCGACCGCGGTGCCGTTGCCGGGTGGCAAATTGGTGCCGTCCGGCAGGATGGTGATGTCCCAGGCTTTGATGTCGGCTTCCGAGATCGGCTTGCCGAGGTTCGGCGACTCGGCAAAGGCCACGCCCGCAAGCGTGAAGGTGAGGAGAGCGGCAGCCGCCAGGGGCTTACGCATAGACATGTTTGATCTCCCCTTTGGCGTCGATGCCCCAGCTCGTGAGGCTGTTGTAGTGCTGGTTCGGGAATGCGAGCGCGCTCTGCACCGGCGTCTTGGTTTCGCCGCGGGCGGCGACGAAGTCGGCGCGCAGCGGCTGTGAGTTGCCGGACTCGTCCCAGGCGCGGCTTTGCAGCACGACCGGCTGGCCGTCCCACTTCCATGGCATGCGGAACCGGGTGAACGCCTTCGGGTTGACCGGTCCTTGCAGCGCCGCGTCGGCCCAGCTCCTGCCGCCGTCGGCCGATACCAGCACCTTGGCGATCCGCCCGGTGCCGGAATAGGCGAGGCCGGAAATCTCGTAATAGCCCTTGTCCTTCAGCGTCTCCCCGAACGAGGGATGCGTGATGAAAGACTTCACTTCGTTGATGAAGTAGAACTTGTAGGCCTTGCCGTTCGGCAGCACCGGCGAATAGTTGCGGGCTTCGTAGTAGGTCATCGCCGGCTGGTCGACGAGCTTGACCCGGCGCAGGAACTTGACGTTCATGTTGCCTTCGAAGCCCGGCAGCAGCAACCGCATCGGATAGCCGTTGCCCGGCATCAGGCGCTCGCCGTTCTGATAGAGCGCGATCATCGCGTCATCCATGCCCTTCTTGACCGGCACGCTGCGGGTGAGCGCGAGCGAGTCCGCGCCTTCGGGCAGCATCCAGGTCGCCTTCGGGTCGACGCCGACTTCGTCAAGCAAGGTCGAGAGCAGCACACCGGTCCATTCGGCGCAGGACACGAGACCGTGCAGGCCCTGCAGCGTTGCCTGCACCGGCACGTTCGAGAACATCGGTGCGCTGTTGCCGCCGCACTCGACGAAGTGCTGGCGCGTGACCATCGGATAACGCGCGAGCATATCGAGCGTGAATTCCTTCGGCTGCTTCACCATGCCGTGGATCACCAGCTTGTGCTGGGCCGGATCGATGTCCGGAATGCCGGAATGAATGATGGTGAAGTGCAGGCTGTTGGGCGTGACCACGCCGTTGAGCAACTGGTGCGGCGTGCGCGCGTGCTGGGTGCGCGGCTCGCCGTTCGGATTGCTGAGCTGGCGCACCACGTTTTTCTCGAAGCGGGACGGTGACTGCAGCACCGGGGTGGTGGTGCCCTGCATCCGGCTCCACGGCGCATCCTTCAGCGGCTCCGCGGCGGCGCTCGCGAGCGAGGTGCCGGCGCCGGTGGCGGCCGCGCCCGCGAACATGATCCCGCGTCCGAGCAGTGCACGGCGGTCTAACAGGCCGTTGCCGGCCACGGCTTCCGGTCCGCCGGCACGCTTTTTTTGTTTGCTTGACATGTATTCCTCCTTCGAGGGTTTCTTACGGCTGCGGGAACATCTTCACGCCGCCAATTCCGAAGCGCGGACCATAGCAGGTCCACCGGTATCTTCCATTACCCGCGGCCATTCGCCCCGTCGAGCAGCCAGCCGAATTTCTCGCGCGCCTTGCGCGCCACCTCCGCGCTCGGGGTATTGCTCGGCGGAAACTCCTCGCGCCAGTGCCAGGGCTTGCAGGCGTTGATCAGCGCAACCGAATGGGTGAGGTCGCCGACCTTGCGCCGCGCGGGTGGGATCGAGGGATCGGCGTTGGAATCCCAGGAGCCCCGGATGAACTGGATCGACTCGACCGGGTCGGTGCGGGTGATCATGGCCCACAGCATGTGGTCGAGATTGGTCACGTCGACGTCATCGTCGCAGACCACGATGTACTTCGACGCATAAGCCGACCCGCCGCACTGCGCGGCGATGTGCGCAGCTTGCACGGCATGGCCGGGATAGCGCTGCGTGATCGACACCCCATGCAGCATGCGCGCGCCGCCGACCTCGTGGCACCAGACCTGGTTCACGCCCGGCACGCCGGCGTTGACCATGTTCTGTTTGATGATGGCGGAGCGCATCACGGCGCGGTAGCGTGACATCTCGTCGGGCCCGCCCCCCATCGGTGGCACGCCGAGCAGGATCGGGTCGTTGCGGTAATAGATGGCCTCGATATCGAGTACCGGGATCTGCCGCACGCCGCCGGCGTAATGGCCGGTCCATTCGCCGAATGGACCTTCCGCGTGAGTCTTTCCGGGTTCTACGTAACCCTCGATCACCACCTCGGCGTTGGCCGGGAAGGGCAGGCCGGTCACCTTGCCGCGCACCATCTTGGTCGGGCGGCCGCGCATGCCGCCGATGATGTCGAGCTCGAAGGTGCCATAGGGCGCCTCGACGCCGCCGTAGAAGAAGGCGAGCGGATCGCCGCCGACCACCATGGCGACCGGCATCTTCTCGCCGCGCTTGAAATACTTTTCGCGGTGAATCCAGCCGTGATGACCCTTTGCCGTCACGAAACCGACTGTCTTCTTGTCGTGCACCTGCGCGCGATAGGCGCCGGCATTGAGCCAGTTCTCCTCGGGGTCGCGGGTGATGCTGTAGGTGCCGGTGCCGATGTAGCGGCCGCCGTCCTTCTCATGCCAGACCGGCGAGGGGAATTTCGTCACGTCGATATCGTCGCCGGTCATGATGTTCTCGAACACCGGGCCGTCATCGACGATCTCGTGCGGAACGATCTTGGGATTCTTCAGGTAGGCTTCGCGATAGGCGTCGCTGAGCTCCCACTTGGTGAGATGATCGGGAAAGCCCAACGTCATGTTGCGGCGCGTGCCGGCGAACATGTTCAGCAGCAGGCGGAAGCCCTTGGGCGAGCCGGGCACCTCGTCGAACACCACGCAAGGTCCGTTCTCCGCCCGTAGGATCGCCTCGGCGACAAGCCCGATGTCCTCCTGCCAGCTCGCGCCCTTGACGACGCGGACTTCGCCGAGCCGCTCGGCATGCGCCAGCCATTCGCGCAGATCGTCGTAGTCGATGTTGGCGGCGACATTGCTTCGGTCGGACATTTTTCTGAATCTCCCGTTGTGGGCCCAAGCCGCTAGCACAGACTCCTCATCCTGAGGAGCCGGCGAAACCGGCGTCTCGAAGGATGCTGCTCCGAGCGCACCGCCGGGGCCTTTCGAGACGGCGTGCGACGCACCCTCCTCAGGGTGAGGCAAGTCACTTGCAGCCGTCCTTTGCTATAACAGCATCCTCACCGCGGAGCCTCCCCCATGTACAGCAATTTGCGCGAATTCATCGCCGAGGTCGAGGCGCTCGGCGCGCTGCGTCGTGTCGCCGGCGCGGATCCGGACAGCGAGATCGGCGGCATCACCGAAGTCGCGGCCGGAATGCCGGAGTGCCCGGCGCTGCTGTTCGACCGCATCAAAGGCCTGCCGCCCGGCTTCCGCGTCTTCACCAATGCCACCACCAATCCGCAGCGGGCCGCGCTCGCGCTCGGCATCGACCCGACGCTGCGCCCGCTCGACGCGCTCAAGGCCTGGATGGGCAAACGCCAGACTCTCAAGTCGCACGCGCCCGTGATCGCGAAGGATGCGCCCGTTCTTGAGAACACCGTCCGCGGCGGCGATGTCGACCTCGCGAAGCTGCCCGCGCCGGTGTGGCACAGCAAGGACGGCGGCCCCTACGTCGGGTCGGGATCGATCGTGATCATGCGCGATCCCGACAGCGGTTGGATCAACGCCTCGATCTATCGCGTGCAGGTCCACACTCGCAACAAGGTCACGGTGCAGTTCGATCACCAGGGGCGCCACGGCGCGATCATCGCCCGGAAATACTGGGATGCGGGAAAGTCCTGCCCACTCGCGGTGGTAAACGGACCCGACCCGGCGCTGTTCATCGCTGGCTTCGAGTATCTGCCGCAGGGCCAGTCGGAATATGATTTCGCCGGCGCCATCAAGGGCGCCCCGATCGAAGTGATCTCCGGACCGGTGACGGGACTGCCGCTGCCGGCGCAGGCGGAATTCATCTTCGAAGGCGAACTGCTACCGCCGAGCCGCGAGACGCTGCCCGAAGGGCCGTTCGGCGAGTTCACCGGCTATTACGCTGCGGACAAGCGCCCTTGTCCGGTGATGGAGGTCACCGCCATCCACCATCGCAGCGATCCGATCCTGCTCGGCTCGCCGCCGATGAAGCCGCCGCGCTTCCACTTCGGGCTGCCGTTCCGCGCCGCCAGCATCTGGAGCCAGTTGGAGATGGCCGGCGTCACCGACGTGGTCGGCGTCTGGCAGCACGTCTCGCAGCTCATGACCGTGGTCGCGCTCAGGCAGCGCTACGCCGGCCATGCCAAGCGCGCCGCGCTGATCGCGGCAGCGAACAGCTACATGGGCCGTCTCGTCGTCGTGGTCGATGAGGATGTCGATCCGTCGAATCTCAACGACGTGATGTGGGCGATAACGACGCGCTGCGAGCCATCCGAACAGATCGACATCGTGCGCGATGCCTGGAGCTCTGCGCTCGACCCTCGCATTCCGCCGGAGGAGAAGGCGCGCGGCGTCACTTCGCATTCGAAGGCGATCATCGAGGCGTGCCGGCCGTTTCCCTGGATCGGTAAATTCCCGCCGACCTCGGCGCTATCGCCGGAGGAAGCCCGCGCGATCGAAGTGAAGTGGGGCGAAGTGTTGAAGGGGTGACAAAGCTGTGTTTGTCCCCGCTCCCCAGGGGGATACGTCCATTCTGCCGTAGGATTGCCGGTCAAGCCTGGCCGCTTGATTTGACGCCGATGCGCATTCGCGGGGACGAGCGTGAAATGAACCCAGGCGTGGTTAAGAGCCCTCGCGAGTTTGTTAACTTTGCCCCGGGGCAAATTCCCATTTGATCCGTTATAATGGTTATGAGGGATTGGATCGCATCGGAGGGCTCCTGCGCTGCGCAAGCAGCCAACCTTGTATCGAGTAGGAGACGACGACATGAAATGGTCAATACCGGCGGTGACGGCCGCGCTCGCCATGTTCGCCACCGACGCCTCGGCGCAGATCGATCTCAGCGGCAAATTCCAGTGTATCCAGTTGTGCCGGCCGGAATTCGCGGGAGCACCCGCCTATGTCACGCAGAACGGCTGGAATATGAATGTCGTCGATGAAGGCGGCATCGCATCGCGGGCCTGGATCGACTGGCCCGGCCACATCTGGCTGCAAAGCTGGAACGAAGGCGCGGTCTACTCGACCGACGGCAATACCATCCAGTTCGACCGCGGCCGGGTATGGCAGCGCGCCGCCGAGGTGGTGGAGCCGCCTCCGGTCGCGACCCGAACGGGAAAGGCCCGCAAGCGCAAAGCGCAGTAATATTTGATCCGCAGGATCATGGCGGTTGTGGTCGCTCCCGCGAAAGCGGCACAGCCGCCATGATGAGGCGTCGTTGCCGGACGTGCGCGGACGAGCGGACCGTCCGTCTGATCTAATCAATCGATTAAGGCTCTAGATGCGATTATCAGTAATCGCTTTCGTGGGCAGGAACGCCTGCTGCTGGATCGGCGGCACCGCGATCTGATCGCGCTGTGCCGTAACATCCGGCGCACGCATCAGCAACAGCGCCGCCACCGGCAAGATGAACAGTACCGCGGCGGCGATCCAGGCGAGATAATCAAGCTCGGTAAAATGATGGCTCGTCTCCGGGGTCGTGATCACTGCTGCCTCCACAACGGGTGGATGGGTCTTTGCAACAAAACGTTTCGGGCATGGCAGACGTTCCGTGGCGCCGAAATTCCGGCAGCCGATTTGGTGCAGCGCTGCAGGAACCTTTGCTGTGATGCGCGCTTGATCACCCAAAGAGTGGAATTCTCAGTGGGACGTGTGATGCGACTGGAAGATTTCAGCGGCGGGCAAAGGAGTGTGTTCGCTTGGCGCAGCGTTCCAGGATGGCGCAGGATCGCGCTCTTTTTCTGCAGCTCGCGCGCGCATGGTTTGGGACCGCCGACGACGGCATGAAGTTCGCGCCGGTGATGGCAAGGCGGCGGGATTTTGTGTGCGGCGATCAGCCGTAGCGTTAGCCGCTGCGTCAGCGCCTGCAAGGAGCGCACTCCTGGAGCGGAACCGAGGTGGGGAGGGGATGGTGTCATCGGAGGTTTGCCGCCGCCATAACACCACCGGCC
>CAVPDS010000023.1:0-178403 GCA_963702695.1 uncultured Alphaproteobacteria bacterium | reverse complement strand
TCGTCCGCCCGTCGGTATAGATCCGGCGCATCTGCATCAGATATTCGGAGAGGACGTACATGGTCTTCGGCATGACCACGAATTCCATCGGGAAGATGGCGTTCATCAGCCGGGGCATCCCGTCCGGAAGACAGGTATAGGTCGGGTCGTTGCCCTGGCCGCCGATCTTCTCATCCGCGATCCCCGCCTCGTAGATCTTCTGGTATTCCGGCGTGAGCGGAGCGCCCTGATCGTCACGCTTGGTCGCGGGATTGTACTGTCCGATCGGACCGACCCTGTACCACTGGTTGTTCCAGTCGGGATATTTCGACAGATCCGGCACTTCGGCGCCGGCGCCGGACACCAACAATGTCCCCGCCAGCGCGACTATTGCAATCGAGATTCGATCAAGCATCGGTGTCCTCCTTCAATGACGGCCGGCTGGCACGGGCATGCGCAACGGATGTCCGATTACTTTTTCACGGCGATTGGCCGTCCGTCCTTGAATTTGATGCGGGTTACCTGCCAGGCACCGCCCGGCTCGCCGCTGCGCAGCGGGTCGATGGTCATCTGCAACTCGTCGCCGGGCTTGATGCTCTTGCTCGACCATCCCTCGCGAATCAGGAGGCTCGGCGACCCGCCTTCCAAATTCCAGACTCGGCTGGTGCCGTTGGACTCCTTGACGTTCAGATAGATGTAGATATGCGGACTGCTGTACCTGAATTCCGTCACAGTGCCGGTCAGTTCCTTCGGATGCTCTTGATCGAACATCGCGAAGGAATGATGCGCCATGGCAGCGCCGCTGCCCATAACACCCATAGCGATCGCCATGAATGCGGCTAGTTCCGGTCTCATGTCTCGCTCCCTTATCGTGTGATGGATCGCAAATTCAGTTCAGCATGTAGTTCAGTTCAGCATGTAGTTCAGTTCAGCATGTAGTTCAGTTCAGCATGTAGTAAATAAGGACGCGCGCTGACGAGCGCGTCCCTCACTTTCTTTGTTACTTCCCCACGCTCTGGAAATGACTCAAATCTGGCGGCTTCTGGTTCTTCTTGGCCGGCATCAGATTGCCGTCGGCACCCCGCATGTAGATCTCCTTTCCGAGCCGGACGTACGGGTTGCCTTCGGGACAGCTCGCCTCGACCCAGATCGGATTGCGCACGCGGACGAATTTCTTGTCTACGACCCAAGGCTCGGTCAGCGCATGGTCGAACGTCGTGATCACGTCATGCAGGACGTCCTGGTTGCCCTTGTCGAGGAACAGCCGCTCCTTAACGATAGTCTTGCCGTCCTTGTGAAAGGGAACGCCGCTGGGATCGTAGGAGCGGGGATTTTTCAGGAGGCGCGTCTCGACCTCGAGCACGTCGTATTTGCCGTCGCCGTCCTCGTCCTTCCAGTTGCCGATGGAATAGCCCTGGAAGGAAGGTTCGAACTCGCCCTCTTTCGGGAAATCGCGTCCGTCGGTGAAAATGCGCCGCTCCTGAATCATGTATTCGATCAGCATGTACGTGGTCTTCGGGGTAACGATGATCTCCATCGGAAAGATCACGTTCATCACCCGCGGCATGCCGTCGGGGATGCAGGCATAGGTCGGATCGGTGCCCTGTCCGCCTTCGCTCTGGTCCTTGAGGCCGGCATCCCAGATCGCCTGATACTCCGGGATCAGCTTGGGCCGTTGTCCGCGGCCCACCGGTCGGCTGGTATCGAACTGATTGGCGATGCCGGGAGGGCGTTTCCACTGATCCCCGAAGTCGGGATACTTCGAATTCGTCCCAGGCCCGTGCGGCCGCCGGCATCATCAGCACCGCCGCGAGCGCGGCCGAGCCAATCGCATTTCGATAGAGCATGAGTCTCCTCCCTTGCCACTTCCCTGTGACATCTTCTCGTTGATGTTTGTCGTTGATGTTTCCGGAACGGGGCGCTTCGCATGCCCCGGTTTCTTGACTGCGTCCCTGCGGTTCATTTCCTCCCTAGTGATTGAAGTATTTCAAACTCGGTGGCGCCTGGCCTTTCTTGGCCGGCATCAGCACTCCATCGGCGCTCAGCATGTAGTTGTCGCCGCCGATACGGATATGCGGGTTGTTTTCGGAGCAGACTTCCTCGAGCCAGTTCGGCCGCGGTTCGGGGTCGCGGATGTATTTCTTCTTGACGGTCCAGGGATGAGTGAGTGCGTCGTCGATGGTCGTGATCTCGTTCCACATGACCATGCGATCCGCTTTGTCGAGGTAGATGCGCTCCTTGACGATGGTCTTGTTGTCGCGATGCAGCGGCAGGCCGGTGGTATCGTAGGCGCGCGGGCCTTTGATCGAGCGGGTCTCGACTTCGAGCGTGTCGTAGCGGCCGTCGCCGTCGGTGTCGCTCCAACGACCGATCGAATAACCCTTGAAGCTCGGCTCGAGCTCGCTGGGCCAGTCGCCTCCGTCGGTATGGATGCGGCGATTGTCGTGGATGTGGCTGATCAGGATGTAGGTCGTCGGCGGCGTGATGACGATTTCCATCGGCTCGAACACGTTCATGATCCGCGGCATGCCCGGCGGCAGGCAATTCCACGACGGCTCCAGACCGTGTCCGCCGGCCTTCTGATCGGCGTTGTTCCATTCGTAGAGCGCCTGGTATTCCGCCGTCAGCGGCGCCGACTCGCCCGGAGGGATCCACCGCGGTGGACCGACCCGCAGCCACATGCCCTTCCAGTCCGGATATTTGGTTTCGTCAAAAGCTCGCGCGCCGGCAGAGGTCATCACCAGCGCTGCGGCCAGCGTGACCGCGCTGATCAGGCTTCGGCTAAGCATGATAGTCCTCCCGCTCCGGTTGGCGAGACCCACAACGAGCTCTGCGCGGCCGTCGCATCGACCGTCTCCGTCACTTCTTGGTCTGATTGAAATAATGCAGGTCCGGCGGCGCTTGATTCTTCTTCGCCGGCATCAGTTCGCCGTCTGCGCTCAGCATGTAGTTCTGGTGGCCGATGTAGACCTGGTTGTTGCCCTCGGCGCAGACATCTTCGCGCCAGAAGGGATGGGCGTCACGCTTGTAGGTCTTGTTCACCGTCCAGGGCCGCGTGAGCGCGTGATCGATGACGGTGACGTCGTCATGCAGGATGTTCCGATCGGCCTTGTCCAGATAGATCCGCTCTTTGATGACGCTTTGATTGTCCGGATGCAGGACGAGCCCGCTGTTGTCGTAGACGCGCGGCCCCTTGAATTTGCGCGTTTCAACTTCGAGCAAGTCGTAGCGGCCGTCTCCGTCGGTATCGATCCATTTGCCGACTGAATACCCGACGAAGGAGCTTTCCGCGTCGGCGGCGAAATCGCGCCCGTCGGTGAAGACCCGCCGAACGGAATCGTTGCCGTCATCGATCATCAGGTAGGTGACGTCGGGGGTGATGATGAATTCGATCGGCCCGTAGGCATTCATCATCGCCGGCATGCCCCAGGCCAGACACCGGAAGACGGTATGGTTGCCCTGGCCGCCCGTCTCCATGTCCCGCAGGTTGGCCTCGAAAATGGCTTGGTATTCCGGGGTGAGGGGAGGCTGCTGTCCGCTCCGCGGCTTGCTCGGGTCGAAGCGCGGCATCGATTGGACGGCGCGATTCCAGGCGGCGCGCGTCAGATCTGGATATTGCGCGTCGTCGAACGCCCAGGCGGGCGCTGTCATCAATGATGTTGCGACAATCGCCATCGCGCCGGCAAATGACCGGTAAGGCATGGTGTCCTCCCTTTGAGGACGGGCGCAGAACGGGAGCCGCCCACGAGCCCGTCCCAGATATTTTTGTTGTTCTTCCAGTCACCGGCCCGGGTGCATCGCTTTGCAATCATGCGATGTTCTACTGGCGCTCACGCCATGCAAGAGCGGCACGTCGTCAGCACCCGCGGGCTTGAAGCAGATGCCCACCGAGAGTGCGACAACCTAACACATCATGGTTTGTGACGCCATGAAGAGCGGATAAAAAGCACAATCCATAACGAAATTGATTGAGCCATAAAATAATCAGATATTCTGCAATTCGTGCTGCAATGCAGTTGATATTGGCAGAAAACCGCACACCGAACCAACTAAGCGGGCGAGGTTCTCGTGATGCGTGCAAAGCAATGTTAGTTTGCGCCTGCATGCAACTCTGGGAGGGTGCCTTGACGAAACTTCCCCACCGAAGACAATTTCTGCATCTGGCGGCGGGCGTGGCCGCGCTGACGGTCCCGCGAATTGCGGGGGCGCAGACCTATCCGTGGCGGCCGGTGCGCGTCGTCGTTCCAATTGCCGCGGGAGGTTCAAATGACACCGTCGCACGTCTGATTGGCCAATGGCTGACGAATAAGCTGGGCGAATCCTTTGTAGTCGAGAACCGGCCAGGCGGCGGTAATAACATTGGAACCGAAGTGGTCGTGCGTTCTCCGGCTGATGGGTATACGCTTTTGATGGCGAGTTCCGCCAATGCCATCAATGCGACACTCTACCAGAAGCTCAATTTTGACTTCGTCCGCGATATCGAGCCTATCGCGAGCATCGCAATCTTTCCCTACGTGCTCGTGGTCAACCCATCTCTCCCAGCCACGACAATTCCTGAGTTCATCGCGTATGCCAAAGCCAATCCGGGCAAGCTCAGCATGGCGTCGGCTGGCGTTGGCACACCCCCGCACGTTGCCGGAGAATTGTTCAAGGCAATGACTGGCATCGACATGGTGCATGTACCCTATCGAGGCGGAGCACCGGCGATTGCTGATCTGCTCGGTGGACAGGTTCACATTTATTTTGCACCTGTGGCGACGGCGATCGAATACATTAAGTCGAACAGATTGCGCGGTTTGGCCGTGGCAGCAACTAAGCGGTGGGAAGAGCTGCCCGAGTTGCCGACTGTTGCTGAATTTGTGCCGGGCTTTGAAGCAAGTATCTTTTTTGGCATCTGTGCACCTAAGAGAACGCCGACGGACATCATCAACAAGCTCAATCAGGAGATCAACGCAGCCCTCGTCGATCTGGCGATCAAGTCGCGGTTCACCCAGCTTGGCGGCGCGGTTATTTCCGGCTCGCCCGCCGATTTCAGGAAGCTGATCGCTGACGACACCGAGAAGTGGGCCAAAGTGATCCGGGCGGCCAACATCAAGCCGGGGTGAGACGCCAACGTTCCATAACGCTTCGTTCCGTGAATCCCCCTCGTGACGCACAGGCGCAGCGCTACTGCGGCGTCTTTTTGAAAAATTTCAAGTCGGGCGGCGGCTGATCCTTACGCACCGGCATCAAGTGGCCGTCGCCGCTGATGAAATAGTGCTCGTCGCCGAGAATGACATGGCGGTTGTTCTCGGAGCAGGTGTTGTCGACCCAGATCTCTTTCTTCTCGCGCCGGAAAGTTTGCATCACCGTCCACGGGCGTGTCAGCGCGTGGTCGATGGTGGTGATCTCGTCGTGCAGGACGCTCTTGTCGCTCTTGTCGATGAAGAGGCGTTCCTTGACGATGGTGGCGTTGTCGGCGTGCAGCGGCAGGCCGCTCGGCTCGTAGGCGCGGGGTCCTCGAATGTTGCGGGTCTCGGCTTCAAGCTGGTCGAAAATTCCGCCATGGCCGGTATCGATCCAGTGGCCGATGGAATAGCCGACGAAGGTCGGTTCGAGCTCCTCCTGCGGCCAGTCGCGGCCGTCGGTATAGATGCGGCGCGGCAGGTGATTTTCAAACAGGACGAAGGTGGTCTTCGGTGTGATGATGAATTCCATCGGGAACAGCGCGGTCATCACCCGCGGCATGCCCTGCGGCAGGCAGCTGTAGCGGGTGTCGTTGCCCTTGCCGCCGACCGCCTGCGCGGCGAGGTTCTGCTCGAACAGCGCCTGGTATTCCGGCGTCAGCGGCGCCTGCTGGCCGCGACCCATCGGCTTGGTCGTATCCCACTGCAGCGCCATGCCCGGACGCCGCCACTGGCCGGACCAATCGGGGTATTTCGCTTCATCAAAAGCAAAGGCGCCGGCGCAGGTCATCGTCAGTGCGGTCGCGAGCACGGTCGAAAACAGCGGGCTGCGGAGGAGCATGGCGGCCTTTCTTACTGCTGCTCTTACTGTTGCGCCGGCTTGAAGTATTTCAAGTCCGGCGGCTTCTGGTTCTTCTTCGCGGGCATCAACAGCCCATCGTAGCTCAGGAAATAGTGCTCCTTCCGCTCCTTGCCGAGCATGACGTGCTGATTGTCCTCGGCGCAGACGTATTCGTACCATTTCGGCATGCGCGCCCGCTCGTAATACTTCGTGACCGTCCAGGGGCGGGTCAGCGCATGGTCGATTGTCGTGATCTCGTCGCGCAGCGTGTCGCGCTGATACGGATCGAGGAAAATCCGCTCCTTGACGATCGTCTGGTTGTCGCGATGCAGCGGCAGGCCGCTGGCTTCGTAGGCGCGTGGGCCGCGCATGCCGCGGGTTTCGACTTCAAGCACGTCGTAGCGGCCGTCCTTGTCCTCGTCGCGCCAGTGGCCGAGTGAATATCCGAGGAACGAAGGCCGCACCTCCTGCGGCCAGTCGCGGCCGTCGGTATAGATGCGGCGCAATTGGCCGAATTGCGAGATCGCGATGTAGGTGATCTCGGGCAGGATGATCAGCTCCATGCCATTGATGCCGGTCATCGCCCGCGGCATGCCGGGCGGCGTGCAGCCGATCATCGATTCATTGCCGACGCCGCCCAGCCTCTGGTCGGCGAGGCTCGCTTCGAAAACCTTCTCATATTCCAGGGTCAGTGGCGCATGCTGGCCGCGGCCGGGAAGCTTGGTGTAGTCCCACTGCACGCCGCCGACCCTGATCCACTGGCCCTTCCAGTTCGGATATTGGGCGTCATCGAAGGCTTGCGCGCTGCTCGCCGTCAGGCCGAGCGCCACGGCGAGCGCGATCGCGACGATCGGGCTTCGGGGCGGCATGGCAGTTCTCCGCGAACGAGGAAGGGCAGGCGGATTTGTAGCGCGGATAGCGCGACCGCGATATCGCGTGTGCGCACATATTTCAGCCGGGAACCGCGGGCGGGTACCGGTCGCGGTCAACCATTGTCTACGTCGATCCCGAGCACGATCTGGTCGCGGTGGTGCGCTGGATCAGCGGCGGCGCGATCGACGGGTTCGTGCAGCGGTTGATCGCGGCGGTGGGGGAGGGGAAGTACAACGCACTCCGTTGCCTGACGGAATGCCGTAGTGCACCTACGCGTACTCGCGGTGATGGACCGCAAGCCAAATTGTGTCGCAACCGGTCTCGGTCCATGCCACGCGATGCCGGGCGTGGGCGGGGATAAGGATGTAATCGCCGGCGACGAAAGTGCGCGGAGCGGCTTCACCCTCGAACATCAGCCCGGCGGAGCCTTGCAGGACGATCACCCATTCGGACCAGTTCTGATCGTACCAGAAGCCTTCCGGGCTCGAATGTCCGTGCGAGATGATGCGTTCGATTCTGACGTTGAGCGAGGCGAGCAATTCATCGATATGCTCTGCTTCGAGATTTTGTGGAATGCCGGTGAACAAATTGCCGGAGGCGATCAAGTGAGCGCTCCTAAACGTCCAGCAAGTCCTCGCTCGCGAATTCCGCGCGCTCCTGGATGAATTCGAAGCGCGCTTCCGGCTTGTTGCCCATCAGGCGCTCGACGGATTTCTCGGTGGCGATCTGGTCGTCCTCGACCACCTGCACCCGCAGCAGCGTGCGCTTGCGCGGGTCCATCGTGGTTTCCTTGAGCTGCGCCGCCATCATTTCGCCGAGGCCCTTGAAGCGGCCGATCTCGACTTTGGCGTTGGCATGAAATTCCTTTTTCAGCAGTTCGTCCTTGTGGCGGTCGTCGCGGGCATAGAACACCTTGCCGCCGTGCGAGAGCCGGTAGAGCGGCGGCACCGCGAGATAGAGGTGGCCGTTCTCGATCAGCTTCGGCATCTGGCGGTAGAAGTACGTGATCAGGAGCGATGCGATGTGGGCGCCGTCGACGTCGGCGTCGGTCATCACGATCACCTTCTCGTAGCGTAAATCCTCGTCGTGATAGTGCGCGGCCGGGGCGACGCCGAGCGCCTGCACGAGGTCGGAGAGTTGCTGGTTCTGCGCCAGCTTGTCCTTGCCGGCGGAGGCGACGTTGAGGATCTTGCCGCGCAGCGGCAGCACCGCTTGGGTTTTGCGATCGCGCGCCTGCTTGGCGGAACCGCCGGCGGAATCGCCCTCGACGATGAACAGTTCGGAGCCTTGCGCGGCAGTGTTGGTGCAATCGGCGAGTTTTCCCGGCAAGCGGAGCTTGCGCACCGCCGTCTTGCGGGCGATCTCCTTCTCCTGCTTGCGCCGGAGGCGCTCGTCGGCGCGCTCGATCACGAAGTCGAGGAGTTTGCTCGCCTGCGTCGGATTGCCGGCGAGCCAATGGTCGAACGGGTCCTTGATCGCGTTCTCGACGATTCGGCTTGCTTCCGCGGTGGCGAGCCGGTCCTTGGTCTGGCCCTGGAATTCCGGCTCGCGGATGAAGACCGACAGCATGCAGGCGGCGCCGGTCATCACGTCGTCGCTGGTGATCGCCGCGGCGCGCTTGCCCTGGTTCATGCGCTCGGCGTGATCCTTGAGACCTTTCGTGAGCGCGCTGCGCAGCCCGGATTCATGGGTGCCGCCGTCCGCGGTCGGAATCGTGTTGCAATAGGACGAGAGCGAGCCGTCGGCGTCGGCGACGAAACCGACCGCCCATTCCACCGTGCCGTGTCCGCCCGGCTTCTCCGACCTGCCGAAGAAAATGTCGGGATGGACGAGGGTCGAGCCGTTGAGCGTCGCGGTGAGATAGTCCTTCAGCCCCTGCGCGAAGTGGAACGTCGCTTCTTCCGGCACGCCGTCGACGCCCGCAAGCAGTTCGGGCGCACATGACCACCGGATTTCGACGCCGCCAAAGAGGTAAGCCTTCGCGCGCGCCATCTTGAACAGGCGCAGCGGATTGAAATGCGCCCGTTCGCCGAAAATCTCCGGGTCTGGCTTGAAGCGCACCTTGGTGCCGCGCCGGTTCGCGATCTTGCCGAGCTTTTCGAGGCCGGACTTCGGCTTGCCGCGCTGGTAGATCTGCCGGTAGAGCTGGCCGCCGCGCGCGACTTCGACCTCCAGCCGCTCCGACAGCGCATTGACCACTGAGACCCCGACGCCGTGCAGGCCGCCCGAAGTCGAATAAACCTCGGAGTCGAACTTGCCACCGGCATGCAGCGTGCACATGATGACTTCGAGCGCGGATTTCTTCGGGAACTTGGGATGTGGATCGATCGGGATGCCGCGCCCGTTGTCGGTCACCGTGAGGTAGCCGCCGGTTTCGACCTCGACCTCGATGAAATGCGCATGGCCGGCGAGCGCCTCGTCCATGGCGTTGTCGATGACTTCGGCAAACAGGTGATGCAGCGCCTTCTCGTCGGTGCCGCCGATATACATGCCCGGCCGCCGCCGCACCGGCTCAAGCCCCTCGAGGACTTCGATGTGCTTGGCGGTATATCCGGATTCGCCCGCCGTCGCGCGTGGCGTCCGCGAAGACTTGGCGGACGCGGCACTGCGGGAAGCGGGAACGGCGGCGAACAGGTCGTCGCCGGAATCGGAGGAGAGTTTCTTGGCGGTTTTGGCCATGCGTCAGGTCAGCTTTTGCAAGGGAATGAAGCGAATCACCGGAACGACTATGCCACGGTCGAGGCCGCTCGTGACCCTCCGGCTCCGGGAACCCGGAACTGCTGGTCTTTGGGGAACCGGCGCGCTAAACGGGCCGCCAAGGGTGATATATGTTCGCAGAACTCGAATCCTATGGCCAGAACATCGTCGAATTCGTGCGTTTGCACGAAGCCTGGGCGGCGCCAATCGTATTTGCGCTTGCATTCGGCGAATCGCTCGCCTTTCTTTCGCTGCTGATCCCGGCATGGGCGGCGCTTGTCGGCATCGGCGTGTTGATCGCCTCCAGCGGGCTCAGTTTCTGGCCGGTCTGGGTGGCGGGCGCGGTTGGGGCAGCGCTCGGCGATTGGCTGTCCTACTGGGTCGGCCTGAAAATGGGGCCGGCGGTCGCGCAGGTGTGGCCGCTCTCACGCTCGCCCGAACTCCTCCCCAGGGGTGAACGCTTCGTCAAGAAATGGGGCGTGCTCGGCATCTTCATCGGCCGCTTCTTCGGGCCGCTGCGCGCTTCGGTGCCGTTGGTCGCCGGCATTTTCCAAATGCCGTACTGGTCGTTCCAGATCGCGAATTTTACTTCGGCTTTCGTCTGGGCCGGCGTGTTGCTGACGATCGGTGACGTGGTCACCAAGCTCGTGCAGCTCGTGTGGCATTGAGGGCTGCCGAGCACTCCGGTCATTCCGGGGCCGGCCGAAGGCCCGAGCCCGGAATCCACAATCCAGGACTCTCAGCAAGTCAAATGCCGTGCTACGTCTTTAGGGCGGATGCTGTAATGCACGTCCGATCACGTCGGCGCCCAGTTATTTCGACGCCGTATTCTTGTAGACCTTTTACGTCACAATTATCGTTTCCGCGCCGACATGTCAGGGCAAGGCGAAGAGCCCGATGCGGCACCCCGGAATGACCGTGGCGAGTTCTTCTACTCCCCCCTTAAATTGCGCCAGATCGCACCCACGATGTTGGAATAGTCGTCGGTCCACACCCATTGCCGGGGATCGGGATCCTGGCGCGGCCAATATTGCGAGTCCGCGAGCTCGCCGAAATCCTCGTCCGAGCGCGCCGACGCCGCGACCGTGCCGATGAACTTGTATTGGCTCTCGTCCTCGACGACGTCGGCGCCCTCGTTCACATGCGTTACCATTCCATTGGCCGCAGCGATGCCGGCGACCACGGAGGCGAGCTCGAGGTTGCGGTTCGAGATGTGCATCACCACGATGCCGTGCGGCGCGAGCTTCTTCTGGTAGATCGCCATCGCCTCGCGCGTGATCAGGTGAATGGGGATCGCGTCAGACGAGAACGCATCGACGTAGATGATGTCGTAGCTTGCGTCCGGTGCCTCCGCGAGCGTCAGCCGGGCGTCGCCGAGCACGATCGGCACATCCGGGCGGCACTCGGAAACGAAGCTGAACACCGCCGGGTCGGTCGCGAGGCGGACGATCTTCGGGTCGATCTCATAGAAGCGCACCGTATCGAGCGGTTGCGCCCGGCAGGCCAGGCTGCCGGTGCCAAGTCCGACGACGGCATAGCGGATCGGCCCGCCGATGCGCGCGCGGGTGACGTCCATCACTTGCGCCATCGCCGATCCGTCGTAGTAATATGTCAGCACTTCCGGCCGGCCGGTGAGCGGCTTGCCGCTGGCGTCGCGCAGCCGCTGGGCGCCATGGATCGTGGTGCCGTGGGTCAGTACGCGAAACTGGCCGTCGGTATAATCGGCGACCTTCACCACGCCGAAGAAGCTGCGCACCGAAATGCCGCCGGCGGTGTCGACATAAAGCCGGTTGAACATCAGCACCACTGCGATGATCGCCGCGAACGGCAGCGGCGCCCGCCAGAAGACCAGGGTCGAGATCAGCATCACGCCGACGATCGTGTTGAAGGTCCGTTCGTCGAGGTCGAGCTCGACGCGGGCGAGCACGATCAAGATCGCAGCCGCCGCAACCAGCGCGGCGAGCTCCAGCCATCGCTCCCAGCGCGTTGCCGCCAGCGCGAGCCCCGGCCGGCACAGCACCGCCAGCACGATGAGGATCGGATATTCAGCGACCGAGTTGAAAACATAGGGTGCGACCAACCCCGCGGCGATGCCTCCGATCATGCCGCCCGCGGCCATCCAGAGATAGAACGAGGTGAGGAAGCGCGGCGCCGGCCGCCGTCGCACCAGTTCACCGTGGCAGACCAGGGCGCAGACGAAGAAGACCACGAGATGAATGGAAATCGCGTCGACGATCATCTTCACCGGCTCGAACACCAGTTGCGCGACGAGCGCGAGGATGAACAGCGGCTGGACTGCGACGGCCAGCCAATGCGGGATGAGCGGCCGGCGTTGGAACACGATCACCAAGGTGAGGAGATACAGCGCCAGCGGGACGACCCAGAGAAGTGGCACGGCCGCGACGTCGGTCGAGATATGGGCGGTGACCGCGATCAGCAGCGCCGATGGCACCCCCGCGAGCGCGACCCAGGCGGCAGCGTCGCGCCAAGTGGGCGGGATGGCGTCGGCTGCATCGGCCGCCGACGGCGCGTCATCTGAAGTCCGCCACAGCAGCGCGCCGCAGCCCGCGATCAGGGCGATGAGGACATAGAAGCCGATCGACCATAGTTTCGTCTGCAGGCCGAGCGGGACGAAAGGTTCGATCGCAATCGGATACGAGACGAGAGCGAGAAAACTGCCGACATTGCTGGCGGCGTAAAGGAAATAGGGGTCCCTCGCATCCGGATGTCGCGTGTGCGCAAACCAGGCTTGCAGCAGCGGCCCGTTGGCGGCGAGCGCGAAGAATGGCAGCCCGATCGAGACGGCAAACAGCGCTAGCAGCCAGAATGCTTCCCCGACCTCCGGCGGCCTGCTCCAGCCGCCGGCGATGCCGAGCGGGAGCGCGAAGCACGCGACCGCCATCACCAAGATATGGGTAACGATCGCAGCGCGCCGCGGCACGTAAGTCATGAGCAGGTGCGCGTAGGCGTAGCCCGCCAGCAGCGCGGTCTGGAAGAACACCATCGCCACCGACCAGACCGAAGGCGAGCCGCCGAGCCGCGGTAGCACCATCTTGGTGAACATCGGCTCGACCACGAACAGCAGCGCTGCGCTCGCGAAGATCGCGGCGACAAAGGCGAGCAGCAGGGCGCGGCGCGCATGTGCGCTGGGGGTGCCTTCGCTGGACGGCGTCATGGGTGCTTTCTTTGCTGCGGAAGCGGGGCGTGAAGCGCGCCGGGGCAACGTATCACTCGCAATCTTGCGGAGAACTGCGCCGAGAATATGGGAATATTCGTCGCTCCACACCTTCCAATCATAGCAGCGAACGCTCGAGGCCTGTGCTACGCTGGCGGCGTCGACGTTGACGTGCGAACCGGCGCCGAAGCAAGGCGCCACGCTTTCTGGGAGAACGCCATGACCAATTTAAGCCGCCGTACCGTGCTCACCGGCGCCGCCGCGGCGACGCTTGCGCCGGCCGCCATGCCGACCGCGTTTGCGGCCACCGCCACGGCCGACAAGCAGAATCCGGGAATCTATCGCTACAAGGTCGGCAGCCATCAGATCACCGTGGTGACCGACGGCGTCAACCGCCAGCCGCTGCCCGACACTCTCGTAACCAACGTCAAGAAGGCCGACGTCCAGGCCATGTTGGCTGCCGCGTATCTCGACCCGAACACCTTTTTCAATCCGTACACGCCGGTGGTCGTGAACACGGGCTCGAAGCTGATCGTCATCGACACCGGCGTCGGCGAGACCGCCTACATCAGCAGCAAGGGGGCGTACGGCCAGCTCCAGACCAATCTTGCGGCTGCCGGCATCGACGCCAAGGCGGTCGATACCGTCATCATTTCGCACTATCACCCCGACCACGTGAACGGATTGCTGCTGGCGAACAATTCGCTCGCGTTCCCGAATGCTGAAATCCTGGTGCCGGCCGAGGAGCATAAATTCTGGATGGACGACGGCCAGATGAGCCGCGCCTCCAAGGGCCGCATGGAGGACCTGTTCAAGAACAATCGCCGGGTGTTCTCAGGCGAGGTCTTGAAGCATCTGCGGACCTACGAATGGGACAAGGAAGTCGCCCCCGGCATTACCGCGCTCGCGACGCCCGGCCATTCCTGGGCTCATACGTCCTTCGTGGTGGCCTCCGGCAACGCCAAGGTCTTCGTGCAGAGCGATGTCACCCACGTGCCGTTCCTGTTCGCGCGCAATCCGGGCTGGCACGCAGCCGTCGACCAGGACGGAGCGCAGGCGGAAGCGACGCGGCGGCGCGTCTACGACATGCTGGTCGCCGAGAAGATGATGGTGCAGGGCTTCCACTATCCGTTCCCCGGCCTCGCCCATGTCGAGAAGGATAAGGACGGGGACGGCTACCGAGTCATCCCGGTGGTGTGGAGCCCGACGATCTGAAAGCGATCAGTCCCCGCGTCCGCGACGCTTGACCACTTGCGGGCGCGCGCCTATATCGCGCGCCCAAGATGACGACTACGACGACGGTTATGATCACAGCTACTTACACGGTATCATTGCGCCGCCGCCGCACCTCGGCGGCTTCGGCGCGCGATTCTGCATGATCGTCGTTGCTGCCGCCGGATGAGGGTCCGCGGCGGCGAATTTTCGACACCTTCCGCAGCGCTTCATCCGGCCGATCGGTTCGATGGCGGAAAGGGAATCACTCATGGCCGAAGCAAACACCAAAGCCCACATCGGCGTCCTCGGCGCTTCCGGCTATACCGGCGCGGAGTTGGTGCGGCTGCTGCTGCGCCATCCCGCGGTTGAGATCGCGCTCCTGACCGCCGACCGTCGCGCCGGGCAGGAGATGCGCGACGTGTTTCCGCAATTCGCGCCGTTCGCGCTGCCGAAGCTCGTCGCCATCGACGGCGTCGATTGGAGCACGGCAGGGCTAGACCTCGTGTTCTGCGCGCTGCCGCACGGGACGACGCAGAAAGTCATCAGTGATCTCGTGGTGCGCGCGCCTGCCGCCAGGATTGTCGACTTGTCAGCCGATTTCCGCATCGCCGACCCGGAGGCTTACAAGCGCTGGTACGGCCACGACCACCATGCGCCGGAGTTGCAGAAGCAAGCCGTCTACGGTCTGGTCGAGGCTTATCGCGACGCGATCGCAGAGGCGCACATCGTTGCCAATCCAGGGTGCTACACGACCTGCGCCCAGCTCGCGCTGCTCCCGCTGATCAAGGCCAACGCGATCGACCCCGACGAGATCGTGATCGACGCCAAGTCGGGCATGACCGGCGCGGGGAGGGCGGCCAAGGAGGAGATGCTGTTCTCAGAGGTTTCGGAAGGCTTCCATGCCTACGGCGTCGGCCATCACCGGCACATGGCCGAACTCGACCAGGAGTTTTCCAGGGCCGCCGGCCGGCCGGTCACAGCGACCTTCACGCCGCACCTGGTGCCGATGAACCGCGGCATCTTCTCGACCATCTACGTGCGCGGCACGGCGGTCAGCGTGAGCACCGCGCAGGACATCCACGCGATCTTGACGACGGCTTACGCGCCGGAACCGTTCGTGTACGTGCTGCCGTTCGGCCAGGTGCCGCAGACCCGCCATGTGCGCGGCTCCAACATGACCTTCATCGGAGTCGTGCAGGACCGCATTCCCGGCCGCGCCATCGTCTGCGCGGCGCTCGACAACCTCACCAAGGGTGCGTCGGGGCAGGCGGTGCAGAATATGAATTTGATGCTCGGCTTTCCGGAAGCGACCGGCCTGGAGCAGGTGGCGCTGTTTCCGTGAGTGGCCTCTTTGCCCTCTCCCTCACGGGGAGAAGGGTTTAGATCGTGAACGTCTCATGCGTCGAGGGATGGAACATCTCCTCTGGCGTCACCAGCCGCGATGACAGGCCCTCGGCGTGGTGGTGGCGCAGGAACGTCTCCAGCACCTTGCGGTTCTTGGCCAGACCGTAAGACCAGAAGTCATCGCCCATCAATTCGCGCGCGGCCTTGAGCTGTTCTTCGACGAACGGCAACGTCACCTTCGAGGTCGCGGTGTCCTCGAGCGCTTCGAGACATTTCGCCTTCGACGCCTCGAACGCCTTGAGCACCGCCGCCGGCAGCCAGGGATGCTGCTCGACCAGCGAACGCCGCACCCCGGTCACGTGCATGATCGGAAAGATGCCGGTGCGCTGGTAATAGTCGCGGCCGGAGGCGATCGGATCGGGAAACAGCCAGCCGATGTTCGGGTTCTCGCGTCCGGCGAGGCTCGGCACCCGCGGTGCGACGAACGCATCGATTTCCCCGCTTTCGAGGAGTTGCGAAATCGTCTTGCCCTCCGGCGCGTTTTCGAGCCGCACGTCGCCCGGCAGGCTGATGGTGATCTTCTCCGGCCGGCTCGGATCGTCGATGCCGCCGCGCACCCAGGTCACGTCGGAAGGTTTGATGCCGTGATCTTGCTCCAGGATGATCCGCGCCCAGACGCAGGCGGTGAGCTGAAATTCGGGCACGCCGATGCGCTTGCCTTTGAGGTCGGCCGGCGTCTTGATGCGGTCGGTGCGCACATAGATCGAGTTATGGCGAAACGCGCGCGACACGAAAGCGGGCACGCCGACATAGGGACAGTTGCGCAGCGCCGTCTTGACGGTGAAGCTCGACATCGAAAGTTCGCAAATGTCGAAGTCCTCCGTGCGGAAGGCGCGGAAGAAAATCTCTTCCGGCGGCAACGTCATGAATACCGGATCGACGCCATCGATCTGCACCGCGCCGTCGAACAGTGGACGCATGCGGTCGTAATTGCCGACGGCGATGGAGAGCTTGAGCTTCGACATTTGGGGGCTTCCTGCGGGCGGGTCTTGGCTAATTAGCCGGGACGTCGGGCCTTGTCCAAGCGATTGTTAACCGCGGCAAGCAAGGTGATTGGACAGCGTTCGCCTCCGGCGTCATGGGAGGTCATGCGCACGATCGCCCGTCTTCTCCGCGTTGCACTCCTCCTGATCGCCGTCCCATCGCTTGCGGCGAGCACAGCCGCCGACGAGCTTGCCGATTTCCATTCGGCGATCGAGGAGGCGACGTCGCAGTATCGCGTGGCGCTGCTGACCCTCGAAACCCATGGCCCCGAGGACACCGCTGCCGAGGTCGTGCGTCTGCGCGCGGCCTGGCAGGCGTTCGGCGAAAGGTTCGGCGCACACCGCCCGGCCGCCTTCGCCGATGATGAACAATACGGCGCAATGTTCACGATCCTCGACGCCCAGATCGTCGGCGCGTTGATCGTGATCAACGCCGGTCGCCAGGATGCCGCCCGCAAGGCGCTCGCCCCGATCGGGGAATTGCTGGCGGACCTGAGCGCGCGCTCGGCGGGGCAGAGACCGTAAGTCCTCCACATCACCGCGTCGCAAGCGGATCAGCGGACGCAACGTCGCAGATGCGAAACTGCACGCGTTCCTCGCCCTGCCAGCGATCGAGCGCCAGCGAGCCCGCGACGTGCACCGCGCGGCCGCGGTTCGCCAGCAGCGCGGCGCCGAGCTTCTGGCCGACGGCGCGGAAGGCGATCGCGTTGACGGTTGCGCCGTCGCCGGCCTTGAACCGCGCGCGCACGTGCGACTGTCCGACCTCCTCGGCATAGATCAAAGTGTGCGCGGGGAGCGCGATGATTGGTTCGGCATTGCCGGCGCCGAAGGGGCCGGCACGCGCGATGGTGACGAAAGTCTCGTTGCTGATCGCGCCCGCGCTGAGCGCGCCGTCGATGCGCAACGCATCGTCGCGCCGCGCGGCCTCGACCGCCGCGCCGAGCTTGCTTTCGAGGTAGGCACGGAACGGTGCGAGCGCGTCCTTGCGCAGCGTGACGCCGGCCGCCATCGGGTGCCCGCCGCCCTTGAGCAGCAGGCCCTCGTTCACCGCCTCGCGCACCGCATGACCGAGATCGACGCCGGCGATCGAGCGTCCCGAGCCGGTGCCGATCCCGCCCGGTTCGAGCGCGATTGCAAACGCGGGCCGGCCGAATTTCTCTTTGAGCCGGCCCGCGACCAGCCCGACCACGCCGACGTGCCAGCCCTCGGAGGCCGTGACGACCACCGAGCCCTTCTCTTCGAGGCCGAGCGCCGCCATCGCCTCAGCTTCCGCCTGCGCCAGCGTCGACAGCTCGATCGCCTGGCGCTCGCGATTGAGGTGATCAAGCTCGGCGGCGAGCCGCGCGCACGCGACCGGGTCTTCCTCAAGCAGGAGATCGACGCCAAGCGTCGCCCGCCCGATGCGGCCGCCGGCGTTGATGCGCGGTCCGATCAGAAAGCCGAGATGCCACGGCTCCGGCGGCCCGCCGATCCGCGCGAGATCGGTGAGTGCGGTGAGCCCCGGATTCTCGCGCCGCCGCATCGCCAGCAAACCCTTGGCAACGAACGCGCGGTTGAGGCCCTTGAGCGGCACCACGTCCGCGACGGTGCCGAGCGCCACCAGATCGAGCGCGCCGAGGAGGTCGGGCTCATTCCGCTCGCCGGTCCAGAAGCCGCGCGTGCGCAACTCGCGATTGAGAGCGACCACGGTCATGAACACCAAGCCGACCGCGGCGAGATGGCCGAGCTTCGAAAGATCGTCGAGCCGGTTCGGGTTGACCACCGCGAGCGCCGGCGGCAGCGCTTCGTCGGCGAGGTGATGATCGATGACGATCACGTCGAGCCCAAGCTTGCGTGCCTCTGCCAGCGGTTCGTAACTGGTCGTGCCGCAATCGACCGTGACGAGGAGCTTGGCGCCGCGGGCGGCGAGCCCGCGGATCGCCTCCACGTTCGGGCCGTAGCCTTCGAAGATGCGGTCGGGGATGTGGATGATCGGATCAAGCCCGCCCCGGCGCAGGTAGCGCGCCAGTGTCGCCGACGCAGTCGCGCCGTCGACGTCGTAGTCTCCGAAGATCGCGACTTTCTCGCCGCGCATCACGGCGTCCGCCAGCCGGATGGCAGCCTCGCCCATGCCGGCGAGCGTATTCGGGTCCGGCATCAGGCCGCGGATCGTCGGATCGAGGAATGACGGGACCGCATCCGCATCGACACCGCGGCCCGCGAGGATGCGGGCGAGCAGCTCCGGCAACCCATGCCGCTGCGTGATCGCAAGCGCGCGCGCGGCACCGCGCTCGTCGAGCCGGTCGCGCCAGGCGCGGCCGCAGAACGAGCGCTCGACGCCGAGGAAGTGGCGCACGAGCGGCGGCGCTAGGGCGAGGGCAAGCGACATAGGAGGTCCGCGAATCACTGTGACAAGCACTTATAGTGGCACTCCGCGCGATCGGCTGTCCCCGGTTGTCCCCGCCTTCGCGGGGACGACCGGAGCGAAGGCATCCGGATTATTCTAAGTCGACCGTGCGCAACATCGTGCTCAGCGGTGCGAGGCGCACCAGCCGTTCGCATTGGGAGGCCGATTCCGCGAAGCTTTTTTTGGACTCTTTCGTCGCACTGCTCGCCATCTGCTCTTCGATCACGCTCACCAAACCGCGGGCCGCCGCCGCACATGTGCGCCGCACCGGCGGGATGTAGTTGCGGCAACGGGAGAGCGATTCCTCGATTTCAAGCGCCCGCGCGTCAGCGATGACAGCGGCGGTCGAGCGTGCCTGTTCCACCAACCACTCGTAAGTGCGCGTATCGAGGCCCTTGATCCGATCCGCGGTCTCCTGCTCGATCCGGCGCAGGGCTTCGACATGCGCCTTGATCGAGGCGGCCGCCGCGCTCGGATAATTGCGGCAGCTCTGCGCCGCCGCCGGGGTGGCGAGAGCGACCAGCAGCAAGACCACCGCGGCGCAAAATCTCACCGCCCGCTCCCGCGTCAATCCAGATGGAATTTTTCCAGTTGCCGATGCTCGGCCCTGATCCAGCGCACCGTGCCGGTGATCGAGCGCATCACCACGGTCTCGGTCTCGATGATGTCGCCGCGAAAGCGCACGCCCTTGAGCAGCAGCCCGGTGGTGACGCCGGTCGCGGCGAACAGACAGTCGCCCTTGACCATGTCCTCGATCTCATAACGCTTGCGCGGGTCCTTGATGCCCATCTGGAAGGCGCGCGAACGGCGCTCCTCGGTATCGAGGATCAAGCGGCATTGCATCTGCCCGCCGATGCAGCGCAGCGCCGCCGCGGCGAGCACGCCCTCGGGCGCGCCGCCGGTGCCGAGATAGATGTCAATGCCGGTGTTTTCCGGATCGGCGGTGTGGATCACGCCGGCCACGTCGCCATCGGTGATCAGGCTCACCGCCGCGCCAGCCTTGCGCACGCCCGCAATCAGATCGGCATGGCGCGGCCGGTCGAGAATCAGCGTCGTGATTTCGGACGTCTTGACGCCTTTCGCCTTTGCGAGATTGCGGATGTTCTCCTCGGCCGGCGCATCGAGATCGACGACGCCCTTGGGATAGCCGGGGCCGATCGCGATCTTCTCCATATAGACGTCCGGCGCGTGCAGCAGAGTGCCGCTATCCGCCATGGCGACGGTCGCGATCGCGCCTGGCATGTTCTTGGCGCACAGCGTGGTGCCTTCCAGCGGATCGACCGCAATGTCGACTTTCGGACCGCGCTTGTTGCCGACCTCCTCGCCGATGAACAGCATCGGCGCCTCATCGAGTTCGCCCTCGCCGATCACGACGGTGCCGTCGATCGGGAGCTTGTTGAGCTCGCGCCGCATGGCGTCGACGGCGGCCTGGTCGGAGTCCTTTTCCTTGCCGCGGCCGCGCAGCCTTGCGGCTGACACCGCCGCGCGCTCGGTGACGCGTACGATTTCGATCGTGAGGATGCGCTCGAGTATCAGATTCGGCGCAACGGTTACGGTCGCCATGGCCTCGCGTCCCTCTTCGCGGTCGTCGCGTGCTGTCGTCATGAACAGCGCGATCGCGGTTTGATCGGAGATCGAAATCGTAGTTCGTGCAAGCCGGCTAGCGGTGAAAATTGGGGCAGGAGCGCCACTATCCACAACGGGAAAATGACACCTTGACGACAGATTGGAGCAATCGCGAGCAACCGCTGTCTTGGACGGAGTTGGGACCGTCGCATCAGCTCTTCTCGATCCGGATGACCTGCGGCTTTTCCGCTAGGACGCCGTCCTGCTCGATCGCGGTGAGCGCGCGCCGCACCGCGTCCTCGGTGGTGGCGTAGGTGATGAGCGCCACCGCAGCCGGTTTGTCGGCGCTGCGCGGATCGTCGCCGCCATGCGGCCGGCGATCGCGGCCGCGCTGCATGATCGATTCGAGCGAAATGTTCTCGTCCGCCATACGGCGCGCGATCGTCGCCGCGGTACCGGGCCGGTCGACGGCGGCGAGCCGGATGTAGTAGCCGCCTTCGTGGCGCTGCATCGGCGCGCGCGGCGATTTCACCAAAGCCGAAGCCGGCCGTCCGAACGCCGGCACGCGGCGCCCGGCGGCGAGATCCATCAGATCGGCGACCACCGCGGCGGAGGTCGCGGCCCCGCCGGCGCCGGGACCCATCAGCGTGAGTTCCATCGTGTCCGCATCGATCGCGACTGCGTTGATCACGCCGTCGACTTCCCCGATCACCGAGCCCCGCGGCACCATGGTCGGATGCACGCGCTGCTCGATCCCGGCTTCGGTGCGCCGCGCCACGCCGAGCAGCTTGACGCGGTAGCCAAGCTCGTCGGCGGCTTCGAGATCGGCGAGCGAGATCGACTCGATGCCTTCCACATGCACCGCGTCGGCGTCGACCTCGGTGCCGAAGGCGAGGCTGGTGAGGATCGCGAGCTTGTGGGCGGTGTCGAATCCGCCGATGTCGAAGGTCGGATCGGCTTCCGCATAGCCGAGCCGCTGCGCCTCCTTCAGGCAATCCGCGAAGGTGAGGTGCTCCTTGTGCATCCGGGTGAGGATGTAATTGCAGGTGCCGTTGAGGATGCCGTAGACGCGCGTGATCTGGCTGCCGCCCAAGCCCTCGCGCAGCGTCTTCACGATCGGGATGCCGCCGGCAACCGCAGCCTCGAAACAGAGCGCGGCATTGTTCTTCTCTGCCAGGCGCGCAAGCGCGACACCGTGGCGTGCGAGCAGCGCCTTGTTGGCGGTGACGACGCTGCGGCCGGTGCCGAGCGCGGCCTCGACCGAGCTCTTGGCCGGGTCGCCTTCGCCGCCCATCAGTTCCACGAATACGTCGATGCCGGGATCACGTGCCAGCGCGATCGGGCTGTCGACCTTGCGCACTTTGGAGAGGTCGAGCGCCGCGTTCTTGGGAGGGTCCTTAGCCGCGTAGGCGACGAGTTCGAGCGGTCGGCCGGTGCGGTCCGCGATCGCCGCGCGCGAATCCATCAGCATTCCGGCCACGGCCGATCCGACCGTGCCCAAACCGGCAAGTCCCACTCTCAGTGGTTCGACCATCGGCGCAATCCGGGAGGAAAAGCTCGCGTTCAGCCGCGTTTGGCGAGCGGGACGACGTTGTGCAACTTTTCCGGTCCCGTTTCAAGAAAGCGGCGGATGTTGCGGGCGGCCTGCCGGATACGCTGCTCGTTCTCGACCAGCGCGATGCGGACGAAGCCTTCGCCGTATTCGCCGAAGCCGATGCCGGGCGATACCGCGACTTCGGCCTTTTCCACCAGCAGCGTCGAGAATTCGATCGAGCCGAGCGGTGCGAACGGCTCCGGGATCGGTGCCCAGGCGAACATGGACGCGGCCGGGGGAGGAACCTCCCAGCCGGCGCGGCCGAAGGATTCCACCAGCACGTCGCGCCGCCGCTTGTAGCATTCGCGCATCTCGCGGATGCAATCGTCGGGGCCGTTGAGCGCCGCGGTCGCGGCCACCTGGATCGGCGTGAATGCGCCGTAGTCGAGATAGGACTTCACCCGCGCGAGCGCGGCGATGATGCGCTCGTTGCCGACCGCGAAGCCGATGCGCCAGCCCGGCATCGAATAGGTCTTCGACATCGAGGTAAATTCGACCGTGATGTCCATCGCGCCCGGAACCTGCAGCACCGACGGCGGCGGATTATTCTCGAAATAGACTTCCGCATAAGCGAGGTCGGAGAGAATGAAGATGCCGTGCTTCTTCGCGAACGGAACAAGGTCCTTGTAGAAGTCGAGATCGGCCACGTAAGCGGTCGGGTTCGACGGATAGCAGACCACCACCGCGATCGGCTTCGGGATCGAATGGATGATGGCGCGCTCGAGCGTACCGAAGAACGCCGGCGTCGGTTCCGAGGGCACCGAGCGGATGACGCCGCCCGCCATCAGGAAGCCGAAGGCGTGGATCGGATAGGAGGGATTGGGAACGAGGATCACGTCGCCGGGCGCGGTGATCGCCTGCGCCACGTTGGCGAAGCCTTCCTTGGAGCCGAGGGTGGTGACGACCTGGGTGTCGGGGTTGAGCTTCACGCCGAACCGGCGGTCGTAATAGGCGGCCTGGGCGCGGCGCAGCCCGGGAATGCCGCGCGAGGAGGAGTAGCGATCGGTACGCGGCCTGCCGATCGTGTCCTTTAGCTTTTCGATGACGTGCGCCGGCGTCGGCAGGTCGGGATTGCCCATGCCGAGGTCGATGATGTCGGCGCCCGCATTGCGCGCGATCGCCTTGGCGCGGTTGACCTGCTCGAACACGTAGGGCGGCAGGCGGCGGACGCGATGAAATTCTTCCATTGGGCTTACTCTCCCCGGCCGGCGAGCCGAGTCAGGGCAGCCGGCGCGTGACCTTTATCATGGGTTGCGGACGGCACCAGCGCTGCCGGTGGAGGCCGGAGCGTCGTTATTCGCTTGGTTAGCGGCATTCTCGCGCGTGATGCGCTCGCGGGTCGCGATCAGCTCATCCTTGAGCTTCTTCTTCTCGGCGTCGGTGAGGACGACATCGTTGCGCGGCGCCGGCATGTCGTGCACAGCCGGGAAGGCCTGCTGCTCGGCTTGGCGTTCAGGAACGCCGTCGGGCAAACCGCCAGCGACAGTCGGGATGTGATCAACGAATGGCGCCGATGAGCACCCGGACAAGGTCGCAGCCGCGCCGATGAGCAGCGCCGCGGCGAGGGCACGCGTCCACAACTGCCGTGATTGCGCGTTCGGCTTCATTCCAAATTCCAACGTTCCTTGATCCAATGCGCCTTGACTTTTCGATCCCCACGGTGCCCTTCGCGACCCCGGCGCTTCTGCGAACTCTTGGAAAATGCCGCGATTTCAATCGATTGACCGAAGAAAAGTTTAGTCCCCCAATATGACCAAAGCAAGGTAGGGCCGGCAAGGTTAACGACAGGCTACCAGACGCCCTGGAACCGACCTTGAAATTGCCTGGGCGGTGCGACCGGACATCGCGTCATGCGTCTTGCAGCGAAATACCATAAAATCCATCTGAAAGCGGTCAGGTCTCCCCGGACCGGCATCTGAAAAACGGTTGATCCGAGGCACACCGTGCGAGCCCCATCTGATCCCAGTAAGAGCGGCACCCTCGACATGGAGGCGTTCGCCAGGAACCTGGTCCGCCTGCTCGAGGAGGGCGGCAAGGCGATGGCGGCCTATGTCAGGCCGCGCGAGGCCGGCCGCGTCGACACCGGCTACGCCGACGATGTCGCCGAAGTGGTGCGCACGCTCGGGCAGGTGGCCGAATACTGGATGGCCGATCCGCAGCGCATGCTCGAACTGCAGACGAGCATTGGCAAAGCCTATCTCGACCTTTGGGCGCACGCGGTTCGCCGCATGGCCGGCGAAAAGCTCGACCCGGTCGCGCCGACGGACCCGCGCGACCGGCGCTTCGCCGACCCGGAATGGTCCAGCAACCAGTTCTTCGATTTCCTCAAGCAGGCCTACCTGCTGACCGTCAAATGGGCCAACCGGCTGGTGCAGGAGGCCGAAGGGGTCGATCCGCATACCCGGCAGAAGGCCGAGTTCTACGTGCGCCAGATTGCGAACGCGATCGCGCCCTCGAATTTTGTGCTCACCAGCCCGGAATTGCTGCGAGAGACGCTGTCCAGCAATGCGGAAAATCTCGTGCGCGGCATGCACATGCTGGCCGAGGACATCACCGCCGGTGGCGGCGACCTGAAAATCCGCCAGTCGGATTCCTCGAAGTTCGAAGTGGGAAGGAACCTCGCGCTCACGCCCGGCAAGGTCGTCTATGAGAACGAGTTGATGCAACTCATTCAATATGCGCCGGCCACCGCGAAGGTGCTCAAGCGGCCGCTGCTGATCATGCCGCCTTGGATCAACAAGTTCTACGTGCTCGACCTCAACCCGGAGAAATCTTTCGTCAAATGGGCGGTCGAGCAGGGGCTCACGGTATTCATCATTTCGTGGGTGAATCCCGACGCGCGTCTCGCCCGTCGTGGTTTCGAGGACTACATGCGCGAAGGCCCGCTGGCGGCGCTCGATGCGATCAAGCAGGCGACCGGCGAGAGCAAGGTCAACGCGATCGGCTATTGCGTCGGCGGCACCCTGCTCGGGGTGACGCTCGCGTACATGGCAGCGACCCGCGATCACCGCATCGCTTCCGCCACATTCTTCGCCACCCAGGTCGATTTCACTCATGCCGGCGACCTGAAAGTCTTCGCCGACGAGGCGCAGATCTCGGCGATCGAGCGGCAGATGACCGAGCGCGGCTACCTTGAGGGCCGCAAGATGGCGAATGCGTTCAATCTTTTACGCTCGAACGAGCTGATCTGGCCCTACGTCATCAGCAACTACCTCAAGGGCAAGGAGCCGCTGCCGTTCGATCTCTTGTACTGGAACGCCGACGCCACCCGCATGCCGGCGGCGAACCATTCGTTCTATCTGCGCAACTGCTACCTGGAGAATAACCTCACCAAGGGCAAGATGGTGATAGGCGGCAAGCTGCTCGACCTCAAGAAGGTGAAGGTGCCGGTCTACAACCTCGCCACCCGCGAGGACCACATCGCGCCGCCCAAGTCGGTGCTGCTGGGATCGAAATTCTTTGGCGGCCCGGTGAAATACGTGCTGTCGGGCTCTGGACACATCGCCGGGGTGGTCAATCCTCCGGCGAAGGGCAAGTACCAGTATTGGACCGGCCCGAAGCCGACCGACGACAACCTCGACAAGTGGCTCGCCAAGGCCACCGAGCATCCGGGCTCCTGGTGGCCCGACTGGCTGGAATGGCTCAAGGAGCGGAACGCGACCCTGGTGAAAGCGCGCGCGCCCGGCGGCGGCAAGCTCGAGTCGATCGAGGACGCGCCGGGGAGCTACGTGAAGGTCCGGGATTGAAAATCCGGGGGCCTGCACCTCGCATTGCGACCACACCACCGGTGCGGGAACTCGCAAGTTGCGGGTACAAAAGGGGCTTTCGTCGCTTGCTTGGGGGCCTGATCGATGCGAAAAACGTCGCAGATGGTGAGCCGCTTGGGTTCCAATTCGGCGGCAACATGGGGGAGCAATGGCCCAGCGCAAGTTCAAGGCCATCCTGATCAAGCCGTCGCACTATGATGAGGATGGCTACGTCATCCAATGGTGGCGCTCGCTGGTTCCCTCGAACAGCCTCGCCAGCATCCATGGGTTAATAACGGAGTGCGCCGAGGCCAAGGTGCTCGGTCCCGACGTCGACATCGAGATCGAAGCCTGCGACGAGTGCAACACCGTCGTCGATATCAAAGGCGCGATCCGCCAGATCCGGGCGGCCGATGCTGGCTTCGTCGGCCTGATCGGGGTGCAATCGAACCAATTCCCGCGCGCGTTCGACCTTGCCCGCAAGTTCCGCGCTGCCGGCGTTCCGGTCGTGATCGGCGGCTTTCACGTCAGCGGTTGCATTGCGATGCTGCCGGAGCTGCCCGCCGACCTCAAGGAGGCGCTCGGCCTCGGCATCACCTTGTATGCTGGAGAGGGGGAAGGCCGGCTGCGGGAACTGCTGCGCGACGTCGATGCCGGCCAGCTCAAGCCGGTCTATAATTACATGAATGACCTGCCGGAAATGGCGGCGGCGACGCTGCCGATCCTGCCGCGCCACCTCGTCACCCGGGTCGCCGGGCATTATTCAAGCTTCGATGCCGGGCGCGGCTGCCCGTTCCAGTGCAGCTTCTGCACCATCATCAACGTGCAGGGCCGCAAGTCGCGCTACCGCACCGCTGATGACGTCGAAGGGATCGTCCGCGCCAACGAAAAGCAGGGCGTCACCCGCTTCTTCGTCACCGACGATAATTTCGCCCGCAACCGCAATTGGGAGCCGATCCTCGACCGGCTGATCCAGCTACGTGAGCAGGACGGGTTCACAATCCGGCTAATGCTCCAGGTCGATACGCTCTGTCACCGCATTCCCGGCTTCATCGAGAAGGCCGCCCGCGCCGGCTGCACCGCGGTGTTCATCGGTCTTGAGAACATCAATCCGGAAAGCCTGCTCGGCACCAAGAAGCGCCAGAACAAGATCTGGGAATACCGGGAGATGCTGCTGGCCTGGAAGCAGCAGCACGTCATCACCTATGCCGGCTACATCCTCGGCTTCCCGACCGATACGCCGGAATCGATCGCGCGCGACATCGACATCATCAAGAAAGAGCTCCCGATCGACATCCTGGAGTTCTTCTACCTCACGCCGCTGCCGGGCTCGGAAGACCATAAGAAGTTGGCGCTGAAAGGCGTTCCGATGGATCCCGACATGAACAAATACGACCTCGAGCACGCCTGCACCGGCCACCCGCGGATGTCGAAGGAGGCTTGGGAGCAGGTCTATGCCGACGCCTGGGACCGCTTCTATACGGACGAGCACGTCGAGACCATCATGCGCCGCGCGCTCGCTTCGGGCATCCGCCGCACCAAGATTCTCGACTCCCTCATCATCTTCTCCGGCGCGGCCCGGATCGAGGGCGTGCATCCGCTCCAATTCGGTTACGCGCGGCGCAAGGTTCGCACCCAGCGCCGCTCGAACGTCCTCAATCCGCTCGTGTTCTATCCTTGGCGCGCCTTCGATTTCGCCCGGATGGCCTACAAGTGGATTCGGCTCGTCCGTCGTTACCGCAAAATCATGGCGCGGATCGAGGCTGATCCAAATCGGCTCGGGTATATGGATGAGGCGCTGATGCCCATCGCGGCCAACTCCAGTGAAGATCATCTGGTGCAGATGTTCGCCGACAAGATCCCCAAGACCCACGGCGCTCCCAAGCAGCACGCGGTCGTCGCGGCTGAATAACGCCGCAGGTGTGGACAGGATAAATGGGACGGTCGTTCAGGGTCATCCTTATCAAGCCGTCGCACTACGATGACGATGGTTACGTCATCCAATGGCATCGTTCCGGCATTCCGTCGAACAGCCTCGCCAGTGTGCACGGCCTCCTGTCTTCGTGCGCCGAGCAGAAGCTGCTCGGGCCCGAGGTCGCGATCGAGATCGAGGCCTACGACGAGTGCAACACGATCATTGACGTGGCCGGCGCGATCCGACGGATCAAGGCCGCGGGCGGCGGGTTCGTCGGGCTGGTCGGCGTGCAGTCGAATCAGTTTCCGCGCGCCGTCGACCTCGGCCGGCGGTTCCGTGCCGCCGGCCTGCCGGTCGTGATCGGCGGCTTCCACGTCAGCGGGTGCCTGGCGATGCTGCCGGAGCACCCGCCCGATCTGCAGGAGGCGAGCGCGCTCGGGATCACGCTGTTCGCCGGGGAAGGCGAGGGCCGCATGGCCTCGCTGCTGCGCGATGTTGCGAGCGGCACGCTCAAGCCGGTCTACAACTACATGAGCGATCTGCCCGAAATGGCGGCGGCGACGCTGCCTTTGCTGCCGCGCGATGTGGTCGACCGCAACATCGGCGCCTATACCAGCTTCGACGCCGGGCGCGGCTGCCCGTTCCAGTGCAGCTTCTGCACCATCATCAACGTGCAGGGCCGCAAGTCGCGCTACCGCACGGCCGACGACGTCGAGGCGATCGTGCGCGCGAATGCTGCGCAGGGCATCACCCGATTCTTCGTCACCGACGACAATTTCGCCCGCAACAAGAACTGGGAAGTGATCCTCGACCGCCTGATCGAGATGCGCGAGCGGGGCTTCACGATCCGCCTCCTGCTCCAGGTCGACACGCTCTGCCACCGCATTCCCGGCTTCATCGAGAAGGCGGCGCGCGCCGGGTGCGGCACGGTCTTCATCGGGCTCGAAAACATCAATCCGGAATCGTTGATGGGAACGAAGAAGCGCCAGAACAAGATCTGGGAATACCGCGAGATGCTGCAGGCCTGGCACAAGGTCAAGGTGATGATCTATGCCGGCTACATTTTGGGCTTTCCGACCGATACGCCGGAATCGATCGCGCGCGACATCGAGATCATCAAGAAAGAACTGCCGATCGACATTCTGGAATTCTTTTACCTCACGCCGCTGCCCGGCTCCGAGGACCACAAGACCCTGCACTCGCGCGGGGTTGCGATGGACCCGGACATGAACAAATACGATCTTGAACACGCCTGCACCGGCCATGCGCGCATGTCGAAGGAAACCTGGGAAGCGGTCTATCGGGAAGCCTGGGCGTGCTATTACTCCAAGGAACATGTCGAGACGGTGCTGCGCCGCGCTTTTGCGAACGGACTGCCGATGAGTAAGGTCGGCAACGCGTTGACGGTGTTTTCAGGTGCGGTCGCGATCGAGAACGTGCATCCACTGCAGTTCGGGCTGGCGCGGCGCAAGGTCCGCACCGAGCGCCGCGCCGGCATGCCGATCGTCAATCCTCTGATTTTCTATCCGTTGCGGGCGCTTGACGCGCTCAAGGTCGGCTTGCAGTGGGGCTGGCTGGTCTTCCGCATCCGGCGGCTGCGCAAGAACATCCAGGCTGATCCGCGGGGGCGCGATTATATGGATAAATCGCTGAGCGTAGCAACCGGCGGCGAGCAGGACCATTTCGTCCAGGTGTATGCCGACAAGATTCCAAAGACCCACGGCGCGCCGAAGCAGCGTGCGGTCGAGGCTGCGGAATAGGTTATACTAACGGCATTAGACGTTGCGCCGGGCTTGTCCCCGGGAATCCCAGACAGGGAACGCACGGCGGCGCCCTTCAATCGAGATAGCCGGGACAGGCCCGCCATGACGCGAGTCATGTTTTGTCATGGCGTACTCGCCAGCGCGGGGACCACAATCAGCAATTTTGTAGCGCTCGCCCCGAACGCTACCGCTTCGGAATTGGCTTCTGGATTTGCACCATCTGCGCAAGCTGATCCTTGCTCAGCGGCCCGGGAATGAATTTCAGCTCGACCGCCTCCGCCATCACCAATTCAAGGCCCTTGATCTCGTCGGGCATCACCAGCGTCTTCGGGAAGAACTCGTTGCGCACGCGCTTGGCCATATCCACCGAGACGCCTGCGAATTCGGCGTAGTCTTTGAGCACTTGCGGATTGTCGCCGTACATGTAGTCGATCGTGTCGCGATAGCCCTGCATGTAGCGCGCGATCACGTCCTTGCGTTTCTCGAGCGCCTGCGCATTCGCGACGACCACGCGGATGGTCTGCCCGCGCACGATCGCGGCGTCGGTGGCGCGCGCGAGCAGGCGCGTCTGCCCGTCCGCCATTTGCTTGAGCCCGAACGGCGGCGAGGCCCAGCCGGCGTCGACCTGACCGGTCATCACCGCCGTCATGGTCGAAGGGCCGTTGCCGGTCGACATCGGTTTGGCGGTGGTGAGATTGTTCTCCTTGATGAAGGCGCGCACGATGCTCTCGGTTGAAGAGCCCGAGGTCGAATAGGCGATGGTGTGGCCGTTCAAGTCCTTCAGGGTCTTGATCGGCGATGTCGCCTTCACGAACCAATAGTCGGCGGCGCCGGTCGCCTCGGCGCCGATGATGCGCACTGGCGCGCCCTTCGCGAACGCGGCCATGGCGCCGGGCGTGCCGACCGCGAGCCCGATGTCGACGCTGCCCGAGATCACCGGTTGCAGCGTCTCGCCCGAACCCGCCGTATAGATCATCTCGAGCTCGAGGCCGTACTTCTTGAAGATGCCGGCCTTGTCGCCGAGATGGCTGATCGAGGTATCCCAGTTGCCGCGCTGGCCGATGGTGAGCTTGAGCTGATCGTCGGCCCTCGCCGGCAACGTCGCGCCAAGGAGCGTGGCGCCGGCGAGAACGAGAGCAGAGCGTCGGGTGTAAGTCATGGGTGCGTTCCTCTTTAGCGGTATTGCCACGTATCCCGGACGCGTTGAGCGAAGCGGAACGCGATCCGGGACCCAGCGCAAAACGTGCGCAGCACAACATTGCGACGGCTTCCGGCCGTCACGTCCTTCCAGGGTCCCGGCTCGGCATTCGCGCTACGCGTTCACTGAGCCGCGAACGATTACTTCTTCTCGGTCCCGCGCAGCATGGCGGCGGTCGCGACCGCCGAGTAGCCCGGCTCGACCCGCACGTCGACCACCGCCACCGCGCCACCTTCCACTGCGGCGATCGCTTTCTCGAAGGTTGCCACGAGGTCGGAGGTCTTGGTCACCGGGCCGAACCCTTGCGCGCCCTGCGAGCGGGCGAGCGCGGCGAAGTCGATGTCGGGCTCCGAAATGCGCTGACCGATCCAGCGGTTCTCGGCCGGCCGCGAACGGATGCGCGCGACCCGCTCCTGGTGCAGTTCGTCATTGAAGAACGAGCGATTGTTGGCGACCACGAGCAGGAGCGGAATGCGGTAATGCGCCGCGGTCCAGATCGCCTGGTTGCTCATCATGGTGTCGCCGTCGCCGCACACCGCGGCTACCAGCCGCCCCGAGCCCTTGAGCGCGAGCGCAGTGCCGACGGTATTGCCCGGCCCGCCGCCGACGCCGCCGCCGCCTTCGGAGCCGACATAGTCGAGCGGATGCCGGAACGGCCAGGTCGCGCCGTCCCATGACAGCGAGATGTGCGCGAGCGTGACGTCACGGTCGCCCACCGCGGTCTTGAGCGCGCGCACGAGATCGTTGACGACGAGCTTGTCCTTGGAGAGCTCGGGAATCACGCCTTTCTTCGCCGGCGCCGACGCTTTCACCGCGCCGCCGACCGCCTTGAGCAGGTCTGGCACCGCTTCGTCAGGCGTGGTCGGAAGCAGCACGTCGCAGGGCGGCAGGCCCTGGTAGTCCATGCTCCAGCCACGGTGGATGCGGAAGTCGTTGCTCACCACGATCACCTTCGCGTCCGGCACGCCGTTCGGGAACGCGCCCTTGAAGGCGCCGGCCAGGTCGACCCAGTCGAGGCTCAGGATCACGTCGGCGTCCTTCACCGCGGCCTGCGCCTCCGGCCCGAGCGCGGTCGAGCCGGGCGGGCCGGCATGCAGCGGATGATCGGTCGGGAACGCGGCGCCGAGTTTCAGTTCGGTGACCACCTTGGCGTTGAGATGCTCCGCGAGCGCGACGCGCGCGTTCCAGCCTTCCATGCTGCGGCCGACGCGGCCCATGAGGATGACCGGTTTCCTCGCGCCCTTGAGCAGTTCCGCCGCCTGCTTCACCAACTCGGGGGAGGGCGCCTCGATGGTCGGCGGCATGAATCGCTGCGCATCGATTGGCGGCAGCGGCTCGGGCAGCTTCGATTCCTGCACCTCAGCATCGAGGTTGATGTAGACCGGCCCCATCGGTGTGGTGTTGGCGATCCAGTTGGCGCGCAGGATCGCCTCGCGCGCGGCCGCCGGCGACGCCGGCTGGTCGTCCCACTTGGTGTAGTCGCGCACGATCGCGCCCTGGTCCCGCGCGGTGTGGATCCAGTCAATCCACGGCCGGCGCTTGGCAGCGTCGACCGGCCCGGTGGCGCCGAGGATCACGACCGGCGTGCGGTCGCACCAGGCGTTGAACACCGCCATCGTCGCGTGGAACAGCCCGACGTTCGAGTGCACTGCCGCCGCCATCGCTTTGCCGGTGACCTTGGCGTAGCCCTGCGCGATCGCGACCGCGATCTCCTCATGCAGACACAGGATCATCTGCGGCGTCTCGTTGCCGAGATAGTTCACGATGGAGTTGTGCAGGCCGCGATAGCTCGCGCCAGGATTGAGCGCGATATAGGGAATGTTCAGCGCGCGCAGCGAATCGGCGACCACGTCCGAGCCCCAGCCGGCGGCGTTCTCGGCGGTGAGGTTCACCGGGCGGTCAAGCTCGCGGATCGAAGGGTGGGCAAGGCTCGCAGACGTCTTGTCGGCGGCGGGCGCCGCCTTGGCTTTTGCAGTCGTCACTGGACAATCCTCGGGGTTTCTTGGGGGTTATGGTCGCGGCCATAAAACCGGATCGGGGCCGGGAGCGCAACCGCGTGCACGGATCTTCTCTTCGCCGGTCGCCACAACCGCGGCATCAAAGCCTTCATCGGCGCTAAACGTGGCCGCCCCGCCGGTGTAAATGCACGAACCCTGTGCCTCCTCGCGGCGACCAATGGGTCGAAGGGCGACCGGTCAACTTCAGACGCAGGAGAGAGAGCATGGCCGCCCCCTACCACCACACTCAGCGCGGCACCGTGATCTTGGCTGCGACGCTTGCCGCGGCTGTTGTTTGCGCGTCAATTAGCTACCTTGAGCCGATGTCATCGCAGCGTTGGATGTCGTTGACCCTGGCAGTCGGCCTTGTCTTTCTCGCCTGGGTCTTTTCATCACTGACCGTGGATGTGAACGAGCGAGAACTTTGTTGGCGTTTCGGGCCGGGACTTTGGCGTTATCGGCTCGCGCGCGCCGAAATCGAGAGCGTGCAGATTGTGCGCAACAAGTGGTGGAACGGATTCGGTATCAGGATGAGGCCGGGATTTCGGCTGTACAACGTGTCAGGGCTCAGCGCGATCGAGCTTCGTCTCAAGACCGGCGACATTCGGCGCATCGGCACCGATGATGCGCAAGGGCTTGTCGCCGCCCTCACGTCCTGAACCTGCGGTAGCAGACCCGATTACTTCGCCTCGCGCAGCTTCGCGAGCAGCGTGACCCCGGCATAGCCATCCATCGGATGCATGCCGATCTTCTTCTGGAAATTTTGCACCGCGCTCATCGTATCATTGCCGACGCGGCCGTCGACGCCGCCGGTGTCGTAGCCCATGTCGGTGAGCCGGCGTTGGATCTCCTGCACTTCCGCGAGTGTCGGGGCGCGTTCGCTGCCGGGGAATTTCTGCACGAACGGCTCGCCGCCCACCACGCGGTCGCCGAGATGTACGAGCGCGAGCGTATAGTTCATCGACGGATTGTAGGAGCGCACCGCATAGAAATTGGGGCCGAGCAAAAATGCCGGTCCGCCGCGCACTGGCACCCACAATTTCGCGGTCGCGTTCGGCAACGGAAACGGCTGGCTGTCGGCGCGCGCGACGCCCGCCTTCTGCCACGCGGCATAGCTCTGCGACGCTTCGCCACCCATGCCGGAGGGCAGGCGCACCTCGTAGCCCCAGTGCTCGCCGTGGCGATATTTGCCGCGCTGCACGAGATACTTCGCGGTCGAGCCGAGCGCGTCGTCGGGCTTGCCGAACGGTGAGACCCGGCCGTCGCCGTCATAGTCGGAGCCCATGTGCAGCCAGACTTCCGGCATCCACTGGGTGTGGCCCATCGCGCCGGCCCAGGAGCCGTTCATTTCTTCCGGCTTGCCCCAGCCGCGCTCGATGATCACCAGCGCGTTGATCAGCTCCTGCTCCCAATAGGTGCGCCGCCGCGGCTCGCCCCAGGCCAGCGCCGCCAGCGACGGGATGATCGGGCGCATATGGTTCTGCTGCACCAGCGGGTCGCCGTAGGCCGATTCGATACCCCAGACGCCGAGCATCACCGAACGCTCGACGCCGAAATCCTTTTCGATGCGCGCGAACAGCGGCGCATATTCTTTCGCCTTTTCCTTGCCGGTGGTGATGCGCCAGTCGGAAACGCGGCGATTGAGATATTGCCAGAGCTGCTCGTGGAATTCGGGCTGGTTCTTGATTTCCTTGAACACCGACATGTCCGGCTTCAAGCCGTGCATCACCCGCGTGTAGGTGGCGTCCGACACGCCGCGCGCCACCGCCCGGGGGCGGAAGCCCTCGACCCAGCTAGCGAAGGTACGCGTGTCTTGTGCGAAAGCCGCCGGCGCGGCGAAAGCGAGCGCTGAGGCGCCGCCAGCGCCGAGCAGCAGCGTGCGGCGGGAAATATCGGTGAGCGTGTCGGGCATGGCTCTCAACAGGTGGTTCGATTCGGTCATCAGGGGCCACTTGTAGCGCATTTTGCGGCTCCGCGGCCGCAGTGCTGGCGACAGGCGGTTCCGGCGGGTCGGTAACTTCCTGCCCGCGGGCGCGGATCAGGCGCTCATAGGCGGTGACCAGCGTCATATACGGGTTGACGAAGACCCAGCCGTATCTTGTCGGCACTTGGATGTCGAAATGAAGGTGATAGGTGGTTCCACCCTCGCGGCGGTCGAAAGTACCGACCTGGCCGATCACCTCGCCCTCGTGGACGGTGCGGCCGCTGGACACCCCGTTGGCGTCGAGCAATTTCGGATTCATGTGCAGGTAACGGAAGCGGATGCGCTCGTTTGGCTCGTTCACGACCAGGTAGACCGACATCTGGCCGGCCAAGCGCATTACCATCGCATTGCGCACGGCCACGGTGTCGTGCTGATAGGGCTCGCAGCGGGTCGCATTGTCGTTGCGCACCCGGCAGGAGGCCGGACGGATGTCCTGGCCCTGGTGACCGAGGCCGCCGGGGCACTGGCTGACCGAGAAGTAGCGGTGCTCGCAGAAATTATCGCGCCACGGATAGGAGTAATTCTCGGCTGCGGATTCGTCCGCGACCAGAACCTGCCCGCTGACGCGGCAGCGATAGGCCGGTACCTTGCCGCGCATGCCGGCGGAGACGCGCCCGGTTGCGTCGCAGATGCCGTAGCTGTTGAACGACTGTGAATTGGCGAACGCCGGCGCGTCGGCGAGCGGGAAGCGGATTTTCGAGTAGACGGTGGTATCGGTTCGCCCGCCATTGCCGTGCATCCCGGTGCCGGGGATGAGATCGCCGGACGGATGATAGGTGAACACGGTGGAGATCGCCGCGGGGCGCTCGATCGTTGGCAGCGCCACGACCGGCGACTGTTGCGACGGCGTGCCGCCGACGACCTGCAGCTCCTTGAGCGCGCGCAGCGCCACCTTGTCGGCGTCACGGCACGAAGGCTTGTGCTCGCGCGCGCGGCCTTGGGAGCAATCGATTGCGAGTACGTAAGGCACGCCGTCGCGCACGAACGCGTAGCGCAGATAGCCTTCGAGAAACATTCGCCGGATGCCGGGATAGTCGGCGCCGATCCCGTTCACCGGCAGTTGCACCATGCCGGCTGGTTCGTCGAGTTCATAGACGAGCGCCGTGCCGGAGATGTGGACGGCGATCGGCAGGCTGAAATTGAGGTCGAGGTCCGGCATGTCCTGGCGGGAGGCGGTAAGCACGGCGTCATAGCCGCCTGGACCGGCGAGGAAGAATGGCGTCAGCCGGAAGCCGGAGAAATAATCGCCGGCGGAGCGTGGCGTTTCGGCGGCGCGGTCGCGAAGGTACGCCGGCGTGTCGAAAGGCAGCAGCACCGGCACCGGGCTTGCGGCGGCGTTGGGGAAGATGTCGGCGACCGCCCGGTTGAGATTTGCGATCAGGTCGGGCGATTGATCGGCGGTCGCAGCCTTTAATTCGGTGGCCACCGCGTCCCAGTCCGCTTGAATGCGGGTGATCGTGGGCTCGCGCGGGTCCTGTGCCGACGCGGCAAGGCTCGCCGCGAGAACGAGGACTGCTGCGATCAAACCTATGGCGGCATGCCGCCCGAACTTCAGCAGGGCCCCCTCCCGCTCACTTGCAAATCCTCGCAAGCGCACCCCTTAGCTTGCATGCATGTCTACCTTACCCCGAGGTGCGAGCGAAGCGAGGCTCGAAGGCGAGCCGATACTCGGGCAGTGCGCGCATCGTGAGTGAATGTCGCTCTCGGTATCACTCCTTCGCGCGTTCGACGTAAGCGCCGTCGGCAGTCATCACCACGATCTTGGTCCCGACGCCGACAAAGGGCGGCACCATGGTTCGTACGCCGTTCGAGAGCACCGCGGGCTTGTACGAAGAGGCGGCGGTCTGGCTCTTGATCGAGGGTTCGGTTTCGACCACTTCGAGGATCACCTTCTGCGGTAGCTCGATCGAGACCGGGTTGCCTTCGTACACCGCCAGCGTGACTTTCATCTCCGGCGCCAGGTAAGCCGCCTGATCGCCGATCAGGTCGGCCTGCAGCGTGACCTGATCGTAATTCTCGGTGTTCATGAAGTGGAAGCCGTCCGCGTCTTGATAGAGGAACTGATGCTCGCGGTCTTCCACGAACGCGCGTTCGACCTGCTCGGTGGTCTTGTAGCGCTGGGCGGTCTTTACGCCGTCGCTGATCCGGCGCATGTCGATCTGCGTGGTTGGAGTGCCCTTGCCGGGGTGGAAGCTTTCGGCGTTGAGCACGACGTAGAGCTGATCGTTGACCTCGACGATATTGCCCTTGCGAAGCGAGCTGGCGATGACTTTCACGAATTCGGTTCCTTGGTGCTGGGCGAACGCGCCGGATAGCCCCGGAGGGGAGGGGGCCGGGCCGGCCGGCCGTGGTGTCGGCCCGCAACATACTGATCCTGCGCCCGTTCGCCAGCGATTTTCGCAGTTTTCCAAGCGCTTGGGCGGGGGCCGCAGGTGACCGCCGGGAGCTCTCCGTTCTGGGACCCCCAGGTGCATGCTGATCGCCGGCCGTTCCTGCTGGGGCGCGGGCGGATCATAGCGGCGCTGCGGGAATGGTTTTGCGCGCGCGATTTCGTCGAGGTGGAAACCGGCGCCCTGCAGGTCTCGCCCGGGAACGAGACACATCTGCATGCCTTCGCCGTGGAACTGGTGGGGCCGGACGGGAGCACGGCGCGGCGCTATCTGCGGACCTCGCCGGAATTCGCTTGCAAGAAGCTCCTGGCTGCCGGCGAGCGCCGGATTTTCGAGTTCGCGCGCGCCTTCCGCAACCGCGAGCGCGGTGCGCTGCATGCGCCGGAATTCACGATGCTCGAATGGTATCGCGCCGGCGAGCCCTACGACGTTCTGATGGCGGATTGCGCCGCGCTGCTAGCCGCGGCTGCGGCGGCCGTGGGCACGCGGGAGTTTCGTTTCCGCGACCGTGCCATTGATCCCTATGCAGCGCCGGAACGGCTGACCGTCGCCGACGCCTTCGCGCGCCATGCCGGGATCGACCTCGCTGCCGATCGCCGGCTGCTGGCAGCCGCGGCGCATGCGCAGGGCATTCGCGTGGCCGACGACGACACCTGGGGCGACCTCTTCAGCCGCGTCCTGGTGGAGAGGATCGAACCGCAGCTCGGCCTCGGTCGCGCGACTATCCTTTGCGAATATCCCGCGGCCATGTCGGCGCTGGCGCGGCCGAAACCGTCCGATCCGCGCGTCGCCGAACGCTTCGAGCTCTACGCGTGCGGGATCGAGCTCGCGAACGGATTTGGCGAACTCACCGACGCGGTGGTGCAGCGCGCGCGCCTCGAGGCGGAGATGGCGGAGAAGCAACGCATCTACCGGGAACGGTATCCGCTCGATGAGGATTTTATCGCTGCGCTCGCAGTCATGCCGCAGGCTTGCGGCATCGCGCTCGGCTTCGACCGGCTGGCGATGCTCGCCACCGGCGCGCAGCGCATCGACCAGGTGATGTGGACACCGGCGGCTGAACCGTGAATAAGGCCGGCCGGACGCCAGGGATTTGCGCATGACAAGCCGCACAACGCTTCGCACCGCCGCTCAGTTGATCGAGGCCGGCCTCATGCCGCCTGAGCGCCGCGCCGCGATCGAGCAGGTCGCGGCGCGCTACGCCGTTTCGCTCACGCCCGATGTCGCGAGCTTGATCGACCGCGCCGATCCGCACGATCCGATCGCGCGCCAGTTCCTGCCCGATGCCGCGGAGCTAAACGTCCAGCCCGCAGAGTCCGCCGATCCGATCGGCGATGACGCCCACAGCCCGGTCGAGGGCATCGTGCATCGCTATCCCGACCGCGTGCTGCTCAAGCTGGTGCACGTCTGCGCAGTCTACTGCCGGTTCTGCTTCCGCCGCGAAATGGTCGGCCCTGCGCGCCGCCACGCCCTCTCGCCCGCTGCGCTCGATGCGGCGCTCGGCTATATCCGCGCGCATCCCGACATATGGGAGGTGATCCTCACCGGCGGCGATCCGTTCGTGCTCTCGGCACGCCGACTGCGCGAAGTGATGCGCGTGCTGAAATCGATCGAGCACGTCAAGATCCTGCGCATGCATACGCGTGTCCCCACGGTCGACCCCGAGCGCGTGACGCCGGGCCTCGTGCGCGCGCTCAAGTCGGCCGGCAAGGCGACTTATGTCGTGCTGCATGCCAATCACGCGCGTGAGCTGACCGAGCGTGCGCGTGCCGCCTGCGCGCGGCTCATCGATGCCGGCATCCCGATGCTCAGCCAGAGCGTTTTGCTGCGCGGCGTCAACGACGATCCGGAGACGCTCGCGGCGCTGATGCGCGCCTTGGTCGAATGCCGCATCAAGCCCTACTATCTCCACCATGGCGATCTCGCGCCGGGAACCTCGCACCTGCGCACGACGATCGAGGAGGGCCAGGCGCTGATGCGCGCGCTGCACGGGCGCGCGTCCGGGCTTTGCCAGCCGGCCTACGTGCTCGATATTCCAGGCGGCTACGGCAAATCCCCGATTGGCCCCGGCTACATCACGCCCGCCGCGGCGCAAGCCGGCGCTGCGTGCTATGAGGTTGAGGATTTCAACGGACGCCGGCATGCGTATCCGCCCGCCGCCAATCGTTGAGACCCTCCTTCCTGCATGCCAAGGGGACAGGGGATCGTGACACGCGACCTTGTTTCGATCATGATGAATCAATACAGCGGGCGCCGCCTCATTCCGGTCTGAAGCCAACGTTCGAAGTACAATACGAAGGGGTCATCAACCCACAATTGTCGATCAACGTTTAGCCACCGCAAATATCGAAGCCGTGCAACCATGCCGCCCGCAAGCCTCGGGGAAAGCCGGATTGCCGCCTTCGCCTGGGAAGTCCTGTCTGCCGATGTATTGGACCAAGAAACTCAGCTATACTATCACGCCAAAGAGCGGGCCGGTGCGGCGACTGGACTCCCTGCTGGATGCCAATCACGCCTTGTCGAAGGACCTCCCGCGTGGATATCTGCACCGCGCGCACTGGCTGGCGGCCGGCAACAGCATCTTGCAGGCGGCCGAAAGCGGCGCCGCAAAGGACATCGCGGCGGCGACCGAGGAACTGCTGCGGGCGTTGGAACAAGAAGGTTGGATGACGCGCGCACCATGGCCGCAAAAACCGACGGAATGATCTTCTTGCTTTTTCTCAGCGTGGGCCTCGCGTTGGCGCCGGCCGCGCTCGCGGACGAGATCCCCGATTTCCACGGCAAGACCGTCACCATCATTTCGAGCTTCGAGGCCGGCGGTCCGTACGACTTCTACAGCCGCCTGGTCGGGCGCCATATCGGCGCGCATCTGCCCGGCAATCCGAATGTCATCGTGCAGAACATGCCCGGCGCCGGCGGCTTGCGCGGCGCGAACTATCTCTACAACGTCGCCGCCAAGGATGGCACGGTGATGGGCGTGGTCTCGCAGACCGTCGCGGTCGGTCAGGTGCTCGCCACCACGCCGGGCATCCAGTACGATGCCCGCAAATATAACTGGATCGGCCGCATCAATTCCAATGTCGAGGTCGAGCACAGTTGGGCGGCCTCTGGCTTCAAGAGCATCGAGGATGCCAAGCGCCGCGAAGTGATCGTCGCCGGCACCGGGCCGACCTCGTCGTCGGTGGTGTTTCCGCGCCTGATGAACGAGCTGATCGGCACGAAGTTCAAGGTCGTCACCGGTTTTCAGGGGCCGACCTCGGCGCAGCTCGCGCTGGAACGCGGTGAGGTCGAGGCAATCGTGAAGCCGTGGTCGAGCATCAAGGTCGGCAGCGCCGACCTCCTGCGCGACAAGAAGATCAATCTCATCGTGCAGTACACGCGCGAGCGTCATCGCGAGCTGCCCGACGTTCCGGCGGTGGTCGATCTCGCCCAGGACGACACCCAGCGCCAGATCTTCGGCCTGTTCGCCGGCGGCAGCGCGCTCGGCACCGCGCTGCTCGCGCCGCCCGGTTTGCCGGACAGCGTCACCGCCGCGCTGCGCAAGGCTTTCGATGAGATGATGCATGACGACCCGGCATTGCGCGATGAAATCCAGCGCACCGGCGTCGACGTCGACCCGCTGACCGGCGCCGAGCTGCAGAAGGTGGTCGAATCCACATTTGTCATCCGCCCCGACGTGCTCGATCAGGCCCGCAAGCTCAGCCCGCAGCAGTAATACCAGCCGGTGGAAACTCTGCGGTGAAGAAAACCGGCGGCCGGATCACCACATCCGATGTCGTAGACTACCGAGGGCTGCCGCCTTGGAGCGGAATTAAATTCATCCCTTATGGATCGCATATCGCCCTTCGCATTCTGGAAGGTGAAGGCCACAAAATCGACTTTGCCTTCTTCGATTGGATTCCCGACGAGGGCACATTACGAGCCGCAAACCGTATTTTCACCGAGGATGCGATTCTGTGCACGCATGATTATTTCGGTCGTGGGTCGAAGGGGGCTGATACTATTGACATAATTAACAACGGTTATGCCAGAGCCGACGCAGGGACGTGGTTTCTTCCGAATGACACTCCCTATGTGATGCCGGACGGAGTTCGGATCAACATGTGTACGGCATTCTTTCTGCCGCACTGCCTCATCGATTCGATGTCGTCTTGATCATTCAAATGCCGGCGATCATGCATGCCGGCGGCGTGGCCCCGGGAAACCGGTCGCCTTAGGCCGCCTTGAGGAGGGTGGAACCGGATCTGCTTTGGGGAGGGAAGCGAGGAGCCCCGAAGGGCGATCCGGTTCGATGTTGCAACAAGCGCGCGCTGCTGGCGCGTTCCGGGTCGCCCTTCGAGGCTTGGTCTGAAGGCTGCGCCTTCAGGGTGACGCGCGACGTAGGTGCGATCGGCCATAGCCACAAAGGACCGGATTATCTCGCCGGGACGGCGCTGGAGGTTGGCGGACTGTACTTCATGCGGCGCACTCGCCGCGCCATCTCCAAGCCTGTTTCGTCGATGATTTTCTGGATGTCTTCCTCGGTCTGCTCATAGCCGCTGTTGGTCTCCGTGCCATCCCAGCTTACGGAATTCCAATGCTCGCCCAGTTTCTTGTTGAGATCCTTTCGCTCCGCTACATAGCCGTGTTGAACCGCGAAGGGGTTGATGACGGCTTCATTCACGAGCCCGGGATAAAACTCCAGCGTGTTGCGGCCTATCTTGGTCACGACAAACGTCTTTGAGGTTTGCGCGCCGAAGCGTTGCCCCTCCTTTTCCTCGGTCTTTTTGTAGTGTTTCTCGCCGACCTTGACGCCGGTTTTCACGTCGAAGGTGGCAATCTTTTCAACGAGAGGAACTTTCAGGCCCAGTTCTGCACTGGAGTAAACGTCGACGTAATTCTCGGTGCCCGACGCATAGGTATTCTCCACGTACGTCGCCCAGGTATGCGTGTGCGTTTCTGCGTCGAGGTCGAACTTGCTTCCAATGGGAACCACGATGCAGATGGTCGCCGGCAGCGAAATGCCGCGCCGGCCGGTCCAGCTTATGCCGATCAATTCGTCCCAATGCTTGATGTCCATATCATCGACAACCCACGTGCTCGCCTCATCGAGGGTGGACACGCGGAGAACGTGGTGATTGACCACTTCCTTGTGATATCCCCGAACCACCTCGAAGGCCTGAAGGCCTCCAAAATCGCGCCCGACGAAGAACATGAACGCGATGCGCGCATTTGGCGACAAGCGCTGGACGGCCTCAACCGCGTTGGTGATCAACGCGTTGTATTGGATCGCACTGTTATCCAGGTTCGGCTCGTTCTTCACGGGTGACATGGTCTTGAAGGCGGCGGCGAATTCCAGCGCTTTCTTTTTGACATCGGGTATTCGGGTATCGTTATTCAAATTAGAGATATCGATCATAGACAGGCTCTCCCGCTGCTGGTGCCACCTGTAATTTGGTCGGGCCAGCGCAGCGATGGTTCAAATTTACATTGGCGACAATGATAGCGATCCCTGCCGTTTCAAATTTTTGTAAATTCCGGCTCCGCCCGTCTCCACTATCGCTCTCGATTCTCCGCTCCCGTCCCTGCCGATCCTCATTGGAACCGGGCGCCTCACGCCGCGTTGTGGGTTCGAGCCCGCACGAACAGAAGGCGGGTGGCCAAAAACAAATGCTGCGGAACCGCTAGAGCGTGGCAAGACATCACAGTCGATGGAGGTGATCCAGGCCAGCTCCCGAAACGGAACGATGAGCCGCATGACGTGCGGTGGTGGAGAGCGCGATGCCTGATCACATTTCAAGCAAACACATTGCAGCCGAATCCGGCGTCGCCAAGGGCAAGTCGACCGGAAAGTCGACGGGAAAGTTGATTGCCCGCCGCGCGATCATGGTCGCTGCACTCCTGGGTGCGGCGACGGCGACCGTATTGGTGAGCCCGCGTGCCGCCACCGTATTCCGGGTCGACGCCAGCGCGGCCGAACAGATGCCCGCGCGCGCTACGCCGCCGGGCTTTGCCAGCATCGTGGATTCGGTGACCCCTGCCGTGGTCAGCATCCGCGTGCGGATCGTCGATGACGAACATTTCCAGACGGAGCGTTATTTCCGCGGCCAGGGTACCGGACAGATGGAACGCGGCCGAGCGCGGCTGGTGACTTCGCAGGGCTCCGGCTTCTTTGTTTCCGCCGATGGCTATGCGGTGACCAACAATCACGTCGTCAACGGCGCCAAGACCGCCGAGATCCGCACCGAGGACAACCAGGTTTACACGGCGCGGATCGTTGCCGCCGATCCGACCAGCGATCTCGCGCTGCTCAAGGTCGATGGCGCCGCGGATTTCCCGCATGTCAACTTCGCGGACGCCGCGCCGAGAGTTGGCGACTGGATCATCACCGTCGGCAATCCGTTTGGCCTCGGCGGCACCGTGACCGCCGGCATCGTGTCCGCCCGCGGACGCGACATGACCAAGGATTCCTACGAGGATCTGTTGCAGATCGATGCTCCGGTCAACAAAGGCAGTTCCGGCGGCCCGACCTTCGACGTGAGCGGCAACGTCGTCGGCATCAATACCATGATCTATTCGCCGACCGGCGGCTCCGTCGGCATCGCCTTCGACATTCCCGCCGACCGCGCCCGCGCCGTGATCGCGCAACTCAAGGACAGGGGCGCGGTGACTCGCGGCTGGCTCGGCGTGAAGGCGCAGGCGGTCACGCCTGAGATCGCCGAGACGCTCGGCTTGGCCGCCAACGCCGGCGGCGTACTGGTCGTGGACGTCGAGGCCGACAGCCCCGCCGCCAAAGCCGGGATTTCGGCTGGCGATGTCATCCAGACGATGAATGGCGAATTGGTGAAGGACGCACACGACTTCGCCCGCAAGCTCGACGGCATGACGCCCGGTACGTCGCTCCCGCTCGGCGTGATCCAGGAGGCGCAGGAGCGCACCGTCACGGCGGCGGTCGAGGAAGCGCCGGTACGCGTCAAGGCGGCCGAAGCGGCGCCCACCAGCGAAGCGACGGCCAAGACGGATGTCCCGGGCGCCGGGCTCACCCTGTTGCCGGCGCAGTCGGTGAAGCGCGGCACCACCGGCGTCATTGTTGCGGAGATCGATCCCGGCAGCGTGTTGGCCGATCGGCTCGACGTCGGCGACATCATCCTCGGTGTGGCGCACCGTTCGGTGAACGCGCCGGAGGATGTCTACACGGCGATCACCGCCGCGCAGGGAGCGGGCAAGCGCGCCGTGCTGATGCGGATCAAGTCCGGCGAGACGACCCGGTACGTCGCGGTCCGGATCAGCTAGGAGCGGACCCGTCAGAAAGCGCCCTGACACGCCATCTGGCAAGTTTGGTGCCGCCGGAAATTGTAGAACACCGCCGTGGTGCAGGCGCCGTGCCACTCGCCGGCCAGTAATTTGACCTGCTCGCCGGCGACCCAGCGTGCGCAGGACGCACTGGCGGCTGCGAAGCGGGTGTTGTTGATCTGGAAAACACCGCTGCCGGGCGGGCGGCCGGCTTCGACGACATGCCGCTCGGGCGGCAGCCGCGGCAACAATCTGACCCAATGATGATGGCGGACCACGTGGCTGGTGGCGGGCGCCGGCTTTCATGTCCGCCGACCAGACCGGTTTCGGGCACGATCCCATCAAGATCAATCCCATCAGCAAAAGACCAGTCGTCCACTTCAACATCGTCGGCTCCCTGCGCGGCGGACGAAGATAGACGGGTCCGTTCCGCAAATGCAACGCGGTGGACGGGGTTGAGCACAGGCAGGATCAGCGCTACCACCGCGCGCCCACATGCGGATGGGTACACGGGTTCAGGATGCGGGAATTCTATGGGGACGGACCATGCGGTCGTAGAGCGTCGGCGCAGCAAGGGGGTGCTGCTCGCCATCCTGCTCCTTCCGCTCCTTTTCGCCGCGGTGCAAGTGTGGGCGTCGCGCGCCGTCACCGACAACCTGCAGCCGGCGCCGATCGTCGATGGGACCACCTATCTCACGCAGGGCCGCGACTGGCTGGTGCGTCACCATGAGCGCGCCAGTTTCATCTCTGAATTCGGTCTCTATCCGATCTTCCTGAGCCACTTCGGCGCGCCCAACATTGCAGATGCGCAGCGGGCGAGCATTGATCCCAGGTTGCTGCCGATCTATCGCGCGCAAACCTGGGTGCTGGCCGGCGCCACGGCGTTGTTGCTGGTTGCATCGATGCTGTTTGCGCCAGGATCGGCCGCGACGAAGATCGGCGCGACGGCGCTCGTCGGCGTCCTGTTGCTGGGGCCGCTCGTCATCGTCTGGCCGAGTTCGATCCTTACCGAAAGCCTCAGCTTGTCGGCGCTGCTGCTGTTCGTGGCGGCGTGCCTCGCTTGCGACGCAGGCAAGCGGCTCTCGCTTCTCCTAGTCATCGTGTGCTGTTGCCTGCTGGTCCTGATCCGCGATCCGATGATCTTCTTCGTCTGGATATTGTTCGGCCTTCTGGGGCTGAACTTGCTCGCGTCGCGCCGGGGATCGGCGGTGGCTCGCGTTGCCATCGTTGCCGTTCTGGTGGGGGGTGCTGCGCTCGGTGTGGTGCGGGCGTCGTTCCTCTCCGCGAGCGGCAAATATATCCAGACGTTCGTCAACATCATCCAGTTCCGGATGCTGCCGGAGCCGGAGCGCCGCGCCTTCTTCGTCGAGCACGGGCTTGTCTTGTCGCCGGCGGTGGTGGATCGGATCGGCAAGCCGGCATGGCAGGACGGCACGCTATGGAAACCGGACGACCAGGTGACGCCGGATTTTCGCGACTACCGCAACTGGGTGGTGGCCCACGGCATCCGGACCTACGCCGGATTTCTCCTCACCCATCCGGGCTATCTGCTGCGCTCGCTGGTCGCCTCGCCGAACCTGAGCACGATCGATTACGGCTGGGATTTCCACCTTTCGATCACGGACGTGTTCTGGCGCCCGCTGCAGGGATATTGGTCCGATGTATCGCCCTATCCGCAGTGGCTCGCTGATTTTCTGTCGGCGCCGCTCCGTCTGCTGCCGCTGGGATGGCTGTTGCCGGTGCTCTATCTCGCCGTCGTTGTGGTCCGCTATGGAATAGGGCTGATCACGCGCCGGCGGTCATCGCTGATCGAGATGGCCGCCATCGCCGCCGGGACCAGCATCTTCGTCAGCTATCACACCGATGCGTGGGATCTGTTCCGGCACAGCCTGCCGTTCGTGCTGCTGATCTACATCGCGATGATCGTGCGCAGCCCAGTGATCGCGGCGGAGGTCCTCGCCTGGGCGCGCGCGCGGCCCAAGCCCGCAGTCGTGCCGGCGTCGGCCTAGCGTCTGATCACCCGCGCTTGCGGCCGAGGAGCAGAAGGTTGCTCGGCCAGCCCCCGAGCGCAACGCTGTCGACGCTCGCCGCGATGGCCGGAACCAGCCCGGCAGCCGCGCGCAATTCGCGCGCCGACATGAGGTTGAGATTGTCCTCCTCGGCGAAGAAGCCGAGCCCGACGCGCCGCATCAGCGCACGGAACGCCCGCTTCGGCAGCCAGTGCACCAGCGGCAGCACGGTGTGAAACTCGATCGGGAACCAGCGGTTGGGGGTGGTGAGGAAGATCGCCTTGCGCGCCACCCGCGCGCACTCGCGAATGAGCCGCGCCTGATTGTCGAAGCCGCCGACATGCTCCAGCACCGCGGAGGAGTGTACCACATCGAACGAGTTGTCCGCGAACGGCAGCGCCAGTCCATTCGCGTGCACGAACCGCACGCCGGGATAAAGCGCGCTCAGGAACGAGGCGTCGTCCAACCCGACCGCGGTGATCGCCGATTTGGTCGGATACCACGCTTCGAGATAGTTCGAATGATTGTAGCTCCGGTCCGCGGTCACTCCGACGTCGAGGATCGTGTCTTGCGGTCCTACCTGGGTCGCTGCCAGGAAGCTCTCATACATGCGTCGGCGCTGATAACCCGCGAGCCGCACGGCCGTGCTGTCGGGAGCGGCGAGGTTGTACTGGCTGTTGGGCGTCGTATTGAGCAAAGCAAGAATTCCGGTACGGTATTACGGCTTCATCAGAAGAATTTCACAGACAAATGCGCTGAATCCGATCTGCAGCGCAAGCGCGATCATCGCGACTGAGATCGTCAGCACCCGGATCAGGGCGCCGGCGAGATTGAGCGGTCCGAATCCGGTCGAGGCCCAATCCGCCACGCACCATCCGAACCCGGCCAGGCCCAACAACAACAGCACGCCCGCAGCCGTGAGCACCCGCTCGAGGCTCAGCACGCGGAGCCGTTCGACCAACCCGCTCGGCGGCAGAAAGCCGCGCAAGGCGGCATAGCGCCGGACGATGATCGCGAACGAGATGCATTGCGTGCCGATCACGATCATGAACGAGCCGACGATCAGGCTGTGCAGATCAAGCCCGAACTTGGGAGTGAACAGCAGCGGCCCCGGCAGCAGCAGGCCAGCCAGCGCCATGCCCATGCCGACCATGAATAATCCGGGATACAGGAACAGCCAGCGCGGGCTGAACATCAGCAGGAACCGCAGATGCCGCCAGCCGTCGCGCCAGCTTTGCAGGTGCGGCGGCCGGGAGCGGCCGTCCTTCTTCAGCGTGGTCGGCACCTCGGCGATGCGATAGCCGGCAAGCGCAGAGCGCACGATCATTTCACTCGCGAATTCCATGCCCGTCGACTTCAGCCCGAGCGCACGCATGCGGGTCGCATCAAATCCGCGCAGGCCGCAATGAAAATCACCGCAATTGATCCGGAACAGCAGGCGTCCGACGCCGCTCAAGACCGGATTGCCGAAGTAGCGATGCAAGAACGGCATGGCGTCCGGCGCGATGCCGCCACGAAAGCGATTGCCCATGACCAGGTCGCACCCGTCGCGCAGCCGCGCCACGAACGGGTCGAGATTGCTGAAGTCGTAGCTGTCGTCGGAGTCCCCCATGATGACGAGCTTGCCACGGGCGGCCTCGATGCCGGCGCACAGCGTCGCGCCATATCCGCGCGTCGCCACCGCGACCACGCGCGCGCCGAGCGAGCGTGCGATCTGCTGCGAACCGTCGGTGCTGCCGTTGTCGGCAATGAGAACCTCGCCGTTGACGTTGGCGCGAGCGAGGTAGTCGAGCGCCTTGCGCACGCACGTGCCAAGGGTCTCCGCCTCGTCGAGGCAGGGCATCAGAATCGTCAGTTCCAGCTCCTCCGGAGAGGAGATCGTCCGCTCTTGCGTTTGAAGCATCGACAAATGCACACCGTTGCATCCGGCGCCGCGTGCCGGTTCCGGTTCTTCCACCGGCAATCGTCAACGCAAATTACGCTGAAAGGGTTCTTGGCGCGAGTAGTGAACGGCATTGTTCTGTTGTGTCATGGTTGCGGTCTTTCGCGGGCCTCGTGCGGCGACGCCTCCGTTGCCCTCTCCCGCAAGGGGACGGGCAAAATGCCTGCCGCGGCGCTCCATCTCGGTCACCCCGCGAAAATGTTCGGTCCCGGCCAATTCCATCCACAACTCGGTCCGCTGGCGACGCCGACCCCACCCCGCTATATTGACCCGATATCCACCGAGTTTGGTGCAACAATGACAAACTTCGCGGCTCCGTCCGCACCTCCCGATCGCCGCGTGTCGATCGGATTTATCAATTTCGCGCATGCGATCGATCATTTCGTGATTCTGATCTATCCGACGGTGGTGATCAGCCTGCAGCTTGCCTATGGCCGCAGCTATAGCGATCTGATCGCGCTCGGCACCGCGTCGTTCGTGGCCTTCGGTGTGTTCTCGCTGCCGGCCGGCTGGCTCGGCGACCGCATCAGCCGGCGCACCATGATGACGGTATTCTACTTCGGCTGCGCGGCGTCGCTGGCGGCGGCGGGGCTCGCGCCGAACCTCACCTTGCTGGCAGTCGCATTGTTCGCGCTCGGCATGTTCGCGGCGATCTACCATCCGGTCGGGACCGCGATGCTGATCGAGCAGGCGACCACGCGTGGCCGCTCGCTGGCGTTCAACGGCGTCTGCGGCAATCTCGGCGCCGCGCTGGCCGCTGGGATCACAGCCGCGTTCATCTCGGTACTGGGATGGCGCGCGGCTTTCCTCGTTCCTGCGCTCGTCTGCGCCGTGACCGGCTTCGCTTACCTGCGCCTGGTGCCCAGTTCCGAGCGCAAGAAAGTCGCCCGCACCACCACCGCCGACGTGCAGCTCGCGCCGACGCTCGCGGCCGCGATCTTCGGATTGTTCGTCATCATCGCGCTGTCGGCCGGCCTCGTATTCAACATCATCTCGGTGGCGCTGCCCAAGATCGTCGATGAGCGGGTGGGCGACGCGGTCCCATTCTGGCTGGTGGGCGGGCTCGCGACCGCGGTGTTCATGTGCGGCGCGATGGCGCAATTGGTGATTGGCCGCCTGGTCGAGCGCTTCCCGCTGCACATCTTGTTCGCCACCGTCGCCGCGCTTCAGTTCGCTGGCGTGGTGTGGGCGTCGCAGGCCAAGGGTGTGATGGTGCTGGTGGCGCTCGCGGTCGCGATGGCCGCGATCTTCGCGCAGGTGACCGTCAACGACCTCGTGATCGCGCGTTACACCGCCGATGCCTGGCGCGGGCGGGTGTACGCGGTGCGATATTTCCTTACCTTCTTGGCGTCGGGAGTGGCGGTCTCCGCGCTGGCGGTTCTCTACAGCCGCGGCGGCTTCGATCTCGTGCTCGCGACGACCGCGGTCGCCGCGCTCGGGTTCGTGATTTCAACGTCGACGATTGCGTTGCTGGTCAACGGTGTCGAGAGGGAGCGTGCGCGTGCGGTTGCGCCGGCTGAATGATGTTTGAGCCTGTCCGGAGAGCCTTCGGCACGGGCTCGTGTCCCGGGCTCGTAGAGCGAAGTGGAACGCGAACCCGATCTCGGGTTTACCCGGGATCGGTGCATATTGCGCATCTCGTGTACACCCGATTTGCGTGGACCCAGCGCAAGGAGAAGCGCAGCGCAATATTAGGACGGCCTTTGGCCGTAACTTCTCTCCTGGGGCCCGGCTCGGCGTTTTCGCTTCGCGCTCGCTGGGCCGGGACACCCCGGCAATCCCTCACCCTGGCAGTGCTGATCATGGCGCTGACGATGGTATCGCAAGCGTCCGCCCAAGAGGTACCGACGCCGAGGATAGATGTGACTGACACCTATCACGGCGTGACGGTGCATGACCCCTATCGCTGGCTGGAAGATGCCGCCGATCCGAAGGTCGCAGCCTGGACGGCGGCGCAAAACCAGCGCACGCGCGCTTATCTCGACGCGCTGCCAAGCCGCACGGGCATTCGTGCCCGGCTTGCCTCGCTGATAACGCGGGCTTCGACCACGTTCTATGGATTCCGTGCCCGCGGCGACAAGCTGTTCGCGATCCGCAACGATCCCTCGCAGCAGCAGCCGGCACTGGTGGTGATGGACGCAGCCGGTGATACCGCGAGCGCCAAGGCTGTGATCGATCCGAATACGCTCGATCCCACGGGCAAGACGACGATCGACTGGTATCGCACCTCGCCTGACGGCAAGCTGGTGGCAGTGTCGCTGTCGCAGAACGGCAGCGAGATCGGCACGCTGCACGTCTACGAGGTCGCCACGGGGAAGGAGATCGGCGAGCCGATCCCGCGCGTGCAGGCGCCGACGGCCGGCGGGAGTCTCGCCTGGCTCAATGACAGCTCGGCGTTCTGGTACGCGCGCTATCCCGGCGAGGAGAAACCGGAAGCGGACCGTTTCTTCTATCAGCAGGTTTATTTCCATACGCTCGGCGGCGACTGGCGCAACGACCCGCTGGTGCTCGGCGAGAAGGACGGGCTGCCGCGCGTTGCGGAGATTTTCCTTGGCCGCGATAACACCCGCGATCTCATCGTCGCGCAGGTGCAGGACGGCGACGGCGGCGAGTTCGCTCACTTCGTGCTGAGCAAGGACGGCGTGGTTCAGCTTGCCGGCTTCAAGGACCAGATCGTCGAAGTCGTATCGAGTCCCGCCGGCGTGATTTTCGCGCTCTCCCGCGCCGACGCGCCGAACGGCAAGGTGCTGAAGCTGCGGCCGCCGTTCAAGCCGTTCGCGCTGCGCACCGCGGATGTGCTCGTGCCCGAAGCCAGCGTGACAACGGAACTGCGCTCGGCGCTTACCGTGACGCGCACGCACGTCATGGTGCGCGACATCGTCGGCGGACCGAACCAGGTGCGCATCTTCGATCATGAGGGACACGCGCAGGGATTGCTGCCGTTGCCGGAGGCCGCCTCGATCGGCGAAATGTCGGCGCTCCCGGAGGGCGGGCTGATCTACTCGGTGCGGACGTACTTACGGCCGCGCTATGTCGCGCGCTGGGACAACCGGAGCGGGAAGTCCACGGAGACGAAATTCGCGGATGTGTCCGCCTATGCCTTCGACGATATGGAGACCACGGTCGAACAGGCGACGTCCATGGACGGTACACGCGTCCCCGTTATCATCGTCCATAGCCGGTCCACAAAACTCGATGGCACAAATCCGACCATCCTCTACGGCTACGGCGGCTACGGCGTAAGCCTCAAGCCGGGGTTTATGCCGCCCCGAAACCGGGTGTGGTTCGACGGCGGCGGGATTTTCGCGATCGCGATTATTCGGGGCGGCGGCGAGTTTGGCGAGCGCTGGCACAACGAGGGAAATCTCACCAAAAAGCAGAATGTGTTCAATGACTTCACGGCTGCTGCGCAGCTCTTGATCGAACGCAGATATACCTCGTCGGCGAGGCTCGCGACCTTCGGTGAATCGAACGGCGGCCTGCTGATGGGCGCTATCGTGACGCAGCACCCCGATTTGATGCGGGCCGTAGTGGCCCGCGTCGGCATCTACGACATGCTGCGGGTGGAGCTTGCGCCCAACGGCGCGTTCAACGTCACGGAATTTGGGACGGTCAAAGATCTCAACCAATTCAAGGCCTTGTACGCCTACTCGCCGTATCACCACGTGACGCAGGGGACCCGCTACCCGGCCATTTTGCTCACCACCGGCGAAAATGACGGCCGCGTTGACCCGATGCAATCGCGGAAGTTCGCCGCGGCCATGCAGGCCGCCACGTCATCGGGCCTGCCGGTCCTGTTGCGCACAAACTCCGCCGGCCACGGCATGGGAAGCTCGCGCAATGAGCGCATCGACGAGGACGCCGACCTCCTCGTATTCCTCTATGACCAACTCGGAATGGCTTGGCAGGACAAGGGCTTGCCGCAATAGCGCAGACCCTGAAACGTTAACGACCACGATAACGGTGCGCGTACATCCGGCGTCACCTGCTGCCGTGGTCGTCTCGATGATGGAGCTCGTAAGGCATCAACATCACCGTTGCTGTTCCAGGTAGGGTGCCCGAGTCGCCTTCGCAAGGGCGGAACAAAGATTATTCGCATTCGCTTGGGCGCAACAAAGAAAGTTCGTGGCATTGCGCCGTCGACATTTTACTTCGGGCCTTTGTGCTTCGCTGACATTTCGTTGTTATTTCTTCGCGCCCATTGCCTCTTTTCATCATTTCGAGCATATGCCGCATCGCCTTCGCTCGGCCCTGTGTCCGGGCTCGTGAGATCCCGGCTGGCGCGGTGCGCTCTGCGTTTCCGTGTTCCGCCAAGCGGAGGTTGGGGTTGTAGCTCATGGAGAGCGCCGGGTTCGCCCGGAGGCAGAGGTTCGATTCCTTTCAACTCATCCTGCGAGGATAGCTCAGCGGAAAGAGCAGATGATTGTTACTCATCGGGTCGCGGGTTCGAATCCCGCTCCAACGCTCCGGTTTCAGTTTTGCCAACTGATACCATCAGCCTGATAAGCTGATTGCCCTGAAAGGGGACCGGACGCGCGCTTCAGTCGCGGTCCGGTCGTCGCGCCGAAAGGCTCCTTGCCCGCTCCAAGACACCGTGAGACCGGCTCTGCGCCGGGGCGGATACCGCCCGCGCTGATGTCGGGTCCACCGTTCGGCCCCCGCGCCTCGGCGCGGCGATCGTACGCGTGCGCCCGTCATCGCTCAGGCTCAAGCCTCGGCCCGTCGGTCTTCCGGGAAGCCGCGTCCGGTTCCCACGTCCTCGAAATTGTAAACCCGGTCGTCCGGCGCTGCCGCGCGGCCAATGAAGGAGACGTGCCATGATGTTGACGTTGCGCGTGACGGTCAAGGACGGCGAGCGCGCCCTCCTGTCGCGCAACGGCCGGATCGAGCGGGTGCTCGAGCCGGGCCGCCATACGCTGTTCGACCCGGCCGGCGATCTGACCACCGAACTGCACAATGTCGTGCGTACCGAGTTCGCATCGGACCGCTATGCCGTGCTCAAGTCGGCACGGCCGGATCTCGCGGCGGAGCTGTTCGAGGCGGTCGAGACCAAGGCCGACGAGGTCGCGATCCTCAGCCTCGACGGCCGGCCGATGCACCTCATGGGTCCGTGGCAGACCCGCGTGTTCTGGAAGGTCGCGACGCGCGTCGAGGTCGAGCGCATCGACGTCGCCCGCGATCCGAAGGTCGCCCCGCGCCATCTCGCGATGATCACGCGCGAGCGCAACACGCTCGTGGTCGAGCACGTGGTCGAGAACCACGAGGCGGGTCTCCTCTACCATCGAGGGCCGGCTCGTGGAGCGGCTCGCGCCGGGCCGGCACGCGTTCTGGACGGTCGGCCGCAAGATCGAGGTCAAGCGCTTCGACCTGCGTCCGCAGGCGGTGGAGATCACCGCCCAGGAGATGCTGACCAAGGACCGCATCGCGCTGCGCGTGACGCTCACCGCGTTCCGCCGGATCGGCGATCCGGAGCGCATGGTGTCGGCGGTGCCCGACGTGGATGCGTTTCTGTACCGGCTGGTGCAGTTCGCGATCCGCGAGGCGGTGGCGTCGCGCACGCTCGACGAGGTGCTGTCGGCCAAGAACGCGCTCGACGCGGAGCTTCGCGCCTACGTGCGCGAGCGTCTCGCGGAGACCGGCATCGAGGTGACCGAGCTCGGCGTCAAGGACGTGATCCTGCCGGGTGAGATCCGCGAGCTGGTCAACAAGGTGGTGGAGGCGGAGCGCACCGCCAAGGCCAACCTGATCCGCCGCCAGGAGGAGACCGCGGCAACGCGTTCGCTCCTCAACACTGCGAAGCTGATGGAGGACAACCCGCTGCTTCTGCGTCTCAAGGAGCTCGAGTCGATCGAGCGGCTGGTCGAGAAGGTCGGCCGCATCGACCTCCATGCCGGCGACGGCGCGGGCTTCGACGCGCTGCTCACCAAGCTCGTGCGCTTGAAGGCGGACGAGAAGGCGTGAGGGCGCTGCAAGAAGAAGGGTCGCTGCAACGCGGCCCTTCGCATATGCAATGTACAAAGATGCGGCGCGGAAGTGAGTGGATTGCGCAAAGAATCAGCAGCAGGAACAAAGACAAAGGCTGCGCTGTTAACCTTTCGCTAACTACGCGAAGTTACTTCCGGGCAGGTCCCACGAACGAGGAAATGGTCGTCATGATGAGCGACTTGGAGCAGCAAATCCGCGATCGCGCCTATGACATCTGGACGCTGAGTGGCCGCGTCGAGGGATGCGCGAATGACCACTGGCTGGAGGCTGAGCGCCTGGTGATGATGGAGCGTTTGAGTGCCGCGCCGCCTTACGGAAAGCGCGTCACAGCCCGTCGGCCCAAGAGTGCGTCCAATGGCAAGCGCGCTACTCGTCGGAACGCGGCCTGACTGGTTGGGGCTTCGTGCCGGCCATGAACCAAACAAAAGGGCGCAGCCTTCGCCGCGCCCTTCGGTATTCGATCAGGTTAGCGCTGATCAGAAGTCCATCCCGCCGCCACCTGGCATTTGCGGCATGGCGGGAGCGTTCTTCTTCGGCACTTCCGCCACCATGGCCTCGGTGGTGATCAGGAGGCCCGCCACGGAGGACGCGCCCTGCAGCGCCTGCCGGACGACCTTGGTCGGGTCGATGATGCCCTTCGACATCATGTTACCGTACTCGCCGTTCTGCGCATCGAAGCCGTAGGCGTATTGATCCTTTTCGAGGATCTTGCCGACGATCACCGAGCCGTCTTCGCCGGCGTTGAGCGCGATCTGACGCGCCGGCGCTGAGATGGCCTTGCGCACGATCTCGACGCCGGTCTTCTGGTCGTCGTTGTGGGTCTTGACCCTCTTGAGCGCTTCGATGGCGCGCAGGAGTGCTACGCCGCCGCCGGGCAGGATACCTTCCTCGACCGCGGCGCGGGTCGCGTGCATGGCGTCATCGACGCGGTCCTTGCGCTCCTTCACCTCGACTTCGGTCGCGCCGCCGACGCGGATCACCGCAACGCCGCCTGCGAGCTTGGCGAGGCGCTCCTGGAGCTTCTCGCGGTCGTAATCGGAGGTGGTTTCCTCGATCTGCGCCTTGATCTGGGCGATGCGACCCTCGATGTCGGCCTTCTTGCCGGCACCGCCGACGATCGTGGAGTTCTCCTTGTCGATCGTCACCTTCTTGGCGCGGCCAAGCATGTTGATCGTAACGTTCTCAAGCTTGATGCCGAGATCCTCGCTGATCGCCTGGCCGCCGGTCAGGATGGCGATGTCCTGCAACATGGCCTTGCGGCGATCGCCGAAGCCCGGCGCCTTCACGGCCGCGACCTTGAGGCCGCCGCGGAGCTTGTTGACCACGAGCGTGGCGAGCGCTTCCCCCTCAACGTCCTCGGCGATGATGAGCAGCGGCTTGCCGGCCTGCACCACCGCTTCGAGCAGTGGCAGCAACTCGTTGAGGTTCGAGAGCTTCTTCTCGTTGATGAGGATGTACGGGTCGTCCATCTCCACGCGCATCTTGTCGGCGTTGGTGATGAAGTAGGGGGAGATATAGCCGCGGTCGAACTGCATGCCCTCGACCACGTCGAGCTCGGTCTCGAGCGACTTTGCCTCTTCAACCGTGATCACGCCTTCGTTGCCGACCTTTTTCATCGCCTCGGCGAGGAAGCGACCGATCTCGGCGTCGCCGTTGGCGGAGATAGTGCCAACCTGGGCGATCTCATCGTTCGAGGTGACCTTCTTCGAGTTCTTCTGAAGGTCGGCGACGATCGCCTCGACCGCGAGGTCGATGCCGCGCTTCAGGTCCATCGGATTCATGCCGGCGGCAACCGCCTTCGAACCTTCCCTGACGATCGCGGCCGCGAGCACGGTCGCGGTGGTGGTGCCGTCGCCCGCGGCGTCGGAGGTCTTCGAGGCCACTTCGCGCACCATCTGCGCGCCCATGTTCTCGAACTTGTCCTCAAGCTCGATTTCCTTGGCGACTGTCACGCCGTCCTTGGTGATGCGCGGCGCGCCGAACGACTTGTCGAGCACCACGTTGCGGCCTTTCGGGCCGAGCGTCACCTTCACGGCGTTGGCGAGAATGTCGATGCCGCGCAGCATGCGGTCGCGCGCATCGACCGAGAATTTGACTTCCTTGGCAGCCATTGTCTGCTTCCTTTGATGAAATGAGAGGGGTCGGCGGCGCCGGTCAGGCGGCCTTCTTGCGGGCGGCGGTCTCATCGAGCACGCCCAGGATGTCGGACTCCTTCATGATCAGGAGATCCTCGCCATCGATCTTCACTTCGGTCCCCGACCACTTGCCGAACAACACGCGCTCGCCAACCTTCAGATCGAGCGGGATCAGCTTGCCGGCCTCGTCGCGGCCACCGGGGCCGACGGCGACGACTTCACCCTGGGAGGGCTTTTCCTTGGCGGTATCGGGGATAATGATGCCGCCAGCGCTTTTCGCCTCGGCATCGATACGCTTGACGACGACACGGTCGTGAAGCGGGCGAAATTTCATGCTCGTCTCCTATTATATTGAGAACGTTATCTTTTTGGGCGGAACGGCCGGTGGAAATCAATCCCCTCCCAGCCGTCTGACCGCGACATAGGCTACCGCCCCGATGGCCGCAAGAGGGGTGAGCAAAATTTTTGGCACTCGGCCCTATGGACTGCTAGCAAATCAGCTTCATGGTTAACGTGAGCTGTCAGCAATTGGGCGCTGATGCTGCTAACGCCTTGAAATTAGGAACTAAATTCAATTTTTGACTTGTCAGTGGGGCTCCATCAATGGAAACTAGGAGCGTGAATTGGAAGGAGGGCAAGATGGTCTCGGAGAACTTCAAACGGCAACTCGAAGGCTATGGGCTCACCACGGCGCGCATCCTCTACCGCAGGCCGGACCACCCATGGCTGCTGCAAACCTACGTCTGGCAGGACTACGACCTCTGCCCAAGGTTTCCCGTACTGAACCGTTTTCTGAATTTCTGGCTGGAGCAACTTGAAGGCCCGTTGCATTCCGTGACGGTCGCCCACGCGCGGCTGATCAAGCCGGCGGAAATTCGATCGATCGATGGCGAGTTCAAGTTGAACTGAAAGCCGCCAACGGGCACCGGATCAGGCACCGCGACTATTCGCCATGGAAGCTGGTGAGCTTGGGGGGCGGATCGGCGAAACCAAGCTCCGGCCAGCGCATGGCCGTGCGCTCGTAAACCGAGCGCCGTAGCAGCGTGGCTGCGGGAAATTGCTTGATTGCCTGGTGCGGCTTGCACGCATTGATCAGCACCTTCGACCCGTAGGGGCGATTCTCCGGCGGGTACTGGCTGGGATCAAGCCCGGTCGACCAGGTGTTGCGCAGCACGTCGAGATCGTCGGCCGGGTTGCAGCGTGTGCTGAGCGCCCACATCACTTCGTTGAAGTCGGTGGGATCGACATCCTCGTCGACCGCGATGATCCATTTGGTGTAGTACGCCGCCGCCGGGCACTGCGCCGTCAGCGCGAGCACCTGCGCGGCATGCCCGGCGTACTGCTGCTGCAGCGACACGACCACAATACCCCACCCAGACGCCGCGGCCGGGTGGGCGTAAGCCGCCAGCACACCCGGCACACCGATGCGTTCGAGATCGTCGAGGATGCGGGCCGAGCGCATGATCGCGTAATAGGCGCCGATCTCGCAGGAGGGATACTTCGCCATCAGCGCGGCGGTCAGGATCGGCGCGCGGCGGTGATGCAGCGCCTTGACTTCGATCACGGGCTGCGGTCCGCGCTCGCGCCCGTAGTAGCCGGTGAATTCGCCGAGCGGTCCTTCTTCCTCGGATTCGCCGGGATGCAGCACGCCCTCGATCACCAGCTCCGCATGTGCGGGGATAGGCAGGCTCACGCATTCGGCCTCCGTGAGTTCGACCGCGCGGCCCATGATGCCGCCGGCGACGTCGAGTTCGGAGTCCTTGATGCCGAACACCTGCGCGCCCAGCATGAAAAGGACCGGATCGATGCCGTAGGCCGCGATCACCTCGCAGGACTGTCCGCGCTTCCACCAGCCGTCGCGATCAAGCAGGGCGTGCTTGCCCGGTGAGCAGTAGAGGCCGATCCGTCGTGGGCCGTGCAGCATCTGCCGATAGACGCCGACATTGATGCGGCCGGTTTCCGGCTGCGCCGTCAGCGTGACATCGGCGGTGCCGATATAGCGCCCGCCGTCGCCCGGCCAGAATTTGGGGATCGGGAATTGTGTGAGGTCGATCTCTTCGTCGCGCAGGACGATCTCGTTCACCGGCGCAGACTGTTTCGGGATGCGGCATGGCGGAATGCGCCGGCGCATGATCTCGCGGCTCTCGGCGATCATTTCGGAGATCGGCAAGTTGGGATCGAGCCCGACTGCGAGCGCATAACGTTCCTTGCTCGATCCGAGCAGATTGATCAGCACGCTCGCGCCGGAACGGTCGCCGGGGAAGTTGTTGAACAGGAGCGCGGGCGCGTCTTCCCGGCGCGTCGCCATGTAGGTGATCGCGGCCAGTTCCTCGTCGGGATTGACGGGAGCACTGATGCGCTTGAGCAGGCCATTGGCCTCGATCAGACTGATCCATTCGCGCAGGTCGCGCCAGCCGACCGGCGTCGGCTCGGAAACGGTGGTAGCGACGGAATGTTGGTGAAGCTGGTCTTCCATTGCATCGCTCGCTCCGGTGGGCGAGGCGACTGTAATGGCTCGGTGCGCGGATCGATAGGTCAGTTCAGCAACCCGACGATTGCCCCAATCAGGCAGGTGGCCAGCGTGCCGCCGACGATCGATTTGATGCCGAGCGAGATCACGTCCTTGCGCCGCGTCGGCGCCATCGTTCCGAGCCCGGCGATCATGATCCCGAGCGAGCCGAAATTGGCGAAGCCGCACATCGCATAGAGCATGATCAGCCGCGAGCGTGCGTCGAGCGCCTCCGGGGGTAGCTTCGACAGCTCCACATAGGCGATGAATTCATTGAGGATGGTCTTGATCCCCATCAGCCGACCGGCGGTGGTCGCCTCGCTCCACGGAATGCCCATCAGCCAGCAAATCGGGGCCATGACCACGCCGAGCAGGCGCTGCATCGAGATTGGCGCGCCGTCGACGTCCGGTAGCGCGCCCAGGATCGCGTTGACCAGATGCACGAGCGCCACCAGCACGATCAGCATCGCGCAGATGTTGAGCAGGAGCTCAAGCCCGGCTCCGGTGCCCTTGACGATGGCGTCCATGGTGCTCGAAGCCGTCTGCTCCAGTTCGACGGCGAATGGTTCGGTGTGCTTCTCGACTGTGTCCGGCACCATGATGAGGCTCATGAGAATCGCCGCCGGCGCCCCGAGCACCGAGGCGACCACGAGATGGCCTGCGGCGCCGGGAATGATCGGGCCGAGCATGGTCGCGTAGACCACCAGCACGGTGCCGGCAATGCCGGCCATGCCGCCGGTCATGACGATGAACAATTCACCGCGGGTCAGGCCGGCGAGATAGGGCCGGATGAACAACGGCGCCTCGACCATGCCGAGGAAGATATTGGCCGCGGTCGAAAGCCCGACCGCGCCTCCGATTCCGATCGTGCGTTCGAGCAGCCACGCGAAGCCGCGCACGATTGGCGGCAGGATGCGCCAGTAGAACAGCAGGCTGGTCAGCACGCTCATCACCAGCAGGACGGGCAGCGCCTGGAACGCAAGGCTGAACTCGGCGCCCGGCGCCTTCAGCTCGAAGGGGAGGGGGCCGCCACCGACGTATCCGAACACGAACGACGTGCCTTCCCGTGTCGCCGCCGCGATCGCATCCACCGCTTCGTTGACAGCGACGAAAGCCGCCGCCGCCTGTGGAATCTTGAGGAAAATGACGGCGGTCACCAGCGTGACGATCAGGCTGATGCCGGCTTGCCGCCATGACACCGCGCGGCGGTTTTCGCTGATAAGCCAGGCGATCGCCAGCAGCGCTGCAATACCGAGCGCAGATTGAAGCTTTTGCATCGGCCCTGGCGCAGGCTTGACCCGCGCGCCCATCCCGCGATTGTAACGAGTCGACCAGCATGATGGATGGCCGGATCAAGCCCGGCAACACCCCTGGGGAGAACTGCGTGGCCCGCATCCGCTTCGATTTCGGCTCGATCACCCTCGAGGCCGAGCTTCTGGACACCCCGACAGCGCAGGCCATCGCGACGGCCTTGCCGCTTACGTCCTCGGCGCAGACCTGGGGCGAGGAAGTTTATTTCGAGGTGCCGGTGAAGCTCGCACGCGAGGAAGACGCACGCGCGATCATCACGCCGGGCGAAATCGCCTACTGGCCGGACGGCCACTGCATCGCCATCGGTTTCGGCCGTACTCCGATCTCGCAGGGCGATGAATGCCGCCTCGCCAGCCCGTGCAACATCTTCGCGCGAGCGATCGGCGACGTGAAGGCGCTCGCCAAGGTGAGAGCGGGCGCCAAGGTCAAGATTGCCGTTTAGCTCGGTGCTGACGACGCCGCCCGTTTGAACGCCTCATGTCCGCACTCCGCCTGGACTTCGCAGTTGCCTGAAGTTGAGTGTCCTCGATTAGTTTTCAGCCGCGATTGTCTGCCGCCCGATTCCCAAGCCGATTTTGAGCAAGGTTCGGTTCATACCTTGGTAAGGGGTGAGCTCCTCCCGATGTTTCGACGGCCGCCAATGGCTACATCCGGCCTCCGACTTGCACGCCTATCCCCTGCCCACAAACGGCATCAAATTCGCCATCACGGTCATGAACAGCACATTGGTGTCGAGCGAGAGGCTCGCCATGTAGACGACGGCGCGGCCGACATCGTCGGCGTTCATGCGCAACTCGACCATCGTACGGCCATCCGGCTGCAGGACGCCCTGGCCTTGCACCATGCGCTCGGTCAAGGGCGTCGCGGCGTTTCCGATATCGATCTGGCCGCAGCAGATATCCTCGCCGCGGCAGTCGAGCGCCGTCTGCTTGGTGAGACCGGTCACGGCATGCTTGGTGGCGGTGTAGGCGACCGAGCGCGGGCGCGGCGTGTGTGCGGAGATCGAGCCGTTGTTGATGATGCGCCCGCCGCGTGGGTCCTGCGCCTTCATCAATCGGATTGCTTCCTGCGTGCACAGGAACAGGCCGGTGAGATTGGTATCGACGACCTTCCTCCAGGTGTCGAGCGGCAGGTCTTCCATCGGCATTGCCGGCGCGCCGATGCCGGCATTGTTGAACAGCACGTCGAGGCGGCCGAACGACTCCTTGGTCTTGCCAAACAGCGCCTTCACCGAGGCGGGATCGCTCACGTCGGTCGGGACCACCAGGCCTTGCCCGCCGAGCGCATGGCCTTCGGCGGCTGTTTCATCGAGCTTGTCCCGGCGCCGGCCGGCGAGCACGACCGCATAGCGCTCCTTCATCAGCGCCAGTGCGACCGCCTTGCCGATGCCGGTGCCGGCGCCGGTGACGATCGCGATTTTTTGCAAGACTGCCATGGCAGGTCCTCCCGATGATGGCTCATTATCGTCATTGCCGGCGGCCATAGGCAATGCGCCAGTGTCGGAAGCCGGACTTGCAGGTTATCCTGGGCCCGATTGCAACGGAGGGGACGGCGATGAAGCGGCGTGACGTTCTGGCCCTTGGCCTGGCGGCGGTATCGGCTCGCGCGCTGCTGCCTGCCGTCGCCGTGGCGCAAGGGAAATATCCCGAGCGCCCGATCCGGCTGGTGATCCCGTTTCCTCCCGGTGGCGTGTATGACGCGGTCGGGAGGCCCTGGTCCGAGAAGATGAAGCCGTTGCTCGGTACGGTCATCGTGGAGAACCAGGGTGGCGCCGGCGGCGCGCTCGGAGCTGCCACCGCCGCCCGCGCCCAGCCGGACGGCTACACGCTCCTGCTCGCTGGTATCGGACCGTTGGTGATCAATCCAATTGCGGCTGCTCACACGCCCTACGATCCGATCAAGGATTTCGACGCGATCTCCGTCGTGGTCGTCACGGCCTTCACCATCGTCGTCCATCCATCGCTGCCGGTGCAGACGCTGAAGGAGCTAATCGATTACGCGAAGAAGAATCCCGGCAAGCTCTCCTACGGATCGGCCGGCGTGGGTTCGGGCAATCACCTGACTGGCGAGATGCTCAAATCGCTCACCGGCATCGACATCGTTCACGTCCCTTACCGGGGTGCAGGACTGGCAATCACCGATCTGCTCGCCGGACAAATTCCGATGATCATGTCGAACGTGACCGGGCAGGTGCTCGAATTGCACAAGGCCGGCAAGCTGCGCATGCTCGCAGTGTCTAGTCCCGAGCGTCTCAAGGCGGCACCCGATATTCCGACGGCGATCGAAGCGGGCCTGCCCGGCATGATCTCGCGAAATTTCATCGGCCTGTTCGCGCCGGCACGCACGCCGCAGCCGTTCATCGCACAGATCGCGGCGGCGACCCGTGTTGCCGTCGCCGATCGTGACTTCCAGCAGATCCTGGTGGCATCGGGTTTCGAGCCCGTGCTCGATTCCACCCCTGAAAAGACGCATCGCTTTGTCGAGGAAGAGATCACGCGGTGGACGCCGATCATCAGATCGATCGGGCTCAAGCTCGATTGATCAACCGGCCATCGCCAGGCCGGTCTCGTCGGATGCGATCTTGAAGGAGCCGGGCGCGGCAAGCCGGCGGCTGAACACCGCCGCGCTGTCGGGCCGGCCGAAGCGGTAACCCTGCATCGAGTGGACACCGGCGGCACGCAGGAAAAGCTGCTGCTCGGCGGTCTCGACGCCTTCGGCCGTGACCTTCATGCCGAGCCCGCGGCCGAGGCTGACCACTGCGTGCACGATCGCCGCGGCATCGGCTGCGCGCTCGATCGAGAGCACGAAGCTGCGGTCGATCTTGAGCTTGTCGAAGGGGAAGCGGCGGAGATAGAGCAAGCTCGAATAGCCGGTGCCGAAGTCATCGAGCGCGAGCCGCACGCCCAGCGCCTTGAGGCGGAACATGGCGAGCTCGGCGGTGTCGACGTTGCCGAGCAGCGTGCTTTCGGTGACTTCAAGCTCGAGCCGGGTCGGGTCGAATCCGGTCTCCGCCAGGATGCGTTCGATCACATCGACGAAATCGGCGCGGCGGAACTGAAGCGGCGAAACGTTGACAGCGAGCGTGATGCCGGGCCAGGCCTTGCCTTCGGTGCAAGCCCGGCGCAGCACAAATTCGCCGAGCGGGATGATGAGTCCGCTGTTTTCCGCAATCGGGATGAATTCGGCCGGCGTGACCTCGCCGCGTTCGGGATGATGCCAGCGGCACAGCGCCTCGACCCCGACAACGGTCTCACCACTGTTGTTCACGATCGGCTGATACACTACGTCGAGCTGGCCGTTCTCGATCGCGGCGCGCAGGTCGCCTTCGAGCAGTTTGCGCTTGAGCAAGTCCGCGTCCATCGCGCTGTCGTAGATGCAGGCGCGGTTGCGCCCTTCGTTCTTGGCGCGATAGAGCGCCATGTCGGCATGGCGCATGATGTCGGCCGCGCCGTCGATGTTTTCGTCGATGACGGCGATTCCGATCGATGCGCCGATGACGATGGTCTGTCCGTTGATTCCATAAGGCGCACACAGCGCGGCGATGATGCGGCCCGCGATCGACTGCAACTGCGCATGATCGGAGCCGGCGGACGTGATGACGGCAAATTCATCGCCGCCGAGCCGGGCGACGATGTCATCGGCGCGCAACGTGCGCGTGAGCCGCTGGGTGACGCCGCGGATCAGCTCGTCGCCGATCGGATGGCCGAGCGTATCGTTGACATCCTTGAAATGATCAAGGTCGATATAGAGGATGGCGGCCGGCGGACTTCCACTTCGTACTTTGGCGATCGCCACCTCGAGCCGTTCGCCGAAGAAGATGCGGTTGGGCAATCCGCACAGCGGATCGTGCAGCGCGAGATGGCGCAGCCGGGTCTCGCCGGCCGCGATCGTGGCTGCGGTCCGCCGCATGTGGCGGAAGACGATAGCCGCGAGCAGGCCAAAGCCACCAAGCGCAATAGCGATGAACGGAAGGATGCTGCGGATGATTTCTGAGCCGGGTTCTTTGGGTGTCCAGGCGAAGTGGCCGATGGGGCGGCCATGCTGGTCTTTGAGATCGAACACGAACTCGCCCGAGGTCGCCGGCTTGCCGTCGATCAGGTGAAGGTTGCGCAGTTGCAGCCGTGAGGCGATCTCCGCGAGGACGTCTTCTTCGATGAATTTGACGCTGAGCACGACGGGGGCGTCATGCGCGGCTTCGTCATCGCCGCGCGCGGCGACCGCGACGGCGGCGACAATCGCCGGCCGGCCGAGGAATGACTGCAGGCGCACCGCACGATGGCTTTGCGCCGCCGGCAGGCCCTCCATTCCCGAGGGAGAGGTCGCACCGTCCGCGTCGCCGGGCAGCGCCCGTCCGCGCAGACCGTCCAGCAAAGGCTTGAGGTCCGAACTGATGGAATTGAACCAGTTCGGGTCAACGCTGCGCGGCCCCAGCAGCGCGTAGATGAACCGGTCGCTCGCATCGGCGATGAAAACGATGTCCTGATCGAAAAACGATTGCAGGCGCTGGGCAATACGAGCCTGCACCCAATCTCGATCGAAGTGATCGCGGATGTGCGTTACGGCGGCCTCAGACGTGGCGACGGCCTCGACCTCTCTCAGCACGCGGTCAGCATGGTGATCGAGCGCCCGCGTGAAAAGCTCTCGCTCGTTGGAGAGCGCGACTTCGTCGGCGCGGTGTGCGGAGCCCAATACCGCCACCACCACGCAGATGATCGCTACTGCAACAATAACGCTGATCGGAACCACGACGCTCCAGCGTACGTGATTCCAGCCATATGCGTTGCGTCCGCTGCCGGTTTCCGACGCATCCTGTAGCAAGTTCACTTTCCCAAGCGCTGTTTGCGCCCGCGGAAACTAGGGCGAATTGGTTGCAATTCGTTGTGATGACTCCTAACCGGGTGGTCGACACCCAATAAATTGGGCCATTTCCGGCGATGGCATTAACCGAGGGTAAAAGGTTACGTTCAAACGCCGGTGGGTCTATCGAACATTCCGATAGGGGGGGCGAGGAATGGCGGCGTGCGCCGCTCGCAAAGCCGCCGACCAGCGCTCGCGCAGATCATGAAAATAGGGCTCGCCCGGCTCGATCCGGTAGTTGAGCTCGGCATCGTAGGCGTCGCGGCGGGCGATCAGGATATCGAGCGGCATGCCGACGCTGAGGTTCGAGCGCATGGTGGAATCGACCGAGACGAGCCCGATCTTGAGCGCGTCGTAGAGGTCCAGATCGTAGGTGATCGCGCGATCGAGCACGGGCTTGCCGTATTTGTGCTCGCCGATCTGGAGATAGGGCGTGTCCTGCGTGCATTCGATGAAGTTTCCGGCCGAATAAAGCATGAACAAACGCGGCCGCTCGTCCTTGATCTGTCCGCCAAGCAGGAACGAGACGTCGAACTTGACATCGGAAGCTTCGAGCGTTTCGCCTTCCTGATTGAACACCTGGCGGATGGTCCGTCCCACGCGCTGCGCCGCCTGGAACATGGTCGGCGCGTTCATCAACGTTTCCATCTCGCCGGTCTCGGGGTTTTCCCAGCCCTCGCGCAGGATGCTCACAACCGATTGGCTGATCGAGAGGTTGCCAGCAGATGCCGTCGCCATGATGCGCTGGCCGGGCTGGACGAAGACGTGCAGCTTGCGGAAGGTCGAGACGTTGTCGACGCCGGCGTTCGTGCGCGTATCCGCGAACATCACCAGGCCGTCACGGACGAGGATTCCACAGCAATAGGTCATGGGTCTGGATATTCCTGCTGGTCGGCGTAGCTCGTCTTGGGGAGCGCCCGCATAGCGCAGGCGCCGGTTGCTGACCAGCCTCAGCTTTGTGACTGGTGCTGAGACTGTCGCAACTCCTGGTCACCGACATGGACGTTGACCTTGAGCGTCTCGCCGCTGCCCCCAAAGCGCGTACCGCGCGTCGGAGCGGCGCCGAGATAATCAAGTCCAACCGCGACTCGGATGTGAGCATCAGTCGCGCAAATCCCGTTGGCGGGATCGAAGGCAACCCAGCCAAGGTCCGGCACGAAAGCTTCGGCCCAGGCGTGGCCGGCATCCTGTTCGGTAACTCCGTCGTTGCGGCGGAAGTAGCCGCCAATATAACGCGCAGGCATGCCGAGGCTGCGCGACGCGGCGATGAAAATGTGGGTCAGGTCCTGGCACACGCCGCGCCTGAGCGCGAAGGCTTCCGCCGCGGTCGTGGTGGCTTGAGTGGGATTGGTGTCGTACTGCATATCCTCATGAATCTGATCGAGCAGGAGGTGGAGAAGCTTGAGGGTGTTGTCGCCGCTTTCCTGCCGCACCGACTCGGCGAAATCGCGGATCGCGGAGTCGGGCGTCGTCAGCGCGGTTTCCCGCAGGAACAGGCTCGGTGGAAACCGCTCGACCGCACCGCGCACGACGCCTTCGGTATCCCGGGTCTCGACCTCGCCCTCGACCTGGACGGAAAGCTCGCTCAGCGGGCCATCGGTGGTGAAAGCGTGGGTGAGGTTGCCGAACGCGTCCTCGTGCTGATCGAGACGGCAGTCGGCCGAGACGTCGATCCGCCAGCGGGCGACATACTGCCCATCGTGATTGCGCGGCGTCAGGCGCAGGATCTGAATCACGCTCCCGGCCGGCGTGTCATAGCGATAGGTGGTCAAATGGGAGACGCGGATGCGCATGCGCCGCCATCATTGCCAGCGTCGGCGGGCTTGTCTACTGCCCATCACCATCTGCCAGTAGGATGTGAGCTTCATTGGTGATATGTGCCAAGCGTCCGCGCCGGTCGCTGCGCCGAGCTTCCGGAGCGCAAGGGGGTATGCCATGAGCGAGTCGGAATGGCGGAGCGTGCGCGCGGTTGATCAGGCCCGGCTGCACGAGGCGCGGCTCCAGGCCCATTACGCCGCGCAATGGCTGGCTCGGTTCGCGCGCGGCTACATCCCATCGCAGCTTGACGACGGTCACACCAATCTCGGCTGGGATGCTGCGCTTGCGGGTTTCGTTACCCACCCGCTGGCGGATGGCTTACGGCTCGCGCTCGAAGTGGCGAACTTGCGGCTTATGTTGCTCGCGGGAGAGGGTGTAAGTGGTGTTGCCGCCTACGGCCTTGATGGACGCACGGACGCTGAAGTGCGCGCCTGGCTTGGTGAGCAATTAAGCCACAGGAAATTGGATGCGTCGGCGTTGGATGCACCAGCACCCTACGAAATGCCGCCGTACGCGATCGCCAACAAGGCAAAATACACGGGCGCGGTCCTGGCCGATGAACTAGGCGCGCTCGCCCTCTGGTACGACAACGCCAACGCGGTGCTCGGCCGCACCCGGCAGCGGCTCGTTGGACGCGGCCTGAACGCACCGTCCGTGCGATGCTGGCCGCATCATTTCGATCTCGATACGTTGGTGATCTTTCCCAGCAAGGATGTCTACGACACGCGCATGATGGGCGTTGGGTTCTCGCCTGGCGATGAGTACTACGATGAGCCCTATTTTTACATCTCCCTGTATCCGGATCCGGATGTGGCGAAGCTGCCGGCGTTGATGAGGGTCGGGCATTGGCATACGCACGAATTCGCCGCTGCGGTCGCACCCGCGAGCAAGATCGTTCAGGCGAAGGATCAGGGCGCCGAGACGGAAGCCGTTCTCGATTCCGCGACTGATATTGCGATCAAGGTGCTGAGCCGACCGGGCGGCGGCGCTTGAAATCATTCACATGAGATATTGGTCGGTGATCGCGGCGCCGAGCTTGTGATTGTCGCTGATGAACTCAGTGATGAATTCGTGTAGGCCCTGCTGGAAAATCTCCTCCATCCGGCTGTTCTCGAGCCGGGTGCGGATGGCGCGGGCATGCCGCTGCGCCGGGCCTTGGCGGCCATACGCGCGCGCGATCAGGTCGAGGTTCTGCACAAGATTGCCGCAGCAGCCCGCGAGCGATCGCGGCAACTCGTCCTTGAGGATCAGCAGGTCGGCGATCAGCCACGGCTTGACGCTCTCGCGGTATACCCAATGATATGCGGTCAGCGCCGACACCGAACGCAGGATAGCCGCCCATTGGAAATAATCGAGCGGCCCGCCGACGCGCTCATTCAACGGCAGCAGCAGATGGAATTTGACGTCGAGGATGCGGGCGGTGTTGTCGGCGCGCTCGATGTAGACGCCGAGGCGGGAGAACCAATAGGCGTCGTTGCGCAGCATCGTGCGGTAGGCCGAACCATCGAAACGCAGCGAGCTTTCCTGCACCCAGCGCAGGAAGCGCATGAACTCCTCGCGTGACGTCGGGCCGTTGCCGAAGCGCTTGAGTTCGAGCCAGGTGCCGTTGATCGCGTCCCACATCTCGACGGTCAGGGCCGTGCGCACCGCGCGCGCATTGGTGCGGGCGGTTTCGAAACAGTTCCGGATCGAGGAGGGGTTGGCGGTGGAGAAACAGAGGAAATCGATCACCGTCTCCTCGTTCGCCTCCGGATAGGCGGCCGCGAAGGCGTGAGCGCAGCCGGCGGTCGCGACCGCGGATTCCCATTCGTTGGTTTCGCCTGCATACGACAGCGGCAGCGTGGTGAGGCGCTGAGTCACTTCGAGGATGCGTGCCAGATATTCCGCGCGCTCCACATAGCGGGCGAGCCAATAGAGATTATCGGCGGTGCGCGAGAGCATCTGTTATCGATCCAGCACCCAGGTATCCTTCGTGCCGCCGCCCTGGCTCGAATTGACCACTAGAGAGCCTTTCTTGAGCGCCACGCGCGTCAGGCCGCCAGGGACGATCCGGATGCGGTCGCGGCCGGTGAGGATGAACGGGCGCAAGTCGACATGGCGTGGCGCCACTCCTTCCTCCACGCAGGTCGGGCAGGTCGAGAGCGCCAGCGTCGGCTGTGCGATGAAGTTCTTCGGATGTGCCTTGAGTTTGGCCCGAAATGCCGCAATCGTGGCTTTGTCGGACCGCGGCCCAATCAGCATGCCGTACCCGCCGGAGCCGTGCACCTCCTTGACCACCAATTCATCGAGATGATCGAGCACGTAGGAGAGATGGTCCGGCTCCCGGCATCGCCAGGTTGGCACGTTCTTGAGGATTGGTTCTTCGCCGAGATAGAATTTCATGATCGCGGGCATGTAGCTGTAGACCGCCTTGTCGTCCGCGACCCCGGTGCCGACGGCGTTGGCGAGTGTCACCCGTCCGGCCTGGTAGGCAGACATGATTCCCGGCACGCCGAGCGTGGAATCGGGACGGAACGCGAGCGGATCGAGAAAATCGTCGTCGACCCGCCGATAGATCACATCGACCCGCTTCGGCCCCTCGGTCGTGCGCATGTAGACGACCTGCTCCCTCACGAACAGGTCGCGGCCTTCAACCAGCTCGATGCCGAGCTTGTCGGCGAGGAAGGAGTGCTCGTAATACGCGGAGTTGTAGATGCCGGGAGTCGAGCAGCACGACGATCGGATCGGCGCTCGCGGTCGTGGGTGCGACCGATTTCAGGGTCGCCAGCAATTCGTCCGGGTAGTTCTCGACAGGCGCGACCCGGTGGCGCGCAAACAATTCAGGGAAGAGGCGCAGCATGAGCTCTCGGTTCTCCATCATGTAGGAGACACCCGAGGGCGTGCGCGCATTGTCTTCGAGCACGTAGAAGGTCTCGGCGTCCACCCGGACGATGTCGATGCCGGCGATGTGGACGTAGATGTCGTGCGGGACCTTGGTGCCGTTCATCTCCGGCCGGAACACCGGGTTCTGGAACACGAGATCCTCGGGCACGACGCCGGCCTTGAGGATGTCGCGCCGTCCGTAGATGTCGCGGACGTAGAAATTGATCGCTTTCACGCGCTGTTCGAGGCCGGCGCGCACGATGTCCCATTCTGCCGCAGCAAGGATGCGCGGCAGCACGTCGAAGGGGATCAGCCGCTCTTGCGCCTCGGAATCGCCATAGACGGCAAAGGTGATGCCGATCCGGCGGAAGATGAGTTCGGCTTCGCGGCGCCGGTAATCGAGCACATCGGCAGGAATTTCGTCGAGCCAGCGGGACAGTTCACCGTAGGCGGGCCGGAGCACGCCGTCAGTGCCCTTCATCTCGTCGAATGCGAACGGAACCGCCATCGCCTAGCCCTGGCCGCGCGAGCCCGACTCTCCAAGCCCGCCCGCCGGAATGCTAGCTGCAAACTCCGCGCCAACCCAAGGGCGATGCGCCGGGCAGGGGACAACGGGGAAATCTCAGATAAATCCCCGCGCCTGCCCACGTTTTGGGCGACTGCCGATGATCGTAACGGCGGTATGAAGGGGTCGAACCCTCATGACTTGCTGAAGAACTTCTTCACCCGCTCGATCACCGGCCGCGGGGTCGCATAGATATGCGACACCAGCTTCTGCACCTCTTCGCCGGTGGATGGGCGCATGTCGGTCTGCATCTTGGTCGCTTCCGCGACGAATTCCGGGTCCTTCATGGTGGCATCGAAGGCGCGCCGCAGCAGCGCCGCCTTCCCCGGCGGGAGGCCGGGCGGCGCGGCGAAGGGACGCGCCATCGCGGTCGGTCCAACCTGCAGTTCGAACGTCTGGCGGTCTTCTTCGTTCTTCAGCAGGTCGAAGACCAGCGGAACGTCGGGCAGTTCCGGGCTCTTTTCGAGCGCGAACTGAATCAGCAGGTTGACCTTATGGTCGCGGATCCAGTCAGGCTTGGTGCTCTTGAGCGATGAGAGGCTCATGCCGCAGCGGCCGTGCGCCTCGCCGCGCTCCATCGCGATGAGAGTTTCCTGGGTGCCGAGATAGCCGGTGACGACCTTGAATTTGGTCCCGATCGCCTGGTTGAGAATGACGGGGTAGATATCGGTGTCGGACCCTGCGCCGGTGCCGGCGACGACCATCTGCTGCTTCTTCACGTCGTCGATGGTCTTGAACGGACTTTGCGCCCACGCCATGCAGACGCTGACATCCTTGGTGATGGCGCCGATCCAGGTGAACTTGCTGATGTCATAACCCGGGTCGCGCGCGCCGATCAGCGGCTCCAGAATCGGCCCGCCGGCGAAAGTCGTCATTGCCGTTCCGTCGCGCGGCGCGACGTCGGCGAGGAATTTTGCGGCGCGGATGCCACCGGCCCCTGGCATAACCTGTACCGAGACCGTCGGATTGCCGGGAATGTGCCGGCCGAGATGCCGCGCGACTAGCCGACCATAGAGATCGATTCCGCCACCGGCGGTGCCGGCGACATAGATCGTGACCGGCTTGTCGATCGTCTCGGAGGTCTGCGCCCGGCCCGACGCGGGTGCGCCTAAGGTCAGGGCGAGCGCCGCGCCAGCGCAGAGCAGTGAAAAGCGAACTGTCATCGAAGTCTCCTCTCGAACAGCTTTGCTGGCTGCGTCCATCACGGAATCGGGATGTCCTGCACCTTCTTGGGCACGTGATATCCTTTCTGCACTGCGGGCCGGTTGGCAATTGCGACATACCAGCGCTTGACGCTGGGGTAGTTGTTGAGGTCGATGGTCTGCCACTCGTAGCGGGAGACCCAGGGCCAGATCGCGATGTCGGCGACCGAATAGCTGTCGGCGACGTACTCATGCTCCGCCAGCCGGCGGTCGAGCACGCCGTAGAGCCGGCGCGCCTCGGCGAGGTACCGCTCTTCGGCATAGGGCGCTTTGCCCTTGTTGTATTTCACGAAGTGATGGACCTGGCCGAACATTGGGCCGGGTCCACCCATCTGCCACATCAGCCATTCGATGACGCGGAAACGTGGCTCGAGCTCGCGCGGCAGGAGCTTTCCCGCCTTTTCGGCGAGGTAGAGCAGGATCGCGCCGGACTCCATCAGATGAATGCCGTTGTCCCGATCGACGATGGCCGGAATGCGGTTGTTTGGGCTGATCTTGAGGAACTCCGGCTTGAACTGCTCATCCTTGGAAATGTCGACCGGATGCACCTCGTAGGGCATCCCCAGTTCCTCCAGGGCGATGGAAATCTTGCGGCCGTTGGGGGTGGTCCAGGTGTAGAGGTCGATCACGGTTGCGTCCCTTGGCTGGAATGAGCAGCTTTCTTGCGTTTGAGCCGGTAAGCGGCTTGAAGCCGCATGACCCACAATGCCATTTTGGATCACAGTTTGTCTTGGATCCCAGTTTGTCCCCCCGCCGACGGAGCGCGAAGCATCATGACGGCCGCGAACGCCCCCGAGCCCCACCCCCTCGTCACTGCGGCTGTGCTGGTAATCGGGGATGAAATCCTCTCGGGACGCACGAAGGACAAGAACATCGGCTATATCGCCGAGTACCTGACCGCAATCGGCATCGATCTGGTGGAGGTCCGCGTCGTGGCTGACGACGAGACGGCGATCGTCGCCGCGGTCAACGAGCTGCGCGCTCGCTGCACTTACGTCTTCACCACCGGCGGCATCGGGCCGACCCACGACGACATCACCGCCGAATGCGTCGCCAAGGCATTCGGCGTGACGATCGATCACGACCCGCGGGCGGTCGCGATCCTGAGCGAGCGGCTGGCCAAGACCGGCGGCGAGCTCAACGAGGCGCGCATGCGCATGACGCGTATTCCGGCCGGCGCCGAACTCGTGCTTAACAAGGTCTCGGCGGCGCCCGGCTTCTGGCTCGGCAACGTGATCGTCATGGCGGGCGTGCCCTCGATCATGCAGGTGATGCTCGATGAAGTCGCGCCGAAGCTCAAGACCGGCGTGCGCGTGCTGTCCGAGACTGTGCGCGCCGACGCCCGCGAGGGCGACATCGGCACACCGCTCGGCGATATCGCCAAGGCGCATCCCGATGTGGCGATCGGCAGCTACCCGTTCTTCGACGAGGAGCGGGGGCCGAATACGAACGTGGTTTTGCGCGCGCGCGACCCGGACAAGCTCGATGCCGCCAAGCGTGCGGTGGAAGTCATGCTGGTGCGCGTGCGCGCGGCGGCGCCGCGTCAGTGAAAACGGCAGGAGGATTTCATGTTGCAGCGTCCCTCGCGTCGCGACCTTATCAGGAGCGCGCTCGCCACCGGCGGTATCGGTCTGGCCGGCGAGCCCGCCACCGTCCTGGCGCAGGATCTGGCGCCGACGCCGGCGTGTCATGACGGCGACGAGCCTTCCCACCCGCAGATCGAGGGGCCGTTCTACAAGCCGCGCTCGCCCGAACGTGCCGACCTGCTCGAACCCTTTGCGAAAGCGCGTGTCGCGCAGCTATCCGGCGCGGTGCTGAGCCGAACCTGCCGTCCCATGCCGCGCGTCATCATTGATCTTTGGCACGCTGACGAGCATGGCGACTACGACGAGAAGGGCTTTCGGTATCGCGGCCACCTGCTGACCGATGACGCGGGCCGCTTCAGCTTTCGCACGATCGTGCCGGCGCTTTATCCCGGCCGGACCCGCCACTATCATGTGAAGGTGATTTCGCCGGGCCGGCAATTGCTTACTACCCAGCTCTATTTTCCGAACGAACCGATGAATTCCCGCGACGATCTGTTCGATCCCGCGCTGTTGATGCGGATCGCGGACACTGGGGAGATCATGTCGGCACGGTTCGATTTCATAATAAACGTACGCTAGGGGACACGGGCAGCCCCGATGGCCGAGCCGCAGCCAGCAGAGGTCCCGCCGACGGCGCGCAAGCCGTTTCCGGTTTCCTGGGATCAATTCCACCGCGACGCCCGCGCGTTGGCGTGGCGGCTGGCCGAGGCAGGCCCCTTCGAAGCGATCGTGTGCGTAACCCGCGGTGGCCTGGTGCCGGCTGCCATCGTCGCGCGTGAACTGGGCATCCGGGTGATCGAGACGGTGTGCGTGGCGAGCTATAACCACACCACGCAGGGCGATCTGCAGGTGCTCAAATCGGTGGCTCCCGACATCGCTGCGCGAGGGGGTGGGCGGGGAAAAGGCGTGCTGATCGTCGACGACCTCGTCGATACCGGCCAGACCGCGCGGCTCGTGCGCGACCTCCTGCCGGAGGCGCATTTCGCGGCGGTCTACGCGAAACCGATGGGCCGTCCGCTGGTCGATACGTTCATCACCGGGGTATCGCAGGACACCTGGATATTTTTTCCGTGGGATACTGGGCTCGCCTTCCAGCCGCCGATACGGGAAGGGAGCGCTTGAGAGCTCCGACTCAGCCAAAATATTCGCCAATCTCGACTGGGAGCGCGCGATGGCTGAAGCCCGGGACCGGCTGATTTAGGGGAAAATGCGGGGGCGCTCGAAGAGATCTACAACGACCTTCGCGAAAAGTTGCGCGAAACGATCTTCGCTTTCGCGCAAGAAAATGAGGTCAATCACGCAACGCTGGCGCTGTTGCTGATCGATCTGGGAGTGGACTCCCGCGTTCTCGAATACCTTTACAAAAGCGAAAAGCCATCCAACCTTGGCCTCAAACGCGACCTCGATCGATTCCGGCGCGAAATCGATCTTTTCTTCCGGTCGACCAAGATGGATGCCGATTTTCTTATTGTGTCGTTCCAGATCGCCTGCGAGTTCGCCGGTGCGGTGGGGATACAGGCCAGCGAGGACGCCGCTTAGAGACGTACGCGCGGCTTTTCGCTATCATCGGCTCGGACAACAAGAGCCGAGAATAGCCTCATGGACGCCATCACGCCCGAGACCACATCCGACCAGCATTCCCATCTGGTGCGCCCCAGCGACATGAGCTGGCAGAAGACGCGATTCCCCGGGTGCGAGGCGAAGACGCTGCTGTTCGATCGCGCAACCGGCTTGGTGACTGCCTTGATGCGCTTCGCCCCCGGCGCGGTTCTGCCCGACCACGAGCACGTGCGGATCGAGCAGACCTATGTGCTCGAAGGCACGCTGGTGGACAAGGAAGGCCCGGCCGCCGGCCTCGAAGTCGGCGCCGGCGAGTTCGTCTGGCGGGAAGCTGGCAGCCGCCACGTCGCCTGGGCCCCCGAGGGCGCGCTTACACTGGCGATGTTCCAGATTCCGAACAAATTCCACGAGCGGAACGGACGCGTGACCGACCTCGCCGGCCAGGACTGGGAGACCATCTGGGGCCGGATGCTCAAGGATTGATCGCTCCCGGGCCCCGAACACGCACGGCGCCACCGGGGGTCTTGGCGCGGCACAGGCCACCCGATAGCATCTGCGCCGGTCTGCGGGCGTGGCGGAACCGGTAGACGCAAGGGACTTAAAATCCCTCGGCTCGCGAGAGCTGTGCCGGTTCGAGTCCGGCCGCCCGCACCAGTTTTCGAGTTTGGTGCAAGTGATTTATTAACCCAACTGGAGCGTTGACCGCTTCCATTCGGATTGCCCGCAACAATTTTCGAACTGTTCTCTGGTTAATTGGCCCCTCATGGTTCGGGGCGTGGCGCAAATGCTTCGCGAAAATCGAGGATTTAGTCGGCGGTCGCTGCGATTCGATTCGACCGCTCGCGTTATCGCGCTCGCCCGCGCCGAAATCGGTGCAGGGATGGGCGACGGCTTCGTGTGAACGAACATGGAAGGTTCGCAGGAAGTCAGCAGCGTGCCCGAAGCGCTGCCCGATGCCCCATCGGGATCGGGCCCCCCAACGGTGCAGGCGAGTCTCGCCGTCTTGTCGGCGTTGTTGAATCTTGAAGCCGACGATCAATCGCTGTCGAGCCTGCTGCAGGTGTGCCGTGAAGTCTTTCACCCCGACCAAGTGCTGGTTCTGCGGGAGGACGAGGGCAATCTGCTATGCGTTGCCGCTTTGCACTTGGATGTGGTCGGTCGGCGCTGCCCGATGGGGGAGTTGCTCCAAAGCGTGCTGGTCGGTCGGGTCTGGGCTTCGAATTTCGCGCCAGCGCCTGCGGACTGGCCGGACCTTCCTGCCGAGCTGATCGCGCCGGGTCAGCCGGCGCTCTGTCTTCCGATCGGCATCGGTGACCAGCGCGCCGCCCTCGTCCTGCTGCGCGAGGGGCCAGAGGGTTTCGGCGACGACCACGTGGCCGTCGCGCGGCAGTGTTCCGGCGTCTCGCTCGCTGCGCTGGTGGCGCGAATGGGCAGCAAGCTCGAATCCGAGATTTCGCGTTTGTCCGATCTCGTGGCACAGTTGCGTCAAACTGAGCATGAGGCACAGCAAAAGAACAAGCTTCTGCAGGAAATCGTCGATCATCTCCCGATCGCGCTCTCGGTGCAGGACGCGGACGGCAAATTCATCGTCGTGAACAGTATTGCGGCCGCGAATTTGGCGACTCCGGCGGATTCCCTGATCGGCGTGTCGCCGAGCGATTTTCTCTCGCTCGAAGATGCTGCCAGCCGACGGGAATGGGAGGTCGGCCTGATGCGGTCGGGACACTTGAACGTGGCGGAGGAAATCGTTCCGACCGAGGCGGGAGAGCAAACCTGGCTGACCTCGCACAAGGCGTTGCAACTCCTCGATCAGACGCTTCTGGTCACCACCTCCCTCGACATCACCGAGCGCAAGCGGGTCGAGATGGACCTGGCGGAGCGCGTGCATTTCGACGAGTTGACGGGCATTCCCAACCGCATTCTCATTCAGAAGCATGTCGAGGGCGCGCTCGGGCGCAGCGATAACGGCGAGCGCTTCGCGCTTGCCTTTATCGATCTCGACAATTTCAAGCACATCAACGATTACTACAGCCATGCCATCGGCGACGCGTTGCTGGTGAAGCTGGCCCGGCGGGTGGCGAAGCGGCTGCGCGAGGGCGACATGCTCGCACGCATCAGTGGCGACGAATTCCTGCTTTTCCTCGACCAGGTGAAAAGCGACGACGACATCCACACGATCGTCAGCGGCATCCTGGAGGACCTGAAGCAGCCATTCCAGATCGAAGCTTTCGAGATCTTCACCTCGGCTTCGATCGGGGTGAGCGTCCATCCCGAGCATGGTTCGACCTTCGAAGAGCTGCGCCGGAACGCCGACAATGCCATGTATCGGGCCAAAGCCAGCACCAAGGGGGCCGCAACCTACTTCGACGTCAGGATGGGCCAGACGATCACGGCGCGGATGGAATCGGAGCAGCGGCTGCGCCTCGCCATCCGCGACCGCCGGTTCTGCTGCGCATTCCAGCCTAAGATCGATATCCGCACCGAGGAGGTGGTCGGGTTCGAAACTCTGGTGCGGTGGCGCGACGACGACGGCGAGATCCATCCGCCGAGCGCATTCATCGAATTGGCCATCGAGCTGGGGCTGATCGATCCCATCACCTGCTTCGTGCTCACCGAGGCATTGCAATCGATCGATTGCCTCGATGCAGCGTTCGGGTCGGACACGACCATCAGCATCAACGTCGCGGCCAAGCAGGCTGGCGACGTGAATTTCATGCGCTCGCTGGTGGAGACATTGAAAGCGAGCAATCGCGCCGATCGCGTGATGATCGAGCTGACCGAGGACGCATTCGTCGCCAAGCGCGAGTTCCAGACGCAAATCCTTCCGATGTTGCGCGAAATCGGAGTGCGCGTCTCCATCGATGACTTCGGCACCGGCTATTCGTCGCTCAGCGCCCTGGCGGACATCACTGCCGACGAGCTCAAGGTCGACCGATCATTCATCTCCGGCATCCACGAGCGGCCGCGCAGCCAGAGCATCCTGAGGACGATCGAATCGCTCGGCAACTCGCTGGGAATGACGATCGTCGCCGAGGGCGTCGAAACGTTCGAAGAGTTGACCTACCTGCAGGCAGCCACCCGCATCCGTTATGCGCAGGGCTACTATTTTTCCAAGCCGTTCTTTCTCGACGATGCGGCGAAGGTGACGCCGCCGAGCCTCGATCGGCGTCAGCTCGAAGCGGTGCGCGAACCATCCGATCGGAGAGGCTTGAGGCCGGGGCGAGCGCAAACGGACGGCAGAGCCCGTAGCGGTTAGCACATCAACTCTGACGACCGATCAATCTTCAGTTGGGTTCGCTCTGTCCGCTCATTCCTGCGCAAGCGGAATGAGACTTCTTGCTCGAAGGGCGGAGTTGTGCCCCTGGTCCTCGCTTACGCGGGGACGGACGAACTGAGTGTCTTCTCCGTCGCGCGCTCGGGTGTGCGGCGCAGCCTTGAACTCTATGCAACGACGGCCTGCCGCTCAGCGCTTCTGTTGCGTGGAAATCGCGCTTCTCAGTGTCGCGTAAGGATCGGTCGCGCTGGCCAGGGGTTTCTTGAGGAGGCCAAGCCGGCTTGGTTCTGCCGCGGGTGGGGCGGGTTGCAGCGGCGCGGCTTCGGCGCTCATTCCTGGCGCTATTTCGCGCGGTGGGGCGCCTTCCTGGTTCGCGCGCTGGCTGACGGTCGAGCCGCGCCAACGTTCGACCACCGAGGCGATGAAGTTGAGGTCCTGAACGCCGGCGGGCAGGGCGCCTTCATCGGTGAAAGCTTCGCTCTTGGGCAGCGAGCTCTGCGGCAACTCGGCGAACGTCAGCCGCGTCGGCAGCGGAACGCCGATGCCGAAGACGAGCGCCTCGCGCGTGCCGAGCGAGGGCACGAAGCCGAGGAGATTTCCGGCGCTGTCCGCGACCGCCGAGCGCAGCAGCGCCTGGTCGCGCTCGTTCGACATGCGCATCGCAAACAGGGTGCTGCACTGGGAGATGATGGTCGGGTCGAGCTCGGCGGGGCGCTGGGTCACGAGCCCGAGGAAGACGCCGTATTTGCGTCCCTCCTTGGCGATGCGGGAGATCGCGCGACGGGTCGGACCGAAGCCGATCGACCGGTCGGCGGAAGCGTACCGATGGGCTTCCTCGCACACGCACAGCAGCGGGCTTGCGCCGTCGCTCCAGAGACCGAAATCAAAGGCCATCCGGCACAGCACCGAGACCACCGAGTTCGACGACCTCGGCGGGGAAGCCCGCCAACTGCATGATCGTCATCGGCTTGCCGCCCGGCGGCAGCCGGAACAGTTGGCTGATGGCTTCCGCCATCGTGTCGCCGCCCACATTGGCGTTCTCGAACAGGAACGCATAGCGGGAGTCGTTGCTGACCATCTCGATGCGGGTGATGAGCTTGTGAAAGATCATCCGCGAGGACCGGTTCTCGAGTTTCCCCATCCGCTCGTCGAGCATCGTCAGCAAGTCCTGCAGCCGGTAGGGGACCGGGGTGTCGACGGTGTAGCCGATGCTTTTTGGATCGACCTTCTTGACCGCGAACCTATCCAGCGATACGCGATACTGGGTATAGGCCGCCTTGGCGAGCGGGATCACCTCGGAGAGAATCTCGATTTCTTCGTCCGAGCAGGCGCGGCCGCCGAAGAAGACATCGATGGTCTCGTCGAAGTTGAAGAGCCAGAACGGCAGCCGGAGGTTGCGCGGGTTCACGACGTAGGCGCGATCTCCGAAGCAACGCCCATATTCGTTGTGTACGTCGAGCAGGAGCACCCGCAGGTTCGGCCGCGCGCGCAGAATCTGATGCAGGATGAGGGCGACCGCGCTGGACTTGCCCACGCCGGTCGTGCCGAGAACCGCGAAATGCTTGCTCAGGACCTCGTCGATATCGACGCAAACGCTGACGGAGCTGTCCTGCTGCAGGTGCCCGATCTTGACCGATCGCTGTCCATAGCTGTCGAAGATGGTCCGCATTTCGTCTTTGGTCAGCGCGGAAGCGGGGTCGCCGATCGTGGGATATTCCGTGACGCCTCTGCGAAAGCGCATGGGGCCGACGCCACGCTCGCTGATTTCGCCCATGAGATCGACGTGGGCCGCGCCATGAAAGCCCTGATCCTTGAGGACGGGTGACATCTGAACGGAAACGTCGGTGATCACGCCGACAAGTTGTGCATTGGCGGTCCTGATCTTGGCAAATTTGCCGACGGTGATTCCAGCCTGCAGTCGGCCCGGGCTTTTAGTCAGCAGCCCGATGCTCACTTGCGAACCATCGACGGAATGGATTTGACCGAAAACCTCACCGGGCGCGTCTGACGGTTTGCCTTGATCTCGCAGCGTATCGGCCAAGGACATCATAACCTCGCAGGGGTCCCGTATTTGCGGAAATTGGCCCAGACCCTACCCGGGGCCGCTCTATATTCGGTTAAACTACGGGCGACGGAGATATGACGCGGGGATTTTGCCGGGCTGTTATGGGTTCCGAGGCTGTAATGGTTTCCGAGACTTTAAATGCAGCCGCGCACGCGGCCAAACAGCCTCCGAGGCGCCGAAGTTGCGCGCTTCACGCACCTGACTGTCACCTGATGCGGCGTTGCCGACACATGAAAGATCATTTTATTTGTCATTTATTTAACTAAATTGTGGTGCGCGACGGCGATCGTCCGCGGAGTTTGATTCACCTCCGGGAGATGCCCGATTTGATGCCCGGTTGGCGCGGGCTTTCGATGTCTGAGAGTCGTCGATAATCCAAGATTCTACTTTTGGTTCCGCCTGTTTCGCGCGCGCCGTGAAATATTTGCCGCGCCAACGCCCGGAACCAGAATCTGACAAGCCACGTTGTCGGGGCAACCTTGGGAACCTGATGGAGGTAACAATGGGCTTCGGACGAGGTGCTTTGCTCTGGTTGATCGGTGTGCCGCTGCCAATCATCATTCTGTTGGCGCTGTTCTGGCACCACTGACGGCAAGTGTGGAAACCGTGCCGCGCCGGTTCCCATCGTTCTTTCGCGCGGCATCGGCGAAGCTCCGGCCCCCGCTGGAGCTTCGCTTTATTTTGAATCAGCTATTTGATCGCGATCGGGGTTTTTCGGCCAATTCGCGCTCTCGCCGTCGGAAAAAACCGACCAGTCGAGAGCACCGGTCCCGGCCTTCGCGGGAGCCTCAGCCGTGAACTGATCATTTTTGAATTCGTGTCATTTCAATCCCGGTTCGCCTTAATTCAATCTGCAAACCTTGCGACAATCATTGAACTGAGCGGGCAGGGGGCGGCCGTGGCAGCCCAATCCTGCATGGAATGTTCACGGCTCGCGTGAGAATGAAGCGTACCTCGGTTGCGTACATGTCCATGCTGATCATGCCGGGCGAAACGCCCACTCAACTGGCGCCGAAGGCGCGCGGCGAAGCTTCGCGCCGGTGGCGGTGTGAGGCCGCGGCGCTCCTTGCCGTCGTGGCCTGCGCTTTGTCCGCGTGCAGTTCGACCAGCGACAGTTCGATGACGCTGTTCGTCAATTCCGGCAAATACCAATATCATTCCTGCGATCAGATCGCGGCCCAGATCAAAGGCCAAAATGCGCGCCGCACCGAGCTGAAGGGCCTCATTGACCGGGCAGAGCGGGGCACGGGCGGTGTTGTGGTCGGAGCACTTGCCTATCGCACGGACTACCTCACCGTCGGAGAGGAACTTCAGGTGCTGGAGGCGACGGCGCGCAGCAAGAATTGCGCGATGCCCGCCGACTCGAGCAGCAGCACCGCCATCCACTGAGAGCGATCCGCCCCGCTCGGGCTACAGCTTGACGCTCCGCAGCCGCAAGGCGTTCGCGACAACGCTGACTGACGACAAGGCCATCGCCGCGGCCGCGACGATCGGCGAAAGCAGCACGCCGAAGACCGGATACAGCACGCCCGCCGCGATCGGCACGCCGGCGGCGTTGTAAATGAAGGCGAAGAACAGGTTCTGGCGGATGTTGTGCATGCATGCGACCGAAAGCTTGCGCGCGCGTACGAGGCCGCGAAGGTCGCCCTCCAATAACGTGATGCCCGCGCTCTCGATCGCTACGTCCGTGCCGCCGCCCATGGCGATGCCGACGTCGGCGGCTGCCAGTGCCGGCGCATCGTTGACACCGTCGCCCGCCATCGCGACGACGCGCCCGGCCCGGCGCAACCGCTCAACGGCATCCCGTTTGCGTTCGGGGGGCACCTCCGCCTCGACGTCGGCGATGCGCAGCCGCCGTGCGACGGCCATCGCAGTGGTGCGGCTGTCGCCGGTGAGCATCACGACGCGCACCCCGGTCTCGGCAAGCGCTTCGAGCGCTTCCGACGTGGTGGGCTTGATCGGGTCGGCGATGGCGAAGACGCCGGCGAGCTTGCCGTCGATGCCCATGTAGATCACGGTCGCACCGTCCTGACGCCGGCGTTCTGCTTCCTCATCGAGCGCCGATGTGGCGATACCAAGTTCGGCCAAGAACTTCGCATGGCCGAGGACGACCCGTCGGCGTTCGACCAGCCCGACCGTGCCTTTGCCGGCCGGCGCGTCGAAACCATTCACCGTCGCCAACTCTAATTTGCGCTCTGCTGCGGCCGCGACGATGGCCGCCGCCAGCGGATGCTCGCTCGCGCGCTCCACACTGGCGGCGAGACGCAATACCTCCGCCTCGTTGAACTCCGGCGCCGGGACGATCGCGACGACTTTCGGCTTGCCTTCGGTCAACGTGCCGGTCTTGTCCACGAGCAGGGTGTCGACTTTTTCGAAGCGCTCGATCGCGTCGGCGTTCTTGATCAGCACGCCGGCCTTGGCGCCGCGCCCGACCGCGACCATGATCGACATCGGCGTCGCGAGGCCAAGCGCGCAGGGACAGGCGATGATGAGCACGCTCACCGCGGCGACCATCCCGTAAGCGAAGCGCGGCTCAGGCCCGTACGTCGCCCAGGCGACGAAGGCGAGGACCGCCGCGGCAATCACCGCCGGAACGAACCAGCCGGCGACCTGGTCGGCGAGTCGCTGTATCGGCGCCCGCGAGCGCTGCGCGGCGGCCACCATCTGGACGATCCGGGCGAGCAGCGTGTCGCGGCCGACCTTGCCGGCACGCATCACGACCGAGCCTGAGCGATTGACCGTGCCGCCGATGATCTTGGCGCCGGGCCCCTTGCCGACCGGCATGGATTCGCCGGTCACCATCGACTCATCGATCGCGGTATTGCCTTCGATCACCTCGCCATCGACCGGCACCTTCTCGCCCGGACGCACGCGGAGCCGATCGCCGACGGTGATTGCGTCGAGCGTCACTTCCTCGTCGCTGCCGTCGTCCCGCACTCGCCGCGCGGTTTTGGGCTGCAGGTCGAGCAGCGCGCGGAGCGCACCCGAGGTCGCTTCGCGCGCGCGCAACTCCAGGACCTGGCCGAGCAGCACCAGCACGGTGATCATCGCCGCGGCTTCGAAATAAACCGCCACCGCGCCGCCGTGTTCGCGGAAGACGTCCGGAAAAGCCGCGGGCGCGAAGGTCGCAACAACGCTGTAGAGGTAAGCGATGCCGGTGCCCATCGCGATCAGCGTGAACATGTTGAGGTTGCGCGTCCGCACCGATTGCCAGCCGCGCACGAAGAAGGGCCAGCCCGCCCACAACACCACCGGCGAAGCGAAGGCAAACTGAACAAGGTTCGACAGCCTGGGATCGACCCACCCATGCGAACCGAAAACGTGCGCGCCCATGTCGAGGACGAACACCGGAATCGTCAGCAGGAGTCCGATCCAAAACCGTCGCGTCATATCGGCAAGTTCGGGATTGGGCGCGACCTCTGCCGTAGCAACTTCGGGTTCGAGTGCCATGCCGCAGATCGGACAGAAGCCGGGGCCTTCCTGGCGGATCTGTGGGTGCATCGGACACGTGTAGATCGTGCCCGTGGGCGCCGCCTGCGGCGTGTTGGCTTTGCTTGCGGCGAGATACTTTCGTGGATCGGCGACGAACTTGCTGCGGCAACCGGCGGAGCAAAAATAATACGCATGCCCCTGATGTCGTGCCCGATGGGGCGTCTCATGCGGGTCGACCGTCATGCTGCAGACTGGATCAAGCGCAGTCGCTGCCGGCGTGGCGGGCGCCTGCGGTTGATGCCGGTGGTCGCTCTTCGTCTCGTTCATGGCGGAGCCTTCTGCATAACTGAGCATTCGCTTGAAAATGATACCCTAGGGGGGTATATATCCCGCATGCGCCCCGACGCCAAGTCCTCCTGTCTGAAACGGCTCAATCGCATCGAAGGCCAGGTGCGGGGACTCGCACGCATGGTCGAGAATGACCGATATTGCATCGACGTCGTCACGCAGATCTCCGCCGTTCGAGCAGCACTTCGCCGCGTCGAGGAGGAGGTACTGCGCGAGCATGTGTCGCATTGCGTCGAGCACGCCATCGCCAGCGGCGATCAAACCGAGCAGCGCCAGAAGATCACTGAACTGATGGACGTGCTCAAACGCGCCGAGCGCTGAACACGCTCACCGCGTGGAAAATCCAAATATACCATATGCCGGGCAATTGCCGATCAGTGCGGTTGCGATCGGCATGACGCCGATCCAGCCGACCCAGTTCCAGCCGGTGCCGGGGGCGATATAGCCCAGCGCGAACGCAAGCAGCGCGATCCCGACCACGATGCGCGCGACGCGATCAAATGTTCCGACATTGATAGTCATGACATGCTCCCGTGCATTCGCATCTCGCAGCCGTGTTTAGCAGCAGGCGGAACGGCAGCTTTGATGTGGATCAAGCTTGGCGTGCAGGATCGCGAGCGCAATCAGCCGAAGCGCGCGCGCGCCAACGCAGCGCCGTGTGCAAGGGCAATCAGCTTCGCCTCGGCGATATCGCGGCGCATCGGCGCCATCCCACAATTGGTGCACGGGACGATCCTGTCGTTCGCCACGTATTTTGTCGCTTCGGCGATCACGGCGGCGACCTCTTCGGGGGTTTCCAGCGCGTCAGTGGCGACATCGATTACGCCGACCAGCACGTCCTTGCCGTCGAGTAGCTTGAGCAGGTGCATCGGTACGCGGGAATTGCGGCATTCCACCGACACCTGGTCGATGCGGCTCTTCGCCAGCGCCGGAAAAATCTCTTCATACTGGCGCCACTCAGAGCCCAGCGTCGTTTTCCAGTCGATATTTGCCTTGATGCCGTAGCCGTAACAGATGTGCACAGCAGTGGTGGCGGCCAACCCTTCGATGGCGCGGTGGAGCGCTTCGATCCCCCACTCGCTCACCTCCTTCATGTAGACGTTGAACGCAGGCTCATCGAATTGGATCACGTCGACGCCATCGGCGACGAGCGCGCGCGCCTCTTCATTGAGCAGTGCCGCGAAAGACATCGCCATCCTGACCCGGTCGCCGTAATAGCGGTCGGCAATCGTGTCGACGATCGTCATCGGCCCCGGCAGCGTGAACTTGAGCTTGCGCTGGGTGTGAGCGCGCGCGGTCTGCGCTTCGCGGGCGTGGACACGGCCTTTGAGCCGCAGCGCGCTGGTGACGGTCGGAACCATCGCTTTGTAGCGGTCGGCGCGGATGCCCATTTCGACCTTGTGGGCGAAGTCGATGCCCTCGATCGTTTCGAGGAAACCATGGACGAAATGCTGCCGGGACATTTCACCATCAGTCACGACGTCGATGCCGGCATCCTCCTGCAGCTTGAGTGCGAGGATGGTGGCGTCGCGCTGGGCGGACTCGAGCTCGGCGCCCGCATGGCGCCAGGACGGCCACAATTTGTTCGGTTCGGCGAGCCAGGCGGGCTTCGGGAGGCTGCCGGCAATGGTGGTGGGAAACATCAACAGGTTCACCTCAGGCAGGTTTCCAGCCATAGAGCCAATCATAGCGCCGCAACAACCACCGACCGCCCAGCGCCAGGAGCGCGAACGTACGCAGGAAAGCTTCGGCACCACCCATATGATAGACGGTCCCGTTGCTGCGCGCAGCACGCTGGGCACGCGTTGTGCGTGCGAGCCGGCGGCCTTCGTAGTCACGCAGCGCGCGGTCGAAGTCGTCCGGCGTTCGCGCAATGCTCCGACCGAGCACCGCGGCGTCCTCGATCGCCATGGCCGCACCCTGCGCCAGATACGGCAGCATCGGATGGGCGGCATCGCCGAGCAATGTCACCGGTCCCATGCCCCAGTGCCGCAGCGATGGGATGTCGAACAGCGCCCACTTGCGCCAGTGCGGCGCCGCCGCCACCAGTTCACGCGCGGCCGCCTGCCATGCGCCCGCGCGGAAGCGGTCGACGATGTCCTCGCGCCGTCCCGGTTCGCTCCAGCCGGGCCCGTCCCAATCATCGCGGATGATACCGACGACGTTGATCAGGCTGCCGCCCTTCACCGGGTAATGCACGAGATGGGCATTGCGGCCGAGCCAGAGACTGACGGCCGGGACGCGCGCGGCGGGCGATACGGACTCCGCAGGAATGAGTGCTCGCCAGGCAGTGTGTCGCGCAAACCGCGGCGTGACGCGGTGCCCGAGCCGCCGGCGCACCGTCGACCACAGGCCGTCAGCGCCGATCAGACCGAGTCCGCGTTCCTCGATCGGCCGCGATCCGGTCCTGGCCGCGACAGTGATGCCCTTGCCGTATACGGCATATTCATCAACGGCGGTGCCGAGATGAAGGATGATATCGGGATGCGCGTCGACCGCGGCGAGCAGCGCGGCTTGCAGGTCGCTGCGGTGGATCACCCAATAAGGAGCGCCGTAGCGCGCTTGCGCAGCAGCACCCAGAGGAGCGCGCGCCAGCACGCGGCCGGAACGCGCGTTCATCACCCGCAATTCCTCCGGCTGCACGACGTGCGGTGCGAGCCGGTCGCCGAGGCCCAGATCGATCAGTATCCGCGACGCATTGGGAGACAGTTGGATGCCAGCTCCGGCCTCCTCAAGGCGCTCGGCCTGGTCGAGCACGGCGACGCGGAATCCCTCGCGCGCGATGGTGAGCGCAGCGCTCAGGCCACCGATCCCGGCGCCGGCGATCAGGACGGTGCGCGAGAAAGCCACGAGTCCCGCCTCCCTCGCCGCCGGTCAGGCGGTGGCCTGCTCCGGAAGGGCGCATTCAACCGGCCGCGCCGCATGCGGATCGAGCGCCGGGTTGTGGCGGAACAGGGTTGAGCAATAGGGGCAAATGATTTCGACGGCGTCGCCCATGTCGAGAAACACATGCGGATGGTCGTGCGGGGGCAGTTCGCCGACGCACATGAATTCCTTGGCGCCGATTTCGATCACCGGCACGCCCGGCGTGTTGTGAAAATGGGGAACGATGTTCTCCGCCATGTCGATCCGTTTCGCCGCCGCGTTACTCAGTCCAAGTGTTAATGCGCTGTCCGCCGAGAAGCGCGCGGCACCATACCCACCCCGTTAAGCGATTCCTAGGGTAAACATGCCGCAATGCCTGATGGCAAAAGGCCTTTTTGGAACGTACCATCGGCGCTCGCGGCTTCGTCTGACGGCGAATCAACCAACGTGTGCTAAGAAGCATCTTGCCGGCGCAATCGTGTGGTACCACCTTCTTCCGGGGGTGACAGGAGCTTGGGATGACCGGATCACGCATCGCAGTGCCGCTCGGGCTTGCTTTCGCCTGCGCGATTGCGGCGCTGACGGTTCTGCCGCGCGGCTTTTTCGCCGGGTCGCTGCTGGCAGCGCAGGACGACCCCGCCAAGCTTGCTGAGCTTGCGATGGATCGCTCGTTCAACGCGGCGGTTGCCGAGCGAGAAATCCGTGCCGCCCTCGCTGCCAATGACGCCGATCTGGCGACGAGCTTTCTCGACCTCGCGCACGACCGCAAGGTTCCGGTCGATCCGGCGCTCGCGCAGAAGATCGAGGACGCGAACTCATCGGCCGCGAGCGCCGCTCGCGCTGCCGGCAATTTTGCCCGTGGCTTCGTGACCGGCGAGCCGGACGACCTGGTCGGGCTCGCGGGGACCGCGGTCGGCGATCTGTTCGTGTTCGGCGATATCCGCGACGCGGTGCGCGAAGGCACCCGCTTCGTGACCGGGCAGCACACGGACCAGTTGATCCTCGGGCTTGCTTGTGTCGGCCTCGCCATCACCGCGGGAACCTATGCGTCGATGGGGACAGCGGCGCCCGCCCGCATCGGGCTCTCCGTCATCAAGGCCGCGCGCAAGACCGGCCGCATCGGCAGCCGCATGGCGGAATGGCTCGGCCGGTCGGTGCGCGACGTGGTGGACTGGGGCGCGCTGCGCAGCGCCGTCAGCGGTGCTTCAATCATGGAGCCCGCTATTGCGGTGCGTGCCGCGCGCGAGGCGGTCAAGGTCGAGAAAACCCATGACCTCGTGAATCTCGTGAGTGATGTCGGCCGGGTCCAGAGCAAGGCTGGCACGCAGGCGGCGCTCGACGGTCTCAAGCTGTCCGAAGGACCCCGCGATGTCTCCCGCGTGGCGAAGGTCGCGGAGAAATACGGCAGCAAGACCCGCGCGGTGCTCAAGCTTGGTGGCCGCGGCGCGATCTGGTTGACCATGAGCGCTTTCAGTCTCTTTTGGTGGACGCTGGGCGCGGCCATTACTTTCCTGGGCTTCTGCGCGTCTTGCAAACGCACAGTGGAACGCACGACCGAGTATCGTATCGCCAAGCGCAAGGCCAAGCGCGCCTTCGAGTTGCAGCGCTTCGCCGCGATGACGGCGCGGGCGAGCTGATCCGCTGAATGCCAAGCTTCACGCATGATGGCGTCGAGATCGCCTATCTCGACGAAGGCGCCGGCGAACCGATCGTGCTGGTGCATGGTTTCGCCTCCAACAAGGAAGTGAACTGGCTGCATCCGGGTTGGATCGCAACGCTGACCCGGGCCGGCCGGCGCGCGATCGCGCTCGACAACCGCGGCCACGGCGCTTCGAGCAAGCTGCACGATCCGGCCGCATACCACAGCGATCGCATGGCCGACGATGTACGCGCGCTGCTCGATCATCTCGAGCTCGCCCGCGCCGACGTGATGGGCTACTCGATGGGCGCGCGGATCGCGGCCTACCTCGCGCTCGCGCATCCTCAGCGCGTGCGCAGCGCGATCTTCGGCGGGCTCGGCATCCATCTGGTCGATGCCGCGGCGCTGCCGCCGAGCGTCGCCGATGCGCTCGAAGCGCGGTCACTCGATGACGTGAAAGACTCTTTCGGGCGCATGTTCCGTTCGTTCGCGGAACAGACCAAATCTGATCTACGGGCGCTCGCGGCCTGCATCCGAGGTTCGCGGCAGACCTTGTCGCGCGACGAGGTTGGCGTCATTGGCGTGCCCCTCCTTATCGCGGCCGGCACCCGGGATTTTGTCGCCGGGTCCGCCCACGAACTGGCCGCGCTCATTCCCGGCGCACAGGTGCTCGACATCCCGGATCGCGATCACATGCTGGCCGTGGGGGACAAGGTCTTCAAGGCCGGCGTGACTGCGTTTCTGGCCGGGCGTCCGTGACCCGGCTCGGCGGGTAAATCATTGGTAAAACGCGGATTTACCCCTATATGGTCTCAAGCCGCAGTGGATGTGCTAAGACCCCGCGGTGGGCGTAGCAACAGGAGTTGCCGGGAGGTGTCATGGCCCAGCATCAAGTGATATCCGCAAACGCGCTGGAAAAGGTCGACCCGGTCTGGGCGCGCATCCGGCTCGAAGCTGAAGAGATCGTGCGCCGCGAGCCTGAACTCTCGAGTTTCATCTACTCGACTGTGCTGCACCATGGCAGCCTCGAAGCCGCGGTCATCCATCGCATCAGTGAACGGCTCGACCACCCGGACGTTTCGGCCGAGCTGATCCGGCAGGCCTATGGCGATGCGCTTGAAGCCGAGCCAAGCCTTGGTGTGGCGTTCCGCGCAGACATCGTCGCGGTCGTCGATCGCGATCCCGCCACGCACCGCTTCATCGAGCCGGTGCTCTATTTCAAGGGATTTCACGCGATCCAGACCCATCGGCTGGCGCATTGGATGTGGGGCAAGGGCCGCAAGGACTTCGCTTATTACCTGCAGAGCCGCTCCTCCGCGGTGTTCCAGACCGACATCAATCCAGCAGCGCCGATCGGGCAGGGCGTCTTCCTCGACCATGCGACCGGGCTCGTCGTCGGCGAGACAGCGGTGATTGAAGACAACGTGTCGATCCTGCATGACGTGACACTCGGCGGTACCGGCAAGGAAAAGGGCGATCGCCATCCGAAAATCCGCTACGGCGTGATGCTCGGCGCCGGTGCGAAGATCATCGGCAATATCGAGATCGGTCATTGCGCGCGGGTCGCGGCCGGTTCGGTCGTGCTCAAATCGGTGCCGCACAACACAACGGTGGCGGGTGTACCCGCGAAAGTGATCGGGGAGGCGGGCTGTCCCGAACCCTCGCGTACCATGGATCAGTTGTTTCAACCCATGGATTTCTGAGGGGAGCGCTGCCGGTGGATGTGCAAGAGGTCAGGAAGCTCGACGCTTATCTGAAGAAGCTCTACGGCAATCAGCGCCTGCGCGTTGTGCCGGGCGCGAAGAAGGACAACGCAGACGTTTTCGTCGGCGAGGAGCGCATCGGCGCCATCACCGTCGACGACGAGGACGACGACCGCTCCTACAATTTCGAGATCAAGATCACGCTCGGTGAGGGCGCCGATCTCAAGAACCTCAAGACGCTCGAAGCCTACCTGCGGCGCAAGTTCGACAACGAGAACATCCGCGTTGTCGGCCGTCTGAAGAAGACCGACTCGGCCGAGGTCTATGTCGGTCAGGAATATATTGGCGTCGTATTCTTCGAGGAGAAGGACAAGCGCTCGGCCTATTTCGAGATGGCGATCCTCGAGCTTGATCTCGAGGACCTGCGGCTCGGCTGAACGTCGCCCTGCGCCGCGTCAGCGCCGCGGCCCGATGCTGACGATCAACTGATCGACCTTGCTCGCGATCATATGCCAGTCGGCAAGCCAGTCGCGCGGGAAACGCACGACGACATCGGCTTGCTCGATGCGCCGCTCGTACAGGCAGGTGCCCGGCGTCGCGCCGGGGCCATCGCGGGTGCAGCGGACCAGGAAGTTTTCCGGCGTTGCGGTCTCGTAGATCAAGTCCTCGCCCTGATAGGGCGAGTCCGGGCGAAATGGCAGCACGGCAAGACCCTCGGGTCCCGCGCTCGCCGCGCTCTCCAGGTAGCGCGGATAGATCGTCCGCACCCGTTCGATCGGAGCGAGCGTGTCACCCGCCGCCGCGATGGTGACGAAGATGCGCTCGATCGAGTGCGGCACTGCGGGCAAGCCGTCGGGGCCAGGGGCAGACGGCGGAGCGGCCGGTTGCGCCGCCGGGTCGGGGGGCTCGAGCGAAGGCCAAAGAAACGCGAGGTCGACGCGTTCCTGCGCGCCCGGCCGGCGCTGCACCGGCATCCTGATGGCCGCCGGCGGCACGTTGAAGCCGACGCCGGCTACGGTGATCGGGATCGCCGGAGCGTCGAGCGCGACTACGGGTCCCGGCCAGCGCGGCAGCATGAGATAGACCATCGATCCGCCGCCGACGGCGAGCGTCAGCATCATGAAAGCCGACAGCGCCAGTCCGCCACCACGGTTGCGCCGGGCACCTGAACGGTTTCGCGCAGAATGGGTCGCCGTCACGTCTTGTCTCGCCGCTTGTTTCGCCGCCTCGCGAATCAGTCGGCGAACTATCGCACAGCGAAAGGCAGAACCAAGACGACGCCTCGCAACGGTCTTTGGGATTAACGGTTAATTAAGGATGTCCTGGCGCGCGCCGTGGCGGCTCTGCCAAGGAAAACCAAGCTTGCAGGGCAGAGTCGCGATGACGCCGGAACAAATCGAAGCCTTCTATGCCCTGGCGCTGGGCTTTGCTCTCGCCGGTGTGCTGGCGACGGGATATCAGGCGATGACCAAACGCCCCGCGAGCTTTCGCCTGCTGCAACGCGGGCCGAAGCCATCGACGTTCGCGGCGGTCCCGCTGCTTGCCTTTGCCGCTCCCTTCATCATCATGCGCAACATCATTCGGGGCCGTTGGATCACGACCGGCCGTTTCCGCGCGGTGATGGTGGCGACGATCGTCGCGTGCTTCTGGAGCATGATGTCGGGGACGGTCGTGGTGATGGCGCTCGAGCTTATCGGTTTCAGGTCCATCTGATCCTCGTCTCGCTAATCCAACTACTCCGTGGCAAGGTTCTGCCATAGTGATAAAGGCTGGCGTGCGATGGCGATTTACGAACTGGACGGCCAAGGTCCCGAGTTCCCGGCCGACCAGCGCTATTGGATCGCCGACACGGCCGCGGTGATCGGCCGGGTGCGCCTCCTGACCGACGCCAGCGTGTGGTTCGGCTCGGTGCTGCGCGGCGACAACGAATGGATCGAGATCGGCGAGCGCACCCAGATCCAGGACAATGCGACGCTGCACACCGACCCCGGCTTTCCCATCACCATCGGCGCCGACTGCGTGATCGGGCACAATGTGATCCTGCACGGCTGCGCGATCGCCGCGAACAGTCTCATTGGCATGGGCGCGATCGTGCTCAATGGCGCGCGCATCGGGCGCTTCTGCCTGGTGGGTGCCGGCGCGCTGGTGACCGAAGGCAAGGAATTCCCCGACTTTTCGTTGATCGTCGGCGCGCCGGCGCGCGCGATCCGCACGCTCGACGAGAGCGCGGCGCAGCGGATCGCGGACGGCGCCGACATCTACGTGAAGCGCTGGCAGCGCTACGCGAAAGGGCTGAAGCGGATCGGGTGATACTGAATTTCGCGGAAACATTCCGCGTCGCCCCCGCCTTCACGGGGACGATCTGACCAAACTGATAATTCGTCACGCAACAGCGACGCGACCTTCACTTCGCCGCCGGTTTGAAATAGCGCAGGTCCGGCGGCTCCTGCCCTTTCCGGGAGGGCATCAGGTAACCGTCGGCGCTCAGGAAATAGCTGTCCTTGCCGACGGCGACGTGATTGTTGTTCTCGGAGCAGATGTATTCGCGCCAGTAGGGGTTCGCCTCCTTGCTGCGCCGGTAGCTCTTCATGACCGTCCACGGGCGCGTCAGCGCGTGGTCGATGACCGTCATCTGGTCGCGCAGGATGTTGTGGTCGGCCTTGTCGAGGAAGATACGCTCCTTGACGATGGTCGCGTTATCCCGATGCAGCGGAATCCCGGTGGCGTCGAAGGCGCGCTGACCCTTGATGTCGCGGGTCTCGGCCTCCAGCACGTCGAACCGGCCGTCGCCGTCCTCGTCCACCCAGCGGCCGATCGAATAGCCGGTGAAGGCCGGCTCCACGTTCGCCGGCCACGCCCGACCGTCGGTATAGATGCGGCGATGCGAGTCGGTGATATGATCGATCAGGATGTGGGTCGTCTCCGGCGTGACCACGACCTCCATCGGCTCATACGCGGTCATCATCGCGGGCATGCCGGTCGGGCGGCAGGCGTAACCCGGCCAGAATCCTTCGCCGCCGGCGGCCATCTCAGCAAGATTGGCCTCGAACACGGCCTGGTATTCGGGCGTCAGCGGCGCCTTCTGGCCGCGACCGCGCGGCATGTTCGGATCGAACGCCGGCATGCCTGGCGGCGAAACGCGCGTCCACTGGCCGCTGAGGTCGGGATATTGCGCGTCATCGAACGCGTGCGCGCCGGCGCAGGTGGCCAGCAGAGCAGCCGCAAACGCCGCGGCGCCGACGAGGTTTCGGTAGAGCATCGGTATCCTCCGGGGGAGGGCGATGATGACCCAGCGCCCTCCCGCGCTTACTTTGACGGTTGCTGGAAAAACCGCAAGTCCGGGGGCTGCTGACCTTTCTTAGTCGGCATCAGCTGCCCATCGGCGCTGCGGAAAAAAGCCTGACCCTGCACTCGGACATGCTGATTGCCCTCGGCGCAATTGGCCTCCGCCCATTCGAGGTTTTCGGTGGCAATGCGCCGATATTTCTTGGTTACGCTCCACGGCCGCGTCAGGGCATGGTCGATGGTCGTGATCTCGTCATAGAGAATGTTCGGATCGCCCTTGTCCGGATGAATGCGTTCCTTGACGATGGTCTGGTTGTCCTTGTGCAGGGGAATCCCCGTCGAATCGAACGATCGCGGCCCCTTGAATCCGCGCGTCTCGACTTCCAGCACGTCGTAGCGGCCGTCGCCATCCTCGTCGATCCATTGCCCGATGGAATAGCCGGCAAATGACGGCTCCATATTCTCCGGCCATTTGCGCCCATCGGTGAAGATGCGCCGCGAGTCGTGGATGTGCTCGATCAATATGTGCGTCGTCTCCGGAGTGACGACGATTTCCATCGGATCATAGACCGTCATGATGCGCGGCATGCCCGGCGAGATGCAGATGTAGGTGGGGTCGTTGCCTTGTCCGCCGGCCGCCTGATCGGCGAGGCTTGCTTCCAAGATCGCCTGGGATTCAGGAGTAAGCGGCGCCTGTTGGCTTCGGCCCTGTATCTTGGTCTGATCGTAGGCCGGTTGTCCGGTGACGCCGGGCACCGGGACTCGGCGCCACTGGCCCTTGAGATTGGGATATTTCGATTCATCGAAGGCCGAGGCCGCAACCGCGGTCATCGACAGCACTGCTGCCAAGGCGAATGTCTTGATCGCGTTTCGAGTCTTGATCGCGCTTCGATAGGTCATTGGGTCCTCCCGGGAGGACGCTGCGCCTGGTTCAGAAGTTTTCTTGTGGCGGGCGTTCGGTCCTCCGCATGCCTTGTGAGTTATCGATTGTTACTTCGGTTCGTTCAGTTTGAAATATTTCGTATCCGGCGGCTGCTGGCCTTTCTTCATCGGCATCAGAAACCCGTCCGAGCTCAGGTAGTAGGCTTCGTTGCCGACCTTGACGATGGAATTGTCTTCCGAGCAGGTGTCCGAGTGCCAGACCGGCCGCTTGGGATTGCGCGTCATCGTTCTGGTGATCGACCAGGGCCGCGTTAAAGCATGGTCGATGACAGTGATCTCATTGACGAGGGTGTCCTTGTCCGTCGGGTCGAGGTGGATTCGCTCCTTGATGATGGACTGGTTGTCATGGTGCAGGGGAATGCCGCTGGCATCGTAGCCGCGCGGGCCCTTCAGCAGGCGCGTCTCGACCTCGAGCACGTCGTACTTGCCGTTGCCGTCCACATCGAGCCATTTGCCGATGGAATAGCCCGCGTAGGTCAGTTCGTATTCACCCGGCTTCGGCCAGTCGCGGCCGTCGGTGTAAATCCGGCGATAGGAATCGTCAACGTGACTGACCAGGACATAGGTGACGTCCGGCAACACGACGAATTCCGTGGGATCATAGACGTTCATCATCGCTGGCATGCCTTGCGGGATGCAGAACGTCGACGGCCAGTCGCCGGGGCCGCCGGCCTTCTGGTCGGCGGTGTTGGCGTCGAAAATCTTCTGATATTCCGGCGTCAGCGGCGGCGCTCCCGCGGTTGGTCTCCAGTTCGGGCTGCCGATGCGAAGCCACTGTCCCTTGAAGTTGGGATACTGCGCGTCATCGAACGCGACAGCGCCCTGCGCGGTCAGCACCAGCGCCGCAGCGAATGTAGCGGCTCCGAGCGGGCCCCGATAACGCATTCCGTCCTCCATCTCTTTCTTGGTTTCTACCAAGTCACGCCATTTCCATTCGCCGGCTAGGCCGGCCACCGTCTGTTAGTTATTGCTGGAAATACTTCAGGTTCGGCGGCTCCTGCCCCTTGCGCGACGGCATCAGCTTACCGTCCGCGCTCAGGAAATAAGCGTCGTCGCCGACCTTGACCATCGAGTTGCCCTCCGCACACGCCTCCGTGCGCCAGAGCGGCCGCTTCGGATTGCGAGAGGCTTTCTTGATGATCGGGTATGGCCGGGTCAATGCGTGATCGAAAACCGTCATCTCGTCGACGATCGAATTCTTGTCGGCCTTGTCGAGATGGATACGCTCCTTGATGATGGCCTGGCCATCCTTGTGGAATGGAATGCCGCTGGCATCATAAGTGTGCGGATTTTTCAGCAGACGCGTTTCCACTTCCAGGACGTCGTACGTGCCGTCGTTGTCTTCATCGATCCATTTGCCGATCGAATAGCCGGCATAGGTGAGCTCGTAATCGCCTTCCTCCGGCCAACTGCGGCCGTCGGTATAGATCCGCCGATACGAGTCGTTGACGTGGCTGATGAGGATGTAGGTGATCTTAGGTGTGATCACGACCTCCATCGGATCATACATATTCATCATCATCGGCATGCCCTGCGGCAGGCAATACCATGAGGGCACGTCGCCGGGACCGCCGTTCGCCATATCCTTTTGGTTGGCGTCGAACATCGCCTGATACTCGGGAGTCAGCGGCGGCGGCCCTGCCACCGGTCGCCAGTTGGGATTCCCAGTGCGGAGCCACTGGCCCGTCATGTCAGGATATTTCGGGTCATCGGCGGCGCGCGCCCCGGATGACACCAACGTCAGGACCGCAGCGACCGCGATGGCGCCGATCGAGCTCTCGGTGCGCATGAAGGGCTTCCCTTTCGTTCCAGATTCGTGACGGCTGCTGATCGCGGCTCGCCCGGCTTCGCCGAATGTCAGTTCTGCGGTCGTCCGAAATATTTCAGGTCGGGCGGTTTCTGGCCCTTGCGGGTCGGCATCAGGTAGCCCTCGCCGCTGAGCATGTAGTTCTCGTTCCCGAGGCGAACGAGCTGGTTGCCTTCGCCGCAGATGTATTCGAGCCAGTCGGGATGCGGATTGGCGCTGCGCCGGTAGCTCTTCATCACGGTCCAGGGCCGGGTCAGCGCATGATCGAACACCGTGATTTCGTCATGCAGGAGATTCTGATTGTCCTTGTCGAGAAAGATGCGCTCCTTGACGATGGTCTCGTTATCCTCGTGCAGCGGCAGGCCGCTCGCATCGTAGGCGCGCGGACCGCTCAGATTGCGCGTTTCGACCTCGAGCAGGTCATAACGGCCGTCGCCGTCCTCATCGATCCAACGCCCGATCGAATAGCCGTCGAAGGCCGGCTCGACCTGCTTGGGCCAGTCGCGCCCGTCGGTGTAGATCCGCCGCCGCGTGTCGCGGACATGATCAACGCGGATGTAGGTGATGTCCGGAAAGACGATGAACTCCATCGGCGAATAGGCCTGCATCAGCATCGGCATGCCGGGCGGCAGGCACGAGCTGGAGGCGACGGTGCCCTGGCCGCCGTTGGCCTGATCGGCGAGGTTGGCCTCGAAGATGGCCTTGTACTCGGCAGTCAGTGGGGCGTCTTGGGTGGTGCCCCAGCGCTTGGTTGGATCGAAGGTCGGTTGGCCGACCACCCCCGGGATGCGCGCCCGGGTCCACTGGCCCTTCAGGTTCGGGTACTTCGCGTCGTCGAACGCCGAAGCGGCGCCCGATGTCATCGCAAGCACAGTCGCGATCGCAATCGCTCCGATCGTGGATCGGTCGAGCATGAGCGTCCTCCTTGGTATCGTCCCCTTGGCTTGGCGCTGCGCGAGCGCGGCGCGTGCCGGGGATCGAATTCTTCGGCCGGAAAAAAAGCACCGGCGCGTGGAGGTGATGCCTGCCGATGGCGCCTCGGTCGCCCATTGCAGCGAGGGGATAACGGCACATCCCATCTGAGGGCGGCTGGCTGCGAAAATACACCACTTCCCGGTGCAGTGGGAAGGTGGCGGAGCGCTTCGCCGATGCCGATGCGTGAATTTAAAAAGGTGCGGCCGGCTCTCCCGGGGAGAAGAGCACGGTGCATCGTTTCGGACCAATGGGTTGGCGGTCATCCAGCCAAATCCACGGGTTTTGCACATTGAATTGCTCACGCCTTCTTCCGTTCCGCCACGTCGGGCGCCATTTCCACCCTGGCGGATTAGTCACGCGCCACGACGCGCGCATAGCGGGCGGCGATCGCCGATCGCTTCTTTGTGTCGACGTCGGGGCTTCCCGGAGAACGCTGCCTCGCGGAGAACGCTGCGGAGCCGGATGATTCTCGGGTCGCCGTTCTTCGTCTTGCCGATCCAGGCGCCCTCCTCGTCGAGCTGGAGCGCGCTCCAGTCCAGGCGAAGCACCTCCCCGAGGCGCGCGCCGGTACTGAATTCGTCGAACTCTTGAGAGAAGTTGCGCGAAAGGGACGGTCGCCCCGGTGTGTGGACTGCTATTTCGAGGCGGCGACGTGGGTGCGCTGGTGACGGAAGCGCACGCCGCGCTTGGTGTGCCCGCGAAACGGCTTGGCACCCTTGGTAGGGTGCAGTTGAGCGGTGTCGGAGCCGACGTCGGCCTAATGCTCGATCTGCGAGGGGCTAATGCGACCAGCCGCTGTGCCAATCGACGCTGATGATCAATGCAACCCGTTCGCCCCAGATGGGCTCCACAGCCTGATGCCTAGTTGTTGGTAGACAAGCCTTGAGGCAATAAGACTTCGCAAGTTCATCACGTCCTTCTCGGGCACGATCGCGCCCTTGGTGTTCATGATCGAACCCGCGATTGTGTCGGCAGCGGCATATTCAGGAGGATTGCTGTTGAGCCATTGCTGAGTCGGCCCCCCGAAGTCATAGCGCATGAACAGCGCGCCCGCTATGTATGCCGAAACTTCGTCTTGCGTGTAGGTTGTCCACTCGCCACCGCTTGGCGACGAAGCCCAAGCTCCTCGAATGTCGTTCATCGCGTGAATGCTTTCATGAACGATGTTCATTTGATCGAGGCTGTTCGTTCCGAACGTCCCGTGTTTGAAGTGAAATGTATCGTCACCATAGCTGTACGCGGCACCCGCGCCGGTTGGCACCCCTCCAATGGCAACATGGATAGCATTGGCAAACAGCGCAGCGCGAACGGCGCCGAATCCACTGGCATCAACATGGATTGCACCCGCGTAGAAATCGATCTGCGTGGTGGTTTTCCTTACCAGCACTTTGTCTATCATCAGGCGCAAGTGCTCTTCGTCGGTCATGAGGAGTCTCCCTGGAATGTGCCGCAAGCCGTCATTTTTTGGAGTTTTGTCGCATCCTCGAATGCCCAAGTTCAAATAGAAGACGGAAGAAAGGTTTTGTCACAGACTTGCCCCGCGCTTGCGCGAGAAACGATCGCGAAAATGCCAATGAAATCAGCGCGGCCGTATCGCATCGGCATTCGCGCCGATGCGTGGCAAAAGGTTGAGGATTGGCGCAAGTATTATAACGAAGAGCGCCCGCGGGCGATCGGGCACAGAGCCCCGATCACGTTGCTGAATCATCATGACGCGGCCAGCCCCATGATGAAGCAAGCCGGAAAACTCCGGCCTCCGGCGATCAAGTTGGGTCTCAGTGCACCGAGATGGACCCCTTACCCGCCATGCGCCGGCTCCCGACCCAATCTGGGACGACGCTCGCGGCTTGCCTATGGGACGATCTCTATCTCAGGACTGCAAGCGCGCGAGGTGCGACGACGCGGGCTCAAATAGCGGATGGCCACGGGGCTAGACCGAGAAAGGAGTGAAGATGCAGAGGCAATGGACCATCGAAGCAAGGGCCGGATCGTGCGGAGCGCAAGGCCACGTCCAAAGGTTTCAAGCTCAAGAAAGCATCAGGGCAGATTGACGTTCTTCAGCCGGTCGGCGAAGCCCTCGCTCGCCGTGCGATAATGGTTCTTGTTGGAATTGTCGATGACGTTCAGGTTGGAGCCGTCGTGTGAAAATTCCGCCTGCCCGGCATGCCCCATCAACTTGAGCAGGCGCTTGGCGTTCGCCTCCGTATCGAAATAGTAGGCGTAGAACGGGGCCGCGTTGGCGTCCCGCTTGAACCAGAAATCAGGATCGTCGTTGCCGTAGAGGCAGTCGAAGCACCAACACCCCTTCAGCGCCGCCGTGTTGTTGCTGCCAAGGCCGCCGACAAAGGCCCGCATGGCGACGCCGCCCCCCGAATGACAGGCGACGATGAGGTTCTTGATGGTAAAGGCACTTGCCGGCTTGCCGTCGCTGCCTTTGAGCGCCTGCCTCTTGCTGTCCAGGAAATTGGCGAGACCCTCGAGGACCTTGGCGAGATAGTCGTCCGCTGCCGTCCCAAGCTTGTTTTCCACGGCCCGATACTGGGGCGAGCCAATATTCCGCTGCAGAAATTTGCCGGGAATGATGTTCTTGGCTTTGTCCCGCAACGGGATCTTCTCCTTTTTCTCGTCGAGGACGAATTCCTTCGCGGGCTGCACGTAGCCCATCCAAGGCGCGATGAAGATCAACTCCTTGATCGGGCAGCTCTTGAGATTCGCCAGAAGCTTCACCTCCTCACCCTCGACGTCGTGAAAAAGGGTGCCACGTTTGTTGACGTAGAAGCCGTGGAACCAGACGATCACCGTCACGGCGTCGGCGTGCGTTGCGGGCGTGCCCTTCACGTAGGCGACCGTCTCCCTGATGAAGTAGCCGTCGTCCGTCTCCAGCGTGAAGCTCTTCTGGTCATTGTCGTAGTCGCTCGACTTGAGCGTCGGCTTGGTCATGCGACACCTTTCATGGCTTGCTCGTCGTCGGGCGAAAGACCCGCATCCGCCAAGTCGTTGAATACTGATCTACAACGACGGGATCGGATCAGTGACCCTTATCACAAGTGTCAGGAAGATTTGCATCGGCGCCCACTCGGACCGGCTACAAATCACGCGCTGCATTGAGCCGGGATTCCCCGGATGAACGCGCTGGGTGGCCTTGAACGTGTGACCATCAATAGCTTCATGTTGGCGCGGGCGGCGGCTTCGGCCGCAGCTCTGCGATCAGCAGCAAAATCTCCTGGAACAGGTGCCGGGGAATAGCGACCTCGGCCATCTGGAAGGCGACGGTGCGGCCATGGCTGACGACCTTGGCACCGATCTTGATCAGCTTCTCCTTCAGGCTCGACAGCGACCAGTCCTTGATCGGCTCGGGCGTCGCCAGCGTGCGCAGGAAGTTGCCGCCCGATCAAGCGGTGGACGGACCGGCAACGAAATCCACGGATTTTCCACGGGTTGAGATGTGGTGTTCGCGCTTCGTGGCGGCATGAACTGCCGAGATGGACCTCTTTAGAAGTCCAACAACCATGCGGTTTTCTGCATTACAAAAAGGTGCGGCCGGCTCTCGGGGGGAAGAGCCGGCCGCGCGCGAACCGGTCTGGGGACGGGGAGGGGTGGGGACGTGACCGGGTCGCGGAACTCCTGTTGTCTTTGGACGCGCGTAGTCTCAGCGCGCGGCGGCGGTGGCAGCCGCCGGACGTGGATCGCCAAGCGAGACCCAGAGATTCGGATCGGTCTGCGACTGGCGTTTGACGAAGCGGTAACCGGTCTCCGACCAAAGCAGGATCTGGTCTTCCTGGTTATCGAGAATGAACTCGCCCTTGTCGGTCTTGACCGTGAGGATGGCGTGGCCCTCGCCCCTCTTGTCACGCACCACGGTGATCAGGAGCGCCTGGCGCGGCCAGCCAGCCTGCAGCAGCATCTTGCGCTTGAGCAGGACGTAGTCCTCGCAGTCGCCGTAGCCGTCGTCGGGATAGTTCCAGCGCTCCACCACGCCCCAATGATCGAGGTCGGTGATCGGCTTGATCTTTTCGTTGACCCATTTGTTGATGCGCACGAGATCCTTCCAGGCCTTCGCCGACAGCACGACATCGCGCGCCTCGACAGGTTTGGTCTCGCATTCCGGCGTGTATTCGGAGCAGAACTCGATCCAGCCGATCGGTGCGCGCGTGCTGGCGCCCAGCGCGATGAACAGCGGACGCTCGTTCGCCGCCTCGGCCCCCGGACCCGTCAGCAGCACGAGCAACACGGCAGCGGTGCTGCATGCAGCGCCCAGGAATTGTTTTCCCCTCGTCGGCATTTCTTGACCCCTTCCCTTTGACGGGGTCATATTTCCCACAAAGCTTTTGTAATGCCGCTAATCAAGCCAAGTAGTTTTGAATTTGATGCAAGTAAATAACGAAGCTAATAAATCGCTATATTGAAGAAAAGATGCTTAAAATGCCAGCGAATACAAATTTCTTAAAATGCCGCGCATTTACCGCCCACGCCTTGTCGTGCCGGCTTTTGCGATGCGCCGCGGACCGGCCGTTAAGCAAGTCGGAGCGACGGCGCGAGTGAATTGTTCCTTCGGCGCGATGCCGGGAAATGGTCGAGGGCGATGTTTTGCTCTGCCGCGGGCGTTTACCAGCCGGTGACGCTCTCAGCCAAATCGAATGCGAGACAGCGCCGCGTTCTGTGGTGGAGGAATTACAGCCACCGCCATGCTCTGCGACGCACAAGATTATAATTGAGCGGAGCCGGATTACTCAGGCTTGATGCCGGCCGCCTTGATGATGGGCCACCATTTCTCGATCTCGGCCTTGTGATAGGCGGCGAGGTAGTCCGGGGTCTGCTGCTCGCGCGGCGGAATCTCCAGTCCGAGATCGGCAATGCGTCGGCGCACGCCGGGATCATTCAAGGCCGCGACGACGGCCGCGTTGAGTTTGGCAACCATGTCCTTTGTCACGCCTTTGGGCGCCCACAGACCATACCAGGCCGAACTGTAGAACCCGGGCAGTCCCGCTTCGTCCACGGTCGGAATGTCAGGCAGGGCGGCAAGGCGCTGCGGGGCCGTGACGGCAAAGGTCTTGACCTGCCCGGCGCGGACCTGCGGCGCCGAACTGCCGAGCGTGGCGCACATGAAGTCGATCTGCCCGCCCAGGATGTCCTGCATCGTCGGCCCGATACCGCGATAGGGTACGAGCGTCCAGGTGACGCCGGTCTTGGCCTGCAATTCGATGCCGCAGAGATGCGTGCCGCCACCGGCCCCGATATGGCCTTGCGACACTGTCGCATGGTTGGCTTTCAGCCAAGCCACCAGCTCATTGAGGTTATTCGCCGGCAGCTCTTTGCGCCCGATGATCAGGAGTGGGCTGGAGGCGAGCAGCGCAATCGGCTCGAAATCATTGTAGAGGTCGTAGGGCAGCGCGTAAACCGCGCCGTTGTTGACGTTCGTCTGCGACGCGCCAAGCCCGATCGTGTAACCGTTCGGCGCGGCCCGCGCGACCCGGCCGACTCCGATGGTGCCACCGCCACCGCTCACATTTTCGATCACGATGGGCTGGCCGAGCGACGCCTTCATACGATCGAGCATGATGCGCGGAATGTTGTCCGCCTGCCCGCCGGCCGGATACGGCACGATCATCGTGATCGGCCGGGTCGGATAGGCCTGTGCCTGCGCGATGCCGGAGGCGAACGGGAGCGCGGCGGCGCCCGCGACCAGACAGAGAAAAATCCGGTGGGGAAGTTTCATGTTGCGCTCCCGAAGCGGCTGCACAGCACGAGGTTAGCAGCGCATCTTACCGCCCGCGAGAGATTATGGAGACCGCGCCGAGGCAGAACAATCGCGACAAATTCATGGATCGCGGTCGCTTCACTCGGGCTTGATGCCCGATGCCTTGATCACTTTCGCCCACTTGGCGGCGTCGTCGGCCATATGTTTCGCGAATTCGGCCGGCGTGTTCGGCGGCATCGCCAAGGCGCCGAGTTCGGCGAGACGCTTCTGGATCGTGGGATCGGAGATCGCCGCGTTGAATTGATTGTTGAGCGTGTCGATGACCGCGGTCGGCGTATTCTTCGGTGCGCCGAAGCCGATCCAGGCGCTCGCCTCGTAGCCGGGCAAAAAATCGGCCATCACCGGGATGTCGGGCAGCACGTCCAATCGCTTTGCCGTGGTCACGGCCAGCGGCCGCAGCTTGCCGGCCTTGACGTGCGGCAAGGACGACGGCGTGACATCGAACATCACGTGTACCTGGCCGGCGAGCAGGTCGGTCAGCGCCGGCGTCGAGCCGCGATACGGCACGTGGAGAAGGTCGACGCCCGCCATGAACTTGAACAGCTCGCCGGCGACATGCTGCGGCCCGCCGATGCCGGCCGAGGCCATGTTGATCTTGCCGGGGTTGGCCTTCGCATAGGTGATGAATTCCGGAACGGTCTTGGCCGGAAACGACGGGTTCACTTCCATCACGAGCGGCACCAGGTCGATGCCGGCGACCGGCACGATGTCACGAAGGAAATTGAAGTTGAGTTTTTCATAGAGCGACTGATTGATCGTATTCTGTGCGTTTACAAGCAGGAGCGTGTAGCCATCGGCCGGCGCGCCCACGGCCGCCTCGGTCGCGATATTGCCGCCGGCGCCTGGTCGAACCTCGACGATGAATTGCTGGCCGAGACGCTCGGAGACAAACTGCGAGATCAGGCGCGCGGTGATGTCCGATGAACTGCCGGCGGCCTGCCCGACGATCACGCGCACCGGCCGCGCCGGATACGATTGCGCCCGTGCGATCCGCGAGATGGCCGGTAGCGCGGCAGCACCCGCGGCGAGACGCAGAAATCGACGGCGGGGAAGTTTCATGATGCGCTCCCGGTACTGTTCGCGTGCAGATTAGCAGCACGCTACTCGCACAGCGAGAGCCTTGTCTTCCATTCGCCCGAGGATCCGGCCTGCAAGCTACAGATCCTAAGGAACAAACCTCCCGCCCCGGCCTACCAGCCGGTGACGTTCTCTTCCACAAAGTCGGGATGCTGCAATCGGGTGAACTCGATTGCAAACCCATCTTCGAGATGGCGCACCACGCGGCCGGTGGTCTTGCCGATGGTGACGAGCGCGCCGATCTCCGGCCGCTGGTCGGTCGAAACGGCGGCGCCCGACTGCGAAACGTCGATGACGCGCACCGCGATGTTCACCCCGTTCGACAGGATCAGGCGCGCCGCCGGGTTGCGCGGCGGCTGACGGCCGTGGCGGCGATCTTCCGGCAGACCGAGGATGTGGCGGTTGGCAAGCCAGGTCAGTTGGGCGGCGAGCTTGTCACGCTTGCGCGCGGTCGCCGCAACCGTCATCGCGAATCCATTCTGGAAGTGGCGCGCGATCACGCCTTCGAGACGTCCCACATGATCGACATAGGCGATGACGCGCTCGCCGACGGCCCCCGACACTGGTGCGACCAGCGCCATGCCGCCCGGCGACATATTGGTGACCTGGCAGGGGAATTCACGCCGGTCGGCGAGCATGTAGCGGCCGAGCAGATTGACGCGCACCCGCGAAAAACGGCGGCGCTCCTCGCTGAGTGGCAAGATCAAACTTTTTTTCTGAGGTAATGGCATGCGCCTCGCGCCGACTCTTAGCAAAATCGCCTCGAAGGCGACGAGCCTATGCACGCATCATTAATGATGGGTTAGCCGAGAGCAGATCAGCTCGAATAAGCATGCGCGAGCTGAAGGTCAGGATTGTCCGCCGTCGTAGATGATGAACCCGTGGCGGATGCGGCCACGCGGAAGGGTGGGGACCAGTTGCGGGGCTGGCGCCAGGTCGCCGCCGAGGTACCGCAGGGTCCCGAGCCCAAGCGGTCCGGCGGTGGCGGCGCCGAGCCAAGGCTTCGCGCCGGTCGGGGCGAGCGCGCCGAGCACGCGGACATCGGTGCGTCCGCGGTGACTGAGCGGCAGGACGATAAGTTCGAGGTCGAGTGTTTGTCCTTCTTCGTCAGTCCCGCTGGCGCTGGCGACCACGCCGATCGACTCGGTGGCGACGACCGCCAGGAGATCGCGAACCAGCGCCGTGCTCTGCGGCGCCCACAATCCCACGAAGGGCTCGCTCTTCAGCTCGCGCCCGAAAGCGGCGCACACCCGCGTGCCGGCGACCCGGAACGGATGGCCAGCCTCGGCATCGAAGGTGAGGATGAAGGTGTCGGCCAGGACGCGGCGAATGGCGCCCGGTTCGATGTCCGCTCGATCCGGTGCGCAACGGCGGCCGCGACGCTCATTCCAGTATTCGAACAACTCCCGGCTCGACGGATGCTTCACGGACGCCTCCACGCCGCCTCGTGCCAGTTTCGCGGTCACTGTCCCCGGCTGGGACAGCGCGGCCGGCTTTTTCTGGCGGCAAGGGGAGACGGAGCAGGCGTCGTGCCCGCGGCGGATGTGCGAAGGCGCGTCGCCCTGTGAACGCGGCATTAGCGTTAACAAGAGGTTGATATGGGCAGTGCGGGGGTTTTCCCGTAAGCGTCACGGCGGTCCACACGCGTTCGCCGAACGAGGTTCCGATCGAGCGAACGACTGCAAATCGCCGGGGAGGCGAGGGGATGTGACAGGCGCTTCGGCGCCACGCGCTCCCTCCTTTTCCCTCCGCCCAGCCGGGAAGAGGGAAAGGGAGGGGCGCTCCCTATCCTTTCGGAAGCCTTTCGGAATTTGCCGGAATCTGAGCGTCCGCAACCAGATTTCTTCTCAGGGAGAGGCCAACCTCTCCTTTTTTTTGTCGGCGCTCCGGTTGCTTGCCGGGGCGGATGGCAGGGCTTATGTGGGCCCTACCTCCGAATGCGGACGTCCTTCTTGAACCCATCCCGCGAGCGAATGTTCAATGTGCCGGCCGTGGTGCTGGCAATCATCGCCGTACTCGCCGGCGTGCATGCGATCCTCTACCTGGCGCTGTCCGAGGAACAGGCGAGCGAATTTCTCCTGCAATTTGCTTTCATTCCCGCGCGTTACAGTTCCGGAGTTGCCGTCGGCGAGCCGTTTCCAGGGGGATTTGGCGCGGACATCTGGACCTTTGTCACCTACGCCTTCATTCATGCCGATCTTACGCACCTGACTTTCAATTGCATCTGGCTCCTGGCGTTCGGCTCGGCGTTGGCGCGTCGCTTCGGCGCAGCGCGCTTCCTGGTGTTCTCTGCGCTGACGGCGGCGGCAGGGGCGGTGGCCCATCTGGCTCTGCATTTCGGGGAGTTCTCGCCCATGATCGGTGCTTCGGCGGCGATCTCGGGAGCGATGGGGGCGGCGACCCGATTCGCGTTCCAGAAGGGCGGGCCGATCAGCACCTTCCGCAGCGGCGATGAAGCCGCCTACCACGTGCCGGCGGAGCCGTTTGGCCGCAGCCTGCGCAACCCGACGGTGGTCGTGTTCCTGCTGGTCTGGTTCGGGAGCAACCTCCTGTTCGGCCTGGGGACATTGCCGCTCCCCGGGATGCCGCAAGGCGCCATTGCCTGGGAGGCGCATATCGGGGGCTTTCTCGTCGGGCTTCTTGCTTTTGCCGCCTTCGATCCCGTACCGCCGCTGGAACCCGATCAGCCGGAACCCGAGCGCGTCGAATCTGATCCCGATCCCGGCCCACCTGAACGCTGACGTTACGAAAGCCAAAGGTGGAAATGTCGTCGCAAGTCTGTGGCCGGCCTTGCGCCGACCACGAATTGGGATGACGCTCCACGCATGTCCCCATCGTTCGCGCATTGCACCGCGCTGCAGCAATCGCTGTCGCGGCCATAATGGGAGGACCCGGAACCCCGGACAATTGTCCGCGTTGGTGAAATTCCCCGGTAATCCGGGCCCGCTGATGATGCCGGGGTTCTCCATGGAGGCGACCCATGTATGTCCAGACCATCCTCTCAGCCAAGGGTAGCGACGTCACTACGATCGAGCCCACCGCGAGCCTTGATGCCGCTGCCAACATCCTGGCCGAACGCCGCATCGGCGCGCTTGTCGTCCTGGGACCCGAACGACGCGTGATCGGCATCGTGTCCGAGCGTGATGTCGTGCGCGCGCTGGCCGAGAGCGGCGCGCAGGCGCTGCAGATGCCGGTCTCGCAGGTGATGACGCGCAAGGTTTCGACCTGCACGCTGGCGGAGTTGGTCAGCTCGATCATGGAGCTGATGACCAACGGCAAGTTCCGCCATCTGCCGGTGGTCGAGCAGGACCAGCTCCTCGGCATCGTGTCGATCGGCGACGTCGTCAAACATCGCCTGATGGAGATGCAGCAGGAGTCCGAGGCGCTGCGGGATTACATCCAAACCGCGTGACAAAGTCGCGAACGCAACCGGACAAGCTTGCAAGACGCGCGTGGCGAAGCCGCGGCCGTTCCGGGCTCTGCGCTCTCGATACTCTGTGACGACAAGGACCCGGTCAGTCAGCGAGGGAAAGCGCTCACTCTGCCGCTTCCGCCTTGGCGGGCTTGGGAAGCCGCGTCCGCTCGATCGGAAACACCTTGTCGACGACCGTGTAGTCGGCGTAGCCGCAGCGCGCGATCAACAGCATCGCGGCGGTATCGAGCCGGCCCTCCTTGAGGAAACGATCGTCGATATGGATGCCCACCACCTGTCCGAACACGACGTAACGATCAGCGTTGCTGCCGTCGAGATCGCGCAGGTCGGTGATCTGCAGGAGCCTGCATTCGAGCGCGCAGGGCGAAGCCGCGACTCGCGGCGGCCGCACCAGGCGCGAGGGCGCCGGCGCGAGCCCCGCCTCGATCATCTCGTTCACGCCGCGAGGATACTCGGCGCCGGTCTTGGTGACCGCCTCGCGCAATTCATAGGTGGCGAGATTGCAGACGAACTCCTTGGTCTCCTCGATGAAGGCGACCGAGTCCTTCTTGCCGCCGCTCGAGAACATCACCATCGGCGGCTCTTCCGCCACCGCATTGAAGAACGAATACGGCGCGAGATTGATCTCGCCCTTGGCGCTAATGGACGTGATCCAGCCGATCGGGCGCGGCACGATGATCGCCTTGAACGGATCGCGCGGCAGTCCGTGGTCGTTCCTGCGGGTGTCGTAGAACATGAAAGAGTCTTCCGGACCGATGGTGGAAATGACGCCGTCGCGCGTCGGCTTACCCGTTGGCGAACCGCGTTGCGATCTCGTCGAGCGGCGGGCGCGGGCGATCCTCCGGCGGACCGGGCGGCCGGCCGATGTGGACGAAGCCCGCGATCTTTTCGTGCGCCGCGAGACCCAGCGCATCGAGCACACGGCGATCGTAGGCGTACCATTCGGTGATCCAGCACGCGCCGTAACCGAGCGCACTGGCGGCGAGAACGAGGTTCATCGCCGCAGCGCCGGCCGAGAGCACTTGTTCCCATTCCGGGATTTTCACGTGCTGCGCCGCTCGGCTCACCACTGCGATGACGAGCGGCGCCCGCGCCAGGCGGCGACGCTCGAACTCGGCATGTTCGGGCTTGGCGTCTGGATATTTTGCCCGGAACGCCTCGACGATCACCTCGCCGGCCGCCCGCCGCGCCTCTCCCTCGAACACGATGAACCGCCAGGGCACGAGCTTGCCGTGATCGGGCACCCGCGCGGCAATGGTGAGGATCTGATCGATCTCGGCGGCGGTCGGGGGCGGTCCGGTCAGTTCGGCGGCCTTGTAGGAACGCCGGGTTGCCAGCAGGTCGAGGGCGTCGGGCATGATCTTTTTCCTGAGTATTGGGCGGCCTAGCATAGGGTTGCTGCGATGACAAACCCGCTGCGGTTGGCTTGAATTCGCCTCGATTCCGGTTGAAAAACGCAGGTGATGAGGACGGTTGCGACAAGCACGGGCCGTGGGGGGCTGCTGGTGGCGGCAAGCTTATGGCTTGCGGTCATGGCGCTTGCGGTCATGCCGGGCATCGCCCGGGCGCAGTTCTTCTCCGCCCCCTCGGTACCACGGCCGCCGGCCGACGTGCCGTCCGCTCCGCCGCTGGGCCCGCAGAATTTGACGGCGCCCGATGGCGGCATTGCACCGCCGGTAGCGCCGCGGCCGGCGCCGGTACTGCCGCCGCCGAGTCCGCCGCCGACGCAGGCCGCCCCGAGCGTTCCGCCCGGACAGGTGACGCTCGCCGTCACCGCCCGCTACGGCCGTGACATGCCCGCGATCAGCGGCGGGCTGCATTGGCGGATCTTTCCGACCAAGCCGGACCAGACCGGCGCCTTCCGCGTCATCCGCGAAGACAAGGGCCCCAACCCGGTCTTCACCCTGCCGCCTGGCGGTTACATCGTATCGGTCGGGTTTGGGCTCGCGAGCGCGACCAAGGCCGTGCAGTTGCGCGAGAACGTCCGCGAGGTGGTGGAAATCCCGGCTGGCGGCCTGCGCATCGAAGGCAAGGTCGGCGACGTGCGCATTCCGCCCGGGCAGGTGAGCTTCGATCTGTTCAAGGGCAGCCAGTTCGAGCCCGGCGACAAGCGCCCGGTGGCGCCTTCGGTCATGGCGGGCGATGTGATCCTGGTACCGGAAGGGATTTATCACATCGTCTCGAAATATGGCGACGTCAATTCGGTGGTGCGCTCCGATATCCGCGTGCAAAACGGCAAGCTCACCGACGTGACCGTCGCTCATCGCGCCGCCATCATCACGCTCAAGCTCGTCAACGAGCGCGGCGGCGAGGCGCTCGCCAACACGCAATGGACCGTGCTCACGCCCGGCGGTGACATCATCAAGGAAGTGACCGGCGCGTTTCCGCGCGTGATCCTCGCCGAGGGCGACTACCGCGCCATCGCGCGCAACGAGGACAAGTCGTACGAGCGCTCCTTCAAGGTCGTCAACGGCGTCGACGGCGAAGTTGAAGTGCTGGTCCGCTGAAGGAACGCACGGCGTCGCCGTGCGTTATCTCCGTGACGATGACAGTCCTGATGTCCCTGCCGAGCCCGCAAATCAATTTCCAGACAACTGCGCTTCTGCTCGATGTCGATGGAACGATCCTCGACCTCGCTCCCACGCCGCAGGCTGTCCTCGTTACGTCGCCGCTGCGGCGCGCGCTCAAGGCACTCAAGCAAAAGACCGAAGGGGCGATCGCCTTCGTGAGCGGCCGGCAGATCGCTGATCTCGATCACCTGTTCGCGCCGCTCAAGCTGGCCGCCGTCGGCGGTCATGGCGCGGAGCTGCGCGCGAGCGGACGCCAGGAGCCGACGCGCTACGATGCTCCGATCGGCGGGGACTTGCGCAAGCAGTTCGTCGCGCTTGCCGCCAAGCTCAAAGGCATCATCCTCGAGGACAAAGGCTATTCGCTGGCTCTGCATTACCGGCTCGCACCCGAGCACGCGGTGACGCTGCGCGAAGCGGTGGCGGCCGCATGCGCCCCGTATCCCGCCAGCGCGATCGAGGTGCTGCCGGGCAAGGCGGTGATCGAGGTCAAGTCGTCGGCGTTCAACAAGGGGACAGGCATCCGCGAATTGATGATGGTCCCGCCGTTCCGCGGGCGCCGCCCGATCTTCATCGGCGACGATGTCACCGATGAAGCCGCCTTCGCCGTGCTGGCGGAATTCGAGGGAGAGGGCTACTCTGTCGGCCGCAACTTCCGCGGCCTGGCCGGCTGCTTCCCAAAGCCAGGCGATGTACGCGACTGGCTGTGTCGGATGGCGGACGAAGAGGATGTGCGTCCCGCCGAACTCGCCTTGGCGGGGACTTCGAGTTCCAAGGATCGAACCAAAAGTTCCCGAGATCGTTAGGTCCCTAGGCGGGGTGCTCCACCGGCGCCCGCACGGGTTGTTGGGGAGGCCAGCGAGCAGTGTCTCGACTTGTGATCGTTTCGAACCGCGTGGCCGTTCCCGACGGCAAGGGGGTGGCGCGCGCCGGCGGCCTGGAAGTGGCGGTCAAGGCGGCGCTGCGGCGCAATTCCGGCATCTGGTTCGGCTGGAGCGGCCGTATCACCCAGCGCCCGAACATCGAGAGGCATGAGATCGAGCGCGACAACCTTACCTGCATTGTGCTCGACCTGACCAAGGAAGACCATCAGGAATACTACAACGGCTTTGCCAACCGCGTGCTGTGGCCAATCCTGCACTACCGCGTCGACCTCGCCGAATTCTCCCGCCGCGATCTGAGCGGATACCTGCGGGTCAACGACCACTTCGCGCGTGAACTCCATAAAATACTGAAGCCGGACGATCTGGTCTGGGTGCACGATTATCACTTGATCCCGTTGGCCAAGGCCTTGCGCCAGCTCGGCCACGAGAATCGTATCGGCTTCTTCCTGCACATCCCTTGCCCGCCGCCGGAAATGCTGACCGCCCTGCCGCACCATGAGCGCCTCATTCCCACGTTGTGCGACTATGACCTTGTCGGCTTCCAGACCGGCGACGACGCCTTCAACTTCACGCGCTATCTCACACGCGAGGCGGGCCTGCACAGCCGTGACTTTACCTTCAGCGTCGGCGAGCGGACGATGCGGGTCGACGTGTTCCCGGTTGGAATCGAGACCAATGAATTCGCCCAGGCGGCGCAGCGCGCGGAGCGATTGCCGTTCGTGAAAAATGTGCTCAACAGTCTGGCCGGTCGCGCGATGATCATCGGGGTCGACCGCCTCGACTACTCGAAGGGCCTCTCGCATCGGCTCGACGCTTTCGAGCGCTTCCTGGCGACGCGACCGGAATGGCACGGCAAGGTCACCTATTTGCAGATCGCACCGAAGAGCCGCAGCGACATTCGCGAATATGCCGATATGGCGCAGCAGATCGGCGCCACCGCCGGCCGCATCAACGGCGCCTATGGCGAGGCCGACTGGACGCCGATCCGCTACGTCAATCGCGCCTACAGCCGCTCGGTGCTGGCGGGCCTCTACCGCGCCGCGCGTGCGGCCCTGGTTACGCCCTTGCGCGACGGCATGAACCTGGTCGCCAAGGAATATGTCGCGGCGCAGAATCCTGAAGATCCCGGCGTCCTGATCCTGTCGCGCTTTGCCGGCGCCGCGCGCGAATGCCAGGACGCGCTGCTGGTCAATCCCTATGATCCCGACAGCGTCGCCGCCGCCATCGGCCAGGCGCTCGCGATGCCCCTCGAAGAGCGCAAGAAGCGCCACCAAGCGCTCTTTCAGGTGCTGGCGCGCAATGACATCAAGTATTGGGCGGACCACTTCCTCAGCGTGCTGGAGCTCTCATCCGAGCCGCGCAGCGGCCTCGAGCGCATCGCCTACGGGGGCATGCACTAGTCTAATTGAGAGACGCGCGATTCAAAAGTTCTGTGTAGGATCGGCCTGAGGCGCTCGGAAGCGATCGGCTCCCTGGCGCCAGGACAAGAATATCCGGCAGGGAGGAAAGCCAATGTCCAAACGGGTTCTTCAAGCGCTGATGCTTGCAGCTTTCGCGATCATCGGAACGGCCGTGGCTCAGGATGCGCCGCCAGCGCGCCTGCCGCTCGTCTCCCCGGACTCGACCGACCCGGCGGTGGCCGCCGCGTTCAGCAGCATCCGCGCGCGCGGCGGCGAGCCGCAAAACATCCATCGCACGCTGGCGCATGCGCCGAAGCTGTTCAAGGCCCAGAGCGAGTTGGCGCTCGCCATCCGCGCGTCGGCCCAGGTGCCGCGCGTCGATCGCGAACTGATCATCCTGCGGATGACGCAGCTCTCCGGCGGCGATTATGAGTTCACCGAGCACACCCGCATCGGTATGAGCTGCGGCATCACCGCGGATCAGATCAAGGCGCTGTCCGCCTGGTCCGGCAGTCCGCTGTTCAACGAGCGCCAGCGCGCGATCCTCGCCTACGCCGATGGGATGGCGAGCAGAGCCGGCGTGGACGACGCCACCTTCGCCGGCATGACCCGGATATTCTCGCCGCAGGACATCGTCGAGCTGACGATTACCGCCGGCTTCTATTACGGCACCGCGCTCGGCGTCCGCGCCCTCGGCGTCAGGCTCGAATCGAAGGATCACAAGACCGACTACGGGCGCTGCTGAAAAGCGCGGTCTGATCATCGCTTGGTTTGGTCCGAATACAAATGGTCGTCAATGATCGCCAGGATCGCGAGCACGACGACTAGGCTGGCGATGAATGCGAGCAGGATACCGCGCACCATGATGAAGGTGACCGCCAGCACGACGGTCAACGCCACGCGGCCGGCGAGGCGAAGACCTCGGCGCGCGGTGGACGTGCTGACCATCATGATCACCCCGACAACCGTGATCGTTGCGGTTTTTGCGTTTCTTTCATTGTATGGCGCGGCGGCGCAGACCGCCGCTTCTCCCACCGGCGTCCCGGATGCCGGCAAGTTTCCGCCTGTCAGCCTGCGCAGCCGAATTCCGCTGCCTGGCGTGTACGGGCGTATGGATCACTACGGCTGGGATATCAAACGTGGAAGCCTGTTCGTATCCGCGCTCGGTAACAATAGTGTGGAAATCATCAATCAGTGGCGGCGAATCCACACGATCACCGGCCTTGAGCACCCGCAGGCGGCGGTCTATCTCCCCGGCGTCGATCGGATCGCGGTGTCGAGCCAATCCGGCAAGTTGCGTTTCTACGATGCCGCGACCTTTACGCTGATCAAGACGCTTGATTTCGGCACCGACGCGAATACCGACAACATGCGCTACGACGCGGCTGCGAAGCGCCTCTGGGTGGGCTACGGGGAGCGCGCCCGTGGCGCGCTGGCCAGCATCGATCCGGAGAGCATGGAACGGCACGAGGAATTCCGGGTGGGCAGCCACCCGGAGTCTTTCCAGCTGGAAACCGGCGGTGCGCGGATTTTCGTCAATCTTCCCGACCAGGAGGCGATCGGAGTTGTCGACCGCAACAGTGGCGCGCTCACCAAATGGAAAATTCCCGGCAACACCAACAGCCACGCGCTGGCCTTCGATGAAAAGAACCGGCGTCTGTTCACGGCCGCGCTGCAGCCGGGACGGTTCGCCGCGATCGATGCTGCGACGGGGCGGGTGGTGGTCGAGCTGCCGTGCGTCCTCGGCGTCGACGATCTCTGGTTCGACGCCGACCGCCAGCGCATCTACGCGACCGGCTCCGGCGCCATCGATGTGTTCCAGCAACTCGATCCCGAACATTATGTTGCGCTTGCTCGCGTGCCGGTCGGCGCCGGTGTGGGAAGTACTAGCCTTTATCTCAGGACCCGCACGCAGGCCGGCCTCTATATGTCCTCACCCAACCTGCTGCCACAGGGCGGGTCCGAAGTGCTGCTGTTCTACGTGAACGACTGAGGGCGCTGGTGCGCCGACAGATCAAATGAGGAGCGGGGGAGCCAGCAATGAAAGCCGCAGTCCTGGGCGAGCAGGGGGTCGAGATCCGCGATCTCCCAAAGCCGGAGCCGCAGCCGAACGAGGTGCTCATCCGCGTGCGCGCTTCGAGCCTCAATCGCGCTGATCTCCTGGTCGCCTCCGGGCATCAGCACGGCCGCGTCGGCGGCGTGGGGGCCCGCCTCGGTCTTGAGTGCGCGGGCGAGATTGAAGCGGTCGGCAGCGAGGTCACCGGCTTCAAGCCCGGTGATCGCGTGATGGGGTCCGCGCCCGGCGGCTATGCCGAATATGCGGTCACCGACGCCGGCCGCGTGCATCGCATCCCCGCCAACAACATGACCTACGAGCAGGCCGCGTGCATGCCGGTGGCGCTGCAGACCATGCACAACGCGGTGGTGACGGCGGGGCGTCTCAAGCGTCGCGAGACGCTGCTGATCCAGGGCGCGAGCGCCGGCGTCGGCCTGATGGGCCTTCAGATCGGCAAGCTGATGGGTGCCTCGCTGGTGATGGGCACCTCGACCAACCCGGCGCGGCGCGCGCGGCTTCAGGAGTTCGGCTGCGACCTCGCGATCGATTCAAGCGACCCGAAGTGGCCGGAGGAGGTCAAGCGCGCCACCGGTGGCAAGGGCGTCGACCTGATCGTCGATCTCGTGTCGGCAAGCGTCGCCAATGCGAATCTCGAAGCCGCGGCGATCCTCGGCCGTATCGTCAATGTCGGCCGGCTCGGCGGCATGAAGGGCGAGTTCAACTTCGACCTGCACGCACTCAAGCGCATAGACTACATCGGGGTCACGTTCCGCACTCGCACGCCGGAGGAAGTGCGCGAGATCGTCCGGCAGATGCGCGCCGACCTCTGGCCGGCGGTCGAGGCCGGCAAGCTTGCGCTGCCGATCGACAAGACCTTCCCGCTCGCCAAGGTCGCCGACGCGTTGGCGATGATGCGCGCTAACCAGCACTTCGGGAAGATCGTTCTGACGATGTAGCGCGCAACCGGTTGAATGGTTCGGCCAGCGATCGCTGGCTGCCTGGCACCCTCCGCAACATCCAGTCGCGGCGAGCGGCATCGAATGGGGTTCGCGAAGGCAACCCGCGCCGCTAAGCTGACTGGGATTTGGGCATTGCGGGCACGAAATGACGTCGGCCGAAGTCACCTTGGGAGACGCAGAGGCGCCCACGCGGCAAGATGCCCGCTCGCGTGAGCGGCGCGCCGCGTTGCGCCGTCTATATGGAGCGATTGGGCTGATCGGCGCGCTCTGGCTGTTCGCCGCGAGCCGCTGGATCGTGACCGACACGGTGGTGCCGTGGGACTCCGAAGAATCAATTTTACGCGTTCTTCCGCTTCCTCGCCGCCGCCATTCATTCCGGGATTTCGCCGTTCTGGAATCCGTATCACTACGGCGGCCATCCGAGCGTCGCCGATCCGCAATCGCTCATTTTCGCGCCGGCGTTCGTGCTGTGGTCGTTGTTCGATGGCGCGCCGTCGCTGCGCACGTTCGATCTCCTGGTCTATGCGCATCTCCTCGTCGGCGGCATTGCGATCGGCGTCATCGGCTGGCGGGCGCGCTGGCCGGTGGCGGCCTGCGTGCTGGCGGCGGCGGTGTTCATGTTCGGCGGGGCGGCGGCCGGAAGATTGCAGCACACCGGCATCATCCTGACTTATGCGCTGTTTCCGCCGGCCCTGCTGCTGCTGGAACTGGCTTTGGCGCGCCGCTCGTTGCTGATCGGCCTGCTGTTTTCGCTGGTCGCGTCGGCGCTCGCGCTCGGCCGCAATCAGACCGCGCTGCTCTTGTGTTTCGTGCTGATCGCGGCGTCGCTGGCAAACATCGCAACCGCGGATCAGCCGCTACGTTACCTGCGCGAGCGCGCGCCAGTGATAGTGACGATGCTGCTCGCGGGATCAGCGCTCCTCGCCGCGCCGATGCTGCTCACGCTGCAGTTCGCTGCCTTGTCGAACCGGCCCGAACTCCTGCTCGATACCGCGCTCCAGGGCTCGCTCTATCCGGCGGACCTTGCACAGCTCGTGGTCGCAAACATTTTCGGATCGCAGTCCGAGTTCTACTGGGGGCCGAGCGCCGGCATCGTGCCGGAGGTGGCGCTGACCGATGACTCGTTCAACTACGTATTCGTGGGCGCGGTGCCGGTGCTGCTCGTGCTGTGGTTCGGCATCGCCGGCGGTTTGGCGTTTCGCCGCGGCCGCCGGCTGCTGCTGGGGGTGCTTGTCGCCGCGCTCCTGTTTGCGCTCGGCCGCTATACCCCACTGTTTCGCTGGAGCTTCGAGTGGGTGCCGGGCGTGAATTTCTTCCGCCGGCCGGTCGACGGCAACTTCGTACTGCTGGCTGCGCTGGCGTTGCTGGGCGGGCACCTGCTCTCCGACTTCGTGCACGCCGGCCTGCCGCGCCAGCGTTTGTTCCCGTGTCTCGCCGTCACGGTGGTGGCCGCCGCGATCGCGGCTTCTGCCGTGATGCTCTCGGCGCGCTCCGGTCACGGTGTGGAGGCTCTCGTCGAGACGCTCAAGACCGTCGCGATCGCGGGCGCCGCGATCCTGGTGTTGGCGTTGGCGCGAACGGGGCGCACGCGCGCGCTCGCCGCGGTGCTCGTGACCGGCATCGCGGTTGCGGAACTGCTGTGGTGGAACGTCGCCTTCCGGCTCAACGCCGACGCCCGCAGTTACTATGCCGTGCTGGAGCGGCCGCCGCCCGATGCCGCGCCGGCGCTGGCGGTGCTGGATCGGGCGATCGAGGCACGCCACGCTGCCGGCGAGCGGCCGCGTGTCGAGTTTCTCGGGCTTGGCGGCCCCTGGCAGAACCTCGCCATGGTGCGTGGGTTGGAGGCGACCAACGGGTACAATCCGCTTCGGATCGGCGATTACGATCGACTGGTCGCGCCCGGCGAGGCGAACTGGCGCGCCGACCTGCGCGAATTCCCGGCCTCCTTCGAGGGCTACGACGGCGCGCTCGCGCAGGCGCTGGGACTTGAATTCGTCCTGCTGGGCCAGCCGATCGAGCAGGTGCCCCACCTCGCGCACCGCCTGATTGGCGACGTCCTGGTGGCCGGCCCCCCGGTCTGGATCTATCGACTACGCGCGCCGGCGCCGCGGCTCAAGTTCACGCCCCGGGTCCCGGTTGCCCAAGCCGAAGCCACCGACGCTGCGCTCGGTACGAACAACGCTCGTGCGCGCATCTCCAAATGGCGGCCGGACTCCGTCGAGATCGAGGCTGATAGCCAACGCGGTGGCATGCTGGTGTTGCACGACATCTATTATCCGGGCTGGGTGGCCGAGATCGACGGCCGCGAGGCGCCGATCCTGCGTGCCGATCTCCTGTTTCGCGGCCTCGAACTTCCGCCGGGGCGGCACCATGTCGTTTTCCGGTTCGCGCCGTTCTCGCTCGAGAATTTGCGCCATGCGCTCATGATGGTCATGCGCGCTCACGCGGACTGAGCCAGCGCGACGCGTGCGCTCAACGCCGAAGCAAATCCGGAAGTTGGCCACCGTGCTCAAAGCCGCTCGAAGGGCATGATGACCGAACTGCCTTTCACGCCGCCTTCGCTTTCTCCCGCCGCACATCCGGCGGCACCGCTTCGTCCACCAGCGCCGCCAGTGCAGCATCCAGCGGCATCACCTGCTGCCCCTCCTTGCCGAGGCGGCGGATTGAGACGGTGCGGTCGGCGGCTTCCTTCTTTCCGACAACCAGTAGCGCCGGGACCTTGGCGAGCGAGTGCTCGCGGACCTTGTAATTGATCTTTTCGTTGCGCAGGTCGCCCCCGACGCGCAGGCCGGCGTGCCGCGCCGCCTCGATCGCGGTGCGGGCGTAGTCGTCGGCGTCCGAGGTGATGGTCGCGATCACCGCCTGCACCGGTGAGAGCCACAGCGGCAAGTGGCCGGCATAGTGCTCGATCAGGATCCCGGTGAAGCGTTCGAGCGAACCGAACATGGCGCGGTGTAGCATCACCGGGGTGACCTTGTTGGAGTGCTCGTCGATGTAGAAGGCGCCGAGTTCGGCCGGGCATGTTGAGGTCGACCTGCAGGGTGCCGCACTGCCAGTCGCGGCCGATGGCGTCGCGGAGAACATATTCGAGCTTCGGACCGTAGAACGCGCCCTCTCCCTTGTTCAGACTCCAGCGGCGTCCGGAGGCCTCCAACGTCTGCATCAAGGCGTGTTCGGCCTTGTCCCAGATCGCGTCATCGCCGATCCGCTTCTCCGGACGGTCGGAGAACTTGATGCGCACGTCGTCGAAGCCGAAATCCTCGTAGATGGAGAGGATCAGGTCGTTGATCTTGAGTGCTTCCTCGGCGATCTGGCCTTCGGTGATGAAGACGTGCGCGTCGTCCTGAGTGAACGCGCGCACGCGCATCAGGCCGTGCAGCGCCCCGGATGGCTCGAAGCGGTGGACTTTGCCGAATTCTGCAATCTTCAGAGGAAGATCTCGGTAGGACTTGAGACCATTCTTGAAGATCTGAACATGCCCCGGGCAGTTCATCGGCTTGATCGCATAAACCCGATCGTCCTCTTCCCGCTGGGCGGTGAGGAACATCATGTCGCTAAAGGTGGGAATGTGCCCGGTTGTGACCCACAATTCCTTGTCCATCAACTGCGGGGAATTGACTTCGACATAGCCGGTTTCGATCTGCCGCCGTCGGATGTAGCCCTCAAGGGCTTGAAATAGCTGCCATCCTTTCGGGTGCCAGAACACCGAGCCGGGAGCCTCCTCCTGGAAGTGGAAGAGATCCATCTCGCGCCCCACGCGGCGATGGTCGCGCTTCTCGGCTTCTTCGATCTGCCTGAGATAGCTCGCCAATTCCTCCTGCTTGGCAAACGCGGTGCCGTAGATGCGGGACAGCATCTCGCGGTTGGAATCGCCGCGCCAATACGCGCCCGCGGTCTTCATCAGCTTGAACGCATCGCCGATCTTCCCGGTCGAGGTCATGTGCGGACCGCGGCAGAGATCGAACCAATCCCCCTGCTTGTAGATCTTGATCTGCTGGTCGGCCGGAATGGCGTCGACAAGTTCGACCTTGAAGCGTTCGCCCATCTCGCCAAAGACGCGCTTTGCTTCATCGCGCGACCAGACTTCCTTTGTGAAAGGCTTATCGCGCGCAATGATTTCGCGCATCTTCTTCTCGATCGCGTCGAAGTCTTCTGGCGTGAACGGCTGGTTGCGGAAGAAATCGTAATAGAAGCCGTTCTCGATCACCGGCCCGATGGTCACCTGCGTACCGGGCCAGAGCGATTGCACGGCCTCCGCAAGCACATGCGCGCAGTCGTGCCGGATCAACTCGAGGCTGCGCGGATCATCGCGGGTCAGAAACTCGATCTTGCCGTCCCGCTCGATCGGATCGCCGAGATCGGCAACGGCTCCATCAAGCGCCATCGCCACTGTTCGCTTGGCGAGCGAAGGTGAAATGCCCTTCGCGATATCAAGACCGGTGATGCCGTTGGGATAGTCCCGCCGCGCGCCGTCGGGAAAGGTCAGTGCGACCATCATTCACTCCTGTTGCTCACTCCTGCGAACGAGCGCAGGTAAGCGTGACCGGACGATTCGTTGTCACGATCGCACCTTGTCCGGATTTGGTGCGGGTTTCGCCAAGCGATTCGAAAGTTCCATTTCGCTCGCGCGGAGGCCTTCGCTTATACCACCGAAAATAGCCGGGCAATGGCGCTGAGATTAAGTTGACATGGGCGCGTAAGTCCGCCTCGTAATTGCCGTTTTGATCGATTGTCACCAAAGTCAGAAAATGCCGCTGGACAAACTCCGTCCGGTGAATAAAGTGAAGATGACTGGCCCGTCTCTTGCTTCGAAGAACGATGCGTATCGTCGGCGCTGCGGCGCACAAGCAGGCGGCGGAAGGGGAAAGGGAAAGGTGTGATTCGAACACTTGCTGGATTCCTGGCGCTGGCATTGAGCTTCATGTCCGCGCCCGCCGCCGATGTGTCCAATGCCAAGGGCGCCCCCCAGCCGGAGGCGATGCACTTCGATTGGCGCGTGGAAGGGCCGGCGGATCGATGCGCTAACCATTGCCGTACCTGGATATCGGCGGTCGGAGCGATCACCGAAGACACGCCATCGGATTTCGAGGCGTTCGCCAGTACCCGCAACATCGCCGGATCGCTGGTCGTGATCGACTCGGAGGGCGGATCGGTGCTCGGCGCGATGGCGCTGGGTCGTGCATTCCGCCGCTTCGATCTCACCACCGCGGTCGGCCGGACCAGCGTTCTGCCGGGCAGCGGCGACGACAAGGCGCGCGCGACGATCGCGCCTGACGCGTACTGCCAGTCGATGTGCGCGTTCCTGCTGCTGGGCGGCGCGCGGCGCTACGTGCCGCCGGAAGCGCGCGTCATGGTTCACCAGATCTGGCTCGCGAAGAAAGCGAAGCGCTCCCTCGAAGCGAGCTATTCCGCCGAGGAACTCGGCCGCGTGGAGCGCGATATCGGCAGCCTCGCCCGCTATACGGTCGAGATGGGCGGCGGCATCGAGCTGCTGGAGATGGCGCTGCGGGTGCCGCCGTGGGAGCCGATGTACCGGCTTACGGCGGATGAAGTGCGCGACATGAAGCTGACGACGCTCGATCGTCCGTACACCGATGAGGTGCCGACCGCGAGCATCCCAGCGGCGCAGCCCGCCGCGCTCACGACCACCGGGCGCGTTCAAGCGGGCAAGGATTGATCGTCCGTGGGGCCGACGTTGGTGCCCCGCCACTTTCCGTAGCGCCAGGGCAGGTACCAGTGCGATCGCGCCGGCAAGTTTTTGGGGACGAAATCGAGCCCTGAGGTGCCGAACGGATGGCAGCGCGCGATACGGGCCAGTGTCATCCACGACCCGGCCCACAGGCCGAACCGGCCCACCGCTTCGTCGGCATATTGCGAGCAGGTCGGCAGGTGCCGGCAATGAAAGCCGACCAGCGCTGAAAACGAGTATTGATAAGCCCTGATCAGCCCGCGGCCGGCGCAGCGGGGCGCTTGCGCGAGCCAGATCCAGGGCGAACGCGAGGGCGGCGGGTGGTCGATCATGGCGAAGGTCTGCTTCTCACATGGTGTGAAAGCTCCGGCAGGCAACCTCATGAATCGGGGCTCATGCGCTCCGGTCGTGTGAACGCTCAAAACGTCCGCTTGCATTTGCGCTGGACGAAGAGCTTCGCGTAGTCGCTGCGGGTCTTGTCCCATCGGGGGAGGGCTATTGCATAGGTCGAGGCGGGGCAGCGGGCGACATGCGTCTTGACGCGAGCCGCGAACGCCATGATCGTTTCCAGCGTGATGCAATAGGGCGGCCGGTCGGCGGGATTTGCAACTTCGAGCCGCGGTAGCTCCGCCTCATCCTTGGCGAGCGCGGCGACTTCCGCTGGGCACTCGGGGGCCGGTGCGGCTGCGGCGTTCCTCTCGCCGATGCTGGCCACGCCGGTGCCGACCATGAGCGCAAGCGTGGCCAGGCGAAGGTCCATCAAACGATCTCGCGCTTGGAACGAGCACGGCGACGACGGCAGCTATTCGGCGGCGACCTTCGCCCCGCGCTTAGCCTCGATCTGATTGATGGCGTCGACCACCGCGTCGAAGGTGAGCAGCGTAGAGGCGTGGCGTGCCTTGTAGTCGCGCACCGGCTCGAGCACCGCGATATCGGCCCACTTCCCGTCCGGTGGCGCCCCATTCTCCTTCAGCATCCGCCGCACGGTTTCGCGCAGGCTGCGCAGCTCATCGGCCTTTGCGCCCACAACATGGCGCGCCATGATCGAGGATGAGGCTTGACCGAGCGCGCAGGCCTTCACGTCATGGGCAAAGTCCGTGACCTCGTCGCCCTGCATTTTCAGGTCGACCGTCACCGTCGATCCACACAACTTGGAATGGGCGGTGGCGGACGCGTCGGGTTCGCTGAGTCGTCCGATGCGCGGGATGTTCCCGGCCAACTCCAGAATGCGGGTATTGTAAACCTCGTTGATCATGGCGCTCGCTTATGTCCTTGGTCCGGCAACCCTCATTGCACGGGGCACCCAAACGAATATATAGGGACTGCCCGGCCGGTGCGAGCGCGCCTCGGGGCCGAGTTTCGCCTCCAGGCGGAGCTGTACTAGGAGCCATGCAAGTGGGAATGCGGCGTCGCTGATGCGGCCGCCCCGGTGACACACCCGGCCCTTTTGGGGCCGGTCGAACGGAGAGACCGTCATGGACGCTGTCGTCAAGCCTTGGCCAAAGGCGCCTTCCGATCCTGTCCTGTCCGAGCACGTGCGAGCAGCACCCCAACTCCTCGTTCCCCGCCCCTCGCGCGAGGAAGCGGAGGCGGCGGTGCGGACATTGATCGCATACGCCGGCGATTCTCCGGACCGCGAGGGCCTGCTCGACACGCCCAAGCGTGTCGTCGATGCCTACGGCGAGCTCTATCGCGGTTATCGCGAATGCCCGGCCGAGGTGCTCGACCGCACCTTCAGCGAGATCGGCAAATATGACGACTTCGTGCTGGTGCGCGACATCGATTTCAGTTCGCACTGCGAGCATCACATGATGCCGTTCATGGGCCGGGCGCATATCGCCTACAAGCCGGTCGAACGGGTGGTTGGATTGTCGAAGCTCGCGCGGCTCGTCGACGTCTATGCGCGGCGTCTGCAGACGCAGGAGCACATGACCTCGCAGATCGCGACCGCGCTCGACGAGATCCTCAAGCCGGCTGGCGTCGCCGTGATGCTCGAGGCCGAGCATATGTGCATGTCCGTGCGCGGGGTCGAGAAGCCGGGCTCGTCCACCATCACGACCCAGTTTACCGGTTCGTTCCGCGACAACCCGGACGATCAGGTCCGCTTCATCACCATGCTGCGGCGGGGTGATCGTTGATCCTCGCACGCAAGCGCGATCCCGAAGAGGGATTTCGGTTTTCCGGCAGGATCATGCCTCAATGAGAAGCTGACCGTTATCCGATCATAGATCGGATAACGGTCTGGCGTGGGTGCAGCCTTGGTTGATCAATCCGCCTTTCCCGCACGCGGCTCGACGCAAGAGATCGAGGAAGGCTGCACCTTCGCGCCGAAATTCGATGCCGACGGGCTCGTCACCTGCGTGGCGACCGACGCCGCGACCGGCGAACTGCTGATGGTCGCGCACATGAACGCCGAGGCGCTCGCGAAGACGATCGAAAGCGGCCAGGCCTGGTACTTCAGCCGCTCGCGCCGCGCGCTTTGGCGCAAGGGGGAGAGTTCGGGCCACACACAGCGGGTCGTCGAGATGCGCGTTGATTGCGACCAGGACGCCGTCTGGATCAAGGTCGAGCAGGCCGGCCCTGGCGCCTGCCACACCGGCCGACGCTCGTGCTTCTATCGCACGGTACCGCTCGGCGGCGCCGCGCGCGTCGTGACGCTTGAATTCCGCGACGGCGATAAGGCCTTCGATCCGGCAACGGTCTATGGGAAGACCGGCAAGCCGGAGTGAACTTGAGTTCCGGCACCTTCTGCAGGTGGGATCGGTCATCCGTCCTTGCCTTGATCCGATATCTTGGGCCAAAACAGGCTTCATCACAGCCTCGCCGGGACGGTATTGGCGGGAGGAGGGCTTGCATGGACATCCTGGAAGAGGTCAGGCAGATCATCTCGAAGACGTTGAAGATTCCGCTCGATCAGCTATCGGCGGATACTAGGCTCGATGACATCGGCGCCGAATCCCTCGACGTCATCGAGATCGTGTTCGAGCTGGAAGAAAAATTCGACATCGACATTCCCATGAAGGAGGGCGCAGCGCCCGGCGGCGCCCAGCCGGCGGCCGATCCGGACGCGTTGCCATTCGAGACGATCGGTGACATCGCGGTTGCGGTGAAAGGGCTCGTCGAAGCCAAGGCGATCTCATGAACCGTGTGGTGATCACGGGGATCGGCGTCGTTTCTCCGGTCGGTTTGGCGAATGAGGAGTTCTGGTTGGCGCTGGTCGAAGCCCGTTCTGGGATCGGGCCGATCACCATCATACCGACCGAGCGCCTGACCGCCCGGGTCGCGGCGCAAGTCTCAAGCTTCGATCCCAACGCTCACTTCGACACCAAGCGCGCTGGCATGATCGACCGCTTTGCGCAGTTCGCCGTGGTCGCGGCGCGCTCTGCGGTGCGCGACGCGGGGATTGAGATCGACGAGGCCCTCGCGCTTGAGATCGCGACCGTGGTCGGCACCGGGGTCGGCGGCCAGAACACCCAGGATGAATCCTATTACCGGCTCTACGGCGAGAATGCGCGCAAGCTGCACCCGCTCACGATCCCGCGGCTGATGATCAATGGGGCCGTGAGCCATGTCTCGATGGATCTGCGGCTGAAGGGACCGACCTACTCGGTGGCAACCGCGTGCGCATCGGGCACGCATGCCATCGGGCAGGCGTTCCAGATGGTGCGTCTCGGACAGGCGCCGGTCGCGCTTGCCGGCGGCGCCGATGCCTGCGTCACTGTCGGCACGCTCAAGGGTTGGGAGGCGCTGCGCGTGCTCGCGAATGATACCTGCCGGCCGTTCTCCAAGACACGCTCGGGGCTCGTGCTGGGGGAGGGCGCGGCGATGCTGGTGCTCGAAACGCGCGAGCGCGCGGTAGCGCGTGGGGCTCGCATCTACGCCGAGCTCCTCGGTTTTGGCATGAGCGCAGATGCCGTGGATATCACCGCGCCCGATGCCGACGGCGCCTCACGCGCGATCGCAGCGGCGCTGCGCGACGCCGGCGCGGCTACGGATTCGATCGACTACATCAATGCGCATGGCACCGGCACGGTGCTCAATGATCGCACCGAGACCATCGCCGTGCGCAAAGTCTTTGGCGCGGATGCCGAGCGCCTCGCGGTTTCATCGACCAAGGGCGTGCTGGGTCACAGCCTCGGCGCCGCGGGCGCGCTCGAAGCGGCGGCGACCGCGCTGGCACTGCACGCGCAGACCATCCCACCCACGGCGAACTACGAGGAGCGCGATCCCGACTGCGACCTCGATTTCGTTCCCAACACCGCCCGGCAGGCGTCGCTCCGGCGCGCGATGTCCAACTCCTTCGCCTTCGGTGGCCTCAACGCCGTGCTGGTGTTTGGGCGGGCATAGTCTTTCTTTCTTCCCCCTCCCCACAAGGGGGAGGGGGAACGGCACTCGCATCTCGCTCCGCGAAATTTTTGATGCTGAAAGTCAGTGCGCGCCTTTCGCCCGCGCCAGCAGCCTTTGCGCGCGTGCGAGGTGCGGACGGTCGTACATCACGCCTTCGATCGCCACGACACCGGCCGTGGGCTGCGCCGCGAAGGCCGCGACCACTGCCTGCGCCTGTGCGATCGCGGCGGGGGTCGGCGTGAACACCTCGTTGATGACCGGCACCTGTGCCGGGTGGATCGCCAGCCGGGCCGAAAAGCCGTCACGCCGCGCGTCTTCGGTGTCCCGTCGCAGGCCTTCCAGGTTGCGGAAATCCACATGGACGGTCTCGACCGCCGCCACCTCCGCCGCAGCCGCGCCGAGCAGGCAGACCGAGCGCGCAAGCCGGTAGGGCGCAGTCAGCCGGCCCCCGGAATCGCGGTTGGCTTCGGCGCGCAGTTCGGCCGAGAGGTCCTCCGGCCCCCAGGTCAACCCGAACAGGCGAGTACTCGCGCCGCGAAACGTCCCGGCCGCAAAAAAACCGGCCGCTGTCTCGACCGCCTGCGCCAGGATCTTGATGTGCCCGTCGGCAAGGCCGGCGATCGCTTCGCGCGCCGTAAGCTTGGCGTCGGCGTGTACGACGGAGGCAGCACCTTCCGCCTTCGGCAGCAGAATCGCATCCGGCCGCGCCGGCACCACCGCGTCGAGATCGGCGTCGGTGAGGCCGGTGGCGAGGCCGTTCACCCGCACCAAGAGGCGCGGGCGTGCCGGCGCCGCGGTGGCCTCCTTCAAGAACGCCGCCGCATCGGTACGCGCTGCCGCCTTGCGGTCGGGCGCGATTGAATCCTCGAGGTCGACAATCACCGCGTCGGCGCCGCAAGCGAGCGCCTTGTCGAGTTTCTTGCCGCCGTCGGCGGGAACGAACAGCAACGAGCGCATGGCCGAAGCGCTTCCTCCGCCGATGCTCATTTCGGCTGCATTCGCATGAACGCCTGACGGCGGCATTCGGCGACCAGCTTGCCGTCCTGGTTATAGGCGCGATGGTGGAATTCGACGATGCCGGCGCCCGGCCGCGACTGCGATTCGCGCTTGCCGATCACTTCGGTAGTGCAATGGACAGTGTCGTTCTCGAACAACGGATGGGGGAAGCGCACCTCGGTCATGCCGAGGTTGGCGATGGTGGTGCCGACGGTGAGATCATTGACCGAAATGCCGATGAGCAGTCCGAGCGTGAACAGCGAGTTCATCAGCGGCCTGCCCCATTCGGTCTCCTGCTCGCAGAAATGCCGGTCGATGTGCAGCGGCTGCGGGTTGAGCGTCATGTTGGAGAACAGCATGTTGTCCATCTGCGTCACCGTGCGGGTGAGCCGGTGCTGGTAGAGATGGCCGACGATGAAGTCCTCGAAATAGATTCCACCGCGCGGGTGGCGGAAGGCCGTGTCCTGCGGCATCGGCGTCCCCTGACAACTGCTGGTTGTTTATAGACCGCGTTAACCACTCGTTTACCATATTTGTTAAGACTTGGGTGACCCGTTTGCGCCGCGGGCGCAGAGCAGCCCATGCCGGTCGATGCCAGCACTCCCATTGCCGCCGTGGCCGCGAATGTCGCTGGCGCGCTGCGCAAGGCCGCGCAGACCACGGGCGCGAGCTTCGATTATCTGCTCGCGACCGCCAAGATCGAATCTGACCTCAATCCCAACCTGACGATGCGGTCGTCCAGCGCGACCGGACTGTTTCAGTTCATCGAGCAGACCTGGCTGGCGACGCTCAAGCAGGCGGGGAGGGCGGTCGGCTACTCCCAGTATGCCTCGGCGATCACGCAGACATCGTCGGGGCGCTACGTGGTTCCGGATCCGTCGCTGCGGAACGAGATCATGAAGCTGCGCAAGGACCCGACCGCGAATGCCGTGATGGCCGGCGTGTTCACGCAGAGCAACGCCGCCGTTCTCGGCAACCGCATTGGCCGCAAGCCATCCGAGGGCGAGCTCTACATCGCGCATTTCTTCGGACCTTCGGCCGCGGCGAAGCTGATCAATCTGGCCAGAGCCAATCCACAGGCCAGCGCTGCTGCGCTGTTTCCTCATGCCGCGCGCGCCAACCGGACGATCTTCTTCGACAAGCAGGGTTACGCGCGGAGCGCCGCGGGCGTCTATGGCGAACTGGTCCACCGGTATCAGGTGGCGCGTCTTGGATCGCCAGCGAACGTCGTAGCGAGCGCCTATGCGGCCGCGCCGGCCCCGCCAGCGCCAGCGCCGCCCGTGAGTGATACCGCCGGCGTGACGCAGGTCCTCGCCATGGCGAATGAAACCTCGGCGCCAGCGAGTCCTGCTCCGACGTATCACTCCTTGTTCCAGGACGGCAACCTCCGCGGCGCGGTCTCTCCGATCGTGGCCGAGCTCTGGAGCACGCCGTCGCGAACGAATTCGGAGGGCGCGCCCGCCGCCGCGCCAGCGCGAGATCCGGCGCCGCTCGATCTCTTCCAGGAGTTGCCGCCGAACGGCCGCGCCCTGTTCGGGGGCAGCGCCTAGCAAGCCTCCTCGGCTCGTTAAGAATTCAGCAATCTCTCCAAAGATTTATGGTGAACACTTTGTTAAGCCCCGCGCGCTAGGATCAATCATCCGGCGCGCCGCGCCGGGCCGCAGGTGCGGTTGCTCATCGTGGCGTCGGTCCCGAACATGATCGTTCGTCAGTTCCTCCAGTGGATGCGTAACGCGCCCGCCGCCGAGCGGGCCGAAGGGGCAGGCGCGCTTGGGCGCGCCTACCTCTATTCCGAGCTCTCCCCGGATGATCGCGCCGCCGCCGAAGGCGCGCTGCTCATGCTGCTCGACGATCCGTCGCCGCTGGTGCGGGCGGCGATCGCGCAGGCGCTGGCCTTCAGCGAGTTCGCCCCGCCGATCGTCATCCTGGCGCTGGCTGCGGATCAGCCCGAAGTATCGTCATGGGTGCTTGAGCACTCGCCGCTGCTGGTCGACACGGATCTCGTCGACGCAGTCGCCACTGGCCGACCTCAGGCGCAGGCCGCGATCGCAAATCGGGCGCCACTTCCCTCCGCAGTGTCAGCCGCCATCGCCGAGGTAGGCGCGGCGGAGGCGTGTCTCGTCCTGATCGAGAACGCCTGCGCTGATGTCGCGCCGTTCTCGCTTGACCGCATGGTCGAGCGCTTCGGCCATCTGGCGGCGATCCGCGAGGCGCTGCTGGTGCGCGACGACCTGCCGGCTTCGACGCGCCAGGCGCTCGTCGCCAAGCTTTCGGAGACGCTCGCCGGATTCGTCACCGGGCGCGCATGGCTGGACGCAGCGCATGCGCAACGCGTCGCCAAGGAGGCCTGCGAGAAAGCAACCGTCACGCTCGCCGCCCAATCGCCTTCGCTTGAGGTGCGGCCGCTCATCCGCCATTTGCGCGAAAGCGGTCAGCTCACCGCCGGCCTTGTGCTGCGGGCGCTGCTGTCCGGCAATCTCGACATGTTCGAGGAGGCGTTGGCGGAGCTCGCGGACATGCCGGTCGGGCGCGTGAGCGGTCTCGTGCACGACAGGCGCAGCGCCGGCTTCCGCGCGCTGCATGAAAGGGCGGGGCTGCCCTCCGTGACCTATCCGGCCTTCCGCGAAGCGATCGAGGCGATGCGCGAAGGCGGCTTCGTCGGCGGACCGGGCGGCGCGACGCAACTCAAGCGCCGCATGGTAGAGCGCGTGCTCACGCGGTGTGCGAACGACCTTTCCGACGAGATCGAGCCGCTCCTGACATTGCTGCGCCGCTTTGCCGCCGAGGCCGCGCGCGATGAGGCGCGCTTGTTCTGCCGTGAGCTGGTGGGGGATGAGAGCCTGGAGGCACCCTACGAGCCGGAGCGGGAGGCGGCCTGAGCGGATTTCGTTGGGATCGCGTGGTGTCGGCGCATTCCCGCGCAAGCGGAAATCCAGCAGTCTGGTTCTGAAGTTTCGGATTGCACGCTCCGGGTCCCGCCTTCGCCTTTCGCAGGGACGCGCGCGGTGCTGATCCGTCGCGATTTAAGCTGACGGTTCGCCCGGCACCATCGGCGGCGCCAAAATGCCTTCGAGCGCATCCGGGCTGTCGCGATTCTCGTGCGCGAGGAATTCGTCTGTCACTTCGCGGAGCCGGCGCGCGAGCGCTTCGGCCATCGGTGCGCTGGCGGGGCGTGAGCATTCGCGCACGATCGCGCGCACGGCATCGACATGCTGGTCGATCAGGGTCTTCGGAACACGCTGCATATCGGGTGAGTGTTCGATCAGCCGGCAGAGGCTCTCGGCCGCTGGAGCGACCTGCGGATAACCGAAGGTCGCGGCCTCCCCCTTGATGTCATGGGCGGCGTGGAACAGCGCTTCGATGGTAGCCTTGTTGAAGCCGTGGACCTTGATCCCATAGCGTGCCCGATCGAGCCGCTCGACCTCCGAGCGCATCCAGACCGAAAACTCGCTCGAGAGCTGCGCCAGCGCGGCCTCGGCGCGCGCGACTGGATCGTCAGGCGCGTCGTCGGGTGCTGACGAGATCACCGCGCGCCGCAGTTTGTTCGGCGGCGTGATGATCTCATAGTCGGCATAGGTCGCCACCGATGGCTTATCAGATTTACGCTCGATCATGGCGTGCATCTTTCTCAGCCGCTGGTCCGGGCCTTGTCGAGGAGCGGGGTCTGGCGGATCACATCCGCTTTGCCACCTTTGCGCCGTTCGGGCCCGACATAGTTGGAGTTGAGGTTGCGGCGACGATCGGGACCGAAATAGGTCTTGGTCTTGATGAACGGCCTTGGATTGACGACCACGTTGAGGATGCGCTGGTAGAGCGACTTGGCGGAGATCGGCTTGGCCATGAACTCGGTGATGCCGGCATCGCGCGCCATCATCACCCGTTTTTTCTCGGAATGGCCTGTGAGCATGATGATCGGCACGTAAGGATTCATGTTGGCGCCGGGCTGGCGGATCATCTGCGTGAGTTCGAGCCCGTCGAAAATCGGCATGGCCCAGTCCGTGAGCACGACGTCGGGCATGTAATGGGTGAAGGCTTCGAGACCGGCGGCGCCATCTTCGGCTTCGTAAACGTCGCGGGCGCCGAAACCGTGCAGGAGCGTGCGCAGGATGCGGCGCATGTGCGCGTTATCGTCGATGACGAGGAAGCGGAGCTTATTGAAATCGATGCGGGTCATGGGTCCAGGCGCCCGTCGCGCGCCTCTCTCTTTGAACAGGGTAGGAGACCGCTGTTAATGAAGGGTTAAGCATAATCCCGCCCGAGCCCGTTACCGTTGATGACCTGGTCCGCTCGCCGCGGCCGGCGTGCGCGTGCGGCGCCCACGCCGCGACCATGGGCATTAAACTTAATTCGTATTTGTGCTTCTGCGGCGCATGAAAGCCATTCAAATTCTACAACATGGCCGCCCTATCCAGGGGCTTAGGGAAAATTCATTCGAATAAATTAAGCACGGTGAGCGGGGGGAATGCGAGGAGCGTGTCGTGAACATCGCTTTCCTGCGTGACGACTGTGACGTTGCCGTGATCGGAGCCGGTCCTTATGGGCTTGCGGTGGCGGCGCATCTGCGCGGCGCCAAGGTGCCGACCCGCGTGTTCGGCGAGTCGATGGAAACCTGGCGCGCCAACATGCCGAAGGGCATGCGGCTGCGTTCGCCCTGGCGCGCAAGCCACATCGCCGATCCGGGCGGCCGCTTTACGCTCGACGCCTTCGCCGTTCAGCACGCGATCCCGCACCAGGATGAGCTTCCGCTCGAACATTTCCAGCGCTACGGCGAATGGTTCCAGCAGCAGACCGTCCCCGATCTCGATCGCCGCAAGGTGGTGCGGGTGGAGGATGCCGGCCGTGGCTTTTGCCTGGTGCTGGAGGACGGCGAAGCGCGGTACGCTCAGCGCGTCGTCGTGGCGACCGGGCTGGGCGGCCAGGGTCATCGGCCGGCGCAATTCGAAGGCTTGCCGGCGGCGCTGGTGAGCCACTCCAGCGAACACGCGAGCTTCGACAAATGGCGCGGCAAGCGGGTGGCGGTGATCGGACGCGGGCAGAGCGCATGCGAGTCGGCAGTGCTGCTGCGCGAAGCCGGCAACGAGACCGATCTCATTTGCCGCGGCGACGTGCGCTGGCTCGGGACGCCCGTTGGATTGTTGCCGCTGGATTGGCTCAACGAACTCCCCGGCGTGGTCCACCACGTGCCCGCCGGACTGCGCTCGCTCCTGAGTGGGCGCACGTCGCGGGCGACGGCGGCTGATTGGCTGCGCCCCCGCATGGTCGGTGTGCGGGTGTACGCCGGACGAAAGATCATGAACGTGCGCGTCATGGGCAGCCAGGTCGGCCTGCAACTCGACGATGGCTTGCGCATCTACGACCAGGTGGTGCTCGGGACCGGCTATCAGGTCGACATCGCCAAGTCGGGGATCCTGTCGCCGACCTTGCTGCGCCGGGTGGCATGCTCGCAATGCATGCCCAGCCTTGGCACGGCATTCGAGTCGACGGTCCCGGGACTTTATTTCGTCGGGGCGAGCGCAGCCCGCAGCTACGGACCGCTGATGAACTTCGTCGCCGGCGCGGGTTACGCCGCGCGCAGCGTCACGCGGGCGGTGCTCGCCAGGCGCCGTGCGCAGGCAGATGAGATCGCCGCGATGCGCAGACAGCTCGAAACAAGCTCCGCGGAAAACGCGTTGCTGTAAGCGAGCGGCCGGCCAGATCTGGCGTCGTGGCAAGGCTCAGCACCTGCCCGGTCGACGCCTTCTTATCCCAGCTTCTTAAAGCCCTGATGGGGCATGGACAATCAGGAATCGGCGGGGCACGTTTTGCGTTGACGAAATGTCTCTCCGGCCTGCTGCTTCCCATTACACAAGGACAGATGTCTTGCTGATCGATTGGCACACCCACATCCATGACCCGAAGGACCAAGCGGCGCCGTTCTGGCGCGGACGCTGCCCGATGACGCTCGAAAACGTGCTGGCGGCGCATGAACTCGCGGGCCTGGACAAGACCGTCATCAGCAACGCCGGGCATAACCTGCGGTTCTGCAAGACGGTGCAGGAGATCCTTGAGGTGATCGGGACCTCGAACCGCTATCTCGCGCAATGCCGCGACCGGCATCCGGACAAACTGGTCGCAATGGCGACCGCCGTGCCCGGCGGCGACGAGGTGCTCAAGGAACTGGAGCGCGCGGTCAAGGAGGACGACGCCCGCGCCGTGATCATCTGCGCCAGCCACCAGGGCCGCTATCCGGATGCGGACGAGGCCAAGCCTTTCTTCAAGCTCGTCACCGATCTCGACATCCCGGTGTTCGTGCACCCGGGCAACTCGACCACGGCCACTTCCACCGATTACCGGCTGGCGTCGAGCATCAGCCGGCCGGCGGACAACTGCCTGTCGCTGGCGCGGCTGATCGTGCGCGGCATTTTCGAGCAGTTCCCGACCCTCAAGCTGGTGGGAAGTCATCTCGGCGGCGGCATCTGCGAAGTCATCGGCCGGATGGACTACGCCTACAACTTGCCGGACTTCGCGTTCTTCCTCGGCCCCTATGAGCCGATGCTGATCAAGCATCCGCCGAGCCATTACCTCAAGATGATGTATTTCAATTCCGCGAGCTATACGCCGCTGGCCGCCGAGATGTGCCTCAAGAGCGTCGGCGCCGATCACTTCATTTTCGGCACCGACTCGCCGCCGATGATCCCGCTCAAGATGCACGGGCTCAAGATGATGGATCAGATCGGCATGACGCTGCCGCAGCGCGAGAAGGTGATGGGCGGCAACGCCGCCCGGCTACTAAAGCTGAATTGAGATCGCGGCGTAGGGTGGCTTAACCTGGCAATCAATGCATCCGCCCGCGATGCATCGCGGCGTGTCACCCTGGCCGAGCGCTGCGAGAGCCGGCCCCCACATTCCGGCGCTCGTGGAGTTCTGGGTCCCGGATCGACCCTTTCGGGTCGTCCAGGAATGACAGCGTTGGGATGTCGGCCGCGCATGGCGAGGCCGATTGCCGAACGGGTTTCTCTTACTTCAGCACCTGAGCGAAGAACTTGTCGCGCGAGACGATCGAGCGGGCGTCGGCACGCGCCTCAACAGGGCCCTTCGGCTGCGAGAAGCCGTGGTGGGCGCCGCCGTACAGCTCGAGCGTGAAGTCCACATTGGCCTTGCGCAGTTCGTTGACCAGGAGGTTGACCTCTGAAAGCGGGGCCACCGGATCCTCGGAGCCGTGCAGGATGAGTACGCGACCGTGGACGTTCTTGGCCGCGTCGGGGGTGAAGTCGCGGAACGAGCCGTGGATGCTCACTGTTCCGGCGACCGGCACGCCGGTTTCGGCGAGTTCGACCACGACGGTGCCGCCGAAGCAGTAGCCGAGCGTGGCGATGTGGGAGGTGTCCACCATCGGGTTCTTTGCCAGCTCGTCGAGTCCGGCCTTCGCGCGCGCGCGCATCAGCGGCCGGTCATTGTTGAACTTGGTGGATTGATCGATCGCCTCCTGGGTATTCTTCGGCAGCACGCCCTTACCGAAGATGTCGGCGGCGAACGCCACGTAGCCTTCCGCGGCGATCTTGCGCGTCACGTCTTTGGTGAAGTCGTCGAGGCCGTCGCGGTGGTAGATGATGAGGACCGCCGGCCGCTTGCCGGTCGCCTTGTCGTCATAGGCTAGGTAGCCCTCCAGAGGCGCGCCGCCCTGCTGGTAATCGACCGCCTGGGTCTTGATCTCGGCCGCGGCCGGCCCGACTTGGGCCAGGCCGGCGAGTGTGACCGCAGCGCCGAGAGCGACGAATTTGACGCGAGATTTTGGCATCTGAATCCTCCCTTGACCAACGCGCGGAGCCTAGGCCGATTGCATCGCAAGGTCCAGGTTCGGGAAGTGCACGGCAGTGCCTTTTCAATCGAGATGGCCGGAACAAGCCCGGCCATGACGCAACGTCAAAGCTCGTCTACTTCGATATCCAGCAACAAATCATAGTGCGCGCGCAGTGTTTCGACGGCGGTAGCGCAGATGTCGACGCATACCTGCGGCGGCTTGCCGCCGCCTGGGACGTAGATGTTGACAAGCTGCCAGTTGAAGCCCGCGTTACCCTCGACGGGCGCAACCGTCACCGCGCTGACCGCGTCGCAGATCGCGGCCTTGTTGAGTTCGTTGAGGATCAGCCGCTCGAGTTCGGGCGCCGTTCGCAAGATTTTGTCGGACATCTGCGCCATCGTCAGTAGCCGAATTGCTCGCGCAGGATACGTTCGTCGAGACTGTGGCCTGGATCGAACAGCATGTGCATCTCGATGCCGTGATCCATCCGGATGTCGACCGCGCGCACGTCGCGCACTTCGTCATGGTCGGCGACGGCGGCGACCGGGCGCTTTTCGCCTTCCAGTACCTCGAACCGCACCTCGGCGCGGTCGGGGAGGAGCGCGCCGCGCCAGCGGCGTGGCCGGAACGGGCTGATCGGCGTGAGCGCCATCAGCGGCGCATTGATCGGGATGATCGGGCCTTGCGCCGAGAGATTGTAGGCGGTCGAGCCCGCGGGCGTGGCGACGAGGACGCCGTCGGCGACCAGTTCCGCGAGCCGCTCCTTGCCGTCGATGAGAACGCGCAGCCGCGCCGCCTGGTAAGCCTGCCGGAACAACGAGACCTCGTTGAAGGCATGAAACTCCTGCAGGCGGCCCGCGGCGTCTGTAGCCCGCATCAACAGCGGATGGATCACCGTGTTGTGCGCCGCGGCGAGTTGCGCTTGCAAGCCGTCGATGTGATATTCATTCATCAAAAAGCCGACGGTGCCACGATGCATGCCGTAGATCGGCTTGCCGGACGACATGAACCTGTGCAGGGTTTGCAGCATGAAGCCGTCGCCGCCGAGCGCGACGATCACCTCGGCGTCGGCCGGGTTCGTGTTGCCATAGCGGGCACCGAGCGCAGCCAGCGCGTCCTGCGCCTCTACAATCGGGCTGGCGACGAAGGCGATCCGCTCGAAGCGCGGGCTGGCAGGATTCATGGGAAAATCGCGGGGGTGCGGTTTCGACGCTTCGACCTAACCTTTAAGGCAATGATCGTAAAGGGGCGTGGTGGATGAGGGATGCGAGCGGTCTGCTGTCCGGTTAAAGTCCTCCGGCAGAATCGGCAAACGACACGGACGGGACAATGGCGAACGACGACGGTTTGAATGCGCGCGCAGCGCTGATCTATACGACCTATCCGTCGCGGGCCGAAGCCGAGCGCGTCGGGCGCGCGCTGGTGGAGCAGCGGCTGTGTGCCTGCGTCAACATCCTGCCCGGGATCGTCTCGCTATACTGGTGGCAGGGCGCGATCGAACGCGCCGCCGAGGCGGTCATGATCATCAAGACCCGCACGGCGCTGGTCGAGCGCGTGCGCGTGGCGGTGAAGGAGGCCCACTCCTACACCACGCCGGCCTTCCTGGTGCTACCGGTCGAGAGCGCCGACAAGGCGTATCTGGACTGGCTTCTGGCCGAGACCGAGCCGTCCGAAAAGACGTGAGACGCTCCGCCAATCTGAACGGCGGATAAAGGAACCCATCACCCCGCATTCACCTTCCTGAACGGCGCCCACTGCCGCACTTCAGGATCGGTTCAGGGCGCGCCGGCCATAGTGGCGGCAATTCGGCATCCTGCCGGATCGAAATTCCGTTCGTCATGACGGACCAGAAAGGAAACGTCCCATGTTTCGCAAACTCGCCATCGCGCTGATCGCGACCTCAGTTCTTGCGGCGCCGGTGCTGGCGGCCGAGTCCACGAAGACCGAGCCGGGCAAGACCATGGCGACGCCGGCCAATCCGGCGGCCCCGAAGGCCGACGCCGCTGTCGTCACCAAGCCGGTGAAGCACGTCAAACATGCCACCCGGCACCACCCCAAGGTCGCGAGCACGCATCGCAAGCACGTCAAGCACGTCGCGTCGGCGAAGAAGCCGACCAAGCACGTCAAGCACGTGGCGACGGCGAAAAAGACCCCGAAGCACGTCAAGCACGTGGCGATGAAGAAGCCCGCGAAGCACCTCAAGACCTCGACGGTAAAGACAAAGACCTCGCACGTCATCAAGAGCAAGAAGCTCCCGGTCAAGAAGAGCGCCTGAATGGAGTCGGCGCCCCGAGCGACCACGATTTAGTGGCGTAGCGGCCCAGACTTCGAGCCGGCCCGCTGACACAGCGGGCCGGTTTATTTTGTGTGCCGCGTATCGCACCGCGCACTGTCGTCCCCGCTTTCGCCTTTCGCCGGGCGACAGAGCGGCTTGGACATCGAAGTCACCCCCTACATCCTCGTGGCATCAGGTCGCAGGATGCCGCTCGGCGGCGCGAAAAAAAGGGCGCGGGCGCAAGTCGCGGCTGGTATAAGAGGAATGCAGGGAGACGATGATCATGAGCGATTTCGAAGACCATTGCTGGAAGGATGTCATCAGCCAGGACGTGCTCGACATCTACGCGAACTATCACCGCAAGGTGTTCGTCGGGCCGAATGCGGCGCTGCTCGCGATTGATCTCTATGAATGCGTCTATGCCGGTGGGGCGGAAGAGCCCTCGAAGCTCGCCAAGACCCATCCAAGCTCTTGCGGCCGCTACGCCCATGCGGCGATTAAGCCCACCGAGCGGCTGTTCGCCGCCGCCCGCGAGGCCTCGCTGCCGGTCTTCTATTCGACCGGCGACACCCGCGGCGAGAGCCGCCCGAATTACGTCACGGCGACCAAGCGCAACCGGCCGCCGGTGAAGGCCTCCGATTATGCGATCCGGCCGGAATTCAAGCCGGGCCCGCACGATGTGGTGATCACCAAGCAGCGCGCCAGCGTATTCTTCGGCACGCCGCTGATCGCCCATCTCACGCAACTCGGCGTGCAGACCCTGATCGTCTGTGGGGAAAGCACGTCCGGCTGCGTGCGCGCGACCGCGGTGGACGCCTATTCCTACGGCTTCCATGTCGTGCTGGCCGAGGAATGCTGCTTCGACCGCAGCCCGATCTCGCACAAGGTCAATCTGTTCGACATGCACCACAAATATGTCGACGTGATGCATATCGACGAAATCGTCACGCATCTCGAAGGCGTTGCGGCGCAAGCGGTGAAGAAGGCGAGCTGAGAGATCGGTTGCGGAGATGAAGCCCGCCCCCTACGGCCCGTTTCCCTATTCGCCCATCATCCGCCGGCCCAGGCTGAGCTGGCCCGACGGCGCCCATGTCGCGCTCTGGGTCATCCCCAACATCGAGTTCTTCTCGCTGCAGGAGAAAGTGCCGGCCGCGGCCGGGGGAACCGGCGCGCCGATCCCCGATGTGCCGTCCTGGTCGATCCGCGACTACGGCAACCGCGTCGGCGTTTTCCGCCTGATGGAGGTGCTGGAGCGTCACGGCATCCGCGCCACGGTGGCGCTCAACAGCGATCTGTGCGCGCAGCATCCTGCGATCATCGAGGAAGGCAACAAGCTTCGCTGGGAGTGGATGGGCCACAACGAGACCAACACGCGCCGGCTCAACGAGGTGCCGCCCAACGAAGAGGCTGGCATCATCCATCGCGCGCTCGCGACCATCGAGAAAGCTGCGGGGAAGCGTCCGGTCGGCTGGCTCGGCTCCGGCTTGCAGGAGACCTGGAACACGGTCGATCTGCTCGCCGCCGAAGGCTGCGAATACGTGGCCGACTGGGTGCATGACGACCAGCCCACGCTGATGACGCTCGACGGCGGCAAGCGGCTGGTTGCCATGCCCTACAGCCAGGAGATCAACGACAAGCCGGTGTTCGAGCGGGCGCATCGCACCGCGGCCGAATTCCAGGAGATGATCTGCCGCCAGTTCGACGTGCTCTATCGCGAGGGCGCCCAGTCCGGCCGCGTGATGGCGATCGCGATCCATCCCTATCTTACCGGCGTGCCGCACCGGATCGACGCTTTCGATGCGGCGCTTGGCTATATCAGCCGCCACGATCGCGTCTGGAAAGCCACCGGCGCCGAGATCGCGCGGCATTTCCGGGCGCAGGCGGAACAGTGGGCGGAGGGGAAGGCATGAGCATTCGCACCTGGCTGCAAGGCGCGCTCGGCTCGCTGCTGGCGGGCGCGGCGCTCATTCTTCCGCTTGCCGCGCAAGCGGAAACGATCACGATCGGCCTCGTCGGCACGGCCTCGGCGACGCACTGGCCGATCTATGCCGGGCTCAAGCAGGGCTATTACGCCGCCGCCGACATCAAGCTCGACATGATCTTCACGCCGTCGAGCGGCGCGCTGGTCCAACAGCTTGCCGCCGGTTCGCTCGATGCCGCGCTGTCGACCGGCATCGTCGATCCGATCTACGCCATCGACAAGGGCGCACCGATCGCGATCACGCGGCTCGAAGTGCAGTCGCCGCCCTATGCCCTGATCGCAAAACCCTCGATCAAGAGCATCAAGGAGCTCAAGGGCAAGACGATCATGATCGACGGCCCGAAAGGGATCACGAAGATCTACGTCGAGCGCATGCTGGCGAAGAACGGCATCAAGGCCAACGAATTCGACGCACTGTTCGCCGGCGCCACCGCGGCAAGGTTCGCGGCGCTGCAGTCGGGCGCGATCGACGCCACGGTGCTGCTGCCGCCGTTCAATTTCTATGCGGAGACGGCGGGGTTTTCCAACCTCGGCCTCAGCATCGACTACACGCCGGATCTGCCGTTTTCAGGCTCGGTGGTGAATACAAGGTGGGCGGCGGGCCACCGCGCCCTGATGGACCGGCTCACGGCCGTTCACAACAAGAGCATGGCCTGGTTCCTGGACACGCGGAATCGCGAGGAAGCGATCACGGTGATGGTCGAGGCCAGCAAGCAGAAGCGCGCGGACATCACCAACGCCTACGATTTTCTGATCAAGCACAAATTCTTCGAGCCGACCGGCAAGGTCTCGCGGAAAACGATGAACGCAATGCTCGATGCCTTGCGCGAGCTGGGCGACATCTCGCCCGGGCTGACGGTCGATCGCCTGCTGATGCCGGGCGTGACGCAAGTGAGCGAGTAGAGAGTCCGATGATCGCGAAGCGGAGAACCACCATGGCTTGGTTGAGCGTCATTTCGCGCAGCGCCGCCGGGCTGTGCCTCGGTCTCGCGGTCGTTATGGGAGGTCCCGCGCGCGCAGCCGATACCGTGCTGATCGGCTCGGTGGACGCGACCTCGGCCAATCTCTGGCCGCTCTATGTCGCGCAGAGCAAGGGCTACTTCGACGCCGCCGGCCTCAAGCTCGACGTCGTGTTCTCGCAGTCGAACGCCTCGGTCATCCAGCAGCTTGCAGCCGGTTCGTTCAACATCGCGCCGAGCGCCGGCATCGTCGATCCGATTCGCGCGATCGAAAAAGGCGCGCCGGTTTCGATTATCCGTATCCTGATCCAGTCGCCGCCCTATGCGCTGCTCGCCAAGCCTGCGATCAAGAGCATCAAGGACCTCAAGGGCAAGACCATCATCATCGGCGGCGCCAAGGACGTCACCCGCATCTTCACCGAGCGCATGCTGGCCCCGAGCGGCCTCAAGAGCGGCGACTATGACTACATCTTCGCCGGCGCCACCAGCGCACGCTTTTCCGCGCTGCAATCCGGTGCCGTCGACGCGGCGATCCTGACCGTGCCGTTCAACTTCTATGCCGAGTCGGCGGGCTACACGAACCTCGGCTTCACCTTCGACTACATCCCGGACATGCCGTTTGCGGCAATGGCGGTCAACCGCAACTGGGCGACCGCAAATCCGAAGGTGGTCGAACGTTTCCTCGGCGCGATCCAAAAGGGCGTCGCGTGGTTCGACGATCCGGCGAACCGCGGCGAGGCGGTCAAGCTGATGGTCGAGCACAGCAAGCTCAAGCAGGCGGACGTGGAAAAATCCTACGAATTCCTGTTCAGCAAGCATCTGTTCGAGCCGAGCGGCAAGGTCTCCCGGCACACGCTTGGCGTGGTAACCGACGCTCTCAAGGAGCTCGGTGACATTCCGAAGGACTTCCCGATCGAGCGGCTGGTGCTGCCGGGCGTGACGCAACTGACCGATTGAGCATGAGCACGTCGACGCCAGGGCTTGACGTAGCGGCTCCGGTCGAGCCGCAGCACACTATGCCGATACCGGCGCCGCAGGCCCCGGCGGCGGCGGCGCGACATCATTCCCTCGCCGGCGTGTTGTCGGTCGCCGGCGGACTGATTCTGTGGGAATTCCTGAGCCGCGTCGTCGTCGCCAATCCGCTGTTCCTCGCCGCGCCCTCGCAGATCGTCGGTGCGATCTATGCGCTCGCGCGCAACGGCCAGCTCTGGCAGCACGTGAGCGTCAGTGCGCTGGAGTTCGCGCTCGGTTATGTCATTGCAGCGCTGCTCGGCATTGCCGCGGGTCTGGCGATGGCCAGCAGCGTTGCCGTCAAGCAGGCGATGCAGCCCTGGATGGTCGGGCTTTACGCGACGCCCACCATTGCGCTCGCGCCGCTGTTCATTCTTTGGCTCGGCATCGGCATCTGGTCGAAGGTGGTGGTGGTCATCCTGCTGGTGTTCTTCCCGGTCGCCATCAACACCGAAGCCGGACTGCGCACGACCAGCGAGCGGCTCATCGAGATGCTGCGCTCGTTCGGCGCGAGCGAGCGGCAGATTTTCATCAAGGTGTCGCTGCCATCGGCGGTGCCGTTCATCCTCGCCGGGCTCAAGATCGGGATCGGGCGCGGGCTGATCGCGGTCGTCGTGGCCGAACTGTTCGGCTCGCGCGCGGGCCTCGGGCGGCTCATCAGCGCGTCCGCCGACGCTTTCAACATGCCGGAACTGTTCGCGGGCGTGGTCGTGCTGGCGCTGGCCGGCATCATCCTGACGGCAGGCTTCAGTTGGCTGGAAAAGCAAATCGTGCCCTGGACCAAGGATTAGCCATGCCCAAGCTCGCGGTGCGGCATCTCAGCAAGTGGTTCGGCGAGCTCGAAGCGCTGCGCAATCTCGACATCGGGGTCGAGCGCGGCGGCTTCGTTTCGGTGGTCGGGCCGTCCGGCTGCGGCAAGACCACGTTCCTGCGCATCGTCGCCGGCCTCGAACCGGCCAGCGCGGGCGATGTTCTGCTCGACGGGCGCGCGGTGCGCGGCCCCGGCGGCGACCGCGGCTTCGTCTTCCAGTCCGACAGCCTGCTGCCGTGGCGCACCGTGCTCGCCAATGCCCGTATCGGTCCCGAGGTCGCCGGAAGCACCAGTCGCGGAAGAGCGCAAGCGCACGCTCGACCTTCTAAAGCTCGTCGGGCTCGAAGGCTTCGAGGATTATTACCCGCGGCAGTTGTCCGGCGGCATGCGTCAGCGCGTGAACCTCGCGCGCGCGCTCGCCATCGACCCGGAAATCCTGCTGATGGACGAGCCGTTCTCCTCGCTCGACTCGCAGACGCGCGAGATCATGCAGACCGAGCTGATGCGCATCTGGGAGCAGGGCCGCAAGACGGTGCTGTTCGTCACCCATCAGATCGACGAGGCCGTGTTTCTCTCCGATCGCGTGCTGGTGTTCGCCCGTCGTCCTGGCCGCCTGCAGGAGAGCGTCGAGATTAACTTGCCGCGCCCGCGCTCGCTCGCCAGCAAGCGGACGCCGGAATTCGTCGCCTATGTCGACCACATCTGGCGGCTGATCGAGGATGATGTACGCGCCAGCGTCATCGAGGAAAAAGTATAGGAATTCGCCCGTATTGAGGGCGAGCCAAAAGCGCCGGGCGGGTATGCCGTGCGGCGTCCAAGGAGAAGAGAGCAATGCCCAACAACAACATCACGCGCCGGATGTTCTCGCGTAGTGCCATTCTGGCGGCTTCGGCGCTCGCGCTCCCGCGCATGGCGCGCGCGCAGCAGCCTTATCCCAACCGGCCGATACGGTTCGTTCTTGCGTTCGCGCCGGGCGGCGTCGCCGACATCACGGCGCGCATAGCGGCGGAAAAGCTCGGCGAGAAGCTCGGCCAGCGCTTCGTCATCGAAAACCAGCCGGGGCCTGGCGGCATCGGTGCCGCGCGAACCGTGACCTCGGCGACACCGAACGGATACACGCTCGGCCTCGTCACCGGCGGTACCGCGATCAGCGTCGCCACCTACATTTCACTGCCGTTCGATCCGGTGAAGGAATTTGCCGGCATCTCGGGGCTCGGCAATTTCGATCTCGTGTTCGGGACCAATGCGCAGACCGGATACCGCACGCTGGCCGACTTCATCAAGATCGCGCGTGACCAGCCGGGAAAGCTCAACGTCGGCACCATCAATGTCGGCGGTACGCAGAATCTCGCGGCCGAGCTGTTCAAGTCCTCCGCCGGCTTGAATTTCCAGATCATTCCCTATCGCGGCACGCCGGACGTCATCGTCGCGCTGTTGCGGAACGATGTGCAACTGATGGTCGATTTCTACGCTCCGCTGAAGGGCGCGCTGCTCGACAACAAGATTATTCCGCTCGCGACTTCCGGGGCTGCGCGGGTGAGCTATCTGCCGAACGTGCCGGCGGTCGCCGAGACCATCCCTGGCTATGAGGCAAGCTCCTGGAACGGCATCTTCGCGCCGATCGGAACGCCGCCGGAGATCATCGATCTGCTCAACAAGGCGTTGCACGACGTTCTGATGATGCCCGACGTGATATCGCAATATCGCGATCTCGGCGTCGAGGCGCAGGCCAGTTCGCCCGCGGAGCTGAAATCGCGGCTCGAAAGCGACATCAAGAAATGGTCCGCCGTGGTCGAGAAGGCCGGCATTCCCAGGCTTTAGCGCGATGGCCCCGATCCTGCGGCTCTATGAGGACATCGTGTCGAGCGGCGCGGCGGCAGTCGGCCTGCCGGCGCTGCCGCGGCTGATCTTCGTCGTGCACGGATCGTTGCGGGCGGGCGCGCAGGCGTTCGGCGACGGCGAGGCGTGGCACGGCGAAAGCGAAGTGACAATCGCGCCCGGCGCAGCGGGCGTGACGTGCTGGCGGTTTGAGCTGGCGCCGGCCGATGCATCCGACGGCGCGATCGTCGACAGCAGGTGCGAGCTCCCGCCCAAAACTCTCGGCATCGCTCGACGACAATGCCGCTGGGCGAACTCCTGTTGCGCGGCGACAGCGTCGCCTTTCCGCCCGGCGGCTGCGCCTATCTGCACCGGCATCAAGGTCCTGGCATCCGCTGCCTGATCGAGGGCGGCATCCGCATCGACACGCAAGGCCGTTCGACGTGCTACGGTCCGGGTGGTGCCTGGTATGAAAGCGGACCCGATCCGGTGTTCGCCCAGACGGCGGCGGACCGGGCCAGCCGGTTCATTCGCGTGATGATCCTGCCGCGGCGGCTGATCGGTCAAAGCTCGATTCAGTATGTCAACGAGGACGACAAAAATAGGCCGCGGTCGCAGACGTACAAGATTTTTGCCGACACACCGATTGCGTTCGAGTGATCCATCGGCTGCCGTCCTGATGACGCGAGGTTGCCGCAATATTAATCCGACGCTGGATGCGGCGCTTGACCTGCAATACCGGTACTGTAAATGCGTCACGGGCGTGGGTGGCGTGCTCAGGAGGAATGAATGAAGAAATACAACGCAACGCGCCGTGCGCTCTTGAAGGCGGCGATGCTGGCGCCCGCGGCTGCGATGCTGGTGGCGGTTCCCGCGCTGCGTCCCGCGCGCGCGCAACAGGCCTATCCGAACCGCCCGGTGCGCATTGTCGTGCCGTTTGCCGCCGGCGGCGTCGCCGACATCACCACGCGCATTGTCGCCGACAAGCTCGGCCAGAAGCTGAACCAGCGCTTCGTGGTCGAGAACCAAGCCGGCGCCGGCGGCATCACCGCGGCGCGCTCGGTTCTGAGCGCGGCGCCCGACGGCTATACGCTGGCGCTGCTTTCGAACGGGACCGCGGTCAGCGTGCCGCTGTTCAAGTCGCTGCCGTTCAACCCGCTGAAGGACTTCACGCCGATTTCGAGCCTCGGGTTCTTCGACTTCATCTTGGTGTCGAACGAAGGCTCGCAGCTGCATACGATCAAGGATTTCGCGAACTTCGTCATCACCGAACCCGGCAAGCTCAATGTCGGCACCATTAATGTCGGCAGCACTCAGAACCTTTCCGCCGAGTTGCTGAAAGTTCAGGCCGCCATTGAGTTTCAGATCATTCCGTACCGCGGGACGCCGGAGGCGATCGTGGCGCTGCTGCGCAACGACGTGCACCTGGTGATCGACACCTATGCCGCGCTCAAGGCCGGCATCCTCGACAAGAAGCTGCGCCCGATCGCAACCTCCGCCTTGAAGCGATCGCCGATCCTGCCCGATGTCCCGACCGTCGACGAAAGCGGGATCAAGGGCTACGACGTGACCTCGTGGAACGGACTGTTCGCGCCGGCGGGGGCGCCGGCCGAAGTCGGGCAGGTGCTCAATCGTGCGCTGCGCGAGATCCTGACGAGCGCCGACGTCAAGAAACAATTCCTCGATCTCGGCATTCAGGCGACGGCATCGAGTCCGCAAGAACTCGGCACCCGGCTCAAGCTCGATATCGACAAGTGGGGAATGGTGATCAAGGCCGCCGGCATCCCGCAGCAATAACACTCTGCCGGCGCGCCGCCAGGGAGGACACGCATGCACCTGACGCGACGCGACATGCTCGCCACCGGTACGGCTGCGCTTGCTTCTGCTGCGGCTTCGCCGGCCGCGGCCGCCTGGCAGAAAAGCGAGGGCTACCCCGACCCGGCGATCGAGATTCTCGATCGGAAATTCGAGCGGCTGCAGTTGTTCAACGCCGCCGTCGAGCGGCTCGCGACCGGCCTGCGCTGGTGCGAGGGGCCGGTCTGGTTCGGCGACGGCCGCTATGTCCTGTGGAGCGACATCCCGAACAACCGGATCATGAAATGGGAGGAGGAGACCGGACGCGTCAGTGTGTTCCGCAAGCCCTCGAACTATTCGAACGGCAATTGCCGTGACCGCCAGGGCCGTCTCATCACCTGTGAGCACGGCACCCGCCGCATCACCCGCACCGAATACGACGGCAGCATCACGGTGATTTGCGACTCGTACGACGGCAAGCGGCTCAACTCGCCGAACGACGTGACGAGCAAATCGGACGGTTCGATCTGGTTCTCCGATCCGCCGTTCGGGATTGGCGGCAATTACATCGGCGACCAGCAGGAGTCCGAGCTGCCGGCGAACGTCTACCGCGTCGACGGCGTCACCGGCCAAGCGACCATCGTCGCCGACGACTTCTCGCGGCCGAACGGCATCTGCTTCACCCCGGACGAGAGCAAGCTCTACATCACCGAGTCGCGCGCCAATCCGAACCGGCTCGTGCGCGTCTTCGATGTGGTCGACAACGGTACGAAACTTGCCAACAGCCGCGTCTTCATCGACGGCAAGGGCGGCAATCCCGACGGGATGCGTTGCGATACCAACGGCAACGTGTGGGTGGGGTGGGGCATCGGCAGCCCGGAGCTCAACGGCGTGCGGGTGTTCTCGCCGCAAGGCGAGCCGGTGATGCGCATCAGCCTCCCCGGCAGTTGCGCCAACCTCTGCTTCGGCGGCGCCAAGCGCAACCGCCTGTTCATGGCCGCGAGCCAGTCGCTTTTTGCTCTTTACGTCGGCGCGCAGGGCGCGCGGGTGTGGTGAATTGCGGCAGGCACGGGTCGAATATTCGCGGGCAGGCGGCGCGGGAAGTCCCCGCTGCAACTAAACTCAACCCAGGGGTGTGTATTTTTATGCCAATTTAAGGTGCATCCAGGAGCGCGTGCATCTATCGATTTTGCCATATTCGATTGAGGACTTAGTGCCTCTGGGCTTGGCGATTCGAAGAAGTTCACACGCTCTGAGAAGCCGCTCATGACTGCAACCACATTGCACGCCTCCGAGCTTGACGCCGCGCTGCAGCAGGCGATCCGTCACGCCCAGGCTGGACAATTCGCCGATGCTGAGCGGCTCTTTCGCGGCGTCCTGCAAGCGCGGCCGGACCAGCCGGGTCTCTACAACAATCTCGGCATTGCCCTGCAGGCGCAAGGCAAGTTGAACGAGGCGGTCGAGGTGTTCCAGCGCGCCGTAAAGGTTGCGCCGGAGTACGCCCCCGCGCACAGCAATCTCGGCAACATCCTCTATGAACAAGGCCGGCTGCCCGAGGCCGAGGCGTCCTATCGGCGTGCGATTGCGCTGCGGCCGGACATGGCCGATGCGCACAAGAACCTCGGGACGGTCATGTGCGACTTGGGTCGTTACACGGAAAGCTTTCCGCCGTTCATGCGCCACGCCGAATTGGTGTATGGCAATCCTGCCAACGCCGCACGCCGCGAGCCGACCCCACCGGCCAAGGCGCGGCACGACCAGGAGCAGCGCGAGTACTTGAACGGAGCAACCGTCGTCGGTAGCCCCGCGCTGTTCCATTTCGAGGACGGCGGCCGCGTGGCGGGCCCGGCGGTCAATCCCGACAACGCGCTCGCCGAGATCACGGCGCAATGGCGCGGCAGCGCACCTCAATATGTCGTGATCGACAATTTCCTGACCGATGAGGCGCTCAACAAGCTGCGGCGGTTCTGCTGGGGCTCGACGGTCTGGCACAAATCCTATGCGAACGGCTATCTCGGCGCGATGCCGGAACACGGCTTCGTGTTTCCACTGCTGCAGCAGATCGACGAGGAAATGCGCAGCACTTATCCCGCCGTCCTGGGCGAGCATCCGCTGCTGCACTGGTGGGGATTCAAATACGACAGCCAGCTCAAGGGCATCAACCTCCACGCCGATTTCGCAGCGGTGAACGTCAATTTCTGGATCACGCCGGATGAGGCCAATCTCAATCCGGAAAGCGGCGGTCTGGTGATCTGGGACACGCCGGCGCCGCGCGATTGGAATTTCAAGCAATACAACGGCGGCGGCCAGGCGGTGAGGGATTTCCTGATCAAAGAGGGCGCGCATTCGGTGACCGTTCCGTACCGGGCCAACCGCGCTGTGGTGTTTGATTCCGATCTCTTTCACGAGACCGACAAGATCGATTTCAAGGAAGGCTACCTCAACCGCCGTATCAACATCACGATGCTCTACGGCAAGCGCGAAGCCGTTGCGGAGCGAGATTGATTCCGTACTTCGCGATGCCGTCCTTGATGAAATCGACCTTGAGGTGGAGCCTCAAACTCGGCAGCCGTTAACGACCTCAATTGATTGGGGTTTTTGACGACTAAAACATCTCCATTTTTGCCACTGGGTAAGGTATAATTCTTCAACATCACCGCATCGTGCCCGGCATCGAAAGCATTTGCCAATGTCGCAGCAATCTCATGATCCATCTCGTCGCCAGAAAGCCGGATTGCACCTGGCTTATTCGCGCGATGAAGCAGCGGAATCACCTGAGGCGACCCGCCTTTTCGACTGGCGGCCACAGCCGCAAAATTATCCGCAACCTCCGGGTCGCGAGCGACCCAAACTCCAAGTGCTGCCGGTGCCGCTCTCGTCGTGGAGCCGAATTTAGTCGGATCAAATTCCGTAAACTCTCTGTCGGTTCCGTGATAGAGCGGCATATCAGTTCGAAATCCCATATCTCGCGCTCGCTGCAAACCGGCCATCTCGATCGCGCCGCAGAACGTGATCTCGCCGTCGCCTTGGCTGAAGTGGAGGTCGCCCATCGAGAGCCCGCCGCCTTTGACGTAGACGGGGAAGTAAATCTTGGAGCCGCGCGACAGAACCTTGATGTCGCAATTGCCGCCATGCTCGCGGGGAGGGACGGTGCGCGCGCCTTCGGTCGCGACCTTCTCCCTGGCGTCGCCCTTGGCCTGATCGCAATGCGCGGTCGGCGCAAACGGCGGCACCGCGAGCGGCGGAACGCGGCTCGGGTTGGTGGCGATTTCAAGGTGCTCGAGCGTGGCCAGCAGGTAATCGTGATCGGCAATCCTATCGGCGTCGAAGCGACCGTGTCGCATCGGAACTACTCGGCGAAAACATGTGCTTTCCCGACGACCATGATTTGCACGATGGCACCCCGGGATGGCAGCTTGAGGAACGATTGTCGCAGCAGCAGCGGCGTGCTTGATGCCAAATTTCCATTGGGGCCGCTGCCGATGATATTGTTTGTGGCCAGCACCCGCACCTCGATGGTGCAAACAGAACCAGTAAAGTCGACCTCGGTAACCTCACCGATGGCCAACTCTTGACCTTCGCCACGGTTGTCGCTGGAAGGTTGCTTCAGGGATACCTGCTCGGGGCGCAACATGACTTGCGCCGCTCCAAATCGTCGACGGTCATCGACAACGATACGTCCCAGTGCGCACTCTGCCCACCCATTCGTTAGTTGAGCAGGCAGCACGATCGCCTCTCCCAGGCTGGTCGCGACCATCGGGCTTCGCGGCCGCAGATAGAGCTCGCGCGGCGGACCCACCTGGAGAAATCTGCCTTCGCGCATGACCGCGACTTGATCGGCAAAGGATAACGCTTCTGCCTGATCGTGCGTGACGAGGATCGTGGTCATGCCGGCCGCCTCTAGTAAAGCCGCCACGGCCTTGCGCGTGGTGACACGCAAATCGGCATCGAGTGCTGAAAACGGCTCGTCAAGCAGCATGAGACACGGCCTTCGTGCCAGTGCGCGCGCCAACGCCACCCGTTGTTGCTGGCCGCCCGAGAGCTCATGAGGCCTTCGCTCAAGCAGCACGGGGGGGAGCCCGACCATCTCCATCAACTCAGCGATACGTTGCAGCCGGCGCGCTTCATCGCGAGCCATCCCGAACCCGATATTGTCGGCAATGCTCAGGTGCGGAAACAGCGCCCCATCCTGCGCCACGAAGCCGATACCGCGGCGATGGGCTGCAATTGCATTCGCCCCATCAGCCAGCACAACGCCGCCGAGCGTGACGCGCCCGGCGTCGGGCGCTTCGAAACCAGCGATGATGCGCAAAAGCGTGGTCTTGCCGCACCCGGAAGGCCCGACGATGGCGGTCCGACTGCCGGCGGTCGTATCGAGGTCGACGCCATCGAGCGCGACAACGTTCCCATAGCTTTTTCGAACCGACTGCAGCGCGAGCAACGTCATCGGCCGGCAGCCCGCTTTGATTGGGTGTACAGCAGCCAGGTCAGCGGCAGTGAAATGATCACCATGATCAACGCGTACGGCGCGGCGGCGGCATAGTCGATCTCACTGCTGTACGCCCAGAACGCCGTTGCGAGCGTTTGCGTCCCGTTCGGCGCTAGCATCTGCGTCGCGGTCAGTTCATTCGCGATGCCGAGGGAAACCAGCGCCATGCCGGTGGCGGCGCCCGGCGCCGCCAGACGGATGGTGACCAGCCACAGCGCCTGCGTGGGTGAACGTCCGAGACTGCAGGCAGCCTGCTCCAATTCAACGGGGACCTGGGCGATGCTTGCCCGCAGACTGATGATCGCGCGCGGCAGAAACATCAGGACATAGGCGATGAGGACGGTCACCGCGGTCTGATAGATCGGCAGAGCGATACGCACGGTGATGGTTACCAGGGCGAGCGCTATGACCGCGCCCGGCAACGAACCGACAATATAGTTCGCGCCCTCGAGGACGCGCTGCAAACGTCCGGAAGCGCGGATCGAAAGCCACGCCATCGGGATAGCGGCGAGCGTCGTCAGCAACCCTCCAACGAGTGCAAGGGCCGTCGTCTCCCCAAGCGCCGCCTCGATCTCGTCCAGATGCCAGACGCGGACCCCGCCGGCCCAAAGCCAGCGCGCCAGCACGACCAGCGGCACGCCGAGCGCGAGCGCGGCAGTGAGGACCGGCAGCAGCAACCACAGTCCCGTAAGCCTGCCAAGCCGATCGCGCGGGCGTTGGCGGGCGGCACCGGCACCGAGACGCGCATATCGTTCGTCGCCGCGGATGCTCGCCTCCAGTCCGAGGAACGCGAAGCAACATACCACCAGGACGCCGGCGAGCATATTGGCGGCCGGTCCGTTGTAGGTGGATTGAAACTGATCGACGATGGCCGTGGTGAAAGTGTCGAAACGGATCATCGCGTACAGGCCGTATTCCGCGAGGAGATGCAGACCGATCAGCAGAGAGCCGCCGCAGAGCGCCAATCGCAGTTGCGGAAGTACAACACGGAAGAACACGCCTGCCGGCGCCAGCCCAAGCGATGCCGCGCAGTCCTCGGTGGCCGGGTCGAGGCGCCGCAACGCCGCGGCGACCGGCAGATAGAGAAACGGGAAGTAGGCGATGACCGAAATCATCACGCCCGCCGGCAGCCCGTGGAGGCTCGGGACCATGCTGACCCACGCATAGCTGTGCAGGAACGCCGGAATTGCCAGCGGTGCGGTCGCAAGCCATGCCCAGATCCGGGCGCCGGGCAGATCGCTGCGTTCCGTCAACCAGGCGAGTGCAACCGCCAGCACGGCGCACAACGGCACCGCGAATAAGACAAGGAGAAACGTGTTGATGAGCAATTCGCCGACGCGTGGACGGAAGATCAGCGCCGCGGCCGTCTCCCACCCGGTCTGGATCGTCACCCAAATGATAAATCCCAGCGGCAGGAGCGCGGCGAGCGAAACGAAGACCGCAACCGCCGTCATCCCTGTCTTCGCCAGACTGCGGCTTGGCGTCCGCCAGCGAAGCCGCAGCTTCATTAACTTCGATCGCCGTCCAATGGCCTCCAGAACATCATCCGATGCCCGCGAAGAGTGCGCGGACATCGGATCAGCGGTCGGCTCGCTTGCGTGAACGACGGCCATTGCTACGCCGGAGACCTTTTGGAAAAGTGATCCGTGAAAAAAAGCGCGCCGCTTGCGTGCTGAGGCGGGACGAATGTCGTTCAGCCGGGTGATTACAACAATCCGGCCTGCATCATCAGATCGACGACTTTCTTGCTGTTCAGCTTGGCAGGCTCGACTTTTGGCGCCTGCAGATCGGCTAACGGCACCAGCGCGGGGTTGGACTGGGCGCCGATGCCAACGGCATATTCATAGGAGTCGCCCGTCTTCAGGACGTCCTGACCGGCTTTGCCGGTGACCCACTTCAGGAACGCCTGTGCTTCCGTCGGGCGCTTGCTGGAGGCCAGCACGCCGCCGCCGGAGATGCTGACGAACGCCCCCGGGTCCTGATTTCGGAAGTAGTAGAGGGCAGTATTCTTGCTGTTCTCGCCGGTCCTGGCCTGATCGCCGAAGTAATAATAGTGATAGATGACGGCGCCCTCGACCTCGCCCGCGTTAACCGCCTTGAGGGCGGCGACATTGCCGCGATAGGCCACGGCGTTCTGCTTCATCGCCTTGAGCCACGCCTCCGTCAGCGCTTCACCCTTCAGTTCCAGCAGCGCGCTGACGATAGCCTGGAAATCAGCGCCGGAGGGAGAGCCGCCCCAGCGGCCCTTCCATCTCGGGTCGGCGAGATCCAGGAGCGACCGGGGCAGTTGGGCAGGCGTCAGCTTGCCTTTATTGTAAGCAAAGACGGTGCTGCGCGCCGCCACACCGATCCAGTGACCATTGGCGGGCCGGAAACTCTCGGGCACCTGTGTCAGCGTATCGTTTCCAAGCGTCGCGAACCGTCCGGCCGTATCGACCAGCGCCATGGCCGGCGAGTTTTCCGTCAAGAATACATCGGCCGGCGAGGCCGCGCCCTCCTGCACGATCTGATTGCCAAGTTCCGTATCGCTGCCGTTCCGTATGGTTGCCTTGATTCCGGTATCCCTGGCGAACCCCTCGGCCCACGCTTTGGTCAGGTTCGCGTGTTGCGCGTTGTAGATCAGGATGCTCGCCGGAGCTTGTGCGATAGCTGCTTCCGGCACGGCAATCGGAGCGATCGCCAACGCCACGATGCTCACGAGAATCGAAGTCAACTTATTCATCGCGACCTCCTTGATGTTATTGTAGCGGAGCGCTTCCGACCCGCTTTAGCCTAGATGCGGGATCGGCTACTTGCGGCCTTTCACGGGGAACTCCGTTTCGGTCATCGCTGAGCCAATCACGGCTGGGGGTTGTCGACCGCGCCGGCGGGAGCAACTCCGGGAATGCCTCCGAGCGCCACCAACGCGACCTTCACGTACCCCCGTTTCCTTTCGCGCCGAGGAGCATCTTCGCTTCCGCCACTGACTTTGCTTCTGCAATCCGGCGAAGCGCCCGGTGCAGCCGCCGTCGCACGAACGCAAGGTGCACGCTCTTGGCGAGAAAAATCGTCCAGGTCACCTGGGACGCGAAGGCCAACCCGACCATGACAACCTTCACTAGAATATCCGCGGTGAGAAACATCGACCATGGCGTCCGTAGCGGACACCGGCGGATTGGGCGAAGTTCCCGGCATCGAAGGCGCAGTGGGAGATTCCGCCGGCTGTTGAGCAAAGGCTATCGGACCAAGCGTCGTAGTAATTATTGGAATTGGTATAATTAAGAACTTCACGATCTTCATGTCTCGGCCCAGATCCTGATCAAGTTATGATAGATGCCTGCCAGCTTGACGAGCTCAGGAGCATCTCGACCAAGTCGTTCTACAAGCCCTTGGATTGATGTGTCGAGATCGAAAATCAAAGCTGCGCGTCCGTTCATCGGAAGATCATGCCCCTTCCGCGCGCGTGGACAGGTGTTGTAGCCTGATCGGAGAGCAGCCTGCGGGATGTGCCGAAATCCCGGAGCAAATGGGCTGCGCGCATGCCGTCGGCGGGCATGCATCTTGAACTTATAAATTTGTTCTGAACGCCAGCGACTTCGCGGGAAGCATCGCATCGCTTCGACCGAATCAAAGGTCGCACCGTTCACAGGGAGGGATGGACCATGCGTGGTCGAGCCATGATCACTTCAATCGTGCTCACCGCGGCGCTGTGCCTTGCGAGTGGCGGCGCGCGCGCCTTCGATGAAACGAAATATCCTGACTGGCGTGGGCAGTGGAGCAAGCTTCCGGTTCCGGGGATCCCCGGCAATCCGTCGTGGGACCCACACAAACAGGAAGGCCGGTTCCAGGAGCCGCCGCTGACGCCGGAATATCAGGCCATCTTCGACGCCAGCCTCGCCGACCAGGCGGCCGGCGGGGCCGGCCTCGACCGCGATTTCACCTGCCTCACGCCCGGCATGCCGCGCATGATGACAGTGTATTCGACGATGGAAATCCTGGTCATGCCCGACACCACTTATATGCTGATGAGCACGTTCAACGATGTCCGCCGGATCTACACCGACGGCCGCGGTTGGCCCGTGCCATTGGAGACATCCTTCGCGGGCACTTCGCTTGGCGCCTGGATCGATAGCGACGGCGACGGCCGCTACGACCTGCTGGAAGTCGAAACCCGCGGCTTCCACGGGCTGCGCACGCTCGACAGCACCGCCATTCCCCTACACGAGAACAACCAGACCGTGGTTAAGGAACGCATCTTCAGCGACAAGGCCAATCCCAACATCCTGCATGACGAAATCACCATCATCGATGATGCCTTCACGCATCCCTGGGTCGTGACCAAGGACTATCGCCGCGCGCCGCAGGCGCGGCCGCAATGGCGCGAATCCGGCTGCATCGAAAATAATCAGCACGTCATGATCGGCAACGAACATTACATGCTGAGCTGGGACGGCAAGCTGATGCCATCCAAGAGAGGGCAGAAGCCTCCGGACTTGAATTACTTCAAGTAAACGAGCGCGGTAGCCTAACCCGGATGAGGAAGCGACATCCGGGGCAGCTTTTCCACTTGCATCGCAGCTTCGGGACTACGCTCCCCCCTCCGGACCATTGCCAAACAGCGCCACCGGGTGTGGGTATCCGGAATCCGGCGCCTGATGCGGCGAACGGAATAACGGATTTGGGCAAACCTGGCGTGTTCGACATGGCACAGGCAAACCAGCGCAACGTCCTGTGTGTCCCAACTGAAAATTCGTGACAGCGACAACGCATCGGCCTGTTCGGCGCGGGCGCCGATACCCTGTCTTTCAACCAGCTGAGCGACGACTACTAACGCGGCGGCTTCGTCGAGCAGGCTTGCACCTGGCATGCAAAGAACCGGCTTTCCGGTCCGCCATTGCTCTGATAACGGCCTTCCAGCGTCGTCGTCCGCTTCAACCTTTTCGAGGCGTGCGAAGGGCGATGCCTCCTCGACCTCACCATCCGCGGGAATCCTCGCTGCCGCGCCCTCCGAAAAATCTCCGCCTGCCACTCCGAGGCCGCGGCCATTATCCGATCGATGGTCGAGAGGGTCACTGTGATGCCGACGCCTCGCGGTCAGCCGCCGGGACTGCGCGTGGACGGCGACTTGGCCGGGATCACGAGCCTCGATTGCTCACGAATAGCCGTTCAGGGCGGGCTTTTGAGCGGTGGTGCCGGATGAGAGATTTGAACTCCCGACCAACGGTTTACAAAACCGCTGCTCTACCACTGAGCTAATCCGGCAACATGGGCGTTTCTTGAATTCTCAGATTGTGTCCAGGCGGTCAGTCGCTGCTGGATTGATATCCTGTGGCAATTCGCACACCTCAAGTCGCGTCTAGATATCTTCTCGCCGACCTTTGTCCAACCCATTTGAGTCCCGTGAGCCTTGCGGCGGCGACAGGGGCTTTCTCCTGCCAGAGTACGTGCTTTTCGACAACGCCCAAGACACCGGAGCGTCGATCACGAGCAGCGTTGCGATTGTGCATCGCAATATTTTCTATTGCATTGCACAATCTCGATGCTATATGAGCCGCAGGCCATTAAGACACGAACGAGGTCGCAGATGACGAATAAGACCGGAACGAGATCGCAGATGACGAAGCCGATTTTCTTTCTCGCGTTGTTGGCCCTTCTGGGCGCAATGGGGCTGGGTGCATCGGCCCAGGGCTCAGGCGGCGAAGCGCTTGCGCCGACCAAGGCGGAGTGTGAACAGAAAGCCGATGCCAAGAATTTCGGTATCCATCTCAGTGAGCGCCATCGGTTCATACTGCGATGCGTGGCCGGTCTGTCACATTAGGACGTTGACCTTTACGACGTTGACGTTTGACGCTTTTGCCCCGACGAGCGCTGCCTGATCATTCGTAAGCGCGAACCTTGGGCGCAAGTGCTGCAGCCTGCCCGAATTAATTCTCATCGCCTGAAGTTAACATATTCTTGAATCGACGATGAAGGCTTGTGGCCCGCAACGCCCGGCCCGACCTCCAGCCGGGCGCCGCGGATATCCCCATCCGGCGTGGGCGCGGAGCGTCGGCGTCACATTGACGCCGAGGCTTCATCTTGAAGGCGTGCAGGTTCACCGCTTATTGAAGGTTGGGGCCGCTACAAACCCGCGTACCACTGGTAGCCGCGGTCTTCCCAGAAACCGCCGTTGCCGCGGCTGATATTGCTCAGGCGCTCGACCGCTTCGATGCGATTCACATACTTCGCGTGCTTGTAGCCGACATGGCGCTCGACCCGCAGCCGCAGCGGTGCGCCGTGCGGCACGGGGAGGGAGCCGCCGTTCATGCCGTAAGCGAGGATGGTCTGCGGATGCAGCGCGTCGAACAAGTCGATGCTCTCGTAGTAGAAGCCTTCGCGGCGGGGCGCGCGCACCAGCTCGTCCATGCAGTGGAACACGATGTAGCGCGCCTGCGGCAGCAACTCCGCCGCCTGCAGCACATGACTGAGCGGCACGCCGGTCCATTGCCCGATCGCGGTCCAACCCTCGTCGCAATTGTGCTGGGTGACCTGGGTGCGCGCGGGCATCGCCTTGATCTCGTCGAGCGAAAGCGACAGCGGTTTGCGCACGAGGCCGCCGACGGCGAGCCGCCAGCTCGCGAAGCCCGACACCATCATCTGGAAATAATCCATGCCGGTTGGCATCGCGGTGCCGTTCGGCGGAAAGTCCGGCGAAACATCCGCTGCCTTGTATTCGCGCACGAGCTGCTGGCGCGACAGCAGCAGGCGTTGCACGTGCATCGATGCCGCCTGGCCGAAATCGAGGATCCAGCGCAGCGACGATGATTCCGTGACGGGATCACATCCCGACAGCAGGCTCGCTGCGGCGGCCGAGCTTCCTGCGATCAGTCCGCGGCGGGTGATGAGACTATTCATGGCGCACCTTTCGTGCGGATGACATAGCGCCCGGTAATCATCGAGCGCATCAGGTTGAGCGGTCCCGCCAGCAGGACCTCGATGACGTGAATGAGCACGAACAGCACCAGCAGGTTCGCCACGATGAAGTGGATCGTGCGCGCCGACTGGCGTCCGCCGAACAGATCGAACAGAAACGGCGCGGCGGCGGTAACGGCCGGCGACATCGTCAGCCCGGTCAGCAGCATCAGCGGCAGCAGCACGAAGATCACGGCGATGTAGGCGAATTTTTGCAGCACGTTATAGCGACGCGCCGCCTCGCCGCGCGGCGGGCGCAGCCGGATGTGATCCCAGACATTGGAGAGAATGTGACGCGGCCGAAGCTGATCGGCCTTCGGGATCAGATCGCGGCGGAAATGTCCCCTGAACAGACCGACCAGGAGATAGATCGCGCCGTTGATGACGAACAGCCACGCCATCGCGAAGTGCCAGTCGCGCGCGAGCGCCAGGCCAGGCTCGCCGGGGAGCGTGATCCACGGCGGAAACGCGCGCTGCACCATGGCGCGCTGCTCGGGGTCGTAGGAGGCGCCGAGCACGCCGGTGGTGATGAAATTCGTGCCAGCGACCTGCGTGATGCCGATGATCTGGCCGGTATTGGGATCGCGCGCCGCGCCCATCGCCAGAATGGAGGGCGCGCCCTTGTACCCGTAATTCCCCCAGTAGAGCGCCGGATGATAATTGAACAGGCGCAGTCCGCTCAGCAGCAGCAACGTCAGGCAGAACAGGTTGATCCAATGCGCCAGCCGCACGATTAGCGCGTGGCGATAGATGATCTCGCGGGTTGACGACGCGGCGGCCGCGACGGGGGCAGCCGGCGGTTCAACAGGGGTGGGCTGCTCGGCAAGAGCCATTGTGATTGTCCGACGCCGCTTGTGTCCGCGACGCCGGGAAAGGCTAGCACCGGATCGTGGGCAAGCAAACCGCTGGCTCAGAAGCCGAGCGCCTTCGCCATCTGCTCCACAAGCTCCGCCAGATCGTCGAGCCCGTTCTGGCGCGGCGAGCCGCCGAGATGCGGGCTCATCACGACGTTGTCGAAGCGCAGCAACTCGTCGTCCTCGCGCCCCGGCGCTTCGTACAGCGGATCGAGGCCGAAGCCGCCGAGACGGCCGGACTTGAGCGCCTCGATCAAGGCCTCACGTTCCACCAGGTCGGCGCGCGAGACGTTGACGATGCAGGCGCCCGGCTTCATCTGCGCGAGGCGCGCGCCGTCGAGGAAATGCCGCGTCGCTGGTGACGTGGGAAGTTGCGGGATCACCCAGTCGCTCTGCGCGAGCAGCGTTTCGAGCGGCAGGTAGGTCGCGTGCAGCTCGCGCTCCTCGGCCTCGGGGAGCCGGGTGCGCTGGGTATAGAGAATGCGCATGCCGAACGCCGCCGCGCGCAGCGCGATCTCGGCGCCGATCTCACCGAGGCCGATGATGCCGATCGTGCTTTCGTTGAGCATGCCGATGCCGGGAATGCGCGCCCAGTTGCCGTTCGGGGTATGCCGGTTATCGAACGGCCGGTATGAATAGCCCAGCGCCGCGAGCCGCTCCGGGCTGATCCGGTTGAGCAGGCGGTTGAGCTTCTTCACCAGCGTCAGCATCAGCGCGAACGCGACCTCCGCGCAGGCGATGTTGGCGCGGCGGCGAAACGTCAGGACCTCGATGCCGCGCCCGGCGCAAGCGGCCGCGTCGATGTAGCGAAGGCGCGCGCCATATTTCTGCACCACCGCGAGATCAGTCCCCGCCGCCAATTCGTCCCGCCCGACCGCCAGCAATTCCACGATCAGGCCGCGGCAGCCGGGGAGCGCCGAGCGCATTTCCTCCTGCGTGTTGACGAACCGCACGTCCGCGGGGAACAGCGCCCCTGCGCGCTTGCGCGCGCCTGCGAGATAGTCGGCAAAATCCGGCTCGTCATGCGCGAAGAAATCCGCGTAAGCCGCCACGCGATCGAGCGTGGTGTTGGGATCAAGGATGATGCCGACGACGCGGAGGAAGCCGTCGTCCTCGACGGTGAGGGCGGTGCGCTGGTTGGGCAAGGGAGACTCCGCGTAGGGGATTTGTCATCTCGGACGGCCGATAGGCCGATCCGAGACCCAACGATCAGCTTGCTCCACGTTGGGTCCCGACTCTCGCTACGCTCGGCCGGGATGACAACCCGGCGATCGTGCGGGCGTATCTTACTCCAACTTGAACCCGGTCGCCTTGATCACCGGCGTCCAGCGCGCCAGTTCTTCGCTCACCAGCCGCGCCGCGGATTCGGGCCCGGAGTCGAGGATCGGCTCGAACCCGGACGCCGCCAGCACCTTCTGCAGGCCCGGATCGGACATCATCGCGCGCGTCCCGTCGGCGATTTTATCGACCAAGGGCTTCGGCAGGCCGGCGGGACCGAACAGCCCGTTGAAATTCGCCGCCACCATGCCCGGCAAGCCGGCCTCGATCGCGGTCGGAATATCGGGCGCGACGCCAAGCCGTTTGGTGGCGGCGATCGCAAGGATGCGCACCTTGCCGGCGCGGTGAAATTCAAGCAGCGGCCCGCCGACATTGGGCGTCATCATCGGGATATGGCCGCTGGCGAGGTCGGCGACGCCGGGTGCCGAGCCTTTGTAAGGGATGTGAACGATGTCGGGCGCGCCGATGAGATGCTTGAACAACTCGCCGGCGAGATTGGTCAGCGTGCCGGCCCCGGCCGAGCCGTAGGAGAGCTTGCCCGGGTTGGCCTTGGCATAGGCGATCAGCTCCTTGAGGGTGTGTACCGGCACCAATTCGTGCACCACGATCGAGGTCGGCGAATTGCACAGAATGTAGATCGCGGTGAAGTCCTTGACCGGATCGTAGGGCGGGTGGCTCGCGATCGCAGGAATGAGCACCTGCGTCGAGGTGTTGCCGAACAGGAAAGTGTGTCCGTCCGGCGCCGCGCGCGCGACTTCGCTGGTGCCCGGCATGCCGCCGCCGCTCGGCCGGTTCTCGACCACGACGGTGCCCAATGTCGGCTTGATCTTCTCCGCCCACAGCCGGCCGACCACGTCGGTCGCGCCGCCGGGCGCAAACGGCACGACCAGCCGCACCGGGCGGTCGGTGAAGATCGGCTGCGCCTGCGCCTTGGTCAGCGCCATGGTCGAGATTGAGGCCAGCACGGTCAGTACGTCGCGTCAATTCATAGCGTGATCCTTCTAGTCCATCGCATGTCGCGTCGGCGCGCAGACTGCGACAGCGCGTTTATGTTTACAATCGAGCGGGCTTGTAACGCGTTGCCGCATGCGCCGCACAGTCCCGCAAGCGCGCGCCCCTCACGCGTCTTGTCGCGTTCCAGAAATCCTTGATGAATCAAAGGCATGCCACAGTCGCATCGATGTGCGGGAAGCGCCACACAAAGCCGCACAGGCTGTGCCGCACGGGACTGTTATGTCCGCTTCACGCGAGGCCCGGTTCGGCGCACACTTGTCACGACCTTGACACCTTTGCGGGGTCACTTCGCAACGCCCGTTCGCTTTTCCCGCGCCGACGGGGATGGAGGTCCACCCATGCTCGCGTTCGCCCGCGCCGGCGTCTTCGCCGCGCTCGCAACCCTTTTGTCGATCATCATCGCCGCTCCGGCCGGCGCCGCCGATAAGGCGTTCCGGCGCGACGATCTCGCCGATGCGGCGATCAAGCTTGAAGCCCAGATCAAGACCGAGGCCGGGCAGGTCACCAAGCCCGCCGCTACGCTGCGGCGCGACGCCGATGCCGCCTTCCAGCGCAACGATTTCCGCAGCGGGCTGGCGATCCTCGGGCAGATCGTGGTGGCCGCGCCCGACGACAGCGCGAACTGGCTGCGGCTCGCCAAGACCGTGCAGCAACAGATCCGCCCGGCCAATGACCGCGAGCGCACGACGCTGCTCGATCGCGCGGCAACCGCCGCCTACATCGCCTATCAGCGGACCACGAGCCCGGCGGAGGAAGCCGAGAGCCTCCTCGTCATCGGCCGCAGCTACGCCGCCGAACAGCTCTGGCGTCCGGCGCTCGATGCGATGCGGCTGTCGCTCGACCTGCGTGAAGTCGCCGACGTGCGCCAGCAATATGAGCGCATGCGCGAAGACCACGGCTTCCGTCTGCTCGATTACTCGGTGGACGCCGACTCGGCTTCGCCGCGCGTCTGTTTCCAGTTCTCAGAGGAGCTTCCGGGCAAGCGCGTCGACCTTTCGCCGTTCGTGGCGCTTGGCGGCACCGACAAGCCGGCCGTCTCCGTCGACGAAAAGCAGCTTTGCGTCGAAGGCCTGAAGCACGGCGAGCACTACAACGTCACGCTGCGCGCCGGCATCCCGTCGGTCGTGCGCGAGACGCTCGCCAAGAGCGCGGACTTCAACATCTACGTGCGCGACCGCAAGCCGTTCGTGCGCTTCGCCACCAAGTCCTACGTGCTGCCGCGGACCGGCCAGCGCGGCATTCCGGTGGTCAGCGTCAACACCACGGCGTTGAAGCTCGAAATCTATCGCATCGGCGACCGCAACCTCGTCGAAACCGTGATCGGCCGCGACTTCCAGCGCGCGCTCGACCGTTCCGACCTCGAACGCCTCTCCGAAGAGCGCGGCGCGCAGGTGTGGAAAGGCGAGATGAAGGTCGAGCAGACGCTGAACGCCGACGTCACCACCGCGTTTCCGGTCGGCGACGCGGTCACCAACCTTGCCCCGGGCGTCTACGTGATGGTCGCGGAGGCCGTCGGCAGCACGTCGGACAACTACGACGATCTGGCCACGCAGTGGTTCATCGTCTCCGACCTCGGGCTGACCGCGTTCTCCGGCAACGACGGCGTCCACGCCTTCGTGCATTCGCTTGAAACCACGCAGCCCAAGGCGCAGGCCGAGGTGCGGCTGATCTCCCGCAACAACGAAGTCCTCTCCACCAAGCGCACCAACGACCAGGGCTATGTGCAGTTCGAGGCCGGGCTGACGCGCGGGGAGGGCGGGCAATCGCCGGCGATGCTCGTCGCCAGCGATACCCGCGGCGACTACGCCTTCCTGAGCCTGAAGGCGCCGGCGTTCGATCTTACCGATCGCGGCGTCTCCGGACGCCAGGTGCCGGCCGGGCTCGATGCCTTCGTCTACACCGAGCGCGGCGTCTACCGTTCCGGCGAAACCGTCGAGGTCACGGCGCTGCTGCGCGACGGGCAGGGCATCGCCGCGCTCGGCGTGCCGCTCACTCTGGTGGTCGAACGTCCGGACGGCGTCGAATATCGCCGCACCGCGGTGGCCGACCAGGGCGTCGGCGGACGTGCGCTCGCGGTACCGCTCGTCTCCTCCGTTCCGACGGGCACCTGGCGCGTGCGCGCCTTCACCGATCCGAAGCGTCCGCCGGTCGGCGAGACGTCCTTCATGGTCGAGGACTACGTGCCGGATCGGCTGGAATTCGACCTGGCCACGACCGCCAAGAGCGTCTCCAAGGAGACCCCGGCTGAAGTAACGCTCGACGGCCGCTATCTCTACGGCACGCCTGCCTCCGACCTCGACCTTGAAGGCGAAGTGCTGATCAAGCCAGCCGACAGGCGGCCCGGATTCGCCGGCTATCAGTTCGGCCTTGCTGACGAAGAGATCGAGGCGACCCGCCAGCCGCTCGACGATCTCCCCGACACCGACGCCAACGGCAAGGCCAAGTTCCCGGTTGCGATCGACAAGCCGCCGGCCTCGACCCGTCCGCTGGAGGCGCAAGTGACCGTGCGCATGGCCGAGGCCGGCGGCCGCGCGGTCGAGCGCAAGCTCACGCTGCCGGTCACGCCCGACGGTCCGATGATCGGCGTCAAGCCGACGTTCTCCGGCCGCTCGCTCGGCGAGGGCGAGAACGCGACCTTCGATGTCGCGGTCGTCGCTCCCGACGGCGCCTCGCTCGCCCGCACCGGCATGCACTACGAGCTGCTGCGGGTCGAGACCCGCTATCAGTACTATCGCCGCGAGGGCTCGTGGAATTTCGAGCCGGTGAAGACCACCCGCCGCATCGCCGACGGCAATTTCAATATCGCCGCGAATACGCCGGCGCGCATTTCGATGCCGGTGCAGTGGGGCCGCTATCGGCTGGAAGTCTCGACCGGCGATCGCAACGGGCCGGTGACCTCGATCGGCTTCGACGCCGGCTGGTACGCCGACGCCAGCGCCGATACGCCCGACATGCTCGAGATCGCGCTCGACAAGCCGGAATACGCGCCCGGCGACACGATGACCGTCGCGGTGACGGCGCGCACGGCCGGCAAGGTCACGCTCAACGTGATCGGCGACCGGCTCATCACCACGCGCACGCAGGATGTGCCGGCCGGCACCGCCCGCGTGACGCTTCCGGTCGGCGCCGACTGGGGCACCGGCGCCTATGTGGTGGCGACGCTGCGCCGTCCGCTCGACGCCGCCGCCGAGCGCATGCCCGGCCGCGCCATCGGCGTGCAGTGGTTCGGCGTCAATCGCAAGGCGCGCACGCTCGCGGTGAACCTGCAATTGCCGCAACTCGTCCGTCCGAACACCGCGCTGCGCATCCCGGTGAAGATCGGCGGGCTGACCGCCGGCGAAGAGGCGCGCATCGTCGTCGCTGCGGTCGATGTCGGCATCCTCAACCTCACCAACTACAAGCCGCCGGCGCCCGACGACTATTATCTCGGCCAGCGCCGGCTCACCGCCGAAGTCCGCGACCTCTACGGCCAGCTGATCGACGGCATGCAGGGCACGCGCGGCCAGATCAGGTCCGGCGGCGATATCGCAGCCGCCGAGCTGCAGGGCACGCCGCCGACGCAGACGCCGCTCGCGCTCTATTCCGGCCTCGTGACGGTCGGCGCGAACGGCACCGCGGAGATCGTGTTCGACATTCCCGACTTCGCCGGCACCGCGCGCGTGATGGCGGTGGCCTGGTCGAAGGACAAGGTCGGCAAGGCGGTCGGCGACGTGACCGTCCGCGACCCGGTGGTGCTGACGGCGACGCTGCCGCGCTTCCTGCTCACCGGCGACCGCGGCACCATGCACCTCGATCTCGACAACGTCGAAGGCCCGGCCGGCGAATACCGGATCGAGGCAAAGAGCGAGGGCCTCGACGTCTTCGGCAATGCCGCGCCGCAGACGTTGCACCTCGACGCCAAGCAGCGCGGCTCGGTGACGCTCGCGCTCGCGTCGAACGCCGCGGGCCGAGCCAACGTCACCGTCCGCATCAGCGGGCCGGGCGGGCTGACGCTCGATCGCAACTACGCGCTCGCGGTCAAGCCGGCGACGCAGATCCTCGCGCGCCGCACGGTCCGGCCGATCGCCAAGAACGAGAGCCTGACGCTGTCGAACGACCTGTTCGCCGACCTCGTGCCGGGGACCGGCAGCGTCTCGGTCTCGGTCGGCTTCTCGACCGCGCTCGACGCGGCGGCGCTGCTGGCCGCGCTCGACCGCTATCCGTTCGGCTGCTCGGAGCAGATCACCAGCCGCGCGCTGCCGCTGCTCTACGTCAACGATCTCGCGAGCGAAGCGCATCTCGCGCTCGACACCGCGGTCGACCAGCGCATCCGCGATGCGATCGACCGCTTGCTCGCGCGCCAGGGCTCGAACGGGTCGTTCGGCCTTTGGTCGGCGGGCGGCGACGATGTCTGGCTCGACTCCTACGTCACCGACTTCCTCACGCGGGCGCGCGAGCGCGGCTTCGCGGTGCCGGACGTTGCGTTCAAGCTCGCGCTCGAGCGGCTGCGCAACTTCGTCGGCAACGCCGAGGAGCCGAGCAAGACCGGCGGCCGCGATCTCGCCTATGCGCTCTATGTGCTGGCGCGCAACGGCGCGGCCCCGATCGGCGACCTGCGTTATTTCGCCGACACCAAGCTCGATGACTTTGCGACCACGATCGCGAAAGCGCAGATCGCGGCCGCGCTCGGCATGCTCGGCGACCGTACGCGCGCCGAGCGCGTCTATGCGGCGGCGCTGGCCTCGATCCCGCAGGTGCCGACGCTGGAATACGGCCGCACCGACTACGGCTCGACGCTGCGCGATGCGGCGGCGCTGGTGACGCTTGCGTCCGAAAGCGGCGCGCCGCGTGCGACCATCACCGGCGCGGTCGAGCGCGTCGAAGCTGCGCGCGACCTCACGCCTTACGTCTCCACCCAGGAGAAAGCGTGGATGGTGCTGGCGGCGCGCGCGCTCGCCAAGGATGCGGCCGGCATCTCGCTCGATGTCGCGGGCGAGAAGCAGCAGGGCGCGTTCAACCGCCGCCTGCGTGCAGGCGATCTGCAGCAGCCGCTGCGCATCACCAACACCGGCGACGGAACGCTGCAGGCGGTGGTGACCGTCAGCGGCGCGCCGCTCGTGCCGGAGCCCGCGGCCGAGAAGGGCTTCAAGATCGAACGCCTGTACTACACGCTCGACGGCAAGCCGGCCGATCCGACCAAGGCGAAGCAGAACGACCGCTTCGCCGTGGTGCTCAAGATCACCGAGCCGCAGCCGATGTTCGCCCGCGTGATCGTCGCCGACTATCTGCCGGCGGGCTTCGAGATCGACAATCCGCGGCTCGTCTCCTCGGGCGACACCGGCACGCTGTCGTGGATCGAGGACGCTCAGGAGCCGGTGAACGCCGAGTTCCGTGACGACCGTTTCGACGCGGCGTTCGATCGCAAGGCGAAGACCCCTCGGTGTTCACCGTGGCCTACGTCGTGCGCGCGGTCTCGCCCGGCCGCTACGTGCTGCCGCAAGCCTATGTGGAGGACATGTACCGCCCCGACCGCTTCGGCCGCACCGGCACCGGCACGATCGAAATCACCGCGGCGAAGTGAACGAGCGACGCGATGAGCGATACCTGCGACCATTCCGTTCGTCCCCGCGAAAGCGGAGACCCAGGGCCGCAAGCTCGGCGGAGCAAGTGGCCCTGGATTGCCGCTTACGCGGGAATGAGCAGATGGATCGATTTTCGCCAAAGCAGAGGGCGTTTGCGGTGCGGTCTGCGAGTCACACTCGTCGCTGCGGTGCTGTTTCTCGTCATTCTCGGCGGCGCTTTCGCCGCCTGGGTCAGTTCGCTCGGCCCGGCGCCGCTGGGCGAGGGCCTGTCGTTTTCCACGCTTGTGGTCGATCGCGAGGGCCGGCTGCTGCGGCCCTACACCACGCAGGACGGCCGCTGGCGGCTGCCGGCGACGCGGGAGAATGTCGACCCGCGTTTCCTCAACCTGCTGTTTGCGTACGAGGACAATCGCTTCCTCTCGCATCACGGCGTCGATCCGATCGCGCTCGCGCGCGCCGCGCAGCAATTGGTCTGCAACGGCCACATCGTGTCCGGCGCGTCCACGCTGACCATGCAGGTCGCGCGCCTGCTGGAGCCGCGCACGGAGCGCACGTTCGGCGCCAAGCTGCGCCAGATGGTGCGCGCCATCGAGATCGAGCGCAAGCTGAGCAAGGACGAGATCCTCGCGCTCTACCTGAGCCTCGCGCCCTATGGCGGCAATCTCGAAGGCATCCGCGCCGCCTCGCTCGCCTATTTCGGCAAGGAGCCGCGCCGGCTCACGCTCGGTGAATCGGCGCTGCTGGTGGCGCTGCCGCAATCGCCCGAACAGCGCCGGCCCGATCGCTCATCGGCTGCCGCGCGCAATGCGCGCGATCGCGTGCTCGACCGTGTCGCCGCTGCGGGCGTCGTGCCGGCGGATGAAGTCGCGCGCGCAAAACTCGAGCCGGTGCCGGATGGCCGCAAGCCGATGCCGATGCTCGCGCCGCATTCGGCCGATGCCGCGGTTGCCGCAGCGCCGGGCCGCAGCCTGCATCAGCTCACCATCGACGCGATGCTGCAGAAGAACCTTGAAGAACTCGCGCGCGAACGTGCCCGCGCGCTCGGCCCCAAGATCTCGGTCGCGATCCTCGCCGTCGACAACGCGACCGGCGAGGTGCTCGCGCGCGTCGCCTCTGCGGATTACTTCGACGACTCCCGCGCCGGTCACGTCGACATGACGCAGGCGGTGCGCTCGCCAGGCTCGACGCTCAAGCCCTTCATCTACGGGATCGGCTTCGAGGACGGCCTCGTCCATCCCGAGACGCTGATCGAGGATCGCCCGGTCCGTTACGGCGGCTACGCGCCGGAGAATTTCGACCTCACGTTTCAGGGCACCGTGACGGTGCGCAAGGCGCTGCAGCTTTCGCTCAACGTGCCGGCGGTGGCGGTGCTCGACAAGGTCGGCGCCGAGCCGCTTCACCGCGCGCCTCAGTCAAGCCGGCGGCGAACTGCTGCTGCCCAAGAACGAAGCGCCCGGCCTTGCGATGGGCCTCGGCGGCGTCGGCGTGAAGCTCAACGATCTGGTGATGCTGTACGCCGGCTTGGCGCGGCTCGGCACCACGCTGCCGCTCACCGAGCGCGTGGTTGAAGGCGCTGAGCCGCGCGTCCCGCATCGGCTGATCGAGCCGGTCGCGGCCTGGCAGGTCGATAACGTGCTGCTCGGCACGCCGCCGCCGGAGAATGCCGCCGGCGGCCGCATCGCCTTCAAGACCGGCACCTCCTACGGCTATCGCGATGCCTGGTCGGTCGGCTTCGACGGCAAGCGCACGATCGGCGTCTGGGTCGGACGCCCCGATGGCGCGCCGGTGCCGGGCCTGGTCGGCCGCGCAGCCGCCGCGCCGATCCTGTTCGACGCCTTCGCCCGCACCGGCAAATTGCCGGCCCCGCTGCCGCCGGCACCCAAGGGCACGCTCATCGCCGCCACCGGCAAGCTGCCGCCGCCATTGCAGCGCTTCCGCCCAGGCGGCTTGGTCGGAGGCGGGACCGAGCCGCAGCTTCACATCATGTTCCCGCCGAACGGCGCGAGCCTCGAACTCGCCCGCGCGGCTGACGGCAAGCCCGACCCGATCGCGCTCAAGGTGACCGGCGGCGCCGGCGCGCTCACGGTGATGGTCAACGGCATGCCGTACGCCGCCGCGGCCGGCCGGCGCACCCTGTTCTTCGAGCCCGACGGTCCGGGCTTCGTGCGCGTGACGGTGATGGACGCCAAGGGCGCGACCGACAGCGTCATGGTGCGGCTGCAGTAGAATTTTCCGCGCAACGGGTGCGAGCCCGCCCGCCGCTTTCCCAGCCACGGGCCTTTCTCTATGCTGCGCCGCAACTTGGCCTGGGACGGGATATGGCGGTGACGGCCGGCTATCGGCAGCGGGAAGCGGCGGTCTCGCGCGGGACGGGCTTGAGCGAAATTGTCGATTTCGCAACGCGGTCGCATGCCCGCGCGGTGGTCGCGCTGGTGCTGGTCGCGCTCCTCAACCTGCTGCCGGGGTTCTTCAGCATCCCGCCGACCGACCGCGACGAGGCGCGTTTCGCGCAAGCCTCCAAGCAGATGGTCGAGAACGGCGACTTCATCGACATCCGCTTCCAGGACGAGGTCCGCTACAAGAAGCCGGTCGGCATCTACTGGCTGCAGGCGATGGCGGTGAAGGCCGGGGCCGCGCTCGGAAAGCCTCGGGCGACGACGACGATCTGGCTCTATCGGTTTCCCTCTCTGCTCGGGGCCATCGGCGCGGTGCTGCTGACGTATTGGGCGGCGCTGGCCTTCGTCACCCGGCGCGCCGCCGTGCTGGCCGGCATCATGATGGCGACCTGCGTCGTGGTCGGCGTCGAGGGCCGCCTCGCCAAGACCGACGCGATGCTGCTCGCGACGACGGTCGCGGCCATGGGCGCGATGGCGCGCTGCTATCTGCCGGAGCAGCGCAAGCTGCTGGATGCCCGCCGCGGCTGGGCGGTGGCGGCGATTTTCTGGACCGCGCTGGCGGCGGGCATCCTGCTCAAGGGCCCGCTGATCCTGATGTTCGTCGTGCTGACTGCGGGCGTCCTCATCGCCATCGATCGCTCCGCCCGCTGGATCTGGGCGCTGCGGCCGATTCCCGGCATCGTGTGGCTCGCCGTGATCGTTCTGCCCTGGTTTCTCGCGATCATGGCGCGCTCCGGCGAGACCTTCTTCGCTGACTCGGTCGGGCAGGACCTTCTGAGCAAGGTCTTCAGCGGGCAGGAGTCGCATGGCGCGCCGCCCGGTTATTATCTTGCGCTATTCTGGTTCACGTTCTGGCCGGGCGCAACGCTCGCTGGTCTCGCGACGCCGGCGGTCTGGGCGGCGCGGCGCGAGCCTGGCGCGAAATTTCTGCTGGCCTGGATCGTGCCGTCCTGGATCGTGTTCGAGCTGGTGGCGACCAAGCTGCCGCATTACGTGCTGCCGCTTTATCCGGCGATCGCGATCCTCATCGCCGGTATCGTGGATGCGCGCATGCTCGCGCGCGCGCCATGGCTGCGGCGCGGGACGATGTGGTGGTTCGTCGTTCCGGTTCTGCTCGGACTTGCGGGTCTGGTCGCGATCACGGTGATCGGCCGGCATTTCGGGTTCCTGGTCTGGCCGGTGGTGGGCGCGGCGGTGGTGATGGGCCTGCTGGCGTGGCGGCTGTTCGAAGTCGACGGCGCCGAGGCCTCCTTGCTGCGCGGCGCGGCCGCCGCGGTGCTGATCGGGTTCGCGATCTGCGGGCTCGTGATTCCGGGATCGCCGCAGCTGTTCCCGGCCGCGACGCTCGGACAGATCCTGCGCATCACCGGCTGTGAGAAGCCGCTGGCCGCCGCGGTCGGCTATCATGAGCCGAGCGTGGTTTTCCTTGCCGGCACGGAAACCCGCCTGACCGACGCGCCGGGCGCGGCCGAGTTCCTGACCGGGGGCGACTGCCGTTTCGCCGTGGTCGAAAGCCAGGACCAGAAAAGCTTCGGCTTGAATGCCGAAGCGGTCGGGCTGCGCTACTCGGCGTTCGCCCGCATCGACGGCTTCAACATGGCCAGCGGGCGCCCAATCTCGCTCATGTTGTATCGCTCCGAGGTGCAGCCGTGACCGCGGCGGGCGGGCTCAAGCCCGAGCTCGAGCGATCCGGCATCCGGGCGTTGGCGGCGAGGGTGATGGCGTGCTTGGCGCTGCTCACGCGCGCGCCGCGGTTGCCGCCCGGCGCGCACTTTGCCTGGCGTTCGCCGGCGCGCATCGTGCTGGGGGCCGCGGTTGTGCTGGTCGCCGTCGCGAGCGCGATGCTGTGGCTCGACGCGCCGGCGGTCCCGGTGATGCAGGCGCTGCCGCGCCCCATCATCGAGGCGTTCGCCACGATCACCGATTTCGGCAAGTCCGGCTGGTTCCTGGTGCCGATCGGGATCAGCCTCATCGCCATGGCGCTGTTCACGCCGCCGGTGATGCGACCCATCAGCGCGCTCGTGCTCGCCGCCGTCACGGTGCGGCTCAGCTTTCTGTTCACAGCGATCGCTTTGCCGAGCCTGTTCGACAGCATCGTCAAGCGGATGATCGGACGGGCGCGGCCGTTCGTGGGCGGTCATGCCGATCCGTTCACCTACATGCCGTTCGTCTGGCGTCCCGAATACGCGAGCATGCCGTCGGGTCACGCCACCACCGCGTTCGCGGCGCTGGTGGCGATCGGCCTCCTCTGGCCACGCCTGCGCGGGATCATGGCGATCTATGCGCTGGCGATCGGCGTGAGCCGGGTCGTCGTCCTGGCGCATCATCCGAGCGATGTGATCGCGGGCGCGGCGTTCGGCGCCTTCGGCGCGCTGTTGGTGCGCGACTGGTTTGCCGCGCGCCGGCTCGGCTTTGCACTCGGCGCCGACGGTACCGTCCGCACCCTGCCGGGGCCCTCGTGGGCGCGAATCAAAAGGGTTGCCCGCCGGCCTAACGCCCCATAAGAGACTGCGCGCTGGAGCATGAATTCCGTTGTTAGATCGTTGCCAGGCGATCGGGAATGCCGCCGCCGTAGCATCAGAGCGCATCCATGAGCGAACCGAGCCCGTCGCCGGCCGTGTCCATTGTCGTGCCGGTCAAGAATGAGGCCGGCAATGTTGCGGCGCTCGTGGACGAGATCGCGGCCGCGCTCAACGCGACGGCGTTCGAGCTGATCTACGTCAACGACGGTTCCACGGATGGCACCGATGCGGAACTGACCGCGCTGATGGCAAGCCGCCCCTGGTTGCGGCAGATCCGGCACGTGCAATCCTGCGGGCAGTCGGCAGCGGTGCGCACCGGGGTGACGCACGCGCGCGCGCCGGTCATCGCCACCCTCGACGGCGACGGCCAGAACGACCCGGCGTTCATTCCGCAGATGTTGCGCACGCTCGCCGACGGCGCCCCCGGCATGGGGCTGGTCGCAGGGCAGCGCGTCGGCCGCAAGGACACCGGCTTCAAGAAATTCCAGTCGCGCGTCGCCAACGGCGTGCGCAGTTTCGTGCTGCGCGACAGCACCCGCGATACCGGCTGCGGCCTCAAGGCGTTTCGGCGCGACGTGGTCCTTGCGCTGCCGTATTTCGACGGCCTGCACCGTTTCCTGCCCGCGCTGGTGCGCCGCGACGGCTATGACCATCGGTTACGTCGACGTCATCGATCGTTCACGCCGCGCCGGTACGTCGAACTACGGCCTGTGGGATCGGTTGTGGGTCGGCATCCTCGATCTCGCCGGCGTGTGGTGGCTCATTCGCCGCAAGAAGCGCGTGCCGCAGGTGTTGGAGGCAAAGCGGAATGCTGATTGATCTCTCACAAGCCGTCGGCAACTACCTGCACGAGGTCTTCGTCCTCAAGCTCGATTGGTGGGTGCTGCTGGGCTTTGTCGCACAGGGGCTGTTCACCGCACGCTTCCTGGTGCAATGGATCGCCTCCGAGCGCGCCGGCAAGATGGTGATGCCGATCGCGTTCTGGTTCTTCTCGATCGGCGGCGGACTGCTGCTGCTGGTCTATGCGCTCTACCGCCGCGACCCGGTGTTCATTGCCGGCCAGGCGTTCGGCGTGTTCGTCTACGCCCGCAATCTCTATTTCGAGCTGCGCGACGTGAAGCGCCGTGGGGCCGCGCCGGCCGAGTGACGCGGCTTGAGTGCGCACGCTCTCCGCTCATTCCCGCGCAGGCGGGAATCCAGGAGGGCTTGCTCAAGCGGCGGAGGTCGTTGCCCTGGGTACCCGCGGTCGCGGGGACGAGCGGATGACCATCACCCACGCGCCGCCGCAAGCGCGGCGAAGCCGCGTTCGAGATCGGCGATCAGGTCGGAAACATCCTCAAGCCCGATATGAAAGCGCACGGTCGGCGCGCCCGGCGTCCAGCGGGTGGCGCTGCGCATCGACGCACAGTCGAACGGAATCGCGAGGCTCTCGTAGCCGCCCCACGAGGCGCCGATCCCGAACAGCGACAGTTCATCGAGAAAGGCGTTCACCGCCGCCTGCGGTGCCGGCTTGAACACTACCGCGAACAGGCCGCAGGCGCCGGTGAAGTCCCGCTTCCACAATTCATGCCCCGGGCAGCTTGCGAGCGCGGGATGCAGCACGCGTGCGATCTCGGGCCGCTCCGCGAGCCAGCGCGCGATTTTCAGGCCGGCGGCGTTGTGATGTGCGAGCCGCACCGCCATCGTGCGCAGCCCGCGCAGCGCGAGGTACATGTCGTCGGGGCCGGTCCAGATCCCGAGCGTATGTGCGGTGTCGATGAGCTGCGGCCAGGCCGCCTTGGTCGCCGACACCGTGCCGATGGTGAGGTCGGAATGGCCACCGATGTATTTGCTGCCGGACTGGATCGAGAGGTCGACGCCTTTCTCGAAGGCGCGAAAGTAAAGCGGCGTCGCCCAGGTATTGTCCATCAGCGCCAGTGCGCCGCCGGCATGCGCGGCGGCGGCGATCGCCGGCACGTCCTGCACCTCGAACGATAGCGAACCCGGCGACTCCATATAGACGGCACGCGTGTTCGGCCGCATCAGCGCGCCAATGCCGGCCCCGATCATGGGATCGTAGTACGTGACCTCGACACCGAATCGCGTCAGCGGCCCGTCGCAGAATTTCCGCGTCGGCAGATAGGCGGTGTCGGCCATCAGCAGGTGGTCGCCCGCGCTGCAGACCGCGAGCAGCGCGGTCGAGACGGCCGCCAGCCCGGAGGGAAACAGCGCGACGCCGGCGCACTCCGGCCCCTCGATCGCAGCGAGCGCGTCGGCCAGCGCCTCCGACGTCGGCGTGCCCTTGCGGCCGTACTGATAGCGGCCGCGGTGGGCGATGTAGTCCTCAGCGGTGGGGAACAGCACGGTCGAGGCGTGATAGACCGGCGGATTGACGAAGCCATGATGCGCGGACGGATCGCGTCCGCCGGTGACCAGCCGCGTCTCCGGCTTGAGCGGAAGCGGCGCTCCGCCTTCGGTGGTCTTGGTCATTCGTTTCCCTCGCACGGCGCGGCGATGTTCGATCCACTGGGACGCACAATGGCGGGAGGCGGCGCGCGGCGCAATCCGCTGGATGAGGTCGCGGCAGCGAAGGCGACATGGGACGAAATTGAGCCACGTCGTCGAGGGGGCAATCGCGCCAGCAGTGCCGCGAAACCAATTGCCTTGGTCGGCAAGCCTCGCCTTCATTGCCTTAATATCGTCTTCCGTTCGACCAGTGTAACTACACCATTGGCCACGGCCGGCGGCGGAATAGAAGGGCTGACAATCCGATCAGTGTTGCGTTGAATTTATCGGGAAGGCTGGTGGCGATGCGCACCCTCTGCTCAGGCCTCCCATGAGCATCAACATATATCAGCAGCATCGCATACGACATTGAGCGCTCCGCTACCTGTCGGCGCCCGACGCATACATTGACGCCGCTGGCCTCTGCACAAAGCGCTTTGTTGTGACGCTTTGCACCAGCCGCTCTGACATTAAGCTATTCAAGGACGAAGGAAATCTTGGCATTGATACGATAATTGTTTATTTTGCCATCAGTGACAGTAGCGTCGAAGTTCTTGATATAGATTGACTTCACGTTGCGCACAGTCTTCGTGGCATCCGTAATCGCCTGCTGGGCCGCATCTTCCCAACTTTTTGTCGAACTCAGCCAAGACTTCGATAACTTTCAGCATTGCCATGATATCCTCCAAATTTAGCTTTGGCGGAACGTTACGCCGAATTGCGCTTCGGTCTCTTGATTCATGTCAATAATTGTGAGCAACCCAGGTGGTCGCTGATTGCTTGGCCGCGCTCTTTCTTTGGAGAAAAAATGCGTGCATTGGCAAGTCTCCATCGCGGAACTCCGGCCTCCGCAAGAACTGACGCCGCGATCCGTGATCGCATCCTCGCCAAGGGTGGCAAACAAAGATTGGGCGTATACAGCCGTCGTTGACGTCGTGGTACACAACGGCATCGCGGATTTTTGGGGCCCCATTACCGAAGTAACGCAGCGAGAGGCACTTGTGGTTCTTATGCACTAACGGGTGAGGGGCCGGGTGGCAAACTCCAGCGCCGGCGTTCCATCACTTCCAGTGCTGCGCTCCAGGCCAAGCATCGCGCGCGCTTCCTTCGGTGTTGCCGGTTCGCCGCCGAGCGCGTTGAAGATCGTGACCGCCTTGCGCACGAGATCGGCATTGTTCGCCGCGAACACGCCCTTGTCGACGTAGAGCGTATCCTCCAATCCGACCCGCGCGTGGCCGCCGAGGAGGAACGCCTGCGCCAGCATCGGAAATGCGTAGCGAGAAATTCCGAACGCCGCCCACAGCGCGCCGGGAGGGAGGAGGTTCTTCATGTACATCATCGTTTCGACACTTGCGGCCGCGCCATAGCGGGTGCCGAGCACGATCTGAAAATAGGCCGGTTGGCCGAGCACGCCCTTGTCGAGCATCTCGCGCGCGATCTGCACGTCGCCGGAATCAAAGACTTCCAGCTCCGGCAATACGCCGGCGGCGCGGATCATGCCCGCCATTTCCGCGATCGTGTCGGGTGGGTTGATGAAGGCGCGGCTGCGGAACCACATCGTGGCGAAATCGAGCGAGCAGATGTCGGGCTTGAGCGCGATCACATGCGCGACCCGCTCCGCCGCCTTGCGCATGGTGGTGCCGGGGCCGCCGACGCCCGGATCGTCCTTGCCGGGATAGTACGACGCGCCCGGGCCGGTGGTGAGGTTGATGAGTACGTCGACGCCGCTGTCGCGAATCCGCTCGACCACTTCGCGATAGTACGCGAGCTCCATGCTGGCGCGGCCGCTGGCCGGATCGCGCACGTGGATGTGGACCGCGGTCGCGCCCGCCTTCGCCGCCGCGATCGATTGCTCTGCGATCTGCTTCGGCGTCACCGGAACGCTGGTATTGCCTTCGGCGACCGGCGACGAGCCGGTGACGGCGCAGGTGAGGATTCGTTTCTCCATTCCGGTGCCCCCTCGGTTGGCCGCGGTCACGCCGCGTAGGCGGCGAGCCGCACCGGCGTGCGGCGTGCGCCCCAGCGGCCGGGCGCTTGATCGAAGACGCCGGGCAGCGGCGTGCCGCAGGTGTTGCAGGTGCCGCCTGGGCCAAGCGACCATTGCGTGATCGTATAGCCGCGGCGGCCGATCAGCCGCTCGCCGCAGCAGCCGCAATAGGTGCTGGCGCGGCCGTGATCATCGACGTTGCCGACATAGACGTGGCGCAGTCCCTTCGCGCGCGCGATCGAGCGGGCGCGGATCAGCGTCTGGTGCGGCGTGCGCGGCTTGTCGAGCATCTTGTAGTCGGGATGGAAGGCGGTGAAGTGCAGCGGCACGTCGGGACCGAGGTGCTCGCGCACCCATTCGGAAAGCGCGTGCAGCTCGGCCTCCGAATCGTTCTCGCCGGGAATGAGGAGCGTGGTGATCTCAAGCCAGGTGCTGGTCTCGTGCTTGATGTATTTGAGCGTCTCGAGCACGTCAGCGAGCTTCGACGTGCAGAGCTTGTGGTAGAAGTCCTCGGTGAAGCCCTTGAGGTCGACGTTCGCAGCGTCCATGTGGCGGTAGAACTCGATGCGCGGCTCGGGCGAGATATAGCCCGCCGTCACCGCCACGGTCTTGGTGCCGAGCGCATGGCAGGCCTGCGCGATGTCGATCGCATATTCCATGAAGATGACGGGATCGTTGTAGGTGAAGGCGACCGAGCGGCAGCCGGTCTCGCGCGCGGCACGCGCGATGGTCTCGGGGGAGGCGCTGTCGGCCAGCGTGTCCACCTCGCGCGATTTGGAGATGTCCCAGTTCTGGCAGAACTTGCAGGTGAGGTTGCAGCCCGCGGTCCCGAACGAGAGCACCGGCGTGCCCGGCAGGAAATGATTGAGCGGCTTCTTCTCGATCGGATCGATGCAGAAGCCTGACGAACGCCCGTAGGTCGTGAGCACGATGCCGTCGTTCTGCCGCGCGCGCACGAAGCAGAGCCCGCGCGCGCCCTCGGTGAGCTTGCAGTGGCGTGGGCAGAGGTCGCATTGCACGCGCCCATCGCCGAGGCGATGCCAGTAGCGGGTGGGGACGGTGTGGGTCATGCCGGGCTGCCTTGCTGCGATTTGCGCTCGCGGCTTGGATAGCTACTATACCAGAACAGGGCCGCCGCGGGCCTCTCACGCCATGACATCGACGATGCTCCGCCCACCTGCCGTTGCTGGAACTTTCTACCCCGCCGATCCGGCCACGCTGGCGAACGTGGTGCGCGCCGCGCTCGACACCGCGATGGCGGAGCCAGTGGCGGCGAAGGCGATCGTCGCGCCGCATGCCGGCTATGTCTACTCCGGGCCGATCGCCGGCAGCGCGTTCAAGAGCGTCGCGCACCTCGGCGACCAGGTGACGCGGGTGGTCGTGCTCGGCCCCTCGCACCGCATGCATTTCCAGGGCATGGCGGTGCCGAGCGCGACCGGCCTGGTCACCCCGTTGGGAACCGTGGCGATCGATCACGCGGCGCTCGCGCGCGCGTTGAAGCTGCCGGACATCCGGGTGTTCGACCCGCCGTTCGACGGCGAGCATGCGCTCGAGGTCGAGCTTCCGTTCATCCAGGTGCTGTTTCCGCTTGCGAGCGTGGTGCCGATCCTGGTCGGAGAGGCGAGGGCGGAGGCGGTCGATCGCGTGCTGGCCGAACTCTGGGGCGGGCCGGAAACGCTGATCGTCATCAGCTCGGATCTCAGCCACTTCCACGCCTACGACGCCGCCCGCGCGCTCGACCGCAACACGTCGCAGGCGATCGAGCTGGCGGCCCCGGAAAAGATCGACGGCAACGGCGCCTGCGGTTTCCGCGCGCTTGCGGGAATGCTCGCACGCGCCGCCGCGATCGATCTGCGCGTCACCACCCGCGATCTGCGCAACTCCGGCGATACCCAGGGCGGCCGCGACCGCGTCGTCGGCTATGGCGCCTACACGTTCGAATACGCGCTGCAGGCGCAACTGACGCCGTTCCACCGCCGGCAATTGCTCGACGCGGCTTATACGACGTTGCGCTACCTTGGCGAAACCGGGAAAGCGGCCAACGTCAATGTGGAGTCGTTCGAGCTGCCGCTGCGCGCGCTGCGCAAGACGTTCGTCACGCTGGAAGTCGACGGCCAGTTGCGCGGCTGCGTCGGTTCGCTGGTGGCGACGCAGCCGCTGATCGCGGACGTCGTCGGCAACACCTACAAGTCTGCGACACAGGACCCGCGCTTCAAGGTGATGACGCCGGAGGAAATTGGCAAGGTGAAGGTCACGATCTCGATCCTCAGCCACTTGCGGCCGATGAGCTTCGGCTCCGACGCCGAGTTGCTCGACAAGCTGCGGCCCGAGATCGACGGGCTCGTCATCCGCGACGGCGGACGGCATTCCCTGTTCTTGCCGAAAGTCTGGGATGCGCTGCCTGATCCGAATGACTTCCTCGGCCATCTCAAAGCCAAGGCGGGCCTCCCGGCCGCGCCGCTGTCGCGCGCTGCGCAGGCGATGCGCTTCAGCACCGAAACCTTCGCCGCGTAATCCCTCAGTCGGCGCGTTCTCCGCTCATTTCCGCGCAAGCGGGGATCCAGCGCAGCCGGCACAACGGCCGAGATTGTCGCCCCTGGGTCCCCGCTTTCGCGGGGATGAGCGGAATACCGAATTTGAGTCCATTCTATCAGGACGTACACTAGGCTAACGTTCGCCAACATTTCCCAGACAGGACTTCGCATGACCCTCACACTCGAGCCGCTCCTCACCACCAGCGTCGGCAGCCTGCCGCGCCCGTCCTGGCTGGCGCAGACCGACCGCAGCCGCGCGACTTTCCGGCTCGAAGGCGACGCGCTGCGCGAAGCGCAGGATGACGCCACCGTGGTGGCGCTGCGCGAGCAGGAAGACCTTGGCATCGACGTCGTCACCGACGGCGAGCAGCGCCGCGAGAGTTTCGTCTACCACGCGCTCGGGAGTTGGGACGGCGTCGACATCGTCAACCTCAAGCAGAAGGACATCTATCGCAACCGCACGCAGCCGCGGCTGGTGCCGCGCATCGTCGGCAAGATCAAGCGCCGCGCCGCCGCGAGCCTCGGCGAGGTGCGCTTCGCCAAGGGCCACACGCGCCGGCCGCTGAAGGTGGCGAACGCCGGACCGATGACGGTGATCGAACTCGACGCTCAACGAGGCCTATCGCGACGAAGCCGAGCTCGCGATGGACATCGCCGCCGCGGTCAACGCGGAACTGCGCGAACTGCAGGCCGCCGGCTGCGACATGCTCCAGCTCGACGAGCCGGCGATGACCCGCTACCACGACAAGGTGTATGCCTACGGCGCGCGCGCGCTCGACCGCTGCCTCGACGGCATCACGGTGCCGACCTTCGTGCATCTGTGCTTCGGTTATCCCGGCGGCGGCGCCCTGCAGCACGAATTCGCCTATCCAAAACTCCTGGACGCGCTGCTGCAGACGAAGATCAGCGGCTTCACGGTCGAGTTCGCGCGCTCGACCTTCGATCCCGCCCTGCTCGCGCCCTGCCGCGACCGTCTGGTGATGTTCGGCTGTATCGATCCGGGCAATACCCCTGCGCCGAGCCTCGACACGGTCAAGCGCCGTGTCGCGCAGGCGCTCGACCATCTCGATCCCCGCCGCGTGCTGCTCGCCCCCGACTGCGGCCTGATGACGATCAGCCGCGACCTCGCGCGGGCGAAGCTCAAGGTAATGGTGGATGTCGCCCGCGATCTGCGGCGGGGAATGTAATCGATCGGTCGGACGCGCCATCCCGCTCATTCTCGCGCAAGCGGGAATCCAGAAGAGCCAGCTCCGAAGGTAGTCCTTGTTGCCTTGGGTCCCCACTTTCGCGGGGACGTGCGGAATCCCGAAGGTGCCAGGATTAACATCCGTCATCAAAGCGCTCGAATTGAGCCCGCGAATAAGCGCGTTCACTGCGGGAGGAAACCCAGATGAAATGCGCCTATTGTTTTGCGGCGGTCGTCATTGCGTGCGCCGTCGCAACTTCTCCATCCGGCGCCAAGGCCGCGGATCGATGCATGGCCTACGGCAACGAGAAGACCGATTTTACCTGGCGGCTATGCCCCGCCGGCGAAAAGTACGAGCGGCAATATCGTTACTTCGGCGTCTGGGGCGTTTTCTATCGGGTGAGCAGTGAGACGGGCGCCTGCCGGTGGGCAGCAGCCCAATCGAGCTGGGTTTGTCCCGAGCGGACGATTCGGTGCGATGCCAGGAGTTGCGGCGGCTAGAGTTTAGGAAGTAATTGCGGTAAACCGCGCCGGCGACCGTAGCCCGCATGAGCGCAGCGACATGCGGGTTGTCAAAACAGGCTCAGACTTCAAAGCAGGTTCAACCCCGGATATCGCTTCGCTCATCCGGGCTACAGTCGATCCGGGCTACTTTCTCCACTTCGGAGGGTATGGGTCCCCGCTTTCGCGGGGACGACGCAAGAGATGGCCCGCCGGTGCTTTGCGAGTCAGCTTTGATTGAAAGTCGGTGCTA
>CAVPDS010000022.1:5000-120987 GCA_963702695.1 uncultured Alphaproteobacteria bacterium | reverse complement strand
CGACGAGGTCGCGCCACTGGTGGCTGCGGGCGCGGATTTCGTCGCGCTCGGCGACTGGGTTTTTGCCGAGGGCGCTGCTGCGGTCGCGGCGGCGGCGCAGGTGCTGGCGCATACGGAGCCGGTCGGATGAGTGTCCGCGTTACCACGCTCGTGCTCCTGCGGCGGTCATGAGTGCGGTCGCGATCGCCACGGCGCAGGCACAGCTCAAGCTCAACCCGCCGGCGACGCACGAGGGCGCCCAAGCTACCCCCCGTCCAACCAAGCCGAAGTCGCCGGCACATCGCCCAACTCCCGCCAAGCCGGTGCCTGCTGAGGCGACGCCGCAGCCGGAGGCCGCGGCTCCGGGGCGCGAGCCAGATCTCGCTTATGGCGCCTACCAGCGCGGCTACTATCTTACCGCCTTCCAACTCGCGACCAAGCGCGTCGAGGAGAAGGGCGACGTCAAGGCGATGACGCTCCTTGGCGAACTCTACGCCAATGGACTCGGGGTGGGGCAGGACGACATCAAGGCGGCCGAGTGGTACAAGCTTGCCGCCGACCGCGGCGACCGTGCGGGGATGTTCGCACTGGCGATGTTCCGCATGGCGGGGCGCGGCGGGCCCCCCAATCGCGAAGAGGGCGCCAAGCTCTTCGCCGCTGCCGCCAAGCTCGGGCATGTGGAGGCGGCCTACAATCTCGCCCTCCTCTATCTCGAAGGCCAGCTCTTCCCGCAGGATTTTTCGCGCGCGGCCGAACTCTTCCGCGCCGCCGCTCAGGCCGGCAATCCAGAAGCGCAATACGCGCTCGCGACCCTCTACAAGGAGGGGCGCGGCGTGCCGAAGGATCTGACCGAGACGGCCAAGCTCCTGGCCGCCTCGGCAGCCGCCGATAACCTCGATGCGATGGTCGAATATGCGATTGCGCTGTTCAATGGGACCGGCGTCGCCAAGGATGAAGCCGCTTCGGCCGCGCTCCTGCGCAAGGCCGCCAACAAGGGCAGCCCGATCGCGCAGAACCGGCTGGCGAACATCCTCGCGGTCGGACGCGGGGTCACGGCCGACCCCGCGGAAGCGATCAAGTGGCACCTCGTCGCTCGGACCAACGGCGTGAACGATCCCAACCTCGATGAATTCATGCGCAAACAATCGGCCGAGATCCGCGCTGCCGGCGAAAAAGCCGCCGCGCCCTGGATCGAAAGCATCAAAGCCACGCGCTCTTGACGCCCATCGCGGCGGCGCGCAGACCATCTCCCATCCTGTGGCCGGGCCTGTCCCGGCCATGCACGTTTTGAATGCACCGTTTCCGGTCGCGCACGATCGTCGCGCGAAAGTTCGAGATCAGCCATGCTCCGCTCCGCCCTGCTCAACGTGATGATCAAGGCCGCGCAAAAGGCCGCGCGCACGCTCAAGCGCGACTTCGGCGAGCTCGAGCATCTGCAGGTCTCGCTCAAGGGACCAGCGAACTTCGTTTCGGCGGCCGACCGCAAGGCCGAGGAAATCCTGCGCCAGGAACTCACCCAGGCTCGCTCCGGCTATGGGTTTCTCGGCGAGGAAACCGGACGGCACGAGGGCACCGACAAGACCCACACCTGGATCGTCGATCCGCTCGACGGCACCCTCAATTTCCTGCACGGCATCCCGCACTTCGCGATCTCGATCGGGCTCGAGCGCGAAGGCACGATCGTCGCCGGCCTCGTCTACAATCCGGCGACCGACGAGCTCTACACCGCCGAACGCGGCAAAGGCGCTTTCCTCAACGACCAGCGGCTGCGGGTCGCCGGGCGTAGCCGGCTTGCCGAAGCGGTGGTCGCCTGCGCGCTGCCGCATCCGAGCCGTGGCGACGTCGCGCTCGAACAGAAGGAACACGCAGCCGTCCAGAGCGTCGTTGCCGGGCTGCGCCGCTTCGGCACGGCGTCGCTCGATCTGGCCGCGGTCGCCGCCGGGCGTTTCGACGCCTACTGGGAGCGCAAGCTCAAGCCCTGGGATCTCGCCGCCGGTCTGATCCTCGTGCGCGAAGCCGGCGGCTTCGTCAGTGACCTCGATGGCCGCGAAACGATGCTCACGACCGGCGACATCGTCGCCGGCAACGACGCCATGCATCGCGCGCTGCTGCACGTGCTCAAGACGGCGGGCAAAGAAACGTGAAGCGTTGACTCACGTCGCCGTCACCCCGACGGGCGAGCGCAGCGAGCCTCGAGATGACGGCGACGTAAATGCAATCAGGTTTACAACTGCCCCAACAGCGTATCGCCGCCGGAGACTTCGACCTTGCCCGGCGCTTCCTCGATGTTGAGCTTCTTCACCACGCCGTCATCGACCAGCATCGAATAGCGCCGCGAGCGGATGCCGAGGCCGTTGCCGGACCCGTCGAAGCTCAGATCGATCGCTTTGGCGAACTCGCCGTTCCCATCGGCGAGGAATTCGAGCTTGTCGGCAAGCGTGGCCTTCTTCCATGCGTCCATCACGAACACGTCGTTTACGCCGGTCACCGCGATGGTGTCGACGCCCTTGGCCTTGATGGCGTCGGCGCTCTGTAGGATCGAGGGCACGTGCATCTTGTGGCAGGTGCCGGTGAACGCGCCCGGGACGGCGAACAATGCCACCTTCTTGCCTTTGAAAATCTCGTCGGTGGTCTTCCATGCCGGGCCTTCCGACGTCATTACGCGAAACTTGGCGCTGGGAAGGTGATCGCCGACCTTGATGGGCATGACTCTGATCCTCTGTTGCTGTCGAACGGATTATCTGGCTTGGGAATGATCTTGACCCGCAGCCGTCAGGCCGCCGGCGACGGGGGCACAAATTAGCGCGCCCGGCGGATTAGTCGAGACGGGTCGACACCTCGATCGCCTCGCCGCCCGCGACCGCCGTCAGCGTGATGACGGCGCCCTTGTAGGGCGTGTCCGGCGGCGCGCCATCGAGTTCGAAGGCAAAGCGTTGCAGGCCGGCCGGCGCGCCGGCGACAGGCTCGGGCAGCGGCAGCGCCCACGATGCACTCGGACCTTCGGCGAACAGGTCCACCTTCGCGCCGGCAGGCGCCGCGACGTCGACCACCACGCGCGGGTGCGGCGAAGCAGCTTCGCGGCGGACCGAGCGGATCGCTAGCGCGCCGGCAGCGCCCAGTGTGGACTTTTTGGGGACCGTCGCCTCGGCGGCAGCAAGCACGGCATCAAGCGCACTGCTTCCGCGCCCGAGCGCAAGCTCGGGCTTGCCCTCCGCCGGTACGCAAAGCTTCTCGCAGACCGCATATCCGACCGTGAGCTTGAGGGCGACCGGCTTGCCCGGATCCTGCGGCAGCACGCGCAGCGGCAGGATGACGTCGCTGTCGTAGCCGATGGTCGCCGCACCCGCCTCCAGCATCTTGACCGGAGCGGGGAACAGCACGTCGATCGATTTTAGGTTCTGCGACGCCTTGAAGTCGAATTGCGGCGGTACCCCGGCATCGCCGGGATAGCGCCAATAGGTATGCCAGCCGGGCTTCAGCCGAATCTCGATGCCGGCCCGTAGCGCCACACCTCTCGCCGACGAACCTGCGATCAAACGCACCGCGCTGCGCGCATCGCCGTCCCAACGTGACGCCTCTTCGGCCAAGCAAGCTCCGCTCATCGCGAGCAGACACACACTTGCCGCGGCGGCGTACCGCAACCGGTCCATTCCTGTCATCATGCTGCCGGTTTAGGAGTGAAACTTTCTCTCCGCCACTGAATTCATCGTGAGTGGGTTCGGACCGCCTGGAAATGCAGGGAAAAAGCCACATATGTAGCGTTAACGTTTGGCGAAAGGCGGAATGGCACGAAGGATGCTTCGAGGCCCCGGTGTCATTGCAAATGCCAGACAATCAGGTAGCATTTCGACATGAAGTCCGATCACAAAACGGGCGGCCAACGCGAAGCTGAGAACGGGTCTGCGAAGTCCGGCAACGAGAAGACTGCGCGTGAGTCCGGCACTGGACGCGGGACCGATCCGGCGACGCCGAAGACCAGGACCGCGCGCCCACGGGCGCAACGGCAGGACGTCAAGCGCGGCTTCCTCGATGGCCAGATGCTGATCGCGATGCCGATGATGGGCGACGAGCGCTTCGCCCGCAGCGTGATCTACATGTGCGCGCATTCGAACGAAGGCGCGATGGGGATCATCGTCAACCAGCCGGCGCCGCACATCACCTTCCCGGATCTGCTGGTCCAGCTCGACGTGGTCCCCGCTGCTGATCTCATCCAGCTACCAGCTCTTGCGGGCGATGTGCGGGTGCTCAAGGGCGGCCCGGTCGATCCGCAACGCGGCTTCGTTCTGCATTCGTCGGACTTCTTCGTTGAGAACTCGACGCTGCCGATCGACGAAGGGATTTGCCTCACCGCCACGCTCGACATCCTCAAGGCGATCGCGCGCGGCAATGGTCCGGCGAGCGCCGTGCTGGCGCTCGGCTATGCCGGCTGGGCGCCGGGCCAGCTCGAAAACGAAATCAATCACAACGGCTGGCTCCATTGCGACGCTGATGCCGACCTGATTTTCGGGCGCGATACCGAGCTCAAATACGAGCAGGCGTTGCGCAAGATCGGCATCGATCTCGGCATGCTCTCCAGCGAAGCCGGGCACGCTTAGCAAAAACCGCTCGTCTCGCAAAAGCGGGGAGCCAGGACGGCAAGCAGTCATTTGAGCAAATCCAGTGGATTCCCGTTTTCGCGGGAATGAGCGATTTGATCGTCTTAAAATGAAATCAGCGCGCCACCACCGCAACCCGCCGGTCAGCGGCGAGGAGTTGCTTGGCATCTTCGGCGCTCATCGGCTCGCCGAAGGCAAAACCTTGCGCGTATTCACAGCCGAGCTGATAAAGCTCGACGGCGTCGGAATCCGTTTCCGCGCCCTCGGCTACCACTTCCATGCCGAGATCATGCGCGAGCGCGATGATCGAGCGCAGGATAACCGGGCGCGTGCCCTTGTTCGACATGCGAACGAACGACTGATCGATCTTGATCGTGTCAAACGGGAAGCGCTGCAGATAGGACAGCGAGGAATGGCCGGTGCCGAAATCGTCGAGCGCAAGCCCGGCGCCGAGCTCGCGGATGCGGTGAAGCATCTGCGCAGCATGTTCGGGGTTCTCCATCACCAGCGACTCGGTGAGTTCGAGCTTGAGTGTGCCGCGCGCCAGGCCTGACCGCGCGATCACGGTACGCAGATCGTGGATGAGGTCCTGCCGCAGCAATTGCCGCGATGACACGTTGACGCTGGCGAAGATCGGCTCGCGGTTGCGCGCGGCACGCTGCCAGGCGCCGAGCTGGCGCGCGGTGCGGTCGAGCACGAACAGGCCGAGGTCGACGATGAGCCCGATCTCCTCCGCGATGGTGATGAATTCCGACGGCGAGACGCGGCCCATCTTGGGATGGTCCCAGCGCGCCAGCGCCTCGAACCCGGCGACCGAGCGATCCTCGAGCCGCACGATCGGCTGATACAGGATCGTGATCTCGTCGCGCTCGAGCGCGCGGCGCAATTCCGATTCGAGCGTGAGCCGGTCGGTCTTGCGCGCCCGCATCGAAGGCTTGAACACCTCCATGCGGTCGCCGCCGATACGCTTGGAGTGATACATCGCGAGCTCGGCATCCTTGAGCACTTCCTCGGTGCGGTGCGGCTGCCCGTCCGCGAGTGCCAGACCGATCGAGGCGGTGAGGAAGATCTCGCGGTCGTTGAAGGTGATCGGCGCGCGCAGCGCGCGCCGCAGCGTCTCGGCGAAGGCGAGGATCTTTTCGGACTCGCGCTCCGAAAGGATGATGCAGGCGAACTGATCGCCGGTGAGCCGCGCCAGCGTGTCCTGCGGCTTGAGCAGCCGTCCGAGCCGGCGCGCGAGCGTGAGCAAGATCGAGTCGCCGACCGCGATGCCGACCGAATCGTTGACTTGCTTGAAGCGGTCGAGATCGATCACCATCACGGCGGGCTTGATCTGCGGGTCGGCCTTGGCGAAGGCAAGCACCGCTTCGAGCCGGTCAAGGAACAACTCGCGGTTCGGCAGGCCGGTGAGGTTGTCGTGCACCGCGTCGTGCAGCAGGCGCTCTTCCGCGTTCTTGAATTCGGTCACATCGGTAAGCGTACCCACCAGCCGCACCACCTCGCCATCGGAGCCGACCACTGGCCGCGCTTTGAGGGCGAACCACAGATAGTGGCCGTCGGGCGTCCGCAGACGAAAATCCTGCGTCAGCCGGCCGCGGCGCTGCTCGATCACGCTGTCGAGCGCCGCGCGGAAGCGGTCACGATCGAGCGGATGCAGCACTTCCAGCCAACCGGCCGCCGGCCCTTCGAGCGTTCCGCGCTTGAGCCCGAGCAGCGATTCCGTTTCCGGGCTCGTGAACACCTTGTCGGCGGACACGTCCCAGTCCCAGATCATGTCGCCGGCGCCCGTCAGTGCCAGCGCACGCCTTTCCACGTCGGAGACGATGCCGGAGGTGACGCCGCCGGCGAAGGCGTGCTGCATCACAGTGAAGCCGATCAGCATCACGATGAGGACAAGGCCGCCCAGCAGCGCCGGGCTCACGATATCGTTGGTGATGTAGCTGGTGACGGCGAGGCCGGCCGCAATCACCCAGACCAGCAGCAGGAGCCAGGTCGGAATGAGGAGGACGGCGCGATCGAAGCCATGCAGCGAGAGATAGATGACCAGCCCAAAGCCGAGCACGGCGACGGCGAGCAGCGAAAAGCGGGCGATGCCGGATGCCACCGCCGGGTTGAACAAGGCGACCGCCACCAGCGCGCCGAGGCCGATGATCCAGGCAAGCGTGATATGCGCATAGCGCACGTGCCAGCGGTTCAGATTGAGGTAGGCGAACAGGAACACGACCAGCGTCGCGACCAGGATGGCTTCGCTGGCGGCGCGCCAGATCGCTTCGGCCGGCGTCGACATCTCGAACACCTTGCCCCAGAAGCCGAAGTCGATACCGATGTAGACGAGCACCGCCCATCCGAGCGCCGCCGCTGCCGGGAACATCACGCTGCCCTTGACCACGAACAGGATGGTGAGGAAGAGCGCGAGCAGCCCCGCGATCCCGATCACGATGCCGTAGTAAAGGGTGAGACTGTTGATCTTGTCCTTGTAGGCATCGGGCTCCCACAAATAGATCTGCGTGAGCTTGTCGGTCCGCAATTCCGCCACGTAGGTCATTACCGCGCCGGGGTCGAGCGTGATGCGGAACACGTCGGCGGTCGCGCTGACCTGGCGTTCCGGCCGCTCGCCGCTCGAGGTGATGCTCACCACCCGCGAGTTGCCGAGGTCGGGCCACAGCAGCCCGGAACCGACCATGCGGTAATGTGGAATGACGATGAGGCGATCGATCTGATCCTCGCCGGAATTGGCGAGCGCAAACACCGCCCAGTTGTTGCTGCCCTCGCGGGCGCGCACGTCCATGCGCTGGACGATGCCGTCCGGCCCCGGCGCAGCGGACACCTGGATGCGGTCGGCGTCGGTGCGATGGCGCTCGACCGCGTCAGTGAGGTCGATGGCCGCTGCGTCGCGGGGCACATTGACCGCCTCGACCGCGTGCACCGGCCACGCCGCAAACGCGGCCGCCAGCAAGCAACCGGCAGCAATGACGGTACGCAACAGGCGCAAAACTACGCCCTCCCCAGTTCCGCGATCCCCGCCCAGCCTTTGAGCAGTAGCGGGGCCGCGCCCCTACGGCAAGCACTTCGGCGTTAACCAAGATTACGAAGAGATTGCGACCTAATGCAGGTTTTTCTTGACCTAAGGAGACAAAACGGTTCGAGCCGGGCCGTCCCGGCCTTCAGCGGTCGACGTCGGTTGTTGTCATCCCGGCCGAGCGCAGCGAGAGCCGGGACCCAACGTGCGGCGCCTCCGGACGTCAATCCAGACGCCGCGCCTGCAGTTCGTTGGGGTCCGGGACGGCACTGCACGCTATCCAGGATGACGGCGCGAGAGCAATGACAGCGCGCCGAACCGTAGAACAGCTACACCGTCAGCACGATCTTCCCGATATGGGCGCTCGTCTCCATGCGGGCATGCGCGGCGGCGGCCTCCGCCAGCGGGAAAGTGCTGTCGATCACCGGTTTCACCCGGCCGGACGCGATGAGCGGGAGCACTTGCTCCTCGATCCCGCGCGCGATGGCCGCCTTGTCCGCGACCGAGCGGGCGCGCAGCGTCGAGCCGGTATGGGTGAGCCGCTTAAGCATGATGCGGCGGAAATCGACGGTGGCCTTGGGGCTGCCCTGGAAGGCGATCTGCACCACCCGGCCCTCGACGGCGGCGGCCTCGTAGTTGCGTTCGATGTAGTCGCCACCGACCATGTCGAGGACGACGTTCGCCCCCTGGCCGCCGGTCGCAGCCTTGGTGGCGGCGACGAAATCCTCGGTCTTGTAGTTGACCGCGACGTCAGCCCCCAGCTTGCGGCAGGCCTCGCACTTTTCCGGCGTCCCGGCGGTCGTGATCACCTTGGCGCCGATCGCCTTCGCGAGCTGGATCGCGGCAGTCCCGATGCCGGATGAGCCGCCGTGCACGAGCAGTGTCTCGCCGGCCTTGAGGTGTCCGCGCTCGAAAGTGTTGTACCAGACCGTGAAGAACGTCTCCGGGAACGCCGCCGCTTCGGCGAGCGAGAGATTGGCCGGGATCGGCAGCGCGTGACCCTCGTAGGCGAGGCAATATTCCGCGTAACCGCCACCGACCACCAGCGCCATCACCTTGTCGCCGAGCTTCCAGCGCGTGACGCCCGTCCCAAGCGCTGCGACCTCGCCGGCGATTTCAAGGCCGGGAATGTCAGTCGCGCCCTTCGGCGGCGGATAAAGCCCCTGGCGCTGCATCACGTCCGGCCGATTGACGCCGGCGGCTGCAACCTTGACGAGGATTTCGCCTTCGCCCGGCGGCTGCACGGGACGCCGCTCAGGCACCAGCACCTCCGGCCCTCCGGGGGCGCGGATCGCGATCACGGTCATCTCGGAAGGAACGGTCATGGCAGGGTCCTAACGCACGGACGCCAACAGGTACAACCATCACCGCGCACATGCTAGCTTGCGCCGCACAGCATAAGGAACCCGCTCGCAATGGCTCGCACGTCCTCGATGGCCGACCGTGTCGCGATGTATAACGGCAACCGGCTCAAGATCGGCCTGTTCGGTCCCAACTGCTCGTCCGGCCGCGCCGTCACCACGGTGCCGGAACGCTGGTCCGGGAACTGGCCGGACAATCTCAAACTTGCCCGAATGGCGGACGCGGCCGGCATCGACTTCCTGCTGCCGATCGCGCGCTGGAAGGGCTACGGCGGCGACACCGACTACCAGGGCGCGACGCTGGAAACGCTGACCTGGGCGTCCGGACTGCTCGCCTCCACCACCTCGATCATCGTGTTCGGCACCGTGCACGCGCCGCTGTTCAACCCGGTGATCGCGGCGAAGGAGATCGTGACCGCGGACCAGATCGGCGAGGGCCGCTTCGGCCTGAACCTCGTGGTCGGCTGGAACGAGGGCGAGTTCGAGATGTTCGGCGTCGAGCAGCGCGAGCACGACGCGCGCTACGACTTCGCGCAGGAATGGCTCGACGCCGTCAAGCGCGCGTGGTCGGCAGACGAGAATTTCGACATCGAGGGCAACTATCTCAAGCTCAAGGGCATCCGCGCGAAGCCGAAGCCTTACGGCAGCAGCCGGCCGCTGATCATGAATGCCGGCGCCTCCGCGATCGGGCGCGCTTTTGCCGTGAAAAACTGCGACGCGTTCTTCATGCAGGCCTCGCGCGTCTCGATCGCCGAGACCGCTGCGAACGTCCAGAAGGCGAAGGACCTCGCGCGCGAGCACGACCGCGAGATCGGCGTCTATTCGGTCGGCCAGGTCACCTGCCGCCGCACCCAGAAAGAAGCGGAGGAGTACTATCAGCACGCGATCGTCGACAGCGCCGATTTCTCCGCGATCGACCTCATCCTCGGCATGAAAAACATCACGCCGCAGACCCGCGGGCAGGAGGAATTCGAGCGCCAGCGGCGCTATTATGCCAACGGCATGGGCGGCCTGCCGCTGATCGGCGACCCCGATCATGTGGCGAAATCGATCGCGGAGCTGAGCTCCGCCGGGCTCACCGGCATCGGCGTTTCCTTCGTCAATTACCTCGCCGAGCTGCCGTTCTTCTGCGAGGAAGTGCTGCCGCGGCTCGAACGCATGGGAATGCGCGAGCGCCCGCAAAAACTCGGCGGCATGCGGCTCTCGGGAGCGCAGCGATGATCGAGGATGAAGAACGCCCGAAGAAGAAGATCGTCCATGAGATCGGTCAAGACTTGACGTTGCTCTCGGTGAAGGAGCTTGACGAGCGCGTCGCGCTGCTCAACGAAGAGATCGCGCGTCTGGAAGCGGACAAGACGCGCAAGCAGGCCTCGCGCAGCGTTGCTGATCAGTTCTTCAAGAAGTGATCGGTCGTCCCTGCGAACGCGGACGCTGCCATCAGCGGGCATTAGCGGAGCTTCCCATGAGCGTCCTCACTCTCGAACAGTGCAACCACATCATCGCCGCTATCCTGCAGCGCGGCGCGGACATCAAATGTCGGCCGCTGTCGGTGATCGTGGTCGAGCCCGGCTGCAAGGTGAAGGCGTTCCAGAAGGAGGACGGCTCCTCGATGATCCGGTTCGAGATGGCCTACGGCAAAGCCTACGCAGCGCTGGCCATGGGCCGCTCGTCGAAGCTGGTGCGGGTGCGCGCCGAGGAGAAGCCGATCTTCATGCGCTACCTGATCAGCGCCAGCGGCGAGCAGATTTTCCCCGAGGGCGGCGGCCTGCAGATCCGCAACGCGGAAGGCGACGTGATCGGGGCTGTCGGCGTCACCGGCGATACCGAGGACCGTGACGAGGAACTCGCCGCCCACGGTATCCACGCCGCCGGCCTCAAGACCGACGAGGACTGCGAAGGTCTCGGCCGCAACGCCGGCATCCGGCTGACCAACCAATAACCCACGTCGCAGCCGTCTTGCCGCCGTGCCCGGAACGGCGCACCTTGAGGCCGGAAATGTCCGTGACAGACCATCACCAACACAAAGGATGACTGACAATGCGGGCGACATGGATGCGAGCGGGCGTGGCCGGACTTGCCGCGGCGATCCTGATCACGGCGACGATCGATCGCGCGAGCGCGCAAGGCAACGGCACACGAGGCAACAGCGTATTTCAGGCGACGCTCGCCGAGACCGGCCAGAAGACCGAAGAGGCCAGCACCGCCGAGGTGCAGCGCATCCTCGCCGACGGCAGCGCCATCCTGCTCGATGCGCGCAAGCGCGCCGAATTTGTCTCCGGCCACATCGCCGGCGCCAAGAACGTCGCGCCGCCCGCCGGAGCGCCGCCGTCGGCCTATGTCGGCGCGGTCGAACAGCTTCTCGGTGGCGACAAGACCAAGGCGCTGGTCCTCTACTGCAACGGCGCGCACTGTCAGGCGAGCCGCCAGCTCGCCGATCAACTGGCGGCGGCGGGCTTTACCAACGTGCGGCGCTATCAGCTTGGCATTCCGATGTGGCGCGCGCTCAATGGCCCGGTCGAGATCGAGCTTGAAGGGGTCGAGCGCGTATTCAAGATGGACCACACGGCCGTGTTCTTCGACGCGCGGCCGGCGCAGGAATTTGCCATCGGCAGCCTCACCGGCGCCCACAGCGTACCCGCGGACTTGCTCGCCACCGATGGGTTGCGCAAAGCGCCGATGCCGAACAACGATTTCAACACGCGCATCATCCTGTTCGGCCACGACGGCAAGCAGGCGCGCGCGCTCGCTGATGCGATCGGCAAGACGCCATATCAGAACGTCTCTTACTTCCCCGGCAGCTATGACGCGCTGGCAGGCGCGCTGAAGGGGAAGTAGTCTTTCTTACTTCCTCCCCCTGCCCTGCAAGCGGGAGAAGGGGACCACGGCGGCGACGCGACCAAAGGAGAAGCTATGCCGCGCCATTCTCACTACCTCCCCCACGGGGTCATTCCGGCGGTGCTGCTGCCGTTTCACGACGATCTCTCGATCGACGAAGCGAGCTTCCGCGGCCATCTGCGCCAAATCGCTGCGACGCCGGGGATTTCCGCGATCACCATCAACGCGCATTCGACCGAGGTCGCCTCCTGCACATTCGAGGAACAGCGCCGGGTGCTGGCGATTGCGCAGGACGAGATCGGGGCGCGGCTGCCGATCATCAACGGCGTATGGGCCGACGGCAGCCTCGAAGCGGCGCGGATCGCGCGAATGGCGGCCGAGGGCGGCGCTTCCGCACTGCTGGTGCTTCCGCCGGCGCCGTTCACCTTGCAGCAGTCGCCGGACATGGCGCTCGCCCATTTCAAGCGGATCGGCGAGGCAAGCGACCTGCCGATCATCGTGTTCCAGTATCCGCTGGCGACCGGCCAGGGCTATCCGCGCGACACGCTGCTCAGGATGGTCGAGCAGGTGCCGACCATCCGCGCGATCAAGGACTGGTCCGGCAACGTGCCGCAGCATGAGATGCATATCCGCGCGCTGCAGAACCTGCCGCGGCCGGTGAATGTGCTCACCACCCATAGCGCGTGGCTGTTCTCGTCGCTGGTACTCGGCTGCAACGGGCTTCTCTCTGGCAGCGGCAGCGTGATCGCCGACCTGCAGGCGCAGCTCTTCCATGCGGTGCAAGCCAATGACCTCGCAACGGCACGCGCGCTCAACGACCGTATCTATCCGACGGCGCGCGTGTTCTATGCCGAGCCCTGGGCCGACATGCACAACCGCATGAAGGAAGCGCTCGTGCTGCTCGGCCGCCTGCCGCGCGCCGTCGTGCGACCGCCCCTGGTCAAGATCTCCCACGCCGAGATCGACCGCATCCGCGCTGCGCTGGTCGAGGCGGGGCTGCTCGACAAAGGTGCAAGCCGCGATGCGGCGTAACCGTCTTTGCTTGAGACGAAGCAGGTGAGCTGTCGTCCCCGCGAAGTCGGGGGCGACATGCCCCGAAGGCTTCAACCAATTCCGAATGAAATGAAAAGGCCGGCCCAGCGGACCGGCCCTTCGCTTTGCACAACAACCTGCGGTCCTACGACAGCGCGCCCTTCACCCGGTCGGGTGAGAACGGCACGCGACGGATGCGCACGCCGGTGGCGTCGAAGATCGCGTTCGCGATCGCAGCCGCGACCGGGCGGATCGACGGTTCGCCGGCCCCGGACGACGGAATCTCCGGATGGTTGATCAGCGCGATGTCGATCGTCTCCGGCGTCTCAGTGATGTCGAGGATCGGATAGGTCATCCAGTCGATGCTGGTCACGTTCTTCTGGTCGAACTTGACCTCTTCCCAAAGCGTGCGGCTCACGCCCTGCACGATGTTGCCCTCGATCGCGCGCTGCAGGCCGTCGGGATTGATGATCTGCCCGCAGTCATGCGCCACAGTAAACTTGCGCGCCCAGATCTTGCCGCTCGTACGGTCGATGTCGACCTCGGCGATGATGGCTACGATCGTGCCCGAGCGCTGCGCATAGGCGATGCCGCGCCCGCTCACCGTGTTGCCGGTCTGGTCGTGGCGCGGCGAGGGCCGCGTCTGCCAGCCGGCCATCGCGGCGCAGGCCTTGATCGCCGCGATGTCGCGCGGGTCCTTGAGGTGCTTCAGCCGGAACTCGATCGGGTCCATGTTCGCCGCCGCTGCGAGTTCATCCATGAACGACTCGCTGGCGAAGTGGATTTGCGGCCCGACCGGATCGCGAAGGTGCGAGGAACGCAGCGGCGAGGCGCGGTCGAGCAGCGGCGGGATCACCTCCCAGCCGGTGCGCTTGTTGGCGAACGCGTAGGATTCCGCCGGCACCCCGAACCCATCGCCCGATTTGAGATCGATGCCGCGCAACTGCCCAGCCAGCGTGTCGAACGGCTTGCTGCCGTTGGTGTTGACGTCCACGCGCGAGAAGCCCTTGCTCATGAACTCGTAGGCGATGACGTTGCCGGAGGCGTCGAGCGCCGCGCGGGCGCGGTGGATCGAGGCCGGGCCCTTCGGATCCCAGCCAGTGCCCTGCTCGCGCGTGTACTGCACGCGAACCGGACGGCCGGTGGCCTTCGACAGCACGGCCGCGTCCATCACCGCATCATCGCCGTCGTTGCGGCCGTAGGAGCCGGGACCAACGGTCCATTTGACGTGGATGCTGTCCTTCGGAATGCCGAGCGTGCCGGCGAGGCCTTCCTGCACGAAGTGCGGCTTCTGCGAGCCGGTCCAGCACTGCACCTTGCCGTCGCTGCCCACTTCGACCACTGCGCAAGCCGGTCCCATGCAGGCGTGCGACTGGAACGGCCACTCGTACTCGGCCTCGATCACCTTCGCGGCGTTCTTGAAGGCGTCGTCGACGTTGCCGACCGTCTTGCCTTCGACTGCGTGCTTACGCACGGGTGCCTTGCGGATGTGATCGTAGAGCGCGTTCTGATCGACGAAGGCCGGCTTGGCGTCCGACCATTCGACCTTCAGTTGCTGCGCGGCTTTGATCGCATCCCACTCCTTGTCGGCGACCACGCCGAGGAAGCCTTTGTCCCACACCACTTTTGCGCCGGGGATGTTGCGGATCGAAGCCTCGTCGACCTTCACCGGCATCGCGCCGGCGACCGACGGGCGAATCATCCGGCCGTGCAGCATGTTCGGGCGTTTGATATCGGTGCAGAAGTCCGTCTGGGCATAGACGATCGGCGCCACGTCCTCGCGCTTGATCGGCTGGCCGACGATCTTGTGCTCCTTCGGGTCTTTCGGCTTGGCCTTGCCGGGCGCGTAGAGCCCGTTGCCGTATTCCTTGTTCCAGGCGAGTTGGACGTTGAAATAGCTGCCGCCGATCAGGTCCTTGTAGGAGACCTGCTGGCTGGGCGTGGCCTTGGAATGCACGACGCCCCAGCTCACAGTCAATTGATCGGCTGGGATAGACAGCTTCGCCGCCGCCATCTCCACCAGCACGCGGCGCGCTTCGGCGGCCGCGACGCGCATCTGCTTGCCGCCCAACTGGATGCCGGTCGAGCCCGACGCGCCGCCCTGGTTCACGCTGGTATCGGTGTCGCCCATGATCACTTTGACGGCCTTGAACGGGACGTCGAGCTCTTCCGCCACGATCTGCCCGATCGCGGTGTGAAGGCCGTGGCCCATGTCCATTTTGCCGAAATAGGCCTCGACACTGCCGTCGGACTTCACGGCGATGAAGGAAGAGAGCTGGTCAGGCGTCAGCGGCGGCTTAGCGCCGCCTTGCGCATGCGCGGCCTCGATGCCGAGCAGGGTGTCGATCCCGACCGGCATGCCGAGCGAGACGACGAGGGCGCCACCGGCCTTGAGCACGGAGCGGCGCGAGAATGTTCCGGATTTTTCGTGTCTGGTCATGATCGCCTCCCTCAACCCATCATCTCGGCTGCGCGTTTGACCGCGCGCATGATGCCCATGTGGGTGCCGCAACGGCATTTGATACCGGTGAGCGCGTCCTTGATCTGCGCATCGGTCGGCTTCTTGGTGCGGTTGAGCAGCGCGGCGGCCGTCATCAGCCAGCCGTTGATGCAGTAGCCGCACTGCGGGACCTGCTCCTCGACGTAGGCGGCCTGGATCGGATGCGGCTTCTCCGGCGTTCCGAGGCCGGCGAGCGTGGTCACCTTGCCGTTGCCCACGGCCGAAATCGGCGTCACGCAGGAGCGCACCGCTTCGCCGTTGATATGCACCGTGCAGGCGCCGCATTGCGCGAGGCCGCAGCCGAAGTGGGGATTGTTGAGTCCGAGGTCGTTGCGCAGCGCATAGAGCAGCGGCATGTCGGGATCGGCATCGATTGTATGGGTCGTGCCGTTCACGTCGAGTTTGATTTGGGCCATGGGTGCATGTCTCCCTGGGTGGCGTTTGACGAAACGGAAGACGAGCCTGCGCACGCCGTCCGCCGGAACACGGGTGTTCACCGTGATTGGGACTATTCTAACTGAAGGCTAGTCGAAGCGCCGGGGTTTTGAAACTCCCCTGCGGGCGCTTTCGCACCGCGCGAGTTTCGCGGCGTCTCTTAGCCTTCCCCCGCAAGGAGGAGGTCGGCTCACGTCAGCGAGCCGGGTTGGGATTCTGTGAGATCGCAAGGCGCGCCGCAAAGTTTACAGGCCCTCCCGGATCGTCTTCGGCGATCCGTCCCTCCCTTTCAGGGGAGGGTCAAGGGAATTTCACCCCTGCTTCTTCCCGACCGGCACCGGTACGCCAGTGACCTTGATCTTGACCGAGCCGAGCGTGCTGCGTCCGGTGAAATAAAGCGTCTTCCAGTCATCGCCGCCGAACGCGATGTTGGTGGTCGCCGGATAGCCGTGGACGATGCGGCCGAGCTTCTTGCCGCTCGGATCGACGATGTAGATGCCGCCGGCGCCGCCGCAATAAACGTTGCCGGCCGAGTCCACCTTCATGCCGTCGGGCACGCCGGGCTCGCTGCCCCGCAAGTCGACGAACACGCGGTCGGTCTGCTTCGCCAGCGTGCCGTTGGGCAGAAGCTCGAACGCGCGGATATGGCCGCGGCGGGTGTCGTTGACGTAGAGGATTTTTTCGTCCGGTGAGAACGCAATACCGTTCGGCACCACGAAATCACTGGCCAGCAACGTCAGCGTTCCGAGATCGGGCGAGACGCGATAAACGCCGGTGTGGGTCAGATCCCACTGCTCCGGCGCGGCCGGCCCCACCGGATCGGTGAAATAGATCGCGCCGTCGGAGCGCACGATGACATCGTTCGGGCGGTTGAGCCGCTTGCCCTGGAAACTGTTGGCGATGACGGTGATGCTGCCGTCGAGCTCCTGCCGGGTGACGCGCCGGGTGTCGTGTTCCGCGGCGAGCAGGCGGCCCTGCAGGTCACGGGTCAGCCCGTTGGCGCGGTTGGTCGGCTCCTTGAAGGTCGTGATACCCTGCCCCGGCGTATATTTCATCCGTTTGTTGGCGTTGATGTCGCTGAACAGGAGATAGCCGCCTTCCTTCCACCACAGCGGCCCTTCGGCCGGGCCGAGGTCACCGCCGAAGCCGGTGCCCAGTTCCATGATCGGCTCGGAGGTCGATATGATCTTGTCCAGTTCCGGCGCGAGCTGCTCGATCCGCTTGCCCTGCTGCGCGAACGCGCCAGTCGTGCCCAAAAGCGCGAGGCCGGCGGTAGCGCCTGCCATTTCCAGCATGTGTCGACGTGAGATTCCGCTGCAAGCACGCATGGTGAAATCCTCCCTGACAACGTCGTGCCGTGCCGCGCTGTTGTTATCGGCATGGTCGCGCGCACTGCCGACAGCCTAGCACGTGACAGCGGGCTTCAGCGCGGCGATTTGAGGTCTGCCAAGGCGCGTACGACCGCCACGAGATCGCGCACCTGCTGCTCCGGGATATTCCGGGTGATGAACACGAGCCGGCTCCTGCGGTCGCCCTCGGGCCAGGCCGCGAGCTCAATCGGCGGGTTCATCAGATGCTGCACGATCTGCACCAGCACCGGCCCGCGGCAGCCCTGGACGTCGAGAAAACCTTTGACCCGCAGAACATCATCGCCCCGCAAGGCAATCAGCGTTTCCATCGCACGCGCGAACGGCAGCCAGGCAATCGGCTCGGCCTGCGCCATGACGAAGCTCGAAATGCCGTCACTGTGCTCAGCCTCGGCGACGAAGCCGGCGGACGACGCGGCACGCGTCTGCGGCTCCGCTTCGGTCAGGGCGCGAGGATCGAGCGCGCCGTTGATCGCATGCGTAAGTGGCGCGCGCGGATTGAGCGCAGCCAGGCGCTCGCTGAGCCGCTCGACGACGGATGAATTCGCGATGTCGGTCTTCGTGAGCACCAAACGGTCGGCGAGGATTGCCTGCTTGCGCGCTTCCGCCGACCATTCGAGCGTATCGAGCGCGGAGGTCGCATCCACCAGGGTGACGACGACTTCAAGAAAGAACTCGGCGCCGAGCGCCTGATCGGTTGAAAACGTCTGCAGGATCGGTCCGGGATCGGCAAGACCGCTGGTCTCGATCACGATACGGCTGAAGTCCGGCACCTCGCCGCGTTCGCGCTCGACGAAAAGCCGGCGCAACGCGAGCTGCAAATCAGTGCGCGTGACGCAGCAGATGCAGCCGTTGCCGAGGAGCACAGTCTCCTCGCTGGCGCCGCGCACGAGCTGGTCGTCGATGCCGACGGCGCCGTATTCATTGATGATCACCGCCGTGCCGCGGCCTTCCGGCGAAGCGAGGAAGTGCCTGAGCAATGTGGTCTTGCCCGCACCGAGAAATCCGGTCAACACCGTCACCGGAACGCGCGCGCCGCGCGCGCGCTTCTGTCGGCGTCCGAACCGGCCGGCTTCGCGGGATGGGAACAGGTCAAGCATTGCGCGGGATCATCGAGCATTCGGCCGCAGGCGGCAATGCTCGCGTACTCGGCCCCCCACTTCGCGGCATGATGACGTCAGACGCCGTGACGGACCTAAATCAATTTCTTGAAGGCCTTGCTGATCCAGGAGCCCGCGTCTTCGCTCGGCTCGAGACCGCGCGTTTGCACCAGCGCATAGGCGTCCTTGTACCAGCGGCTATCCGGGAAGTTATGGCCGAGGACGGCGGCGGACGTCTGCGCCTCGCCCACGATGCCGAGCGCCATGTAGGCCTCGGTCAGCCGCAGCAGCGCCTCCTCGACGTGGCGCGTGGTCTGGTAGCGCGTCACGACGATCTTGAAGCGGTTGATTGCGCCGGTGTAGTCGTGCCGATCGAGGTAGTAACGGCCGACCAGCATCTCCTTGCCGGCGAGTTGATCCTTTGCGACCTCGATCTTCTTTTTCGCGGTGCCCGCATATTCACTGTCGGGATACTTGCGGATCACTTCTTCCAGGGCGGCGATGGCGCGCTCGGTGCTTCCCTGGTCGCGGGTGACGTCCGCGATGCGATCGAAATAGGACGAGCCGATCAGGAACTGGGCATAGGCCGCATCGGGGCTGCCGGGATGCAGCGCGACGTAGCGCTTGGCGGCGTTGATCGAATCATCGAAGGCGCGCGCTTCGTAGCTCGCGTAGGCCGACATGATCAGCGACTTGCGCGCCCACTCGGAATAGGGGTGCTGCCGCTCCACCTCGTCGAACTTCTTGGCCGCGCTCTTGGGATCGCTCTTGGCGTTCAGCAGGAACAGCCCTTCATTGTAGAGGCGGTCGGCAGGCTCGTCGACGAAGTTGTCCTCCTTGGGGCCCATCCAGTCTGTGAGCGAGGTCAAAGAGCTGCAGGCTCCGAGCGCGGCTGGCAGGAGCACGAGCGCGACGGCGCGCGCAAGTAACGCTGCGCGTCGATCAACCCACTTCGACGTCAACAAACCCCACCCCATGGATCCGACGGTCCCGTCCCCGTTCCCCGCCGCGGCAGTCGAGTGCAAGGCACCCTGCGGCCTATCGGACAATCAAACCAAGCCAATAAGCGGACAATTCGCCGGGATTGTGGCGGAAGCTGTGGTGGACGGCAGCGGCCGTTCAGGTCAGGTCAGGTCAGGCGCGAAGGCCGGGGCGACCAAGCCGACCGGCATTTCGGCGTGACCGCGGGCGGGGCGTTCGCCATCGACCAGCATCCAGGCGTTCGGATCGGCCATGAGCGCCGAGAGCAGCGCAAAGTTGAGCTTGTGGCCACCGCGCACGGTGCGATAGGCGCCCAGCAGCGGCGCGCCGGCGAGCGCGAGGTCGCCGATCGCGTCCAGCACCTTGTGGCGCACGAACTCGTCCGGGAAGCGCGCGCCTTCCGGATTGAGCACGCGGCTCTCGGTGACCACCAGCGTGTTTTCAAGCGATGCGCCGAGCGCATAGCCAGCGCCCCACAGTCTCGTCACGTCGCGCATGAATCCGAAGGTGCGTGCGCGCGCGATGTCGCGACGGAAGCCATCCGGCTTCACGTCAAACACGAATTCCTGGCGACCGATCAACGGATGGTCGAAATCAATCTGTGCCTCGATCCGCAAGCCGCGCGCATAGGGCCTGATCTCGCCGTAAGCGTCGTCAAGGGCCACCCGTACCGGCTTGAGCACGCGGATATGACGGCGCGGCGCATCAAGGGGCTCGACGCCGACACGATCGATCGCGGCCACGAACGGCGCAGCGCTGCCGTCCATGATCGGCGCTTCCGGACCGTCGATCTCGACCACCGCGTTGTCGACGCCAAGACCGCGCAGCGCCGCCAATACGTGTTCGACGGTCGAGACCAGAGGACCCGCCGCATCTCCGAGGACGGTAGCAAATTCGGTTGCAGTCACCGCACGAATATCGGCGGCAATCTCGCGCTCGCGGGCGCTCTCGATGCCGGTGCGGATGAATCTCAATCCGGTATTTGCATCAGCCGGATGTAAAACCAAAGTGACGGGAAGACCTGAATGCACTCCAACGCCGGTCAAGACGGCCTGATCTCGAAGCGTCGTTTGTCTGCCGCTCTTCATACTCCCGTCCCACCCTCTCGCTTGCCGACTGCCCCGGCGGCGCGCGGCCGATCACGATGCGAACCCGTTAGGGTCGCGTTGCTGCTATCGGTTGGGGATGAAGCGTTCTCGCGGTCTCGTAGAATGGATCTCTTACAGTCCGCGCTTTTGTCCCCCGACAAAACCCCCTGAGTGGAGTTAGCTTAACCGGGGTTGCGGACAACGCCAACTCACGCTTTCTTACCGAGTGTTACCTTGAAGCAGCCGCATTCGCGCCTTCCAACCGTCGCAAACTGACGTCGTCGCCCGATGTATTTGGTCGGCCGATCCGCGTTGGCGTCGATGCTGACGGAGCAAGGCTTGCGCGGCTCGGCTAAAGCGATTCTCTCTTTTTGATCAGCCAATTAGAACTCAGAACCGATCCAGGAGGGGGCCCGGGCCGCGGCGGCCGGGGTCCCCTCCGTCCGAGCGGAGTTCAGTTGGCTTGGCGGCGCAGGAAGGCCGGGATGTCGAGCTGGTCGTCGTCCGGCTGGTTATGCACAGGGGCCTGCCGGCCGTGGAGGTCCAGCCCTTGGTGAACGGGGCGTTTCGCGTATTCGGAGACCGGTTCCGGCATGCGCGCCTCGGGCGCACGCGGCGCCGGCCGCGCCGGCTGCCGCTCGGCCATCCGCGGCATCGGGCGAATGACCGGACGCATATTGGAGGGCGGCTCGGACGCCTGCTGCTCTTCTTTGCCGCGGCCAAGGCCAACTGAGGCGAGACGCTGCAGCAGCGACATCCGGCGCTTCTCCGGATGCTCTTCGGCTGGGAGTTCGCCGCGCCGCGCCTGTAGTTCTCTCTGGGCAGGGAGCGGGAGCTCATCGATGCGAGGCATGCGCTGCGGGCGCAGCGCCCGCTCGGGCGCCGGCGGGATGAAGGAGGCCGGCTGCTCATAGGCCTGCGGTTCGGCGGGCGGCGGCGTATCCGGGAACAGCGACGGCTTCGGCTGGATCGGACGGATGGTCACTTCCTCAATCGCGGTCATCGGCAGCACCGCCGCCGCCACCGCAGCGTGCGCGGCCGACTCCATGGCCGAGCTGGCGGGCGCGGCCGCCGTGGCCGGATGCATGAACGGCCGCGGGGCGTCGTTCCGCTCGACACGTTCCACCCGCTCGGCCAACCGCTGCTGGTCGGAGCGCAGCTTCTGCGTCAGCTCGGCAATGCGGAACTCCGGTTCGGAAACCGGTCGCTGCGACAGCAGCGCCTGATCGATACCGGTCGCGACCACCGACACACGGATGATGCCGTCGAGGGTCTCGTCGAAGGTCGCGCCGACGATGATGTTGGCGTCCTGATCAACCTCCTCGCGGATGCGGGTCGCGGCCTCGTCGACCTCGTAGAGCGTGAGATCCTTGCCGCCGGTGATGGAGATCAGCAGTCCTCTCGCGCCCTTCATCGAGGCGTCGTCGATCAGCGGATTGGAGATCGCGGCTTCGGCGGCGGTCAGCGCGCGCTTCTCGCCGGAGGCCTCGCCGGTGCCCATCATCGCCTTGCCCATCTCGCGCATGACGGCGCGCACATCGGCGAAGTCCAAGTTGATGAGACCTTCCTTGACCATCAGGTCGGTGATGCAGGCCACACCCGAGTAGAGCACCTGGTCCGCCATCGAGAACGCATCGGCGAAGGTGGTCTTTTCATTCGCGACCCGGAACAGGTTCTGGTTCGGAATGATCAGCAACGTATCGACGACCTTGTGCAGTTCCGAGATGCCGGATTCCGCGACCCGCATCCGGCGCACGCCCTCGAAGTGGAACGGCTTGGTCACCACGCCGACGGTGAGGATGCCGATCTCCTTGGCGCAGCGCGCGACCACCGGCGCCGCGCCGGTACCGGTGCCGCCGCCCATGCCGGCGGTGACGAACACCATATGCGCGCCCGATAGATGGTCGCGGATTTCGTCGATCACCTCTTCGGCCGCGGCACGCCCCACTTCGGGCTGCGATCCGGCGCCGAGCCCCTCGGTCACCTGCACGCCCATCTGGATGATGCGCTCGGCCTTCGACGTGGTGAGCGCCTGCGCGTCGGTATTGGCGACGACGAAGTCGACGCCCTGCAGCCCGCTCGTGATCATGTTGTTGACCGCGTTGCCGCCGGCGCCGCCGCACCCGAACACGGTGATCCGCGGCTTCAACTCACGGATATCGGGGATTTTCAGATTGATGGTCATGTGTGCCTCATCGTTCGGGCAAGCGCTCGATTTCGCCGCCGGGTCGGGGCCGGTCCCGCCGCCGGCCGATCGGTGAATCTCGTAGCTGGGGCCATCAGAAGCTCTCTCGAAGCCATCGTCCGACCCGCGCGATATAGCCGCCTGTACCTGTCGCCCTGTGCCGCGTTCCTCGCGGTTCAAAGTGTTCGAGATGCGCAGCCTGCGGATAGACGAGCAGCCCCGTCGCGACCGCAAATGCCGGCCCTTTTGCTTCCTCCGGAAGCCCGGAAATCCCCAGCGGTCGGCCAAGCCGCACCGGCCGCCCGAGAATTTGCGAAGCCAGATCGCAGATGCCGGTGAGCTGGCTCGCGCCACCGGTCAGCACCACGCGCCCGCGCGGCTCGGCCGCAAACGGCGACGCCGCGAGCCGGTCGCGCATCATTTCAAGAATCTCCTCGACTCTTGGCCGGATGATGCGCACGAGCTGCGCACGCGAGACGAACTGCGGCGCCGCGTGCGCATCCTCATCGACCGGCGGGATCGAGATCATGTCGCGCTCGTCCGAGCCGCCAGCGAGCACGCTGCCGTAGAGCGTCTTGATCCGTTCCGCGTCGACGATGCGGGCGTTGAGGCCGCGCGCGATGTCCATGGTGACGTGACGGCCGCCAAGTGCAAAGCCATCGGCATGCACGAAGCGCCCACCGGAAAAGACCGAGACGGTGGTGGTACCGGCGCCCATGTCGATCAGCGCCGCGCCGAGATCGGTCTCGTCGTCGGCGAGCACGGAGAGCGCGGCCACGTAAGGGCTCGCCACCATCGCTTCGACTTCAAGGTGGCAGCGCTCGACCGCGAGCATGAGGTTGCGCGCCACCGAAACGTCAGCCGTCACCACGTGCATGTCGATGCCGAAGCGGCGCGCCAGCATGCCGCGCGGATCGCGAATGCCGGCCAACTCGTCGCAGGTGTAGCCGATCGGCAGGGAGTGCAGCACGGCGCGGCCGGGGCGCACCGAATGCTGGCTGCCGGCCGTGAGCACGCGGGCGATGTCGCCTTCGCTCACGGTCGTACCGGCCACGTTGATCGATGCAGTTTTGAGTTCGCTGCTGGGACGTCCGGCGGCGATCGAGAGCACCACGGAGTCGAGCTGCATCCGCGCCGACCGCTCGGCGAGGTCGATGGCCTGGCGCACGGCCTCTTCCACCGCGGCGAGATCGACCACGGTGCCGCCCTTCATGCCGCGGGCGAGCGTGTGGCCGAAGCCGACGACCTCAACGGTATGACTGCGCCGCGGCAGCACGTCCTGCGGACCATGCGGGCGCAGGCGACCGATCAGACAGGCGATCTTGCTGGTACCGACGTCGAGCGCCGCCACCATCGCCGACCGCTTCGGCGACAGCGGCTTCATCTTCGGCGTCAAACCGGCCCCGAGGGCGCTCATGCCTTGCCTTCCTTCTTCGCCGGCTTCTTTTCTTTGTCCTTCTCGGCGCGCGCCGCAGCCGCTGCCTCGGACAGGCGCACGGTCACGCGGTCGCGCAGCCGCAGGTCGATGGCAACGATGTCGCGCGACATCAGCTTCTTGTCTCGGTCGAGTTCGATCAGACGTTCGAGCGCCTGCGCGACCTCGAGTTCCGGCAGCCGGACGTCCATGCCGTTCCTGAGCCGCAGGTTCCAGCGCCGCTCGCCGATGAAGATCGAGGCGCGGACCTGATCGCGCAGGTCGGGATAGCGGTCGAGCAAGTCGAGGAACGCCTTCGCGTGCGTTTCGGCGCCACGGCCGACCACGAGCGGAAGCTTCAGCAGCCGCGGCGCGGCGAACGCCTCGAGCACCGTGCCATCGGCGGAGATGACGGAGATGCGGCCGTCCTTCTGCCAGAGTGCGAAGGCTTCGCGCTCCTTGATGCCAATCTGCAGCTCGCCCGGATAGAGCTTGAGCACGGTGACGTCGGCGATCCAGGGATTGGTCTTGAGCCGCTCGCGCGTCTCCTCGACATCGAGGAACAACAGCGACGTGCGTCCCGTGATACCGGCGATGGCGAGAACTTCCTCGCGGCTCACGTGCTTCTGGCCGCCCAGCGAAAGCGAGACGATCCGGAATCCCGCGGCATTAGCGGCGGCGTCGCGCGCGTCCTTGAAGGCATCGATGACGTCGGGGATGTGATCGCCCTTGATGACGCCGTAACCGGCGCTTGCGAGCACCACGAGCACGGTGGCGGCAATGCCGGCACCGCGCGGCGGCCGCATGTTGATCAGCTTGACATAGGCACGGCGCGCAAACCGCGCGGACGGCACCGCGGTGTCGTCATCCGACGGCAGCGACGCTGCGCGCGCGCGCCGGCTCGCCATCTCGGCGATGGCGGCGCCGGCGCAGCGCGCCAGCCAGGTCAGCGATTGAGCGAGGCGTCTTCCACCATCCATCGCACTAGCTCGTCAAAAGAGATGCCCGCGTGTGCAGCGAGCTCGGGCACGAGCGAAGTCTCGGTCATGCCCGGTTGTGTATTGACTTCGAGACAGACCAACCCCTCGATCCCCTGCACGCGGTCGTCGTAGCGAAAGTCCGCCCGACTCACACCCCGGCAGCCAAGCGCCTGATGCGCCGCGAGCGCTAATCTGCGGACCTGTTGGTAAACAAAGGATGAAACTGGAGCCGGCAGAAGATGCTTTGATCCCCCGGGCGCGTATTTCGCTTCGTAGTCGTAGAACGCGACGGTCGGCACGATCTCGATCACGCCGAGCGCCTCGTCGCCCATCACGGCACAGGTCAACTCCTTGCCGGCAATGTATTTTTCGACGATCAGGTATTCGCCATAGGCCCAATCCTCGCGGGTCAATTCCTGCGGTGGATGGGCATGACGCTCGGTAACAATAAACACGCCGACGCTCGAACCCTCCGCGATCGGCTTGATGACGTAGGGCGGCGGCAGCACGTGCGCCCTCGCCGCCTCGAAGCGCGAAGCAACGATTCCTTCCGCGACCGGAACGTCGGCAGCGCGGAACAGTTGCTTGGCCACGTCCTTCTGCATCGCCACGGCGGATGCAAGCACGCCGGAATGGCTGTAGGGGATCGCGAGAATTTCCAGCAGACCCTGCAGCGTGCCGTCCTCACCGGGCCGGCCGTGCAGCACATTCAGCGCAGCGTCCGGCCTGATCGCTTCCAGCACGGAGGCGACATCGCGTCCAACATCGACACGCGTGACGGTATAGCCTTGCCGCGCCAGCGCATCGGCGCACGCCTTGCCCGAGCGCAGCGAGACGTCGCGCTCAGCCGACCAGCCTCCCATCAGTACCGCGACGTGCTTGCCCATGGCCCCCGCCAGCGCGCACAGTGATTCGCTCCGATGCCAATAGAATCGAGTTTCTGCCGCACGTCGAGAGTCCAAGTAATTTTCTTGGCGGCCGTGCGCGAAATTTCTGATCCGTTGGAACTGATGATCGTCGGGTCAATGCGCGCCGGGTTCCGTCGGCAGCGGCGCACCATCGTAAAGCCACGCCAGGCATCGGAACATGTGGTCCTCGGACCAATCCGCGGTGGTCTCGTTGCGTACGTCCCGGGCAATGTCGCCGGCATGGTAGAAATTCCAAATCGCGCGGGATTCGAGCTGCACGCGCGCGGTGCGTAAGAGCCGTGCCCGTTCGTACTGCCGGAAGGCCGCCGCAAAATCGTCGCCGCTCGCCTGGATCAGTTCGGCGAGGCACAGCGCATCCTCGATCGCCATGCAGGCGCCCTGCGCCAGCGATTGCAGCGTCGGATGCGCGGCATCGCCGAGCAGCACGACCCGGCCCCGATGCCAACGCCGGACCGGATCGCGATCGGAGATCGCCCAGCGCCGTTCGAGGTCCATCAGCGCCAGCAGCGCCTTCATCGGCGCCTGCGCCTCGCGATAGGTCTGTTCCAGTTCGTTGCGGTAGCCCGCCACGTCACCCTTCTCGGCATAGGTCGAGGTGCGGAACACGGCGACGATGTTGAAGATGGTGCCGCGGCGCAGCGGATAATGCACGATATGGAAGCCCGGGCCGCCCCAGAGCACGACCTCATGCCTGGGCACACCCTCCGGCACCCGTTCCATGGGCACGATAGTGCGATGCGCTACATAGCCGATGAGGTGCGGCGCGCCTTCGTTCTTCATTTGAGCGCGAATGCACGAGCCGAGACCATCGGCCCCGATCAGCGCGGAACCCTCGATGCCACGGCCATCGGCCGTGCGCACGCGCACGCGGTCGCCCAAATCCTCGAAGCTCGCGGCCGCTGTCGAGGGCTCCATTTCGATTTCAGGCCGCGCCTTGCAGGCGTCGAGCAGCACGCGATGCAGATCGACCCGGTGAACGATGATGTAGGGATACTTGAACCGGCGCAGGAACGACTCGCCGGTCGGGATCCGAACCGCCTCATGGCCGTCGAGCGCATCGAGCATCAAGATGGCCGGCGGCATGCTCGATTGGCGCAGCACCGCGTCGCTGACGCCGAGCCGGTCGAAGACGTGAAAGACATTGGGGCCGAGTTGGATGCCGTAGCCGATGGCGCCGAACTCCACCGTCTGTTCCAACACCCGCACGCGCCGTCCACGCTGCGCCAGCGCCAACGCCGCCGCGAGTCCCCCCAACCCGCCGCCGACAATGAGGATGGGTTCGGCCCTGGCGTTCAAAATGACGGCTCCCTCCGCCGGCCACCGCGCACAACCGTCTGCGGCGGGTGGTCAGAATACCTTGAATTTATAGTTGGGGAATCGGGCGCAAAGCAGAGCCGCGTGTCCCGGGCGCAGCGCGGCACGCGGTGCTGCATGCCGTGCGGGACACACCTCCGCGCCGCTTCAAGCGCATGTGATACGGTCGTTAAGCAGCGCGGACGCGCGCGAAGAACGTGGCGACGTTGGCTTCCAGATCGTGCGCGCGCGCGGAAAGCCGCTCGGTCCATCCAGAAATATCGTCAACCGCGGCCGCGCTGCGGCTCGCTTCCTGTTCGACCGAATGGATTTCCGAGGCCGCCCGCGCCGTGCTGCCGGATGCGGTCTGCATGGCCGCCGCGATGTCGCGGGTGGTCGTGCTCTGCTGTTCGACCGCCGCCGCGATGGAAGTCGCCACCGCGGTCAACTCCTCGACGATGCGCGTGATCGATGTAATCTCCTCGACCGAGCGTTTGGTCGCTTCCTGGATGGCGCCGACCTGGTTCGCGATGTCCTCGGTAGCGCGTGAGGTTTCGTTCGAGAGCGCCTTGACCTCGGCGGCGACCACCGCAAAGCCTTTGCCCGCCTCACCCGCGCGCGCGGCTTCGATGGTCGCGTTGAGCGCCAGCAGATTGGTCTGCGAGGCGATCGTGGAAATGAGCCCGATCACCGAGCCGATGCGTTCTGCGGCTTCGTGCAGCGACCGGATCGCCTGATGAGTTCGCCGGGCATCAGCCACCGCCGATTGCGCCATGTCCGCGCCGCGAACGGCGTGCTGGCCGATGTGCTCGATCGAACCGGAAAGCTCTTCGGTCGCGTGGCCGGCGATCTCCACGCGCTGCGTGGTCTCGGAGGCTGCCGACGATGCCACGCCCATGCGCGCCAGCGTGTCACCGGCGCTCTGCTTCAACGTCGCGCATGTGGTCGTCAGCGAGGCGGAGGCCTCCTTGATGGCGTCGACCACCCCGCCGATGGCGCCCGCAAAGTCGGCGATCGCCTCGTCTCTGACCCGACGGCGCGCCCCCATCGCCGACGCCTCCGCCTCCATGTGCAGGGTTATGGCGTTCGAGACATCAAAGGCCATGGTCTGCGACAGGACGAGCACGCTCTGCGCCAGATTTCCCGACGAGAACCAATGATTGCGGGACAGCGCAGCGAGCCCGGCCTGGAGCACGAAATTGCCGGCGCTGACGCGCATGCGGCCATCAAGCCCGAGCGCGGCCTCCTGCTCGACGGTCTTGCCGCAGAGCTCGGCATAATCATGGTCGAGTTTGCCGCCGAGCAGCGCCTGGAAGTGCCGCGTTTCGAGTTTCCTGATCAGGTTCCCATGAGCGGCAACCGTGCTGGCCACTTGCGGCACGCGCGCCATCGCGTCGAGGATCCGGTCGATCGCTTCGTCGAGATGCGGCGCAACCACTGGCCAGATCTCTTGCAAGACCACACGCGCACGCTCATCGAGGCCAAAAAGCCTGAGACGCGCGTCAAATCCTTGCGAAAATCCGGGCCCTGCCATGATCAAACACGCAACCCTTGAGAAATGAAGCGGCATGCTGGCCGACAATGATTGTCGCAGTCTTAATCCAATACCAGACACGCATAAGCGCCGAAGCGGGTTGCGATCGACTCGCCATGGGCACGGAGAGTTGCAATTGGCTATTCGCGGGTCGCGACGCCGATCCGCTTGATCTCCCATTCCAGTTCGATTCCGGAATTATCTCTCACGCGCTTGCGCACGGTCTCGCCCAGGGATTCGATGTCGGCGGCGGTGGCGTTGCCCTGGTTGATGAGAAAGTTGCAGTGCATCGTCGACACCTGCGCGTCGCCGATCTTGAAGCCGCGGCAGCCGGCGGCATCGATGAGCTGCCAGGCCTTGTGGCCGGGCGGATTCTTGAAAGTCGAACCGCCGGTGCGGCTCTTGATCGGCTGCGTCGCCTCGCGCGATTCGGTGATCTTCTCCATCTCGACGGCGATGACCGCAGGATCGCCGGGCGTACCCTGGAACAGTGCCTCGGTGAAGATGATGTCGTCCGGCGCGCCGCAGTGGCGGTAGGTGTAATGCATGTCGCCGTTCTTGAAGACAAGCACGCGCCCCTGCCGGTCGACGCCGCGCGCCTCGATCAGCGCGTCTTTCGTCTCGCGTCCGTAGGCGCCGCCGTTCATGCGCAGCGCCCCCCCGATCGCGCCCGGAATGCCGCGCATGAAGGCGAGCCCGGCGATGGCCGCCTCCTGCGCCGCGCGCGCGACCTTTACGTCTGGCACGGCAGCGCCGGCGCGCACGCGCTCGCCTGCCTCGACCTTGATCTCATTGAAGCCGCGGCCGAGCCGCACGACGACGCCGGGCACGCCGCCGTCGCGTACGATCAGGTTCGACCCGAGGCCGACGACAGTGATTGGAATCTCCGCAGGCAGATGCGCGAGCAAATAAGCGAGGTCGGCTTCATCCTCCGGCATGAACAGAACCTGCGCCGGCCCGCCGACGCGAAACCAGGTCAGCGGCGCCAGCGGTTCGTTGGACAGAAGCCGGCCGCGCAGCTCGGACATGTGAGATTTGAGGACGGGGACGATATCGGGAAAGGTCATGGTCTCGCTGCGATAATAGTCAAGTTCGGTTCTGCCACCGCCTCGGGTGGCGCCGGCCATGAACGCACGAAATGACGATCACCTTTGATTGACGGATTCGGTAGACCAGGCCGTAGGGAAAGCGTCTAAGGCCCGCCCGCCGCACTTGCCGATAAACGATCTGATACTGCAGCGGATTGCGCTGGAGTGCGCCAAATGCTGCATCTACAACGCGAAGAAACTCAGCCCCAAGCCCCGGATTCTGTGCTTCGTACCAACGTGATGCTTCGTCAATTTCTGCTTCCGCTTCCGGCTCAACAACCAGCGTATAGGTCATTTGTAACGCGCCCAAAGGCGCGCGCGCACTTCTTCCCATGGCGAAGCTCTGCCCGGATCCTTCTCGTGTGCATCAATCCGGCGATCGATCTCTGCCTTCTGCTCGTCGGTGAGGGGCGGGAATTCCTCCGGGGAAACGCTGTCCCATAAGTCCTCGGCAAGCTGAATCCGCTCGGCGGCGGACAATTCCATCAGTTCCTTGAGCAGGTTCCTGTTCATGCGAGGTCCATGGCTGTTCCACTCTCCAAGATAGCGAATGCGGCTCCGGCTGACAACAAACCCTCTATCAGGGATTGCAAGGCTGAGAGGTCCGGAGCAGAGTAATAAAGCGTCAGGCAATGCCGAACCGCTTCATCAGCCGCAGCCGACCAGGTTCAAACCCATCGCTCTTTCATGTTCGCAGTTCAATCGCGCCAGCAGCCTCGCAGCCCGGAACCGTTGACATGACCAATATGAAACTTCCCCACCGAAGGCAATTTCTGCATCTGGCCGCGGGCGCAGCCGCGCTGCCGGCGTTATCGCGCGTCGCAAGGGCGCAAGCCTATCCAGGCAAACAGATCACCATCGTTGTCCCGGTCCCGCCCGGCGGGCTGGTCGATCTCGTTGCACGTGCAGTTGGAGAGCGTCTGGCCGAGAAATGGGGTCAGACCGTGATTGTTGAAAACAGAGCCGGCGGCAATTTTCAGATCGCAACTTCGTACGTCGCCAAGGCGACAGCGGATGGCTATACGCTGCTGCTGGCGATGGACGCGCCTTTCGTGATCAATCCACATCTCTATACGAAATTGTCCTATGACCCGATCGCTGATTTCGCGCCCATCACCGGTCTGGTTCGCTTCGATTTGGTGCTTGCTGCTCATCCTTCGCTGCCGGCGAACAACGTCCAAGACTTGATCGCCTTGGCCAAGAAAAAGCCGGGCGAACTGAACTATGCAACGTTCGGTCTAGGCTCGACCGCGAATCTTTACATGGAAATGTTCGAGAGCATGGCGGACGTGAAATTGGTCCCGGTCCATTACAAGGGCGTAGCGCCTATGATAACCGACGTCGTCGCGGGCCATGTCCCGATGATGTTTGTGACCGTCGGCCAGACGCTGCCTCTTTGGAAAGATGGCAAGCTCAAGGTGCTTGCAGTTGCTACCCGCAAGCGCGTTGCTTCATTCCCCGATGTGCCCACCTTTTCTGAAAGCGGGCTACCGGGATTTGAGGCAAGCGCATGGTTCGGTTTCTTTGCGCCGCGCGGGACAGCGGGAGACATCATTGGCAAGATCAATGGCGAAACCCAGCGTATTGTCGCCGAGCCCATGTTCCGCGAAAGAGTCCTTGCCCAATATTTTGGGGAGCCGATGGCCAGTTCGCCTCAGGATTTTGCCCGTTTCATCAAATTGGAATATGACAAGTGGGGTAAGATCATCCGGGCAGCCAATCTCAAAATCGAATGAGCCCAATCATCGTCACCGCACCCGGACTTCCATAAGGCCCGTTCCGCGAACGGCGTCTCGCCCTTCCGACGCGGATCGGTCCGCCCCTACGCCACCTTCCCCAGTGCCGCCAATTCCCCCGGCAGCGCATAGGCCCACTGCGTGATGTTCCCCGCGCCGAGGCACACCACGATGTCACCCGGCCGCGCCTGCCGGCCAACCGTGCGCGCGAGGTCCTGCGGGCCGTCGAGCGGGATCGCCTGGCGATGGCCGCGCGCGCGCAGGCCGGCCACCAGCGAGTCGCGATCGGCGCCGGCGATCGGCGCTTCGCCTGCGGGATAGACGTGCGCGACGATCACCGTATCGGCGTCGTTGAAGCAGGTGCAGAACGGCTCGAACAATGAGGCGAGCCGCGTATAGCGGTGCGGCTGCACGACGGCGATCACCTGGCCTTTGGTCGATTCGCGTGCGGCGCGCAGCACCGCCGCGATCTCGACCGGGTGGTGGCCATAATCGTCGATGATCGGGATGCCGTTCCACTCGCCGGTGCGGGTGAAGCGGCGCTTGACGCCGCCGAAGCCGGCGAGCGCCTGGCGGATGGTGTCGTCGCCGATGCCGAGCTCATGCGCGACGGCGATCGCCGCGGTGGCATTGAGCGCATTGTGGCGCCCCGGCATTGGTAGCCCAAGCCCCGCGACGGTGTGCACATCCTCGCCAGCACGATCGCGGAACACCACCGAGAAGTGCGAACGGCCGCCGGCATGGTCGAGATCGATGAGGCGCACATCCGCTTGCGGGTTCTCGCCATAGGTGATGACGCGGCGATCCTCGATCCGGCCGACGAGCTGCTGCACCACTTCGTGGTCGATGCACATCACCGCGAACCCATAGAACGGCACGTTCTCGACGAAGGCGCGGAACGCCTGCTGCACGGCATCGAAGGTTCCGAAGTGATCGAGATGTTCGGGATCGACATTGGTGACAATCGCGACGTCGGCCGGGAGTTTGAGAAAGGTGCCGTCCGACTCGTCAGCCTCCACCACCATCCAATCGCCGGTGCCGAGCCGCGCATTGGTGCCGTAGGCGTTGATGATGCCGCCGTTGATCACGGTCGGATCGAAGCTGGCCGCTTCCAGTAGCGCGGCGACGAGCGAAGTCGTGGTGGTCTTGCCGTGGGTGCCGGCGATGGCGACGCAGCTCTTGAGCCGCATCAGTTCGGCGAGCATCTCGGCGCGCCGAACCACTGGGCGGCGCTGCGCGCGCGCCGCCACCAGTTCCGGATTGTCGCGCCTGATGGCGGAGGAAACGACCACGACATGCGCGCCGTCGATATTCGCGCCGGCGTGACCGATCGCGACCTTGATGCCGAGATCGCGCAGGCGCTTGACGTTGGCGCTGTCGGCCACGTCCGAGCCGGTGACGGTATAGCCGAGGTTGGCCAGCACTTCGGCGATGCCGCTCATCCCGATGCCGCCGATGCCGACGAAATGAACGGGACCGATGTCGCGCGGGAGTTTCATGACCTGCCCCCTCCGATCGTTGTCAGTACCAGATCCGCGAGCCGCTCGGCGGCATCGATCGCACCTTGCGAGCGCGCGGCGGCGGCCATTGCTACGAGCTTTTGCGGCTCGGTGGCAAGATCGCTGATCTCGACCGCGAGCCGGTCCGGCGTGAACTCGTCCTGGCGCAGCCGGAGCGCTCCGCCCGCGCTCTCCAGCACGCCGGCATTGGCGAATTGATCCTGGTCGAGCGCATGCGGCAATGGCACCAGTATGCTGGGCCGGCCGATCGCCGCGAGTTCCGCAACCGTCGAAGCCCCGGAGCGCGAGACGATCAGATGGCTCGCGGCGAGGCGCGCTGGCAGGTCAGTGAAAAAAGCCGCGACCTCGGCCGTTACCCTCAGCCGATCATAGACCGCGCGCGCGCGCGACAGATCTTCCTCGCGCGCCTGCTGAACGATTGCGAGCCGCATCTGCAGATGCGGTGCGAGCCGTTCCACCGCGGCCGGCACGATGTCGGACATGATCTTGGCGCCCTGGCTGCCGCCGAAGGCCAGGAGATGCAGCGTGCTGGTCGCGCTCAGCTCGGCATAGGGCGTCGCCGCGGCGGCGATTACTGCCGGACGCACCGGGTTGCCAGTGCGGGTCGCCTTGGCGGCGAGCGCGGGATCGCGGTCGAGAACACCGGCGAAGCTGGTCGCAATCGCCGTGACGCGCGGCGCCAGCAGGCGATTGGCGCGGCCCATCACCGCGTTCTGCTCGTGGATGAGCGTGGGAATGCGCCGCCAGGTCGCCGCCAGCACGGGCGGAACGGTCGGATAGCCGCCGAAGCCGATCACCGCCGCCGGCCGGAGGCTGCCGAGCAACGAGTAAGCGCGCAGCACCCCCCAGCCGAGCACCGCGCCGGTGCGCACCAGCGACAGCGGATTGCGCCCGCGCACGGTCTCGCTCGGGATCAGATGGATCTGGCGCGCCGGAAATCTGCTGCCGTAGCGTTCCGCGCGTTCATCGGTCGCGAGGTCGACGCTCACGCCGCGGCGCGTCAAGGCCGCGGCCAGCGCCTCGGCCGGAAACAGATGTCCGCCGGTGCCGCCGGCCGCCAGCAGCACCAGCGGCGGATCGCCGCCTGGCATCAGGCCGGGCTCCCGGCCGCGACAAGCTCCTCGCCCGGGCTCACCAGGAATTGCGCTTGCGGCCGTTCGCGCGTCAGCGCCAGCAGCATGCCCATGCCATAGGCCAGCGAAATCATCGAGGAACCGCCATAGGAGATGAACGGAAGCGTCATGCCTTTTGCCGGAATGAGGTGGACGTTCACCGCCATGTTGATCGCCGATTGCAGCCCGAACAGGATCGCGAGCCCGGCTGTCGCAAACCGCGCAAACGGATCCTCGCTGCGCGAGGCATGACTCAGGGCGCGTAGCACGATGAAGGCGAACAGCGCCAGCAGGATCAGGCATAGCACGATGCCGAATTCCTCCGCCGCCACCGCGAAGACAAAGTCGGTATGGCTCTCCGGCAGGATGCGCTTGATGGTGCCCTCGCCGGGACCGCGCCCGAACCAGCCGCCGCGCAGGAAGGATTCCACGGCCTGCGCCACGTTGAAGGTATCGCCCGAGGCTGGATCGATGAAGCGCCGGATGCGCTGCGCAACGTGCGGGATCGCAAAATAAGCAATCGTGATGCCGAACGCAGCTATCCCGCCCAGCCCAAACACCCAGATCATCCGCATGCCGGCGAGGAAGAATAGTGAACTCCACACCAGCGCGACCAGCATCGTCTGGCCGAAATCGGGCTGCATCACCAGGCCGGCAATCACCACCAGGAGCAGGCTCAGCGCGATGGTGTTGGTCGGCATTTCCGGCCGCCGCGCGGATTCACCGAACAGCCAGGCGATCAGGATCACGAAGGCCGGCTTGAGGAATTCCGAGGGCTGGATGTTCAACCCGAGAATGACGATCCAGCGCCGCGCCCCCTTGATCTCGGCGCCGAACATGATGGTCGCGGCCACGAGCGCCATGCCGACGATGAACATGACCAGGGACAGCCGCCGGATCTGCCGCGACGACAGAAACGAAGTGCCCAGCATCACAATGATCGCGGGGACGAGGAACAGCACATGGCGATTGACGAAATAGAACGGCTCGAGCCCGAGCCGGGCCGCGACCGGCGGACTCGCGGCCAGCGAGAGCACGATGCCGGCCAGCATGAGCGCGAGCAGCGCCGCCAGCATCAGCCGGTCGACGGTCCACCACCAGGCGGCAAAGGGCGTGCGTTCGGCGCGCGAGACCATGGGCAAGGCTCCTCGGCGAGCGGGATCACCGCCGCAGATGCCTCGACTATGGTTGCCGAGACGTTAAGAAAAAATTTCGATTTTGAAAAAGACGCCCGCCGCCGGATTGGCGGCTGCCATCGGTCCGTCATTGCCCGTCGGTGAAGGTGCAGGCCCACCGTCCCCCATTGTTGAAGTTATCAATCGTGGTGTTGATCGTGCACTTGATGGATTTCGCGAATGCACCGCAATAGCCGCCGGAAGCGCAATCGGTGAGCTGGATGCTACCGCCTCCGCTAGCGTTCTGGACCTTATCGACCATCTGCATCATCGCTCTGGCGTCGCCAAAGCGCTGGCCAAGGGTGGTATCCTTCTTGTTCTTGGAATTGATCCGGCACTTGAGGGTCGGCAAGCCGGCACGGGGATTGGAGCCGTCGAGCGGCCCGTTCGAATACTGATCGCAATGGAATTTCTTCGCTTCGAGGCTGAAGTTACCGCCACCGGTACTGTGGGCATGTAAGCCGGCGTCGAGCAGAATTGCGGTCGTGCCCGCAGCAACGCCGGGCATCGAGGCCGATGAGTCAGGAACGGTGACCGAAGCCGCGAAGCTCGTCGTGGCCGCGAGCGGAACACAAATCATGGCAATCCAAACCGCTTTCATGGCGAACTCCCTGGATCAATGATCCGGATCACGGACCAGATGCACCTCACGCCAGATTTTTGACGCAGGCGTGGCCGAATGGGACGCCACCCCAAGCACAGCCGGAATTAATGGAATTTGCCGCCGCTCGATCGAATTTGCAGCGTTGGTGTTTTAGCGCGCCGATGCCATGAGACCCGGCAGAGCGCGCACGAACTTGCGGAATTCATCGCCGCGCACTTCGAAATTGCGAAACTGATCAAACGATGCGCAGGCCGGAGACAGCAATACAACCGGCGCCGCCACCGCTGCCGCTTCGGCGTCGCGAGCGGCGAGCGCGACCGCGCGATCGAGGGTGCCGGCCACGATGTAGGGCACCTTGCCTTCAAGCTCCGCGGCGAACTCCGCCGCCGCCTCGCCGATCAGGTAGGCCTTGCGGATGTGCCGGAAAAAGTCGCTGAGCGAGGCGATCCCGCCAGTCTTCGCCTTGCCGCCGGCGATCCAGAACATGTCGGAGAAGCAGGCAAGCGCCTGCGCGGCGGAGTCGACATTGGTCGCCTTGGAATCGTTGATGAAGAGGACGCGGCCGCTGCGGCCGACCTCTTCCATGCGGTGCGACAGGCCGGGATAGGAACGCAAGGCGCGCTGGATCACCTCGGGTGACAGCGCGAGCGCCAGCGCGGCGCCGGTCGCGCACGCGGCGTTCTGTGCGTTGTGACGTCCGCGCAGCGAGCCGATGCCGCCGAGCTGCGCGATCGGGCGCGCCGTGCCACCCGCCGCCCGCATGATCTGCTCGGCCTCGACGTAAAGTCCGTCGGAGAGCGGCCGGCGCACCGACACCCGCACGACGCGCTTGCCCGCGCGGTCGAGGCGGTCGGCTGTCGCCGCGCACCAGTTGTCGTCGACACCGATGATCGCGGTGCCGTCCTCCTGCACGCCGGCCACCAGGCGCTCCTTCACGGCGGCGTAGTTGCGCAGCGTTCCGTGCCGGTCGATGTGATCCTCGCTGACGTTGAGCAGAATGCCGATCGAGGGGTCGAGCGATGGCGCCAGATCAATCTGGTAGGACGAGACCTCGATCACGTGCACGCGGCCCGCGCGCGGCGGCTCGAGCGAGAGGATCGCGGTGCCGATGTTGCCGCCGAGCTGAACGTCGTGGCCGGCGGTTTGCAGCAGGTGCGCGGTCAGCGCCGTAGTCGTCGACTTGCCGTTGGTGCCGGTCACGGCGACGAAGGGAGCTCTTGGCGCATGGCGCCGCCGCTCGCGGCAGAACAGCTCGATGTCGCCGACCACTTCGACTGCGGCCGCACGCGCGAGACCGACCGTCCAGTGCGGCGCGGGATGGGTGAGCGGCACGCCAGGTGTGAGCACGAGCGCTGCAAACCGCGACCAGTCGGCATGGCGCAGGTCGGTTGTCAGGAAGCCGGCCTGCGCTGCCTGCGCCGTGCGCGCTGGATCATCGTCGCAGGCGACGACCTCTGCGCCTCCCGCTTTAAGCGCATGACAAGACGCGAGGCCGGAGCCGCCGAGCCCGAACACAGCGACCGTCTTGTCGGCGTAGATGGTGACGGGGATCACCGCTCACCTCAGCTTCAGCGTCGACAGCCCCACCAGCGCGAGCACGATGGCGATGATCCAGAAGCGGATGACGATCTGCGGCTCGGTCCAGCCGAGCTGCTCGAAGTGATGGTGCAGCGGCGCCATCTTGAACACGCGCTTGCCGGTGGTCTTGAATGACACCACCTGCACGATCACCGACACCGCTTCGAGCACGAACAGGCCGCCGATCACCGCCAGCACGATCTCGTGCTTGGTCGCGACCGCCACCGAGCCGAGCAGGCCGCCGAGCGCCAGCGAGCCGGTATCGCCCATGAAGATCGACGCCGGCGGCGCATTGAACCAGAGGAATCCGAGCCCGGCGCCGATCACCGCCCCGCACAGTACCGCCAGCTCGCCGGTGCCGGGCACGAAGTTGAGCTGCAGATATTCGGCGAAGACCGCGTTGCCGACCACGTAGGAGAACAGCCCGAAACATCCGGCTGCGATCATCACCGGTCCGATCGCAAGCCCGTCGAGACCATCGGTCAGGTTCACCGCATTTCCGGCGCCGACGATGACCAGGGCGCCGAAGGCGAGGAAGAACCAACCGACGTCGAGGAGAAAGTCTTTGATGAATGGAAAAGCAATCGAGGTCGCGTACGGCTCGCGCCCAAGCTGCACGATGGCATAGCAGGCGACGACCGCCACCACGATTTCGATCAGGAAGCGCAGGCGGCCGGAGAAGCCGTCGTGGCTCTGCTTGGTGACCTTGAGATAATCGTCATAGAAGCCGATCGCGCCGAACGTCAGCGTCACCCCGAGCACGGTCCACACATAGTAATTGGCCGGGTTCGCCCACAGCACCGTCGCCACCACGATCCCGAGCAGGATCATCAGCCCGCCCATGGTGGGCGTGCCCTTCTTGGTGACGATGTGCGACTGCGGCCCGTCCGGGCGGATCGGCTGCCCCTTGCCCTGCTTCACCCGCAGGTGGTCGATGATCCACGGCCCGAACATGAAGACGAAAGCGCCGGCGGTGAGCATCGCCCCGCCGGTGCGGAAGGTGATGTAACGAAACACGTTGAAGGCGGAAATCTTGTCGGACAATTCGATGAGATAATAGAGCATGGCTCAGCCTTGGGCCGGCGCGGCAAGCGCCCGGGCGAGAATAGATGCGCACCAGCGCCTTGACGATCGGTCCCATCCGCGAGCCGAGCGAACCCTTGACCATGACGGCGTCGCCCGGATGGATGGCGGCCAGCACCTCAGGCTCGAGCGCGGCCGAAGTCTCCGCATAGCCGCCCCGGCGCTCGGAGGGAAGGGCCTCCCACAGCGCACGCATCAGCGGTCCGCTGCAGAACACGAGATCGATGCCGTGCGCGGCCACCGGCTCGGCAAGCTCGCGATGGAGATCGGCGCCGCGCGCCCCGAGTTCCAGCATGTCGCCGAGGACGGCGATACGCCGGCCGCGCGCGCCGATCCCGGCCTGGCCGAGCAGGGCGAGCGCGGCGCGCATGGACGCCGGATTGGCGTTATAGCTTTCGTCGATGAGGAGCGCGCTGCCGTTGCCGAGGTCGAGCGTGATGCGCGAGCCACGTCCGGTCGCAGGTTGCATCCCGGCCAGCGCCAGCGCCGCCAGCGCGAGATCGGCGCCCACGAGCGATACCGCCGCCAGCACCGCCAGCGAATTGAGCACGAGGTGTTTTCCCGGCGCGCCGAGCTTGTAGGCGACCTCAGCGCCGAGGATGCGCGCCACCGCCGTCGAGCATTCCGGATGCAACGCGTACTTGAGCAGGCGCGCGTCGGCTTTGGCATGCTCTCCGAAGGAAACGACGCGAGCGACGCCCGCGCACTTCGCGTGCCGCTGCAGCCGCGCGAAATGCGGGTTGTCGCGGTTGATCGCCGCTGCACCACCAGGCTCGATCCCGGCGAAGATTTCCGCCTTGGCGTCGGCGATCGCTTCGACCGAGCCGAAGAATTCGAGATGCACCGGCTCGACCGTGGTGATGATCGCCACGTGCGGGCGCACCAGCCGGGCGAGCGGCTCGATCTCGCCGGCGTGATTCATGCCCAGTTCGAACACGGCATAGAGCGCGGTCTGCGGGCAGCGGGCAAGCGACAGCGGCACGCCCCAGTGATTGTTGTAAGAGGCGACCGACGCATGGGTCTCGCCTTCGGCCGCGAGCGCGACGCGCAGCGCCTCCTTGGTCGAGGTCTTGCCGACCGAGCCGGTGACGCCGATTACCTTCGCCGTTGAGCGGGCACGCGCCGCGCAGGCGAGGGCGCGCAGGGCGTCGAGTACGTCGGGCACGATCAGCAGCGGCGCGTCCGCCGGCATCGCCGCGCGCCGATCGGCGGCGATCACCGCGAGTCCGGCGCCGGCATGCAAAGCCGCCGGCACGAATTCGTGTCCGTCGCGCGCATCCGTCAGCGCGAAGAACGCTTCGCCCGGCGCGACGTTGCGGCTGTCGATCGAAATTCCTGGCACCGAGGCCGGCAACGCGCCCGCACGCTCCGCGCGCATCGCCTGCGCCATCGCCTCGACGGTCCAGAGTGGCTGTGTGGTCAAGCAGGCTTCCCCTGGAGCGCGGCGGCGACCGCGGCGTGGTCGCTGAATGGCAACGTTTTTGCGCCGACGATTTGGCCGGTTTCGTGACCCTTGCCGGCGATCAGCAGCACGTCGCCGTGGCGCAATTCCCCGATCGCGGTGCGGATGGCTTCGCCGCGATCGCCGATCTCGGCCGCGCCAGGCGCGGCGGCGAGGATCGCGGCTCGGATGGCCGCCGGCTCTTCGCTGCGCGGATTGTCGTCGGTGACGATGACCCGGTCGGCCTTCTCCGCCGCGATCGCGCCCATCATCGGCCGCTTGCCGGCGTCGCGATCGCCGCCGCAGCCGAACACCACGACGAGTTCGCCGCTGGCATAGGGCCGCAGCGCATCGAGCGCCTTGGCGAGCGCGTCGGGCTTGTGCGCATAGTCCACAAAGATCGGCGCGCCATTGCGTTCAGCGACGAAATCGAGTCGGCCTTTTGCGCCCTTGAGGTCAGCAAGCGCGGCGAACGCGGCGGCGGGATCGCTGTCGGTCGCGATCGCGATTCCGGCCGCTACCAGCGCATTCTCGACCTGGAAGGCCCCGGGGAGCGGCAACCGCACGGAATAATCGCGTCCGCCATAAATCACCTTGAGCTTCTGGGCAAAACCGTCGATCGCCGTCTCAACGAGGCGAATGCCCTCGCCGCGGCGGCCGACGGTAAGCAGCCGCAGCCGGCGCTGCCTCGCTGCCGCGACGACCGCGTCGGCGTGATCGTGATCGGCGCAGATCACGGCCGCGCCGCGCGGCTGCACCAGATCGTCGAACAAACGGATTTTTGCGGCGAGATAGGCTTCCAGGCTCGGGTGATAGTCGAGATGATCGCGGCTGATATTGGTGAAGGCGCCGGCCGCGATCCGCACGCCATCGAGGCGGTGCTGGTCGAGGCCGTGCGAGGACGCTTCGATCGCGAGATGGGTCACGCCCTCGCCCGCGAGTTCGTCGAGCGAGCGGTGCAGCGCCACCGGGTCGGGCGTGGTGAGCGAGCCATAGACTTCGCGCTTGGGCGTGACGAGGCCGATCGTGCCGATGCTCGCAGCCGCTTCGCCGAGCGTAGCCCAGATCTGGCGCGTGAAGGCGGCGACCGAGGTCTTGCCGCTGGTGCCGGTCACCGCGGCGATCGTCTCGGGCTGGCGCGGAAAAAATTTCGCCGCCGCGAGCGCCAGCGCGCGGCGCGCATCGCCGACGCGCACGAAAGCGACATCCGTCGGAATCGGCGTCGACGGCACCCGCTCCGCCATGATCGCCACCGCGCCGCCCGCCAGCGCCGGCGTGATGAAACGCAGCCCGTCATCCTTGCTGCCGGCCATTGCCACGAACAGATCGCCCGGCTTGACGGTCCGGCTGTCGGCGCTGATGCCGCTCACGTCGAGCCTCGCGAAGCGTGCGTCGCTGACGGCATCCACGGTGAGCAGTTTCGAAAGCTTCATCAACGGCGACCTACCTTCTTCACCTTTCCCCAGCGAACTCGGGTTTACCCGAATTTGCCACTTTAAACGTGGTTGAAGTCGGACAACTGGGGAGATGTCGGATCGCATTAGCGATCCGGGTAAGGGGGTCTAGGCTTCGCAAGCAATTCTCGGCTCCAAGCCCCCTCACCCCGCCCCTCCCCTTCCAGAGAGAGGGAGAAGCGGCGCACGCCTGTAGCATAGCATCACCGGCCCTCTTTCACGCCGGCCAGGATGAGCTTGTCCGACGTCGGAAGATCGAACCGAGGCTCAATTCCCAGGAATGGGACGATGCGGTTGATTACGGCCGCACCGACCGGCACCGCGTTCCATCCCGAAGTCTCGAAGCCATGCGTTTCGGCCAGCGGCTGCGGCTCATCGAGCATGATGAGGAGCAGGTAGCGCGGCTGGTCGGCTGGGATCACCGCCATGAAGTCGGTCATGACCTTGGTCTTGGAATAGCGGCCACCGACCACCTTCTCGGCGGTGCCGGTCTTGCCGCCGATATAGTAGCCCTTCACATCGGCCCGGGTCGCGCTGCCCTTCTCGACGTTGAGCCGCATGAGGTAGCGCATCTTCTCGCTGGTGCTGGGTTTGACGACCTGGGTCGCCATCGCCTTCGCGTCCTGCTCGCTGCGCTTGAGGAAGGTCGGCGGAATGAGCAGGCCGCCGTTCATCAGCGCGGCGACGCCCATCACCGCCTGGAGCGGCGCGACCGACAGGCCGTGGCCGAAGGCGATGGTGATGGTATTGAGCTCGCCCCAGCGCTTGGGAACGATCGGCTCGGCGCTTTCAGGCAGTTCGGTGCGCAGCCGGTCGAGCTGGCCGATCTTGCGCAGGAACGCCTTGTGGCCTTCAACGCCGATCGCCAGCGCCGCGCGCGCCGCACCGATATTCGAGGAGTAGGTGAAGATCTCCGGGATCGAGAGCACGCGGTTCTGGGCGTGGAAGTCGTGGATGTTGAATTTGCCGTAGCGCAGCGGCATGCGAGCATCGAAGGTCGAGTTGAGCGTCACCTTGCCGGAATTGAGCGCCATCGCCAGGGTCAGCGCCTTGAAGGTCGAGCCCATCTCGAACACGCCGGTGGTCAGCCGGTTGATGCGGGTCGGGTCGAGCGCCTCGCGCGGATTGTTGGGATCGTAGTCGGGCTCCGACACCAGCGAGACGATCTCGCCGGTGCGCACATTGGTCAGCACCGCGGCTGCGGCCTTCGCCTTGAAGTGCGTGCGCGCCGCGATCAGTTCATCGCGGATCGCGTGCTGGACGCGCAGGTCGAGCGCGAGCTCGAGCGGCTGCTGCAGCCGATCGGTGGCGAAGCCGGCCATGTGGAGATCGGCGAGCCCGCGCCCGTCGACATACTTCTCCATGCCGGCGATGCCTTGGTTGTCGATGTTCACGTGACCGATGACGTGGGAGACCTCCGGGCCGTTGGGATAGACGCGCTTGTTCTCCGGCATGAAGCCGATGCCGGGCAGGCCGAGCCGATAAATCTCGGCGCGCTGCTTGGCCGAAATATCGCGCTTGAGCCAAACGAAGCGGCGCTTGGAGGCGAGCCGCTCGCGCAGTTCTGTGGCGTCGAGTTCCGGCATCACCGCGCTGAGCAGTTCGGACGCCTCGTCGACGTCGATGATGCGGTTCGGCTCGGCGTAGAGCGACGGCACGCGCACGTCGGTCGCGAGGATCTCGCCATTGGTATCCAGGATATCAGGCCGCGCCGTCGCCACGGCATCCTGGAGGATGACGCGCCGCACCAGTCGGCTGTCCGGCAGCGCAGCGAATGTGATCAGCCGGCCGGCGATGACCGCATAGCCGATGGCGAACATGAGGATCGCCAGACCGAGCCGCGCCTTCGTCTTGACCGCGCGGTCGACATTGCGGCCGTAGAGCAGCGTACGCACCAGGCGCCGACGCCACGGCTCCTTTAGCGTGGCGGCGGCCGCGATCGCCGGCAGCGATCTCGGTGCGTCCGTCAGGTCGGCGATATCCGGTTCCGCCGCATCGATGTATTCGGCTTCGGCGGGCTCGGCGAAATCGGTTTCCGCCGGCTCGGCAAAATCCAATTCAGCCGCATCGACGACATACGCTACCGTCATTTCGATTTCCCCCGCGCCGTGGCGCTGCCGGTCGGAATTTCAAGCAGATCGGGATTGTCGAGCAGAACGCCGATCGGGTCTTCCGCATCGGGCGGAACGAGCTCGGGAGGCCGCTCGGGAAGATTGTTTAGGCGATCGAACTGTTTGGTGTCGATCGGCTTGAGCGGGAGGTGACGCTTAGCCAATTCCTGGATGCGGGCCGGATTGTCGAGCTTGGACCATTCCGCGCGGAGCGCGGCGATCGCCTCGTGTTCGCGCCGGATCCCGGTGTGCAGCTTGGCGACACGTTCCGCCTGCCGCGTCGATTCGAACTTGATCTTGTAGACATAGGCCGCCGCGGCCACGAGCGCGGCGATGACGCAGATATTGAGGATGCGCATCATGGCCGCTTCCCGCCCATCACATCCGCGAGCGACGGCAGCCGCGGCAGCAGACTTTTGACTTCTCCCGGCGTGGCGACGGCTTCGGTCCGTTCCGCCGCCCGCAGCTTTGCCGAGCGCGCCCGCGGGTTAGCGGCGATCTCCGCATCGTCGGGCGTCACCGGCCGGCCGGTCAGAAGCCGGAACGTCGGCGGCGCGCTCTCGACTTCAGGCAGATGGCGCGAGCCCGCCCTGCGGCGGCCGCGCTCGGTGAGAAACGTCTTCACGATGCGATCCTCGAGCGAATGGAACGCGACCACCGCGAGCCGCCCGCCGGGCTTGAGCACCGTCTCGGCCGCGGCCAGCGCCGCCGCCAGTTCAGCAAGCTCCTCATTCACGAAAATGCGCAGGGCCTGGAAGGTGCGTGTGGCCGGGTGAATGGTGCCTGGACGCACATGCACGACGCGCGCGACGACATCAGCAAGCACTCCGGTGGTGCGGATCGGCGCTTCGGAGCGGGCGCGAACGATCGCGCGCGCAACGGCGCGCGCGTGACGCTCCTCGCCGAGGGTCGCGATGATCGCGGCGAGGTCACGTTCGGAAGCGACCGCCACAACGTCGGCCGCGCTCGGTCCCTCAGCGCCCATGCGCATGTCGAGCGGACCATCGAGCCGGAAGGAAAATCCGCGCCCGGCCTCGTCAAGCTGCATCGACGACACGCCGAGATCGAGCACGACGCCGTCGACAACATCATGGCCGAGCCCGCGCACGACCTCGTCGAGACGGCCGAAGCAATCCTCGACCAGCATCAGCCGGCCGGCCGCCGTGTCCACCAGTTCAGCCCCGCGCGCAATGGCGCTCCGGTCGCGATCGATGCCGATCACGCGCGCATGAGTTGCCGCCGCCAGGATCAGGCGCGCATATCCGCCGGCACCGAAGGTAGCGTCGACATACACGCCGTCATCGCGCACGCCCAGGAAATCGACTGCGGGGCGGCCGAGCACGGGAATGTGACGAGCCAGTCCGCCAGCGACAGCAGGTGTGATGCTGTCGCTGCCCCCCATCATTCCCGTGCTCCGTGCGGACCCGCCCCCGCGTCCGGGGCGCCCAGCCGCCGCTTGAGCGCGCGGACCTTCTCGGTGGCCTCCGCGAGTTCCGCGCGAAAGCGGCCGGGCTCCCAGATCTGAAACTTGTGGCCAAGGCCGGCGAACGACACTACGTCGGTGATCCCGGCGTGACTCCTGAGATGTTCCGAGAGCACCACCCTCCCCTCGCTGTCGATCTTGAGGATCTCGCTGGTCGAATAGAGCGCTGCCGAAAACTGTTCGCGCTCCTCCGAATAAGGCGAAAAAGGCGCGATCAGCGCCTCGATCTCTGCCAGTAGCGCGTTGCCGCCGGCGTCGAGGGCCGGCCGGTCGAGCGTCGGATAGCAATAGAGGCCCTCGAAGCCGTCGCGGGCGAGCACCGCGCGGAAGGGCGCCGGGATCGAGACGCGCCCCTTCGCGTCGAGCCGCAATTGGTAATTGGACAGGAACCGGTCCATGGCGCCCCTGCTGCGCCTGCGTCAGCCGTCCACCCCAAGGTTCGCCGATGCAGGCAAGCCCACGGCGGACGTGGCAGGCGGCCGCATGTGGGATGATATGGGCTATCATGGGATACTTTGGGCGTCAATGGAGCCGGACCGGCGGGCAGCCGCGCTCCCACGGCCTCCCGGTTGGCCTCAAACCTCATTAACAATGTTTATGCTTAAGGAATGGTTGAGACGTTGCCTGACGAGGGGGTGGGTCAAAAGGCTGAACGTCCCATCGCTGCCAAATCAACGCGTACCGGGCTGGAGGCCGTCTCTCGTGTCCCGACGACACGCATGCGTGCCGGCGATGAGCGCGTTCGCGCGGAACCGCCGCGCTGCCACGGACAAGTTCTCAATCGCATTCCAGCGATTGAATTATCACCCGAGCAGGATCGCACATCTAATCAAGCTCGAAGTAATCAAGCTCGGAGCCAAGTTTTCGTGAATTCATGGAACTTAGGGCGATGCGAAAAGTTCCGCGCTCAAATCACTGAACTGAAGTGATAAAGCGCGGAACACGGTGCGTTTTCGCGAGTTGATCGGACACGAGGCCTCCTCTCGCAAGAAAGCGGGGAAGGCCTTTGTTGTCCCGTTTCTTTCCCATCATGGAGGCTTGCAATGCTTTCGAAATTCCTGATCACGACCGCGGTGAGCGGACTGGTCGCGTCCGGCGCCATGGCGCAGAATTCGCCCATGTCGCCGCCGGCGAGCAATATGCCCACCACGACTTCGCAGGCGGCCCCGGCGAAGGGCGACAAGTTCATTCCCGCGCAGGCGGCGGACCAGTGGGTGTTCTCGAAATTCAAGGGCATCGACGTGCTCGGCCCCGACAACGCCCATATCGGTGACGTGACCGACATCCTGTTCGACAAGGGTGGCAGGATCGACGGCGTGGTCGTCGGCGTCGGCGGCTTTCTCGGCATCGGCGAGAAGAACGTCGCGATCGATATGAGCGCCTTCCAGGTGGTGCCAGCCGATACCAGCAGCAGCACCGCCAGCAAGAGCGACGATCCGAGCAACGTCAAGTTGAAAGTCGCCTGGACCAAGGACGAGCTCAAGAACGCGCCCGACTTCCAGTATTACAAGGCGGGATCGGGCACGACGCCGGCCACTACCGGTTCCGGCCCGCGGACGCCCACCCCGATGAATCCGCCGGCCGGGCGTTAGAATAGTTAACGTCACTGTCGCGCAAGAACGGGACACAGTCCCGGGAATCGGCGGTCCGGGTCAGGCGATCCGGGCCGTCTTCTTGTTCGCCCTCACGGCCGGCTTGCCATCGCCGGACTTTCCCTTATGTCAGGAACGTCAACGAAGGTGCGGCACACCGGCCACAGCGGCGAGGATTCGCCAAGCCGTTCCTGCTACCGTAGGGGTGCAATCTTGTCTGTCGGCAGCGTTTCTGCACAATGGCTCAAAGTCCCGCCGCGATGACCATTCATTCCGTCAAGTTCATGGCGCGAGCGGATCTGGTGCTTCTGTATGGCTGTGCTCGTGTCTGAGTTTCGCCCTGACTCCTGCGTGGTTGCGGAGGTCCGCCCCTCGCCGAATCATGGCGAGCGCAAGATCGTGAGCAAGCCTGACATGCTGCTGCTGCACTACACGGGCATGCTTGATAACGACGAGGCGCTGGCAAAACTCTGCTCGCCGCACAGCGAAGTTTCCGCCCATTACATGGTACTCGAAGACGGCCGCATCGTGCAGATGGTGCCGGAGACGCGGCGCGCCTGGCATGCCGGCGTGGCCTCGTGGGCGGGAGAGACCGACATCAACTCCTGTGCGATCGGCATCGAGATCGCCAATCCGGGCCACGATTATCTCTACCCGGTCTATCCCAAGCGTCAGGTCGCTGCGGTGATCGCACTCTGCCGCGGCATCTTCACCCGCTACCGGATCCAACCCGATCGCGTGCTTGGCCATTCCGACGTCGCTCCCGGCCGCAAGAAAGACCCCGGCGAGCAATTTCCCTGGCGGCTGTTGTACGACTCCGGGATCGGCCTGTGGGTCAAGCCGGCGCCGCAGGTGCCAGACGCGAAATTCTACGTGGCCGGCGATTCCGGCCCCGCGGTCGAGGAGGTCCAAACCCTGCTCGCCAGCCTTGGCTACGGCGTCACGCCATCCGGCCACTACGATGCCATCACGCGCGATGTCGTCAGCGCCTTCCAGCGCCATTGGCGTCCGGCCCGCATCGACGGCGTCGCCGACGAGTCGACGATCGCAACGCTAAAGGCTCTCCTCGCCGCCCGCGACGCACTCACGCAGTAACGGCTATTTTGTTTCTTACTTCCTCTCCCCCGCAAGGGGGGTGCTAAGCCGCAGCATTCAAATCACGATGCTTGGATTGCGGATGGCCTGATCGCAGTCGATCAGGTTGACCTGCCTTGCCTGGATCTGCCAGCAGCCGTCGTGCTCAACGAAACGGTGGCCACACCAGCCGGTCAGCATGCGCGTGCCATCGACCCGGAACTCGCTGATGAGATAGTTCGAGCGCACCATGCGCACCGTGTCGTGCGCGGTCGCAAACACTTCGACATTCGTCACCATCCGCACGGTGCGCGATTTCGGCGCCTGCGACCAGGCGTAGCCGGTTCGCAAGCGATAGATGCGGTCTTCGAGCCGCCGGCGATCGTCGAACGAGATCGCGACTTCGCGCCGCGGATCGCCGCCGCCGGGCGTCGCCGGCACCCAGTAAACGCATTCCGGTACGTACATCGCGAGCCATTCGTCGAAGGCGAGCGCATCGAGCAGCCGCGCCTCGCGTTCGAGCAGTTGACGGAAACGGTCGCGCTCCGCTGGATCGGTGATTTCCAGTTCCGCGCGCTGCCAGTTCGTGAAGGCGGCAATCAGTTCGCGATAAAACGCGTCGGTGACGTAATAAGAGGTGAGCGAGGGATCGTATGCGGTTTGCATTGTCTTTTGAACCTGCTCACGCCGTTTCAGTTTGCGTGGCGTGATCCTACCCCCTCCCCTGAGGGAGAGGGTAGAAGCGCATCACACTTCACGCTGCACGACCAGGTTCGGCGTCGTCTGCATCAGGCGCTTCCACTCGTGGATGTATTCGCGCATGAACGCTTCGTCGGTCGCCGGCGCCGTGACGACGCCGTCAGCGTCCCTGCGCACGCGGCCGGGGATGCCGAGACCGCGGTGCATGTAGACCCACTCGTCCTCGAGACAGGCGAGCCCGCGCTGGATCTCCTCGAAGTTGGCGAGATCGTCGACCTCGCCGAAATTCGGGAATTGCTCCTGCGTGCGCATGCGCAACGCATTCACGTCGGCGAGCGCATCGCCGAGCGTCCCCGCTTCATCGACCACGGCGGTGCCGTACCAGATGACGTTGGTCTCATCGACCGACACCGGCTCGAACACCTGGATATGATTGCCGAGCAGCGACAGGTTCGGAAACACGTTGATGTTGACCGGCTCCGACGACGCGAGATCGAGGATCGCATCGGCCTTCGCACCATGCCGCCGACGAAGTTCCTCGGCGTAGTGCTCGGTGCCGGGCGCCGGTCCTTCGACCGCCCAGAGCCCGCCGACGCGCTTCGCGATGTTTCCCCGCTTGTCCTTGAAGTGATGGCCGTTGCCGGTGTAGCGCATGTACATCGGCTTGGTGTCGGGCGAGCCCTTGTAATACGACATGCCCTTGTTGGCCTCGTCGACGAGCCGGTTCTCCATGTCGAGCAGCGAGCGGTGCGAGAACACGACGTGATAGCCGTCGCCGGAATTGTCATAGGCGAGCTTCCAGTTGCCCTTGAACTTGAGCCGGTTCGCCTCGCACACCGCCACCTTGCCGCCGGGCTGCCGGTCGAGCCATTCGTCGATCGGGCCGGTGATGCCGCCGAGGTAATCGATGAGCGGCGGCGCATCGGCGTTGAGCGTGCCGAAGATGAAGCCGCGGTAGCTGTCGACACGCGGTACCTGCGCGACATTGAACTTCGCTTCCTTGAAATCGCAGGCATAGCCGTCCGGCCACGGCACCGCGCGCAGCTTGCCGGAGTTGAGATAGCTCCAGCCGTGATAGGGGCAGGTGAACATCCGCGCCGAACCCTTGTCCTTGCGGCACAGCGTAGTGCCGCGATGGGTGCAGCGGTTGTAGAGGGCGCGGATTTTTCCCTGCGAGTCACGCAGCAGGATGATCGGCCGCAGCCCGAGCCGCGTGGTGATGAAATCATCGTTGTTCGCAATCTGGCTCTCGTGCCCGAGATAGACCCAGACCGCACCGAAGATGTGCGTCATCTCCGCCGCGAAGATCGCCGGGTCGGTGTAGATCAGGCGATGGACGCGATCCTCCTGCACGAGTTCGTCGTAGTCGTAGGGGCCGGCGTCCGCGAGCCGAGTCGAAGATGAATTGAGTTTTTCAAGCATGGCCCAGGTCCTTGGCCCATCCCGCTCGTCCGGTGGTGGGCAAAGTGAAGCGTGCCCACCACTTCGGAAGACGTGGGCACGGCGCGCAACGCGCCTTGGCCACCCTAAGCATTCTTCTAGAAAAAGTCGAAATACTCGTTCTGTTCCCAGGCGGTCGTTTCGTCGTCGTCCTTGCCGCCGTTGTCCTCCAACCAGCGCTCGAAGCGGCCGGTTTCGTTGCGTTTGAGCTTGAGGAAATAGTCGACGAAGATAGCGCCGAACGCGCTGCGGAACAGCGGCTCGCGCTCAAGCGCATCGAGCGCGGCAACCAGGCTCTTTGGCAGCAGCGGACGCTCGGCGGCGTAGGGCTCATCATCGCGCGGGCCGGGATCATGCGCATGCTCGATGCCGTCAAGGCCGGCGACGATCTGTGAGGCCATGAACAGATACGGATTGGCCGCGGGTTCTCCGGCGCGGTTCTCGATCCGCGTCGCCGGATCGCCCGGCGCGCCGAGCACGCGCAGCATCGCACCGCGGTGGTCGAAACCCCAGCCGACGCGGTCGGGCGCGAGCGAGTTCGGCCGGAAGCGGCGATAGCCGTTGACGGTCGGCGTCGTGAACACCGCAGCAGGCACCGCGTGCCTCACCAGCCCGCCCAGAAAACCACGGCCGAGCGGCGAGAGAGGCTCGCCCTCACCCTCGGGCATGAACAGATTGCGCCCATCGCTGGCGGTCAGTGACTGGTGCAGGTGCCAGCCGCTGGAATAATAGCCCTTGAGATTCGGCCGGCACATGAAGGTCGCGGCATAGCCCAGGCGGCGGCAAATCTGCTTGGTCACGGTGCGGAACAGCAGGCAATCATCGGCCGCATCGAGCCCCGCCCGCGGCGCGAACGTGCATTCGACCTGCCCCGGGCCCCACTCGTTCTCGACCGAGCGCAGCGGCAGGCCAAGTTTGTCGAATGCGCCGGCCAGCGCGCTGAGCACCGGCTGCATCAGGTCCATGTTGGATTCGGAGTGGTACGAATAACCCGGTTCCGCCGGCGCGGTGCCGAGCGGACGCGGCCGCACGCCCGGAGCGCCGACGTTCTCGTCGCCCAATTCGCCCTGCGTGAGGCGCAGCAGATACCATTCGATCTCAAGCCCCACGACGTAGCGCATTCCCTGATCCGCCAGCCGGGCCAACTGCCGCCGCAGCAGGTGCCGGGGCGAAAAGTGGAACGGCACGCCGGAGTTGAAGTATTCGTCGCAGAGAATCCAGCCGACGCCGGGCGCCCAGGGCAGCACCCGGAACGTCGCGGGGTCCGGCACAATGGTGAGGTTGGGCGAGCCGGTCATCTCGGGCAGCCCCATGCCGCCGCCGCGCGTGAACGAGGAGAAGGTGCGCGCATTGGCGGAATTGAGCGTCGTGGTCGCGACGTTGATGTTGTAGCCGTTGGCCAGTGCACCGATGAACGCCGGCACCGTCACCGCCTTGGCGCGCGAGGCGCCGTGCGGGTCAGCCCACGCAAGCCGGATAAAGTGCAGATTCTCCCGCTGCACCCGCTGCTGGAGCTCCTCCGCCTGCCGGCGCTGGTCGTCGCTCCAGAGGCCGTGCCGCTCAATGAAACCCGCCGCTGCCATGGCGCGAATCTCCCCCCCGGTCCAGCGGCTATTCATGGCCCGCCCTTGACGTCGGCGGCAAGCATCTCCATCCCTACAGGGTCAGTCGGCCGGACGGCCGCTCCGGCACCGGTCGAAAGGCCGCCGGGGAGGAAAGTCCGGGCTCCATGGATGTACGGTGCCGGATAACGTCCGGCGGGCGCGAGCCCAGGGACAGTGCCACAGAGAACAGACCGCCGCCCCACCATCCCTCCCGCGCAAGCGGGAAGGAACGGCCGGGGCGGTAAGGGTGAAACGGTGCGGTAAGAGCGCACCGCGCCGGCGGTAACGTCGGCGGCACGGCAAACCCCACCGGGAGCAAGACCGAATAGGGACGGCGCGTGGTTTCGCGCAAGCGGGCCTCGGGATCGATGTCCAGATCCAGCCGTCCGGGTAGGTTGCTTGACGCGCCGGGCAACCGGCGTCGCAGAGGAATGGCCGTCGCGCGCGGCGCGCAAGCGTCGCGCCTTACAGAACCCGGCTTACAGGCCGTCTGATATCTAAGGGGGCTCGGTGTAAACCACACCGGGCCCCCGCCAATTTTTCCACCGCTGTCAGCGGTTCTGCACGCGCGAAACGACGCGTCAACCTGGGCACACGTTTCAACCCCGTGTTACCGTTGCAGCCCTGCAAGTCTTTCTGGGGGATCTCATGACCGATGCGTCGCCGCCTGCCGTTCCGCCGCAACCAGCGCCGGCCGCAGCGCCGGCGCCAACGATGTGGCAGAAGCTCTCGCGCTGGGCCTCCGCGATCGCCTTCCTCATCATCGGGGTCCTCGGCATCATGCGCGGGTTCAATGCCTTCACGCTGCCAAGCTGCACCTCGGACACCACCATCGATACGATCAAGTCGATCTTCAAGGATAAGAAGGTCGATATCGACAAGATCAGCGATCCCTCGACCGTGACCGACACGAGTTCGGAGAAGACCTGCAAGGCGCACGTCGACGCGCCGCGCGAGCAGGCGATGATCGACTACAAGGTCTACTGGGAAGGCTGGACCGTGAAGGTGATGATCACCAACGTGGATTCAAAACCGATTTAAGAGCGGCCACCTCCCCGTGCTCCTTCACTCCGGCTTCGCGCCCGAAATCTTCACGATCTCCGCCCACTTCGGCAATTCCTCCGCAAGGAACGCACGGAATTCCTGTGGCGATCCGACCTTCGCGATCCCGCTGAACCTCGCCAGATTGGCTTGCATCTCGGCCGAACGTAGGCCCGCGTTGATCACGCCGTTGAGTTTGTTGATGATCGCCCCCGGTGTGCCCGCGGGCGCGACTACGCCGGTCCAGGCATCCATCACGAAGTCCGGAAATCCGCTTTCGGCGAAGGTCGGCACATCCGGCAGCGGGGGCCAGCGCGACGGCCGCGCCACCGCGAGCGGTCGTACCTTGCCCTCCTTGATCAGCGGAGAGAGTCCGGTGAGGCCGTCGATGGTGAAATGCGTCTGGCCGGCGAGCAGATCGGTGATCGAAGCCGCCGAGCCGCGATAGGGGATGTACACCACGTCGATGCCGGCCTTGACCTTGAACAAGGTGCCGAGCATCTGCGGCGGCGTTCCAAGCCCGGCGCCGTAGTTGAGCTTGCCCGGATTGTCCTTCGCATAGGCGATAAATTCCTGCACGGTCTTCACCGGCAGCGTCGGCGCGACCACGAACACATGTGGCAGCAGCGCGACGGTCGCGATCGGGGTGAACAGCTTGATCGGATCGTAATCGGCGTTGGGATAGAGCGCCGGCGCCACCGCCAGCGACCCCGACGATCCGAACAGCAACGTGTAGCCGTCCGGCTCGGCGGCAGCCGCTGCCTTCGAGCCGATGGTGGCGCCGGCGCCCGGCCGGTTCTCGATCACCACTTGTTGGCCAAGGCTCACCGAAAGATGCTGACTGATCAACCGGCCCATCGTGTCGATCGGCCCGCCCGGCGGAAACGGCACGATCATCTTGATCGGCTTGTCGGGATAAATCTGGGCTGTAGCGGGGTTGAACGCGGCGAGTGTGAGACCCGCTGCGGCGAGAGCGGAGAGAACACTGCGTTTGCTAATCATGGCCATGCTCCCAGCGTCCGCTGAACTATTACACGGAATCGTAATCGTCGGATACGGCCAGACCCCGGACCCCGGTTGGTCCCGCATCTGCGGTGCAGCGCCGCGCGTTGCACCGCGTGCGGGACACACGACCCCCGCTCGCGTAGATTCAACGCAGGACGAATGTACCGCTCATATCCTCAGCTCCGTGGAGCGTCGTGACTGAAACTTGGGATTTCTGGATCGACCGCGGCGGGACCTTCACCGACATCGTCGGCCGGCAGCCGGACGGCACGCTGATCGCACACAAGCTGTTGTCGGAAAACCCGGAAGCCTATCGCGACGCCGCCGTGCAAGGGATCCGCGATCTCCTCGGCCTCGACCCCGGCGAGCCGATCCCGCCCGGCCGCATCGGCGCAGTCAAGATGGGAACGACCGTCGCCACCAATGCGCTGCTCGAGCGCAAGGGCGAGCGCACGCTCCTCCTCATCACCAAGGGTTTTCGCGATGCGCTGCGGATCGGCTACCAGGCGCGGCCGAAGATTTTCGCGCGCCACATCGTCAAGCCCGACATGCTCTACGAGCGCGTGGTCGAAGTCGCGGAGCGCGTGCGCGCCGACGGCACGATCGAGCAGGCGCCTGATCTCGCGACGCTGCGCGGTGAACTGACTGCTGCATTGGCCGACGGCATCAAAGCGGTCGCAATCGTGTTCATGCACGCCTACCGTTTTCCTGAGCACGAGCGCCGCGTCGCCGTGCTCGCGCGCGAGCTCGGCTTCCCGCAAGTCTCCGCCAGCCACGAGGCGTCACCGCTGATCAAGCTGGTGTCGCGCGGCGACACGACGGTCGTGGATGCGTATCTCTCGCCCATTCTCCGCCGCTACGTCGCGCAAGTCGCGGCGGAGCTTTCGCCGCGGCACGGCGGTGCCTCTTCCCTTCCTCCGCTTGCGGGGGAGACCGGGAGGGGGTCCAGCGCTGCCGGCGCGGAGCGATCTGTCAGCGCAGCGTTTGCTGAAAGTCCGCGGCTCATGTTCATGACTTCTGCCGGCGGGCTCACCGCCGCGGAGTTGTTTCACGGCAAGGACGCGATCCTGTCCGGCCCCGCCGGCGGCGTGGTTGGGATGGCGGAGACCGGGCGCGGGTTTGCGCCGCTGATCGGCTTCGACATGGGCGGCACCTCGACCGACGTGTCGCATTTCGACGGACAATATGAGCGCGCGTTCGAGACGGAGGTCGCGGGTGTGCGCATGCGTGCGCCGATGCTGCTCATTCACACCGTCGCGGCCGGCGGCGGCTCGGTCCTGCACTACGACGGCGCACGCATGCGAGTGGGTCCCGACTCGGCCGGGGCCAATCCCGGCCCCGCCAGCTATCGCCGCGGCGGACCGCTCACTGTCACCGATGCCAACGTGATGGTCGGCAAGCTGATCCCGGATTTCTTCCCGAAGATTTTCGGACCCACGCAAGATGAGCCGCTCGATACTGGCGCGGTCCGCAGCGCCTTCGCGCGGCTCGCGGAAGAAATCGGCGGCGGACGCAGCCGCGAAGAGATCGCCGACGGCTTCGTCCGCATCGCGGTCGAGAACATGGCGAACGCGATCAAGAAAATCTCCGTGCAGCGCGGCCACGACGTGACCCGCTACACGCTCAACTGCTTCGGCGGCGCCGGCGGCCAGCACGCCTGCCTGGTCGCCGATACGCTCGGCATGACCACCGTGCTGATTCATCCGTTCTCGTCGCTGCTCTCCGCTTACGGCATGGGGCTCGCCGACATCCGCAGCGTGCGCCAGCAGGCGATCGAGGAACCGCTGAACGCGCAGGCGCTGCGCAGCATCCGCAAGGTCGGCGCCCGCATCGGCCGTGCCGCCTCCGATGAAGTGCGCGCACAAGGAATTCCGGTCGACCGCATCAGCATCGAAGGTCGCGCGCACCTGCGCTATGCCGGCACCGATGCGGCGCTGCTAGTGCCGGCCTATCATATCCTGCGCCGGATCAAGCACCCGGTGGTGCGCGCGTGGGAGCGGCCAACCGCCGACGGCAAGGGCGCCGAGATCAGCGAACGCGAATTCACCGAGCCGATGTTCCTGCTCAAGCCATCGGTCGAGTATATGAAGACCGCGTTCGAGAAGGCGCATCAGGCACGTTATGGTTTCATCGATCCGAGCAAGGAGATCGTAGTCGAGGCGCTTTCCGTCGAGGCTATCTGCGAAAGCACGAAGCCCCGGCCGATGCCGGCGCGGCCGACGCAAGAGCCGCTGCCGCCGCCGGCACGCACGACCCGCTTCTATTCGGGCGGCGGGTGGCATGACGCCGCGCTTTATGCCCGCGATCAGCTCAAGCACGGCCACAAGGTTTCGGGACCGGCGCTCATCATCGAACCGCACCAGACTGTGGTGATCGAAAACGGCTGGCAGGCCGAGATCGATCCCTGGAACCATTTGGTGATGAAACGCGTGACGCCGCTCGAACGGGCGCGCGCGATCGGCACGCAGGCCGACCCGGTGATGCTCGAAGTGTTCAACAACCTGTTCATGTCGATCGCCGAGCAGATGGGCGTCACCCTGCAGAACACCGCCTACTCGGTGAACATCAAGGAGCGGCTCGACTTCTCCTGCGCGGTGTTCGACGGCGCCGGCTCGCTGGTGGCGAACGCGCCACACATGCCGGTGCATCTCGGCTCGATGGACCGTGCAGTCGAAACGATCATCCGCGAGAACCGGGGCCGGATCGCACCGGGCGACGCCTATGCGATCAACGCGCCGTACAACGGCGGCACCCACCTCCCCGACATCACGGTCTGCACGCCGGTATTCGACGACGCCGAGCGGGAAATACTCTTCTGGGTTGCGAGTAGGGGCCACCATGCCGACATCGGTGGACTTTCACCGGGGTCTATGTCGCCGTCGGCACAGACAATCCATGAGGAAGGCATCTATGTCGATAACTTCAAGCTGGTGGATCGCCACTACTTTCGCGAGCATGAGCTTTACGCGCTGCTCAGCGACGCTCCCTACCCCGCCCGCAATCCGCTGCAGAATGTCAACGACCTGAAGGCGCAAATCGCCGCCAACGCCAAAGGCGCACAGGAATTGCGCAAGATGGTCGCGCATTTCTCGTTGCCGGTGGTGCAGGCCTACATGGGTCACGTGCAGGACAACGCCGCCGAAAGCGTGCGCCGCGTGATCGATCGCCTGCACGATTGCGCGTTCGAATACGAAATGGATCAAGGCACTTGGATCAAGGTAAAGATCACCGTCGATAAGGACACGCGGACAGCAACGGTTGATTTCACCGGCACCTCGCCGCAGCAGCCCAGTAATTTCAACGCGCCGGAACCGGTGACACGCGCGGCCGTGCTCTATGTCTTCCGCGTCATGGTCGACGACGATATCCCGATGAACGCGGGCTGTTTGCGGCCGATCAGAATCGTGATCCCGCCGAAGTCGATGCTCTCGCCGGAATATCCCGCCGCAGTGGTGGCGGGAAATGTCGAAACCTCGCAGGCTGTTACCGACACGTTGTTTGGCGCGCTCGGCGCTCTTGCGGCGGCGCAGGGCACGATGAACAACCTCAATTTCGGCAACGCGAAGTATCAGTATTACGAGACCATCTGCTCAGGCTCGCCGGCTGGCCCCGGCTTCCCCGGCACCGATGCGGTGCATACGCACATGACCAACACCCGGCTCACCGACCCGGAAGTGCTGGAATTCCGCTATCCGGTGCTGCTCGAAGATTTTCACATCCGCGCAAATTCGGGCGGCAAAGGTCACTGGAACGCCGGCGACGGCGTACGTCGCACGATCCGATTCCTCGAACGAATGGACTGCACGATTCTCTCAGGCCATCGCCACATAGCGCCGTTCGGCCTCGCCGGCGGGGGTGCAGGAGAGGTCGGCGCGAACTCCCTCCGCCGCAAGGACGGTAACGTGCAAAAGCTTCAAGGCTGTGATGCGATCGTCGTCGACGACGGCGAAGCCATCATCATCCAGACGCCAACCGCCGGCGGATACGGCGCGACCGAATAGCGAGGCTCAGCGCGATGCCGCGGTAATCGGCGACACATTCTTAATGCACTGCTGCGTGTCGATGAGCACCGACGCGTAATACGCCACATCGCTCTCATAGAGCGGATTCCGCTCGGCCTGTGCGCGCGCCTCGGCCGCGTCCGCTTCCAGCGCCTTCAGCGTTTCGGTGTATTGGGCGAACGTCCCGGTGCAGCGAAGCTGTTTGCCGCTCTGCGCCAGAGCGGGGGACGACACGGCGACGCCACCAGCCAGCAAAGCTGCAACGATGGCGCCAATAAATCTGGTCATGGAGACCCCCCGTCAACCGCCCACCCCAACCGGGCCTTGATAGGTTAGTCGCCGCACCGCCCGAATTGGTTCAAACATGGTTAATCTCCCTCACTAACCCGTTGAAGACGTTCAGGTTCCAGATGAACGGGCAGACAAAGAGGCGAGCTTCGCGGCGGCTTTCCTTCGCTCGCCGCAAGTCCCAATTAGCGGGGCGCGTTGGCAGCCTTGCTTTCAGCGGCAACGGCTTTGGCGAACGGCGTCCAGCGGACGATCTCGGACTTGAAGAACGCGGTAAAGGCGGCCGAGCTCAGTTCCTTCGTATCGATCGCTTCCTTCCGGAAGCGCGCTTGCACATCGGGAGATTGCACCGCCTTGACGACCCCCGCGTTGAGCCGTTCGACCACATCAGGCGGCATGTTGGCCGGCCCCGACAAGGCAAACCATGTCGTGGAGGTGATGTCCGGATAGCCCTGCTCCTTATAGGTCGGCAGATCCGGGAACTCGGCGACGCGCTGCTCGCCGCTGAGCGCAAGGCCGCGCACGGCGCCGCCCTTCAACTGCCCGGACGTGGCGCTCAGCGCCACCGATCCCAGGGGAAGATGCCCGCCGATGACATCGGTCACGATCTGCGCCGCCCCGCGATAGGGAATGTGCGACATCGTGATGCCGGCCTGCTTCTTGAACAATTCCGCGAGCAACTGCGTCTGCGAGCCGACCGAAATGGTGGCGTAGTTGAGCGCGCCCGGATGCGCCTTGGCATAGGCGACAAGATCCGCGAGCGTCCGCACCGGCAAGTCCTTGTTGGCGATGAGCACTACAGCCTGACCGCCGAGATAGGCGATGTGCGTGAAATCCTTGATCGGATCAAACGGCACTGGATTGAAGGCCGGCGAAATGACGAAGCTGCCAAAACTGGAAACGATCAGATTGTAACCATCGGGCGCTGCATGCGCGGCAATCTCGGCGCCGATGATTCCCCCTGCTCCGGGCCGGTCCTCGACCACGAATGATTGCCCGAAGGTCATGCTGAGCTTGTCGGCCACGGTGCGTGCCAGCAGATCGCCAGTGCCACCGGCAGAAAACGGCACCGTGATTTTTACCGGCCGTGTCGGCCATTGCTGCGCGGCTGCCGGGCCGGCGATCAACACGCCGGCCAGCAAGACCCACGCTCCAGCGCGCGCTGTGGTGATTTCGATCATGCTCTCCACCCGCTTCAGGTCGACGCTACGCGCCCGCGGGCGCTGGTCACATCTTGGCATGAGGCGAACTGCGGAGGAAACCCGGGCGCTCAGTCCGCGCCGTCCTCACCCGGTATCGCGTCGGGCAGATCGCGGTCGGAGCGTTCGTCCGAGAAGGCATTGGAGCCGATGCGCTTCGGCGGCGAGGGCAGACGGTGCAACGACACCGAACCGGTGACGGAAGGCTCGCCCCGTCGTGCGGCGAACTGGCTGCGGGCGCGCGCTGCTACTTCTTCGCCGGAGACCGGGCGCGGCTGGCAGGCACGGTGGCCATTTCGGCGGCGCATCAGGTCCACGTGGATGTGATTGTAGTGATAAACGTTGTAGCCCGGCGCGAGCACCGTGGTGAACGTGTCGCAGGCTGCGGCCTGCACATCGTGCAGAAAGCCCTGCTCCTCCGGAGCGCCCTTCCAGCCATGCTGAACGCTGAGCTTGTGGCCGTCTGCAAACGTAAACGAGGCGATGTCGAGGGCATTGCCGAACGCGTGCTCGGAAATGTGTGCGTTCGGATCGCCATTCATACCGCGGCAGGAATAAGCCGAGATCTGATGAATCTCGATCACCGGCTGGCCGAACCAGCGCATCGCCGCCGGCTGCACCGAATTGGCGATCCATTGGTCGAGCGCGGAAACGATCGGGCAGGCAAGCGTCGCCGCCGGCGAGACCGAGACCGGGCCGATCGCTCCCGTCACGGGCGTACCCGGGGCATGCCCGAGCGGGATTACCGGAGGCGGCGAACGCTGCGGCATCGGCGCAGCGGACGCAGGCGGCTCGCCACGCTGTAGTGACGACTGCACGTCGAGCACCGGACGGCGATCATAAGGAACCGGCGAGAAGTCGACGTCCGGAGCGTTCGCTTTGGCATCGAGCGGCCGGCGCGAGACCGCCGACGGCGGTGAAGCCGACCTCGCGCCACCGTAGGGCCTGCGGAAATCATACACTTCCGGGATCTGGTCGAGCGCATCCGACACGCCAGGGGGGCTGAGCGAGATCGGCCGATCGGAGTTGTCTGCTGGCGCTGTGGCGGCGGGACCGGACGGCGGCCGCGCCGCGACCGGCCAACGCGGCGATGCGGACGAGCCACGCGGAACGTTCGCCGGCGGCCGAAACTCATCGTCGTAGCCGAGCGCGGTGTTCTCCGCGAGTACCGAGACCTTTAAGGGGAAGTCGGCGCCGCACATGCCGGGGCCGGTGATCGGCTTGATGCGCACGAGCCCTGCGCTCTCGCGAACCGCGCCGGCGCTGAGGCACTGCTCTTCGGCGTCGTGTCGCCACTGCTCGCGCTGAACGAAAATGTTGTGCGCGCTGCAGCCGGCGAGCACCGCCAAGCCGCCAAGCATCAGGAAGCCGACCGGATACCAACGAACCCCACGCACCATGGCGCGGACAATGCGTTGTATTTTGTTAACGACTCTTCAAAGCTTTCGGGCATCAACGCGGCGCTGGCGGGCGGCTCGCACTATGGTTAAGAAGACCGCAGCAAGGGGATCGCGATGGAAGGAAAAACGCGCGTCATCTTTCCCGTGGTGACGACCGGGATGATCGTGCTGATGGTGACGTTGATTGCCACCGTGCTGAATCTCGGCTTCACCTGCGGCCTGTCCTGGCGGTGGATGAAGGCCAATGCGAGTTCCTGGCCAGTCGCCTCGGTGATGGGATTCCTCGTGCTCCTCCTCGCCCGCCGGACCACTCGGCGCATCGTCATGCAACCGGACGGGACGGCCTGATGCTGTCAGCCCTCGATCTTGCCCGGCGCATCGACGCCAGCGAGTTGACGCCGCGCCGGGTCGTCGAGTTCTGCGCCGAAGCCATCGCGGCGCGTGAGGCGGAGATCGGCGCCTTCGTGGCACTCGACCTCGACGCGTCGCGACGGCGCGCCGAGACGCCCGGAATTGCGCAGTCGCCGCTGCACGGGCTGCCGGTCGGCTTCAAGGACATTTTCGACACGTTCGATCTGCCGACCGAATACGGCTCACCGATCTATGCCGGTCACCAGCCGAGGGCCGACGCCGCGATCGTTGCTTTGACTCGCCGGGCGGGCGGGATCGTCCTCGGCAAGACGGTCACGACCGAACTGGCCTCGATGAACCCGGCGCGCACGCGCAATCCGCACAATCCCGCGCGCACGCCCGGTGGTTCGTCATCCGGCTCGGCCGCGGGTGTTGCCGCCGGCATGATGCCGATCGCCTTCGGCACCCAGACCGCGGGCTCTGTGGTCCGGCCGGCCTCGTTCTGCGGGATTGCGGGATACAAGCCCTCCTATCGCCTGATCCCGGCTGTGGGCGTCAAATGCGTGGCCTGGTCGCTCGACACCATGGGGCTGTTCGCGGCCGGGGTTGCGGATGTGGCGTATGCAGCCGCCGCCATCACTGGCCGCGATCTTCGCGTCGATCGTGAGCCGCCGGCAGCGCCGGCAATCGCGCTCGTCCGCTCCCACCTCTGGCCGCAGGCGAGCGCGGACATGCAGGCCGCGGTCGAGCACGCCGCCCGGGTAGCCGAAGCCGCCGGCGCGCGCGTGCGCGATCTCGAACTGCCACCAATCTTCGAGCAAGCGGTGGAGGCCCAATTCGTTGTCCAGGACTATGAGACCTTCCGGTCGCTGGCGTGGGAGTTCGACCACCAGCGCGAACGGCTCAGTCCCCTCCTGCGGAAGCAGCTCGAAAAGGCCGCATCGATCGAAGCCGACATGTACGACGAGGCGCGCCGCACCACGCGCCGCGCACGGCAGATGTTCGCGAACCTGATGGCCGACACCGACGTGATCCTCACGCCCTCGGCCCCGGGCGCCGCACCGGAGGGGCTCGGCAGCACCGGCAACCCGATTTTCAACCGGCTGTGGACCCTGCTCGGAGCGCCTTGCGTCAATGTTCCTGGGATTGCGGACAATGCCGGACTCCCGCTGGGCGTGCAGATCATCGGCCGATTCGCGCGGGATCGGGTGGCACTTTCCGCCGCCGCCTTTCTTGAAGCGGCACTTGAGGAGCACAACTGATGGTACCGGAAGTCCCTAGACTAAATCGCTGTTCGTCCACGTATTCTTGCGTATTTACGACTTTGTCGCATGTCTAGACATATTACCTATTCCGCGGGCGCAAGGAAGATCATGGTTTCTTATGGCGCAAAATGAGAAGATTTTAGCGAGAAAGATCATAATGTTGGCAATGACGCTCTGACCATTCGTGGAATTGCGCAAAGTCTATGTGGCGCTGCAAAACATTTCTCGTTTCAGTCTACGGAAAATCTCTGATAGACTTTCTTCCATGTCAACAAACATGGAGCATGCAGTGGACCTCGCCGTGAAGCTGAACGTGCTGGCGTTGTTCGCCGTGTTTGCCTTCGTGGGTGCCATATTGTTGGGAGCGTTTTGAGTAGCCGACACAGGGCAACAAGTTCGCCGGATCGGGGAAACCTGGGAGATTTCAGGCACCGGAGAGGGGCACTCTCCGGTGTTTGGCTTTTGAGGGACTATTCCGCCGCGGTTCGCGCCGCCATCAGCGGATCGTAGTTGAGGATCGGCGCGAGCCAGCGCTCGGCTTCGGCGACTGACCAGTCCTTGCGGCGGGCGTAGTCCTCGACCTGATCGCGCTCGATCTTGCCGACGCCGAAATAGTGGCTGTCAGGGTGGCTGAAGTAGAGCCCGCACACGGCAGCACCCGGCCACATCGCGAAACTCTCGGTGAGCTTGACCCCGGTCGCCGATTCCCCCTCGAGCAGATCGAACAGTGGCGCCTTCTCGGTGTGGTCGGGCTGCGCGGGATATCCGGGCGCCGGGCGAATGCCGCGGTATTTCTCCCCGATCAACTCCACGCTGGTGAGCGCCTCGTCGGCAGCATAGCCCCAGAACTCCCGGCGGGCGCGCTGGTGCAGCCGTTCGGCAAACGCCTCCGCGAGGCGGTCCGCCAGCGCCTTGACCATGATCGCAGAGTAATCGTCATTCGCGGCCTTGAAGGCTTCCGCGCGCTCGTCCTCGCCGATGCCGGCGGTCACGATGAAAGCGCCGATGTAATCGGCAAGCCCGCTCGTGCGCGGCGCGACGTAATCGGCCAGCGCCACGTTGTAGCGTCCCTCCCGCCGGGTGAGCTGCTGGCGCAGCGTGTGCAGCACGTTGATCGGCTGCGCGCGCGCTTCGTCGCCGTAGACCAGGATATCGTCGCCGTCCGCATTCGCGGGCCAGAAGCCAAGCACGGCGGCGGCCCGCAGCCATCCTTCGTCCACGATCCGCCGCAGCATCGCTTGCGCGTCCGCATAGAGGCTGCGCGCGGCGGCGCCGAACTTGGCGTCGTCGAGGATCGCGGGGAATTTCCCGCTCAACTCCCAGGTCGCGAAGAACGGCGACCAGTCGATGTATTCGATCAGCTCGGCGAGCGGATAGTCCGGCAGCGCACGCGTCCCAAGGAAGGTTGGTCGCGGCGGCTGATATGTCCCGGACCAGTCGAGCCTGAGGGCGTTGCCGCGCGCTTTCTCCAGTGAGAGGCGCTGCTTGTTCTCCTCGCCGCGCGCATGCGCCGCGGCGATACGGACGTATTCGGCACGGATGTCGGCGACATATTTCGGCCGCGCCTCCCTCGACATCAGGCTCGACGCAACGCCGACGGCGCGGCTGGCGTCATTGACATAGACCGCCTGACCCCGCCGGTAGTTCGGATGGATCTTCACCGCCGTGTGCACACGGCTCGTCGTCGCCCCGCCGATCAACAGCGGCGTATCGAACCCTTGCCGCTCCATCTCGGCGGCGACATGGCACATCTCGTCGAGCGACGGCGTGATCAGGCCGGACAGACCGATGATATCGGCCTTCTCCTTCTGCGCGGTCTCCAAGATTTTCACCGCCGGCACCATCACGCCGAGGTCGATGACCTCGTAATTGTTGCACTGGAGCACAACGCCGACGATGTTCTTGCCGATGTCGTGCACGTCGCCCTTCACGGTCGCCATCACGATCTTGCCGTTGGATCGGCTCTGCGCTTGGCCACTCTCGGCTTTCTCCTTCTCCATATACGGCATCAGATAGGCGACCGCCTGCTTCATCACGCGCGCCGATTTCACCACCTGCGGAAGAAACATTTTCCCGGAGCCGAACAGGTCGCCGACCACGTTCATGCCGTCCATCAGCGGCCCCTCGATCACATGCAGCGGGCGCTCGACCTTCTGCCGCGCCTGCTCGGTGTCGGCCTCGATGAAATCGGTGATGCCGTGCACCAGCGCGTGCGAAAGCCGCTGCTCGACCGGCCATTCGCGCCAGGCGAGATCGGCCTCCTTCTTCTCGACACCATGGCCGCGGAAACGCTCGGCCAGCGCCAAGAGCCGTTCGGGTGCATCAGGACGCCGGTTGAGTACGACGTCTTCGCTGGCCTCGCGCAGCTCCGGATCGAGATCGTCGTACACCGCCATCTGTCCGGCATTGACGATGCCCATGTCCATCCCGGCCTTGATGGCGTGATAGAGGAACACCGAGTGCATCGCTTCGCGCACCGGTTCGTTGCCGCGGAACGAGAACGAGAGGTTCGACACACCGCCGGAGACGTGGACGTGCGGCAGGTTCGCCCTGATCCAGCGGGTTCCCTCGATGAAGGCGACGCCATAGCCGTTGTGCTCCTCCATGCCGGTGGCGATGGCAAAGATGTTCGGATCGAAGATGATGTCCTCAGGCGGAAAGCCGACCTTGTTGACGAGGATGTCGTAGGCGCGCGCGCAGATCATCGTCTTGCGCTCGATCGTGTCGGCCTGGCCCTGCTCGTCGAAGGCCATCACCACGACCGCGGCGCCATACCGGCGCACGATCTTGGCGTGCTCGATGAAGGCGGCCTCCCCCTCTTTCATCGAGATCGAATTCACCACCGACTTGCCCTGCACGCATTTCAAGCCGGCCTCGATCACCGAAAATTTCGATGAATCGATCATCACCGGCACGCGCGCGATATCGGGCTCGGCGGCAACGAGATTTAGGAAGGTCGTCATCGCCTTCTCGGAATCGAGCAGCCCCTCGTCCATGTTCACGTCGATGATCTGCGCGCCGTTCTCGACCTGATCACGCGCCACTTCGAGCGCGGTGTTGTAGTCGCCCGCGGTCACGAGCTTGCGGAAGCGCGCGGAGCCGGTGACGTTGGTGCGCTCGCCGACGTTCACGAACGGAATTTCCGGCGTAAGCGCAAAGGCTTCGAGGCCGGACAGCCGAAGCAGCCGCGGCACGTCTGGAATCTTCCGCGGCTGCTTGCCTGCGACTGCGCGTGCAATCGCGCTGATGTGCTCCGGCGTGGTGCCGCAGCAGCCGCCGACGACGTTCACCAGCCCGGCGTCGGCGAATTCGCCGATCAGTTCTGCCATGTATTCGGGGCTCTCGTCGTAGCGGCCGAATTCGTTCGGCAGCCCGGCGTTGGGGTAAGCGCAGACCAATGTATCCGCGAGCCGCGACAACTCGGCGATGTGGCCGCGCATCTCCTGCGCCCCGAGCGCGCAGTTGAGCCCGATCGAAAACGGCGAAGCGTGGCGGACCGAATTCCAGAACGCGCCCGGCGTCTGTCCCGACAACAGTCGGCCCGAACGGTCGGTGATCGTGCCGGAGATCATCACCGGGACGTGGATGCCCCGCCTCTCCGTGATCTCGGCGATCGCGTAGATCGCCGCCTTGGCGTTAAGCGTGTCGAAGATCGTCTCGATCAGCAGCATGTCGGCGCCGCCGTCGAGCAGGCCGTTGATCTGCTCCGCATAGGCCTCGCGCAAGTCATCGAACGTGATGGCGCGGAAACCCGGATTGGATACATCGGGCGAGATCGAAGCGGTGCGGTTGGTCGGCCCGATCGCACCAGCCACGAAGCGCGGTCGGCCGTCTTCGGCCTGCGCGATATCGGCGGCGGCGCGCGCAAGCTTCGCGCCTTCGAGGTTGAGCTCGTGGGCGATATCCGACATGCCGTAGTCGGCCTGCGCGATCCGCGTCGAAGAGAACGTGTTGGTCGAGACGATGTCGGCGCCGGCGCGGTAGTAAGCCAGATGGATGGTACGCACGGCATCGGACTGGGTGAGGATCAGCAGGTCGTTGTTGCCGCGGACCTCCCGGTTCCAAGCGTCGAAACGAGCGCCGCGATAGCCGCCCTCATCTAGCTTGAGCTCCTGGATCATGGTGCCCATGGCGCCGTCGAGCACGAGAATGCGCTCAGCCGCGACGCGACGCAGTGTTTGCTCGGAGGATTCGATCAGTGCCATTGACTCTAAAACTCGCCATTCACTCATGCGCGCTCCCTCTCCCCGGAGGGGAGAGGGTCGGGGTGAGGGGTCTAGGCCGCTGATCAAGGGCGGCCGAAATCTCCTCCAGCACTCCGTTGATATTTTGCATCACATCGTTGTTCCAAAATCTCAGTATGAGGTATCCACTCGGTTCCAGGACCTTTGTCCGGTCTCGATCTTCGTCAGTTCGTATTGCGTGCTGACCGCCGTCAGGTTCGATGATGAGGTTCTCTTCGGCACAACAGAAGTCGACGACATATCGATCGATTGACGCTTACCATCTGAACTTGAATCCGCACGACCTTCGATCACGCAAACGAAACCAGAGTGCGCGTTCCGCGTCGGTCTGATTCCGCCGCAAGCGTCGGGCTGCGCCAACATTCCCTTCATCTCCGAGCCCCCCTCACCCCGACCCTCTCCTCTCCGGGGAGAGGGAGCGCGCCGTGCTCGTTGCGAGGCACCGATTCCTGTTCGGGTCTCAATCCAAGCAAGTGACACACCGCATAGACCAGGTCGGCGCGGTTCATGGTGTAGAAGTGGAAGTCGGTGACGCCGCGGTCCACCAGGTCGAGCACCTGTTCCGCGGCGACCGCGGCGGCGATCAGCTTGCGGGTCGCGGCGTCGTCATCGAGGCCGTCGAAGCGTTCGGCCAGCCAATCCGGTACCGACGCGCCGCAGCGCGCGGCAAAGCTTCTGGTCTGCTTGAAATTCTGCACCGGCAGAATGCCGGGGACGACCGGCACATGGATGCCGGCGGCACGAACGCGATCGAGATACCGGAAGTAGAGTTCGTTCTCGAAGAAGAACTGCGTGATGGCGCGGGTGGCGCCGGCATCGACCTTGGCCTTGAGCATGTCAATGTCGTCGGCGACCGTCGGACTGTCCGGATGCTTCTCCGGATAGGCGGAGACCGATACCTCGACATCCGCGAGGCGCTTGATGCCGGCGACGAGATCGGCGCCGTTGCGGTAACCGCCCGGATGTGGGGCGTATTTCTCGCCGATGCCGCCGATCGGATCACCCCGCAGCGCCACGATGTGGCGCACGCCCGCCTCGCAGTAGCTGCGGATCACGGCATCGATCTCGCCAGAGGTCGCAGCAACGCAAGTGAGGTGTGCGGCGGGCGCGAGCGCGGTCTCGGCCAGGATACGCTTGACGGTCGCGTGGGTGCGTTCGCGGGTCGAGCCGCCGGCGCCGTAGGTCACCGAGACGAAATTCGGGCGCAGCGGCGCCAGACGCGTGATCGATTCCCACAGCGTCTTCTCCATCTCATCGGTCTTCGGCGGGAAGAACTCGAACGAGACGCGGATACGCCGCTCGCCGCCTTGGGCGAAACGGCTCGGGCGTGGAGTTGCGGCGTTCATTAGGCGACCTCGCGCGCTTGCCGGGTTCCCGCGGGCGGCTCGGCGAGTGCGACGCGCGGATCGCGCCCGAGCCACAGCGAGACCGCGATCTTGCCTTCGCTCGCGGGATCGGGCGGCAGCGTGCGCAGATGCACGACATCGAGACCGGCCGCGCCGAGCCACTGGGCCACCATTTCCGGCGCGAAGCCGAGGCGGCGATGGGCGTGCTCATCGCGCAGGAATTCGAGATCGTGCGGCGCGAAATCGACCACCAGCAGCCGGCCCGCTGGCCGCAGCACACGCGCCGCCTCCGCGATGGCGCGCGCGCTGTCGTCGAGGAAGTGCAGCACCTGGTGGACGATCACGACGTCGAAGGAGTTCTTCGGCAAGGCCAGGTCATAGATGTCGCCCTGGCGCACGCTGCAATGGCGCAGCCCCGCGCGATCGAGCCGCGCCCGCGCGATCGCGAGCATGTCGAGCGAGAGATCGAGGCCGAGCCCGCGTTCGATCTGGGGGCCGAAAAGTTCGAGCATGCGGCCGGTGCCGGTGCCGAGATCGAGCAGCGAGCGGAACGGCGCTTCGGCGAGCGCGATGCCGATCGCAGCTTCGACCGCCTCGTCGGCGACATGAAGTTTGCGGATCCGATCCCACTGCGCAGCATGGCGACCAAAGTACGCCTGCGCCGCGGAAGCGCGCGCCGCACGCACCGCGGCGAGCCGCTCGCGATCGCGCGCGATGGTGGGATCCTGCGGATCGAGCCGTCCGATCAGTTCGCGGGCCAGCAACGCGTTGCCGCCGCGCTCGCCCAGGCGGAAGAAGGCCCACGAACCTTCCCGAAAGCGCTCGACCAGGCCCGCCTCGGCCAGCAGGCGAAGATGGCGTGAAATGCGTGGCTGGGACTGTCGCAGGATATCGGTGAGATCGGAGACGGTCAGCTCGGCCTCGCCCAGCAGCGCCAGGATGCGCAGCCGCGTGGCTTCGCCCGCAGCCTTGAGGGCGGCACTCAGTCCATCGAAGGGCAGTTGGGGCGTGGGCAAGAGCGGCTTTCTCAAGCTTCGAGGAAACACATAAAGATATCTTTATACGTTTAAGAGGGGATATTCAAGCCCTACGGATGCCGGGCTGGCAGGCTTGACCCGCACCTTGATCCCGCGCTTTCACTCGCTGATCCGCGTCCCGCTTTCGCGTCCGCTCAAGGAGGCTAACCCTCGCATGAATGAGACAAGCAACCCTCATGGCCTGCGCGACGGGGAAGTCGCGGTCGATTTGCCCGGTACCTTCGACGCCTCGCTCTATTTCATCGGCCGTATACGCACGCCGTGGACCCGGCGCGAGGACTGTCCCAAGAATGCGCGCGAGTCCGACGAGGTCTGCACCATCGAGCTTGATCCGCGATACGTGCGGGGCCTGGCCGGCCTCGAATCGTCCAGCCACGTGCTGGTGCTGTATTGGATGGACAAGGCGCGGCGCGATCTCGTGCTGCAGGCGCCGCGCCATTATGCCGAGCAGCGCGGCACCTTCGCACTCCGTTCGCCGGTACGGCCAAACCCGATCGCCGTGAGCGTCGCCCGTCTCCTGCGCGTCGAAGACACCAGACTGTCCATCGTCGGTATCGATTGCCTCGACGGCACGCCGCTACTCGACATCAAGCCGTATTTTCCCTCGACCGACTCGGTGCCGGACGCGGTCGTCGGCTGGCATGCCGCGCGCAAAGGGTGAGAAACGATCAGCGAGCAAAATGCCGCTCGCACAAGTCTCCATCACCGATTTGAATATTCAAGCCGGGTAAGGTCCGTGCCGGCCGGCACCTCTCAACCCTTACTGGCGACTCGCTGCATCCTCAGCCACACGATGGCATTCTGGATCAATGGCCAGAACAGGGCGATGAGCCCGAGCGTCATGATCGTGCTGACCAGGCCGTTCGAGAAAAAGATGCCGAGATGGCCTTGTGAGGCGAGCAGCGACTGGCGGAAGGATTCCTCCGCCTTGTCGCCGAGCACGATCGCCAGCACCATGGGCGCCAACGGATAATTGGTCTTCTTCAGAAAATAGCCGGCGATGCCGAAGACCAGCATCATGATCACGTCGAACGTGTTGTTGTGCACGGTGTAAGCGCCGATGGCGCACATCACCATGATGACCGGGCCGATGATGCTGAAGGGCACGCGCAGGATCGCCGCGAACAGCGGCACGCAAGTCAGGACGATGATCAGCCCGACGACATTGCCGAGATACATGCTGGCGATCAGACCCCAGACGAAGTCCTTCTGCTCGACGAACAGCAGCGGCCCCGGTTGTAACCCCCAGATCAAGAGTCCGCCGAGCAGCACCGCCGCCGTCGGCGAACCGGGCACGCCGAGCGAGAGCATCGGCAACAGCGCCGCGGTGCCGGCGGCGTGCGCCGCGGTTTCCGGGGCGATCACACCTTCGATCTGGCCGGTGCCGAAGCTGTGGCCGTCGCGCGACATTCGTTTGGCGATGCCGTAGCTCATGAACGAGGCGGGGGTCGCTCCCGCCGGGCTGATTCCCATCCAGCAGCCGATCAGGCAGGAGCGCAGCGAGGTCATCCAGTAGCGCGGCAGCGTGGCCCAGGTCTGCCACACCACCTTCGGGTTGATAGCCGCGCTGGTGCCGCGGAAATTGAGCCCCTCCTCCATCGTCAGCAGGATTTCGCCGATGCCGAACAGACCGATCACCGCGATCAGGAAATCGAATCCGCCGAGCAGTTGGGGAGCGCCGAACGTGAGGCGCAGTTGCCCGGTCATCTGATCCAGCCCGACCGCGCCGAGCGCGAAGCCGATCATCATCGAGGCCAGCGTCTTGAACGGCGGCTCCTTGCTAAGGCCTACAAAGCTGCAGAAGGCGAGGAAGTACACGGAGAAGATCTCCGGCGGCCCGAACTGGAGCGCGAAGCTCGCGACCAGCGGCGCGACCAGCGTGATCATGATGACCGCGAACAGCGCGCCTACGAACGACGAGGTGAAGGCGGCGGTCAGCGCCTCGCCGGCCTTGCCCTGCTGCGCCATCGGATAGCCGTCAAAGGTGGTTGCCACCGACCATGGCTCGCCGGGTATGTTGAACAACACCGAGGTGATGGCGCCGCCGAACAGCGCTCCCCAGTAGATGCAGGACAGCATGATGATGGCGGAAGTCGGCGACATGCTGAACGTCAGTGGCAGCAGGATCGCGACACCATTGGCCCCGCCCAATCCGGGCAGCACGCCGATGATGACACCGAGCACGATGCCGACGATCATCAGCAGGATATTGAAGGGCTGCAACACAACGGCGAAGCCGTGAAACAGATTGCCGACGTCCTCGATCATCTTTTTCTTTCATTACCGGCCGCAGCGGGCACCGATCCTCACGGGCTTGTCACAGACCCAGCCAGTCCTCAACCGGCCCCTTGGGCAGGGGCACCAGGAACCATTTCTCGAACATCACGTAAGTGATCACCGGAACACCCACGGAGATGAGCAGGACCATCGCCCAGCGGTATCGGCCCAGCCATTTCATGAATACAGCGATCAGCAGACCCGACGGTACGTACATGCCCATGACGGGAATCAGGAACACATAGATCGTGGACGGGACGATGACCGCAAGAACCCGCCGGAGCTGGCCCCATTCCGCGAAAATGCGGATGTCTGTTTCATGGAAGACGGCAAGGAGATTGATCGCGCAGGATACAAGGATGATCAGCGATACGTAGAAGGGAAAGAAGCCGGCCTGGGGCCCCTCGGCCGCCCAGCCGATTCCGACCTGCAGGCTGCCGACGATGCCGACCGCCGCCAGCAATGCCATGGCCACAGCCACGCCGATTTCAACAGACCGGTGGGAAGGGCCCTTCCCGCCGGTCTCACGCACGATATCGCTCATGATCTAAGGTCTTTGTTCGCCGCGCCGCACTAGTTGCTCGCCATGAAACCGGCAGCCTTCATCAGATCCTCGTGGCGCTGGTTCTCGTTTGCCACCCAGTCAAGGAATTGCTTGCCGGCCATGAAGCTCTGATTGAACGCACCGTCACTCATGAGCTTCTTCCATTCGGGTGTTTCGCGCACCTTCTTGAACACGTCAACGTAATAATCCACTTGCTCCTGAGTGACACCTGGCGGCATGAAGAACCCGCGCAGCATCAGGTACTCGACATCGATGCCGGCCGACTTGCAAGTCGGGATGCTGCTCCAGCTCCTGTCCCCCGCAATCTTCTCATTATAGTCCAAGGTCTTAGAGTCGAAAACGCAGAGCGGCTTGATCTTGCCGCCGCGCCACTGCGCCACCGCCTCGATCGGATTGTTCACGGTCGAGTTGATGTGGTTGCCGACGAGCTGCACCGCGACCTCGCCGCCGCCCTTGTAAGGAATGTAGGTGAACTTGGCGTCGGTCTGTTTCTGCACGGCTTCCGTGATGATCTGGTCCTCCTGCTTGGAGCCGGTGCCACCCATCTTCATGGTGCCATTCGCCTTCTTAACCGCGTCGATGTAGTCCTTGGCGGTATTGTAGGGTTTGTCGGCATTCACCCACAGGACGAATTCGTCGAGCGCCAGCATTGCGACCGGGGTGATATCCTTGTAGCTGAACGGGATTCCGGTCGCGAGCGGGGTCGTGAACAGGTTCGACAGCGTGATGATCAATTTGTGCGGATTGCCGCGCGCGGACTTGACGTCAAGGAAACCTTCGCCGCCGGCGCCGCCGGCCTTGTTGATCACCACAATCGATTGCTTCATCAGATTGTGCTTGCTGACGATGCCCTGAATGGTGCGGGCCATCTGATCGGCGCCACCACCCGTGCCTGCGGGCACAATGAATTCCACCGGACGATTCGGCTCCCATGCGGCAACCGCTGAAGCCGGTACGTAAGCTGCCGTCATCGCAACGGCCGCGATGGCCCCAAGGGCTGACCGATTGAGTGTTGTCATGTTATTCTCCCGTTTGTTTCCCCTGAATTGTCCCCGACTTGGTGGTTGGCGGCCGTACGATCCTAAGTTGTAGCCATTATGGCCCTTTTGTATTTTTCTTTCCGGACCGTCGGGGGTCACTGAGACGTCCCCAGCTCGTCGGCGAACTCTGCCACCACTTAATTAATGTAGCCGAATCCATCCGGGAATGGCCGTTAACCCGACAAAATCCGCGGCAACTTGCCGCGAATCCAATTTACGGTCGATTTATGCGCATATATCCCAAGGGTTGTCAGCCCGTCGGAGTGACGTAGGATGGCAGGCCCGCCGGGGACGGCGCCGGGGCAGCCGCGCCGCATGGACATGCCTGCCTCCACCCGCTAACTTTTGATGGCTCCTGGCGGGATCGCCCCCCATCACATCCCCAACATTGCGGTCATCATGGCATCGGAACCTTTGTCGCCGCCTGCAGAAATGTACGGGCACCGGGCGCGGATCGGCTACACCTCCCCGCCGCTCACGACCGAAGTCTTTCCCTATGAGTTCTACAAGATCGTGCCCGAAGGCGTGACTCTGGTCATCACCTCGCTGGCGATCGTGGTGCGCAGCAAGGACGAGGTCGACCAGTCCTACGACATCAGCATGAGGGCTGCGCGTGAGATGGCGGCGGCAGGCTGCGACATTGTCGTGCTCGGCGGGGTACCGATCAACCTGTCGCGCGGCACCAAGAATGCGCAGCAGATGATCGAAGACCTGGAAGCCGAGCTCAAGGTCAAAGTCTCGAGCAGTGCGGCGGCGCAGGCCAAGGCGGCGAAGGTGCTCGGCTGCCGCAAGGTCGTGGTGGCGCAACCCTACGCGCACGCCGATACCGATCGCATCGCCGGCTATTCCAAGCACTTCGGCTGCGAACTCCTGGGCGCGACCGGCTGGGGCAGCGCCTTCAACCAGATCGGCCGCATCCCACAGCATGCCGCGGTCGAGATGGGCCGCAAGCTGATGCGCGAGCATCCCGAGGCCGACACCATCCTCCTGCCCTCGCCGCATTGGCCGACCGCTGGCGCAATCGATGTGCTCGAGCGCGAGTTCGGCGTGAACGTGCTGACCGCGCATCAGGCCATCGTCTGGGATGCGCTGCGCCGCTGTGGCGTCAACGATCGGATTCAAGGGTTTGGACGCCTGTTCCGCGAGTTCTAGCTTCATCGTCCGCGCGCAAGCGGGTCCCCATACGCCGATGCATTCCGATACATTCAAAGTGAAGCACCGGCTGGCGCAACAAAATAAACATCCTGGGAGGTCAATGATCATGCCCACACGTCGTCACATCGTCGTTGGCGGATTGGCATGGGCGGGCGCCGCCTCGCTCACATCGCCAGCATCGGCGCAACTCACGCCGTTCAAGGCCGGGATCGCCGACCCCGTCAACACCGTGCTCGCATGGTGGGTGGCGGACGCCGCCGGCTTCTACAAGGCGCAGGGCCTCGACGTACAGGTCCTCAACATGAACGGCGGCAGCAAGGGCGCGCAGGAGCTACAGGCCCGGCGCCTCGAAGTGATGCACGTCGGGCTGTCGTCGGTGATCCGCCTCAACCGCTCGGGCGGCGATTTGCGGCTGATCGGATCGCTGAGCAACGTGGTCCGCTTCACATTCTTCTCGGCGCCGGGCGTGAAGACGGGTGCGGACCTTAAAGGCGGCGTCGTTGCCGTCAGCACGGCCGGCTCGGAAAGCGACATCACCGTCAATCTCGCGCTCGCAAAGCTCGGGCTCAGGCGCAGCGACGTGGTTTTCAAGGACTATGGTGGCGGACCGGCGCGGCTTGCCGCCGTCAAGTCCGGCGAGGTCAAGGCCACGATGCTCAACGAGCCGTTCAACACCATGGCGCGGGAGCAAGGCGTCAACATTCTGGTCGACCTCGCCGCCGAGCAGACGCCGTGGGTCTTCAGTGGGATTACGGTGCGCACGAGCTCGCTCAAAGACGCGCGCGAGCGTGATCAACTCAAGCGATTCCTGAAGGCGACCATGGAAGGCAACTACCTCGCGCTCACCGACCAGAAGCGGGCGAAGGAGGCGTTGGCCAAGGAGCTGCACAACACCACGCCCAAGACGATCGACATCGCTTATGAGGATTTCGAAAAGCAGTCACCGCCCAACCTCGAACCGACACGCAAGGGCGCCGAGAACATCCTGGCGCAGTTTCCCGGCGGCAGCACCAAGGTCGAGGACTATGTCGATACGAGCCTGCTGGATGAGATCAAAGCGGAAGGTTTCGTCACGCAGATGCAGCAGAAGTACAACAAGCGCTGAACCGCGAGCCTCCCGGGGATATTGCTACGCTCGCCGGTCACGCGGCAATCTCGGTCGTCCCGCAAACGCGGGGACGACAATACCGAAGCATTCATATTCCCTTAGCAGCTTGGATTTGCTGCGCCCGCACGTCACAATGACGGCCTGCCCCGGCGATGCTAGGTTCGGATCAACGATCAACCGCTTGAAGAGGCGCGAATGACAATCCGCACCCTGGCGCTCGCCTGCGTCCTCACCCTGCCCGCAATGACTGTCTCCGCGCAGACCCCTGCGGAATTCTACAAGGGCCGGCAGGTCACGCTGCTGATCGGTGGCGGCGCCGGCGGCGGCTACGATGTGTACTACCGAACCTTGGCGCGCTATCTGCCGAAACACATTCCCGGCAACCCGAACATTGTCCCGAAGAACCTGCCGGCAGCCTCAGGGCTTGCGGCGGCGAGCACGCTATACACCACCGCCGAGAAGGATGGTTCGGTCATCGGCGCATTTCCCAACAATGTGCCGATGGACCCGTTGTTCGGCAACCCGGGCGCGCGCTACGACGCGCTCAAGTTCAATTGGCTCGGTTCGATCGGCAAGCTGCAGAACGTGTGCGCGACCTGGCACACCAGCCCGGTCAAGACGATCGAACAAACGCGCGAACGCGAAGTCATCGTATCGGCAGCAGGCGCCACATCGAACACCGCGATCATGCCGAAGGTACTCAATGCGCTGCTCGGCACCAAGTTCAAGGTGGTGGCAGGTTACGACCCCGGCTCCGGGCTGACGCTCTCGATCGAACGGGGCGAAGCTGAGGGGATCTGCGGGCTGTCATGGTCGACCATGAAGGCGTCGCGACCACATTGGATCAGGGACAATCTCCTCAACGTGATCGTGCAGATGGGCCTCGACAAGCTCCCCGATCTGCCGAACGTGCCGTCCGCGCTCGATCTCGTGAGCGACCCGGAGAAGAAACAAGTGCTGGAGCTGATCTTGATCCGGCAGGAGCCCGGCCGGCCGCTCGCCGTCCCGCCCGGCGTTCCGGCGGACCGAGTTGCGGTGCTGCGCAAGGCGTTCGAGGACACGATCAAGGATCCGGATTTCCGCGCCGACGCCGAAAAGGTGCAGCTCGAAATCGATCCGCTTTCAGCCAGGCAAATTGATGATCTGTTGGCAAAGGCTTACGCCGCACCGAAGCCGATCGTGATGCAGGCGGCGGCGCTGGTCGAGCCGGGACAGAAGTAGGCGGGCGAATTGCGAGGTAGCGAATAGCGTCCGCCGATCGGGCTTGGCTTCTATTTGCTATTTGCTATTTGCTATTTGCTATTTGCTATTTGCTATTTGCTATTTGCTATTTGCTATTTGCTATTTGCTATCAGGATCATGCCGACAACTGATAACGCCGCGTGAGCAAGTGGAAGCAGGCGCTGACGACCAGCATGAAAGCGCCCCAGAGCACGCCCATGGCGGCGAGCTCGGTGACCTGCCCGTTCTGCCAGTAATCGAACAGCGTTACTGCGACGATCTCCGTCCCCGGGCCGACCAGCATCAGCGGAAGCGCCACCGATTGCACGGCCAGGAGGAAAATGAACAGCCAGCAACTCAGCAAAGCTGCCGAGATCAGCGGCAGAACCACCCGGATGAACATGAAGGCCTGGCCAGCTCCGGCGGTCGTGGCCGCGTCCTCGAGATCGGCATGGATCTGCAGGACGCCGGCGTACGCGTACCGCATGCCGTAGGGCAGATAGCGCACCGCTGAGGCGATGATGACGGAAAGCAGCGTGCCGTAGATCGGTATCGGCAGGCTCACGAACACATTCAGGAACGCGACGCTCATCACGATCGCCGGGAAGACCAGCGGAGCGGTCGCGATCTGATCGAGCAGCCAGGCGCCTGGCCGCCGGCGGACCGCGAGCCAGGCACACAGCGCCGTGAAGGGAACGACCACCGTCGCAGTGGCGGCGCCGAGGATCAGGGTGTTGCCGATGGCGTCATGGAATGAGCCCAGCCCCAGCACCACGGCGTAGTTGTCGAGCGTGAAACGCCCGAACGACTCGATCGTCAGCCCCTCGTAGAACGGCTGCAGCGACGCGAACACGAGCATCGCCAGCGGCAGCACCGTGACCAGGAGGAACGACGTCAGCAGCACCGCCGCGGTCACGTAGCGGCCGCGGCGCAGATCGATGACGCGGGGCCGATAACCCTTGCCGGTGATGGTCTGGTACTGGTTGGCGTGATGCGACAACCGGTGGTGCCAGAGCAGCAGCACCGCGACGACGAGCAAAAGACAGACGGAATAAGCCCCGGTCAGGCCGTAATCGGGCAGCCCGGTGTTCTTGGCGCTTTGAAAGATGTTGGTCGTCAGCACGGTGACGTTTCCTGCGAGACCGACCAGCGCCGGCACCTCGAACGACTCGAAGGAGCGGATGACGACCAGCAGAAGCAGTGCCAGGATCCCGGGCAGGCTCATGCGCAGCGTGATGGTGCGGAAAGTCGTGAGCGGCCCGGCGCCGGCCATCATCGAGGCTTCCTCGAATGAAGCATCGGTCGACCGCAGCACCGCCGACATCAGCAGGAAGGTAAGCGGGGCAAAGCCGACGCCCTCGATCAACACCATGCCCCACAGCGAATAGACGTTCAGCGCCGGCCCCTCGCCCGCGCCGCGCAGCATCTCGATCAGCACGTTTACGGGACCCGAACGGCCCAGGAGCAGCAGCCAGGCGACCACGTACAGCACATGCGGGATGCCGAGCGAGATGACCGCACCGAGGAAGACGTATTTGCGGCCCGGCGTGTTGGTGCGCTCGACGATCAGGGCTTGCACGACCCCGAGCGTGATGGCGACGAAGGCAGAGCCGATCGCAAACAGCACCGTGTTCCAGACGCTCGATGCAAAGTAAGGACTGGTGAAGAGCTGCTGGTAATAGCGCAGCGTGAACTGCTCGAACGATCCGTCGGGCCGCGTCGTGTGAAAGCTGGTGACGATGAGGTACAGCGTCGGCGGCAGGATGAGGATCAGCAGGATAACGGCGAGGACGGCAACGAGCGGAGAAATTTTCCAGCGTTCCCGCCAGCTCGGCACGCGTCCGCTCACCGTCCGCACGCCAATGCCCGCGTCGTCCAGAACGGCCACCGCCCCGCTCCCTGCTTCTCATCCGGCATCACGCGCGGTGAGATTTCCACGGCGTCATCATCGGCGAAAGCAGTCGATCCAGCAAACGCCAAAATCAGCGTGAAGCCAGTTGCCGCGATCGGGACCACGTCGGGTTCACGGCAAGGACACGAATGCAGGTTCCGGTGATAGGCTTCCGCGTGACCCGGTCGAGTGCTAGCGTTGCGAGCGACCGTCGGTCAACAGGCGAACGGCAGATCAATAGGGAGAGACGTCCATGAAGACATTCATTCCAGCGCTTTGGCTCATATCAAACCTGGCGGCGGGAGCGGCCTGGGCGGAGCCCTTCGCGCCCAACGAAGCCGGCGTGACGATGGGGCACTGGCATCTCAACTCGGCCAACATCGAGGTTAACAAGAAGATCTTCGTCGGTATGGGCGGCGTGCCGAACGCGGCGAGCGAGCGTCTTCAGCGCGTGGTGTTTCCCGGCGTCGTCGTGATTCTCAACACAGGTTCGCCGTCCGGACCGCCGACCGGCGGCACGCAAGGATCGGTGGTCAACCACGTCGGGTTCACGGTTCCGAACGTCCCGGAGGCAGTCGCCAAGTGGAAGGCCGCCGGCGTGCCGGTGCTGCCTGGCAACAACAACCGGATGGATCAGGCTTACGTCCAGACGCCGGACGGCTTGCGCATCGAAATTCTGGAAAACAAGGCCCAGAAATTCCCGATCCAGCATGAACACGTCCACTTCGCCCTGACGGAAGCCACGATCCCCCAGAGCCAGGCGTGGTATGCAAAAATCTTCGGTGCGAAACCGGGTACGCGCACCAACGCCGCAATCGCGGACCTACCGGGTGTCCAGCTCCGGTATGCCAAGGCCACCGCACCGCAAGTCACCACCAAGGGGCGGGTGCTCGATCACATCGGCTTCGACATCAACGATTTGCAGGCTTTCATCAAGAAGCTCGAAGCAAACGGCGTGAAGCTCGATCGGCCCTACACGAAGAACGAACAAAACGGATCGGCGCTGGCGTTCATCACCGATCCATGGGGCACCTATATCGAGCTGAACGAGCGGCCCGGCGCCACCTATATTCAGATGCCGTAGCGACCGGCTTCGTCTCGCTTGCAACGCTCGCCCCTCCCGTTCCAACGAATGGGAGGGCTTGTGTTATCGGAAGAGCTTCTGAAAAATCTCCTCGGAACTGTCGGTATATTTTATCAGCTTGTCAGGCCCGACGAAGTTTTCCGGCACACCGGCGATCTTGGGCACCACGGGAGCCAGTAACGGTGCCGGCGCGACTTCAGGATCGGCCGGGAAATATTCGGCATCGCGCAGGATCTGTTGCCCCTCCTTGGAAAGGATGTAGTCGATCAATAGCAGCGCGGCATTCGGGTGCTTGAGGCCTTTCACGACGCCCATGGTAGCGGCGGTGACCGGCACCGGGTCCATCAACTGCGAGTTGACCGGCGCGCCCTTGGCTTTGCTGATCAGCGGATGGTGCGCGAAAATATTCAGCGCGATCGAGTATTCGCCGGCCATCACGCGATCGACCAGCGTGCGCGCCGAGCCGGCGCCGAAGTTGACGATCTTCTGCTCCTTGAGCTTGTCGAAATAGGCACGCGCGCGCTCTTCGCCCCAGGCCAGCCGCAGGTTGGTGATGAACAGCGGCGTGCCGCTCGAACTCCCGATGCGCCACGCCATCTTGCCCTTCCACTGCGGGTCGAGCAGATCCTCGTAAGTCTTTGGCACCTTGCCGGCCGGCACGGCCCGCGTGCTGTAGGCGATGCTGTAGTAGGAGAGCCGCGTCGGCGTCCACATTCCATTGGGGTCGCGATAGGTCTCCGGATAGACGTTGATCGCAGGCGTGTAATACGGCAGCGCCACGTGCGCCTGCACCGCCAGTTCGCCGACGCCGGTGCCCTCGAACACGTCGGCAACGACATTGTTGGCGCGCACCTCGGCGGCAAGCTTGGCCGCGATATCCTCGGAATCGGCACGCCAGTAGGAAATCTTGATGAATGGGTATTTCTTGCCGAAATGATCGGCGATCGGCCGCATCGCCTGGTTCACGATCAGCGCCGAATAGATGATAACCTGCCCTTCCTTCTTTGCGCCTTCGATCAGCTTCTGCTCACGATCCGGCCCCTTGTAGCGGAGAAGATCCTCGACACTTTGCGCGCATGCGGGCTCCGCCACGCTAAAGAGCGCAACCGCTGCTGCGATCAAGGCGCAAGCGCCGCGGCTCAACGATTTAACCATGAGTCTCCTCCTCGGAAGCTCTTGTCTCGATCAGCGCATCCGCGATCCGAACGCCGCGACCGCGCGCGCAGACAAAAACCGGATTGAGATCAATCGCCGCAAACTGGCCGTCGGTTGCCACGGCGAAGTCGGCGAATCGTACACAGCAGTCGATCAGAGCCTCGGCATCCCGCGGCGGCGCACCACGAAAGCCGTCCAGCAGCTTCGAGGCTTTCAAGCTGCGCAGCATATCGGCCACATCGGCGGACTCAAGCGGCGGCAACCCGACGGCGGCATCCTTGAAGATTTCGACCGTCACGCCGCCGGCGCCGAGAACGATCAGCGGGCCGAAGGTCGGGTCATAGCTCATGCCGAGGATGAACTCGACTCCGTCCTCGACCATCTCCTGCACCAGGACGCCATCGATCGCCGCGGCTGGACAATTCCGCCGCGCATTGTCGAGCACCCGACGCGCTCCCTGCGCGACCTCCCCGGGGGTGCGGGCGCCGAGATCGACGCCGTCGACATCGGATTTGTGCGGGATGTCGGGCGATTGGATTTTCAGCGCCACCGGGCCGCCGATCGCGGCCGCGATGCGGACAGCGTCCTCCGGACTCTGCGCCAGCTCCTCGCGCGTCACCGGCAGGCCGGCGGCGGCGAGGACCTTTTTGCTTTCAGCCTCGGTGAGGATGCGCCCGCTCGCATGCAGCGCACGAACCGGCGACGGGGCAACTGCCGCGATTGGTCTCCCGCTTCGGCGGCGAAATGCCGCATAATCCACGAGGTGGCGAACCGCCTGCAGCCCGCGCTCCAGGTCCTCCACCAGCGGCAGGCCGTGGCTGCGGGCGTAACCGCGCCAATGGTCGGTGAGGCCGTTCGACATGAAGGACAAGACCATCAGCGGCTTTCGGGCAGTCTTCGCCGCCACCACCATATGGTCGACCAGTTCCTGATGCGATTCCCAGCCGTCCGCGCGCATGCCGAGCACGAGCCCGATCACGTCGACGCCGTCATCGTCGTCGAGCGCTTTCACGACCGCGCTGATGTTGCCGTCCTTGCGCAGGCGCGGCAGGCCGACGGTGTCGAGCGGATTGCCGAACTCGCGCGCGACGCCGAGAATTTGCTGGATGCGCTCGTTGGTGGCCTTGGCGATCGGCGGAAAATGCACGCCCGCGGCTTCGCCGAGATCGCCAATCAGTGATGTTGCGCCGCCGGAGACGGTCATCATCACCACGCGATCACCCTTCGGCAAGGGAGCCAGGTCAAGCAGCGCCGCCGTCTCCACCAGCGCGTCGATCGAATCGACCAGCGCGACGCCGTTCTGCCGGAACAGCGCCGCGAAGGCTTCTTGCTTGCCGGCGAGCGTCCCGGTGTGGGCTAGCGTCGCCCGCTGGCCGAACTCACTGCGGCCGAGCTTGAGCACGACGATGGGCTTCTGCCGCGCGGCGCGTTCGATCGCAGCGCGGAACCGGCGGCCGTCCTTGGCTCCCTCCATGATGCAGGCGATCACCCTGGTCTCGGGATCGTCGGCGAGAAACTCGAGATAGTCGGCCATCTCCAGAACGGCCTCGTTGCCGCTGGAGACGAGATAGTTGACCCCGATGCCGCGATTGGCGGTGAGCTCGGCGAAGGAATTGAGCAGGCCGCCGCTCTGCGAAACGAGCGAAATGCCGCCGGCGCTCGCCGTGTTCGGGATATCGGCCATGGTCGCGGCGAACTGATAACCGAGACTGGCGAGACCCATGCAGTTCGGCCCGGCGATCGCGATGTTTTCCGCGCGCGCGAACTCAATCAGTCGGCGCTGACGCTCGCTCCCCTCGTCGCTGGCGGCGTCGGCAAATCCTTCGGACACGACATAAGCTGCGCGCACACCGGCCGCGGCGGCCTCGCGCACCACGTCAATTACCGCGTCGGCCGGCAGCGCAATTACGACGCAGTCCGGCGTTTGTGGCACGTCGCTCAGCGATCTGTAGCAGCGGTGCCCCAGGATCTCGTCAGCGTTGGGATTCACCGGCCAGGTCGGCACGGCGAAACCGAAACGCGCGCCCGACTTGAGGATGTTCGCGCCGGCTCCGCCTTTGGCTGAAACGCCGACGAGTGCGATCGCGCGCGGCTTGAGCAGGGAAATGATGGGAAGGGGCCCGTGCATTGCGATCCTTCTGCGTCATTCCGGGCGCCAGCCCAAGTCGGCTGCCGCCGACTTGGGCGCTCTTAATTCCCGATCTCGAGTAAACTCGAGATCGGGTGCGGCGAGCCCGGCATCATAATCACAGGCGTAGCAATATGGATTCCGGGCTCGCCGGCTTCGCCCGCGCCCCGGAATGACAAGACATCAATCCACGATCCGGAATCTCGGCAGCGTAAATCCTTCCGCCGGGTGATCCTCGTAGACCACCTCGACCTTCTGCCCCACGTCGTAGACATCCTTCGGCAGGCGACCACCGACCAGCGTCGAGGACACGAGCGGCCCTTCATCGAGCTCGATCAGGGCATAGACGTAGGGGATTTCGTCCTTCCATCCGGGGTGGAACGCCATGTGATGACGATTGAACGCGAAGATCTTTCCGCGGCCGCTCGACTCTGCCCATTCCATGTTGGCCGCGAAGGGCTCGTTCTCGTGATTCTGGCAATAAGCCTTGGGCCAGTACGACGCGCCGCACTTCTTGCAGCGCCAGACCAAAAATTTGTGGCGCTTGAGACCCTCGTAAAAGTCCTCGTTGTCCTTGTCGATGTTCGGGAGCGGCCGGTTCCACGGCTCATTCGAAACAATCACATTCGGTTGCTGGCTCACTGGTGCCTCCCGAGCAATGTGCTGGTGTGGATCGAGCACATGCCGGGGGAGATCAGTTCCCCTCCATGTCCCGTGGTGAGAACGACGTCGCAGTCCTTGATCTGGCGTTCACCGGCCTCACCGCGAAGCTGGCGGATCGACTCCGCCATGCCAGTGAGATCGCCGAGGTGATAGCAGGAGAGCAGTCCGCCGCCGGTGTTGACCGGGATGCTGCCACCCGGGCCCATCGCGCCCGACTCCACGAACGGGCCGCCCTCGCCCTTCTTGCAGAAGCCGTAGTCCTCGAGCTGGAACAACACCTCGGCCGTGAAGCAGTCGTAGAACTCGCAGCAGTCGACGTCCTTGAGGTCGAGCGCGGCCTGGCCGAAAGCTTGTTCCTTCGCGCGTGGCACCGCCATGTGGGTGAAGTTCTTCTTCTCCCACCACAGGTCGGCGGACACTTCGCCAAAACCTTGGCCGAGCACATAGACCGGCGGCTTCGGGCGATCCTTGGCTCGGTCCGCCGTGGTCAGGATGAAGGCGATGCCGCCGTCGGAGACGAGGCTGATGTCGAGCAGATGATAGGGCTCGGCCACCAACGGCGAGTTCTGATGATCCTCGATCGTGATTGGGCGGCCGTACATCTTCGCTTCGGGGTTCTTGCAGGCCCAGGCGCGCTCGGCGACCGAGATCGCGCCGAGCTGGCGGCTGGTGGTGCCGTAGACCGCCATGTGTCGCGCCGCCATCCAACTATGGTGGCTCACCGCGCGCAGGTCGCCCAGCGCCTTGCCCCAGTAGCCGGCCTTCTCGGCGTGCGCCATGCCCCGATGGCCGGCCTTGCGCGATTCCTGCGCCTGCGACCAATCGCTGACGGCCCCCATGATGCAGACGTATTTGGCGATGCCGCGATCGAGGAACGACATCGCGGTCGCGATGCCGAGCCCCGCCAGCGCGCCGCCGCGGCCGACCACGAAGTAAAAGCAATTGTTGAGGCCAAGGACGCGCGAGTAGGCGTCGACATAACTCGCGCGATCGCCGCCGCCGCCGGTGCGGCGCAGATCGATGGCGCCGTCGATGTCCTTCGGCGTGAGGCCGGCATCCGCGATCGCGAGCCGCGCGGCTTCCGACGCCACCATGCGCTCGGAGCGGTCGGGCTGCTGCCCGGCAACGACGCCGAGGCCGACGATGGCGTATTTCCCTGACGATGAGTGTTTGGGCACTGATACTCTCCTTCTCGCAATCGTTATGCCGTCCGTGCACGGCGGGCGCCGTTTCGCGCCGGCTGCGCCGCCTTTTTCGCAGCCGCGATCAGGCGAACGCCGGAGCCCGAACCTTCGGGCAGATGCAGCACGCCGTCCTTGACCTCGAGCCCCTCGAACGGATCGTCGAGCAGACGATCGAACTCGGCGAGTTCACAAGCGTAGTCGACGCCGGGCATCGCACAGGCGAAATGCAACGCCTGCGCGGAGAGCACACGACTGCCGACCGCGGCGCCGAGCCGGTACTTGATGTGCGCGGCCTCGCACAGGCGCGCAGCGGCTAGCGTGTTGCGCAACCCGCCGAGCTTCGGGATTTTCAGGCTCACGGCATCGACCATGCGGCGCGAGACCAGTTCGAAGATTTCACCCAACGAGCCCGCTCCTTCGTCAGCTTCGACGGTCACGGGCACCGAGCGCGTGACCAGCGCCAGGCCTTCGAAATCATCGGCATTCACCGGCTGTTCGCAGAGATCGATCCGGTATTCGGCCATCCGGTTAAGCGCGGTGATCGCATCCTTCGGCGTATAGGACTGATTGGCGTCGATCGTGAGATTGACGTCCTCGCCGACCTGCTTGCGGATCGCGGCGACGCGCGCCACGTCCTCCACGACATGTCCGTGCACCTTGATCTTGAGATAGCGATAGCCCTTGTCGACAAGCTTCTGGGCCTGCGCTGCCATCTCCTGCGGCGTCTTGATCGCCAGGATGCGCAGCAGCGGCACCGAGTCCCGCACCGCGCCGCCAAACAGCACATGCAGGGGCACATTGAGCGCACGGGAAAGGAGATCATAGAGCGCGCAATCGATGGCAGCCTTGGCCTGCGGTGCGCCGCGCAGCGTCTTGTCGAGCGAAATCAGGATGGCCTCGATGCAGCGCGCATCCTTGCCGACGACCAGAGGGCGGAACAGCTCAAGTTCCGCCTTCAGCGTGGCCGCCGTGGAACCCATATGCGGGGTCGCCGAGGCATAGCCGAAGCCTTCGGCCCCATCCTCGGTAACGAGGCGGATGTAATGCCCATCGCTGATCGGGCTCGCAGCGAGCGCAAACCGCCACGCCGGGTCTTCCTTGCGCATCGTGCAGGGCACGATGTCAAACTCTCGAATGATCATCGAGGCGTCCTCCCGTGTTTCTGCCGGATGGTAGTCCAGGCGCAACGGCAAGGCCAAGCTTGGCCCACATCGGTTATGCGCGGGCATGAATCCGCGCATCCATGCAGCTTTGCCGCTTTCACTGACATTCGACGGATCACCGGGTCAAGCCCGGGAGCGCCGGCGCGGCTTCTTCTCCCTCCCCGGAGGGGAGAGGGAACGCGCACAGCAAGCGGCAAGTCACATCTGGATATTCGCCGCCTTGATGATCGGAGCCCACTTGGCAACCTCGCTGGCGATATAGGCCGTGAGCGCCTCGGGCGGACCGCCGACCGGCTGCATGTCCAGCAGTTCAAGGTTTCGCCGGCCATGGTCGCTGCGGAGATAATCGTTGATCAGCGCATTGAGCCGCTGGATGACCGGCGCGGGCGTGCCGGCCGGGGCAACGATGCTGTACCATGCGACCGACTCGAAACCGGGAAAGCCGGATTCGGAGACCGTCGCGACCTCAGGAATCTGCTTGGAGCGTTCGAGCGTGGTCACGGCCAGCCCGCGCAGCGATCCGTCCCGGAGCAGCGATACGATCGCCGGCAGAAAATTGACGCTGAGGTCGATCTGCCCGCCGATCAGGTCGGCATTGGTGTTGGCGCCGCCGCGGTACGGCACGTAGGTCATCCGCGTGCCGCTGCTCTTCTGCAGTAGCTCCATGGTGAGATGGGCCTGCGAGCCGGCGCCGGGCGTGCCGATGTTGAGCTTGCCGGGGTTGGCTTTCGCGTAGCTGATCAGTTCCTGGAGATTGCGCACCGGCACGCTCTTGTTCGCCGCAATAACCAGCGGCGACTTGCCGAACAGGATGATCGGCGCGAAGGCGCGATCGGGATCGAACGGCATATTCTTGAACATGAATTTGTTGTTCGCGAGCACGCCGGGCGGCGCAAACAGGAGCGTTTGGCCGTCGGGCTCGGCCTTCGCCACCGTCGCCGCGCCGATATTGCCGTTCGCGCCGGTGCGGTTCTCCACGACGATCTGTTGGCCGAGCTTGGGCGAAAGCTCGGCCGCAATCTGCCGCGCCGGAATATCGACGGCGCCGCCGGCCGCAAACGGCACGACCAGCGTGATCGGCCGTGTCGGCCAGGTCTGCGCGTTGGCAATCGACGGCAGTGCGGCGACCACGGCGGCCACGATCAACGGACGTACGGATGTTCTCAGCACGGTCGCCTCCTCACTCGGCGTAGAATTGTTCCGGGTCGACGTAATCGTTCTCGACCAGCCCGCGGATGGCGGCTTGCGCCAGGATAAGGCGCGTCTCTTCAGTGCTGGCGCCGATGTGCGGCGTTGCCAACATATTGGGGTGACGCAACAGACGATCGTTGGCGGCCGGCTCGGCCGCAAACACATCGAAGCAGGCCGCAACGAGCGCACCGCTTTCCAGCCGGTCGAGCAGCGCAACCTCATCCACGATGCCGCCGCGGCAGGTGTTGATCAGCACGCAATCCGGCCGCAGCTTCTCCAGCACAGCGCGCGAATAAAGCCCGCGCGTGAGCTTGGTCTTCGGCAAATGCAGCGTGAGGATTTCCGAGCGAGCGAGCAGTTCGTCGAACGACACCGGCGTGACGTTGTTCTGCCGGTAGAAGTCCGGATAGTCCTTGATATCGCAGGCGAGGATCTTGCAGCCGAATGGCGCCAGCAGGCGCGTGACCTCCTTGCCGATACTGCCGCAGCCGTGAATGCCGATGGTGCGGCCGGTGAGAAAGCGGCCGTTGCGGTAACGTGGCCGCTCACCGGCCCGCATCGCGACGTTGAGCGGCATGATCCAGCGCACTCCCGACAGCATGAAGCACAGCGCCAGCTCCGCGACCGCCAGCCGATTGACGCCCCAGGTGTAGCCGAAGCGAATGTTGTGGCGCTTCACGGCGTGAAAGTCGATATTCTCGGTGCCGTTGCCGTACTTGCTGATGATCTTGAGTTTCGGCAGCGCCGAAAGCACACGCTCGGTCACCGGCTCGAAGCCGATGATCGCGGCGTCGCAGTCGGCGAGGAACGCGATCAGGTCGTCCTCCTCCATCCGATGCGATCCCTGATGCAGCTTGGCCTCGGGATAGGCGTTGAGCACTTCCTGCCGCATCACAGGGTGCCGACCGAGGTGATCGGCGGCAACGCCGAGGCGGGTGAAGGTGGGCATTCCTGGTCGCTCCATTTCGATCACTTCACCACATACGGCTTCACGAATTCGGAGAGATATTCATCCGCCTTGTGCGGCTTCTGCAGCTCGCCGTTGCCGTGCATCATGTCGGCCACCGCCTGCCAGACGGCCGGTTTGATCTGATAGCTCCAGTTGTTGAGCGGCAGGTCCCTGGTGAGCGCCGGATCGAGACCCGTATATGCGGCGACGTTGCGGCGCGCGCGTTCGGGGTCCGCGTTCATGTATTCGATCGCGTCACGGATCGCGGACGAGAAGCGCGCGACGGTCGGAGCGTTCTTCTGCGCATAGTCGGCCCGCACGTACCAGGCGCCGATCGGCTGCTCGGGCAGCGACTCCACGTAGTTCCAGGCCAGCACCTTGGCGAAGCCGGAGTTGCGCAACTGCGTGGTCCAGGGATCGAGCGAGGCGGCGGCGTCGATCTGTTTCGACTTGAGCGCGTCGGGATGGCTGGCGAACGGCAACTCGAGGAACGTGACCTTGGCGGGATCGACGCCATGCTTCTTCAGCACCACCTGCACCGCGACGTGATACTGGCTGTGCAGGTTGGACAGCGCGATCTTCTTCCCCGCCATGCCGGCAACGTCGTTGATGCCGGAAGCGTTGAGCACGATGAGCGCGCCGGAATCCGGCCCTTCCTTCTTGGCGGTCTCGTTCTGCGCGATGAGCACGAGATCGAAACCGCGCTCATTGGCATTCATCGCGGTGCCGGGGATCGAGAGCACGATATCGACATGCCCGCCGCGCTGCGCCGCGATCGCTTCATTGCCGCTGCGGAACTCGATCAACTCCACATCGAGCCCGTTTTTCTCGAAGATGCCGGCCTGCTTGGCGACCCATACGTCGGTGAGCGAAGCTTGCTTGAGTGTGCCGACCTTGAGCGGGATGAGCCGATTGGCCTGCGCCAGCGCCGGGCCGCTCAACCCCAGCAGCGCCGCCGCGGCCAGGATCGCAAGCATCGAACGTTTACCCGGCATCGAAGTTCTCCCGTGTTCTCGCGTCGTCACCATACTACGTTTCGACGCTGGTGCCGCGCCAGCGCAGGACATGCTGCTCGACCTTGAGAAAAGCAAAGTTGATCAGGAACCCGAGCAGCCCAAGCGTAAAGATGCCGGCGAACATCTCCGGCACGCGGAAGACGCGCTGCATGTCGAGGATGAAATAACCGATGCCGCTGTTGCCGGCGATCATCTCGGCGACAACCGCAACGATCAAGGCGATGCCGAGACTGATCCGCATCCCCGTCAGGATGCTCGGCAGCGCCGCGGGGAACACGATCTGCCGCAGCGCTTTCAGCCGCGATACCCCGAATGTGCGTCCGGTATCGATCAGCACCGGATCGACGCCGCGCACGCCGCCATAAGCGTTCAGCAGGATCGGAAACAGGCAGGCCAGGAACACGACGAAGATCTTCATCTCGTTGCCGATGCCGAGGAACAGGATGGCGACCGGAATGTAGGCCGCCGCCGGAATCGGCCGGATGAATTCGGTGATCGGCTCCAGCAGCCGATAGAACAGTGAGACCGAGCCCATCAGCAGCCCGAGCGGCACCGCCACCAGCACGGCGAGGCCGAAGCCCGCAAAGATGCGCCAGAGGCTCGGCAGCAACGCATTGATCATCTGCCCATTGCGCAGCGTGTCGATCCACGACGCCATGATGAGGCTCACGCGCGGCACCGACACCGGGTCGATCAGCTTCCAGGCCGAACTGACCTCCCAGGCGGCCAACAGCACCGCAAACAACAAGAATCCCGGCCAGCGCTTTTTCATGGCCCTACCGCCGTCCGCCCGTGGAGGGCGACGCACCATCCTTCTCCTGCGCGAAGATCGAGGAGAACAACCGGTGGCGGTAAGCGGTGAAGCGCTCGTCCTCGCGTGTCCTGATCTGGTCGCGCGGCCGCGGCAGATCGATCACGACATCCTCGCGGATCGTCGCCGGTGTCCGGCTGAGCGAAACGACCCGGTTCGAGAGAAAGACCGCTTCCTCAACGTCGTGGGTGACGAACACGATCGTGACCGCGATCGTTTCCCAGATGCTCTGGATCAGCTCCTGCAGGATCGCGCGGGTGAGCGCATCGACCGCGCTGAACGGCTCATCCATCAGCAGCACCTCCGGCTCGCAAATGAGAGCACGCGCGATGCACACGCGCTGCTGCATGCCGCCCGAAAGCTGGAAGGGATAGTAGTTCTCGTAGCCTTCGAGCCCGACCAGGCGGATGTATTCGAGGCAGCGTTCGCTCGCCTCGCTGCGCGGAAGTCTTTTCGCGCTGTCGAGCCCGAACGCGACGTTCTGAATCACCGTGCGCCACGGAAAGATCGACTTCGCATATTGCTGGAAGACGTAGATCATCCCTTTGGCGGGGCCATCGATCGGCCGATCGTTGAAGATGACCTCGCCCTTGGTCGGCAGATCGAGCCCCGAGATGAGCTTGAGCAGGGTCGACTTGCCGCAGCCCGACGGCCCGACCACCGAGACGAAGCTTCCCTTCTCGATCCGATACGACAGGTTGTCGAACACGGTGAGCGCGTTGCCGTTGACGAAGAAAATCTTGCTGAGGTTGCGGAGCTCGATGATCGGCCGCCCGGCCGCCGTACCGGACACCAAAGTCAGCTTCGGGCTTCCCGCTTTGCTCATCGCACAACCTCGCGGCGGCCAGCTTGCGCCGAAAGCCGGACCGGAGACAAGCCGCCGCCCGGTCGCATATGATCGCGCCCGTCAATGCTCAGCGGAAGGAAACGGAATGCACTACGACTTCGTGCCGATCAGCGAACGCAAGCCGCTTCAATGGCCGAACGGCAAGCGGCTCGCGCTGATGATCACGCTCAACCTGGAATACTGGGAGCTGACCCAGGACCACGACGGACTTTACTTCCCGGGCGGACCGTCGATCAACGAACGGCTGCTGCCGGCGCGCATTCCCGATTTCAACAACCACTCCTGGCGCGAATACGGCCATCGGGTCGGCATCTGGCGGCTTTACGACATCTTCGATCAGGCCGGCGTGCCGGCAAGCTGCACCGTCAACGGCATCCTGTGCGAGCGCCGCCCGCAGATCGTCAAGGCTGCGGCCGAGCGCGGCTGGGAGCTGATCGCCCACAACTACATCCAGACCGAATTTTTGATCAATTATCGCGACGATCGCGCCAAGGAGCGCGAGGTCATCCAGCGCACTCTCGACCTGATCGAGAAGACCACCGGCGTGCGCGCGCGCGGCTGGCTCTCCTCGTCATTGCGTTGCACCGTGAATACGCCGGACATCATCCGCGAGCTCGGGCTCATATATCACTGCGATTTCATGAATGACGAGCAGCCCTACCTCATCCACACCGATCACGGCCCGCTGGTCTCGCTGCCCTACACACAGGAAGTCAACGACATCGGTATGTTCCTGCGCCGCAACCTCACCGCCTCCGAGGCGTTCGAGCTGTTCAAGGATGAGTTCGACGAACTCTACCGCGAAAGTGCGACGAGCGGGCGCATGATGAGCATCGGCCTGCACCCCCACATCGCCGGCCGCGCCTTCCGCGCCCGCGCGATCCGCGAGTTCCTCAACTACGCCAAGCGCTTCGAGGGCGTGTGGTGGGCGACCCGCGAGGAGATCGCGGAGTGGTATCTGAAGAACCACGGGAGCCATATCGGGTGAATTGGCTTTTCGCCGAAAGGGCTCACACCGCCTTCGCCATCTCCCGCAGCTTGAATTTCTGGATCTTCCCCGTGCTCGTCTTCGGCAATTCGGCGAACACCACGTAGCGTGGACACTTGTAGCCGGCGAGGTTCTTGCGGCACCAGGCGATGAGATCGTCGGTGGTCGCTTGCGCTCCCGGCCTGAGCTCGACGAACGCGCAGGGCGTTTCGCCCCATCTCTCGTCCGGCTTCGCGACCACCGCCGCCGCCTGCACCGCCGGGTGCTTGTAGAGCGCGTCTTCGACCTCGATCGAGGAAATGTTCTCGCCGCCGGAAATGATGATGTCCTTCGAGCGGTCCTTGAGCTGAATGTAGCCGTCGGGATGCATCACCGCGAGATCGCCGGAGTGGAACCAGCCGCCGGCGAAGGCCTTCTCGCTCGCGGCCTGGTTCTTGAGATAGCCCTTCATCACCACGTTGCCGCGGAACATTACCTCGCCGAGGCTTTCGCCGTCGCGAGCGACCGGCGCGAGCGTTTCCGGGTCGAGCACGTCAAGGGCTTCGAGTTGCGCGTAGCGAACGCCCTGGCGCGCCTTCTTCGCCGCCTGATCGGTCGCGGAGAGCTGGTCCCAGGCGCGCTGCCAATCATTGACCACGGCGGGACCGTAGGTTTCGGTGAGGCCGTAAAGATGCGTCACGTTGAACCCTGCGGCCTTCATGGCCGCCAGCACGGCCTCCGGCGGCGGCGCCGCCGCGGTGAAGAATTCAACCACGTGCGGGAGCGGCTTCTTTTCTGCCGCGGGGGCGTTGAGCAGCGTCGACATCACGATCGGCGCGCCGCACAGGTGCGTCACCTTATGCGCCGCAATGGCATCATACATCGCCGGCGCGCGCACCTGCCGCAGGCACACATGCGTTCCGGCGACGACCGAAAGCGACCACGGGAAGCACCAGCCATTGCAGTGGAACATCGGCAGCGTCCAGAGATAGACCGGATGCTTGCCCATGCCGCACGTCACCACATTGCCGACCGCCAGGAGGTAGGCGCCGCGGTGATGATAGACCACGCCCTTGGGATCACCGGTGGTTCCGGACGTGTAGTTGAGCGAGATCGCGTCCCATTCGTCGTCAGGCATTTGCCACGCGAAATCAGGATCGCCGCCCGCGAGGAAATCCTCGTATTCAATCGCGCCCAGCCGTTCGCCGGCGCCGGTGAATTCCGGATCGTCGTAGTCGATCAGGAGCGGCTTCACCTTGGCGATTGCCAGCGCCTCCTTGACGACCTTGGAAAATTCTCGGTCGGTGATCAGCACCTTGGTTTCGGCATGATCGAGGCTGAAGCCGATGATCGCGGCATCCAGACGCGTGTTGACGGTATTGAGCACCGCGCCCGTCATCGGCACGCCGTAGTGGGCGTCGAGCAGCGCCGGCGTATTCGCCAGCATGGCCGATACCGTGTCGCCGCGTTTGACACCGCGCTGCGCCAGCGCCGAGGCGAGCCGCCGTGCGCGCGCATAAAACTCCGCATAGGTCCATTGCCGCAGCCCGTGGATGATCGCAGGATGTCCCGGAAACACCGCCGCCGCACGCTCCAATAGGGTGAGTGGCGTCAGCGGCTGAAAATTCGCCGGGTTGCGGTCGAGATCGGTGTCGTAGGGGTTGTGCGCCGTCACGGGAACCGTCCTCTGCGCTCAGACAATCATTGGATCACACCGCGCGGCCGCTCGCCAACCGCGCCGGACGTATTTATGCGCCGCCAAAATCACTGTCGCGTGCGGCTTGCAAAGCATCGGCGCAGTCTCACAATGCCGTCCAAATCGATCATTTCCCTGCGGAGTGCACTCATGGAGGCCCGGACCAGCCGCTATCATGAGGTCTACGCGCGCTGGCGACGCGATCCGGAAGGTTTCTGGGCCGAAGCCGCGCGGGAGATCGACTGGATCGAGCCGCCGAAGAAAATCTTCGATCCTGAGGCAGGCGTCTATGGACGCTGGTTCGTGGACGGCAAGTGCAACACCTGCTGGAACGCGGTCGACCGCCACGTGATGGCCGGCCGCGCCGACCAGCCGGCGATCATCTACGATTCCCCGCTCGCGGGCACCAAGCGCACCATCAGCTACGGCCTGCTCTGGACCGAAACGCAAGTTCTTGCGGCGATCCTGCGCGATTTCGGCGTCGGTAAGGGTGACCGTGTGATCATCTACATGCCGATGGTCCCGGAGGCGGTGATCGCGATGCTCGCTTGTGCTCGCATCGGCGCGGTGCATTCCGTCGTGTTCGGCGGCTTTGCGCCGCGCGAACTCGCGACCCGCATCGACGACGCGAAGCCGAAGCTCATCCTGTCCGCGAGCTGCGGTCTCGAACCGGGCCGCGTCGTCAAATACAAGCCGCTGCTCGACGAGGCGATTGACTTGGCGCGAGAGAAGCCAGGGGTCTGCCTTATCCTGCAGCGGCCACAGGCCGAGGCGACGCTCGTACCGGGCCGCGACCACGATTGGAAGACGCTGCGCGACGAGGCGCTCAACTACGCCAAGGGTGCGGACTGCGTGCCGCTCGCAGCGACCGATCCGCTTTATATCCTCTACACCTCTGGGACGACCGGCCAGCCCAAAGGCGTGGTGCGCGACAACGGCGGCCACATGGTCGCGCTCAAGTGGTCAATGAAGAACCTCTATGGCGTTGATCCGGGCGAAGTGTTCTGGGCCGCATCGGACGTCGGCTGGGTCGTCGGCCACAGCTATATCGTCTATGGGCCGCTCCTGCACGGCGCCACGGCGATCCTCTACGAAGGCAAGCCGGTCGGCACGCCCGACGCCGGCGCGTTCTGGCGGGTGATCGCGGAGCACGGCGTCGCGGCGATGTTCACGGCGCCGACGGCGTTCCGCGCGATCAAGAAGGAGGACCCGCAAGGCAAGCACATTGCCGCCTACGATCTGACGAAATTCCGCACGCTGTTTCTCGCCGGCGAGCGAGCCGATCCCGACACCGTGATCTGGGCGGAAAATATGCTCAAAGTGCCGGTGATCGATCACTGGTGGCAGACCGAGACCGGCTGGGCGATCGTGGGCAATCCGGTCGGGCTCGGCATGCTGCCGGTCAAGCATGGATCGCCGACCGTGATAATGCCCGGCTACGACGTGCGCGTCGTCGATCAGGCTTGCCGCGAACTTGCGCCCAATGCGATGGGCTCGATCGTCCTGAAGCTGCCGCTCCCACCCGGATGCCTGCCGACGCTCTGGCAAGCTGACGATCGCTTCAAGGACAGCTATCTGACGGAGTTTCCCGGCTACTACAAAACCGCCGATGCGGGCTTCAAGGACGACGACGGCTACCTCTACGTCATGGGCCGCACCGACGACATCATCAACGTCGCCGGCCATCGGCTCTCAACCGGCGGCATGGAAGAGGTCCTGGCGGGCCATCGGGACGTCGCCGAATGTGCGGTGATCGGAATCAAGGACGCTCTCAAGGGGGAGGTGCCGGCGGGATTTCTGGTCCTCAAGGCCGGCGTCAACCGCCCGCCGACCGAGATCGAGCAGGAATGCGTGGCGCTCGTGCGTGAAAAGATCGGACCGGTCGCCACCTTCAAGCTCGCGATCACGGTCGCGCGGCTGCCTAAGACCCGTTCCGGCAAGATCCTGCGCGGCACGATGAAGAGAATCGCGGACGGCGAAGCCTGGTCGATGCCGGCGACGATCGACGATCCGGCGATACTTGCAGAGATCGGCGCTGCCCTGAAAGAAAAAGGCCGGGCGCCCTGACCCGGCCTTCGCCGCCAGATCGTCAATCCTTAGCGCAAGTCTCATAGCAAGCCTCCTTCCATCCTTTTTCAGTCTTTTCCCCCTACGCGAAGTCAACGCCTTCGAGGCTGAATGGGTTCTTCTTGCAATTTCGCTGTTCCGGAAATGTCGAACAGCGAGCGCGGTCAATTCTCGACGATGACCTGATTACGGAAAGGATATGCCCAGGACGGCTCGGGGCTCATTTGCCGTTGGTGGCGTTTTTTGACATAAACAAGGCCGCCGGCCTGCCGGATCATCGTTTGATGGCCCGTTACCAGGATTGCTCCAGGGGAACCGCCCATGTCTGACTCGCAACGCGCGCGCTCGGCGACATTCTACTTTGCCGGCATCGTCATGCTGCTCGCGGCGGGAGCGGCGGTTGGTTATTTCCACTGGACACACAACCAGGAGGTGGCGATCGCCCGCGACGCGCGCGAATCCACCGCGGAGCGCGGCCCCCGCATCGATATCGTGAAGATCGAACAAGGCCCCTCCGAGCGCTCGATCAGGCTCTTGGGCGACGTCCGCGCCAGCTCGACCACGACGCTCTATGCCAAGGTGCCTGGATACATAAAGACAGTTTTGGCCGACAAGGGAGACCGCATCGAGGAGGGCCAACTCCTTGCCGAGATCACGGCGCCGGAGCTCGATCAGCAATATGCAGCCGCATCAGCCGACCTCGCCAACAAGCAGCGCAATCTCTCTCGCATTCGCGACCTGTTCACCCGGGGCAATACGACGGAGGTTGCAAAGCTTCAGGCGGAGACCGACGCCACGGTCGCCGAAAACAACGTTGCCGCGCTTGCAACAATGAAGGACTACCAGGCCGTTCGGGCGCCCTATGCAGGGCACATCATCCAGCGATACGTCGATCCCGGCGCCTTCATCACCAGCGGCCAAACGACATTCGTAAGCGCAACCCCAATCGTCACGATCGCGGACGACACCCGCGTGAAAGTGTACCTCTACCTGCAGCAGGTAGATGTGCCGTCCGTACACATCGGCGATTTTGTCGAGTTGGCGGATGCAGAGCGTCCTGAGCGCACAAGAACCGCCGCGATTTCACGGATGAACGGCGAACTCGACGTCAAGTCTCACACCATGCTCGCCGAAGTGAACGTCGACAACTCGGACGGCTTCTTCGTGCCCGGCAGTTTTGCCTATGTGACGCTGCGCGTGGGGGTCACAAGTTATCCGCAGATTCCGGTAACCGCGCTCCTGACGCGCGGGAGTGACAACTTCGTCGCGGTGTTCGAAAACGAACATGTACACATGAAGCGCGTCAAGGTCGCCTCGACCGATGGCAGTATCGTGAGCCTCTCCGATGGCGTGAAGGCGGGCCAGCAGGTGGCCATCAATGTCCCGGACGAAGTGACCGACGGCAGCCGAATCCAGCCGGTGTTCGAGGCCCCGTCCGGCCAATCCGCTCAGACAAACGCCAGCCGCTGACAGGTCGGCGACTTCAATCGAACGTCATCCAGCGGCGGTGGTGCCATGGCCTTTGCGTCGCCGCCTGAACTGCGCGCCGAAGTGCTCACCGCGTGCGCCGTGCTGACCCATTTCCGGATCGTTGAAGGTTTCGGCCACGTCAGCACGCGCGTCGCCGGGACCGAGCGCATTCTGATCACACCACGGCGGGCGCTGGGTCTGGCGACGGAGGCCGAACTGGTGGAGCTCGACCTTGCGGGCCACCAGGTCGCCGGTGAGGGCCGGCCTCCGCTGGAGGTACCGATGCACCTGGCGGTCTATCGCTGCCGTCCGGACGTTACGGCGATCGCGCGCGGCCATCCGCGCCACGTCGCCGCCTATGCCTGCGCCGGCGAACCGCTGCGGGTGGCGCATGGATTTGGCGCCAATCTCGGCCCGGTCGTGCCGGTCTTCGCGGAGCCGTATCTCGTGGCGAGCCTGGCAGTGGCGGAAGGCGTCGCGGCCGCGCTGGGGAATTCGGAAGCGGTCATCCTGCAGTCGAACGGCATGCTGGCGGTGGGGCAATCCGTCCCGCACGCCTGCGTACAAGCATTGTTCTTGGAGGAAACCGCCGAACTGCAGCTCCTCGCCCGGGCCGCAGGCCTTACGCCGCGGCATTATTCAGTAGAGGGAGCCGCCCGTCGCCAGGGTGACGATCGCCTCCACGAGCCGGTGCGCGCGTGGGAATACTACGTCGCGGCGGCGGCGGGAAAGCTCACGCATCACTCCCACTCATCTTCGTGACGGGCGGCGGCCGCTACGGCCTCGATCGCTGGTGGCGGCACGAGGTCGGCCGGCCACGGCGCTCAATCTGCGGTGAATGCTGTCGACTGCACGCCGGCCACCGACTTCGCTCGCACTCGCTTCATTCGCTCTTGCCGCCGATCTGCTTGAGCTTGGCAAAGACCGCATCGACGCTGAGCTCTTTGTTTTTTTCTTCCTGATCCGGCTCCGGCTCGCGCGGCCGGATGGTCGTCTCGGAAGCCGGCAGGAGCGTCGGCCCCTGCGCGCCGATGTCGACCGGCTTTTCCTTCGCCGCGCGATGCACTTCCAGATCGAGATCGATCTGCGAGCAAAGGCCGAGCGTAACCGGGTCCATCGGCTGCAGGTTCGCGGCGTTCCAATGGGTGCGTTCGCGAATCGAGGCAATGGTCGACTTGGTGGTGCCGACCAGCCGCATGATCTGACTGTCCTTGAGCTCCGGATGGTTGCGCACCAGCCACAGGATCGCATTCGGCCGGTCCTGTCGGCGCGACACCGGCGTGTAGCGTGGCCCCTTCTTGCGCTTGGCTTCGGGCAGCCGCACCTTCGGATCAAGCAGCTTGAGCTTGTAGGTCGGGTCGGCCTCCCCTTTCTCGATCTCCTCGCGGGAGAGTTGCCCGGTGAGGATCGGATCAAGCCCCTTGATCCCTTGCGCGGCGTCACCGTCGGCGATGGCCTTCACCTCCAGCGGGTGCAGCTTGCAGAAATCGGCCACTTGGTCGAAGGACAGCGCAGTGCTTTCGACCAACCAGACAGCGGTCGCTTTCGGCATCAGCGGTGCGTTCGACATGACGAATTCTCCTCTGCGCTCCGCCCGCCCCAGGCGAAGCTTGGTGTCATCAACGATGACGGGAATAGCTTGTAATATAAGCGTCGAGCGGCTGCCTGTCCAATGGCTTCGCTCGTCCACCTCTTGACGGAACCAGGCGTTCCGCGTTAGCCGCCAACGCGACCGGAGCACCTGATGGCCGTCTACACCGACGTTGCGGCAGAGGATCTGACCGGCTTTTTGGCCGGGTACGATATCGGCGAACTGCTCGCCTACAAGGGGATCGCCGAAGGCGTCGAAAACTCCAACTTTCTCGTCCATACCAGCCGTGGCAACTTCATCCTCACGCTTTACGAGAAGCGGGTGGCCGAAGCGGATCTGCCGTTCTTCCTCGGCTTGATGGAACATCTCGCCAGCCGCGGCCTGACCTGCCCGCAGCCGGTGAAGAACCGGCACGGCAAGATGCTGGGGAAAGTCGCCGGCCGCCCGGCAGCGATCATCACGTTCCTCGACGGCATGTGGATCCGGCGGCCATCCGCGACCCATTGCGCGGCGCTCGGCACGGCACTCGCGAAGCTTCACCTGGCCGGGACTGACTTCAAACTCAAACGCGCCAATGCGCTTTCGGTCGAGGGCTGGCGGCGACTGTACGAGAGCTGCCATGAGCGTGCGGATGAAGTGCAGTGCGATCTGGAGCCGTTCCTCGCCGCCGAGCTGGCGCAACTCGAACGGGTGTGGCCGCGCGGCTTGCCGGAGGGCGTGATCCACGCCGATCTGTTTCCCGACAACGTGTTCTTTCTCGGCGAAAGGCTCTCAGGCCTCATCGACTTCTATTTCGCCTGCACGGACGCGCTCGCCTATGATGTCGCGATCTGCCTCAACGCTTGGTGCTTCGAGCCCGACCATTCCTACAACGTGACCAAGGGCCGGAGCCTGCTGCAGGCCTACTCCGCGGTGCGGCCGCTGTCGGCCGAGGAGCGCAGCCTGCTGCCGCTCCTCGCCCGCGGCGCGGCGCTCCGCTTCCTGCTCACGCGGATGGTCGACTGGTTCAATGTGCCGCCGGGCGCGCTTGTGAAGCGGAAGGACCCCATGGAATACGTACGCAAGCTGCGCTTCCACCAGGCCGTCGCCAGCGTGCGTGACTACGGGATCGAGGGATGAGCGAGCCGCACGTGACGGTACACACCGATGGCGCCTGCTCCGGTAATCCCGGGCCGGGCGGCTGGGGCGCGATCCTCGCCTTCGGCGACCGCCGAAAGGAGATCAAGGGCGGCGAGCCGCACACCACCAACAATCGCATGGAGCTGATGGCCGCGATCTCCGCGCTCGAGGCGCTCAAGCGTCCCTGCCTGGTCGATATTCACACCGATAGCCAATATCTCCGCAACGGAATCATGTCCTGGATCCATGGCTGGAAGCGCAACGGCTGGCGGACGGCCGACAAAAAACCTGTGAAGAACGTCGATCTCTGGCAACGGCTGGACGAGGCGCTCAAGCACCACCGCGTGCAGTGGCACTGGGTGCGCGGCCACGCTGGCCACGCCATGAATGAGCGCGCCGATCAACTGGCGCGCGAAGGCATCGCCGCCATACGCGCCGGCGCCTTCGGAGCGCTGACGCCGCGCGAGCGGACGCCGCGCCGCAGTGCTGACACCGAGACTGATTAGGTTCCGCTACACGGAACCGGCAGGCACCCTCAATTCCCGGTGAAACAGCAGCCATTAACCGGTTTCCACGGCTTCTGGGCTTTCTCCCTTTGGCGCGCCTATGTCATATAGTCCCTGAGTCTGGCCTTGAACTTGCACAAAATTACGAGACCCATGGCGCAAGACATCGATCCGCTGAAACTTTCATCACCCCGGATTTTCGTCATCCGGATGCTGGTATTCTTGATTCTCTGCGCGTTGATCGCGGTCATCCTTTATTTGCAGATTTGGAAGGCGTTCCTGGCCAATCCGGGACTCAATACGCTGATCCTCAGCGTGCTGTTCATCGGCATTGCGCTGGCGTTCCGGCAGGTGATTCGGCTCTACCCGGAGGTGAACTGGGTCAATGGATTCCGCCTCGCCGATCCCGCGATCACGGTTGGGCGGCCTCCCGTCCTGCTGGCGCCGATGGCGGCGATCCTGGGCGACCGCATCGGGCAAATGTCGATCTCCTCGGTCATGATGCGCGGCATCCTCGATTCGATTGCGACGCGTCTCGACGAGGCGCGCGACATTTCGCGCTATATGACTGGTCTGCTCGTCTTCCTTGGCCTGCTCGGAACTTTCTGGGGCCTGATCGAGACCGTCGGCTCGGTCGGCAGGGTGATTGACAGCCTCAAGGTCGGTGGCGATGCGGGCGCGGTCTTCGACTCGCTCAAGGAGGGGCTGGCGGCGCCCCTGAGCGGTATGGGCATCTCGTTCTCATCATCGCTGTTCGGCCTCGCCGGCTCGCTGGTGCTCGGATTTCTCGATCTGCAGACCAGCCAGGCACAGAACCGCTTCTACACCGACCTGGAAGATTGGCTCTCGACCACGGTGCAGGACCTCGGCGCGACCGCGCCGATGGCCGTCACGCAGGTACCGGTCCCGATTCACATGCCGGCGCCGGTGCTGAATACCGGCGAGCTCAAGGCCGTGGTCGAGCGGCTGCGCGAAGCGATCGCCGATGGCGGCGGATCAAACCGGGCGGCGACCACCGCGATGGCCAATCTGGCTGAAGCCATCCAGGGGCTGGTCCACCACATGCGCACGGAGCAGCAGATGATTCGCGACTGGGTCGATTCCCAGGCCGAACAACATCGCGAGATTCGCCGCCTGCTCGAAATCCTCGTGCGCGAGAACGTCCACAAGTAGGTCGACCATGGCTCTTGCACGCGCCCGCCGCGGCGACAGCGGAATGAATTACTGGCCGGGCTTCGTCGATGCGCTCTCGACACTGGTCCTCGGCATCATCTTCCTGCTCACGGTGTTCGTGGTGGTCCAGTTCTACATGACCCAGGAAGTGACGGGAAAAGACACGCTGCTGGCGCGTCTCAACGCTCAGATATCCCAGCTCACCGAGCTGCTCGCGCTCGAAAAGAGCAGCAAGCTCGGGATCGAGGACGAGGTTTCGCAAAGCCAGGCCAACTTGGCCGCGCTCCAGAGCGAACGCGACCGTTACAAGTCGCTCTACGAGAGCGCCGGCAGCGGCGCTTCGGACGCACAGGGCAAGATGACCGAGCTCACCTCTCAGCTCGACAACGAAAAGAAAGTCAGCGGCCGCGCGCTGGCGCAGATCGAACTGCTCAGCCAGCAGATCGCTGCGCTGCGGCGCCAGCTTGCAGCGCTCGAAGACGCGCTCGACGCGTCCGAGAAGAAGGACAAGGAGTTGCAGGGCCGAATCGCCGACCTCGGCTCGCGTCTCAACCTCGCGTTGGCGCAGCGGGTGCAGGAGCTCTCCCGCTACCGCTCGGACTTCTTCGGGCGGCTGCGCACCATCCTCGGCAACCGTCCCGACATTCGCGTGGTCGGCGACCGTTTCGTGTTCCAGTCCGAAGTGTTCTTCGATTCCGGGCAAGCCCTGCTGAACAAGCCGGAAGGGCGCACCGAGCTCGACCAGCTCGCCTCCGCCCTGCTCGAACTCGACAAGCAGATCCCTGCTGAAATTCCCTGGGTGCTGCGGGTCGATGGCCATACCGACATACGCCCGACCAACGCCGCGTCGCAATTCAAGAGCAACTGGGACCTCTCCGCCGCGCGGGCGATCTCGGTGGTGCAATACCTGATCAGCAAGGGTGTCTCGCCGCAGCGCCTGGTCGCCGCCGGCTTCGGCGAGTTCCAGCCGATCGATCCCGAGCGCACCGAGGAAGCCTACAGCCGCAACCGCCGCATCGAGCTCAAGCTGACGGAGCGGTGATGCCGGAGCGGAGCGTTGCGGACGTGACGGTGCGTCCGATGCTTCCCGCCGACATGCCGGAAATGCTCGACATCTGGGTGGCCGCCTGGCAGGCCGCCTATCCTGCGATCGACTTCGAGGCGCGGCGCGGTTGGGCTGTCGATCACATCGCCGAGCTTGAGCGTACGGGATCTCAGACCATTGTCGCATTGACGGACGGCCGCATCGTCGGCGCGCTGGTCGTCAATCCGGCAACGGGATATCTCGATCAGATCGTGGCCGCGCTGAGCTATCAGGGCCGCGGCGTGAGCGATGCTCTTCTCGCGGACGCGCGTCGCCTGTCACCCACGGGCCTCGATCTGCACGTCAATCAGGACAATGCGCGAGCGATCCGTTTCTACGAGAAGAACGGATTCAAGGTGACAGGGGAAGACGTCAACCCACGCTCAGGCGCGCCGATCTACCAGATGAGTTGGCGGCCATGATCTTCCAAAGCCCGCCTTCGAATGCAACGTGTGCGATCTTGCTATGCGCGCTCCCTCTCCCCTTGCGGGGAGAGGGAGAAGAAAAGTCGCGCTATAGCACCGCAGGACTGTTACTTCGCCAGGTAATTCCGGTGCACCCAGCTCACAGAGGCGGCGGGCGACGCAGCCGCACGTGTGGTCTCGAACAAATACGCCTTGTCGGCATCATGTGTGGTGAGACGCACCCCGGCATTGAGCGGCTTCTCGCTCGCCTTGCCGCCATCGGCGGCAGCGAGGAAGGCCGTCACCGCGGCAACTGTCGGCACGTCGTCGCGCGGCTCGTCCTTGTGGCTGATCGCCTCGATCGCGCTCGCGTCGAGGAGCTTCGCCCACATCTTCCTGAACAGCGCATGCGACGGATAGATGTCCGCACTGTTGATCTTGCCGTTCACGGCGAACACGTAACCGACGATATCGCCGTCATCGCCCTTGTCTTTAATCGCGTTGACATAGGCCTTCTGCGCGTCGACCAGCTTCTCGTTCTCGAGCGCAAGCTGCAGGCTCGATGCCGACTGCGCCGATTGCACGGGCGCGCCGAGATTGCCGGCGAGCCGCTCCTGCGTCTTGCGCACGTCGGCCCAAACCTGCTGCTGGCGCTGGCCGGTTTCGGCGTAGGCCGGCGCGGGCCCCGCGGTCGGCCGAGGGCTTGCCGGCATCGGCGCCTTCATCGCGATCTTCATTTCGCGTGAAGGCACGCTCGCGCTGGCGGTGGCGAAATTCTTCACATCCTCGCGGCCGCGCGCCGACCAGCGGCCTTGCTCGACGCAGAACGAGGCGATCGAGACTCGGCCTGACTTCGGCGGCAGCACGAGGCTGACCATCAGGGTGCGATCCTGCTGCCCGCCTTTCACGATGTCGCCGGACTGAATGAACACCTCGTCGTTGCCGAGATTCTCGATCTCGAGCTGATTGACATTGCCGGTCTCGCGCACCTGCACGACGCGCTTGGCGAGCGCCTCGTCGAGCGTGAGCGGTACCTTGCCGGGCGCGGACGGGCCGCGGATGAAATAGATCGCGAGATTCTCGTGCACGACCGGCTCAGCGATGCGGTTCTGGTCGCCGGTCTGCGCTGCACCAGAGCCAGTGAGCGCCCAAAGCAGCAGCGGTGAGACCGAAATCGCCGCGAGTGCGGACAAGCGCATGCATCCCTCCCTGGGATCAAGAGTGGCGTGAACTGATACGAACTGACGTTAGAGACCGCGTCATGCTCCGCGAAAGCCGAGCACACAGGCCATCAGATGAACGAAACATTCCTGCGGGACCGTCGAACTAACGATTCGCATAGATTGATGGCTGGCGTTGGATTGAGCGGTGTCTGAAATTCGACGCGCGCAAGGAAAACTCGCGCATTGACTTTCAGTACAACTCAAAATGCGGATCTCGGCGCGAACACATACCGACGCAGCGGCGCGCGAACTAATCAATCAAATTCAAGGCGATGGACGGCAGGACTCGAACGTCGCGCGGACAGCCGAGCGAGGCCCGGATAGCGCGACGATGACGGAAACACGGCGACGGCGTGGCGGAAAAATTCAACCGGTCTGGAATTGCAGCTTGGCCAGCCGCGCGTAGAGGCCACCCGCGGCGGCGAGTCGCTCATGCGTGCCCTCCTCGACGATTCTTCCGGCGTCGAGCACGAGAATCCGATCGCAGGAGAGCACGGTCGCGAGCCGGTGCGCGATCACGAGCGTGGTGCGCTCCGCCATCAGCCGTTCGAGCGCGGCCTTGACCAGCGTCTCGCTCTCGGCGTCGAGCGATGAGGTGGCCTCATCGAGGAGCAGAAGCGGCGCGGCACGCAGGATCGCGCGCGCAATCGCAATGCGCTGGCGCTGACCGCCGGACAGCGTCACCCCGCGCTCCCCGACCGGCGTATCAAAAGTCTGCGGCAGACGGCGGATGAATTCGGTCGCGAGCGCAAGCTCGGCCGCCCGCGCGACATCCTCCTCGCTCGCGTCCGGCCGGCCGAACCGGATGTTGTCGGCAATCGACGCGGCGAAAATCACGGTGTCCTGCGGCACCAGCGCGATGTGCCTGCGCAGCGCCGCCGGATCGGCATTCGCGACCGGCACGCCGTCGAAGCTGACCGTGCCGGAGGTGGGATCGTAGAAGCGCTGGATCAGATGGAAGATCGTGCTCTTGCCGGCGCCCGAGGGGCCGACGATCGCGACCTTCTCCCCGCGGCGAACCGCGAAGGTTACGCCGTCGAGCGCGGCAATTTGGGACCGGGTCGGATAGGCGAAGTGCACCGCGTCGAAAGCGACCTCCCCGCGCGGCGGCTCCGGCAGCGGCGTCGGATGCGCCGGCCGCTCGATGGTCGGAGGAACCGCCAGGATCTCGAACAACCGTTCGGCTGCTCCGGAAGATTGCGAGAGTTCGCCCCAGACTTCAGAAAGCTGCCCGAGGCCGCTCGCGGCCAGCACCGCATAAAGCACGAACTGGGACAGCCGGCCCGGCGTGATGTCGCCCTCGAGCACGTCCTGGGCGCCGATCCACAGCACCACGACCACGCTGCCGAACACCAGGAAGATCGCGATCGCGGTCAAGATCGCGCGCGCGCGCGTCGAATCGACGGCCGCCTGATAGGCGCGCCCGACCGCGGCCGAGAAGCGGCTGCGCGCCAGCGCTTCATTGGTAAAAGCCTGCAGGATGCGCACAGCGCCGAGCAATTCGGAGGCATAGGCGGACGCCTCGGCCAGCGTATCCTGCGCGAGCCGCGAGCGCCGCCGCACCGCGCGACCGAAGCCGTAGAGCGGCAGGACGATGACCGGAATCGCCCCGAGCACGAAGGCGGACAGCTTCGGGCTCGTTATCACCATCATGACGCTGGCGCCGAGGAATAGAACGATGTTGCGCAGCGCCACCGACACCGAGGAACCGACCGCGGCCTTGATCTGGGTCGTGTCGGCGGTGAGGCGCGAAACCAGTTCGCCGCTCTTGGCCTCATCGAAAAAGGCGGACGAGAGTGACGTGATGTGAGCGAATACCTCGGTGCGCAGGTCCGCCACGATGCGCTCGCCGAGGGTCGTGACGAGGTAGAAGCGAGCCGCGCTGGCCACCGCGAGCACACCCGCAACAAAGATCATGACCGCGAAATAGCTATCGATCAGTTCGATGCCTTCGCGCGAGAAGCCGAAATCGATCATCCGGCGCACAGCGAGCGGCACGGCGAGCGTCGCGAGCGCGGCCGCGAGCAGCGCACAGAGCGCGGCCAGCGCCCGGCCGCGGTACCGCCGCACATAGGGGATGAGCGCGAGCAGCGGACGCAGCTTGGGGCGGCCGCGCGGAGCCACCGCCGGCGCAGCCACGGCTGCTTCCGCCGGAGCCGGCGCGGGCCGTTCCGGAATCGCGGGCGTCAAATCTCGCTCGGCGACATTCATGGGACGCGATACCCCTCCCCCAACTCCGGTCTTACCGCCGGTCGACCGGTCTCACAATGCCTCCTTGGCGGATGGGTGGCAATGTCGGCGGCGCTTGTTTCGCTGGCCGCCGACGGGTATAGACCCCCAACCCTTGATCTCGCGATTGACGAAGCGGCGTGGGTTGCGGCCCGCGCGAGGACAATCCCATGAAAGCCGATACCCATCCCGAATATCATACCGTCAAAGTCATCATGACCGACGGAACCGAATTCACTACCCGGACCACCTGGGGCAAAGAAGGCGACACGCTGCGGCTCGATATCGACCCGAAGTCGCACCCTGCCTGGACCGGCGGCCAGCAGCAATTGCTCGACCGCGGCGGCCGACTGTCTCGCTTCCAGAAGAAATTCTCCGGGTTTCTCAAGACTTGACGTGGGGCGCATCCCGCCGCACGCCCCTTTATCCAAAAAACGCGCCCGCTCCTGGGCCGGGGGTTTGGCAGCGCCGGCCGTTAGACGTCCCGCTCGAACGCCGCCTTGAGGAGGCCGAGCTGGCGTTCGACCGGATTACCGGTCGGCCGCACGCGGGCCGGATCGACGCTGGCATGCATGGTCGCGTCGAGCCGACGCACGGCGGATTGCAGCGTCTTCGAGCGGGTGATCAGGTCGCCCAGCCGCTCCGGCACCAGCCGAATATTGTTCTCATCGCCGGTATCGGCCCCTGAGATCTTGACCTTGGCCTTTTCCTTGTAGGCCTGAGCCAGCGACATCTCGCCCTCTTTGACCGCCCGGTGCAGGAGCAGCCAGGACGCGAGCTGCATCAGCCGCGTCGTCAACCGCATGCTTTCGGTCGCGTAAGCGAGCGAAGCGCCCCGCTCGAGCTTTTTGGATTCCTGCCGGCCGGCCCCGTCGAGATAAGCTGCGGTCTCTTCGACCAGCGCCATCCCATCACGGAACAGATCCGCAAAATATTGCGAATTCGCCAGCCGCTCCCCAAAGGAAACGGGTGCCACCTCGGTGACAATTTGTTCCGACATTTCGATTACGCCCTCAACGCCTACGCTTACTGAAGGTGTCTTATTTTTGCGCCAGCCCCTGGCGAAGGCATGCAGCATTGCGCGTCAAAGGGTGGCGAGTCCAGCGCCCACGTGTCGAAGATTAAGACATAGTTGCCGGCCGGACACGGTTAACGCACGGCTCTGCGCTCGTAGCCCGACGTCCGGGTTCCGACGTCCAGCTTCGGGACAAAAAAAGAGCCGCCGTTGCCGGCGGCTCGAAAGTTAAACAGGGAGGCGTCAAACAGAGTGGACAGGAGCCACTCAATGTCCAAGAAGATGGACGCGAGTAGTAATGATCGAGAAAGCTTAACAGGGTCTTAAGAGTTTTATTAATTTTACGTCATCCATTTTCACGTCGTCGCGGAACTCAAGGCAACGCCAAGGCAGCGGCAATTTTGGGCCGACCGGGCCTTTGCCTTCCATCCGCCGATGACTAAGTGCAAATGTCTTGATGAGCTTTCCGATCAGCTTCATCAGCGTTGTCACGGTGCGAGCGGAACCTTTGCGCAGCGCCGTCTTCAGCTTCGAGAATGCCATTTCGATCGGATTGAGGTCGGGTGAGTAGGCCGGCAAATAGCGCACCTTCGCGCCGACCGCTTCGAGCGCCTGTCGCACGCCGTCGATCTTGTGGGTGCGCAGGTTATCCATGAAGACAATATCGCCTTTGCGCAGCGTCGGTGCGAGGACTTGCTCGACATAAGCGAGGAACGATGGCCCATCCATCGCGCCGTCAATGACATAAGGCGCGGTGAGGCCATTGATGCGCAGCGCGGCAACGAACGTCAGCGTCTTCCAGTGGCCGTGCGGCACGCTGGCGACGAGACGCTGGCCACGCGGTGAGCGGCCGCGATGTCGGACCATCTTGGTCGTAACCGCCGTCTCGTCGATGAAGACGAGGCGCGGCGCGTCAAGCTTGGATTGCTCGGCCTTCAGCTCGGCTTCGCCTCGGGATCGCAAACTGTTAACCATGACCGAAAGCCAGGAGACCGCCTTGACCACGAACGGCAGCAATCCCTTCTTCGAGGCATGGAACGGCCCGTTCGGGGTGCCTCCGTTCGAGCGCGTCGTGCCGGCCCATTTCATGCCGGCGTTCGACCGCGCTTTTGCGGAACACGATGCCGAGGTCGCAGCCATTACCTGCGATCCGGCCGTGCCAGACTTCGTCAACACTATCGCGGCGCTGGAGCTGAGCGGACGGCCTCTGGCGCGCGTGTCCGACGTGTTCGGCGTACTGGCCGGTTCGCACAGCAACGAGCAACTGCTCGAGGTTGAGCGCGACCTCGCGCCGCGCCGCGCCCGGCACTGGAACGGCGTCCTCCTCAACACATCGCTGTTCCGCCGCATCGACGCGCTGATGCATCAGCGCGATGAACTCGGCCTGTCCGCCGAGCAGGCGCAGGTGCTGGAGCGCTACCATCTGATGTTCAAGCGCGCCGGCGCCGGCCTTGCACCGGCTGCCAAGGAGCGCCTCGCCGCCATCAACGAGCGTTTGGCAACGCTCGGCACCACGTTCCGCCAGAACGTGCTCGCGGATGAGCAGAGCTACACACTCACCCTCGAAACCGAAGACGACCTTGCGGGCTTGCCCGATTTCGTCCGCGCGGCCGCCCGCGCCGCGGCCGAGGAGCGCGGGATGAAGGGCAAGCACGTCATCACGCTTTCGCGATCGAGCGTCGAGCCGTTCCTGCAATTCTCCGCCCGGCGCGACCTGCGGGAGAAGGTCTTCAAGGCTTTCATCGCGCGCGGCGATACGAATGGAAAAACCGACAACAAGGCGATCATCGCCGAGACCGTGACGCTGCGCGCCGAGCGGGCCAGGCTGCTGGGATACGAGACGTTCGCACACTACCGGCTCGACGACGCGATGGCGAAGACCCCCGACGCGGTGCGCGGATTGCTTGACCGGGTCTGGGTTCCGGCGCGGGCGCGGGCGATGGCCGACCGCGACGCGATGCAGGCTCTCGCTCAATCCGAGGGCGGCAATTTCAAGCTCGCGGCGTGGGACTGGCGCTATTACGCGGAGAAACTGCGCAAGCTACAGTGCGACGTGGACGAGACCGCGATCAAGCCCTACTTCCAGCTTCATCACCTCATCGATGCAGCGTTCTACACGGCGCGGCGCCTGTTCGGCCTTAGCTTCGAGCGCCGTCACGACATTCCGGTCTGGCATCCCGATGTGCAGGTCTGGGAAGTCCGCGGCGCCGACAACGGCAGCCATCGTGGCCTGTTCTTCGGCGATTATTTCGCGCGCTCCTCGAAGCGCAGCGGCGCGTGGATGACGACCTTGCGCGAGCAGGAAAAACTGCTCGCCGATATCCGTCCGCTGGTCGTCAACGTGATGAACTTCAACAAGGCTGCCGGCGACGCGCCGACGCTCCTGAGCTTTGACGACGCCCGCACCCTGTTCCATGAATTCGGCCACGCGCTGCACGCGCTCCTCTCCGACGTCACCTATCCGATGGTGGCCTCGACCAATGTGCTCACCGACTGGGTCGAACTTCCCTCGCAGCTCTATGAGCACTGGCTCGACCGGCCGGAAATCCTGTCCCGCTTCGCAGTGCATTACCGCAGCGGCCAGCCGATCCCGGGCGATCTTCTCAAGCGCCTGCTCGCCGCGCGCACGTTCAACCAGGGATTTGCCACGGTCGAATATGTCGCTTCGGCGCTGATCGATCTCGATCTTCATCTCCTGCCGAGCACGGAGAACTTCGACATCGGAGCCTTCGAGGAAAAAACGCTCGCTCGCATCGGCATGCCGGCAGAGATCGCACTACGCCATCGTCCGACGCACTTTGCGCATGTGTTCTCCGGGGGCGGCTATGCAGCGGCCTATTACAGCTACATGTGGTCTGAAGTGCTCGATGCCGATGCCTTCGCGGCATTCGAGGAGACCGGCGACATCTTCCATCCGGCGACCGCTAAAGCGCTCCACGACCACGTCTACTCGGCCGGCGGCTCGCGCAATCCGGAAGACCTGTACACGTCCTTCCGTGGCCGGTTGCCGACGCCCGACGCCCTGCTGCGCAAGCGCGGTTTGACTGACGCCATCGTGTCGGCGAACTGAACCCGTGGATCTCTACACTTCCGGACATCGCCAGGGCGTCGCGTGCGCGCCGCACTCGGCAGCAGTCGAGGCCGGTCGCGCCGTGCTCGCCGAGGGCGGCAACGCGATCGAGGCGATGGTGGCGATGGCGGCGACGATCGCGGTCGTCTATCCGCACATGAACCAAATGGGCGGCGACGGCTTCTGGCTGGTGCGCGAGCCATCCGGCCGTGTGAGCGCGCTGATGGCCGCCGGCGCCGCGGGCAGCCACGCGCGGCCCGCGCTTTATCGCGAAGCCGGCCATGATGTGATCCCGTCGCGCGGACCGCTGGCGGCGCTGACCGCGCCGGGCGCGATCGCCGGCTGGATGCTCGCGCTCGACGCCGCCAAGGCGCTCGGCGGGCGACTGCCACTGCCCGATCTGCTGGGCGCGGCTATCGGCCATGCGCGCGACGGATTTCCGATGTCGCGGAGCCAGGCGGCGTGCACGCGTCACTCCGCCGCCGAGTTGAAGGACATCCCAGGCTTTGCCAGTGCGTTTCTTCCCGGCGGCAAGCCGCCCGAGGTGGGAGAAAGCTTCCGCCAGACCACACTCGGCGCGATGCTCGATCACCTCACCCAAGCCGGGCTCGACGACTTTTATCGCGGTGATGTCGGGCGTGAGATCGCGGCCGACCTCGAACGTGTCGGCAGCCCGGTCACGCGCGCCGACCTCGAACGCACCCGTGGCTACGTCGCCGAGCCGCTGTCGGTCGAACTCCGTTGCGGCACCGCCTACAACACGCCCCCGCCCACACCCGGCCTCGCCGCGCTGATGATCCTCGCGCTGTTCGACCGGCTGAACGTGAAGGAAGCTGAAAGCTTCGATCACATCCACGGTGTAGTGGAAGCGACCAAGCGCGCCCTGGCCGTGCGCGACCGCACCATCACCGATCCGTCTCGCCTGCCGCACCCGCTCGATCGCTATCTCTCGAAAGCTTTCCTCGACGCGGAAGCGCGCAAGATCGATCGCCGCAAGGCCTTGCCTTGGCAGCCGCGCAGCGGCCCCGGCGATACGATCTGGATGGGCGCCGCCGATGGCACCGGCCTGGTCGTCTCCTACATCCAATCGGTCTACTGGGAATACGGTTCCGGCGTCGTGCTGCCCAAAACCGGCGTGTTGATGCAGAACCGCGGCACGAGCTTCTCGCTCGAACGCGGCACGCTGAATGAGCTTGAGCCCGGCCGGCTGCCGCTGCACACGCTCAATCCCGCCATGGCAGTGCTGCGCGACGGCCGCGTGATGGCCTATGGCACCATGGGTGGCGACGCCCAGCCGCAGATCCAGGCCGCCATCTTTACGCGCCATGCGTTGTTCCGGGTGCCGCTCGATCAGGCGCTCGACCGTCCGCGCTGGCTGATCGGCCGCACCTGGGGCTCGACGCACGGGCGGCTGCTGTTGGAAGACCGGTTCGACGAGCGGCTGATCGAGCAGCTCGACGCCGCCGGGCACGACATCGACGTGCTGCCGGAGCCTTACACCGAATCGATGGGCCACGCCGGTGCAGTGGTGTTGCACCCCTCAGGCATGCTCGAAGCGGGCCATGATCCCCGCGCCGATGGCGGCGCAGCGGGGGGCTAACTCACGAAACAAAATCTTCCGGCGTGAGCTCGATCGGCGAACCGTGGGGCGTGCGGTCGGCGGCGTGGTCCCAGGCATCGCGGTAGCGCGCGAGCGTCGTGCCATTGGTGACGCCCTTCTCGGCGACGATGCGTTCGAGCGTGGCCAGCCAATGCCGGTAATACGTTTCACCCGTATCGGGATCGCCGGCCGCTTGCGCGCGCTTGATCTCGTCGCCGAGGGTCGCCGCCCATTCGCTCCACGCAAACAGGCCGCGTGCGTGCAGCGCGAGCGCCATCGCGAACGCCTGCGCCTCCCACGGCTCGCGAAACACCGGCCCCTCGCGATCGCGCGGAATGCCAGGAACGGCGTCCGCAGCGCGCCGCGCAGCCTCGGAATCGAGGCTCATGTCAGGCCGGCTCCAGATAAGGCTCCCACGCCTCGATCGAGACCGTGAGAGTCGGATCGGCCGCATCGCCCCACAGCGTGCGGCTCTCGAACAGTACGGTGTAGAGCCACTGCGGATTCTCGCCCTCCCCGATCGAGACCGTGTCGGGGAACACATGGCAGCCGCGCACGCATTCGATCACGCCGACCTTGTCGCGCGCATATCGCGGCAGCCGCGTGTGGGTCGCGGGATGCATGTTCTTCGTTCGCACGCGATCGCCGACCGCGAAGCGCGCCGGCGTGTTGGTCGGCCGCGCGAACGAGCCACGCGCCAGCGCCTTCGGCACATCCGCCGGAGAAAGCGTGCGCAGGGCCTTGCCGGGTCGCAACGAATGGCCGGCCGCCAGTTCGTCCGCCTCGACCAGGCCGCGACTGAGCAGCAGCTTCTCGAGCCGCGCCGCCCATTTCTCGTAATAGGTCGCGCCGAGGTAGAACGTCGGCGAGAAAGTCTCGATCACTGCGCGCGACATGTCGATGTTCCACTCCTTGGCGTAGCTCATCGCACGGTTCATCGCGAGGCAGCGCGCCTCCCATACCGAGTGGAACACTGGCTCGTTTACTTCGGGCTCGACCTTACCGAAGCCGTGCATGCCGCCCATGTCGTGGACGCCATTCATGACGCGGCCTCCTCGGCGCGCCGGGCGAGGCCGGTGCCGATCATGGAATCACGGGTGACCAAGCTTGCGAGTTTCTCCTCGCTCCAGCCGTCGGTGCCGGACGGCCGCATCGGAAGCACGATAAACCGCGTCTCGGCGGTCGAATCCCAGACGCGGATGTCGGTGCCGTCGGGCAAGGCGACGCCAAAATCCTTGAGCACTCCGCGCGGGTCGATCACGGTGCGCGAGCGGTAGGGCGCCGACTTATACCAGGTCGGCGGCAGCCCCATGACCTCCCAGGGATAGCAAGAGCAGAGCGTGCACACGATCATATTGTGGACGCGCTCGGTGTTCTCGACGGCGACCAGATGATCGCCGACACGGCTGACCATGCCGAGCGAACTCACCGCCGCGCTCGCATCGGTCAGCAGCCAGCGCTTGAACTCCGGGTCGGCCCAGGCCTTGGCGACGGCGCGCGCGCCGTTGTGCGGGCCGATCCTAGTCTCGTAGGCCTCGATGATGAGATCGAGCGCGGCCGGATCGACATAACCCTTTTCGGTGAGGATCGTCTCCAGCGCGCGCACGCGCAGTTGCATCTCCGAGAGTTCGGAGCCGTGCTGGTGATCATCGTTAGCCATGACATTCTTCCGGCTTGCGGCGCGTCCCGGTTCATCCCGGCCAAGGCGAGACGCGTGAATTGCTGATCGTGCGAACATGACTCGCAGGAGCGTTCAAGTCGAGGGTTGAGTTGCCGCAAGCGCCGCGACCTCCTGCGCGACGCCGGCGCCTTGCTGATCCAGGACAGGCCGATAACCGCACGACCGTCAGCAAGCCGTGCGCGCAGCGCGGTCCGGGTCGTCGACGAAATAGCCGCGCTCACGGGGGTCACCGCCCGCGGGAATCGACGCGCGACGTTCGAGCGAGAATTTCGCGACGTCATAAGCTTCCGGCTCGCGCCGATCGAAGCCAATGAAGATACGAAACGGGTCTGCAATCTTTATCGGTATCCCCGATCTGCCGCTCTACGACAATACCCACAAGGTCGGATTCGGCCTGTGGCGCCACGTCGCGTTGAGCTTTCCGCTTGAACTGATCGTTCTGATGGGCGGCGTGTGGATTTATTCGCGCGCGGTACCATCCGTCAGTACACGCGGGCGCAACGCGCTCTGGGGTTTCCTTGCCTTGCTCGCGGTTATGCAAATCTATGCGAATTTCGGCCCGCCACCCGCTTCCGAAACGGCGATGGCAATCATGGCGCTCGCATTTTACACCGTGCTCGCGGCACTCGCGGCCTCGAGGCGGTGTCGAGCCTGCCAGAACCTCTCAAGGAAAGCGATACGCCATGAACGAGAATAGCAACATTGTCTCACTTCGTCAGCCCGACGCGATCGATGATCCACTGACGAATATCTTGCGATCTGGTGCGCGGCGGCTTCTTGCGCAGGCGGTTGAATTCGAGGCCGATGCATTTCTGGCCGAGATGAAAGACTTGAAGCTTGCCGACGGCCGCGACCGTCTAGTACGGCACGGCCACGGCCCGGTGCGAACGATCCAGACGGGGATCGGCGCTGTCGAGGTCGCGCGGGTGAAGATTAGGGATCGCGGAGCAGTTTGCGACGGCGAGCGGATTCGCTTCACATCGGCCATTCTGCCGCTGTGGGCGCGGCGGACGCGGAGCCTAGACGCGCTGCTGCCGGTGCTCTACCTGCGGGGCATTTCGATGGGCGACTTCCAGGAGGTGCTGGCAGCGCTCTTGGGCAAGGACGCAGCGAACCTGTCGCCGGCGGTGATCTCGCGGCTGACGGCCGAATGGCAGGGCGAGTACGAGCGTTGGCAGAAGCGCGACCTGTCGGCGCGGCGATATGTCTACGTTTGGGCCGATGGCGTCTTCCTGCAGGCTCGCATGGAAGACCACGGCGAGTGCATGCTGGTGCTTATTGGCGCGACGCCGGAAGGCAAGAAGGAACTTATCGGCTTCCAGGTCGGCGTACGAGCTATGCGGGATTTTGGGTGACGAGACGATCAGGCGGCGTTGGTTGCCGGCACTTTGATGATCTCGATGCCATTTTCAAATCTGACACCTGCGATGACCTTGGGCAAGTGATTTGTGCCTTTGAGTCGTCGCCATGTTGTTGATGCGGCGATGACTAGTTTGAACACCATCAGCTTGGCGGTCGTTGGCGACAGCGAGCCTTTCGTACGCACCGTCCTGTGGCGAACCGTTGCGAATACACTTTCGATAGGATTGGTCGTGCGCAGGTGATCCCAATGTTCGGCCGGGAAGTCGAAGTAGGCCAGCAGCGCTTCGCGATCCTTGGTCAGGCACTCGACCGCCTTGTCGTACTTCGCTCCGTATTTCTCAGCGAAGATGTCGATCGCCACTTCGGCCGAAGCCCGGTTCGGCGCCAAGTAGACTTCGCGCAAATCCTTCTTCATGTTGCCCTGCACCGACAGCGCGACCTTGTTCAATACGTTGGCGGTCTTGTGCACCCAACAGCGTTGATGCCGCGTGGCGGGGAAGACTGCGTCGAGCGCTTTCCAGAAGCCCAGCGCGCCATCGCCAACGGCGAGTTCAGGCGCGATCGTCAGCCCACGGCTTTTCGCCTCGACCAACAATTCACGCCAGCTCTGCGTGCTCTCCCGTACGCCGACCTGGAAGCCGATAAGTTCCTTCTTGCCTTCCGGCGTCGCGCCAATAAGCACCAGCATGCACTCGCCGTGGTCTTCCATGCGAGCCTGCAGGAAGACGCCATCGGCCCAAACGTAGACATATCGCCGCGCCGACAGGTCGCGCTTCTGCCAACGCTCGTACTCGCCCTGCCATTCGGCCGTCAGCCGCGAGATCACCGCCGGCGACAGGTTCGCTGCGTCCTTGCCCAAGAGCGCTGCCAGCACCTCCTGGAAGTCGCCCATCGAAATGCCCCGCAGGTAGAGCACCGGCAGCAGCGCGTCTAGGCTCCGCGTCCGCCGCGCCCACAGCGGCAGAATGGCCGATGTGAAGCGAATCCGCTCGCCGTCGCAAACTGCTCCGCGATCCCTAATCTTCACCCGCGCGACCTCGACAGCGCCGATCCCCGTCTGGATCGTTCGCACCGGGCCGTGGCCGTGCCGTACTAGACGGTCGCGGCCGTCGGCAAGCTTCAAGTCTTTCATCTCGGCCAGAAATGCATCGGCCTCGAATTCAACCGCCTGCGCAAGAAGCCGCCGCGCACCAGATCGCAAGATATTCGTCAGTGGATCATCGATCGCGTCGGGCTGACGAAGTGAGACAATGTTGCTATTCTCGTTCATGGCGTATCGCTTTCCTTGAGAGGTTCTGGCAGGCTCGACACCGCCTCGATACGCCGCCTATCTCATCTCGTCATCACCCAGGTTCCCGCATAGCTCTCGGCGTACGGGAGAGCACGCAGAGCTGGCGTGAATTGTTGGTCGAGGCGAAAAGCCGTGGGCTGACGATCGCGCCTGAACTCGCCGTTGGCGATGGCGCGCTGGGCTTCTGGAAAGCGCTCGACGCAGTCTTCCCCGCCACGCGGCATCAACGCTGTTGGGTGCACAAGACCGCCAACGTATTGAACAAGGTCGCGCTGTCGGTGCAGGGCAACATGAAGAAGGATTTGCGCGAAGTCTACTTGGCGCCGAACCGGGCTTCGGCCGAAGTGGCGATCGACATCTTCGCTGAGAAATACGGAGCGAAGTACGACAAGG
>CAVPDS010000021.1:0-22198 GCA_963702695.1 uncultured Alphaproteobacteria bacterium | reverse complement strand
GTCGTGTGGCAGGCAACCAGGGCGAGTGCCTGTTCAGTGCGCGCGTGGCTCTGTCGCCGCGCTGCAATTCGACTGTGCCGAGGGTGCGAGGTGACGGGCGGGGGGATCGTGTTGCCGGGCGAGTTCAGCGCAGCGGTTCCATCGCTCCGCCATGGCGCGCCATGCCTGTCGACTCTTCGCATCGTGCGAGAATTTGGCCATGGATTGGCAATCGGCCGCGTGGCGGAGGAAATGCTCCACTGGGCTCATTGGGACGTCTCCCGGGCTGCAGGACTCTGTCGCCTATCTCACTTATGAAAGCAGCCGCGACGAAATCGTTCCGGGCCTGGTGCGGTATTCGCGCTGGGCTGGTTGGCGATTTCCTAATAGTGAATTTCAATTCTCGTCCCTTGCCCAAGCCGGGAAATGAGACGCCGCAAGGCTTTGGCGCTGGCTGACACGCATCCGGCCGTGGCTGAGCCGTCGGGTCGGGCAACATGGACGAACACCGCACTTCCACGCCCGGCGGTGCGTGGGCGGGTGTTATGGTCGATTTCGACGATCAGGTCGTAGAGATGGTCCTCCCGCCACAGCCGGTCGCCCGGTTCAGCGGCCGAACGGCTGAACGCACGATTATACCGTCGATCGCTCGGGTCCTCGCACCAGGCGACATCCCGCGCGATGCGGCGGACCGGCAGGAAAGTTCGCGGCCGCGGCCCACGATCGGCGCGCCACCAGAGCCGCCGCGGCCGAAAGCGGCCGCGCGGGGTGCCGCCATCGCCCTCGCGCTTGTCGGCCCGGATCCCGGAGCGGCCCAGCACGACCGGAATGGCCAGCCCGCCGGCCAGGAGCACGCCACGCGTGCGGTCGCCCGGCCGCGTCCGCACCCGAATGGCCGATAACGGCCGGTCCCGCATCACTCCCAATTCCCTCCCGCGGCCGGGAAGCCCGGCACAAAGTCCAAACCCCGCTTGCTCTTTTAGCCCCGAATGCTCTACTTCGCGCAATGTCGCCCGCGCCGTTTGAGATTCCGATGACGAATGCCCGCAAGATTCTGATCGTGGACGATGACGCCGAGTTGCGCGACGCCCTGGTCGAGCAGCTCGGCCTGCACGAAGAGTTCGACGCGGTCGCGGCCGAAAGCGGCGCCAAGGGTGTGCAGACCGCCAAAGTCGGACAGATCGACCTCGTGATCATGGATGTCGGGCTGCCGGACATCGACGGGCGCGAAGCGGTGCGAATCCTGCGCAAGAACGGATTCAAGGCGCCGATCATCATGCTGACCGGCCACGATACCGATTCCGACACCATCCTTGGCCTCGAATCGGGCGCCAACGACTACGTCACCAAGCCGTTCCGGTTCGCCGTGCTGCTGGCCCGCATCCGTGCCCAACTGCGCCAGCACGAGGCGAGCGAAGACGCCGTCTTCACCATCGGTCCCTACACGTTCCGGCCGAGCTCGAAGCTCCTGCTCAACTCCAAGGGCAACAAGGTGCGGCTCACGGAGAAGGAGACCGCGATCCTGCGCTACCTCTATCGCGCCGGCCAGCGGCCGGTGTCGCGCGAGACGCTTCTGCAAGAAGTCTGGGGCTACAATTCCGGCGTCACCACCCACACGCTTGAAACCCACATCTACCGGCTGCGCCAGAAGGTCGAAAAGGACGCCGCCGCTCCGGCTATCCTGGTCACCGAATCCGGCGGCTACAAGCTGGTGCCATAAAACCTCGGCCTTTATGACGATCGAGGACGACATCGCCTTCTTCGAACGGGTCCCGACCCTGGGTGGACTGGGGCGCGAAGCATTGCGGATTCTGGCGATCGGCGCAGAGAACCGCTACGTCCATAGCGGCGAAGTGCTGTTCAACGCCGGCGATCCGGCGGATTCCGGCTTCGTGATCCAGGAAGGATCGTTCATCGTCGCGCCGCGCGAAATCGATGGCGGGCGCGCCATCACGGTCGGCGTCGGCACCCTGCTCGGCGAGCTCGCCCTGGTGACGGAAACCACTCGCCCGGGCACTGCGACCGCGCTCGAACCGTCGACCGTCATGCGCATCCCGCGCAGCCTGTTTCTGAAAATGCTGGAAAGCTTTCCCGACACCGCGCGGAAGCTGCGCGATATCCTGGCGGCGCGGATCACGGACTCCGAACGCGACATGACCCAGGTGCGCAGCGTGCTCGATGGCCACCGGCGGAAGTAACGATCCACTGCGTGCTTCTCCGCACGTGCCGGCGCTTGACGGCTTGCGCTTTGTCGCCGCGTTCATGGTGGCGGCCGCTCACCTGTACGCATGGACAGTTTTGCCGCAACAAGCGCCGAGTCCTTGGAGTGATCTGTTGCTGGCGTCCTCCGGCCTCGGGATGACGTTGTTCTTCATCCTGAGCGGGTTCGTCATTCACTATAATTATCGTACCGCCTGGAGCGAACCGGGCGGCATTGCAAACTTCGTGGTCGCGCGTTTCTCGCGGCTCTATCCGCTCTATATCGGTTTGTTCGCCGTTGAATTCATTCGCGCCACCTGGTCTGGGCTCGGCGCCTGCGGGCGGGCGGGCATCCCCGCCGAGAGCTGGACCGCGCTTCCGCTCTACCTTACGCTCACGCAGGATTGGGCCTACGGCGTCGTCTGCGACAACAGCCTGATCTTTCAGTACGGGCAGGCCTCGCAGGTCGCCTGGTCGATCAGCCTGGAGGCCTTTCTCTACATCGCTTATGTTCTTGCGGGCGGCTGGATCTCACGCGCGACCGCGGGCTCTCTCGTCATCGGCGCGGCCATCATCTACGCGCTGACGATCGTCGGGTTCCTCGCGTGCCGTGGCTTCGAACCTCAGATCGAGACGTTCGCGCTCCAGCATTTCGGGCCGGTCGCCGCGGTCGCGAACGGCTACCAGGATTCGCTCCTGCAGTGGCTGCTTTACTTCAATCCCTTGGCCCATCTCGCCGAGTTCTGCGGCGGCGTCGCTGCCGCCGCGCTGTATCTCGAACGTCCCGCCCGCGCTTCGCACCGATCGGGTCATGGGCTGGTGGCCGGCAGTTTGATTGCGTTGTTGGGAATTCATCTCTGGCTCTATGGCAGCATCGCTCCCGAGAGCGGTTTCATCGGCCGGACCGCGGCGGCGCTGTATGCGCCGCTGGCCGTATTGTTCGTGTTCCTGGCCGCATCGTTTCCGGCCAGCTTGTCATCACGCGCCCTCAACCTTCCATTCGCCGTCAAGTTCGGCGAGGCCTCGTACTCGATCTACCTGCTGCACGCCTTCTTCTGGGGTGTACCGCGCCGGCTGTTTTTTCTCGGCCTCCATCCCTGGCTGCTCTATGCCGGCGCGCTGACAGCGATCCTGCTGATCAGCCGGGTGAGTTACTTGTGGTACGAACGCCCGGCGCAGCGGGCGTTGCGCCGGCTGTTGTCACCTGCGCGGCGCGCGGCAATGCAGCCGTGAGCGTGCACGGGTGAGCGCGAGCGGTCACAACTCCAGTATCGCCGTCACCGGAACATGGTCCGAGGGACGCTCGGAGCCGCGATAGGATTTCGCGATCGTGATATCGGCGACACGGTCGGCGAGCGTCGGTGAAGTCCAGATGTGGTCGAGCCGGCGCCCCTTGTTGGCGGCTGCCCAGTCCGCGGCGCGGTAGCTCCACCAGGTGTAGAGCTTGGCCGGCTCGGGCGTGAGCACGCGCATGCTGTCGACCCAGCCACCGGCGTTGCGCGCGACGTTGAGCTTCTCGCATTCGATCGGAGTGTGCGACACGACGCGGAGCATCTGCTTGTGGCTCCAGACGTCGTGCTCGAGCGGGGCGACGTTGAGATCGCCGAGCAGGATCGCATGCTCGGAGGCGGCCGCGCGAAGCGCCGCGCTGTCCCGCATCTCGTCGAGGAAGGCGAGCTTGTGAGCAAATTTCGGATTGACCTCGGGGTCCGGGAGGTCGCCGCCCGCCGGCACATAGAAATTATGTACGGTCATGGGGTCGCGCAGGCCGGCGCGCTCGCCGAACACCGCGGAGACATGGCGGCAGTCGGTCTTGCCGCAGAAGCTCTGGATGTTGAAACGCTCGAACGGCAGCCGCGAGAGCACGACCACGCCGTGATAGCCCTTCTGTCCGTTGAGTGCGACGTGCTCGTAGCCGAGCCGCTTGAAGCGCTTGAGCGGAAACTTGTCGTCCGGGCACTTGGTCTCCTGCAGGCACAGCACGTCCGGCCGCACCGCCTTGATGAACTTGGCGACCAGGTTGATCCGCAGCCGAACGGAATTGATGTTCCAGGAGGTGACGGTGAAGCGCATGGGGGGACAGTCGATAGGAACGGGGTGGAAGGGTGGCGTCACATCAGTTCGTTTTTATGTCGTCCCTGCGCAATCGGAGACCCATACGTCGTGTCCGCACGGCGGCGCACGTCGTTCAGAAAATCTCCCGACGGAGAATATCGGTCCTCGCCTGCGCGGGGACGACTTAACCGGACCGCCGTGGTCATCAATTCAGGCGGCGCGCGAGCGCATGCCGCAGCCCGAGCCACGGCTGGCGGTTCTTGAGCTGGAGCGTCTGCGGCGGAACATCAAGCGGGGTCTCGAACTCTTTGCGTGTCTGCCGGCGAAAGGCGGCGCGGATCGCGAAGTCCATCACGCTCTGCTCGCGGATGCGATCCTCGCCGCCCCCGAACCTGACATTGTCATCGCGGGCGGACTGCGGAATCGGCGAGGCCGACCCGGAGGAGAACTGCAACAGCAGGACCTCATAGAGATTGAACGCGGCGACGCGCTGGAAGAACCGCGGGTTATAGTTGAAGAAGCCGTGATCGATCATGCCGCCCGCCGGCACGTCGTGCAGCATCACGCCGCGATGCGCGGTAAGGTCGTGAATGATGCGGAAGGCATTCTCCTGATTTGCGACGTGCTCGGTCGTGCCGGCATTCACGACCAGGTCGAACTTGCCCTTCAGGGTCGCCGGGACCTGATCGCGATTGAGGTCGAGCGCGACGCTGTTGCGATGTCCATCATAGTCGATCGCTGCATAGTCCAACCCGAGCGAGGTCCAGAAGCCGCGCGACGACGGCGCCTGTTCGGCGTAGTTTTCCTGGCCGACCAGCGTGCCGAGATCGGATCGTGCCCGGCCGAACAGAGCGTAAATCTCGTCGAGCAGATCGTTGCTTTGCAGGAAGTCGTCCGAGAGCTGCTGGGCGCCGATCTCGATGACACGCGCGGGCTTTTCAAGCGCGCCGGATCGCTTCAATGCAGTGAATTCCGCGAGAAGTCCTCGCCCGAGACCCATTCCCTTACGCCTTGCCGGTCGTGGCTTCACGAAGCCCACGCTACCGCGTGTAGTTCGTGTAATCGATCTTGAACATGTTCGGGTCGGGGCGGCTCTTGTTGTCGAGTTTCGAGACCGCGACGGTGGTGTCGTAGCCCTGCGGATCGGTGATGGTCCACTGCTTGAGCTGCAGGTCCTTGGCGCCGAACTGCATCATCAGGCGGCTGGTTCCGACGATGAGCTGGTTCTCTTCCACCACGACGGTGGCGTACAGCTCGTCGGAATAGACGCCGACGACATTGGTGTCGCGCAGCAGATCGATGTGGTCGGAGAGCAGGAAGCGCAGCGGCGTCTGCGAAAGCGGGTAGACGTCCTGGGTCGCCAGCTTGCGGTCGCGCACCACCACAGAGGAACCATCGGCGACGATGTCGATCGGTGTCGGCGGCGCATACTCGAAGCGCACCCGGCCCGGCTTCGCCAGGTAGAACTGCCCGTGGGTTTGGCGGCCGTCCGGCCCGATCTGGGTGAAGTCGCCGGAGAGCACCTGGACGCTGGACAGGTAGGCGCTCACCTTGTCCACGAGCGCGCGCTGCGCGGCGGTGAAGTTGCCCACCGTACCGGCGGGTGCGCTTGGTCCCGCGCTCGGCTTGCCGCCGAAGATCGGCGGGAACCAGTTGGGAACACCCAATTCCTGTGCCGGGGCCGGCCGCGCTTGCGGCGCAGCAACCGGAGGCGTGCGGTCCTTCGGCTGTGGGGCAGGCAGCGGCAGCGGCACCGGCTGGGCGATGGCGGCCGGAGCGAGTGCGATCAGCCCGCACAGCAACGCGGCCAGATACGCCGCCCGGCGCTTGCCCGCCATGTCCTTCTCCGCTTTTCCGCCTCGCCGACCCTCGGGGTGTCCGCTAGCTGCCGCATGTGGCGACATCACGGCCCCACCGGTCCGCCGGTGATTTACGGCCCAAGGGTTAGCGGTCCAGGCGATGATTCTCAATAGTGGTCGGCGGTCTCCTCGCCTTCGACCAGGATCTCACGCTTGCCGGCGTGGTTGGGTTGGCCGACCACGCCCTCCTTCTCCATGCGTTCCATCAGGGATGCAGCGCGATTGTAGCCGATCTGCAGCCGGCGCTGGATGTAGCTGGTCGACGCTTTCTTGTCGCGCAGCACGACCTGCACCGCCATCTGGTAGAGGTCGGTGGCATCGCCTGCCTGGCCCATGCCGGTGGCGTCGAACACCGCGGAATCCTCGTCGGTGCCTTCCTCCTCATCGGCGGCGGTGACAGCCTCGAGATATTGCGGTGTGCCCTGCGCCTTGAGGTGGCGGACGATCTTCTCGACCTCCTCGTCGGAACAGAACGGCCCATGCACGCGGCTGATGCGTCCGCCGCCGGCCATGTAGAGCATGTCGCCCTGGCCGAGGAGCTGTTCGGCGCCCTGCTCGCCGAGGATGGTGCGGCTGTCGATCTTGGAGGTAACCTGGAACGAAATCCGGGTCGGGAAATTCGCCTTGATGGTGCCGGTGATGACGTCGACCGAGGGGCGCTGCGTCGCCAGGATGACATGCAGGCCGGCGGCGCGCGCCATCTGCGCGAGCCGCTGCACCGCGCCTTCGATGTCCTTGCCCGCGACCATCATCAGGTCGGCCATCTCGTCGACGATCACGACGATGAAGGGCAGCGGTTCGAGATCGAGCTCCTCCGCCTCGTAGATTGCCTCGCCGGATTCCTTGTCATAGCCGGTGTGGACGGTGCGGGAGAGCTTTTCGCCCTTGCCCTTCGCTTCCGCGACGCGCGCATTGTAGCCGTCGATGTTGCGCACGCCGAGCTTCGACATCTTCTTGTAGCGCTCCTCCATCTCGCGCACCGCCCATTTCAGCGCGACCACCGCTTTCTTGGGATCGGTGACGACCGGCGTGAGCAGATGCGGGATGCCGTCATAGACGGAGAGCTCGAGCATCTTCGGATCGACCATGATCAGCCGGCACTGATCCGGCTTGAGCCGGTAGAGCAGGCTCAGGATCATGGTGTTGATCGCGACCGACTTGCCCGAGCCGGTGGTGCCCGCGATCAGCAGATGCGGCATGCGTGCGAGATCGACGATCACCGGTTCGCCGCCGATGGTCTTGCCGAGGCAGAGCGGGAGCTTGGCCTGCGTGTCCTCGTAATCCTTGGTGGCGAGCATCTCGCGGAAGAACACCTTCTCCCGCGTCGGGTTCGGCAGCTCGATGCCGATGGCGTTGCGTCCCGACACCACCGCGACGCGGGCGGAGAGCGCGCTCATCGAGCGCGCGATGTCGTCGGCAAGTCCGATCACGCGTGACGACTTGATGCCGGGCGCCGGCTCGAGCTCGTAGAGCGTGACCACCGGACCGGGGCGCGCGTTGATGATCTCGCCGCGGACGCCGAAGTCACCGAGCACGCCTTCGAGCGCGGTCGCATTTTCCTGGATCGCTTCGGAACTGAGCGTTGCGCGGTCGCTGGCGCGCGGGGCAGCGAGGAGATTGAGCGGGGGAAGCTCGTAGCCGCCATTCGGTTTGCGCGGCGCGCGGGCCGGCGCGGCGCGCGACTTGCGCGGCTGCGGCCGCGGCGCTTCCTCTTCATCCTCCTCTTCGGACGCGTCGTCGTCGTCGCGCCCTGCGGCGATCTGGGCGAGCCCGCTCTGATAGTCGTCGAAACGCGGCTCGGCGCGCGCGCCGCGCGGCGGTGGCGCATCGCGGAACATCGCCTCGCGCGCCGCACGCTGCCAGGTCATCAGCCGCGCGAGTCGAGCCTTGAGACTGAGCAGGGCGTGCACGATGAAGCCGAGCGAGATCGCCACGCGGCCGGCACGGTCGTCGAACTCGTCGTCATCCCGGCGCTTGGTCGCTGAGAGTTTGGGCGCGGGCAGGTCCATCGGGTCCTGCCAGCCGAAGCCCGACGCAATGGCGAAGGCGGCGACTGTTCCGACTCCGGCGACGGCAGCGATCACCAGGCGCGTCATCGCGGACAATTCGCCCACCGCGAGCGAAATGATCCGCAGCAATCCATCCCCGATCACCCCGCCAAGCCCGGACGGCAGTGGCCAGCCGGCGTTGTGCGGCATGCATGCGGCGAGCAAAGCGCAGAGCAGAACGCCGACGATCCAGACCCCGACCCGCACCTTTTCGCGTGCGAGCGGGCGATGGCTGCAGAGCCGCCAGCCCCAAAGTCCGACCGGCAGCACCAGCGCCAGCGCCGAAAGTCCGAACAGTTGCATCAGCAGGTCGGAGACCACGGCGCCGGGCAGGCCGAGCAGGTTGCGCACCGGTGCATTGGTGGCGTGGCTCAGGCTCGGATCCTGCACCGACCAGGTGGCGAGCGCGATCGCCAACAGCGTGGCCAGCAGGATCAGCGCGGTGCCGGCGATTTCGCGCATCCGCCGGCGCAGCGCGTCGCGCACGGATTCCGGGAGGAAGGTTAGGCTGTCGAGGCTGCGTCCGATCGCCGGCATGTCGCCCCCTCAGCCGAGCACGGCCACGAGGCGATGCAGCGCCTCGGCCGTAGTGTCGCGGTCCGTCACCATGGCGACTCGGATATAGCCGGCGCCGGGATTGCTGCCGTCGGCCTGCGCGCGCGCGAGATAGCTTCCCGGCACGACGCGCAAGCCGCCTTCGCGCCAGAGTCGCAGTGTTACTTCGTCATCGGGGCCGTGCGCGGAGACGTCGAGCCAGAGCAGGAAACCGCCGGCGGGACGGCGATAGCCGTAGCGGCCGCCGAGGATCTGATCGGCCAGATCGAATTTCTGCGCATAGAGCCGTCGGTTCTCTTCCACGTGCGTCTCGTCCGCATAGGCGGCGATCGCGACACGCTGCGCCGGCAACGGGACTTGCGGCGACGACACGTTGCGCAGGTCGAGAAAGCGCGCGAGGAATGTGCGGTCGCCGGCGACGAAGCCGACGCGCAGCCCCGGCAGGTTCGAGCGCTTCGACAGCGACTGGAACACGAGCACGTTCTGGAAGTCCGCGCCCGCGGATTCCAGCATGCTCGGCGGCGCCTGCTGCGTGTAAATTTCGGAATAGCATTCGTCGCTGAACACGATGAAGCCGAACCGCCGCGCCAGTTCCGCCAGTCGCGCGAAGTAGGCGGGGCTCGCGACCGAGCCCTGGGGATTCGCCGGCGACGCCAGATAGAACGCGACCGTGCGTGCGAGCAAATCGCCGGTGAGCGCATCGAGGTCGGGCAGGAAGCCATTGGCGGCGGTGGCGGGCAGGTAGATCGGCTCACAGTGAGCGGCGATCGCACCGGCCTCATAGGCGCCGTAGAACGGATTGGGCATCAGGATCGCCGGCGGGCTGCCTCGGCCATTGGCCCAGCGTGCTGCGGCGATCGCGGCGAGGAAAAGCCCCTCGCGCGAACCGTTGAGCACCAGCACCTCGGTATTGGGGTCCACGGGCCGCGGCAGCTTGAAGCGCCGGCCGAGCCAGTCGGCCACGGCGCGGCAATATTCGTCGAGCCCCTTGTTCATGGGGTAGCGGCCGAACTCCGCCGTATGCGCCGCCAGCACCGGGCCGACGAACGCAGGCACGGCATGCTGCGGCTCGCCGACCGCGAGGCTGATCGCCGGCTTCCCCGGCGCCGCGTCGCCCAGCAGCTCGCGCAGCCGCACGAACGGCGAGCGGCTTTCGGTGGCCCGGGCGGGCGAAGGTGGCGGTTCACGTTCGGGGGCGGTCATGAACATCGACTAAAGCGGCGTAAGGCCCGCCGCAACAAGGGTTTTCGTACCATAGAGGTGGCGAGGTTAAGGCCCGATTAACCATCGCCGTTCCGACCGTTCATACGCCCGCACCATGGGATTGGTGGGGTGAAGAACCGCCGTCGACGCCGAATATCAGCCTGCGCACCCGAATCAGCGACCGGCCCGGGATCGTTTTTGACCTGACCGTCCACGGACCGGTTTGAAGTCTGACAGCGAGCGTCGACCTATCCCAAAAAAAGTGAGAGGCCCTGGCTTGCGCCAAGGCCTCTCGACGGAAAGGGCGGTGCCGGGTCTCCGCCCCAACCGTTGTTGGCTATCAGGTGTGGACGGTCTCGCCGTGCAGCGCGAGGTCGAGACCTTCGCGTTCCACCTCTTCCGAAACCCGCAGGCCGATGAAGATGTCGACGACCTTGAGGATGATCAGCGAGACCACGGCGTCGTAGACGAACACGATCACGATGCCTTCGATCTGGTTGACCACCTGCATGGCGTTGCCTTCGATCAGGCCGGCGGTGCCGCCGTACTGCTCGATCGCGAACACGCCGGTGAGCAGCGCGCCGACCATGCCGCCAACCCCGTGCACGCCGAACGCGTCGAGCGCGTCGTCATAGCCCAGCATGTGCTTGAGGCCGGTGCAGCCCCAGTAGCAGACCACGCCGGCGGCGACGCCGATGCAGACCGCGCCGACGGGACCGACGAAGCCGGAAGCCGGGGTGATCGCAACGAGGCCGGCGACCGCGCCCGAGCAGATGCCGACGACCGTCGGCTTGCCGCGCATCATCCACTCCACGATCATCCAGGTGAAGCCGGCGGTTGCGGTAGCCATGTGGGTGACCAGCATCGCCATGCCAGCCTGCATGCCCGCGCTCACCGCCGAACCGGCGTTGAACCCGAACCAGCCGACCCACAGCAGCGAGGCGCCGATGAAGGTCAGCACCATGTTGTGGGGCGGTGCGGTGTCCTTGCGCTTGCCGAGCATGATGCAGCACATCAGGCCGGCAACGCCGGAGTTGATGTGGACGACGGTGCCGCCGGCGAAGTCGAGGACCTTGATGTAGCCGTCCGCGTTCCCGGCGTTGAGGAAGCCGTCCGGTCCCCACACCCAGTGCGCGATCGGCGAATAGACGAAGATCGCCCACAGCCCGATGAACCACAGCATCGCGGAGAACTTCATGCGTTCGGCGAAGGCGCCGGCGATGAGTGCGGGCGTGATGATCGCGAAGGTGAGCTGGAAGCAGAGATAGACGCTCTCGGGAATGGTCGGCGCCAGCGGATTGGGATTGCCGATGCCCTTGGCGATGTCGCTCACGATCCCTTGCAGGAAGGCGCGATCGAGGCCCCCGATGAATGGCGTCCCCGCCCGGAACGCCAGGCTATAGGTGCAGACCAGCCAGAGGATGCTGATGAGACACGTTATGGCGAAGCTCGTCATGATCGTGTCGCCGACGTTCTTGCGGCGCACCATGCCGCCGTAGAACAGGCCGAGCCCCGGGATCGTCATCATCAGCACGATCGCCATCGAGGTCAGCATCCAGGCGGTGTCGCCGCTATTGGGCGCGCAGTTTTCGAGCACGGCCTTCTTGGGATCGGCGTTGGCGGCGCAGGCCGGCGGACTCGCATCGGCAGGCGTCGCCGCCGCATCGGCGGCTGGAGCCGCTGCTGGTGCGGCTGCGGGCGCCACCCCCGGCGTCTGCGCGAACGATGGTCCGATCATCGATACGCTGAGGAAGAGGCCGAGCAAAATCCCGAAGATGAGAGCCGCGAGCCCCGCACGGGAAACTTTCTTGAACGTCATGTTTGAACTCCTGTCCGTGAACGTGAAGGTGCGGGTTCAGAGCGCCGCGGCGTCGGTTTCGCCGGTGCGGATGCGAACGGCGCTATCGAGGCCGAGGACGAAGATCTTGCCGTCGCCAATCTGGCCGGTCTTGGCGGCGGTGGTGATGGCGTCGACGGTCTTGTCGACCTGATCGGAGGCCACCGCGACCTCGACCTTGACCTTGGGCAAGAAGCTCACGGCATATTCAGCGCCGCGGTAGATTTCAGTGTGGCCCTTCTGACGCCCATAACCTTTGACCTCCGTGACGGTCATCCCGTGCACGCCGATCGCGGTCAGAGCGTCGCGGACCTCGTCGAGCTTGAATGGCTTGATGATAGCCATGACGATTTTCATGGTTCGGTCCCCGCTTAGGCCCGGTCCTGCGGGTTGGCAGGTTCAGGCGATCTCTACTGAGCACCGCCGACCGAAGTGGACCCCCGGGCGGTAAGCGCCAGAGTTCGCAGAATCAAACGCCGTGCCAACTTGGCGACACTGATCAATCTATTGATAATGCTTGAGCATTTATCCTATACCGCAATGCGGCAGGGAAGCTCGCGAATGCAAAGGAACAATCCGCTTATTTTTTAATCAGCAAAACCAGCAATCGAAGAACGTTGCCTACCAATTGATCATCGCAGCCTGCGGCGCCCCTGCCGACCGCAAAAAGGGGCACCTCCCGGCGCCCCTCCGTTGTTGCCGCTGCGCCGTGACGGTTCAGTCGATCCGCCACGCTGAGAAAATGATACTTGGCACCACGGGCTCGCCTGTCGGCTTCTTGACAACCGCGCCAGCAGTCGTGTCGGAGCCGGAAAATACCACCTCGATCCTGTCGCCTCGCTTGAGTTCCGCCACACCCTGGCAAACCGGGGCGGTCGTGGCGCTCGGAATCGATGTGCAGCAACAGAACGTAATGCAAGCCTCGCAGACTATTGCAGCGCTTCGCCGTGTTGCGTGACGTCGAGGCCCTCGATCTCGTCCTGCTGACTCACGCGCAGCGGGAGGAAGATTGCGATCACCTTCAGCAGGACGAATGTTCCAACGCCGGACCAGACCAGCGTCGCCGCGATGCCGTAGATCTGGATGAGCACCTGCCGGGCATTGCCTTCGAGCAATCCCGGATTGCCGGCGGGCGTGTCAGGGCTGATCGAGACTGCCGCCGCCGCGAACACGCCGGTCAGCAGGGTACCGGTGGCGCCGCCGATGCCATGGACCCCGAACACGTCGAGCGAGTCGTCGTAGCCGAGCGCATGCTTGAGCCGCGTGCAGGCCCAGAAGCAGATCGCGCCCGCAAACATGCCGATGACGAGTCCGTGCCACGGCAGCACGTAGCCGGATGCTGGCGTGATGGTGCCGAGCCCGGCGACCGCGCCGGAAATCATGCCGAGCACGGACGGCTTTCCGCGCGTCCACCATTCCAGGACCATCCAGGTGAGGGCGCCGGTGCAGGCGGCGAGGTGGGTCGCCACGATCGCGAACACCGCGCGCGATCCGGCGCCGAGTGCCGAGCCGCCGTTGAATCCGAACCAACCAACCCACAGCAGCCCGGTGCCGATCACCGCGAGCGACAAGTCATAGGGCGCGAAATTGTCGGAGCCGTAACCGTAGCGCTTGCCGATGACATAGGCGCCGACCAGTCCGGCGACGCCCGCGTTGAGATGCACGACGGTGCCGCCGGCGAAATCGAGCACGCCCATGCTCATCAGGAAGCCGCCGCCCCAGACCCAGTGCGCGATCGGCACATAGACGACGATCAGCCACAGCGCGGCAAACCAGATGAACGCGGAGAATCGCATGCGGTCCGCGACCGAGCCGGCGACGAGCGCCACCGTGATGGTCGCGAACGTCATCTGATAGATCATGAACAGCGCTTCCGGGATGGTCTTGGCGAGCGGGCTCACCGTTTCCATCCCGATGCCGCGCAGCAGCACGCGGTCGAGCGTGCCGATCACTGCGCCATCGCCGGTGAACGCCAGGCTGTAGCCGACCAGCGCCCACAGCACCGAGCACAGCGTCGTGCACAACAGTGTCTGCGCCATGGTGGCGAGCACGTTCTTCTTGCGCACCATGCCGCAGTAGAACAGCGCGAGCCCGGGGATGCTCATCATCAGCACGAGCGCGGTGGCGACGATCATCCAGGCGGTGTCGCTGGGATCGATCTTCGGCGCAGGAGCCTGCGCCAGCGACGGCGAAGCAAGACATGAGAAAAGCAGCGCGCAAGCCGCGCGTGTGCGCCACGTCAGTCTCGTCATCGTTGATCCCCCCGGTACCGAGTTCTTGCGAGTGTTTCTTGCTCTGTGATGGTCGAACGGTCAGCGGCTCGAGCGTTCATCCGTCCGCCGTGGTGCGTCCTCTGTCTTGCGATTTCACAGCGCGGCCGAATCCATCTCGCCGGTGCGGATGCGCACGGCGTGCTCGACCGGAGTCACGAACACCTTGCCGTCGCCGATCTGGCCGGTCTTGGCGGCCTGCGTGATCGCCTCCACCACCCTCTCGACCTGATCGTCGTCGACGGCGACGTCGAGGCGCACCTTGGGCAGGAAGTTCACGGCGTATTCGGCGCCGCGATAAATCTCCTTGTGGCCCTTCTGGCGGCCGTATCCCTTTACCTCCGCGACCGTCATGCCGTGCACACCAGCCGCGGTGAGGGCGTCGCGAACCTCGTCGAGCTTGAACGGCTTGATGATGGCGATGATGAGCTTCATGGCGTGCCCTCTACGCTGCGGCCCGATGACATGGTGATGTGAAAATGCGCAGAGGCCCAGCAGATATCGCCTATCATATCGGCGCATCGGCAAAAAATTAAGCGTATTATTGCCCTTGGAAACAGCAGAATCGCCTAGGCTGTGGGCAATCGATGAAAGCTGCGGCGCTCGGCTCAAGTCTCGGCGCGCCGCTCTCGCAGCAAGCCTTCCTGCGCCACCGAGGCGACCAGGGTCCCATCCTGCGAGAAGATCAGCCCGCGGGAGAAGCCGCGTGCGCCGGACAGGTTCGGGCTATCCTGGGCGTAGAGCAGCCAGTCGTCGGCGCGGAATGGGCGGTGCAGCCACAGCGCATGATCGAGGCTCGCCGCCATGATCGACTTGTCGAACACGCTGCGTCCATGTGGGATCAGCGCCGAGTCGAGCAGCGTCATGTCGGAGGCATAGGCCAGCACGCACTGGTGGATCGCCGGCTCGTCGGGGAGGCGGCCGGTGGCACGGATCCACACGTGGAAGCGCCCGCTGTCCGTGGTCTTGCCGAGATAGCGGCCGTATTCCACCGGGCGCAGCTCGATTGGCCGCTCGCGCTCGTAATAGCGGCGCACCGGCTCCGGCATCATCGGGAGAATCTTCTCCTTGACCTCGCTTTCGGTCGGCAACTCTTCCGGTCTCGGCACATCGGGCATCGGCGCCTGGTGCGCCAGGCCGGGCTCGTCGTGATGAAACGACACCGCCATCGTGAAGATCGCCTGGCCATGCTGGATCGCGACCACGCGCCGGGTGGTGAAGCTCCTGCCGTCGCGGATGCGGTCGACCTCGTAGATGATCGGCACTTTCGGATCGCCCGCCAGCAGGAAATAGGCGTGCAGCGAATGCGGCGGCCGTTCGGTAACATTCTCGACCGTGCGACAGGCCGCGACCAGCGCCTGTCCGATCACCTGGCCGCCGAACACGCGCTGCCAGCCGACCTGGGGGGAGCGGCCGCGAAAGAGATTCACCTCGAGCGGTTCGAGATCGAGGGTGGCGAGCAAGTTCTCGATGGCGGAGGGCATGAAAGCATCCGCGGCGGCGTCTCGGTGACACGCCGCCGCGTCCTCAATGGGAAGAGATGAACTGGCTTCTATTTCTTCGCACAGACAAGCCGCACATGGGCGCCGTCGCCCCCGCAGGTCGCCCCATTCTCGTTCGCCGATGCCGCGCCGGGGCTGCCGGTGCACATCGCGCTCACCATGATCTCTTCGGCGGCGCAGGCACCACTGGCGCCGTCGGACGTGACCACCCGCAGCGACATGCCGGCGTCGCCTTTCTCGCCCTTATCGCCTTTCTCACCGCGCGCGCCCTGCGGACCCATCGGACCTGCGACACCGGTATCGCCCTTGGCGCCTAAGGGACCGGCCGGTCCACGCTCGCCCGGAGCTCCCGGAGCGCCCATCTCGCCGGCGATTCCAGCCACGCCCTGCGGGCCAGCCGGGCCGTGCTCGCCCTGCGGTCCGGGAGGTCCAACCGGACCGATCGGCCCGGCCGGTCCGGCAACGCCTTGCGCGCCGGCCGGCCCCTTCTCGCCTTGCGCGCCGGAAGGTCCGGCGGGCCCTGTCGGGCCAACCGCCCCGATCACGCCGGGTGCGCCCGGGACGCCTTCCGCCCCTTTCTCGCCGGCGGGACCAGGAGGTCCGGCAGGCCCGACCGGGCCGGCCGCCCCAACCACGCCCGGTGCGCCGGGCGCGCCGTCCGCCCCTTTCTCGCCCGCGGGACCAGGAGGTCCGGCAGGCCCGACCGGGCCGACTGCGCCGGCAACGCCTTGCGCCCCGGCCGGCCCACGTTCGCCCTGCGCGCCTGCTGGCCCGGCCGGACCCATCGGGCCGGGCGGTCCTGCAACACCTTGCGGACCCGCTGGGCCCTGTTCGCCCTGCGCCCCGGCGGCGCCGGCAGGGCCGGTTTCGCCGCGCGGGCCTTGCGCTCCTGCTGCACCCTGGGGCCCCTGCGGACCGGGCGGTCCGTCCCAGCCGGAGCATCCGGCCAGAGCGAGGGCCATCGTCAATCCGAGAAACGCAGGGACGGCGCGCATATTTCCTCCTTGCCGGGAACGGTCATCGCTTGCATCTGTGTATGGGCGGCAGGATCGACCGGCAACCGCGCCGCGTCAACCTGACGGGCCGGTGCGCATTGTCCCGGCCGGGACGCAGGCGCTGCAAGGGCATGGTCCGGTGATGAGCGACCACAGAATCACCAGCGACGTGATGATTGCCGGCGGCGGCCTGGTCGGACTCTCACTTGCCATCGCCCTGCGGCAGAGCTTGGGCGACGGCGTCTCGGTGATGGTGGCAGACCCCGCGCTCGGACGCCGCCCGACGGATGCCCGCGCCTCCGCTATCGTCGCGGCGGCCCGGCACCTGTTCGAGACCATCGGCGCGTGGGAGCAGATCGCCGCCGCCGCCGAGCCGATCCGCGACATGATCATCACCGACAGCCGGCTGCACGATGCGGTGCGGCCTGTATTCCTCACCTTCGATGGTGAGGTCGAGCCCGGCGAACCGTTCGCGCACATGGTGGAAAATGGTCCGTTGCTCGACGCACTGGTCGAGCGGGCGCGCGCCGCCGGGGTGGATCTGCGTCGCGCCGGCGTGGCGGATTTCACCACGAGCGGCCACGGGCTGAAGGCGCGCTTGACCGACCAGTCGTCGGTTGCGGCCAGGCTCCTGGTCGCCGCCGATGGCGCCCGCTCGGCGATCCGCGAAAGCGCGGGCATCGCAACCCGCGGCTGGAGCTACGGCCAGTCCGCCATCGCGACGACGGTGGCGCATGAACGTGACCACGAGGGCCGTGCCGAGGAGCATTTCCTTCCCGCCGGGCCGTTCGCGATCCTGCCGCTCACGGGACGGCGCTCTTCGATTGTGTGGACGGAAAGGGCGGGCGAGGCCGAGCGCATCGTCGCGCTGCCGGACCCTGAATTCCATGCCGAACTCGAACGCCGCTTCGGGCTTGCGCTCGGCGAGATCGAGGCGGTCGGCCCGCGCGCGTCCTATCCGATCAGCTTTTCGGTCGCTGCGGCCTTCGTGGCGGAGCGTGTCGCGCTGGTCGGCGACGCCGCCCACGTCATTCATCCGATCGCCGGACAGGGGCTCAACATGGGCCTGAAGGACGTCGCTGCCCTGGCCGAGGTGATCGTCGACGCCGTGCGGCTCGGCCTCGATCCCGGCACGGCCGCGGTGCTCGACCGCTACCAGCGCTGGCGCCGCTTCGACACGATGGCGATGGGCGTCGCGACCGACGGGCTCAACCGCCTGTTTTCCAACCGCTCCGACACCTTGCGCTTCATACGCGACGTCGGGCTCGGCCTGGTCGAGCGTGCGCCGGCCCTCAAGCGGTTGTTCATCCGCGAAGCCGCGGGACTTCTGGGCGAGGTGCCGAAGCTGCTCCGGGGGCAAGCGCTGTAGCGGTTCACACGAACGGAACCGGCAGCACGTGCTGCTGGAAGGCCGGATGCTGCTCGATGCCCTTGTACCACCGTTCGAGATTGTCGAGGCCGCTGCGCTCCGGCACGAGCTTGCAATAGCGATAGGCGATCAGCCCGACCGGAATGTCGCCCATCGAGAACGAATTGCCGGCGACGAACCTGGTCTTGCCGAGCTGCGCGTCGAGCATTTTCATTGCCGCGGTGGTCTTGTCGCGCGCGGCGTTGATGTGCGCGTGGTCGCGCTTTTCCGGCGGCGTGCGGATGAGGCCCCAGAACAGACCGTGGATTGCCGGCGCGCACACGGAGAGCTGCCAGTCCATCCAGCGGCCGGCACTGCCGCGCTCGCGCAGGTCGGCCGGCTCCAGCGAGCCCGCGCCGTATTTCGAGGCGAGATAGCGCACGATCGCGTTCGATTCCCAGAGCAGGAAGCCGTCCTCCTCCTCCAGCGTCGGCACCAGCCCGTTCGGGTTCATCGCGAGGTAGGCCGGCTCGTTGTTTCTTCCAAACGGCCCGCCGATGTCGATGCGCTCATGCGGGAGGCCGAGCTCGCCGACCGCCCACATCACCTTCTGCACATTGATGGATGTGTTGCGGCCCCAGATCTTCAGCATCGGTTTCCTCTCCCATATTCGCTTACTTGCGGCCGGATATACGTCCGGCGCGCGATTACGACATGGTGCCAGAAGCAGGAGCCCCTGGATCAAGCTCAATACTGGATCAAGCTCAATAGGAGCGAAGCGCAAGTGAGCATAGGAATTCAAGCCTGGATGACGGCGTGCGCGTCAATCCAGCCGCCGCGCCTCTTCCGGGAGCATGATCGGGATGCCGTCGCGGATCGGGTAGGCGAGCTTGGCCGCGCGCGAGATCAGCTCCTGCTTTTCCGCGTCGTATTCCAGCGGACCTTTGGTCAGCGGACAGACGAGTATTTCCAGGAGCCGCGGATCGACGCTGCTGGCGGGACGTTCGGAGGAGGGCATGGCCATGGGGGTTCCGAGTTTGATGCTGGTTCCACTCTATCACGGCGGGCTGCGTTATGATCAAGCTCACGCCACGGGTCGGACGCAAACTGTCACTCGTCCGACGGCGCGCGTGCGAAGTCCGCCACAGAAAATCCCGTGAATGACGATGACATTGACTGCGACCGAGAAGGCGATCGTGACCCGTCGCTGGTATCCCACCGTGCGCTGGCCAGGGAGAATCTCGTCTCGCTTTGTACCCTGGTGCGGGCAACTGAAACCTCGCCCCTGAGCCAGTTTTCGATAGCCTCGTCGCGCGCTCGCAAGGTGCGTAGCCCGTCGCGGATACGGGTATGATTAAATCATATCAGAGGCAAGAATCAGCTCGGCGCCGGATCGCTCACTGGAGCGGCGTTTCCCCGCCCGCGGTCTTCTTCGCCAGCTCGATCTCGGTCACCGCGATCAGAATCTCGGCGCGGGTCTTGAGGTCGGGCGCCTCCAGCAGCGCCTGCTTCTCGGCCGCCCCATAGGGCGACATCATCGCGAGCGCATTGACCAACGCTTCGTTGGGAGCGTTTTCGACGCCTTCCCAGTCGGTCTTGAGGTTGTTTGCGTCGAGAAAATCGGTGAGCGCGTGCAACAGCGCCTCGCGGTCGACTTCGGCTTCGCCCTTGCGCGCGGTGAAGTCGCCGGCGAATGGCGTGTAGAGCACCCGGCATTGCCGGTAGGGCGTCACCACCGTCAGCTCCTCGGCGATGCGGAAGCGGGAGATGCCGGTGAGCTGGATGAGATAGCGTCCGTCCCCGGTCTCGGCGAACTGCGTGAGACGACCGACGCAGCCGACCGAATAGAGCGCGGGTTTGTCGGCGGGGCCGGGATGCGAGGGGTCGGGCTGGATCATCCCGATGAGGCGCTGGCCGGAGCGCAACGCGTCGTCGATCATCGCGAGATAGCGCGGCTCGAAGATGTTGAGCGGCATCTGTCCGCGGGGCAGCAGCAACGCGCCCGCGAGCGGAAACACCGGGATCACGCCGGGGAGATCGCTCGGACCGGAATAGATTGCATTCATCGGCATCGCCGCCTTCCACGCCTGCCGTTCGTGCGTTGACCAAACCCTTGGTTCCTCATGCCCGGCCTTCCAGGTCTTGTTTCAAGGCCAAGACGCGTTTCAAGGCCCAAGACGCGGGCGGCCGGGACCAGCCCGGCCATGCCGGTGAGGAACCTACGCAAACAGGATCGACGAGAGCTTCTTGCGCCCGTTGATGGTCGCTTCGTCGGTCGGGCCCCACGCTTCGAACAGCGTGACGAGCTGCTTGCGCGCGCCGTCCTCGTTCCATTTGCGGTCGCGCTTGACGATATCGAGAAGGTGGTCGACCGCTTCCTGCCGGCGCGCCTTGCCGGCGAGCGCGACCGCGAGATCGTAACGCGCCTGATGATCGAGCGGGTTGTCCGCGACCTTCTTCTCGAGCTCGGCGATGGGACCGACCGCTTGCGCCTGTTCCGCAACTTCGAGCGCGGCGCGCGCGGCGGCGACCGCGGCATCGTTGCGCTTGGCTTCCGGCACCAAGGCAAGCGTCTGCTTCGCCTGCTCGATCGCACCGGTGCGGACATAGGAGCGGGCGAGCCCCGCGATCGCGGCGACGTTGGCGCCATCCTGCGCCAATACCTGAGCATAGAGTTCAGCGGCGCCGGCGGGGTTATTCGCGGCGAGCGCGGCGTCGGCGGCCTTGAGCAGGTCCTGCTCCTCGCCGCCGATGCGGTCCTTGGTCAGGCGCTCGATGAAGGCCAGCACCTGGCCTTCCGGCAACGCGCCCATGAAGCCGTCGACCGGCTGGCCGTTGACGAAGGCAAACACCGCCGGGATCGACTGGATGCCAAGCTGGCCCGGGATCGAGGGGTGCTTGTCGATGTCCATCTTGACCAGCTTGACCTTGCCCTTGGCGGCCTTGACGACCTTTTCGAGCACCGGCGCGAGCTGCTTGCAGGGGCCGCACCATTCCGCCCAGAAGTCGACCAGCACGGGCTGGCGCTTGGACTCCTCGATGACGTCCTTCATGAAGCTCTGGGTCGTCACATCCTTGACGAGCGCTTCCGGCGCCGTCGTCGTCCCGACATTCTGCAGCATTGCACCTGCCTGCGCTTTGGGTCCCATGGCGGCGACCCTGAACTCTCTCAACCGCCCATTAAATGGGATTCTGGGAAGCGATTGCAATCGCATCAGCGGGATGTGGTTCCGGACCGGAAACCGCGACGATCCGCGGGGCGTGGCCGGTCGCAGTCAGGAACGCGAGCAGGTCCGCGCGCGCGATCGAGGTCGTCATGCTGTTGTCGAGCGGATGATAGTTGAGCGTCGGATGTTCCATCATCGCCGCATCGAGCACGACCGTGACGCGCCCGGCCGTGTCGTTCAAGGCCGCGAACGGGGTCACCGCGCCCGGCTTCACGCCCAAAGCCTCCAGCAGGAGGTCAGCCGAGCCGAATGAAAAACGCCCGCTCGCGCCGAGCCGCCGGTGCAGCGACCGCAACTCGATGACGGCGTCTTCGAGCGCGACCACGAGGTAGAGCGCGCCCTTCTTGTCCCTGAGGAACAGGTTCTTGGTATGTGCGCCCGGGATCTTGCCGCGCAGCGCCTGCGCTTCCTCGACCCGGAACACGGGCGGATGCGTCACGGTCGCCTGCGCGATGCCGAGACGGTCGAGGTAGGCGAACAGGTCGGCAGCGGTGGCAGGCATCGATCGGCGCGGTGTGGGTCAGCCGGAGATTGCGAACCGGGTGAGCGCTCATAACCGCTTCTCAGCGTTGCGTTAAGCTTTTATCGGCGACAATGGACGCCGGTGCGGGACGGTTGCATTGCCGGACGCCATTTGGCATAGCTTGCCGGTGGCGGCCGCAAACTGCCGCGGCGTTCTCGGATGCGGGTGTAGCTCAGGGGTAGAGCACGACCTTGCCAAGGTCGGGGTCGAGGGTTCGAATCCCTTCGCCCGCTCCAAACAAAATCAAGGACTTAGCTGATCTTCGCCGCAGCGGATTTTTGGCTCGGGGTAACACTGGGGTAACCATTTTCCTGAGATTGAGACAGCGATCGGGCTTCGCCTGGATGCCTCAGAATCCAGAGCCGCTCTCGCATCAGCCCGATTCACAGCCCATCGGGTTTGGTCTCAACGCCGCATGCGCACGAACGACGTGCTTGTCCCTACGCCGGACAGCGCTACCGCGTTGCACGACCGAGTGAAGGGGCAACGGATAAAGCAAGAGCGAAGAATTTTGAGGCCTCACTCGCCGCTCGCGCTCTGAACGCGCTACATTTCCTCGCATGATCGAAATCGACCTGAGCGGTGGGCGCTGGAATAG
>CAVPDS010000020.1:0-87768 GCA_963702695.1 uncultured Alphaproteobacteria bacterium | reverse complement strand
GCCTCCCGGCGCTCCACCTTGCTTCCCCGCTCGGAGCGCGTCATGAGCGCGCACCGCGACGGGTCAGGTAGAAGGAATATAATCCATATAACGCGACGGCGGTCAAGGGCCAGCTTGCTCGCGGCAACGCTGCTGGATTGTAACTTCGCGCCTCCGCACCACGCGTGCTAAATTGTACGCTACAACCTGTTTGGGAGGGCATCATGAAATTTCCCCGCCGACAATTTCTGCATCTGGCCGCGGGCGCGGCCGCGCTGCCGGCGGTATCGCGGAGTGCGTGGGCGCAGACCTATCCATCACAGCCAGTTCGCATCATCGTTGGTTTTGCCGCCGGTGGTCCGAACGACATCCTCGCGCGGATGATCGGACAGTGGCTGTCGGAGCGGCTTCGTCAGCCATTCGTTATCGAGAACCGACCTGGCGCCGGCAGCAACATTGCCACCGAGGTGGTCGTCCGTGCGCCTCCTGACGGCTACACGCTCCTTCTGGTCGGTTCGCCAAACGCTATCAACGCGACGCTTTACGAAAAACTCAACTTCAATTTCGTCCGCGACATCGCGCCGGTCGCAAGCTTCATGCGCGGCGCACTTGTTATGGTGGCCAATCCGTCTGTCCCGGCCAAGACGCTCCCGGAATTCATCGCCTACGCAAAGGCCAATCCCGGCAAGCTCTCCTACGGTTCGGGCGGCGTCGGCGGGATTACCCACATCACTCCAGAACTATTCAAAATGATGGCTGGGGTCGACATCGTGCACGTACCCTATCGCGGCGTCGCGCCCGCGATGACCGATCTGCTAGGCGGGCAAGTACAGGTCCTTTTCGGCAATCCGGCCCAGTCAATTCAGTACATTGAGGCGGGGAAGCTGCGCGCTCTCGCGATAACCACCGCAATGCGCTCAAACGCCCTGCCGGACATCCCGACTGTGGGCGAGTACGTCACCGGCTACGAGGCGAGCTCCTTCTTTGGCTTCGGCGCACCCAAAAATACACCTGCCGAAATCATCAAGAAGGTGAACGCAGAAATCAACGCCGGCCTCGCTGATCCCAAGATCAAGGCGAAGCTAGCCGAACTGGACGGCATGGCGCTTATCGGCTCGCCCGCCGACTTTGGCAAGCTGATCGCGGATGAAACCGAGAAATGGGGCAAGGTGATCCGGGCAGCCAACATCAAGCCAGAATGAGCGGCACGCCGCACATTCCATAATCTCCCGTTCCGCGAATGTCAGAGAGTGCGCTCCCCCCCGAGGTGCTCAGCCCGGGAGGAAAGCCGTCGCGCCGGTCGCGGTGTCGGTCAGCTTCTCGACCGGCGCCCGATAGAGTTCTTCGAGTTGCTGGCGCGTGAGGACGTCGGCGACCCTGCCTTCCGCGACGCGTTCTCCTTCACGCAAAAGATAGGCGCGGTCGGCGGCGCGTAGCGCGTGGTTCGGGTCGTGGGTGGTGAACAATACGCCGTGGCCGGAGCCGGCGAGCGCGCGGATTTCACGCATCACCTTGCCCTGGTTGCCGAAATCGAGGCTGGCGGTCGGCTCGTCAAGGACGATGAATTGCGGCTCCTGGGCGAGTGCGCGGGCCAGCAGCACGAGTTGGCGCTCGCCGCCGGAAATCATGGTGTAGGGGCGTAGCGCGAGTTGATCGATGCCGAACTGCGCGAGCACGCGCATCGCCACCTCGCGGTCCGCCGTGGACGGCCGGCTGAACAGATTGCCATGGGCGGTGCGGCCCATCAGCACCACGCTCTCGACGGTGAAGGCGAAGGCCGGCGTGTGCAATTGCGGCACGTAGGCGATGCGCCGCGCCCGTTCGCGGATCGACAACGCCCGCAGCGAGCGACCGTCGATTTTCACTTCTCCGGCCTTCGGCGGCAGGATGCCGAGCAGCGTCTTGAGCAGCGTGGTCTTGCCGCCGCCGTTGGGGCCGAGCAGCGCCAGCACTTCGCCGGCATCGAGCGTCACATCGAGCCCGCGTCCCACCACGCGGTCGCTGTAGCCGATGCTGAGACCCTGGCCCGTCAGCGTCATGACCAGTTCCGTTGCATGCCGGCAAGGAGCCAGATGAAGAACGGCGTGCCGATAACGGCCGTGAGAATCCCGAGGGGAATTTCGACCGGCGCAGCGGTGCGCGCGAGCGTGTCGATGAAAAGCAGGTAACCGCCGCCGAGCAGCGCCGTCGCCGGCAGCAGTCGTGGAAAATCCGGGCCGACCAGCGCGCGGGCGAGATGCGGTACCACCAGGCCGACCCACCCGATGACGCCCGAGGTCGCGACGCTCGCGGACGTCACCAGCGTTGCCGCGGCGACGATCGCGATCCGCAGCGGGCCGGTCGCCACGCCGAGCGCGCGCGCTTCCTCCTCCGGCAGCGACATCACGTTCATGCGCCACCGCAGCGCGACGATGACGATCGTGCCGACCGCCACCGGGCCGAGCAGGGGCAGCAGATCCGCGAGCGTGGTGGAGGCAAGGCTGCCGAGTAGCCAGAACGTCATTGCCGGAAGCTGGTTGTAGGGATCGGCCAGGTATTTCACCAGGCCGACGCCGGCGCCGAGCAGTGAGCCGACGACCACGCCGGTGAGCACCAGCACCAGGATCGGGTCGCGCGACTGCAGCAGCGCGCCGATGCCGTAGACCGCCGCCACCGCGAGCAGCCCGCCGGCGAAGGCTAGGCCCTCGATCCCGACCGCGCCCAGAGAAAAATAGATGCCGAGCACCGCACCGAGCGCCGCCCCCGACGATGCGCCCAGGATGTCAGGCGAAACCAGAGGATTGCGGAAAAGTCCTTGGAAGGCGGCGCCGGCGACGGCCAGTGCCGATCCCACCAGCACCGCGGCGACCACCCGCGGCCCGCGCACCAGCAGCACGACATGCTCCACGGCCGGGGACACCGTCGACGGCCGGCCCGTGAGCCGCGCCACGAGCACATCGAGCAGGTCGCCCAAGCTCACGGGATAGCGCCCGACCGTGAACGCCACTACGAGCCCGACCGCAAGCACGACCAGCGCGATCAAGAGGCCGGGGAGGCTGGAACGATGCATGGCCTGGCCTGCCGCCGCCCCATCCGCCCCGGGCCGCCGAGCGTGGTGGCCGCGCGCTATTTCTTGCCGATGGGCTTGCTCGCGCCCGACGCTGGCGCGGCCGCCTTGGTCTTGTTCTTGTCCGCTTTCGGCTTCTTCTTTTCCTTGTTGCTCCGCATTTGACCCTTCGCCATCGTGTCCTCCGACCGTTCGAAGTTGGATACGATTCGTATCCTACTCCAAGTTTTGGAAAGTCAAGTAATGGCGATTGCGGGTAGTCCCGCCCTCGGCGGTGGCTGGCCTGCCGGCTATCGCCGCCTGATCTTTGCGCTCCCCGGCTTGCCGGGGCTAGGCCGGCTCGCGGCTGATCGGGCCTTCTTCCTCGGCCGCGGCTTGTAGACCATCGCTTCAAGCTTCATGCCGTCGGGATCGGCGAAGAACACGGCGTAATATTTCTCATCGCCGTTATATTCGCCCGGCGGATCGAGCACTCTCAGGCCGTGCTGGTCGAGGAAGGCGCCGAGCGCGTCGATGTCCGCGCGGCTCCTCAATTCGAACGCGTAGTGATGAAAGCCGATGTCGCCCTTGTGGTATTTGCGCTTCTTGCCCCGCGCGTCGGCGGCGCTGATCCAGAACAGCGTCTTGCCGTTGCTCCAGCCGGCGGTGCCCTCGAAGTCGTATTTGCGCTCGAAGCCGAGGAAGCCGAGCACCTGCTCGTAAAAATCTCTCGAGCGGCCGAAATCGCCGACGCTCAGCACCAGGTGATCGATCCCGACAACACGGGGCATGGGTTCGCACCTCATCCGTTGAGCAGAAGCCAGCCGCCAGAAGGCCGCCGCGCACTCCGACGATCATCAAGATAATCGCGGCTGTGGCCGGTTCGTTCCCGTCGCCGCAAATTGCGGCGAGCCTCGCGCACGGGACGTCAGCGCAAACGGCGCCAAGCAGTAGACGGCGAACGCGAATTCCGCGCTCAATTGTTTGGCACGACGCGATGGTCGCTGAGCTTCTTCACGGCCCCGGACGCGAGGGCCGTCGCGATGGCAACGTCCACGGTGCACACTTGCCCACACTTATGACAGGTCACGCTGGATTCGCGCGACAGCAGAGTGGGTCCCGAAAAGCGATGATCGGCGCAGTGCGGACACTGGCCGACCGCGCCGAAGATGAAATACGTGGCCATGCAGGCTCCTTGATTCGGTGACGAGCGTGAGTGTCGCGAATAGTGCCGTCGCTCAGCGCTTCCCGCGCGGGCGCCAGCCGCCGCGCATGCCGGGCCGGCCGGTGGTGGAGCGCGGTCCGGGGCCCGGGCGATAGGGTTTCGATTCGGGGCCGGGTCCCATTTCGTCGAGCGCGGGCTTGCGTGGAGCCTTATCGCCGGGGCGATGCGGAAGCACTTCGTGATAGAGCGCGATGCCCATTTCGTCGAGGTCGGGCTTGTGGACTTTACTGGCGGGCGCCTTGGCCCTCACGCCGCCGCGCTGCGCGCGGCCACCCTGTCCCGCAGCGGGAGAAGGTGGCGACTTCGCGGTCGGATCGTCGCTGACCGCAAGCTCGGTGGCGCGCAGGCGCTTGAGTTCGTCGCGCAGGCGGGCGGCCTCCTCGAAGTCGAGGTCGGCGGCGGCTTCGCGCATGCGGGTTTCGAGGTCGGCGATCACGGCCCCGAAGTTATGGCCGATGGTGGCGGCGTCCTCGAACTCGCCGCTCGCGCCGGCCCCGGTCGCGATCAGCACGTGATCGCGCTCGTAGACGCTGTCGAGGATGTCGTGAATCGAACGCTTGATGCTTTCCGGCGTGATGCCGTGCTCGGTGTTGTAGATCACCTGCTTCTCACGCCGCCGGTTGGTCTCCTCGATCGCGCGCTGCATCGAGCCGGTGACGCTGTCGGCATAGAGGATCACGCGACCATCGACATTGCGCGCGGCACGGCCGATGGTCTGGATCAGCGAAGTCTCGCTGCGAAGAAAACCTTCCTTGTCGGCGTCGAGGATCGCGACCAGCGCGCATTCGGGAATGTCGAGGCCTTCGCGCAGCAGGTTGATGCCGACCAGCGCGTCGAACGCGCCGAGCCGCAGGTCCCGGATGATCTCGATACGCTCGATCGTGTCGATGTCCGAATGCATATAGCGCACCCGGATGCCTTGCTCATGCAGGTATTCCGTGAGGTCCTCCGCCATCCGCTTGGTGAGCACGGTGACGAGCGAGCGATAGCCCTTTGCCGCCACCTGCCGCACCTCACCGACGAGGTCGTCGACCTGGGTGCGCGCCGGGCGGATGTCGACCGGCGGATCGATCAGCCCGGTAGGCCGGATCACCTGTTCGACGAATACGCCGCTGGACTGGTCGAGGTCCCACGAGCCCGGCGTGGCCGAGACGCAGGTGGTCTGCGGGCGCATCGCATCCCATTCCTCGAAGCGCAACGGCCGATTGTCCATGCAGGACGGCAAGCGGAAGCCGTATTCGGCGAGCGTTGCCTTGCGCCGGAAGTCGCCGCGATACATGCCGCCGAGCTGCGGCACGGTGACGTGGCTCTCGTCCACGAACACCAGCGCGTTGTCGGGCACGTATTCGAACAAGGTCGGCGGCGGCTCGCCCGGCTTCCGGCCGGTGAGATAGCGCGAATAGTTCTCGATGCCGGCGCAGCTTCCGGTCGCCTCCATCATTTCGAGGTCGAAGACGGTGCGCTGCTCGAGCCGCTGCGCTTCGAGCAGCCGGCCAGCGGCGTTGAGCTGGCCGAGACGCCAGCGCAGTTCCTCCTTGATGCCGGCGATCGCCTGCAACAGCGTCGGGCGCGGCGTCACGTAGTGCGAATTGGCATAGACCTTGATGAATTCGAGCTCGTCCGTTTTCTGGCCGGTGAGCGGATCGAACTCATCGATCGACTCGATCTCGTCGCCGAACAGATTCACGCGCCAGGCGCGGTCTTCGTAGTGCGACGGAAAGATGTCGACGGTGTCGCCGCGCACGCGGAACGAGCCGCGATAGAAATCGCCGGCGGTGCGCTTGAATTGCAGCGCCACCAGATCGGCGATGAGCTGGCGCTGGTTGATGCGCTCGCCGCGCTTGAGCGCGAAGGTCATCGCCGAGTAGGTCTCGACCGAGCCGATACCGTAGATGCACGACACCGAGGCGACGATCACCACGTCGTCGCGTTCGAGCAGCGCGCGCGTTGCCGAGTGGCGCATGCGGTCGATCTGCTCGTTGATCGAGGATTCCTTCTCGATGTAGGTGTCGGTGCGCGGGACGTAGGCCTCGGGCTGGTAATAATCGTAATAGCTGACGAAATACTCGACCGCGTTGTCGGGGAAGAAACTCTTGAACTCGCCGTAGAGCTGCGCCGCCAGCGTCTTGTTGGGCGCGAGGATCAGCGCAGGGCGTTGCGTGCGCTCGATCACCTTCGCCATCGTGAAGGTCTTGCCCGAGCCGGTGACGCCGAGCAGTACCTGGTTGCGGTCATTGCGCCTGATACCTTCGACCAGTTCGTCGATCGCCAGCGGCTGATCCCCTTTGGGCTCGAACTCCGATTGGATCACAAGCCGGCGGCCCCCCTCGCTCTTCTCCGGCCGCGGCGGCCGGTGCGGCGTCCAGATCAGGTTGCCGCCGTGTTTGTCGGCGAATTCCGGCCGGCCCTCGCGCAGTAATTTATCCAGCGCCTCGGCGGTGGCGGCGACGCCCAATCCCTCCAAGGAGTTTGATCGCGCGGGGCGCTGCCGAGCTGGACGATCGCGTTCAGCGCCGCTGGACCCGGCCTGCGGTTCTTCGTCGTCGGAAATCCCCAGCGACCGCGCCAAGTCCGGATCCAACTCCCCTGGCGACACTGGCGTCTTGCCGACATAGCCGGTTTGCGGCGATTCCTTGAATCCGTCCTGGGTAGACCGGCGCGACGTGTGCGAGCGCGCAAAATCGGCGCGGCGGTCCCAGGAATTATCCGGCGGCGGCTTGAGCCCGGTCTGCGAGCCGACCCCGGCGGTGCCCTGGTTGAGCGCCGGATTGAGCAGTTCCGCCAGCGCCGGGGCGATGGGGGCCAAGTCAGGCCGCGCTGCCTTCGCCCGCGTCGGCTTGGCCGGGTCCTTTTTCGAATGCTTGGCCGGATCGCGCTTGGGCTTTCGCGGCGGGCCGGGTCTGTCAGGGGATTGCGCCATCGGGAAAATATGGGGGGAGCCGGTGCAAGAGGGAAGAGTTAAGCCGTTGCTATGATAGCCCAAAGTCGGGCCGAATTGTGAGGCGCGGCAGATGCGCAAAACTGCATTACATTGGCTTCTAGGCTAGGAAGTAATTGCGGTGAACCGCGCCGGCGACCGTAGCCCGCATGAGCGCAGCGACATGCGGGTTGTCAAAACAGGCTCAGACTTCAAAACAGGTTCAACCCCGGATATCGCTTCGCTTATCCGGGCTACAGTCGATCCGGGCTACTTGCTTCGGAGGGTATGGGTCCCCGCTTTCGCGGGGACGACGCAAGAGATGGCCCGCCGGTGCTTTGCGAGTCAGCTTTGATTGAAAGTCGGTACTAGCTGACGATTTTCGCTATAATAGGCGATCCCAAAGGACAGCGGGTCATGACCAAGGTCGTCTACAAGAAGCTGAAAACCGCTCGATCTGGCAAGTCCGCCGCCAGCGCCGTCGGAAAGAAGCGGGTAGCGAGTTCCGGCGGATGGAAAACGGTGCGCACGCTGGATGCCAACGACGACAACTTCGACGAAGGGCTGACTTACGTCTTCACCAGAAACGTCGCCAAGGCGCGGCGAGAGAATAAACGCATTCTCGGCGGTTCTGATATTGCCTCTCGCAAGCGCTGACTGCCCGATCTTCTGGATCGTGGCTGGACCAAACGGGTCCGGCAAGAGCAGCATATATCAGGACATCGATATTGAGGCGTTTGCTCGTTCTGTCTGGATCATCAATCCTGACTTATTGACCGCACGCATCCGAAATATCGAGAATTTGGACCTTCAGAGCGCCAACCTGGAGGCAGTTCGACGAATAGAACGCTGGCTTGAGGCATCAATTCGGGCGCATCAAACCGTCGGCGTCGAAACGGTACTGTCGACCGATAAATATCAACGGCTTGTTGTTGCAGCCAAGGCTCTCGAGTTCGATCTACGCCTTACATATGTCATCCTGGATTCGCCTCAAAGGTGTGTTGACCGCGTTGAACTTCGAGTCAAGAAGGGCGGACATGCCGTGCCCGAAGCGAAAATCATTGAACGCTACGGTCGCTCGCTGAAACAACTTCCCTGGTTTTTGGAGAGCGCGGATCAGGCGCTCTTGTTTGACAATTCGGGCGCCGAGCCTAGGCTGATTGGGCGAAAGAGGGACGGTATCGTAACATTAGACCCGACTGCATTACCTGCCGTTACCGAGGCCGTACGCCAAATTGCCAGCGATGCGGAGTGATACGCAATCTGGTTGCTCAACTCCGGCGTCGTCCCACGAAAGGCAGGAGACGAACGCATCCGAGTCATTCGTTGGATTCGGACCTTTAAGTGGCCGTCAGCCGGTCGATCTCGGCGAGTTCCTCCGGCGTCAGCTTCCAGCCCACCGCTTTCGCGTTCTGCTCGACCTGCTCCGGCGTGCTGGCGCCGGCGATCACGCTTGCTACCGGCGCCTGCGCTACGAGCCAGGAGAAGGCAAGCTCGAGCATCGTATGTCCCTGCGCAGTGGCGAATGCTTCGAATTTCTCGACCACGTCGAGCGACTCGTCGCTCAGGAAGCGCGCGCGCAGGCCCGGCGATACGGCGAGGCGCGTGTTCGGCGGCGGCTCCGCGCCCCGTTTGTATTTGCCGGTGAGCAAACCGCCGGCGAGGGGGAAATAGGGCAGCAGGCCGAGCCCGAACGCGCGCATCGCGTCCAGCCGCTCGCCTTCGATGTCGCGCGCCAGCAGGCTGTATTCGTCCTGGCAGGAGATGAACGCATTGATGCCGAGGTGACGCGCGGACCATTGCGCATCGCTCACTTGCCAGCCGGCGAGGTTTGAGCAGCCGACATAGCGGACCTTGCCCTGGCGGATGAGATCGTCGAGCGCGCGCAGCGTTTCCTCGATCGGCGTGCGCGGATCCGGGCGGTGGAGCTGATAAAGATCGATATGATCGGTCTTGAGCCGGCGCAGGCTCGCTTCGGCCGCGTTCATGATGTAACGGCGCGACGCCCCGAACAGGCCGCGCGCCTCGTCCATGGTCCAGCCGAACTTGGTGGCGAGCACGATGTCGTTGCGACGCGGGCCGAGTGTTTCGCCGAGGATCGTCTCGGAGCCGCCCTTGCCGTAGGTGTCGGCGGTGTCAAACAGCGTGATGCCGAGGTCGAGCGCGCGATGCACCACCTTGCGCGCAGCTTCGAGGTCGAGCCGCGGGCCGAAATTGTTGCAGCCGACCCCGACCACCGAGACGCGCAGGCCGGAGCGGCCGAGATTGCGAATTTCCATCACTTGAATTCCTGCTACGTCCGCCTTTCTCAAGGTCTCACTATAGGGAGCCGCGGCGCAACATCAATCGCGACCGATATCCGCGAGACCCAGTGCTTCCTTCAGTAGGGGGCCCAAACAAAGCCAGCCGCTGTTCGCGCTATCGTGGCCGGCGCCGTTTTGAACTCAATTTCGCGGTGAACGACAGCCCGGCGGCGCCGCAGCAAGGACAACTCATGGCGAGCAGGAGCATCTCCCTCTGCTCCTCGCCCATATCGGTGCGATCGAGCATCTGCCGCGTCTGCTGCTGGAACAGGTCGTGCAGCGACAGGCTGCTGTAGGAGATTTGATCCTCGGGCGGCGCTGGCACGACCGGCGCGTCTGGCGGAGCAGTCGAGCGCATAGGCTTGGCCCTGGCGGCCGGCCGTTTAGTTGCGCGTTTCTTCGCTGTCATGACGAGATCATCGCATCCATCGTGACCTTCGCCGGTGCGAAGGCGGCGGTAAGCGCAGCGAGGTGGTTGCGGTCGCAGAAGGCGGGCATCACCGTATCTGCGCCGGTTGCGCGCACCAGCGCCACGTTGTCGGAAAGGCGCGGGTGCACATTCCAGCGCATGAATTGTGCGCGGCCGCTCTTGACCAGCCGTGCCGCCGGTGTGTCCGGCGGCACGTAACCGGTGAACACGATCGCCGGCGTCGGCTGGCTTTCCCACTGCGTAAGCAGGCGCGCGGTCTCGCCACTGGTTCCTGCCGCCGGTGCCGCCAGCATCACGTCGTCCGCGCCGGCGATCGGCTGCGCATCGTTCGCGAGCCGACCGATCTCGCCCGCGAGTCCGTCTCGCAGGCAAGCTGCATCGACGCCGGCAAGCTGCCGCAGCGCCGCGCGCATGGCGTCGTCGAGATGTGTTGTGCGGCCGTTGCGGGCCGCATGCAGCGCGATCTCGGGGCCGCGGCCATCTTCCGGCACCGGCAGCAGCACGTCGCCCGCGAGTATCGGCGTCAGAGCCTGTTGGCGCTCCGCCATCGCGGCGTCGTCGGCGCCATAGGACGAGTTGAGAATGACGATATGCGCCTTTGGCGGCGGATCGTAGGCGTAGAGGATCGACTCGGTGGAATAGTCGCCGGTGTAGAGTACGCCATCGCCGATCGCGAACCGCATCCAGATGCCGCCGGGCGCATGCCCGTTGCGGCCGGTCTCGACGCTCACGCCCATGACATCGGCGACGCCGCGGATTGGCAGCGGCCGCGTCGCGACCTTTCCCGGCACTCGGCGGGCCACCATCTCTGTGGCGTAGATCGGCGGGTTGCCGATTTTCGGCAGCAGCGACAGTCCGCCGGCGTGATCCTTGTGGCTGTGGCTGATGATCAGGGCATCGACCGCCCCCACGTCGTCGACCTCAGGGAGGAGGCCCGGCTGCGGCCCATAGCCGAGGTCGAGCAGGAGCCGCCGGCCGCCGCCCTCGACGAGGAAACAGGCCGGGCCTTTGCTGCCGAGGCCGGAGACGGCGCGGATGGTGACCGGGGATCGTGATGTCATGGATCGTGTCGTCATGGTCTGATGGTACGCAAGGAGGCCGCCGCAAGCAATTTTGTGGTAATGAGAATCATGCTCTCGAACGCGCTGCGCGATTTCAATTTCGGCCTGGGCGAGACCGCGGACCTGTTGCGCGACACCGTGCGCAGCTTCGCGTCTGACCAGATTGCGCCACGCGCCGACGAGATCGACCGCAGCAACACGTTTCCCCGCGATCTATGGCCCGAGCTCGGCAAGCTCGGAGTGCACGGTATTACCGTCGAGGAGGAATGGGGCGGCTCAGGCCTCGGCTATCTCGAACACTGCGTGGCGATGGAGGAGATTTCGCGCGCATCGGGCGCGGTAGGGCTCTCCTATGGGGCGCATTCAAATCTCTGCATCAACCAGATCCGGCGCAACGGCAGCGCCGAGCAGAAGCGCCGCTATCTGCCGAAGCTGATTGCCGGTGAGCACGTCGGCGCGCTCGCGATGTCGGAAGTGAGCGCCGGTTCCGACGTCGTGTCGATGAAGACCCGTGCCGAAAAGCGTGGCGAACGCTACGTCCTCAACGGCAGCAAGATGTGGATCACCAACGGGCCGCACGCGGACGCGCTGGTGGTCTATGCGCGCACCGATCCGGACCCGGTCAAGCGGAGCATCACCGCCTTCATCATCGAGAAGGGCTTTCGTGGCTTTTCGACGGCGCAGAAGCTCGACAAGCTCGGTATGCGCGGCTCCGACACCTGCGAGCTTGTGTTTGAGGATTGCGAAGTACCGGACGCCAACGTTCTTGGCCGTGCGGGCGACGGGCTGCCGATCCTGATGTCTGGCCTCGACTACGAACGGGTGGTGCTCGCGGCCGGACCGCTCGGGCTCATGCAGGCATGCATGGACGTTGTCATGCCTTATGTTCAGGAGCGCCGCCAGTTCGGCCGGCCCATCGGCGAGTTTCAGCTCGTGCAGGGCAAGATCGCCGACATGTATGTCGCGATGAACGCGAGCCGCGCCTATGTCTACGCCGTGGCCAAGGCTTGCGATCGCGGCGAGACCACCCGCGAGGACGCCGCCGGCGCGATCCTCTATGCCGCCGAGCATGGCACGCGCCTCGCGCTCGATGCGATCCAGCTCCTCGGCGGGATGGGCTACGTCAACGACTCGCCGACCAGCCGCCTGTTGCGCGACGCCAAGCTCTACGAGATCGGTGCCGGTACCAGCGAAATCCGCCGCGTGCTGATCGGGCGGGAATTGTTCAACAAGGCGCGCTGACGATGACCGTGCTGCCGTCCTCGATCGATCCGCGCGCCCCGGATTTTGTGCGCAACGCCGCGGTGATGCAGGGGTTGGTCGATGATCTGCGCGGCAAGCTCGCGGACGCGCGGCGCGGCGGCAGCGAGGCGTCAAAAGCCCGCCACACGGCGCGCGGAAAGCTGCTGCCGCGCGAGCGGATCGAACGGCTGCTCGATCCCGGCGCGCCGTTCCTCGAACTGTCGCCGCTCGCGGCTTATGACATGTACGGCGGCGACGTCGCCGCGGCGAGCCTGATCACCGGAGTCGGGCGCGTGAGCGGCCAGGACTGCATGATTGTCGTCAACGACGCCACGATACGGGGCGGCACCTATTATCCGATGACGGTGAAGAAGCATCTGCGCGCGCAGGATATCGCACGCGAGAATCATTTGCCGTGCATCTATCTCGTCGACTCCGGTGGAGCCTTCCTGCCGCTGCAGGACGAGATTTTCCCGGACGAGCGGCATTTCGGCCGCATCTTCTACAACCAAGCGCGCATGTCGGCCGTTGGCATTGCGCAGATTGCGGTGGTGATGGGCTCGTGCACGGCGGGCGGTGCGTACGTGCCGGCGATGTCGGACGAGAGCATCATCGTGCGCCACCAGGGCACGATCTTCCTGGGCGGCCCGCCGCTGGTGAAAGCCGCCACGGGTGAGGTCGTCACCGCCGAAGAACTCGGCGGCGCCGACCTGCATAGCCGGCAGTCGGGGGTCACCGATTATTACGCCATGGACGATGCGGATGCGCTCGCCATCGCGCGCCGGATCGTCGGCAATCTTAATCGCCCGGTGCAACACCAGTCGGCGCACGACGCGTTGCCTCCGCTTTATCCGGCCGAGGAGCTCTACGGACTGATCCCCGAGGATTCGCGTATGCAGTACGACGTGCGCGACGTGATCGCGCGGGTCGTCGACGGCTCCGAATTCGATGAGTTCAAGAAGCTCTATGGAGCGACACTGGTCTGCGGCTTCGCACGCATCTGCGGGCATCTCGTCGGCATCCTTGCCAACAACGGCATCCTGTTCAGCGAAAGTGCGCTCAAGGGCGCTCACTTCATCGAACTGGCGAGCCAGCGCAACATTCCGCTGCTGTTCCTGCAGAACATCACCGGCTTCATGGTCGGCAAGCGCTACGAGGCCGGCGGCATCACCAAAGACGGCGCCAAGCTCGTCACCGCCGTAGCAAGCACCAACGTGCCGAAATACACGGTCATCATCGGCGGCAGCTATGGCGCGGGAAACTACGGTATGGCTGGTCGTGCCTACAATCCGCGCTTCCTCTGGATGTGGCCGAACGCGCGCATCTCGGTGATGGGCGGCGAGCAGGCCGCGTCCGTGCTGTCGGTCCTGCGCCGCGAGGGCATCGAGGCAAAGGGCGGCGTCTGGAGCGCGGGAGAGGAAGAGGCCTTCAAGGCGCCGATCCGCGAGCAGTACGCGCGGCAAGGCAATCCCTATTACGCCACAGCGCGGCTGTGGGACGACGGGATCATCGATCCCGCCGACACCCGGCACGTCCTGGGTCTCGCGCTCGCCGCCGGCCGCAACGCGCCGCCACCGGAGCCGACAAGGTTTGGAACTTTCCGGATGTGAGAGGGGCGAGGATGTTTCCGCGCCCGCGGGTTGTCATCGCGGCCAAGCGAGCGAAGCGAGTGCAAGCCGGGACTCAACTCTCCATGCGCTCCGCCCGTTGAGTCCCGGAGCGGACCTGCGACCGCCAGGATGACATCCCACGGTGCTCGCGATTACTCCGCCGCCGCGGCCGCGGCGCGGATGATGGCGGAATTGACCGTGGGCAGCACCTTCTCCGCAAGCAAAATCATCGAGCGGCGGCCGAGGTCGCGGTCGCGCCAGTCCTTGCCGGCGTAGAGCAGAGTGCCGAAATCGCCGACCTTGTCGCGGAACGCCAGGAGCTCATCGGCAACCTTGTTGGGAGAGCCGTGGATGATCAGTTCGTTGCACACTCCGTCGAGCGTCACTTCGCTGTCGGGCTGGTCGCGATGGGTCTTGAACAGGTCGAAGCGGCCGTTGCGCGTGAGCTTGGTGAAAAGCTGGCTGTAGTAATAGCGGTAGGGGCTGTTCGGATCGGTCGCATAGGCGCGCGCAGTCGCGTCGTCGTCGGCGACGAAGATGCTCTTGGCGACGCGCCAGTTGGCGGGATCGGCCGGACGGCCGACACGCTCGCAGCCCTCGACGTATTTCGGCCAATGGCTCTTGACCCAGGCCGGCATCAAGAAGTTCGCGGAGATCGGTTCCCAGTTGCGAGCGGCGGCTTCCGTTACGCCCTTCGAGAACGGTGCGACCACCGTGACCACGATCGGCGGATGCGGGCGCTGCAGCGGCTTTGCTACGAAACCCTGGCCGATGGCCGGGATCAGATGTCGCTCGACCGCGATCTTCCAGAACTTGCCTTCGAGCTTGTAAGGCGGCTCGCCGCGCCAGAGCGCCAGCACCTGGTTGATCGACTCGACGAACATGGCATTACGATCGGCATCGAGGTTACCGAAGATTTCCGCGTCGGAGAGCAGCCCGCCTGGGCTGATGCCGAAGATGAAACGACCGTCGAGCAGATGGTCGAGCATCGCGATCTGGGAGGCGATCGCGACCGGATGGCTGTTCGGCATATTGACGGTGCCGGTGCCAAGCTTGATGCGCTTGGTCGCGTCGATCAGCGTGCAGATGAACATCGCGCAGGAGGTGATGTTCTCCGCCTTGTCGGTCGCGTGTTCGCCGACATAGGCCTCGCTGTAGCCGAGTTCATCCGCAAGGATGAAGGCCTCGCGGTCCTCGCGCAGCGATTGCCGCCAGTCCTTATCTATCGGATGGATCGGCATGGTGAAGAAGCCAAGCTTCATCGGGGCCTCCGCCTGTGGGCACAGCGGCGTGCGCCGCTCTCAGTGTTAGTAGACACTGTGTTTGGGGCTTTTCAAAGCGCGTGAAGGTGAGCGTCCCTGCGAAAACGAGGACCGTAGCCGCCGTGTCTGAAGTTTTCGTTGTCTCGCGCGCACACGCGAGGACACGGAGTAAGGGTCCCCGCGTTCGCAAAGGCGGGGACGGCCGAGGAATCAGTCCACCGCCTGCCACGCGCCGTCCGCCTCTGCCGAGCGGAAAACTGCCTCCAGCGCGGCCACCGTGTGCAGGATGCCCGCGTCATCGATGTGATAGACGCCTTGCTTGAGGGCGGCCCGCGCAAAGCTTTCGATATTCATGCCGACATGGTTCACCTGGGCGAGATCGCGCACTTCGGGATCGCGGCCGGAGCGGGCGATGGTGATGCGGGTCTCGCTCGTGCTCTCCGCCCACATGTCGGCGCCGTAGACTGCGAGCCGCCACACGAATGGGGTCTTGAGCGTGGTGGCAATGGTGCTGGTCGCGCCGTTGGCGAAGCTGATCAGCGCCGAGGTGGTATCGCCGGTCGGAAGCGGCAGCGCGCGCCGAGTCGCGAGCGCGGCGATTCGCTGCATCGGTCCGACCAGGAAGCTGAAGCTGTCGAGCAGGTGGATGCCCATGCCGGTCATGCCGCCGGCCTTGGTCTCCTCCGCCGCGGAACGCCAGTTGTCGGCCGGCTGGTTGGCGAGCCAGTCGTGGCTGTAGTTGCCTTCTGCATGCATGATCGTCCCGAAGCTGGGCGCGGCGACGATCTCCTTGAGCGCCGCGATCGAGGGCCACATGCGACGGTTATGGCCGACACCGAGCGCCACGCCCGCGCGCCGGCAGGCAGCGATCGCGGCTGCGGCGTCCGTTTTGTTGAGCGCGAATGGCTTCTCGCAGAAGACGTGCTTGCCGCGCGCAGCCGCCGCCTCGACCTGGGTGCGATGGCGGGTGTGCGGGGTGGCGAGAACCACCGCGTCGATCGCCGGGTCGGCGAGCACGTCGTGGTAGGACGTGCCGAGGTCGAGCTTCATCTCGGCGGCGAAGTCCTCGGCAAGGTCGGGCTCCAGCGTCACGCCGCGGGAGAAGCGGATGAGCACGCTCTTGCCTTGGACCGCGCGCACCAGCTCCTTGCCCCACCAGCCGAGCCCGATGATAGCGGCGTTGAGCATCACTTCGGATCCTCGCCCGGGTCGGCCTTGAGGCCCGCCGCCACGATCCCGGCGATCGCGCATTTCTCGTCGTTCTCCGACGCATCGCCGGAAATGCCGACCGCGCCGATCACTTCGCCGGCGGTATCGCGGATCAGCACGCCGCCGATCACCGGCACGAAGCGCCCGCCGCTCGCAGAGGCGAGCGTGGTGAAGAACATCTGCGAGCGGCCGACCCTCGCCGCCAGCGTACGCGAGCCGAAGCCCATGCCAAGCGCGCCCCACGCTTTGCCGAAGGCGATGTCGAACCGGAGGATGCCGGACTTGTCCTCGCGCTTGAATGCGACGAGATGACCGCCGGCGTCGAGAACCGCGACTGTGAGCGGAGCGAACTTGTTGTCGTGGGCGGTCTCGAGCGCAACGTCGAGAATGGTGGAAGCCTGTGCAAGCGCGAGGGCCATGGGAACTCCAAGTTGGAAGTGAGACTTAGATGGGGTGAGGCTATGCGGTAAAGCTAGCTGATGCGCACTCCCTCTCCTTATCCCGGAAGAGGACCCGCGAACAATGCGAGCGGCGGGGCCGCGGCCGCGACGAGCACGGCGGTTCGCACATGCATGATTTGTCCTCCCGATGATCGGTCTTGCGTCAGTCGCGGGCGACGATACGCAATCCGCGCGGGCTGTTCCACTGCCATGCGCGCATGCTCGCAGAGACTGATTGTTGCGTGTAGGGTCGCGCGTCAATGCCAGGGAGATCGGGATGGTGCGGAGCAAGGGCACGGTCGGCTTCGTCGGCCTCGGCATCATGGGCGGGGCGTTTGCGCAAAATCTGGTTGCCGCCGGTTGGCGAGTGATCGGCTGCGACATCGCGGCGCCGCGCCGCCGGGCGCTGGCGCGCGGGGGCGTCGAGATCGCGCCGGATGCGGCCGCGCTCGCGGTGCACGCGCCGGTGATCATCACCAGCCTGCCGGAAGCAGAAGCTCTGGCGGACGCCGCGCAGGCGATCGCGACCGCGCAAGTGCGGCCGCGCGTCGTTGTCGAAACGAGCACGTTCACGCTTGACGACAAGCTTGCCGCGCAGCGTGTGCTCCTGAAGGCCGGCCATACCATGCTCGACTGCCCCGTCAGCGGCACCGGCTCGCAGGCGAAAGTGAAGGATGTCGTCGTTTATGCGAGCGGCGATGCGGGCGTGATCCGCAAGCTCAAGCCGCTGTTCGCGGGCTTCGCGCGGGCGGTGCATGACCTGGGTGCATTCGGCAATGGTAGCCGGATGAAATACGTCGCCAATCTCCTGGTCGCGATCAACAATGTCGCCGCCGCCGAGGCCATGGTGCTGGGCATGAAGGCCGGGCTCAAGCCGCAGACGATCTTCGACATGGTGACGAGCGGTGCGGGCAATTCGCGGGTGTTCGAACTGCGCGCGCCGATGATGGTGAAGGATCGCTATGGCGATCCGACCATGAAGGTCTCGGTCTGGCAGAAGGACATGGCCGTGATCGGCCAATATGCCGCGGCACTCGGCTGCCCGACGCCCCTGTTTTCCGCGACGCTGCCGCTCTACGCCGCCGCGATGGCGACCGGCCATGCCGGCGACGACACCGCCTCCGTCTGTGCGGTGCTTGAGGCGTTGGCGGGGTTGCGGAGAGGCAAAGCGAGCGGCACGCGGCGTCGCTAGTTCAGGGTGCCGAGACGGGGATAGCGGTGGTCCTACGGCGGAATGCGGACTCTTCCCGATCCGTGCCGGCGGGCTATATACCTTGTCCGATAAGCGACGGAACAAGAAGCGGGCCTTGGCGCCACGCGTGGCCGGCCAGAAAGGACAAGACCTATGGATGCCACTGCCTTGCGCGCCATGCAGGCGCCGCTCAAGGACCAATACAAGAGCGATCCCAAGAGCGCCTTCATCACCCTGAAGGCGAAGGGCACGCTCGACGACACGCACATCGCCTGCAAGGTGGAGACCGGCCGCGCGCTCGCGGTCGCGGGCCTGCACCCGGCGACGGGCGGCTCCGGCCTCGACCTCTGTTCCGGCGACATGCTGCTGGAGGCGCTGGTTGCCTGCGCCGGGGTGACCTTGAAGGCGGTCGCGACCGCGCTCGATATTCCGCTCAAGTCCGGCCGCGTGTCGGCTGAGGGTGACCTCGATTTCCGCGGCACGCTCGGCGTCGCCAAGGATGCACCGGTCGGCTTCGCGCAGATCCGCCTGCGCTTCGACGTCGATACCGATGCGCCGCAGGAAAAACTCGATCAGCTCCTCAAGCTCACGGAACGCTACTGCGTGGTCTATCAGACAATCAAAAGCGGCCCGCCGGTCGAGGTAAAACTCGCACGCGGATAGCCGTCACGGAGGCCGCGGTCATGCGCCGAAGAGAGGTGAATCGTGGACTGTTCGCGCTTGGCCTCGTGCTGGCGGGAGTGCCCGCGCGGGCCGACGATGAGGAGGTCGCGGCGTTCTATCGCGGCAAGACGTTGCTGGTTACCAATCCGTTCGGCGAGGGCGGCCGTAATTCCTTGTTGGTGCGGCTCATCGCCGAGCATCTGCCGCGCCACATCCCGGGCCGGCCCAACGGCGTGGTCCAGCTCCTGCCGGGCGCCGGCGGACTGCGCCAGATGACCTACATGGCCAACGTCGCGCCCCGCGACGGCACCGTGATCGGTCTGATGTACGACAATATGCCGATTACGCAGGTGCTCGCCGCCGATGACAGCATCAAGTTCGATGCCCGCAAGCTGGCGGCGCTCGGCTCCCTGGGCAAGGGCGATGCCGGCGTGTTCGGTATCCTCAAGCGTACCGGCGTGGCAACGCTCGAAGACGCGCGGCAGAAGACGGCGGTGTTCGGTGCCACCGGTGCGGCCTCGGCACAGGCTTATCTGCCTCTGATGATGAACAAGCTGTTCGGCACGCGCTTCAAGGTCATTCCGGGCTATCGGGGGACGGGAGAGATCTACCTCGCCATGGAGCGTGGCGAAGTCGATGCCGTCTACGGCGCTTACGAGGTGATGCAAGAAGTGCGGCCCGACTGGGTCAAGGAGCAGCGCTTCAACTGGCTCGCGCAGCTCAACGATGTGCGCTCGCCGCATTTGCCGGATGTGCCCCTGCTGCAGGAGCTGGCGCAGAGGCCGATCGACAAGGCGGCGTTCCGGCTGCTCGCGCTCGCCCGTGCGCCCGGCAAGGTTTTCATCGCGCCGCCGGAGCTGCCGCCGGCGCGCCTTGCGGCGTTGCGTGATGCCTTCGTGGCCACGATGCGTGACGAGGCTTTCCTCGCCGACGTGGCCAAGACCACGCAGCCGATCGATCCCCGCACCTGGCAGGACGCCGAACAGATCATCCGCGAGACCATCGAGACGCCGCCCGATGTCGTCGCCTATGTACGTGAATTGTTGCCGGCGGGCGCCGGCCAATAGCCACGGTCCCACTGACCAGTTCTTCAGGTGCTCGGTTCACCATGTTGCGCCTGCGGGCGAAATCGGCGCCGTCTTGACGTCGCCGGCGCCGGCTCGGCGGCTTAGGAATTCACAGGATGATTATAGAATTTACCAGGGTTGCCGGCGCTGTAAGACATAGCTCACGGTCATGCGCGATCTGTTCGAATAGCCGGTTGGCTTCCCGGCAAGGTATCGCCGAGCGGCGGGATCGAGTTGTCCCGCGCCAGCGGCAGAACCTTCGCCGCCCAGGTCAGGACCAGGCATCCGAGCAGGACCAACACTGCCAGCAGACGGAGCAGGATGGCGACGACCGGGCTGCGCTCGATGAATAATCGTTCAACTTGCGGGAGGCGGTCTGGGTCGGTGGGGAGCGACGGCTTGATGGGACGATCGTTATGCCGTTGGCCCTGCATCTTTTTCTCTTGGAGCGGATCCATCACGAGACCCGCCGTTCCTTCGCTCCGCTGCCTAGGCGCGCTCTGAATTCTTATGGATAACTTATTGTTAATTCAACGCGTTTTGGCCGCGGGATGAAGGAGTGGTTAACGCGGAAAAAAGGCTTTAGAGATAGACGCCGAGAGGACGCGAGGGCCGGTCGGCCCGCGCCCGACCGGGAGGTCAAGCGGTATCAAGCGGTAAAGGAGTGGGAGATGGCGGAGCGGTTCGTCGCCAAGGCGACTGACATGAAGGATGGTGATCGCCGGATTGTCGTCGACGGGCAGAAGGAAGTGGGCGTATTCTTCAAGGACGGCGCGTTCTACGCCTACAGTAATTATTGCGTCCATGCCGGCGGCCCGGCGTGCGAAGGTATTCTCGTCAACAAAGTCGTGGACATCATCAACCCGGACCGGACCTACGAGGGGCAGAAGTTCGCCGACGAGGTGCACTTCGCGTGCCCCTGGCACGGCTATGAATACGATCTCAAGACCGGCGAGTGCATCGGCGATCGGCGGCTGAAGCTGCGCAAATACGACGTGGTGCAACGCGGCGACGAAGTTTTCGTCGTCATCTGAAGAACAGGAATCAGAAATCAGGTGGCGGGCATCAGCAGAGGCGGAAGAGCATCAGACCAGATCGCTGGTTCTTGATCCCTGATAGCTGGTCCCTGACTACTGCGAAGGCGAGGAAAATCCCCATGGACATGCTGCGAAACGAAGTCCGCACGCTCAATCCCGAGCAGTACACGGAAACCAAGGCGCTGGATCACGCCAGCCAGCAGGCGCGGGCCCGCAACTATCAGGATTTCCTGATCGTCGATGTGGACGCTCACCACTACGAGAGCGAATCCTACAAGGACGTGTTCAGCTACATCGAGAGCCCCGTCGTCAAGATGGAGGCGATGGACTCGATGGCGCGCGCCGGCCGCTCCGGCTTCCTCAACAGCCAGGTCGGCTACCAGAGCCTCGGCGGCCGCATGACGCGGCATTCCAATCGCAAGTTTTTCAAAGGCCGGGGCGACCGCCACCGCGACATCGACTGGACGCTCGACTGGATGGACGCGATGGGCGTCGACTATTCCTGCATGTTCCCGACGCCGATGCTGTTCCTCGGTCTGCATCCCCAGGTCGAGATCGAAGTTCAGCTCTGCCGCGCCTATAATCGCTGGCTGTGCGAGCGCATCCTGGCGCAGGAGCCGCGCATCATCTCGATGCTCTACCTGCCGTTCAACGATCCGGAATGGGCGTATCGTACGGTAAAAGACTTCGGCGACAAAAAAGGCGTCGTCGGCTTCATGGTGACCTCGCCGCGCTACAAGCCGGTGCACGACAACGCCTACATGAAGACCTACGCGCTGCTCGAGGAGATGGGCAAGCCGATCTCGTTCCACGCCGCCTACAACTGGGATGACCGCGCGCTCGCGACCACCAACCGCTTCATCTCGGTGCATTCGCTCGGCTTCATGTGGTTCAACATGGTCCACATGACCAACTGGGTGGTCAACGGCATCCCCGAGCGCTTCCCCAAGCTCAAGACGATGTGGATCGAGAGCGGCTTGACCTGGGCCTACTGCCTGATGCAGCGGCTCGACCACTCCTACATGATGCGCACATCGGACTGCCCGCAGCTCAAGCGCAAGCCGAGCGAATACATGCGCGAGATGTTCTATTCTTCGCAGCCGATGGAAGTGCCGGACGATCTCTCGGTACTGGAGGCAACCTTCAAGATGATCAACGCGGAGACCCAGTTGGTCTGGTCGTCCGACTACCCGCATTGGGACTTCGACCTGCCGAGCACGATCTATGACCTGCCGTTCCTCAAGGAAACGGCCAAGCGCAATATCCTCGGCGGCAATGCGGCGCGGCTGTTCAATCTGGATTCGAAGCCGGTGAAGAAAATTCCGTAGTTGTTGTTGTAGGGTGCAAAGGCGCAGGGTAGGGCGTTTGTTGGCGCGCTCGGCGCTGCACGCGTGAGCCCACGGCAACGTCCCGCGTGGGCAAAAGCGCGCAGCGCTCGCATGCGGCGTCAGTGCACGGCGCTTTTGCCCACCTTACAGAGCCTTCACTGCTTCACCAGATCCCCCAGCAAACTCGCGGCCACCGCGAGCTTCGAGAGCGTGAGCCCGGAACTGGCGATCTCATGCACGCTCATGCGGATGCGGTCGACTTCGGTCTTGCGGCCTGCGACCCAGGAGTTGACGGCCTGCGCGCCCGTGGCGGCGCCGTTGCCGGCCATCGAGGCGGTGATCCGGCGTTCGGCGTCGCCGAGCGAATTGAGCGCGCGATCAAGCATGAGCCGATCGAAATAGTCGGAGACCTTGATGGTGCGCGCGGCGTCGACGATCTGATCGATTCGGAAGAACGATGAGCTGGCGAAGTAGGTAGCCGCCACCGCCGCGATCTCTTTTCTGCTGCGATCGGCAACGAGCACGATATCTGGAGCCGCGGTGAGCGCCGGCAGGTTGGCGAGGCGCTGCGCGAGCGCGTTGGGCACCTTGGCCTTGGCCAGTTCCTCCGCGCGGCGGTCACGCGCTGCCATGGCGTCCTTGCTCAGTGCGGTCGCGAATGCGGCCTCGACCGCGGCGATGCCCTGCTGATAGTGCTCGACGATCGCGGCGAGCCCTCGAGAGAAATCCACATTGCGCAGGAACCAGACCACACGGTCGCGCAGCAGGTCCTGCACGGCGGCATAGAGACCGAGCTGCAGCTTGCCGGAGATGACGTTGTCGAGCGCGTCGATCTCGCCGTTGAGGGAGGTCATCCCGAAGCTGTCGCGCACGGCTGCGAACGCGGCCGCGATATTGGCGACTGACGCGCCGGTCTGGTCCTCGATCCGCGCCGCGAATGACGGACCGCCGCGGTTGATGATCGAATTGGCGAGCTGGGTGGCAATGATCTCGCGGCGCAGGCGATGCCGCGCGAGCGCGTCGGGAAACCGTTCAACGATCGCTTTCGGGAAATAACGGACGAGTTCGCGCGCGAGATAGGGATCATCGGGCACGCTGGTTTCCAGCAGTTCCGCATAGAGCGAAAGCTTGGCGTAAGCGAGCAGGACCGAGAGCTCGGGCCGGGTCAGCGGCTGATTGCGGCGGCGGCGCTCGCCCAGTTCGGCGTCGTCGGGCAGGAACTCGACCGCGCGGTCGAGCATGCCCTTGGCTTCCAGCGTCTGCATCAGGCGCTGCTGGAAGCCGAGATATTCGAGCCCGTGCCGCTCGGCGAGCGAGAGCGCGAGCGGCTGCAGGTAATTGTTACGCAGCACGAGCGCGGCGACATCATCGGTCATCTCCGCGAGCAAGGCGTTGCGTGCAGCGAGCGTAAGCCGCCGATCGCGCACCGGCGGCATCAGCGCAATCTTGATGTTGACCTCCACGTCGGAGGTGTTCACGCCGGCGGAATTGTCGATCGCATCGGTGTTGAGCCGGATGCCGCGCAGCGCCGCCTCGACGCGGCCGCGCTGGGTCATGCCGAGATTGGCGCCTTCGCCGATGACCTTGGCGCGGATGTCCGAGCCCGTCACCCGGATCGCATCGTTGGCGCGATCGCCAACGGCCTCGTCGGTCTCGCTCGCGGCGCGCACATAGGTGCCGATACCTCCGAAGAACAGGAGGTCAACCGGCGCCTTGAGGATCGCGTTCATCAGTTCCTGCGGTGTGGTTCTTGACTTGGCAAAACCAAGCACCTGCTGCGCCTCCGCTGTCAGCATGATCTCCTTCAGACTGCGCGAGTAGACGCCGCCGCCCTGCGAGATCAGCGCCTTGTCGTAGTCCTGCCAGCTCGATCGCGGCAGATCGAACAAGCGTTGGCGCTCGGCGAAGCTCTTCTCGGGGTCGGGAGCGGGATCGATGAAGATGTCGCGGTGGTCGAAAGCGGCGACCAGCCTCGTCGTCGTCTCCCGCAGCAAGCCATTGCCGAAAACGTCGCCCGACATGTCGCCGACGCCGACCGTCGTGAACGGCGTCTTGCCGATGTCGATATCCATCTCGCGAAAATGGCGCTTGACCGACTCCCAGGCGCCGCGGGCGGTGATGCCGATCTTCTTGTGGTCGTAGCCGGCGGAGCCGCCGGAGGCGAAGGCATCGCTGAGCCAGTATCCGTGCTCGTCGGCGATCGCATTGGCGATGTCGGAGAAGGTCGCGGTGCCCTTGTCAGCGGCAACTACGAGATAAGGATCATCGTCGTCGTGCCGCACGACGTTGTCGGGCGGGATCACGCCCTTGTCGCCGAGGTTGTCGGTGATGTCGAGCAGCGCGGAGATAAAGAGCTTGTAGGTCTCGGTGCCCTCCATCATCACCGCGTCGCGCGGCCCCTTCGGCAGGAATTTCGGCACAAAGCCGCCCTTGGCGCCGACTGGCACGATGACGGCGTTTTTCACCTGCTGTGCCTTCACGAGGCCCAAAATCTCGGTGCGGAAATCCTGCGGCCGGTCGGACCAGCGGATGCCGCCGCGGGCGACCTTGCCGAAGCGCAGATGCACGCCTTCGAACCGCGGCGAATAGACGAAAATCTCATACAGTGGGCGCGGCAGCGGAACGGCGTCGAGCTTGCGGCTGGAGAACTTGATCGCGATCAGCCCCTTCGGTTTTCCCTCGGGGTTGATCTGGTAGAAATTGGTGCGCAGGGCAGCCTGCACCGCGGTCACGAAGTGGCGCAGGATGCGATCCTCGTCCAGGCTCTCGACCGCTGCGAGCTTCTGCTCGACGCCTGCCGCGATTTCCGCCTCGCGCTTGCTGCGCTCCGCCGCCGAGTTATCGAAGCGTGGATCGAAGCGGGCATGAAACAAGCGCACGATGTCCGCGGCGATGCCGGAATGCTTGATCAGCGTCGCCCACATGTAGTCCTGCGAATAAGGCACGCGGATCTGGCGCAGGAACCGCGAGATGGTGCGGATGAGCGCCACGTCGCGCCACATCAGGCCGGCGACGAGTACCAGCGCGTTGTAGCCGTCGTTCTCGGCGCCGCCGGTCATGACCACCAGGAACGCGGCTTCCAACGCCTGCTGGACCTTGTCGAGATCGACCGTGCTGCCGTCGGCGCGTTCGAGCATCATGTCGTGCAGCCAGACATCCGGCTCCTCCGGCGTGCCGACGGCGATCTGATAACTTTGTTCGTCGATGACCCGGAAGCCCATGTTCTCCAGCACGGGCACCCGGTCCGACAGCGGGATCGGAGTATTGAAATTCCAGACCTTGAGACCGACGGCGTTCTTGCTGTCCCAGGCGCGATGATGAAAGTCGACGCTCAGCGGCTTGGCCGCCGAGAGCATCTCGATCACCTGCACGTCTTCGGCGGCGACGAGCGGGGAGTAGACCTCGCGAAATCCTTCGGAGAAGGCATCCTGATAGCGTTCGATCAACGCACGCGCCTTGGTCGGCGGATGCGCGGCCAGCAGCGCATCGGCCAGGCCGTCGTTCCAGGTTCGCACGATGGCATTGATCGCGTCTTCGAGCGCCGCGCGCTCAGGCCGCGGCGTTGCGCCGTCACGCCGACCGATGATGAAGTGCACCCGCACCAGCGGCCCTTCGGGGAAGAACGGATAGAACGCGCTTACGTGGCCCTTGTAGGCCTCGGCGAGATACTCGCCGATCCGCCTGCGGATATCACTGTCGTAGCGGTCGCGCGGCGTGTAGACGAGGACCGAAATGAAGCGCTCGAACCGGTCCGAGCGCGGCAGCACGCGCACGCGCGGCCGCTCGTCGAGCTGCAGGATCGCGAGCGCGAAGTGATAGAGCGTGTCCTCGTCGATCTGGAACAGCTCGTCGCGCGAATACGTTTCCAGCACGTTGACCAGCGCCTTGCCGGAGTGGCTGTCCGGATCGAAGCCGGCGCGCTTGACCACGGCATCGACCTTGCGCCGCAGATACGGGATCGAGCGGGTCGAGCGCGTGTAGACCGTCGAAGTGAAAAGCCCGATGATGCGGACTTCGCCGACCAGCTTGCCGGCCGCGCTGAACCGCTTGAGACCGATGTAATCCATGTAGACCCGCCGGTGCACGCGCGAGCGCACCGCCGACTTGGTGACGATCAGGAGCCGCGGCTCTTCGAGGAACGCGCGAATTTCCGGGCTGACTGTGACGAGCTGGGTGCCCCGCCGGAGCACCCGCGCGCCGTGTTCGCGCAGGAGCCCCAGGCCGGTCTCGTAGCGCGGCTTCAACGCTTCCTCGTGGTCGGTGAACTCGTATTCGCGGACGCCGAGGAAGGTGAAGTTGTTGGCGGTGAGCCAGTTCAGGAATTCGATCGCCTCATCGATCTCGGCGGGCGGCAGCGGCGGCGGATTGGCTTTGAGGCTCGCGGTGACATCGCTGACGCGCGTCATCATCGGCCGCCAGTCTTCGACCGCGACGCGGACATCGGCCAACGCCCGCTCGATCGCGGTGATGACCTCGCTGCGCCGGGTCGCGTCCTCGATGCGCTCCAGTTGGATGTGCATGAAACTTTCGCGCTGCCCCGCGCCGGGCGTCGGCGACGGGCCCTGCAGGCCGGTCAGGCGGCCGGCCGCGTCACGTTCGACCGTGAAAACCGGATGCGACACCAGGCGAATCTCGATGCTGCATTCCGCCAATTCGCCGAGTACGGAATCGAGCAGGAACGGCATATCGTCATTGACGATTTCGAGGACCGAGATGTCTTTCAGCGGCGCCGGGTCGGCGGCCCCCGGAGTGGCGATACGGATTTTCGGAGCGCCGAGCTTGCGCTGCGCGAGGAAAGTCCACGCATCTTCGGAGAGGCTCGCGATGGTCTGCCGGTTATGGCGCAGCACATCCTCCGGAACGGCGCGGGCGAATAGCCCGATCACAAATGCGTTGGGGATGTCGCTCTCGCGCTCCTTGAGCAGGGCCGCCGCGGAGTTGATCAGCGATCTTGCCGCGCGTTCTTCTTCGGTGCCGGGGAGAGTTTCGGAATCCATCACGTGTCCTTTGGTCCGCTGAGGGAGCGCGCGCCCAGGCGGCAAGTCTTTCCCATCCGCGTCGCCGCGTCGAGGGGAGTCGGATGCCGTGGCGCCGCCGGATCGCCCTCAAATCGGGCGTGCTCACGCTGTCTCATTTGGCCGCATGGTCCACTCCGAAAAGTCTGCAACTTTTCGGGATTACGCTCCAGGCCGCTGCGGTATAGTCGGCTGTGCCTGACAGGGAGGTGACGCTTGCTCAATCGAACCAAGAATTCCGCCAAGCGGCGCTACGATGCAGCCAAGCGATCGTCTGCTTCGCCCCGCAAGGCAAGCGCGGCGGCGCGCGACGATACCGATTACCTGGCGCTGAAGCTCAAGCCTGCGAAGTTGACGCCGGCGATGGCGGATTACTTCAAGCTTTGCGAGGAGAAGCTCGGCTTCGTACCGAATGTGCTGAAGTCGTTTGCTTTCGACATGACGAAGCTTGAGGCCTTCGTCGCCTATCGCAACGATCTGATGCAGGGCGAATCCGGCCTTTCGAAGCTCGAACGCGAGATGATCGCGACCGCGGTCTCGGTGCAGAACCGCTGCTATTACTGCATCACCGCGCATGGCGCCTCGGTGCGAGTTCTCTCCGGCGATCCGGTATTGGGCGAAATGATCGTGGCGAACTATCGCTCGGCGCGGCTCAATAAGCGCCAGCGCGCGATGCTTGATTTCGCCATCAAGCTCACGGCCGAGCCCTGGATCATCGAGGAAGGCGATCGGGCGGGGCTGCGGCGCGCTGGATTTTCCGACCGCGACATCTGGGACATCGCGGCGGTCGCGGCGTTCTACAACATGACCAACCGGCTCGCGTCGGCGACCGACATGCGGCCGAACAGCCAATATCACGCGCAGACCCGGTAGCGGGGAGGATTCAAACGCGAAGCTCGTGGAGAGTTGGGTCCCGGATCGGCCCTTCGGTCGTCCGGGATGGCCAGCCTTGGGTCAGTCCGTGCTCTTGTACGCCCCGCGCCAATCTTCGCCCTCGCGAAATTCCTCGTCGCGCCCCTCGTACTGCCACACCCCGCGCGTCGGTTTGTCGTAGACGGGGACGAAGCGGTCGCGATAGCGCATGCCGCAGTAGTGGGCGGGCTTCACCCTGTCCCAGACGATGAAGCCCTTGTCGGTCATGCAGCCCTCGTCGATGCTCACGGCCTCGACCTTGCCGCACACCATCAGCCGATTGACCCAAGGCCTCGTCCACTCGACCTTGCACTCGAAATGACTGTGGCATTGCGCGATCCGTGGCGGCTTGAGCGCGCGCGCGGGGATCGCCGTCAGCCCGGCCTTCTCCAGCTCGTTGACCCCGCCCTTGAACGGCAGGCCGCAGATCAGCACGCGATCGAGCATGGCCTGCTCGAACGGCACGACGTTGACCGTGAATTCGCCGGTCGCGAGCACGTTGTTGTAGGTGTCCTTGCTCGTCCCGCAGGTGAAGGCGATGTAGACGGGATCGTGACACACGCGCGTACAGGTGCCGTAGGCGGCGGCGTTCACGCGGCCGTCCTTGTCCACGGTCGTGATCAGCACCAGGCAGGAGCTCGGTGCGAAGATGTTGTCCCACCATTCGGGACGCACGTCGATCTTGGTGGCAGAGGGTCGGGTCAGCTCTTGCATGTCAGAACTCGCGGCCGATGAGATGATCGAGGGAGAAGACGCCGCCGCCGTGCACCAGGAAATAGAATGCGGCGATGGTCCACATCAACGTGTATTCGAGGCCGAGCTGGTTCCAGAAATATTTTCCGACGCGCCAGCGCTCGAAATTCGTCACCACGAGGAAAATGAAGATCGGGAGCGCGGCGGGTCGCGTGAACAGGCCGAGCGCGAGCAGCGGACCGCAAATGAACTGCGTCAGCGAAATCGCCGGCGCCCAGAATTTCCCGGGACGGTAGCCGTCATCGTCGAGCTGCTTCGCCAGTTCGGCGAGATTGTGCGAGCGCACGCCAGTCTTGGGGAACATCCCGAACGTGTTGCGCAGCGCATGTGGAACGAGTGCAAGCCCCACCGAGACACGCAGCAAGGCTTCCGCCCATGGCGCGAGCATCTGGTAGAGCGGGGCGAACGCAGGAATGATGAGCGGCGTCGAAGGATCAAGCATGCGGATGCGCCATTTCTATGCTTGCGAGCGCCGCATTCACCCTTGAAACCGCGGGAAGAGCTTCGCGGCATTGTCGCGGTTGATCGCGCGCACCAGCTCGGCGCTGAAGCCGCGATCGTTGAGCCCGCCGATCGTTTTCTCCATCGGCACGTAAGGGAAATCAGTGCCGAACAGCATCTGCGTCGACGGCGCCAGCGCCGTAAGCGCGGCCATCGCCGGGGCGCTGATGGTCGAGTTTGCGACCTCATAATAGAGCTTCTTGAGCTCGTATTGCAGGCCTTTCGGGATGCGTGCGGCGATCTGCGGATGCCGCATCTGCTGACTGAGCCGTTCTGCCAGCACCGGCAGCGGACCGCCGGCATGGGTGAAAATGAAACGGATGTCGGAAAATTTCGAGAATGTCCCGCTGAACAAGAGGCTCATGATGCAGCGGACTTCGTCGAACGGATATTCGGCGGCGGTGGCGGGAATGCCGGGCTGGATGCGGTTGCAGCAGTTCGGCGCGGTCGGGTGGATGAAGACCACGGCCTTGCGCTTGTTGAGCTCCTCGAAGATCGGCGCGAACGAAGCATCGCCCGGCCATTTTTCTCCATAGCTCGTCAACAACCCGACGCCGTCGAGCTTGAGCACGTCGAACGCGTACTCGATCTCTTTCAGGCTGCCGTCGGCGTCATTGAACGGGATCGCCGCGAAGCCACCGAACCGCCCTGGGAAATCGGTGGCCATGCGCGCCATCGTTTCGTTGACGCTACGCGCAAGGCTACGCCCTTCCTGTACATCACGCGTCGAGATACTGGGACTGCCGAGCGATGCGATCGCGGTCGCGATTTCGTTCTCGTCCATCGCCTCGATGTTCTTCTGCGGGCTCCAGTCGCGGATCACATCGGGATCGCTGTCGGAGGAAAGGAGCTGGGCGCGGAAGCGCTCGAACCATGCCTTCGGATAGCAATGGTGATGAACGTCGATGCGGCGCGGACCGGGCTTGGCAGTGGGCTGCGCCGGCAGCGGCGCTGTGGGAAGAGCCGTGCTCACGGCAGCGGCGCCGATACATGCGAGTATCTGGCGGCGCGATGGTTTGCAGCAGGGCGCGAGACAGGAGGCACGAAGGCGCGAGGTGAGCGCGGGCTTATCAGGCCGACGATGAATCAGGCGCACCATTTCCTCCCTTTGATGAACGGCGATCATATTAGATGACGTGCCGCCCGTCATCGCCCACGCGGACGTGCGATCCAGTAGGCGCGGGATTCAGCGTGTTGCCCAGCCGGGATATTGACGATGCCAATGATTGCTGCATGCTCCGCCTTCGCGGAGCATGCTGGCCGTTATTTCGGCCCAGGGCGGTGGGATGAAGTCAACGCTGCCCATCCCACCGCATTATCACTTCATGCCATGCCGCCGGCCTTGATGCGCTCCGGCGTGAACGGAGCCTGGCGCAGCCGGATGCCGGTCGCGTCGAAGATCGCGTTCGCGAGTGCGCCCGCGGTCGGACGGCTGGCGCCTTCGCCGGCGCCGGTCGGCGGCAATTCCGGATGATCAATCAGGGTAATGTCGATCGTCTCCGGCGCCTCGGTTATGTCAACGATCGGATAGGTCTTCCAGTCGTTCGAGGTGACCATCTTGTCGTCGAACTTGACTTCTTCCCAGAGCGAACGGCTGGTGCTCTGCACGATGTTCCCTTCGATCGTGAGCCGAAGGAGATCGGGCGCGATGATCTGCCCGCAGTCGTGGGCGACGGTGAACTTCCTGGCCCAGACCTTGCCGGTGTTCCGGTTGACCTCGACCTCAGCCACCATTGCGACGCGGGTGCCGCCGCGCGCCGCATAGGCGACGCCCTGGCCGACATAGACATCGCCCTTGAGCTGCTTGCGCGCCCCGACATGGGGTTGCCAGCCCGACTTTTCCGCGACCGTCTTGAGCAGCGCAATGTCGCGCTGGTTCTTGATGTAGCGCAGGCGGAACTCGATCGGGTCCATGTTGGTCGCGAGCGCAAGCTCGTCCATGAAGGACTCGACCGCGAAGTGGGTCTGCGGTCCGCCCGGATCGCGCATGTGCGCCGAGCGCAGCGGCGAGGCGCGATCGAGCAGCGGCGGGATCGTGACCGAGGTCTTGTGGATCGCTGCGAAGCCGTAGGACTCGTCCGGATGCCCGAACAGGTGCACCGGGTTGAGCTTCCAGTCCATCAGCATGCCGGCGAGCGTGTATTCCGGCGAGCCTTCATTGTTGAGCGTATCGCGCTTGGAGAACGCCTTGCTGTTGAACTCCCAGGCGGTCACCTTGCCGTCCCTGTCGACCGCGGCGCGCGAGGTGTGGACGGAAGCCGGGGCCTTCGGGTCCCAGGCAGTGCCTTCGTAACGCATGCCCTGCACGCGCACCGGCTTGCCGACCGCCTTCGAGAGCACGGCGGCGTCCATCACGGTGTCGCCGGAATTGTTGCGGCCATAGGAGCCGGGGCCGGTCATCTGCACGGCCCTTACCTTCTCGATCGGCAGGCCGAGCATCTTGGCGACGCCCTGCGCGCAGTAGTGCGCCTTCTGCGAGCCGGTCCAAACCGTCGCACTGTCCGCCTGCACGTCGGCCACGCCACAGGCCGGCGCCATGCCAGCATGCGACTGGAACGGCCATTCGTAGGTGGCTTCCACCACCCGCGCCGCGTTGGCGAAGGCGGCGTCGACGTCGCCGACTTTGATCGGCTTGTCCTCGTGCACGACCTTGGCGTTGCGGATGTGGTCGTAAAGTCCCGCGTTGCCGGGGAACGGCGGCTTCACGTCCGACCAGGTGACCTTGAGCTGGCGCGAGGCGCGGATCGCGTCCCATTCCTTGGGCGCGACGACGCCGATGAAGCCCTTCTGCCAGACCACCTTGGCGCCCGGGATTTCCTTGATTGAGGCCTCGTCGACGGCGGTCGGCACCGATCCGGCAACCGCGGGTCGGATCACGCGGCCATGCAGCATGCCGGGTACCTTGACGTCGACCAGGAACTCGAGCGTGCCGAGCACCTTGAGCGGCACGTCGCGCCGGCGCGTGCCGGGTCGGCCAACGATCTTGTATTCGCTCGGCTGCTTCGGCTTGGCCTTGGCCTTGATGACGAGGTCGTTGCCGATCTCGTTGTTCCAATCGAGCGTGACGTCGAAGTAACGGCCACCGATCAGTTCGCCGTAGGAAGTCTTCTTGCTCGCGTCGTTCTTGTCGCTGACGACGCCGTCGTTCACGGTCAGCCGGTCGGCCGGCACGCCCAGCTTCTCCGACGCCATGTCGAGCAGCACGCGGCGAGCTTCCGCCGCGGCGGTGCGCATCGCTGCACCACCCTTCCAGATGCCGGTCGAGCCGGACGCACCACCCATGTTGATGGTCACATCGGAATGGTTCTGCACCATGCTGACTTTATCGGTCGGCAGGTCGAGCTCCTCGGCGATCATCTTGATCCAGCCGATGTCGGTGCCCTGGCCCATGTCGACTTTGCCGATCCAGCCGACCGCGCTGCCGTCCGCATTGATGCTGATGTAGGTCGCGAGCTGATCGCCCTTGAGCGGCAGACGCGACGCCTTGGTCGCAACGGCGGCTTGCGCCTTCACGCCCGGCAGCATCACCGAGACGGTGAGTGCGCCGGCGCCGGCGAGGAGATGGCGGCGATTGAGTTGAATGGTCATGGTTGCCTCCCTCAAGCCTGCGCCGCGCGCTTGACGGCGCGCAGGACGGCGGTGTGCGTTCCGCAACGGCATTTGATGCCCGCGAGCGCGTCGCGGATTTGCGCGTCGCTCGGGTGCGGGTTCTTATCGAGCAGCGAGACCGAGGTCATGATCCAGCCGTTGAGGCAGTAGCCGCATTGCGGCACCTGTTCCTCGATGAAGGCGGCTTGCACCTTGTGCGGCTTTGCCGCGTTGCCGATGCCGTTGAGCGTGGTGACCTTCTTGTCGCCGATCGAATCCAGGCGCGTGACGCAAGAGCGCACCGGCACGCCGTCGAGCAGCACGGTGCAGGCGCCGCATTGGGAGAGCCCGCAGCCGAAGCGCGGATTGTGCATGCCGAGATCATCGCGCAGGGCATAGAGCAGCGGCATATCCGGCTCCGCCTCGATCGTATGCGCCTGGCCATCGACGTTAAGTGCGATGCTTTTGGCCACGTCGTCCTCCTTGGATCATTGCGGGGCCATGGGCCCCGTCGTGCCTTGGATGTGTTGAATCAGATGGAATGCGCTATCTGCCCGCAGAGCAGGATTATTCGCGTTCCAAACGACATCATGCGCCCCGCGGCTCCCTGCCGCAAGGGCGATCCGCCGCGCTGCGCGCGGCTGCGGCGGCGTGCCGCTTTCACGAGCTCCGTTGTGACGCGAACTTGATGAGCGCGGCGAGATTTTGCCACGAAAACTGTGCGCTCGCGGGATCGACTGCCCAGCAGATGACGGTCTCGCCATTGGCGAGCGGGTAACCCTGCACATCATCGGTCAGCGAAAGGCTCGCCTCCGGCATCTGCACCCAGACGTCCTTGCCCAGCACGATGACATTGCGCGGCGTCAGGCGATCGAGCAGGTTCAGGAACGCCTGATGTGCCGCCTGCCAGGCATCAGGCGTCGGCCGTTTGCGGGGTTCGGCGCGAACATCGCCGGGAATGTAGACGGTAAATGCCGCTTGCGCCCACGCCGCATCGAGCTCCTCCGGGCGCGGCGTCTCCGTGCTTGCCAGGCTGCGCGAGAGCAGCGCCATGAAGTCGTTGGCCGGAAATTGTGCGAGGACGAACTCGACCAGTTCGATCGGATGGCGTTCGGAGGGATGCTTGACCTCGCTCCCCTCTGACCAGGACGGCGCGCTCTCACCCACCAGAAGGAGTTTTGTCGCGTCGTAATTCCGGCCGATCCACGGTTCGAACATGCGGGGTCCCCTCGGTGCTGCGTCGGCCGGGATTTTGGGGATCGGGCAAGGGCGGGGCAAGGGGCGCGGTGGCGATCGGTCGGCCGGGTCCGTATCGGCTTGCCAAGGAAAAATCGCGGGCTTACGAGCTAGCAGGACGCGCCTGGAAGAACGACAACGATCTGGGAGAACGCCGATGCCGATGGCCAAGCCGCCGTTCATGAATGCCCTCGCGGGCGCCTTCGCGCTCGCCCTGACGCTGCTCACGTCTGCCGCCGCGATGGCGCAGCCGGTGCCCTATTGGGCCGATGCCGAAACTCTCAAGGCCGCTAAGGCCGAGGGTTCGCTGACGGTCTACTCCTCGATGAACGAACAGGAGGGTCTGCCGTTCTGGAAGCTGTTCGAGGATGCGACCGGGATCAAGGTCGAGTACGTGCGCGCCAATGACGTGGTGCTGATCGGCCGTATCGCGATCGAGCGGCGCGCCCAGCAACGCTCCTGGGACGTGCTGCTCAGCCCGGCGGTGAGCCGGCTGCCGGCGGACTTCCTGCTCCCGCACGATCCCTCCGAAGCGAAGGCGCTCATGCCGCAGGGCCGCGATCCGAACAAGCGCTGGTACGGCGTCTACGCCAACTACGACGTGCCCTCCTACAACACCAAGCTGGTGAAGGCCGCCGACCTGCCTAAGAGCTACGAGGACTTCCTCAATCACAAGGAATTGTCGGGCAAGATCGCGATCGACCAGACTGACACCCAGTGGTTGTATGCGCTGTTCGCGCACTATGGCGAACAGCGCGGCCGCAAGCTGGTGCAGGACATCGTTGCGACGCTCAATCCAGTCCTGGTCGACGGTCACCTCGCGCTCGCCCGCTCGGTCGCTGCGGGCGAGTATCCGGTGGCGCTCAACAACTACATGAACCTGACCATCAACATGATGCTCACGGGCGGGCCGACCAATTACTGGGTGCTCGATCCGGTGGCGGTATTCTTCGGCTCGGTCGGGATCAACTCGATCGCACCGCATCCGAAGGCGGCGCTGCTGGCGGCGAATTTTGCGCTGACCAAGGAGGCGCAGTCGATGCTGCCCAAGGCCGGGCGTCTGCCGGTGCGTACCGATGTGACGCCCAATCCGCCGGACGCGATCATGCGGCTCGCAGGCCATAAGCTGATCGTCTCCGAATTCCCGGGCGAGGAAGAGAAGAAGTGGCAGCGCGAGTTCCAATCGATCTTCAAGCGGCGGTGAGTGCCGCAAGGGACTTGGCATCCGCTGCGACAAGCCCGATAAGACCGCCACGAATTTCATCAAGGAGAAGGCGATGAAGCTTTGCCGTTATGACGAGGACCGGCTCGGGGTCGTGATCGGGGACCAGGTCCACGATGTGACCGAGGCGCAGACCCAGATCCGGGCGGCGGCCCGCTACGACATGAAGGGCGACGCCGTAATCGCCGCGCTCCCGACCTGGCGCAAGCGGATCGAAGACATGGCCGCCAAGGCGCCGGGCAAGCCGCTCTCGTCGGTGAAGCTCCTGTCGCCGATCGCGCGTCCGTCGAAAACCATGGCGGCGCCGACCAACTACAAGAAGCACATCGAGGAGATGCGTTCGCGCACGGACCTGCCGCGGGAAGCCACCCAGCGCCAGCCCCCGGATATCGGCAAGGCCGGCATCTTCCTGAAATCTAATTCGTCGATCGTCGGCCCGTCCGAAGGAATTCCAATCCGCTTCCTCGATCGCACCAACGAGCACGAGATCGAGCTGGTGGCGATCATCGGCAAGCAGGGCACCGACATCCCGAAGGACAAGGCGAAGGACTACATCGCCGGCTATACGCTCGGCCTCGACATGACGTGCCGCGGCGGCGAGGATCGCAGCTTCCGCAAGTCGATCGACGGCTATTCGGTGCTCGGTCCCTGGTTCGTGACCGCCGACGAGATTTCCAATCCCGACGACGTCAAGATCACGCTCACCAACAACGGCGAGCTCAAGCAGACCGCGGAGACCAAGGATCTGATCTACGACGTCAGCCGCCTGATCGAGTTTGCCTCCTCGTTCTATACGCTCTATCCCGGTGACGTTTACTACACCGGTACGCCGCAGGGCGTAAGTCCGGTAAAGCCGGGCGACGTGCTGCGTGGCAAGTGCGAGCAGATCGGAGAGTTCGAGATCAAGGTGCGCGCGCATCAGGCGGGGGCGTAAGACGGAATGAGGAGAATGCCATGATCAAGGTCCGGCGGCTCGGCCACGCGACGATCTCAACGCCCGACATCGAGGCGCAGACCGACTACTACAGCCGGCTCCTCGGGCTCAGCATCATCGAGCGCAGCAAGGACCGCGTCTTCCTCGGCAGCAAGCAGGGGCTGGAGGCAATCGAACTGGTGCGCGGCGATGCCGGGCACCTCAAGGGTGTGTCATTCCAGGTGGCGCCCGATACCGAGCTCAAGGACGTCGTGAAGGCGCTCGGCGAGCATGGCATCAAGGCCGAACTCCGCCAGGGTGTCTCGCCCGGCGTTGCGCAGGCGGTGACTTTCAACGATCCGAAGGGTACGCGGACAGACATCTACGCCGAGTACAACTTCGCCAAACTCGACCCGATGCCCTCGATCTTCAACATACTCAAGCTTGGTCACGTCGCTTATCGCGTGCTCGACGTGCAGCAGATCGTGAAGTTCTATTGCGACGTGCTCGGGTTCAAGGTGTCGGACTGGCGCGGCGATTTCTTCGTGTTCCTGCGCTGCAATACCGACCACCACTCGCTCAACTTCATCATCGACGAGAAGCCGCAGCTTCACCACATCGCCTTCGAGGTCATCGACTGGTCGGAGATTCACAAGGCCGTCGATTATCTTGCCCACAACAAGGTGCATCTGGTGTGGGGGCCGGGCCGGCACGTCATCGGCCACAACGTCGCCACCTATCACCGCAACTCGGACCTCGTGCGGGTCGAGATATTCTGCGAGATGGACCAGATGAAAGACGAGGAGCTCGGTTATTTCGATCCGCGCCCCTGGCACCAGGAATTTCCGCTGCGGCCGAAGCTGCACGGCCCCGAGACGCTGCGGAATTACTGGGGCTTTGGCTCCGAGCGCGTGATCCAGGGCTATCAGACCAACGAACTGCCGAAGTACGGGGAAATCAGGGGATAGCTCCGAATAGTAGGCGACTGCACGAGCGACCAAGTTGCTCGTCCGCAACCATCCGAAAGCGACCGAGAGGCTACGAGAGCTGAGGGCCACAAGCAGACCCCCGGGGCGGCGCTCACGCCGCTGTTGACGCACCGCCACCGCATAGCTCGGCAGTAACTCTAAGATCAACTGCCTGCCGTCCAACGGGTTCGCCGATCGAAATTCCGGGAATGGCTCTCACTCGGCCTTGATGTGAGCGGTTCGGATCACCTTGCCCCACTTCTCGGTTTCGTCGCTAATCAGCCTTCCGAAATCGGCAGGTGAGCCTGCAAGCGATATGCCGCCAAGATCGGCAAGGCGCGTCTTGAACTTCGGATCGGCGAGAGCGGCGTTGATTTCCTTGTTCAGTCTTTCGATAATTTCGACCGGGGTATTTTTCGGCGCCCCAACACCGAACCAACCGCTAGCCTCGTAACCTGGCACAAAATCCCCTATGGTCGGAGTGTCGGGCAACTCCTCCAACCGATTTGCGGTGGTCACTGCCAGTCCGCGCAGTTTGCCAGCCCTTATGTGATTCATCGATATTGCCGACGGCGCAAAGTAGACCTGTACCTGGCCGCCCAGCAGGTCGGTCAGTGCGGGGCCTCCACTGCGGTAAGGCACGTGGACCATGTCGACGCCGGCCATCATCTTGAACAACTCACCGTACATGTGGGAGCCGGTCCCGATCCCGGCAGATGCCATATTAAGCTTACCCGGATTGGCCTTGGCATAGGCGATGAATTGCGGGACCGTTGTTGCAGGAACCGACGGGTGCACCACCAACACGCTTGGAACGCGAGCGATCCCGGCAACTGGCGCGATGTCGCGAATGAAATTGAAGCTGAGTTTCTCGTAGAGCGTTGCGTTGCTTGCGTTTGCAGGCGCCACCATGAGCAGGGTGTAGCCATCCGCAGGTGCACGCACCACCGCTTCAGTACCGACATTGGTACCGCCACCCGGACGATTCTCAACGAGGAACGGCTGCCCAAGGCGATCCGACAGCCATTCAGCGATCAGGCGTGCGAGAATATCGGGTGAGCCACCGGCGGCAGTGGCGGCGATCAGACGCACGGGTCGCGAAGGATAGCTTTGCGTCCACGCTAAGCGCGACGTAGCCGGCAGTGCAACGGCAGCTGCTGCGAGACGCAAGAACTGTCGACGGCGCAATGTCATGTTGCCCTCCCGAAAATTGCACGATCTGGATCAGCATCCGACCAACCGAGCCGTTGGGAGGTTAAGCTTCGACGGGCCATAGCGGCTATTCCCTATTTAGCTCTGATTCCATAGGATTATGCCTATGGCACGGAAGATCGACTGGGATAAGCAGATCGGGCGGCGGTTCAGGCTGCGGGATTTGCATGTATTTGCAACCGTTGCGCAGCGGGGCAACATGGGCAAGGCCGCCACAGAGTTGGGTGTCTCGCAGCCGACCGTCTCGGAAACTGTTGCAGACTTGGAGCACGCGCTCGGTGTGCGCCTGTTCGATCGCAGCCGGCAGGGGGTTGAGCTGACGATTTTTGGAGACGCGCTTCTTCGCCGTGCCCGCACCGCTTTTGACGAACTGAGACAGGGAGTGCGTGACATCGAATTCTTGAGCGACTCCACATCAGGTGAGCTGCGAATCGGCTGTCCCGAATCGATTGCCAGCGCGCTGATCTCTCCGGCTGTTCAGCAGTTCGTGCGAAAACATCCCCGTGTGTCAATCAGCATATTCAATCTGACGACGCCAACTCTCGACCTACCTATGCTGCGCGATCGGACCCTCGATCTCGCCATCGTGCGGTCACCGGTGCCGCTTGCCGTCGGTTCGCAGGGTGAACACTTGCAGGTGGAGTGCCTGCTCGATGATCCGCTTGTTGTTGCGTGCGGGATACGAAATCGTTGGACGCGTCGCCGCCACATCGATCTGGTCGACTTGATTAATGAGCCTTGGATTCTGACCCCGCCGGGCGCCGCAATTTACAATCACATCATGGAGGCGTTTCGGGTGCGCGGCTTGGTGGCGCCATCGGTTATTATCGGAACCCAGCTTGCAGGTCTCAGAGGCGATCTACTTGCAAGCGGCCGTTACATCGCGCCGCTACCAAGATCAATCTTCAATCTGTACGCTAAGCAATTTCCACTGAAGCTGCTCTCGGTTGATCTGCCAATTCGGCCATGGCCAATCGCGCTGGTAACGCTGAAGAATAGAACGCTCGGCCCGCTAGTCGCGCGGTTCATCGAATGTACGCGCACAATCGCGAAATCAGTCGCCAACGACGGCAGGCGCGCTCGTTCCTGAGGGACTTGGTCGAGTCCACTTCGGGTCATTCGCGCCACCGCGGCTTGCCCAGATGGACGCAGTATATCCGGAAGCGGACTGGGCTCCCGACCATGCCGGGCCGTCCTCAGTGCGCGTGATCCAACGTCGGATCGAGCACGATCTTGCCCGCCACCTCGCCCAACTCCACCAGCCGGTGTGCGTCGCGCGTGCGCGATAGTGGCAGCAACTTCTCGATCTGCGCCTTGATCTTCCCTTCGGCCGCGGCTGCGAAGCATTTCGGAATGTCTTCGTCCTTGTGGCCGGTGCGGCCCATGATCGTGATCTTCTTGTGATAGAGGTGCGCGAAGTCGATCGTCACCAGCGGCCCGCCATGTGCGCCGGCAGTGACAAGCCGCCCATTCATGCCAAGCGCGAGGAAGGCTTTCGGCAGCGCCTTCGGGCTCGCGACGTTGTCATAGAGCACGTCGACGCCCTTGCCGCCGGTGAGCTTGAGCACTTCGGCGGCGAGGTCCTGCGTGTTGTAGTTGACGCCGTGATCAGCGCCGAGGTTGAGCCCGAGCCGCACGCGCTCGTCCGAGCCCGCCGTCGCGATCACCTTCGCGCCGATCACATTTTTGGCGAGCTGGATTCCGACGGTGCCGAGATTGCCGCCCGCGCCCATCACGAGCACGGTCTCGCCCCGCTTGAGCTTTGCCTCGTTCACCAGCAGATTCCATGCCATCGGTGCGTGCCGCATGATCACCGCGGCTTCATGGAATCCCAGCCCCGCCGGCACCTCGAACGCCGCGCAGGCCGGCACCGCGACCATCTCCGCAAAGCCGCCCGGCCGCTTGATTCCCATCATCCCTTCCGGACCGGTATAGCCCTCGCCGTCCTCGGCGCAGACATCGAGCGGCATGACGCCGGCGGCCGCGACGCGCGCGCCGACCTTCCAGCGCGTCACGCCTGGGCCGACCGCATCGATGATGCCGGCGCAATCGACCCCGGGGATGAGCGGCAGCACCGGCTTGCGCTGCGGCTCCGTGCCGGCGCGCAGGCTCACGTCAAGCACGCGGTTGACGGTGGCGGCGTGGACCTTGATCCGGATTTCGCCCGCGCGCGGCTGCGGGTCGGGCACGTCCTCGTAGCGCAGCACTTCGGGCGGGCCGAATTCATGGATCACGATCGCCTTCATGCGAGGTCTGGCTCCTTGGGTTTGGCGCAAGTCGCATCAGTCCATTGAAAGATTTTAGGAGTCAACGAGTCTGCCGCTTGAGCCGCGCCGCGGGCACGCTAATGTCGCCTCCCGTCCATTCCCCTCCCATGCCAACAAAGGACCACGACCCATGGCGATTTCCATGTACACGATATCGGTGCCGATCTTCGTCCAGTTCCTCACCGCGCTTTCGGGCGTACTCGACAAGGCGGCGGCGCATGCCGAAGCGAAGCAGCTCGACCAGAATTTCCTGCTCGGCATGCGGCTGTTTCCCGACATGTATCCACTGTCGCGGCAGGTGCAGCAGGCGACCGCGCATGCGATGCGGGCCTGCAGCGCGCTCACCGGCGCGGCGCCGCTCGACATGCCGAACACCGAGACCTCGATCCCTGAGCTCAAGGCCCGCATCGCCAAGACGATCGACTATGTAAAAAGCTTCAAGCCGGCACAGATCGACGGCACCGACGACAAAGAGATCACGCTCAAGCTCGGCGCCAACGAGCGCAAGTTCACCGGGCAGGGCTTGCTCCTCAACCACATCCTGCCGAACTTCTATTTCCACTGCACGACAGCTTACGACATCCTGCGTCATTGCGGGCTGGATCTCACCAAGCGCGATTTCATGGGAACGCCGGCGAACCTGTGACGACGGAGCACAGACGACGGAAAGAGAGCAGGGTTTAATTGCCGCTACGTCCTCTGTCGTACGCCTTCCGTCGTCTGATCATTGCATCCCCGCCGCCTTGAGATATTGCAAGTCGACGAACTTCTCCGCGGCCGGCAGTGGCGTCTTGATCTCCCCGGTGCGGCCGAGGAGATCAATCACCTGCGTCATGCCGGCCATGTCGATTTCGGCTTGCTTCGGCATCACGCCACGGTCGGGCTCGTAATAAAAGGCGAGCATCGCGCGCGCGATATCAGCGGGCGCGCCTGTCGTCTCGGTGATGATCTTGGCGACCTCATCGCGGTTGGCTTTGTCGCGCATGAATTTGTAGGCGTTGCCGAAGGCGCGGGCGAAGCGCGTGACCTTGTCCTTATTGGCCTGCGCCCACGCGCGGCGCGCGGCGATGACGTTGAACTGCAGCACCGGAATCACTTCGAGCGAGTCGCCGAGCTTGGTGAAACCCTTCTGCATGAACACGATGTCGTCGGGCTGGCCGAGCGGCACGGCGTCGCATTCGCCCTTGGTGAGGCACTCGGCGCGGATCGGCGTGCCGACCAGTTCCTTGGTGCGGAAGGCCGGCTCCTTGAGCCCGTGCTTCTCTAGCAGCATTCGGCTTGCGATCGAGATCGTGTCGACCGGCAGCGAGAGCCCGATCATCTTGCCCTTGAGATCGTCGTAGCTTTTGACCTCGGGCTTTGCCATCAGGCTGAAAATCGTATTTGCCGGCCCGCCGACGACGGCGACAGAATCGGAGCCCTTGAGCACGGCCTGGAGGAGATAGGGCGTGGCGGTGTGGCTGAGATCGACATCGCCCTTGTCGAGCGCCTCGATCTGGTATTGCACGCCGCGCAGGCCGACTACCTGCAGTTCGATCCCCTCCTTGGCGAGAAAGCCCTTGCGCAGCGCGATATTGAGGCCGAGCGAGGACACGCTGCGCGCGGAGTTTGCAATCACGCCGAAGCGCAGGGTGACCTGGTCTCGCGATTGCGCAGAAGCAACCAACGACGTGCAGATCAGGGCCGCCAAGGCGGCCGTCAGGCGAAGGCTCATCAAACGGGCTCCTTCATTGCTAATCATGGCCTTATTGCCCCGCGTAGCGCTTGGCCTGTTCCACCAACGCCTTCGGCGTGGCCATCGCGGCGGCGACGATCTTCTGCACCTCTTCGCCGGGAAGCGGTTCGACGCTGAGGTTGCGCTTTCTCATGTCGGCGACAAAATCCGGGTCTTCCATCGTCGCCATGAATGCCTTGCGCAGCGCGGCGGCGCGCTCGGGCGGTATCCCCGGCTCGGCGACGATCGAGCGGCCGACATCGGGGCCGCCGCCGAGCAGCGCGAGAATTTGTCTCGACCTCTCATCGTAAGCGAAGTCGAGCAAGGCGGGCGCGTCCGGCACCTCCTTGATCCGGTGCGCGCCCTGGACGTAGAGCACCTTGGCCTTTTTCTCGGCGATCCAGTCGGTCTTGGTCATCTGGACTGCTTCCCAGCTTATGCCCCCGATGGCGTCGACTTCGCCGCGCTCCATCGCCAAAGCCATCGGCGGCGAGCCCTGGAAGCCGCGGATGATCTTGAACCTGGTGCCAAGCAGATCGTTCAGCGCGGTCGGAATGAATGAGGAGCCGTTGGTGGGCACGCTCCCGGCGATGATGATTGTTTTGTTCTTCGCCTCCTCGACGGTCTGCGCCGCCGAGGTGTGCCACACCATCGAAACCGTGGCGGTCGAGACCATGCGCCCGACCCAGACGAGCTTGTTCGGATCGAAATCGCCCGGTCCGCCCATCACCTTACCCAGTGTAAAAGTGTCGAGGAACATCCCGAGCGAGGTGCCGTCCTGCGGCGTGATGGTCGACATGTAACTGGCGGCCTTCACGCCGCTGCCACCTTCCATGTTCTTGACCACGATCGGCGGATTGCCCGGAATGTGCCTGGTGTAGTGTGGCGCCAAAGCACGGGCATAGATGTCGAAGCCGCCGCCGGGCGGGAAGGCGACGTACAGGCTGATGGTCTTGCCGCGGTAGAAGTCGGCAATCGGCTCGGCCGCTGCCGGCGTGTGCGCGCTGAACGCTATTGCGCAGGCTGAGAAGAGCTGCGTCAGCCGCCGAAGGTCTTTCATCAAGGTTCTCTCATCTGACCGTTTCGCGAAAGCCGGGACCCACAGGCCGTGTCCCTGAGATTTTGGCACCAACGGTGAAAACTTTCACTTCAGAGTTTATAAGCCGCGGCTTTCATGGGGGCGACCGGGCGCGAGTGCTGCGCGCATCACTGCCCGGCGTAGCGCTTGGCCTGCTCCACCAATTCTTTTGGCGTTGCGACCGCTGCGGCGACGATCCTCTGCACCTCTTCGCCGGGAAGCGCCTCGACATTGAGGCTGCGCTTGGTCATGTCGGACACGAAGTCCGGATCTACCATCGTTTCCATGAACGCCTTGCGCAAGGCCGCCGCGCGTTCCGGCGGGATGCCGGGTTCGGCGACGATCGCGCGGCCGATATCGGGGCCGCCGCCCAGCAGCGTGAGTATCTGCCGTGACTTCTCGTCATGCGCGAAGTCGAGGAGTCCGGGCGTGTCGGGAAGCTCCTTGATGCGGTTCGCGCCCTGCGCGTAAAGCACCTTGGCCTTCTTCTCGCGCAGCCAGTCCTGTTTGGTAAGCTGGATCGCTTCCCAGCTCATGCCCCCGATCGCATCGACCTCGCCCCGCTCCATCGCCAGCGCCATCGGCGGCGAGCCCTGGAAGCCGCGCACGATCTTGAATTTGGTGCCCGCGAGGTCGTTGAGTGCCGTTGGAATGAACGAGGAACTGTTGGCGGGCACCGTGGCGCCCATCACGATCTCCTTGTGCTTGGCCTCTTCGACCGTCTGCGCCGGCGAGGTATGCCAGACCACCGACACGGTTGCGGTCGAGACGATGCGGCCGATCCACACGAGCTTGTTGGGATCGAACTCGCCCGGACCGCCAAGCACCTTTCCGAGCGTCGTGGTGTCGAGGAAAAGCCCGAGCGAGGTGCCGTCCTGCGATGTGACGTTGCTCATGTAAGACGCCGCCCGCACGCCGCTCCCGCCCTCCATATTCTTGATGACGATCTGCGGGTTGCCGGGAATGTGGCGCGTGAAATGCGGGATCAGTACGCGCGCATAGATGTCGTAGCCGCCGCCCGGCGGAAAGGCGACGTAAAGGCTGATGGTCTTGCCGTGGTAGAAATCGGAGATCGGGTCGGCGACCGCCGGCGCCGGCGCAACGAAGGCGAGCGCGCAAGCCCACAGCAGGCGCCGCAGCGAAAGCGGGAAAGGCATGGAAATGTCCTCGTTGGCCGGCGCGATCTTAGCCTAATGCTCGCAAAATTTCCCGGCGTACTGAGTCGCACCTCAAGCGGCCGGCGCGCCTTATTGTCCGATATAGCGCTTCGCCTGTTCCACCAACTCGCGGGGCGTGGCGGCGTCGGCGGCGACGATCTTCTGCACCTCTTCGCCGGGAAGCGGCTCGACGTTGAGATTGCGCTTCTTCATGTCGGCCAGGAATTCCGGGTCCTCCATCGTCTCCATAAAGGCCCTGCGCAGCGCCGCCGCGCGCTCCGCCGGGATGCCGGGCTCCGCGACGATGGAACGGCCGATGTCGGGGCCGCTGCCAAGCAGCGAAAGGATATCGCGCGAGCGTGCGTCGGTCGCGAAGTCGAGCAGCGCCGGATCATTCGGCAGATCCTTGATGCGGTGCGCGCCGAGCGCGTAGAGGATCCTGATCTTCTTGGTCGCAAGCCACTCGGCGTGATTCATCTGGATCGCTTCCCAGCTCATGCCGCCGATCGCGTTCACCTCGCCGCGCTCCATCGCCAGCGCCTGGTCGGGCGAACCCTGGAAGCCGCGGATCACCTTGAACTTGGTGCCGATCAGATCGTTGAGCGCGGTCGGGATGAAAGAGGCGCTGTTCGAGGGCACGGTGCCGGCGATGAGGATTTCCTTGCTCTTGGCCTGCTCGACCGTCTGGACGGCCGAGGTGTGCCAGACCACCGAGACGGTCGCGGTCGAAACGATGCGGCCGATCCACACCATCTTCACCGGATCGAATTCGCCGGGTCCGCCCAGCACCTTGCCGAGCGTGGTGTGATCGAGGAACAGGCCGAGCGAGGTGCCGTCCTGCGGTGTGATGGTCGAGATGTAGCCGGCGGCTTTGATACCGCTGCCGCCCAGCATGTTCTTGATCACGATGGTCGGGTTGCCGGGAATGTGGCGGGTGAAGTGAGGCAGCAACACGCGCCCGAAGAGGTCGTAGCCGCCGCCGGGCGGGAAGCTGACATACAGACTGATGGTCTTGCCGTGATAGAAGTCGGCAACGGGTTCGGCCAGTGCTGGCACGGCCGCGATGGCTGTGAGAGCGGCAGCCAAGGCGAGATGCGGCAGCGGCCTGACGGAGATCATCGTACAACCCTTCTCAGTGCTTCGCTGCGTACTTGCGCAGCATGTCTTCGTCCACCTCCGTGCCCCATCCGGGGCCAGCGGGGAGGACGAATTCGCCGTTCTCGACCTTGTTCGGTGTCTTGAGCAGCTTCGGCTTCCACGGCACCTCGTCGACATCGAGCTCCATGATCCGAAAGTTCGGGATCACCGCGGCATAGTGCGCGCAGATCAGCGCGGAGAGCGGCCCGCTGAAATTATGCGAGGCGACGTTGACGTCGTAGGCGTCGCATAGTGCGGCCATGCGCACGGACTCGATCACGCCATTGTATTGCGGGTCGATGATAGCGACATCGACGCAATGGTTCTCGAGGTATGGCTTCAGTGCTCGTCGCCCCAGGATGGTTTCGAGCGAACCGATCGGTGTGGTGGTCGACTGGCGGATGAGGGCGAGCGCCTTCGGGTCGTAGAGGTCCATTTCCAGCCACATCAGCTCGAACGGCTCGACCTTCTTGGCGATACGGCGCAGACCTTCGGGCTTGTAATTGAAGTTGAGGTCGACTGCGATCCGCAGCTTGGGGCCGCCTCCTTCGCGCAGCGCTGCGAGCTGGGCCAGCAGCGCATCGAGCATTTCTTCCGGCAGATTGAGCTCGGGATGGCCGGGCCCGCGCATGGTGCCGGAGCCGGGAGCGTACTGGCGGCCGCCCTTCTCATCGAATACCAGGAGATTGGTCTTGACACCCTTGAAGCCGGCGTCGTGCGCCTCGCGGGCGGCGCCCTTGAGGTCGTCGAGCGTGCGCACCGCCGGGCGGTCGACCACCTTGCCGTCGAAGAAATCGGCGCAGCGCGCCCGGATCACCCCGCAGCGCGACCAGTACACCGGAATGCGCTCGCGCACCGCGCCGCCGAAAAGCTCATAAACCGGCACGCCGAGCGCCTTGCCCTTGATATCCAGGCAGGCATTGAGGATTGCGCCAACGGCGTTGCCGTTGAGCCCGCCCGGGACAGTGCGCGTCTGCGAGGCGAGCGCCGCGTCGATGCGGTTGAGCGCCCGCGGGTCTTCGCCGATGAGGTTCGCGCCAAGGCCATGAATCGCCGCGCCGACGCCGGGCCGCCGGTGCTCCTTGAATTCCGACCAGCCGGCCAGCCCCGCGTCGGTGGTGATCTTGAGGAAGGAATAGGTTTCCCATCCGCACTCGACGTGGAAGTCGTCGAATTTTGCGATCTTCATGTCTTTCGGCCCTCGGTCCGGTTTGGGCCGCTAATGTCTTTCGTCCAACGCAAGGGCACAAGTCCCGACGGCGTAAAACGGACGAATCGCGCACTGCGCGGCGGGCGGTCGCGTTGCCTTTGCAGGCGGCTGCCACTAGCCTGGGCGCTTCAACAACAATGCTGGCGTTGGGAGAAGCTCATGATCGGCCTCCAAAAGCCGCAGCGAATGTTGTTTCCGGTACAGTCGCTCTTCGTCCTGGTCGCATGCCTGCTCGCCAGTGCTCCGGCGGCGAAAGCGCAATCGAGTTCCCTCGCGGACATCGCGAACTATCAGGGCGCCGACCGCGAGAAGAAGCTGATCGAGGGCGCCAAGAAAGAGGGCGAACTCACATTTTACTCGTCGATCCCGGTCGATGACATTTCCGTTCTGACCGCAGCCTTCGAGAAGAAGTACGGCGTCAAGGTCAAGGTCTGGCGCGCCGATTCCGAAGGCATTCTGCAGCGGATCATCACGGAGTCGAAGGCACGGCGGAACGAGGTGGACGTGATGGCCGGCTCCAGCTCCGGCATCGAGCCGCTTTACCGCGAAAACCTGCTGCAGGAGGTGAAATCGCCGCTGTATGCCGACGTGATCCCGGAATCGTTGCCGGCGCACCGGCAGTGGGCGTCGGTCTATCTCAACACCTTCGTGCAGTCCTACAACACCGGCGTGATCAAGAAGGAGAGCCTGCCGAAGACTTATCGCGACCTGCTCAAGCCCGAGTGGAACGGTAAGCTCGGCATCGAGGCGGAGGATTTCGACTGGTTCGGGCAGGTCGTTACCGAGCTCGGCGAGGCACCGGGACTCAAGCTCTTCCGCGAAATCGTCGCGACCAACGGCATCTCGGTGCGCAAGGGCCATTCGCTCCTCAACAACCTCGTCGTCGCCGGCGAGGTGCCGATGGCGCTCACGATGTATGGCTTCATCGCCGAGCAGGCGAAGGCCAAGGGCGCACCTGTCGACTGGTTCGTGATTCCGCCCCTCATCGCCCGGCCGACGGCCGCGGGTGTCGCACGCAACGCGCCGCATCCTTACGGGGCGGTTTTGTTCTACGATTTCCTGATCGGCGACGCGCAGCCGATCCTCGCAAGCCGCCAGTTCGTGACCGTGAGCACGAAGATCGAATCGCCATACTCCAAGATGCCGATCAAGCTCATCGATTCCGGTATGATGCTCGATCATGCCGACAAGTGGCAGGACCTTTATCAGAAGATCATCGTCAACGTGTCGCGGTGAGTGCGCGCACGCGATGATGGATGCCATGCCCCTCTTTCGTGAAATCTCGGGACTTCACGCGCCTTGTTGCGCGAGGCCCTTCCCCTTGCAGGAGAGGTTAAGAGAAGCTGATCACTCGCTATGAAAGTCGGCAATGCCGTGCCACGATCTTCGCCCTCCCCCTGCAGGGGGAGGGCTGGGGACGGGGTTCCGTGCAAAAGATTCGGAGCCTATGTCGGCGCTTCGCCATCGCACCATGGACAGCTAGGGCCAATAACCAATGATCATCGACTTCCACACGCACGTTTTCCCACCGGCCGAATGGGGCAATTTCACCAGTACTGGCTTTCACAAGAACATCGGCGCCAAGACCGGCAAGCCGCCGGGAACGATCGAGAACGTGCTGGAAGCCGCCAAGATCGGCGGTGTCGACGTTTCCGTCATCAGCAACCCGCTGCACAACATGCGCGACATGGACCGCGAGCAGCAGCTTGCGCTGTGCCAGGCGCAGAACCGCTTCCTGGCCGAGCAGCAGTCCAAATATCATGGCCAAGTCTATGGAATGGCCTCGACGGTCCCCTATGGCGGAGACAAGTTCCTGCGCGAATTCGAGCGCGCCATCAAGCAGGACGGGCTCAAAGGCGCGTGGATTCTCTCCAGCCTGCAGGGCAACTACCCGGACGATGACGAGGCGATGCCGTTCTTCCAGCTCGCACAGGAACTCGACGTCCCGGTCGTCATCCATCCGCCGTCGGTGGGATTCGGCGAGGAGCGGATGCGGGATTATCGGCTGGCGTCGAGCGTCGGCCGTCCGATGGACGGTGCGCTGGCGGTCGCGCGGCTGATCGTGCGCGGCGTGCTCGAAAAGCTTCCGAAGCTGAAGGTCGTGGCGACCCACCTCGGCGGCGGCATCTGCGAGATGATCGGCCGGATGAACTACGCCTACCGGTTGCAGGACGAGGCGTTTTTTCTCGGCTCCTACGAGCCGATGCTGATCAAGCACGAGCCGCTGCACTACCTCAAGATGATGTACCTGGAATCGACCTGCTATCATCCGCCGGGTGCGCGCTGCGCCTTCGATACCGTCGGCGCCGATCACTTTATTTTCGGCACCGACTCGCCGCCGCTGTTCGTGTTGAAGAAGGAAGGCGTCGATCTCATCAACAAGATCGGTCTGACGCCGGAAGAGAAGAACAAGGTGTATTACGAAAACGCGAAGAAGCTGCTGAAGCTGTGATGAAGAAAGCCGTTCCCAAGCGACTGTCGTCCCCGCGAAAGCGGGGGCCCATAAGCTTCGTGATAGCAATGTTGCGCGATATGATGAAATTCGATCTGCGGAGGGTGTGGGTCCCCGCTTTCGCGGGGACGACTGTCGCGGTGCTTTCACTCGCGACCACCACCGCCGCACTTGCCGAAGATTTCTACAGCGGCAAGGAGATCACGCTCTATGTCGGGTCGCCGGCCGGAGGTCCGTATGACGCCTACGCCCGCCTGTTCGCGCGCCATCTCGGACGTAACATTCCGGGGAATCCGAACATCGTGGTGCAGAACATGCCGGGCGCCAGCGGCCGGCGTCTGATGGGCTTCATGTACAACGTGGCGCCCAAGGACGGCACCGCGATCGCGGCACCGCAGCGCGCCGTCGCCTTCGACCCGCTGCTGGGCGTGGACAGCCATTTCGACCCGAACAAGATCGCCTGGCTGGGCAGCGCCAACCAGGAAACCAATGTCTGCATCGTCTGGCACACGTCGCCGATCATGACCATCGATGACGTCAAGCGGCGCGAAATGGTGGTCGGCACCAGCGGGCCGAGCAGCACCGACGCGATCTACCCGAATGTGATGAACACTCTGTTCGGGACCAAGTTCAAGGTCGTCACCGGCTACAAAGGGGCGCCCGAAACGCATCTGGCGATGGAGCGCGGCGAGGTCGACGGGCGCTGCGGCATCAGTTGGGATACGCTGGTCTCGCTCAATGCGGATTGGCTCAAGGACAAGAAGGTCCGTCTGCTCGTCCAGATCGCGCTCGACAGGGAGCCGAACCTGCCCGATGTGCCCTGGGTCTTCGACATGGCCAAGACCGAGGAAGAGCGGCAAATCCTCACGTTCTGGGCGGCGCCGAACAAGATGGGCCGGCCGTTCCTGGCGCCTCCCGGGCTGCCCGAGGAGCGGGTGGCGCTGCTGCGCAACGGCTTCGAGGCGACCTTGAAGGATCCAGCATTGCGCGCCGAGGCTGCGAAAATGAACCTTGCGGTCGAAGGCATCGGCGGCGAACAGGTTCTGGCGCTCATCAGGCAGGTCTACGCCACGCCGAAGGCCGTGGTCGAGAAGGCCGCGCTCGCGGCCAAGGGGCGGTGAGTGGGGCCGGCCTATCCGCCGCCTTCGATCAGCTTCTCGACCCGCTTGAGTTCGTTCGGCGGCGTCTTGGCGATGTCCTCGATCAGGTGCAGCACCTCGCTGCCGCCGATCGGGCTCACGTCCAGGCCCAGCCGCTGCGCATCAGCGAGATAGCCGGGGTCCTTGTGAGTCGCGAGAAAGGCCTCCTGCAGCGCCTTCGCGCGCGCCGGTGGCACGCCGGGCGGGGCGGCATAGGGGCGCGAAAGCTTGTAGGGCGCTTCGACGATCTCGATCAGCTTGCGGTCTTGATCGGACTTCGCGAGTTCGCGCGCGGTCGGTACGTCCGGAAAATCGGGATGCCGGGTTGCGCGCCCGATCGCCACCATCGCATGCACGAGGCCGTTCGGCGCGAGCCAGTCGGCATGGTTCGAGCGCACTGACGAGAGACCGACGGTGCGGCCCTCGACCTCGCCGCGCTCGATCGCGAGAAAGAGAACGCCGCTGTCGGTGTAGCCGGGCACCAGACGGATGTTGAAGCCGAGCATGTCGCGAAGCAGCAGCCCCATCGCATCGCTCGATGCGCCCTCGGCGGTGCTGCCGAGCAGGATCGGCTGGCCGCCAGGGCGGCGCGCCTCTTCGAGTGTCTTCACCTGGGCGTCGCGCCGCACGATCAGCAGGTAGGCGTCGTTGGCGTAGCTCGATGATGAGCCGAGCCAGGTGAACTTCAGCGGATCGAATTGAACGTTCTGCACGGTCTTGAGCAGGCCCAGCAGCGGCATGTTGCGCGCGAAGGTGCCGAACGCGGTGCCGTCCTTGGCGGCCTGGTTGTAGATGAAATTCGCGCCGCGCAGGCTGCCGGCGCCCGGGATGTTCTGCACGATGATGTTGGGATTGCCGGGAATGTATTTGCTCATGTATCTCGCGAGCAGGCGGGCGTAGACGTCGTAGCCGCCGCCGGTGCCGTAGCTCACGATCATCGTGACCCGCTTGCCCTTGTAAAAGTCGAACACCTCGTCGGCGAAGGCCGGCCCAATCGCCAGTGCCGCGGCCGCAACAAACAGCGCGAACAACATGCGTCGCATTATGTTCCCTCTCTGCCGATTTTCTCAGATTTTAGAGCGGTTACCGTGCCGGTCCAGTGTCTTGACGCTGTGGATCGTGCGGCCGGATGACACTCGCAGCATTGCCGATTGACGCCGGGTGACCTCGCGTCCCTCTCGCGTTTGCCAGCGCCGTTTTCGAAAGCGATCAGCACCTCAGCCGCCGCCCTTGGTTTCCAGCAGCCTTTTCATCGTATCGAGAAGATCGGGCGGCGCGTCGGCAATGCCGTCGATCGCCTGCAGCACCTCGTCTCCACTGATCGGACTGATGTCGATTTTGAGCCGCGTGGCCTCGTCGAGAAATGGCGGGTCGCGATGCATCGCAAGGAATGCCGCTTGCAAGGCCTTCGCCCGATCCTCCGGGACCCCGGGCGGCGCCGCGAACGGCCGCGACAGCCGATAGGGCAACTCGGCAAGCTCGATCAGCGCACGCGCGCGCGGGTTGAGCGCCAGCTCGCGCGCGGTCGGCACATCGGAATACTGCGGATGCCGGGTCACGCGCGCGAACTGCAGCAGCATGCGCACTGGGCTGGTCGGTCCGAGCCATTCCGGATGCGAGGATGCGGTGGCCGAAATTCCGACGGTTCGTCCATCCACTTCCTTGCGATCGACGGCGAGGTAGAGCGCGTTGCTGTCGGGATAGCCGGCGATGAGCTTGATGTTGAGGCCCAGAGCCTCACGCAGCACCGCCGGGATGTCGTTGCCGGTCGAGCCCTCGCCGCTGCCACCGAGCACCATCGGCGGTCCGCCCGGACGCCGTGCCGCTTCGATGGAGTTCACCGCCGCATCATTGCGCACGAACAAGAAATAGGCGTCGTTGGCGTAGCTCGACGACGAGCCGAGCCAAGTGAACTTGCGCGCATCGAACCTGATGTTCGGATTGTGGCCGATGATGCCGACCAGCGGAATGTCACGCCCGAAAGTGGCGATCGCGGTGCCGTCTTTCGGCGCGGTGTTGTAGAGGTAATTGACGGCGCGCAGGCTGCCGGCTCCCGGCATGTTCTGTACGATTACCGTCGGGTTGCCGGGGATATATCGGCCGAGGTGGCGCGCGATCAGGCGGCCATAGACATCGTAGCCGCCGCCGGTTCCGTAGCCGACGATCAGGTTGATCTGCCGGCCTTTGTAGAAATCGGCGACCGGCTCGGCCGATGCAGGCGCGCCGGCAAGCAGGACTATGGCGAATGCGGCGAGCCGTCCGATCATGAACGTCGCGGAGCCTCCATCGCGATTGTGTTACACGAAGCGCTCTTTGTATACTCGGTCCACGGCGGGACCCATCAATCGAAGTCCCACAACACCGCCGAGTTTGCCACCAAGGAGGTTGTCATGAAACCATGGCTCGTCGGGCTGTTCGTGCTGCTCAGCCCATCAGCATTCGCTCAATCGACATCGGCGCCCGAAATGCCGTTCGATTCAGTTCCGAATTTCTTCAAGCTGCCGCCCGACATGCATTTCGGCGAAGCCTCGGGCGTGGCGGTCAACTCGAAGGGACACATCTACGTCTACAGCCGCGGCGGTTCGAGCCAAGGACCGGCCTTCGGCAACACCGCGTCGCAGATCCTGGAGTTCGACCGCGACGGCAGCTTCCTCCGCGAAATCGGCAAGGGCCTCTACGCGTGGTCGTTCGCCCACACGGTGCGCATCGACAAGGACGACAATATCTGGGCCACCGACAAGGGGTCCAACATGATCGTCAAAATGACCCCCGAAGGCCGCGTGCTGATGGTGTTCGGGCGCAAGGCGGAGGCCTCGGACGAAAACGCCCACCCGCTGGAACACCCGAAGCCGCCGCTGCCGGCGGTCGACGGCCAGTTCCGCCAGCCGACCGACATTGCCTGGGACAAGGCCGGCAACGGCTACATCAGCGACGGCTACATCAATTCGCGCGTCGCCAAGGTGAGCAAGGACGGCGACTGGATCAAGCAGTGGGGCAGCTTCGGCACCGGCGACGGCCAGTTTAACACCCTGCACACGATCGCCGTTGACAACAACGACAACGTCATTGTCGGCGACCGCGGCAACCGCCGTATTCAGGTGTTCGACACCGAGGGCACCTTCAAGAAGAAGATCACCATCGACATCCCGCCGCCCGCAGGCGCCCGGCCCGCGATCGGCAACATGCCGAACCTCAACAATTATCTCACCACCGGCGGCACGCAGACCCCGGGCGCCCCCTGGGCGATCTGCATCACCCCAGGCCCGAACCCGGTGATGTTCGTCTCTGACGCCTTCCCGGGCCGCGTCTACAAGATGAGCCTCGACGGCCAGGTGCTCGGCATGTTCGGCAAGAGCGGCAAGCAACTCAAGCAGTTCGGCTGGATCCACGAGATCGCCTGCCCGTCCGAGAATGAAATCTACGTCGCCGAAATCCTCAATTGGCGCGTGCAGAAGCTGATCCTCAATCCTTCCCAGCAGCGCGCCGCGCGCTGATGGGTGCGGCGCTCGCAGTCGCCGGGCTGCGGGCGCCGGTCCTTGTTCCGCCTGTGCCGGCAGTTTGTCTCGGTCATCTGATTATTGTGACGCGCGCGCAGAGCCGCTCGGGACAAATCCGAGCCTGCGCGCGAGCGTAGCGAGATCGCAGCCCTCACAATATCGCGCGTCTTTGAAGTCGATCCAGTTGTGCGCGAAGATGTTCTGCGCCGGGATGGCATAGCGCTCCTGCAGAAGGCGTACGAGGATGAGCCACGCCTGCACCTGCGCGGTGGTCGCGGGTTTCGCCACGTCGGGATAGTTGCCGTTGAATTCGACGCCGATCGAGTTGGTCTTGACGACGGCGTGATACGTCTTCGAATTATCGATGTATTTGTTGTCGTTCCGGTTGGCCCCGTCGCCGTGCGTGGTGATCGCCCTCTCCGGCGTCGCCCAATAGACCGCGCCGTCGGTTTCGACCCACAGCATCACGCCGCGCTTGGTCGGATTGGCGGCTTGCGCCTGCGCCAGCGCGCGCGCCGATCCGGGAGCGCCTTCGGTCTGGTGAACGATGATGTTCTTCCACGGGTGCGCGTGCGTGGGGTCCCCGAGCGGCGTGAGATAGGTGATCTGCAGTCCCGGTAGCTGCGGCATGCCGGATTGCTGCGCGATCTTGGCGAACGAGGGTGGCAGGTCCGGCGCCTGCCCGCGCGCGTCGGATTGGATGAGCCCGGCGGCCGCGACGAACGTCAACAGTTCAAACGTGCGAAGGCCGGCCCGTGCCGTGAAGCGACGGGCCGGCCTCGCCGGGTTCACGGCTCGCCGGTTATTTGCCGCGCACGACATCGGTGTAGGTGGGCGCATCCTTGAGGAAGCCGCGCTCCATCATCCAGTCGACCTTCTCCTGGAACTCCACCGACTTGTAGCCCTGCACACCGGTGAGTTCCGGCAGCATGCCGGTCTTGCGCTGCTCCGGCTTGAGGTCGCGCAGGAGTTCCTCACGCGAGCGGTCCTCATTCTCGCGCAGCCACTGCACCGCGCGGTTGAGCGCGCGCATGAGCTTCTGCGCGGTCTCGTCGTCGACATCGTCGCCGGCGACGATGCCGCCGCGCCAGCGCAGATCGGCGATGCTGCGGCAGCCGGCCTCGGCAGCGCGGCTGACCAGCGGCTCCATCAGCGCGGCGGCTTCGGTCTTGCCGCTCAGCAGCGCGTCGAGCCGGTCGTTCGCATGCACCAGCTTGATCTCGTCGAACGGCACCCCGGCGTCCTCAAGTACCTCGATCGCGGCGTAGAATGTTCCCGCGTGCCAGGTGACGGCGATCGGCACGTTGCGAAGCTGCTCGAGCGAAGTGATCTTCGAATCCTTGCGCACCATGATGGCGCCTGTGCGCGTGGTGGTGTCGAGACCGATGATCTTGCCCTTGCCAAGCGACTGAACGCGCTCGATCGCGCCCCATTCGCACACCGGATAGACCTCGAGCGCGCCCTGCTGAAGCTGCGATTCCTTCCAGCGCTCAGAGAAATCCTCGACCCGGCCGGCGACGCCCTTCGGATTGTCTTCGTGATATTCGACGTTGAGTCCTTCGGCGGTGAAAAATCCCTGCTCGACCGCGACCCGCCAAGGCCGGTCGTGAGCGTTGCTGTCGCTTTGGAGACGAATGGTGCGCTGCATGATGACGTTTCCTCCAGGAATACCGGCGCAAACTAGACGAAAGGACAGGCGGCCTCAACGCTTTCGAGCGCATGGCCGCTTCCTGCCTCGCGGTTCCGGTAGGGGCGAATCATTCGGCGTGGTAAATGATTGATTCGGCGGGACCATCGGAGGGCGGTCATGAACGTCATCGTTTTCGCCTCGCGCAAGGGCGGATCAGGTAAAAGCACACTGGCGGCGCACGTTGCCGCGCACGTGAGCACCCAGGGCCGGCGCACGCTGCTGCTCGATTGCGATCCGCAACGATCGCTGACGCTCTGGCACCGGTTGCGCACCAGCAGTCAACTCATGATGCGCGACGGCACTCAGGGTGTCGGCGACATCGTCAAGTCGGCGCGGCGCGAGGGCATCCCCTGGGCGTTCATTGACACGCCGCCCAATACCTCCGCGGTGGTCACCGACGCCATCCACGCCGCGACTCTCGTGATCATCCCCGCGCGGCTCACGGTGTTCGACCTCGCCGCCATCAAGGAGACCATGGATCTCGCCCGGGCGCTGCGGAAACCCTATGCGGTCGTAATCAACGGCGTGCCGGCGCGGCGCGACAATATGGAATCGCCGTTTGTGCGCGAGGCGCGAGAGGTGCTGGGGCGGCTCAACGTTCCGGTGTGGTCGGGCCAGATCACCAACCGCGCTATCTATGCTGCGGCGCTCGCCGAAGGGCAGGGCGCCGGCGAGTATGACGGGCGCTCGGAGGGGGCGGCAGAGATCGCGGCCCTGTGGGCGGCGATCGAGAAATCCGTCGGCGCGATCAACGGCGCCTACGAAGCCGCGGGCGCTATCCACCGCGTGGCGGCCTAGACGGATTCGCGCCCGGTCGGCCGCTCTTCAATTATCCGCGACTTCCGCGAAGGCCGAGCTTGCTCGCCGCCCGGCGCGCCCTGATCCATGCTACACGGTGCCGCCATGGACTGGGTGTCCAACCAGATGCGGTGTCCAACAAGTTGAAAGGGAGAAACGCATGAACTCAAGAATTCCCCATTCCGTGGGTCTTGTCGCCGGCTGCACGTTGGCGGCGGCGCTCGGCATCCTCGGCGTTACGGCTGCGATCGCTCAGGGGCCTGCGCCCAACTATGCCGCGCAGATTGCGGCGCCCGACCGCAGCGATGCCGACCGCACCGCCGACAAGCGCCGCGATCCGATGCCGTTCCTCAACTTCGCCGGGCTCAAGCCCGGGATGAAGGTGCTCGATATGGGCGCCGGCGGCGGCTATAGCACCGAACTCGTCGCCCGCGCGGTTGCGCCCAATGGCACGGCCTATGGCCAGAACCCGCCGGACCAGTTTGAGCGTGCGCGCCAGGCGCTCGACGCGCGCGCCAAGACGCCGGGCGGCAAGAACATCGTCCCGCTGGCGCGGCCCTACGACGATCCGCTGCCGGCGGACGTGCATGACCTCGACATGGTCACGTTCCTGTTTTTCTATCACGATACGACCTACCTGCCGGTCGATCGCGCGCAGATGAACCGCAAGCTGCTCGCCGCGCTCAAGCCCGGCGGCACGATGGTGCTGGCGGACCATTCAGCGAAGGCGGGCGAGGGTGCCACCGTTGGCAAGACCCTGCATCGCGTTGATGAGAAGCTGGTGCGGAGCGAGGTGGAAGCCGCAGGCTTCAAGTTCGTGGGCGAGGGTGACTTCTGGCACCACACCGACGACACGCGCGACTATTCCAGCAACCGGCCGCCGCACCCAGTGGACGAATTCGTGCTGAAGTTCGAAAAGCCGCGGTGAACGGCGCTCTACTAACCGCGCGTGCAGCTTACTCACGTCATGGCCGGGCTTGTCCCGGCCATCTCTATTCCGGCCATCTCTATTGCAGAGGCAGCATCGCTCATCCGCTGCCGAGACTGCTGGGATAAGCCCGGCAATGACGAGGGCGCGTTGACGTTTATTCCGGTACCACTTCCAGCCCGGCCTTGTCCCATACCGGCTTGGCTGCTGGACGGGCGAAGAATTTCAGCAGGGCGAGCGCGGGTTCGGGGTTGGTGTTCGTCACCGGCACCGCGGCGTCATAGTTGATATAGACCTGCACCGCTTCGGGCACCGGCCCGGCCCGCACGACGCCCTTGGCGCGCGGGATTTCGCTGAGATTGAACAGGCCGATGTCGATCTCGCCCTTGGCGATCTCTTCCTGACCGTTCGCCAAAGCACCCGACTTTTTGGTCTTCGCCTTGACCGCGTCGGTGACGCCGAGATTGGCCAGCACCTTTGCCGCGTTGATGCCGCTCAGGCCACCGGTACTGGAGTCACTGTAGGTAATCGATTTCGCGTCGAGCAGCGCCTTGCGCGTGGAGTCGACAGTCGACAGGTCGACCTTCACGCCCTCGCGCACGGCAAAGCCGATGCCGACCCGCGCGAACGCCCGGCGCGAGCCGGGGCGCCACTTGCCCTCCTTGTCGAACGCTTCGGAGGAGGAGTGCGCGGTGATGACGATGTCGAACTTCTCGCCCGCCTTGACCCGCTCATCGACCTTCCCCGGCGAGACGCCGACGAAGCTCACTTGATTTCCCGTCTCCTTGGTGAAGTCCGCCGCGATCTCCTTCATCGCCAGCGTCAGCGCATTGGCGTCGAGAACCTTGATCTCGACCGCTGCGCTCGGGCTCGAAAGCGCCGGGACGGCCAGAAGTGCGACAGTGAACAGGGCCGGCAAGCGAGCGTAAATCATCGTCCCCTCCCGATTTTTTGCGGCGGCTGGTTGCGGGCAACTTGCGTCTGTCTTGATCCTACGCCCCGCCCCGGCGAGCCACAACCGGAACTCGGCCCATGGCCGCCGCGTTGAGCTGAGAGCGACACCCATTTGGAGCGAGCCATGCTGCTGCGAGCCGAAGACCAGGGCCAATTCCGTGCGCAGATCATCGAGGACGGCGGCACAATCTGGGCGAGCTACTCGATCGAAGGCCGCGTCAAGGATGAGCTGATGACGCAAAGCGACAAGCGCATGTTCGCCTCCGAGCAGGAAGCCCGCACCTGGCTGGTAGGCGAGGCCGAGCACCGTGGCTTCCACAATTTCGAGCCGGAGGTGCGCCCGGCCCCCGCGCCGCGAGTGTTTCCTTAACTGAAATCAAATCAGCGGCGCGCCGGTGTGTGTGTGTCCCGGGCGCAGTGCAGCACGCAGTGCTGCGATGCTGACCCGGGACCCCGGTTTTTGCATGGGGAGATAAGTAACCGGGTCTCGCATCGGAGATGCGCCGCCATGCGGTGCATCTCGCGCGGGACACGCGGCCGTGGTGCGTTGCACGACCCAGCACCTAGCCGCAGTTGCACCAAACCCCGCGACGATTGACCCGCCCTCGCCGGGCTGGCACCGAGGCCTCGCTGCGCGCTAAGAATATCGCGACAATGGGGATGGAAACGATGAGAACCGTCAGCCGGTGTTTTGTTGCCTTGAGCCTTCTGCTGCCGATCCTGGTCGAAGCGCAATCCGCCGCCGCGCAAAACTATCCGTCGCGCCGGATTACCCTGGTCGTGCCTTATACGCCGGGCAGCGGTTTTGACATCGTCGCCCGCACCGCGGGCCAAAAGCTCTCCGAACACTGGGGCCAGCCGGTGATTGTCGACAACAAGCCGGGCGCGAGCGGTACGCTTGGTACGGAGGTGGTCGCGACCGCTCCGTCGGACGGCTACACCGTGCTCGTAAGCGGGGGGCCGCATACGGTCTATTCCGGCCTGATGAAGAACCTGCGGTTCGATCCGATCGGCGACTTCACGCCACTCGGCGTGCTCGCCATCAGTACGGTCGCGCTGGTGGTCAATCCCGAGGCCCTGCCGGTCAAGTCCGTCCCCGAGCTGATCACCGCGGTCAAAGCGAAGCCCGGCTTCTATAACTATTCCTCGCCCGGAGTCGGTACGCTGCAGCAGCTCGGCATGGAGTTGTTCGCGCAGGAGCTCGGGCTCAAGGTGCAGCACATCCCTTATCGCGGCGCGGCCGGTGCGCTCACCGACCTGATCACCGGGCAGGTGCAGTTCACCTATCTGCCAGTGAACTCGGCGCTACCGCAGGTGCAGGCCGGCAAGATACGTATGCTCGCGGTCGCGAGCACCAAGCGCTGGCCGCTCGCCCCCGATGTGCCGACGCTCGGCGAAGTCGGCTACCCGAGCCTCGATTTCGACCTCTGGTTCGGGTTCCTCGGGCCCAAGAACCTGCCGACTGAGATCGTGCACAAATGGGACGATGAACTGAGCCGGATCGGCGCGCTGCCCGACGTCAAGGAAAGCCTGTTCAAGCAGGGCCTTGCTCCGGTGGTGATGAGTTCGGCGGAGACCGGCGCGTTGTTGAAGAAAGAGAGTGCGCGTTGGGCGGAGGTCATTCGCAAGGCCGGCATCAAGCCGCAGTGATGCGTCACTACGTCGCCAAGTGCCGACGTTCGAGCGCAGCTAATGTTTGCGCGCGTCGACGAGATAGCCCGTGATCAAAGTTTCGCCGAGCGCTTTGCAGGCTTCCAGGCGATGCAGCCCTTCGACGAGGACCAGACGTGCGCCGTCCTGCCGGACCAGGATGGGCGACTGCTGCCCGACCTCGAGCATGCTGGCGGCGATCTCCTGCACCGTATCGGGTTTGAGCGTCTTGCGCCGCTTCACCGGCACGTAGATGTCCTCGATCTGGAATTTCTCCGTCTTCAACATGCCGAGCCTCGGACATACGATTGCAAGACACCGTCTTTCAACGACAGCCTAGCATAGATAGTTAAAGCTCAGGAGGATGCTCATGTGGCAGTTACGCAGCGCGAAGTTCCCAATGGTCCAGCAGAGGCATCCGCATTCCGTGCGCGCCGCCGCGATCGCGATCGCGATGGCTGCGCCCGCCGCCGCCGCTGCAGAGCCGTTCACGCTCACTTCGTCGGCGTTTTCCGACGGCGGCATGGTGCCGACGAAATATGCCGGCCTGCATCCCGACCGGCAGCCGCCGTGCGGCGGAGAAAATATCTCGCCGCCGCTCGCATGGTCGAATCCGCCGGCGGGGACGAAGAGCTTCGCGATCGTGATGCAGGATCCGGACGGCGGCCGCGGCTCCGGCTCGAACCATTGGGTCGCCTACGACATTCCGCCGGGGAAGACCTCTCTCAAGGAAGGCGAAGCGAGCGCTTCGCCCAAGGAATGGGTCGGCGGCAAGAACTCAGTCGGCTGGGATCATTATTTCGGGCCCTGCGGCCCCAAAGGCGATGCGCCGCATCACTACGTGATCACGATCATCGCCACCGACCTCGAGCCCGGTAAGCTCAAGCCCGGCCTCACCCGCGAGGAGTTGTTGCAGCAGCTTCGCGGTCACGGCCTTGCGCCCGCAAGTATCGTCGGGAAATACGTGCGGCAACGTTGACATTTCGGCGTGCTGCGCTCGTAGGGCGCAACCGGCTCCTTCACACGCGATTGTGAGCGCGGGCGCGAAACGGCCGCTGACGGAACTTGGGAACGCAGCGCAGCGGCAACGGTTGCATCCCTATCGAAGCGGCCATGCCGGTTGGGTGGCCGGATTCAAACTATGGAGAATTCGTCATGAACATGCGTTCCAAGGTGCTAGCGGCCGTAGTGGTTGCCGCCAGCGTGCCGTTGCTCGCCGGTGGCGCCAGCGCGGCGCCGATGATGGGGTCGCAGTCGCTTTCGGATGCTGCGACGCCGGCGGTGCAGACCGTGCAGTGGCGCAGTGGATGGAGAGGCGGCTGGCGCGGCGGGTACCGCGGGTTTGGCCCGGGCTTGGCGGCAGGTGCGATCATCGGCGGGATCGCGGCGGCGACGTCACCTTATTATGGCTACGGATATGGCTATGACCCGTATTACTATGGCAACGATTATTATGCTGCCGCGCCGCAGGGTTACGTCGCGATGCCGCAAGGCGGTGGTGACGTCAACTACTGCATCCAGCGCTTCAAGTCTTATGACGTGAGGTCGGGCACCTATCTCGGCTATGACGGCGTGCGGCATCCCTGCCCGTAACGGAAGATGGTGACGCGACTTCAGCGTCGCTGAAACCCCATCGGGGCCGCCTGCGGGCGGTCCTCTTTTTGTGACGGCCGGACGTTGTGGACCGCCTCTGGACGCGATGCGGCGGCGGCATGGACCCCCCATATACCCGGCATGGAGGCCATATGAATTCCAAGCCGGTCGTCGTCTCTATTCCACATAGACTCGGCAAGGCGGAAGCGAGGCGTCGACTGGAGGCCGGATTCGCCCGCGCTGGCCAACATTTCGCCACGCTCCTCACCATCGACGAGCAGGACTGGAGCGGCGACCGCTTGAGCTTCCGCGCCCGCGCGCTCGGCCAGGCCACATCCGGCAACGTCGACGTGGCGGACGACCACGTCCGGGTCGAGCTCACGCTGCCGTGGCTCCTCGGCATGCTGGCGGAAAAGCTCACGCCGATGATCCGCAAAGAGACGGTGCTGATGCTGGAGAAGAAGTGATCTGCTAGAGCAGGGGCCCCGCCACCGCTCGCAACTCTCCCGTGATCGCACCTGTCCCCGTGACCAGCACCCGGCTCTCGCAGCTTCTGCCCGCGCTCATCGGCGCGTCGTCGTTCGGCTGCGCCGACGTCATGACCAAGCTCGTGCTCGAAGCCAGCGCCGATGCGCTGACCATCGCGCTGTTCCGCGGCGTCGTCGGCATCCCGCTGCTGGCGCTGTGGCTCACGATCGGCAAGCGACCGGCGCCGCTCACGCCGCGCGAGCGGATGATCTCGACCGGCGTCGGCCTCCTGTTCGCGGCCAATGTGTTCTGCCTGTTCAAGGCGCTCGAAGTGATTGACGTGCCGGTCGCGATCCTCACCTACTTCGTCTATCCGCTGTTCACCGGGCTCGCCGCCGCGGCGACCGGCATGGAGCGGCTCACCTGGCGCGGCGGCGCAGCCGCGTTCGTCGCGTTCCTTGGTCTCGCGCTGATGATCGGCGCGCAGCCCGGCGGCGTCGCGCTCGTCGGCGTCGCGTTCGCGCTCACCGCCGCGCTCTGCCGCGTGGTCACGCTGCTGATCACGCGCGCCCGGCTCGCACACGCCGACCCGCGACTGATCTCCTGGCATTCGATCGTGGCCTCGACCGTCGCCTTCGCCGCCGCCGCGCTCGCGACCTCGAACTGGCAGCCGCCGCAGACCGCGCTCGGCTGGTCCGCGCTCGTCGCCGGGAGCGTCGCGATGACGATCGCACTGCTCGCGGTATTCATCTCCACGATGCGCGTCGGCCCGTTCCGCACCGCGCTGTTCATGAACCTCGAACCGCTGGTCGCCACGCTCGGCAGCATGCTCCTGCTCGGCGAAGGCATCACGCCACTGCAGGCGCTCGGCGGTGCGGTGATGATCGCGGCGCTGGTGGCATTTCAGGTGAGGAGGTGAGGGGGGATCGCTATCGAAGTACGAACCGTCAAAGCGAGCAGTCCCGCCGGGCGATCTCTTCGAACGAATGCGGGCGGGCTGCGGGAAGCGTCTCCACGTCGAGGTCGGTCTCCTCGGCGGCCTCGATCCAAACCTGGCGATAGGTGCGCGCGGCCGCCTCGCCGATCCGGGGTTTGAGGCCGGGATTGTCCGACAACTCAAGCTCGGGATGCCGCGCCGCTATTTATTCAACCAATACGCCGGCACGTCCTTCAAATATTTCTTCGGGATCACCCCATAGATGATCTGCGTGCTGTCGACCGCTTCGGCCACGCGGAAATCGATGCCCATGCTGGCGACCGCGTAAGCCTCCGCCGCAGTCAGGCCGGCCTTCGCCTGCATAAACTCGACTGCCTCGCGGACCGCGTTCTTCATGGCCACGTTGAGGTCGAGGTCGATGCCCATGACGTAATAGTTGGCGGCGTCCTCCGCGCGCGGCACACGCATGGCCTTGCCCGTACCCTTGTGCAGGATGAATTGCAGCGTCGCGGTCAGCGATTGTTCGAGCGCGCCGCCGTCGACTTCACCGTCGGCCTGCACGCCGTGCGGATCGCCGGTGAAAAACAGGGCGCCCTGGTTGAACACCGGAATGGTGAGCGTCGAGCCGATCGTGAGCACCTTCAAATCCAGGTTGCCGGCCCATTTGTTGGGCGGGCCCGAACTAACAATGATGAGATCGGGCGGCGGCGCGACCGCCATGATGCCGAGGAACGGCGACAGCGGGATCTCGATCCCGCCGGGGGCGAGCGCGACCTTGCGCTGTGGATCGGTCCGGATGACGCGCGGCGACGGCGTCGGCACGAGGGTGGGCAGCACGCCCGATCCCGGACCGGTATTGTTGACGCCGTAAGGCACACGGAATTCGAGATCGAGTACGCGCACTTCAAGCGCATCGCCCGGCTCGGCGCCTTCGATGTAGATCGGTCCGGTCAGGACGTGCACGCCCAGGCCCTTCGGGTGCGGCACCTTCGCGTAGATCTCCTGTGCGTCCTTCAGCACCTCCTCCGGCTTGATGCCGCCGCGCCCGAAGAAGGTGACGGGATCGACGTTCGCCACCAATCCCTGATGCGACATGGTGTCGATGCGCACGGTCGTGCCGGACTTGATTCGCAGCACCGGCGGGACGCGCGCGGAGAAATAGCCCCAGACAACGGTCTCGGGGGTTGAGCCCAAACTGACGTCCGGCTTATTGCCGGCCGGTGCGGGCTGGGCGACGGCTGAAGCGACAAGCGCGAATGCGGCAAGGATGGCGCACGCGCCGACACCGGTACGCCGAAGCATCGGCGATAGGCAAGATTGCTTAGACATGGGATCAACGCCTCAAGGGAACCAGGGCGCCGAGCATAGCAACAAACGCGGCGTCGTGGAGCCGCCCCTTTGCAAAGCGGACGTTACATCTCGGTAAGCTGTTGAACTCACGAGACAATGCCGCGGACCAATGGAGGTCGAAGCAATCGCGTCGGCTCGCCATGAAGTCAGCGCGATCTTGCTTCGGCGTCAGCCCGCGTGCGGGCGATCCGAAGGGAGAATAAGGTCATGAAACGCGCGATCATCACGGCGATATTTCTCTTCAGTGGCGCGCTCAACGCGGCGGCCACGCCGGAGGATACTTACTACGATCTGATCAGGCCCAATGGCCATCCGCGCAGCGACGCTGTGTTTCAGGCTGATCTCGAGGCTTGCTACAATCAGACCGGCGCCGACCGGACCCGCCGCGACACTCCGGCGTTCAAGAAATGCATGCTCGGCCGCGGCAACCGGTGGATGTCCACGCGCAATGTGCCGACGCCGCCCGCGCCCGCGCCCGCCGCGGTGGGGCCGCTCGCCTGCTCCGCCCGGGTGCTGAAGATCGAAGACACCGGATGGGCGCTCAATCATCACAACTTTGCGCGCATGACCTTGAGCGTCACGCCCCCGCGCGGCCGGGCATTCGTCACGACGATTGCGAAAGAGGTGTCCAACCACAATCCGCCGCGCGCCGGCGGAACGATGCGGGTCACCTGTGATCCCGCCAATCCGAGCGAAATTCATCCGCTCCCGTAGCAAGACGTTGCAGACCAGCGGTTTCCGATATCGACGCTCGTCGTCATTGCCGGGCTTGTCCCGGCAATTCCGATTCAGAATGCACGACCGTGCCTTTTCGATCGAGATGGCCGGGACAAGCCCGGCTATGACGTCACAGGCGCCGCTTGCGTCTCTAAGGCTGCTCGGCTTCGTCCAGGTTCGGCACGCGTCCGTCAGGTGTGAGCTGATCGACGAATTGCGGCAGGTGCTGGCGCAGGCCGGAGAGCAGATCGTCCCGGCTCAGGCCGCTGTGCTTCGACATCTCGTCGAGGGCGTCGGCGCCGAGTGCCTTGGAGAGGTCTTGCGAGTCGATATCCTCGTTCGGGCCGGTGCCGACCCAGGAATGAGCGACGTCGCCCAGGCCATTCTGCTGAAACTGCTTGAGCAGGCCGCCGATCCCGCCGTTGACCACCGACCCGGCGGCAGCACCGCCGAGCACGCCGCCCAGCATTCCGCCGAGCGGGCCTTTGAGCAGATCACCGAGGCCGCCGCCAAGTCCGCCACCGCCGCCAAGTCCGCCACCGCCGCTAGGTCCGCCACCGCCAAGTCCGCCCGGCAGGCCCGGATTGGACGGAGCGGGGCTTCCGGACGGTTGCTGCGGCGACCCGATGCGGGTGTGCTTGAGGGCGTAGAAGGCCAGCATCGCGAGCATCGCCTTGGCGATTGGCGACATGCTCTGGTTCTGGTTCGCAGGTGTGGACGTGCGCGGATCGGCGGACGCGCCGCCGCCTTGGATGCTGTTGAGAATATCCAGCAGACCCATTTTTACCTCCTGGCTCGCCCGCCCCGGGCATACATCGCGCGGGACCGTAATGGTTGCAAGGCCCATGTGACATCGAGAATGGTCGTTTAGGGCTGTTCCAGAAGACTTATGCCCGCTCGACGAAGCTATCCACCACGCGCTTCTCGCCGGCTTTGTCGAAGGCGACGGTGAGCTTGTTGCCGTCGATCGCGGTCACGTTGCCATTGCCGAATTTCAGGTGGAACACGCGATCGCCGAGCGCGAAGGACGAAGTCGTGCCGGTCGATTTGGCGACCAGTTCGCCTTCGATCGTAAGCGGGCCGCCGCGGCGCATCGCGGCGCGGGCGAAGTTCTGGTCGCGGCCACGGCCCCCCTCCCGGCCGCTGGCGGCGGCCGTCCTCCCCTTCGCAGGAGGAGGTGAAGCGTAGTCCGTCGCCTCCTCGTCGAATTCGCCCGCGCTGCCGCCGCTGCCGAAGCCGCCGCTGCGGCGCGGGCCGGCATTGCGCTGCGCGCGCTGCCAGCCCGGCGTGCCGTAGCTGGAGCCGAAATGCGTCATCTCGTCGAAGCGCGAGGCGCCATAGTTGCCGCCGCCCATGCCGCCGAAGCCGCCCTTGGCTTCGTTCACTTCGACCGCGTTCTCGGGCAGCTCGTCGAGGAAGCGCGAGGGAATGTTCGATTGCCACAGGCCGCGCATGCGCCGGTTCGAGGCGAAGTAGATGTGCAGGCGCCGGCGCGCGCGCGTGAGCCCGACATGGGCGAGGCGGCGCTCCTCTTCGAGCCCGGCGCGGCCCTGCTCGTCGAGCGCGCGCTGATGCGGGAACAGGCCTTCCTCCCAGCCCGGCAGAAACACGGTGTCGAACTCGAGCCCCTTGGCCGAATGCAGCGTCATGATCGACACCGACTCGGCCTCGGCGCCACGGTCGGTATCCATCACCAGCGAGATGTGCTCGAGGAAGCCGGCGAGGTTCTCGAACTCGTCCATCGAACGCACGAGCTCTTTCAGGTTCTCCAGCCGGCCGGCGGCGTCGGCGCTGCGATCCTTCTGCCACATCTCGGTGTAGCCCAACTCGTCGAGCACGATCTCGGCGAGCTCGGTGTGCGGCAGCGCGTCTTTCTGCACGCGCCAGCGGTCGAAGCTCTCGATCAGTACGCGCAGCGCGCCGCGCGGTTTCGGCTTGAGCTCGTCGGTCTCGACGATGGCGCGCGTCGCTTCCATCAGCGGGATGCGGCGCTTGCGGGCGATGTCATGCAGCAGCTTCATGGTGGCGTCGCCGAGCCCGCGCTTGGGCACGTTGACGATGCGCTCGAACGCAAGGTCGTCGGCCGGCTGGTTGATCAGCCGCAGGTAGGCGAGCGCGTCGCGGATCTCCATGCGCTCGTAGAAGCGCGGGCCGCCGATCACGCGATAGGGCAGGCCGAGCGTGACGAAGCGGTCTTCGAACTCGCGCATCTGGAATGAGGCGCGCACCAGGATCGCGATCTCGTCGAGCGGATGACCCTGGCGCTGAAGCTGCTCGATCTCCTCGCCGATCGCGCGGGCTTCTTCTTCGGAGTCCCAGCAGGAGGTGACCTGCACCTTCTCGCCCGGCACGTCCTCGGTGCGCAGCGTCTTGCCGAGCCGGCCCTCGTTGTGGGCGATGAGGTGCGAGGCGGCGTTGAGGATGTGGCCGGTGGAGCGGTAGTTGCGCTCGAGCCGGATTACCTTGGCTCCCGGGAAGTCGTGATCGAAGCGCAGGATGTTGTCGACCTCCGCCCCGCGCCAGCCATAGATCGACTGATCGTCATCGCCCACGCAGCAGATGTTGCGCGGCGGGCGTAGCGGCTGCGGCGCAGCGATCAACCCACCGTGTCCGGCTGCGTCGGCGGCTCCTCGATCGGCCCCGTGCCGGGCTGCGTCGGCGGCTCGATCGGCGGCGGTGGATTCGGCATCGGCGGCTCCCCGACCGGTTCGTTCTGCGGGTCCTCGTTCGGCGTCCACCCGGGTCGGGTCGGCGGCTCCTGCGCCGGGGTCTTGTCCGGCTTTGGCGGATCGATGGGGAACGGCATCCTGCGCTCCATTCGCGGCAGGCTGCGGGATGCTCTGCCCGAGCAGACGCAGCCAGAGGTACTGCGCCACGTTGGTGTCCTGGTACTCGTCGACCAGGATGTAGCGGAAGCGCGTCTGATATTGCCGCAGCACCTCCGGTTGTTCCCGGAACAGACGGATATTTTCGATCAGGAGGTCGCCGAAATCGGCGGCGTTGAGCACCTTCAGCCGCTCCTGATAGGCGATGTACAACTTCTTGCCGCGCCCGCCCGCGAAGCTCGCGGCCTCGCCGTTGGGCACCTGTTCCGGCGTCAGCCCGCGGTTCTTCCAGCTATCGATCAAACCCGCGAGCACGCGCGCCGGCCAGCGCTTCTCGTCGATGCCCTCGGCGGCGAGCAACTGCTTGAGCAGCCGGATCTGGTCGTCGACATCGAGGATGGTAAAATTCGGCTTGAGGCCCACCATCTCGGCGTGCCGGCGCAAAATCTTCACCCCGATCGAATGGAAGGTGCCGAGCCAGGGCATGCCCTCGACCACGCCGCCGACCATCGCGCCGACGCGCTCCTTCATCTCGCGCGCGGCCTTGTTGGTGAAGGTGACGCTGAGGATTTCCGACGGCCGCGCCCGCCCTGTCGCGAGGATGTGGGCGATGCGGGTGGTGAGCACGCGGGTCTTGCCGGTTCCCGCCCCGGCGAGCACCAGTACCGGCCCGTCGAGCGTAACCACCGCCTCGCGCTGCTCCGGATTGAGGTCGGCGAGATAGGGCGCCGGCACGGCCCCGCGCGCCCGCGCCGCGATGCCGCCGGGGGCGGGCGTGTGGGAGAGATCGGCCGGATGCTTGAGGGGCTCAGCCAAGGGACGGCCCGGGGGTGATTCTCATACTCCGGAAAATGGCACTCGCCGCCGCGATTTGCGAGGGCGGACGGGGCGGCAGGCGTGGATAGATCGCGGCCCGGCAGCGCGCCGCCGAGGCTGAAATTGGCGGAGGGTGAAGGAATTGAACCCTTGACCGAAAGCTCAGCCCGGCTTTCTGGCGTCGGCAACCGCGGGTTCGTTGGCACGATGGCAACGCCCAAGCGCCTGTTCGATGTATTCAAGGAACCGTGCGGCGGGACAGGAAGACATGATCGACATCCTTTCCGCCGATCTTGGCAGCGCCAGGCATTCTGCCCGAAATTGCAAACCCGCGCCTCACGAGCAAATCGATGCTCCGTTGATTGCACCCCAAGGTTATCGCAATCAACAAACCGAATCCCAAATTCCCGGCCTGTTCAATTGAGTAGTCGATCAATTGCCTTCCGATGCCGCCGCCGCGATATCGGCGGGCAAGGAAGTAGCTGATTTCGCATGTCTCATTGAATGCCCCTCGGCCGCTCCTGTAGGGAGAAAGAGAGGCGTAGCCAACAGCCGAACCATTCATGTCTTTGACGAAAATCACATATCGATCCTGGTGGCTGAGAAACCATGCACGCCGGCTCTCAATCGACACTGGTTCCAAATCACCGGTAAAGCCGCCCTCCAGGATCGCTTCATTATAAATGATGGTAATACTCTCGATGTCAGCCGGCGTTGCCTTTCGTATCATGATCTGCTCGTTCGCGAATTAATCGGTCTGACGTTCTCAATATCGTCCAAATGATTGGACCGTGTCGACATGCAGCGACATGTTCACGAATCCGGATCGCCAGACCTGGATTTTTCGAACCAGTGGTGCGCATAGGGCTCATCATTGAAGGGCGCGACTTCGCGATATCCGCACTTGCGATACAAGGCCTGCGCTTCCTTGAGGGTCCGATTGGTCTCAAGCCTCAACGTGCCCAGTCCAAATTTTCGCGCATGCGCTTCCAACGTTTCGAGCACGCGCCGGCCGACGCCGAGTCCACGCGCATGGGCGCTGACCCACATGCGTTTTATTTCGCCAATCTTTCGGTCCTTCACTTTGAGTGCGCCGCACCCGATGGGTTGGCCGCCCAGGCGAGCGATAACAAAGACGCCAGCCGGAGATGTCAGTTCGTCGGCGTGCGCGGAGATGCTCTTCGCGGGATCGAATCCGGTCTTGAATTGGCCGGCCAGCTCGCGAAAATATGCTTCGAGACACCAGCGCGCATCAGCGCCGTCGGGCGCTTCCGCCTTGATTTGAACGGCCGACGCACGCATCAGGCGCTCGATTTCCGCCATCGCCACGATCAAACGATCTCGTTGCGCCGCGCTGAGCGGAGCCAGAACGGATTTTGCGAATGCGTTGGAACGACGATCAAGTTCTACGACTTCGCGCAGCCCCTTGCGGGTCAACGTCGCACGGCGAACCCGGCCATCGTTCGCGGCAGGCCGCGCGTTGGCCAATCCTTGACGCTCAAGCGAGCGCAACAAACGGCTGACATAGCCCGAATCAAGCTCCAATCTCGCTCGTAAATCCCGGACCTCTGCGCCGTCGCGACCGATTTCGTACAACAGCCGCGCCTCGCCAAGCGGCCGACCACGATTTAGAAAATTGTCGTTCAGCGCGCCGATTCGCTGACTGACCGTTCGATTGAAGCTGCGCACTTGGCGTACCTGGTCCGCGTCCATTCTCTGACTTTAGTCAGATAATCGGCTGGTATCAAGCCTTTGCCACCGACGCAAGGCCGACCGAATTCCGTTCCCTGCGCGCGCAAACGAAGTCGAAGGCCGGTCGCGCCATGGCGTGGCGACCGGGTTGCCGGTTTCCAGCAAGAGATCGCCCGCATGCCAGCCTGAAAGGCAAAACACCCATCAGCCGCCTCGGACTTTCCGAGGACAACCTGTTGAGGCTTCGCGCTAGACGCCAAGATACCGTTGCAGGACCGTCGGTCGCGCCCTGATCTCGCTGGTTGGCCATTCGTGCGCGATATGGCCGTTATTGATGATGTAGACACGCTGCGCCAATGCCAGCGTGGCAGCGAGATTTTGCTCCACCAGAACCACGGTCTGCCCGGCGTCGGCGAGGTCGCGGCAGACCTTGACGAGATCCTGGACGATCACCGGCGCGAGCCCCTCAAACGGCTCGTCGAGCAGGATGATCTTGGGATCGCGGATGAGCGCTCGCGCGATTGCGAGCATCTGCTGCTCGCCGCCCGAAAGGTCGGTGCCGCGGCTTCCCCGCCGCTCCTTCAGCCGCGGGAACATCTCGTAGATGCGCGCAAGCGGCCAGCGGTTCTCAGCCGTAAGCCCTGCCAGTACCAGATTTTCCTCAACGTTCAGGCTGCCGAAGATGCGGCGGTCCTCGTGCACCAATTGCATGCCCGCGCGTGCGATGACGTGGCTCTTCTTGCCCGCAACCTCGACGCCGTCGAACACGATGGAGCCATTTCGCGGCGTCACCACACCCATGAGACTTTTCAAAGTCGTGCTCTTTCCCGCACCATTACGGCCAAGCAGCGCCACCACCTCGCTACGCTCGACGCGCAACGCAACGTCAAAGAGGATGTGGCTGTCCCCGTAGTAGGTATTGAGACCCGTGACCTCAAGCAGACTCATTCAGCCGCCAACACGCCGTGCACGCCGCCGAGATAGGCTTCCTGCACTTTGCTGTTGCCCTTGATTTCGTCCGGCGTGCCCTCAACTAGCACACGGCCCTCCTGCAGAACCGTGACGCGCTCGACCAGCTCGAACAGCGAATCCATGTCGTGATCAATGATGATCATGGTGCGGCCGTAGGCGATCGTCTTGAGCATCCGCACCGTCTCGACGCGCTCCCGTGGGCTCATCCCGGCAAGCGGCTCATCGAGCAGCAAGAGGCTTGGCGAGATCGCAAGCGCCAGGCCGACCTCAAGCCTGCGCTTTTCGCCGTAGGCGAGATCCGACACCGGGGTCTCGGCGCGCTCGGCCAGATCGACCAGCGCGAGCGTGTGCTCTACCTGTTCGTCGAGGTGCGGGACGCTCTTCTGCGATTTGAACAGATCGAGCCTGAAATTGCCGCGCCGTTCCGCCAGCGCAGCGATCTTTAGGTTTTCGCGCACGGTCAGGCGGTTGAAAAGCTGGTTGATCTGGTAGCTCTTGGTGAGGCCGAGTTGGCAGACTTCGGTCACCGTCATGCCGGTGATGTCGCGGCCCTCGAACAGGATTTGGCCCGAGGTGGGCGGTATCTCGCACGTCAGCATCTTAAAAAACGTGGTCTTGCCTGCCCCGTTCGGGCCGATGATGCCGCGCCGCTCGCCGTGGTTGACGACAAAATCGATGTCGCTATTGGCGACGAGGCCACCGTAACGCTTGGTGAGGCCCTTGGCTTGCAAGATCAGCCCGCTCTTGCGGTCGGTGTTGCGGCCATGCGCCGGCATGGCAGCTATCGCCGGTTGCCGAGCGACCTCGACCGCAGCCGCCTCCTGCTCGTCTTGCGCCGTGATGCCGGCCGCTGGCGCAGCTTCAACGGGCTTGGCTTTTTTCCTGGAGCCGGTCACGAACCCGTAAAGATCCTCGATGCCGCCAATCAATCCGCGGCGCAGAAAGCACACCAGCAGGACGAAGATCACACCAAGCACCAGCTTCCAGGCGGCGCCGAGATTCAGTGTGGTCTGCAAAAAGTCGCTCAGATAGAGCCAGACGGCGGCGCCTACCAGTGGCCCGAACAACGTCCCGGCGCCGCCGATCGCCGTCTGCATCACCAATTGCCCGGACGTATCGAACATGAAAGCGTCAGGCGGCATGAATCCCTGCATCAGGCCAAGTAGCCCGCCGGCAAAGCCGGCATAGACGGCCGCAATGACGAACGCGGCGAGCTTGTAGCCGTGGACGTTGTGGCCGACGGCGGCCGCGCGCAGCGGGTTATCGCGAATAGCGCGCAGGATCGCGCCGACCGGCGAGCGCACGATGCGCAGCGCGATCACGATACCGACGAAAAACCAGAACGCGAGGAAAGAATAGAGCGACCAGTCGGTATTGAAGTTGATCGTCGTAAAGCCGAGATGGAGGCTCGGCGTCGGCACGCCCGGCAGCCCATTCTCGCCGCCGGTATAGTCCGACAGCGGATTGAACTCGACGAAGAAGAAGACCTCCGCGATCGCCACCGTGATCATGGCGAAATAGATGCCGGTGCGCTTGAGCGCGATCAGACCGACCAGATAGCCGATCCCGCCTGCCGCGAGCGTACCGACGGCCAGCGAGATCATGACGTAAGGGAAGTTCAGGACCGTAAGCAGATACGCCGCGACCATGCCGCCGGTGCCGAAGAAGGCCGACTGGCCAAACGAGAGCAGACCGGTGAAGCCGAACAGAACGTCGAAGCCGATGCCGAACATGCCCCAGATCAGGATGCGGTTGATCGTCGTCGGGGCGAAACCGAGGTGAGGCAGGACGAACGGCACGGCGATCAGACCTATGGCCGTCAGAATCTCGACTAGAAAGGGGCGTTGCCGGAGCATCAGACGGCCTTACTCATTCGCGGCCGGCCGTGCCGAGCAGTCCATACGGACGCAGCACGAGCACCAGCGTCATGGCGACGAACAGCATGACGTACGAGTAGCCGGGGTTGAACATCGAGGTGATGCTGATGATCTCGCCGGCGATCAGGCCGCCAAGCACCGCGCCGGGGAACGATCCAACGCCGCCGATGACCACCACGACGAAGGTCTGCACGAGAATCGTCTCGCCGACATCGGGCGCGATCGAGACGACCGGCGCGTTGACGATGCCGGCGAAGCCCGCCGCCATGGCCCCGATGCCGAACAGCAGCATGAAAACCTTGTAGATGTCGATGCCGAGCGAATCGACCATCACCGAGTCCTCGATACCGGCGCGTACGATCATGCCGATGCGCGTGCGATAGAGCACGAGGTAGAGCACCAGCAGCGCGACCGTGACGATGCCAAGCAGCGCGAGGCGATAGGTCGGGTAGAACATGAAACCGAGCGACGTGATGCCGACCAGGGCGGGCGGCGGCGGCACGGATTTCGACAGGCTGCCGAAAAAGAACCGCACGGCTTCGACGAAAACGATACCGAGTCCGAACGTGACCAGCAGTTGGTCCTCTAGCGGACGTTTATAGAAATAGCGGATGATCGTCCGCTCCATCACCACGCCGACGATCATGACGAACAGTGACCCGGCGATGACGGCAGCGATGAAAGAGCCCGTGTAGGTATAAGCCACCCAGCCGGCATAGCCGCCGAGCATGAACATGGCGCCGTGCGCGAGGTTAAGGACCCCGAGCATGCCGTAGATAATGGTCAGACCCGACGCGATCAGCGCGAGCAGCGCGCCGAGCACCAGCCCGTTGAAGCATTGCGATATGAAATTGGCCCAGTTGATCATGGATCAGGCAATGCACGAGGAGCGCACGATACTGCGCCGCAGACGTATTGTTCCGCCCGCGGCGCAGCATTCAGGTGAAGCTCAGGTGTAGTCGCCGAGGTTGCAACCGAATGCGTCCGGCTTCTGCATCAGCGGTGCGCCCGGCATGACCTCGAGGACCTCCCAATAGTCCTCCTTGTTCTTCATGTCTTTGGGCGCCTTGCCCTTGACGATGATCACCGGACGGACGAGCTGGTGGTCTTCCTTGCGGAAATAGACCTCGCCCACAGTCGAGTCGAACTTCTCGCCCTTCTCGTACTGCTTGATGACGTCCGGCGGATAGAAAGAGCCCGCCTCCGACACCATCCGCGCCCAGATGGCAAACGACATATAGGAGTTATTGGCGCCCCACTCCGGCTTGTAGCCAAACTTCTTGCTGAACGAGTCGACGAACATCTTGGCGAGCGGGTACTTGTCTTCCAGCGTCCACCAGAAGCCGGTGGCGGCATAGACGCCCGCGGTGAGCTCCGGCCCCGTTTCCTTGGCAAGGAACGGGATCTGGTAGGGCACGACGAGCGTCATCTTCGGCAGGATGCCGAACTGCTTGGCCTGCTGGATCGACAGCACCGCGTCGCGACCCCAGTTCACGTTGATCAGGAACTCGGCACCGGAGTTGGCGATGTTGGTGAGGTATTGGCTGAAGTCTTGTGTGCCCAGCGGCGAGATCTGGTTGGTCACCATGGTCCAGCCGGCGTTCTTGGCCAGGTATTCATTCACCGACTTGGTGACCGTGTGGCCGTAAGTGTAGTCCGGCGTCATGAACGCCGCCTTCTTGTTCTTGCCGAACTGCTTGACCAGCACCGGGCCGATCGCGTTCGCAGCCGTCTCACCGTAGAAATTCTGGCGGAAGCCATAGCGCACGCAATCCTTGCCGGTGGTGTCGTTGCTGCCGGAAATGCCGGCGAGGTAGAGCACCTTTTCCCGCTGCGCGAACTTGTTGAGCGCGACAGCGACCGCGCTCGAGGTCGAGCCGGTCATCAGCACGATCTTGTTCTGATTGATGAAGGTCTGGATCTCCTGAACCGCCTGGTTCGGCTTGGCGGCCGAGTCGGCAGCGAGCAGGTTGACCTTCTTGCCGAGCAGGCCCTTCGTAACTTTTGGCGCGATCTTTCGGAGCAGCGGATCGCCGTTGTTGATGTGTTCGACGGCGAGCTGCCAGCCCTTGAGCTCATCTTCGCCCTGCACGGCGTAAGTTCCGGTGCGCGGCACGGCGGCGGCCACATTGATCGTGTCGCCCTTGGAGCCGTCCGGCCAGGTTCCGAGCGGTGCCTTCTGCTGCCCGAAGGCGGACCCGCCGAACGCCGGCAGCAGGGCGCCGCCGGCCAAGCCCGCACCGGCCTGCAGCACGGTGCGGCGAGACACCCAGCCGGGCTTCTGGTCTGTTGGTGACATTTCCAATTCCTTCTTGATGGTGTGTTTCCAGTCGACGACGACTTGCTCTTTGTTTTCGCTCGATGTGCTCTCCGCGACCCACTGTCTTGCCGCCGCGCATCTACACGCCACGCAGAATTTTCATAGCCATCCGCAAGGGCTACACCGTCAATACCACTTTCGTCGATGATGTAGCGAAGCGCATTAGTGCAACACCATATTCATTTGCTTTTGCGGGATGACGTCAACGCTGCGTCACGGCGTCACACGAAACGCGATCTTGCTGTTCTTCATCCTGCTTATTGATCTGGATCAATAAAAGGAAGTAAGATGGCAGCGAGAGCATCGCCATGAATGTTCCAGCTCAGATTGGAAACAATGTATCGCTCGCCGGACACCCGTTCGTCGCGAGGCTCTCGCATCTCGTGAAGCTCAGTGCGGCCGATCTCAGGAGCCTTGAACTCATCGTCGGAGGCGAGCGGTCGATCAAGAAACGAAAGGACCTGGTTGTCGCCGGCGACGAGTATCGCAATCTTTGCTTCGTCAAGGACGGCCACGCGATCCGCTACCAGCTCCTTCGCAATGGCAAGCGGCAAATCATCAATGTGATCTTGCCGGGCGACGTAATCGGCTTTCCGGTCAGCTTTTTCGATCGTTCCATTTACTCGGTCGTGGCGGTGAGTGATCTCACCTACAACGTCTGCCCGCTCGATTCTTTTGTAGGGCTTTGTTACGAGCAGCCTCAGTTCGGCTTGGCCCTGAGCTGGCTTGCCGCGCATGAGGCGGCAATCTATGCCGAACACATCGTGGACCTTGGCCGGCGCACGCCGCCCGAGCGGCTGGCGCATTTTCTTTTGGAGATTCATGCTCGCTTGCTGGCGGTCGGGCGCGCAGAAAAGACCAGCTTCGATCTGCTGTTCTCGCAGGAAGTCATGGCCGACGTGCTGGGGCTGAGCGTACCACATCTCAATCGCGTGATGCAGCGGTTGCGCGCGGAACGATTGATCACCAGCCGCTCACGCCTTGTCGAATTGACCGACATGGAGGGCTTGCAAACGCTGGCCCACTATCAGCCGATTAGTCTGTCGCCGATCCCGATGCCGGAAAGAACAAGCGCCTAACCTGGAAATCGACGATTGTCTGCATTGGATCACGAGCGACTGAAGTAAAGACGCCGATCACTTACACCACTCTTTCAATACCTGACATTGAGTTTGGGAATCTGCCGCACAACTGTTGAGGTTTGCCACCATCAAACTGTGAGCCGCTGTCGAAGCGAGGCCGGCACAGCCAGTCGATGGAGCCGTCGCGATGGAACAGCGCGCCAGCTTCTCAGCCCCGACAAGCGCGTAGTCCTCTATCCGTTGGCGCAGGCCGGCTCCAGGCCACATCGGTGTTCCGTTCTCGTCAGTCTACCTTCGCATTAGCGAATTTCACAACCTTCGCCCACTTGTCAACTTCGTCGATGATCAGCTCGCCAAAATCGGCGACCGAACCGGGAAGCGTTGTCCCTACCCAAGTCGGCTAGTCGCGACTTCATCCTTTTCATCTTCGTCGATGACAGCTCGCCAAAATCGGCAACCGAACCGGAAGTCGTCGATGGCATCCGTGACGGCACCGCAAACCATCGTTCCCAGTTCTACAAAGACATCACAATTCCGTTCTACGGGTTCAATCGGCCTGGCGCGACGATATCCGAAGTGAATTCGCGAATTGGTGGCGACAAGGAATGATGGGTAGCTCCAGGCGCAATTGAATGTGTCCGAGTTCTATCGGAGACCGAATTTCGATGAGCTGCCAGTAATCAACGATCCGGTCCTCGAATCACTTGCGAAGATCAGATCGGTTTCCGACGACCGGCTTGATCGTCATACGGTTGACGCCGCCAACCGACCCGGCAAGCGACTTATGGTCAACTCATTGCTGGATGAGATAATTGGTCGTCGCGTTGCCTAGCGAGCACGTGCTAGCACAGAACAACGGCGGGAGTGACGCGGCATTATCGTTGAAGGCCCTTGCCGGCGAGACCTTCATTATTCAAGGGAGTCAGTATGGGCTGGGGCTGTATGCCTCTGTAGTCGCTGCATGCCACGCGGCGGGTTTCAACCCTCAACTCGGCCAGGAAGCCACTCGTCTTGCATCGACGCTTAACCTCGTCGCAGTTGGCCTCGGCATCTCCGTCGTGCCCGCGTCCATGCAGCGCATGCACATGAATGGAGTCTCATATCGTCGCCTCAAGGGCTCCAATCAACTAAAGGCTCCCCTGATCCTCGCATCGCGTCGCGGCGACCCTTCGGCGGTGGTCAGACAATTCTTGAGCCTAGTAAAAAAAACAGCAAGGAGCTTCAATACAAACCAAAGCTAATCACACGGCTGGTCAGCCAGCGCACCGGCATCATCAATCAAATCCGCGCCTTCCTGCTGGAGCGCAACATCGCGGTGCGAAAGGGACACCGCTTCTTGCGAGCGGAGCCGATCATCCGAAAGTTTATCGGTGGTGCGGCGGACCGTCCAGACGGCCAAGCGCGACTCCGAAGGGGCGTCGAGTGCCCTCTTCCCAGCGATCTCCTTCCGGTCCATGATTGCGCATGCGCCCATTCAAGCACGTCGCGCCGACGCAAATCCCGGCGGTTGGCGCACGACCCCAGAGCGTGCTCGGCATCTCCCTCGCGCGATTTGCGGCACCGTGGGGAGAGATTCCCGTGGTCGCGACCAGCGAAGTCGATCGCATCACCGTCCTCTATTGGAACAACCACCAGACACGCTGGGATTCCATCGAGCGGCCCCACGCCAAGCTCTCGACGCCAGGCGCAACGACTGACGCCCCTACAGGCTGGAACTGGTCCGACCGTGTGGGAATGGCCGCCTCGCGCGATACGCTCTTCGTCGTCTACAAGCGCGCCGACGCTGATCTGACCGATCCGAATTCACACTTGACGATCGACCGCTATCGCGTCGTGGATCCCACCGGCGCCAGCCGCGACTTGCGACTGTTCGATTCACAGCCTGTCCCCCTGCTCGGCACGCCGGGCCACTCGCTCGGGCGCAGCCTTTGGTGCGGTCTCGAACCGGAGACCGGGACTTTGATCATTCTTTGTCAGAACTCTCGGCGGCGGCAGCCAATTCCCTTTCCAGCCTGATCGTTGGCAGCTTCTCCTGCTGCAGATCCGTTTTGATGGTGTCTCTGGTTCGCTCACCGTAAAGGACACCGTTCTCCAAGACGGTGGGTTCGATCTCGATGCCCGCATCGACGGCCGGCGCCTCCACATCGTCCACAGAGTCACGCCGGAAGCCACGCGTTTCCCGCTCATCCTGACGATCGGCGGAGGACTGACTCTTACGAGCGACCCGCAGTCCGACGCGTTCTATGAACCTCTCAATCTCTGCCAAGTCGATCTCGACTCGCTCGGCGTGACCTCGGAGCAAATTCCGGGCGGCGAGCATCCGCAAATTCAGCACACACAGCCGCTGCTCATCACGTTCGATCGCTTTCGCCGTACCACGGTTCAGTTGGACACGCCGATCATTCCTCTCCCTCCGCGGCGGCCACACCCGATCTGGTCACAATCCTATATCGACAAGGTCGCGTGGCTCCGGCAGGGCGGCGTCGATTCCCGCGGCGTGATTCTTTCCATCGACGTGAACACCATCCCCCGCTCGCTCGCGGAGTTCAGCGAATCCTTTCATCTCTTCGAGCTTCGCGGGGAAGGCCTTCTTCGCCATGTGATGCCATTCGCCACGGCGCCGATCTGGCTGCTCGGTCTGACCGTGGGAAGGAAGGATCTGACCCTCGATATCCTGCACCACAAGACCCGGTTCGGCCTCTACCGGACGAGATTGACGGCGACGGTGGCGAACCAGGAGATCACCGCCACGACCGCCGGCTTCGAAGTCTGGGACATCGGGCACGGCCAGATCGGCGAGCCGTCGGACCTGGTCCCGGACGCCACACCCGAAAACGTTCAGTTTGAGCCGGTGGCGGGGCGGGCGCTGTCGGCATCGAGAGACGTACTGATTCGGGCTTCCGCGATAGACAATACCATCGGGGGGCATCTGGTCGCCGACCTCGCCCAGGAGCCGGTCGGGTTCTTTGCGTACACCGACCTCGGTGACGGCGGCCTGCGCGTCATCTTCGCACCCGACATTCCGGCTCTCGCGGATCCGCCTCCCATCGAAAGCGACAAAATCCTTCGTCCCGAGCAAGTGACCGGCCCGCATCTCCCCTGCGAAGAATGGGTCGAGATTGCCGCCACCGATTTCTCGGCAAGCGGCTTACCTCAATATTTCGTCGGCGTTCCCAACGCGAGCACGCCCTCTCTCGGCTCGACCGTTGAGGTGCCGATCGATTCCCTCGATACCGCAGCGGCGCTGGTACAACGGCCGGACGGGACGCAGCCCGACCAACTCGCCGGGCTAACGGACCGCGACCTCGACGACATGGACGCGGCGAGCCTTCGCCTCAGCAAGCCTTCGCGGGACATCGCGCTCACCACGGCGGATGGTCGCAATGTGATTGTCACACTGACTCCCGGATTCCCGGTGAACGGAGTTCCTTTCACCCTCGCGGGTCTCGTCGATGGTGTCGCGGCTCCGATGGCGTGGCTCCTCGCGCCGGTCCAGCCCCCCGCACCGGGAGGAGTACCTCTACCGCCCACTGCCGGGACGGAGGGTGCGGCAGCCGGCAACCCCGCGACCGTGCGGGTGCCGCTCCGCGGCCCTTACTTGCTATCGATCTTCATCAATCCTCCGGCGAACGCGTCGGCTCCCCATCCCGACCTCACCACGAGGATCAACATCGGCGTCTCGATCCGAGATCGAATTTGGGACATCCCGAAGGCGCTCTACGACAAGCTCGACGTCGAGCAGTTGCGTCTTGCACTGCTTCAATACCAGATCGACTACAAAACCCCGGCGGGGCGCGAACGGACCGTCGCGATCAGCCACGCTTCCGAGCGTGCCACGGGTTTCCGGTTTCGCGGCGGAGGCGCCGAGCAAGGCCAGGTGGACTATCGCGAAACGCTGTCCATCAGCCTGCCCCCCATCGACGGGGGCGGAACGGTCGGCCACATCCACGGACCGCTTTCCAGCGTCTTTGACATTAAAGACCTCCGCATTTCGTTTGCCTACGGCCGGCCGTTCACGGCCGGAATGCTGATGCGGGACCAGCGCGCCGCGAACATCCTCACACAACAGCTAACCGGAGATGTCCGCTCCGATTTGATCCAGCGAAGCGATCCTCTCAGCCATGCAGCCATCGGCGGAAAGCCTATTGGGAACGCGTCGACGTCGAAACGGGACGTTCAAACGAACCCGGAGGTTCACATCTCGCTGGCGACCAACCTCCTCACGGCCGCGCTCGCATCGATCGTAAGCGGGCTGACGATCTTCGGGCTCCTCAGCCTCGCCGGCTATATCGCCGATCTCTTCGCCCTCGCCGCGCTCGCCGCTTCGCTCGGACCCGCGGGCCTCGTCCTCGGCAGCATCGCGGCGGCGCTTCTGTTTGTCGCCCTGGTCTTCCTCCTGCCCCGGGCGGTCGAAGACGTTGTTCGCGATCAGATATCCGCGGCTCTTTCCTCGAGTGACACCCTGGACAGCCTCAACGACTTTTCCCTTCTGCGGTTTTCCGGCGAAGGCATGGCGGAAGCAATCGCGCGAAAAGCGCTGCAGGCGGCAATCGATCAGGGATTCGATGTCCCGGCGCCGGCGACCGACCCGAACGAACTCGGGTTCGAGCGATTTCGTGGACAGACTTTTCAGATAATCTTCGTTTCTGACGGAATCTGCCGCGCCCTGGTGCGGCTCGACACGTGCGGCGACAACTCACACAAACGCGCAGCCTTTCCAGTGTCCTCCACTTAATGGGTGTCCGAGTGCGGCCCCGGTACCGAAGTGGCAATCTGCAGGCTGATCGCATGAATTGCATTCGCGAGGCGACTGACTACTCGCGTCACGAGGGTCGCGCAGACGTGCTCGGCCTCGTCCATCATCATCCGCGCCAGCACGGCGCCAGGCTTACCGGCGAGCCTCGCGTACGTCAGTGACAGGAGGTAGGGACTCCATCCATCGCCGAGTCTGGGGCGCGACTCGGCTTCCGGCCGCAGATGGCGGCGAGCCCCGTCCATCCCGCCGATCGCGTCCTCGGACCGCCCGCCGCCTGCCCTCTGGGGGTCGCAGAGGGTCCGCGGCCCCATCGGGGCGGTCCGATACTGCAGAATCGACTGGTGCCCGCTGCGGGTGACTGGCGGGCCAGAAACCGGTGCGGAACGGCGGCCCTGCGACGCATTCTCAGATCGCCACCCAGAGGGAGAAAGGAAGCCAGACGAGAATGCGCCGACGTCCCAGCGCACGTCAGCGTCCGAACGAGCGAGTTCCTTGAACAAAAGCACACGCGTCCAGTGGGGCCCGCGTCTTATCAAATAGCCGCGTCATGCCGTGCTAGCCTCTAGGTTAGGCTCTTCTCGATACTGCGATGTCTCGTGCACAATCACGTGATAGAATTTCGTCTGTCCCAACTAAAATGTTCGAGCACAGGAGACGAGCATGCCTAATCCTGGTCAACCGACAATCGCTCCCGGCGCGACCGGAGATGCCGTCCGCAGGCTTCAGCGCGCGCTTCGGCGTACCCCTAATCTTGGTCTCGCCGTCGACGGCGCATTCGGCGCGAAGACAGAGACCGCGGTCAAGGAATTCCAGGGAGGTGCAGGCCTTGTGGCCGACGGCGTCGTCGGTCCGCTGACCTGGGCGGCGCTTCCCGACGGCGGCCCCATGCCCACCTTACAGGAAGGGGCGAGCGGGAACGTCGTGCGCAGCCTCCAGCAGATACTCACGAACGGTGCATCCGGACAATGGGATACGGTCCCAGGTGCCGTCGACGGCAGCTTCGGTCCCAGCACCAAGGCCTCCGTGAAGGCGTTCCAGGCTTGGGGCGGCGTGCCCTCGGACGGCGTGATCGGCGATAGGACCTGGGCGGTTTCGCTGCACGCGGCGAGCGCGACGCTGGAGAGCGTCGTCGGGCTGCAGTTCGTGATCGGATGACGCAAGGATGAACTCCCAACTGCAATCATGATCAAATTACCGCAGCCTTTGACGACGCGCGCGCGGCAGACGCTGGACGAGCATATTTGCGCAGAGAACAACGCGTAGATCAAAATCGACAATGAACAGGTCGACTGATGGCGACCCACAAGGATCGGCCGTCGCCAGACTTAACGTGTTTCAAACCCTCTCAGAAGTGGCTGCGTCTGATGCTCGGTTGCTCTGGCGTTATCCGGGCTCACTGCCGGTGCCATAAGCACGCGGCATGGGTGGCGTAAGCATCCGTTAGGCTTGTTCCGTAGCTCATCAAGGTCCCGACCGCGACGTGCTCTCGCGCAAAGGTCGCGCCCTAAATGAATCGATTAGCTCAGCCAAGTCACCTTGCCGGTCTCCAAATCATGCATCGCGGAAAACACTTTCAATTGTCCCGCCTTGATGAGATCGGACATGACCTTGCTACGCTTCGGGATGTTTTGTGCGGCCAGTTTGGCGTTAGCGATGGCGACTTGCTGGACGAGCTCGTAATTGTGGGAGTTCCGCTCGCCCTGAAGTTTGCCCAGCGATTTGATCGCCGGCTCGATATTCTGCAACATCGCCGTGAGGTTGCCGAGCTTTACCTTGTCGATCGCGCCCTTGATCGCGCCGCAGTTGTTATGGCCAAGAACAACAATCGCCTTGGCGCCTTCGACCCGCGTCGCGAATTCCAAACTGCCGAGGATGTCGGTATTGACGAAATTTCCTGCAACACGCGCGCAGAAAATATCGCCGACGCCCTGATCGAAGACCAGTTCTGGCGATACGCGCGAGTCGATGCAGCCGAGGATCACCGCAAACGGCGCCTGCCCGGCCGCTGTGTCCTTCGCCTGGGTGACGAGGTCGCAATTGATTGATTTACCTGCAAGTATGCGCTCGTTGCCTTGCTTGAGCAGGGCTACAGCCTGATCGGGCGTCGTGTTCTTCTGCCGCTCGGGCGTGAAGACCGCGCACTCGGACTGCGCGTGAGCCGCTGTCGCCGCGAACGAGGCGACAGAGGCCAGACAGCCACAAAATAATCTTCGTGTAAGCATGCAACGACCCTTTCTTTGACAGACGCCGCCCTTGGAATCGCGGAACCCCTCGGCGGGTCCCGGTGGTGGTTCTCAGATCAAGCTACACCGATTACGGATGTTAGCGGAAGGCGATCATTATGTCTGTTGCTAGGCTCAAACGGCCCTGCGCATCGGATGTCGATCGCTAGTTTGTGCTGGCGGCTCGAAGGTTCGTCGCACGCCATCCCCAGTAAAGATATTGGTCCCAGGACCACAGCATCAGTCCCCGCTCAATTCCGTCGGCGCGAGCGGTTGGTTGGAGGTTCAAGCGCTTCTCGGCCCACCATCCGGCAATTCACGCTTTGATTTCGCAGGCGTTTCTGGCGAGACTGTCAAATTGGACCCATAATTTGACAGTTGGTGTTCACTATCAGGAGGGACGAGGAGACACTGGCTACGCAAGCGCCACAACTTAGCCAAAATGTGGGCTGATCAGGGCGCTACCCAGCGAAGCTCTGGTGGGAGGCGCTCGCCGTCGTAGCGTGGCATTTTCGAAGGGGGAGGAGGACGGAGTCATTCGTTCCTCGGGGGAAAGCACAGACCAAATCTCCGGATCTGCCTTAGGCCACGGTGGGCATCTCACCAGTCGGCAGCGCCCGCGAACTTGCCGGCGTGCAGCAATGGTCTGGCTTCTGGCTTCTGCCACCGCCGCACTCGGAACTGGTGAAGCGATGCCCGCACCGCGTCACAAGGACCTGTCGGCGGACCGAAGCAAGACCGTTCATAGCAAATCAGCACCGCATTCGAATCGGAGTGCAGCCGCGCGGCAGAACGAGCGGGCTCACAGGCCCGATGCTACGGTACCGCGCGTGCCCCTGCCGGTTGACCGACCGCTGGCAGCGGCGCTGTCGCCTGATCTCGCGATGGCCAAGCAGGCGATCGAGTTGGGGCGCCAGCACAAGCTGCGTGAAGCGACCGCACTTGCGACATCGATTGCTGATCCGGTGGCGCAGAAGCTTGTCGAATGGGCGCTGCTGCGCCGCTCTGACAGCGCGGCGGGATTCGATCGCTACGACGCCTTCATTCAGGCCAATCCCTATTGGCCAAGCATTCCGCTGCTACGTCGGCGAGCTGAGGCGAAGTTGTGGCAGGAGCGGCGCGACGCCGGCACTGTGCGCCGCTTTTTTGGCAAGGAACAACCAACGAGCGCGGTGGGCCGGCTCGCGCTCGCGCGCGTGCTCATGGAGGAGGGCGACGGCGCCAGCGTCGAGCGCGAAGTTCGCGCAGTATGGCACGCGGCGGAACTATCGGCTGAGCTAGAAACTGCGACGCTCAAAGAGTTCGGCGATAAGCTGACCCCGGCCGACCACCTTGCACGCATGGTCCGGCGTGTCGGTGCGAAGGACTTCGGCGCGGCGATGCGTGCTGCCAAGCACCTCGGCAACGACGAAGTTGCGATCGTCAACGCTTGCGCTGCCGCGGAGGCAAACTCTACCAAGGGCGGAGCGCTGCTCGATGCGGTGCGCAGCGAAGCACGGCAAAATGGAGGCTACGCGCTATGCCGTCTGCACTGGCTCCTGCGGCACGACGACACCGCGGCGGCGGCCAAGCTAGTGCTCGCGGCCTCGCGCCAGGATCTGCAGGACACCGATGAATGGTGGCGCGAGCGACGTGTGCTGGCACGCAGGCTCATCGATCTTGGTGATGCAGAGACGGCCTATCGGGTCGTGCGCGAGGCCGCACTCCCGGCCAATCCCTATTACCGTGCCGAATTTCATTTCATGGCGGGTTGGATCGCACTGCGCTTCCTTGCCGATCCGACCACGGCGCTTGAGCATTTCGGTCATGTCGACGCAGGCTCTGCAGATCCGATCGTCCTCGCGCGCGCCGCCTATTGGCGTGGCCGCGCCGCCGAGGCGGCTGGGCAGTCCGAGGAGATGCGCGCACAATACGAAGCTGCCGCCCGCTATCCCACCGCCTATTACGGGCAGCTAGCACGCGCCCGGCTCGGCCTGGGCGACGAGATCGCATTGCGCCACTCGCCGTCGGAACCCTTGCGCGAGACCGCGCGCGAACTGCTGCAGGGGGCGCAGATCCTTTATTCGATCGGCGAACGCGATCTCGTCGTGTCGTTCGTGAGCGACCTCGCCCAAGCCAGCAGCGACGTTGGCGCTCTCGCGGCGCTTGGCGAGCTTACTGCGCGCAACAATGATGCCCAAGCGATGCTGCTCATCGGTAAATCTGCGCTCGCGAGAGGCTTACCAACCGACCAATACGCTTTTCCTGATATTGGCGTACCATCTTACAACCCGATCGCACAGCTCGATAGGTGCATTGTCTATTCAATCGTGCGCACCGAGAGTGCGTTCGACCAGCGCGACAGATCGCCAGCCAAAGCCGTCGGACTGATGCAGGTCACTCCGGAAGCTGGTCGCGACACCGCCAAGCGGTTCGGGGTCGTCTATAGTTGGGACCGGCTCCTGGCCGACCCCATTTACAATACCCAGATGGGATCCGCTGAGGTCGCCGCGTTGCTCAAAGAGTACCGTGGCTCTTACATCATGACGTTCGCCGGCTACAATGCCGGGCGCGGTCGGGTCAAACAATGGGTGACTCAGCATGGCGATCCGCGTGATCCCAAGGTCGACGCGGTCGATTGGGTCGAGCGCATCCCATTGGCCGAAACTCGCAACTACGTTCAGCGTGTGATGGAGAACCTGCAGGTCTACCGCGCGCGCTTCGGCGCCGACATCGCGACCGTCGAGCCCAACCTGCACCGAGCGGCGAAGGTCGAATTGCGTGCCGAGCCGGCCGTGGTGGACGCTGTTCCCCGCTGACCAGCGTACCTGCCAAACTGCGTCGAGCCGGCATCCCTCGCGCGCCCTAATGTCCCGTCTCAGAACTTTCTAGTCACGGAATTAGCCCCGAGCCCATTTTTTTCGTCAGTTGAGTGAGGACGCCTGCATCCGTATTTTGTGGTCGATGCCGATCGGGCATTTGGTAAGAGTCAAGAAATTCAACAAACGGCAGTCGGAGCGGCGTGTGGGTCGCCTAGACAGGCTACTTTGAGGCAAGCCGCGGACCGTTGCCGCGGGAGCGGTACGCATGGGATGATTTGCGGCCCTCGTCGCCGCTCCTCGCATCACTACCCATCGCGCTACGCTTCCGTGCTGGCTGGCTTAACTCGGACATTGCGTTTGCCGCCACTCGGGCAGCGCAGTCGGTCTTTGAGCAGGTCTAGACAATGCTCCGACGTATCGTTCCGTAACGTGTTATTTCTCGCTCGAGGTGGTCGCTCGGAAGCCGGTTGTAGTTAATGGAAGCAAGAATGGGCGTCTTCCCGCAGTCTGGGCCCGCTCATGGATATGGTGAGGTGTCCATGATTCAGACAGCGAGCTTCCAATCCTCTTCGCACTGCGGTCTGAATAGTCGCTTACCGTTGGCCCGCCTCCTCGGTGGCGTCATTTCGGCCACGACAAAAAGTGCAGCAATCTCCGAGGCCGAAGGTATCATCTCGCCTCCGTCGTGGTCGATCACTCTCACTGACAGATCGGCGCCCTGCACCAGACGGCGCCCGTCAGGAAGCACGCGTACGGCTTCGCCGCCGAGCCCTCGATAATCACTTATATGGTGTCCCATGTTGGGATACTCCTGTCGAAATGTCCTCTCCCCGTGCACGACGAAGCAAGTTTGCGGCCACCCTTTGTGCGCGGTTGGTCGGCAGGTATCGGAGGCCTGCGATGTTGTCGCGAGCCCGCCGGAAGAAATGCGGGGCTCCGAGTTCCGCCGGGGGCCGGCGGAAGCAATCGCCGTCCCTGCCGCGACTAATTGTAAGCTCTCAACTTGCCGAGGGAGAGAGACTGGGATCCAACTCTCTTATTGATGATACAAGAGAATTCGCTCCAACGCAGTTTAACATCTCGCTCGCCTGAGGGAGTGAAACAACGCTCCAACATATTAAACCAGCCCGCGAGAGGAGTGCATCGAGCCCCCGCTGGGTTAGTTCGTAACGAAGCCCGGAAGCGTCTGAGTTAGAATCTCATTGGCCTGCTGGGCAATTCGGGTCACCAGCTCGCCGGCGGAGGGGATATCGTGAATTAGGCCGGCGTCCTGGCCCATCGACAGCGGCCCCTCATCGACATCACCGGCTTCGCGGGCGGCGCGAAGTTTAGCAATCGCCTCAACCCGGTCTCGTCGTA
>CAVPDS010000019.1:0-60408 GCA_963702695.1 uncultured Alphaproteobacteria bacterium | reverse complement strand
TCCTCATGGACGAAGCCGGACTCCTTCCAGGATACCGCCAGTCCCCAGCAGCGTCGTCCTTCTGATGGAACCCGCTGTCCCGCCTTGACCCTAATGGCTCTCGATATCGTCAGCCCACCCTCAGTGCAGCATTCGTCTGAGCCGATGTGCGGTGCCGTCTATGCACGACACGTTTGCCGCTCGTCTCATCGCACGAGCAACGGCGAGACCCCCCGGACTTCCATCATCATCTCGATCGTCGTGGATGCCGAGAAGTCGACACCTCCGTCGAGGTCTCTCGTCGCACGCTCTCGTCGAGAATTGGTTTGCCTATCAGATCGTCGTACCACTGCGTCGGCAATCGAGACGCGCGCTCCATCATCACCGCACATGCCGTACGAAATCCGTTTCTGTATGAAGGCCGCGCAAAAACGCAGTCGCAAAGTGCCGGAATTCACGCAAGAATTCGGGCCCACTCAAAGTCTGAAACGATAGCAATAACAGATACTTAATTCGTGGCGGAGGGGGCGGGATTCGAACCCGCGATACGGTTTCCCGTATACACGCTTTCCAAGCGTGCGCCTTAAGCCACTCGGCCACCCCTCCGATAGGGCGAAGACGGCGCAATATATCACCCAGCCATCGGTGACAACCCGGGCTGTGGCGTTCGGGGTCTTGCTCCCCTCCTTCCACGCCACGCCGCTGGTCGGTCACCCGTCCCGGCCATTCCACTTCTTCCTGGCCTTCTCTCCTTCCTGTCCCGTCGCGCTCCCCCATGCCTCGCCTCCTTCCGAACCCCGCCTTGCCACAGTCGATCTGGCAGTGATTATCTGGCCTGGAGGGGAGGGCGCGCGCCGCTCTGACCCCGGACGAAGGATCGAAGAGGTTCGACGATGCCGCTTGGCCGCCGCGCGTTCCTGACCGGCTTCTCCGCCACGCTGTTCGCGCCTGCGCCGGTTCGGGCGGCGACCGTGACCGACGGGGCGGGGCGGGCGGTGCCGGTTCCGTCGCGCGTCGCGCGGGTATTTCCGGCCGGACCGCCAGCGGCGATCCAGCTTTATACGCTCGCGCCAGACCTGCTGCTCGGCTGGCCGCGCGCGAACCGGCCGGAGGAGCGTGAGTTCCTGCTGCCGGACGTCGGGGGGCGTGCCGAGGTCGGCCGCATTACCGGCCGCGGCAACACCGCCAACCTGGAAGTGGTGCTCAAGCTCAAGCCCGATCTAATCCTCGATGTCGGCTATATCAGCGCAACCTACGTCTCGCTCGCCGACCGCGTGCAGGAGCAGACCGGCATTCCCTACGCGCTGCTCGACGGCCGCTTCGAAGGCATCGCCGGCGCCTACCGCACGCTGGGTGAACTCGTCGGCCGGCGCGAGGCAGGGGAGGCGCTGGGGCGCTATACCGAGGACCTGCTCAAGACCATCAACGGGCGCATCGGCGCAATCCCGCGCGGCAGGCGGCCACGGGCCTATCTCGCGCGCGGGCCGCGCGGGCTCGAGACTGGTCTCGGCGGCTCGATCAACGTGGAGACAATCGAGTTGCTGGCGCAGAACGTCGCCGGCGGAACGCGCGGCGGTCTCGCCAATGTCTCGATCGAGCAGGTCCTGGTCTGGAACCCTGACGTCATCGTCGCGATCGACCAGGAGTTCGCGGCGTCGGTCGGCAGCGATCCGGCCTGGGCGACGGTGAGCGCGGTGCGCACCGGGCGCGTGCACCTCGCGCCCAAATCGCCGTTCGGCTGGGTCGATTTCCCACCGTCGGTGAACCGATTGATCGGGCTATGGTGGCTGGCCAAGATCCTCTATCCGGACCAGTTTCCGGAAGATATTCACCCGCTCACGCGTGACTTCTACCAGCGCTTCTACCACGTGGCGCCGACTGACGCGCAGATCGAGCGCGTGCTCGCCGGACGTGATTGAATTGGCGCGCTGCTTCCGACCATCACCGCACCTTGCCAATCCCTCGCTTCGGAGTTTCCCGCATGTCGTTCCCGCTTGACCGTATCAAGGGCTCGATCCCGCCGCTGTTCACGCCGTTCCGCAACGGCGAGGTGGATTACGACACCTATGCGCGAATGATCGAGTTCCAGATCAAGGAAGGCTCGCACGGCATTCTGGTTAACGGCACCACCTCGGAGCCGGCATCGCTGACGACGGAGGAGCGCAACCGCCTCGTCACGCTGGCGATGGAGATCGCGAAGGGGCGTGTACCGGTGGTCGCCGCGACCGGTTCGCAGTCGCTGGCCGAGACCAAGGTGCTGACCGCGCACGCGGTGGAGGCCGGCGTCGACGCGCTGCTCGTCGTCACGCCGTATTATTCACGGCCGCCGCAGCGTGGGATCGTCGCTTATTACCTCGAAGTGGTGAAAGACGTGCCGACGCCGTGGATGATCTATCACATCCCCGGCCGCGCGGCGGTGTCGGTGACCGTCGACACGGTCAAGGAGCTCAAGGAAAAGTCGCCGACTTTCGTCGGAATGAAACATGCCGCGACCGATCTCGATTTCGTCAGCGATTGCTTCGCGGCGGTCGGCACGGACTTCAAGATCTTCGTCGGGCTCGAAGAGCTTTCATTCCCGATGATGGCGGTCGGCGCCTGCGGGCTCATGAACGCGGTCGGCAACCTGCGCCCGCGCGTGCTTGCCGACATGTGCGAAGCGGTGTGGCGCGGCGATCTCAAGGAAGGACGGGCGCTGCACCACCGGCTGCACGAGATCAACAAGGCGGTGTTCTTCGACACTAATCCGATCCCGATGAAATACATGGCCAAGAAGCTCGGCCTGATCGCGTCGAACGAGCACAGGCTGCCGATGGTGCCGGCGACACCGGAACTTGAAAAGCGCCTAGACGCTGTGCTGGCGCGGGTGAATTTCGGATAGGGGCAAGACGCTGGTTGTTGTCGTCCCCGCGAAAAGCGGCCCCATACCCGGCGACGATGGGTTTTTGCACCAGCGGTGCTTTTGATTCGAGGCAACGGCGCACGGATCCCCGCTTTCGCGGGGACGACCGAGCTGCTGATCATTCCGCGCATCACCCATTCACGAAATTGACGATCAGCCGCGTCACTTCCTCCGGGTGCTCGGCGAACACGTAATGTGAAGCGCGATTGATCATGTGCAGCTCGGTGCGCTCGACCACCTTGCTGATTGTCTTCATGGTGTCGAGGCCGAGCGTGTAGGGCGCGAACGTGTCGTTCCAGCCCCAGATGATGACGGTCGGCGCCTTGAGCTTGCCGGCCCTGATCAGATCGAGCGTCTCGTGCTTGTTGTCGATCATCCACCAGACGACGGCTCCCATGTTGTTTCCGAGCATGGGATTTTCCTTCATCTTGGCGGGATTCTCGCGGATCCACTTCTCCTTCAGCTCGCGGAATTTCTTGTCGGCCTCTTGTAATTTCGGCAGCGAAGCGATGCGGAATTGCGCCTCGATATAGGCGTCGGTGATGAAATCCTTGCGGACCGACAGGTTGGATGCCAGCGCCGCCTTGCGCAGTTCTTCGCGGGTCGGAATTTTCGTCACCGGCGGCGGATCGGACCGGTCCGAGATCTTGATATCGTCGGAGGCGAGAGCATTAGTGTCGAAGATGACGAAATGCGAGACCAATTCCGGATGATCGACCGCGACGCGCGCCGCCGGCAGTGCACCGCGCGAGTGGCCGACCATGATCAGCCTGGTGAGACCGAGCGTACGGATGAAGCCGTAGGTATGGCGGACGATGGCGTCCATAGAGTAATCGGCGTCGGACTTGGGATTGTCGGTGTAGCCCATGCCGAGCTTGTCGAAGGCGTAGACGTGATAGTGCGCGGCGAGATGATCGAAGACCGCGCTCCAGCCGTCGGCGGAGCTCGTGGCCGGCCATTGGCCACCGTGCACCAGCACCATCGCCTCGCCGCTGCCGGCGTCGAAGTAGCGCGTACGGATGCCGTCGATGTCGATGAACTTCGGCTCGCCCATCAGCTTCGAGTCGTATGACTTTGGTCCGGCCGCGACGGCCTTGCCGACGGTCGAGGCCAGCAGCGGCAGTGCGGTCGCGCCGGCGACGGCGGTCTTGAGAAAATCTCGGCGGGGCGTGTTCATGGGTGCTTCCTTGCGGCCGCGTTTTCAGGGCGGGGAGGGCGCATTATAGCCACCCGCCACCGGCGCGCTCAATGCGACGCGCCTTGGCCGCTGGCGCGCACCATCAGCAGCGTCGCGTAGCCCGGCTCCACCACCACGTCGAGCAGAAACGGACGCCCCGCCTCCACGGTGGCGATGGCCTGCTCCAGTGCCGGGTGCAAATCCGCCACCTGCTCCACCGGCCCCTGCGCCTCCACGCCTTGCGCGCGCGCGATCGCGGCGAGGTCGAGCTTGGGATCTTCGAGGCGCATGCCGATCCATTTGTTCTCGATCGGTCGTCCGCGTTCCTTCGCCACTTGGCCCTGGTGGATCTCGTCATTGTAGTTCGATCGGTTGTTGGCGACGATGATAAGCACCGGAATACGGTAGTGCGCCGCCGTCCAGAGCGCGGTCGCGCCTTGGGTGAATTCGCCGTCGCCGATGATCGAGATCGGGATGCGTCCGCTGCCGCGTAGTGCGAGCCCGGCGCCGACCGCCATGCCGGGCGCGGAGCCGAGGCCGCCGCCGCCGTCGGTACCGAGATAGTCAAGCGGCTCGTGGAACGGATAGTGCTCGCCGGCCCAGCCGAGCGCAACGCGCGCGAGCGTGAATTTGCGGTCGCCGCGCACCGAAGCGAGCATCCGCGCGAGATCATGGTGCGTGATCGGCCGGCGGCCGTTGTCCTTCGGCACTTCTGGCGGCGTGGGCCGCATGAGCGTGACGCCTTCCCAAGCCTTCGGCTTTCCCGACGTGCCGTGCTCGATCAGCGGCAACAGCAGCCGCACCACCGGATCGGCTTCCGCGAGCACCCGCAGATCGACCGGCGGCAGCGCTAGATGATCCTTGCTCCAGCCGTTGTGAACGTAGCTGTCGACGCTGCAATGGATCACGGTCGCCTTAGGCGGCGCGTCCATCAGCTTGCACCAGCCGCCGAGATCGACCGAATCGAGCGAGAGGATCACGTCGGCCTGTCGCATCAAAGCCAGCGTGTCCTTGTTAGGTGTGTAGCGCGGCGGATAGGCGTTGAGCGGGTGCTCGGTCGGGAAATTCGCTCCGGCGCGCAACTCACTGATGACCTGGGCGCCGAGCGCCTCCGCGAGGCGGACGCGGCGATCCCAGTCCTCCTGTTTGCGTGACGCGCGGCCGATCAGCAGCAGCGGCCGCTTCGCCGCCAGCAAGTGGCGCGCGATCTCGTCGAGCGTTTGCGGGGATGGGACCGGCGAGGGTCCGGGCGCGTAGCGCGCCGGATCGGGAAACGCGACCGGCGCGCCGAGGCGCTCCTCCTGCATACCGGCGTCGATGCAGATGTAGGTCGGCCCCTTCGGCGCGGTGCAGGCGATCTGCTTGGCGCGCAGGATCGCTTCGCACAGCGCGGGGACCGAGGCCGGCTGATCGTCCCATTTCGTGTAGTTGCGCAGCAGCGCGCCCTGGTCCTGTGCGGTGTGGACCCAGTCGACATGCGGGCGGCGCAGATCAGCATCGACCGGTCCGGTCGCGCCGAAGATCATCACCGGCGCGCGGCTGACCCACGCATTGAAGATTGCCATCAGGCCATGCATCAGACCGACATTGCTGTGCACCAGCGCACCCATCGGCTGTTCGGTTACGCGCGCATAACCGTGGGCGATCGAAATGGCATGCTCCTCGTGCAGTGTGAGCAGCATTTGCGGATGACGATTGCCGAGATAATTCACCAGGCTATCGTGCAGCCCGCGGTAGCTCGCGCCGGGATTCATCGCGATGTATTTGAGATCGAGGCGGCGGATCATTTCGGCGATCGCGTCGCTTGCCCATTCCATCTGAGCGTTGCCGGTCGCCGCCGGCAGCTCGATCGCTTCGAGGGGTTTCGCGTGCTCGTTCATCGTTGGTCCTGAAGTGGAAACGAAGCGTGCGGGCGTCGCGCGTGCACCGCCGAGGCAGGGAAGCGAACGTGCGCGCAATCAGAGGATCACTGTGAGGCCAGCCCGCTGTCGCGAATCACTTTACCCCAACGCGTGACTTCCTGCTCCAGCGTTTGCTTGAAAGCAGCGGGCTCGCTTCCCACCGGTTCGTTGCCGAGATCGCGCAACCGCGTAGCCACATCCGGGGACGCCAGCGCCTTGGCGACTTCGTCGTGCAGGCGGGCGACGATCTCCGGCGGCATGTTTGCGGGGGCAAGGAGGCCGGACCACTGCGACACGTTGAAATCGGGATAGCCGAGTTCGGCGAAGGTCGGCACGTCGGGCAACGATGCCGCCCGTGTCGGCCCCGTCACCGCCAGCGCCTTCACGTCGCCGGATTGCACGTGCGTGACCAGGGGACCGAGATTGTCGAACTCGAGATCGATGTGTCCCCCCATCACGTCCTGCAGCGATGGCACGCTGCCCTTGTACGGGATGTGCCTGAGCTTGACGTTTGTCATGTTCCAGAACAGTTCGCCGGCGAGGTGGAACAACGTTCCGGTGCCGCCCGAGCCGAACATCAGCTTGTTGGGATTGGCCTTGGCATAGCTGACGAGGTCCGCGACGCTCTTGACCGGCAGGTCGGGGCGCGTCACCAGGATCACCGGTCCGGTGGAGACCATCGTGACTGGCGTGAAGTCCTTGATGAGGTCGAACGGCGGGTTCGGCTTGGCCGCGATCATCGAATAGCCGCTCGTCGCCATCAGCAACGTGTGGCCGTCGGGCGCGGCGTTGGTGAGTGCATGAACGGACGGCACGAAATTTCCGCCCGGCCGGGGATCGACGATCACGGTTGCTCCCAGTGCCTCGGTGAGCTTCGGCCCGATCAGGCGCGCGATGGTGTCGGCGCCGCCGCCGGCGGGAACGCCGATGACGATGGTGATCGGACGTTTCGAGGAAAACTGCGCGCCGGCGGGAACGCTCGCCAGCCCCAGCAATGTCGTGATGACCGCGATCGAACGCAACCACATGTTCTCGCTCTCCCTTGGATCGCCGCATCCGCCCGCCTGCGCGGCAGGTCTGCATCCCGTTTGGGGGCTAACCTATAGTACCAGCGGCAAGGGTCGCAACGCGGCCTGGCGCGGCCATTGGTCGTCGGGTTGGACGAAGGCACTGCCTTGCGCTTCGCACGCTGCGGCACTGCCGAAACCCTTGCCGGAACGGGATGACGCGACGGCGTGGTGCCTCAGCCCGCCACCACGGGATTGCGCAGCGTCCCGATCTGATCGATCTCGATCTCGACGACATCGCCCGCTTTCATATCGAGTGTCGGCGCTTCCGTGCCCATCCAAAGCACGTCGCCCGGATGCAGCGTGATGAACTTGGTGATCTCGCTGATATAGCGGGCGACGCCGAAGATCATGTTATTGGTCTTGAACTCCGACACCTGCTTGCCGTTCAAGCGCACCCGCGTGATGAGTGACTCGAGATCGACATCGGTCTCGATCCATGGCCCCATCGGCTTGAACGTGTCGGAATTCTTCGCGCGCCAGAGCGTGCGGTCGCCGCGCTGCCAAGTGCGCTCGCTCACGTCGTTGCCGATCGTGTAACCGAACACGCAGGACAGCGCTTCGCTCTCCGACAGCCCTTTCGCCGTCTTTCCAATGACCGCGACCAGTTCGCCCTCGTATTGCACCTGACCCGACGACCCCGGCGGGATGACGATCGCTTCGTCCGGCGCGATCAGTGCGCTCGGCGACCTGATAGCCCACGTCCGGCTTGCTCGGCGCCTGCTGCTGCTGCTGGAGAAACCCGCTCGCCTCGCTGGTGTGGGCAAGATAGTTGAATCCGACCGCATAGAAGTTGAACGGTATGACGGGTGGCAGGACCTGCACGTCGCGCAGGATCAATCGCATCCCCGTGCGCGATGAGGTCTCGAACGGACCGCCGTCAATCTCTTCGATTTCATCGCCATTCATCACGCCGTAGCGGACCGCCCCGCCGGCTTTGTACCTGATCCAACGCATGAGCCTTCAATCTCCAGATATTTTCGCAAGGGGAAGGTGGCGGCCGATCCGGCCGCGAAGTGATGACGGCGCAGAGTGTGGGCAGGCACCGCAACGCGAGTCAAACCAATTTCATGACGCCGCGACGATGGACGCTGTGATCCGCCGAGCGTACAACGTAGCAAAATCAAACGGGGAGACGCTCCATGCGCCGACTGAAGACGCCGTCCTGGCGATTGTTGTTTTCCGCGCTGCTCCTGCTCGCAATGTCGCCAACGACGGGCCAGGCGCAGACGACGGTATTCGAAGGCGCGCGGCTCATCGTCGGCGATGGCAGCGCCCCGATCGAAAACTCCGCGTTCGTCGTTGAAAACAGCCGTATCACCCAGGTCGGCCGCAAGGGCGGGGTGAGCGCGCCGGCGGGCGCGGCGCACGTCGATCTCACCGGCAAGACGGTGATCCCGGGGATCGTCGATGCGCATGCCCACCTCGGCTTCCTCGACGCCGTCACCGGCAAACTCTCGAAAGCGAACTTCACGCGCGAGAACTATATCGATCACCTGCAGCGTTTCGCCTATCACGGTGTCGCTGCGACCATCAGCACCGGCACCGACATGGGCGACCTCGCCTACAAGCTGCGGGACGAAGTGATTCCCAACGCGGCGCTCATCCGCACGGTCGGCCTGGGGCTCGCGTATCCCGGCTCCGGCCCGACCGATCCGTCCCGCAACGACGTGCCTTATGCGGTCACCAGCGTCGCGGAGGCGCGCGCCGCTGTGCGCGACCTCGCGCCGCACAAGCCGGATTTCGTCAAGATCTGGGTCGACGACCGCAACGGCAAGGCCAAGAAGCTAACCCCGGAAATGTTCACGGCGGCGGCCGACGAGGCGATCAAGCTAGGACTTCATCCGATCGCGCACGTGTTCAATCTCTCCGATGCGAAGCTCCTCGTGAAAGCCGGTGTCGAAGGTTTTCTGCATAGCATCCGCGACCAGGAGGTGGACGACGAGTTCATCAAGCTCGCGAAGGAGCACGACGTCTGGTTCACGCCCAACCTCGGCGGCATCAACCGGGTCTCGCTGATCCGCGACAACGGCACGCCGGCGTGGTTTGACGAGCCGCTGGTGCGTGAGACGATCCCACCCGCGATGATCCGCGCCCGCGCGAAGATGTACGAAGACCAGAAACGGTCCGGCATCAAGCCGGGCGCGGGCCGGCCGGTGTTCGACGCCGTCAATACGCGCAAGCTCCACGCCGCCGGCGTGCGCGAAGTGCTCGGCAGTGACACCGCGGGCGACGAGCGCCGCTGGCTCGGCCTGCACACGCTCCTCGATTTCGACAACATGGTCGCCGCCGGCTTCACGCCGATGGAGATGATCGTTGCCGGCACGCGCGACTCCGCGAAGGTGCTGCGGTTCGATCAACTCGGCATGGTCGCGCCCGGCAAGAGCGCCGATTTTGTCGTGCTCGACGCCAACCCGCTCGACAACATCTCCAATGTTCGCAAGATCAATAAGGTGTATCTCCGCGGCCAGGAAGTCGATCGCGCCGGTTTGCGCGCGAAATGGCAATCTCAGTTCGTGGCGAAAGGCCAGATGTAAATCGCGTTGCCGCACGAGTTGCAGCCAATAACGCGCTCGCGGTTTCCTGGATATTCCGCTCGTGCCCGCGAAAGCGGGAACCTGGGGCAACAAGTTCCACCGTTCGAGCAAGAGCCCCTGGATTCCCGCTTGCGCGGGAATAAGCGGATAATTCCGACTGATGGGATTTCGCTTCTACGTCTTCAACCGATACCCGGTCTTGAAGATCCACCCGATGGCCGCGAGGCAAAGCAACAAAAACACGCCGGTCATCGCCAGGCTGACGCTAACGTTCACGTCCGAGATCTCGAAGAAACTCCAGCGGAAGCCTGAGACCAGGTAGACCACCGGATTGAACAGCGTGATGGTCTGCCAGACCGGCGGCAGCACGCTGATCGAATAGAAGCTGCCGCCCAGGAACGTCAGCGGCGTGATGATCAGCAGCGGCACGACCTGCAGCCGCTCGAAGCCGTCGGACACGAGCCCGATGATGAAACCAAGCAGACTGAACGTGACCGACGTCAGCACCAGGAACGCGATCATCCAGAACGGATGCGCGACGTGCAGCGGCACGAACAGCCCCGCGGTGGCGAGGATGATCAGCCCCAGGATGATCGATTTGGTCGCGGCCGCGCCGACATAGCCGATTACGATCTCCAGGTAGGAGATCGGCGCGGACAGGATCTCAAAGATCGTGCCGGTGAAGCGCGGAAAGTAGATCCCGAACGAGGCGTTCATGATGCTCTGCGTCAGCAGCGTCAGCATGATCAGTCCCGGCACGATGAAGGCGCCATAAGCGACGCCCTCGATCTGCGTGATGCGCGATCCGATTGCAGCACCGAAGACGACGAAATAGAGCGAGGTCGAGATCACCGGCGAGACGATGCTTTGCAGCAGCGTGCGCGCGGTACGCGCCATCTCGAAGGTGTAGATCGCTTTGACGGCCCGGTGGTTCATCGTCCCTGCCTCACCAGATCGACGAAGATGTCTTCGAGCGAGCTTTGCGTGGTCTTGAGATCCCTGAAGCCGATCCCCGCAGCGCTCAGATCATCGAGCAGCGCGGTGATGCCGGTGCGTTCGCCCTTGGTATCGTAGGTGTAGGTCAGTTCCTTGCCGTCGGGTGCGAGCGTGAGGTGATGTGCGGCCAGCGCGGACGGCACGGCGGCAAGACTTTCCTGGAGCTGCAGCGTCAGTTGTTTCTTCCCGAGCTTCGCCATCAGCGCAGCCTTGTCCTCGATCAGGATGATCTCGCCGCGATTGATCACGCCGACGCGGTCGGCCATCTCTTCGGCTTCCTCGATATAGTGCGTGGTCAGGATCACGGTGACGCCGGAGGCGCGCAGCGAGCGCACGAGCTGCCACATGTCCTTGCGCAGCTCGACGTCGACGCCCGCGGTCGGTTCGTCGAGGAACAGGATCTGGGGCTCGTGCGCCAGCGCCTTGGCGATCAGCACGCGGCGCTTCATGCCGCCGGACAGCATGCGGATGCGGGTGTCCTTCTTGTCCCACAGCGAAAGGTCCTTGAGCACCTTGGCGACGCGATCGGGATTTTTGGGCTTGTTGAACAGGCCGCGGCTGAAGCTCACCGTCGCCCACACCGTCTCGAACGCGTCGGTCGTGAGTTCCTGCGGGACGAGGCCGATCATTGAGCGGGCAGCGCGGTAGTCCTTGATGATGTCGTGCCCGGCGACGGTCACGGCGCCCTGCGACGGCGTAACGATCCCGCAGATGATGTTGATCAGCGTGGTCTTGCCAGCGCCGTTAGGGCCGAGCAGCGCAAAGATCTCGCCGGGTTTGATGGAGAGATTGATGCGCGTGAGTGCCGCAAAGCCCGAGGCGTAGGTCTTGGAGAGGTCAGAAACGGAAACGATCGGTTGCATGCCAACGACAATGATTGATGAGAGGGCATTGTTTTCGGGGATGGGTGACCGCGCGGACGGCGATCGGTGCCAGAGCCATAAGCTAAGCCGAAATCGCTTCGAACCAATTGCGAACGAAATATGCCATGATTTCCACCGCTGCCCCTTTGTGACCGATAGCTGCGAGTGCTCCCGCGACCCGCAGCATGAAGCGCGTCCGGGCGGGGCAGTCAATGCATGGTGCGCACGGCCGAATTTAGGCAGGCGCGCAATCGTGTTCAACCCGAAGTCCTGCCGCATTTTGGGCCCGATCCCGCGCAGGGCCAAACAGGCACGCGTGACAGGTGACGGGCCCGCGAATCGTCGCATCACGCGTTCGCCCTTCCGCAGCATCGCTGGCGGCGATACGCTCACGCCAACAACAAACTCATGCTCAGGAGCGCCCCGTGACAACGACACTCGCCCGCACCATCGGTCTTGCCGTGTTCGCAACACTCGCCGCCGGCCCGCTACATGCCCAGCAGGGCAAGCTCGAAGAAGCCGTAATGGCGGTGCCGGTGGTGGGGCTTGCCTTCAGCCTCGGTTATCTCGCCGACGATCTCAATCTCTGGCAGAAGCACGGCGTCAAGATGAAGACGGTCGAAATCTCCGGGATCGGTGCGATGAACTCGGTGATTTCCGGCAGCACCGATTTCACCCAGTCCTCCGGCAGCGCGATCACGCGCGCCGCCGCGCGCGGGCAGCGGCTGCTCACCATCGTCGAGACGCTCGACCGGCCGAGCGTTCAGGTTGTGCTGCGCAAGGACGTCGCCGCCGGCTTCGATCCGAAGGCCCCGCTGGAGCAGCGCGCGCAGGCGCTACGCGGCAAGACCATCGCGGTCGACGCCATCAATTCCATCATCCATGCCTATGTGCGCTTCCTGGCCAAGCGCGCGGGCTTCAATCCCGAGGAGATCCGCATCGCCGTGCTGCAGCCGCCGAACATGCTGGTCGCGTTGCAGACCAAGGCGATTGACGGCTTCGCGATGGCTCCGCCGTGGGCGCAGAAGCCGGTGCTCGACGGCGAAGCGGTGATGGTTGCGAGCGGCCCCGATGGCGATCCGGCCGACCTGGCGCCGTTCGTCAACACCGCGGTCGCAACCAAGCCGGAGACCTGCGCGAAGCGCAAGGCGCTGTGCGAGGGCGTAGGCCAGACCTTCCGCGAGGCGGTCGCGCTCATGCTTGACCATCCGGACCAGGCGTTCCCGCTGCTGCGCAAGCGCTTCGCCCAGCTCGATGAGGCCCAGCTCCGCGCCGCCTTCGCGGACATCCGCAAGATAACCCCGCGCTCGCTGGTCGTCAGCAAGGCCGGGCTCGAGAACGCGGAGCTCTTCAACGTCGAAGCGGGGTTGCTCAAGCCCGAGGAGAAGCTCAAATCATACGATGGGCTGTTCACGGATTCGTTCGTGAAGTGAGAGACTTGCGTCCTGAGTTCAGTCGTAGCCCGGATTGAGCGAAGCGAAATCCGGGCTTCGGGCGCGCCGCTACTCCGCCGCCCGCTTCGTCACCAGCGCGGCGGCGGCCTTGTCGTACGCCTCCTCGCGCGCCAGCATCGGCTTCAGCCCCACGATATCGTAGTAATCATCGAGCGGGATGAGATGCTCCTGGCACGGCGTCAGCGAGCGATCGCGCTTGAGCAGCCGCAGCACGTTTCGCACCGAGTTCGCCGCCGCGAACAGCGCCACCGACGGGAAGGTCGCGGCGGTGACGCCGGCAGCTTCGAGCTCTTCAAGGCTGCGCTGCTTGGGGCCGGCCGCCTGCGACAACGTCGCCATGTGCGGGCCGCCGACCTCGCGCAGCACGCGCTTGATGCCGTCGATGGTGTCGATGCCCATCGGCTTCGCCATGTCGGCGCCCGCTTCCATGAACCGTTGGCAGCGCTCGATCGCGGCGTCGGCGCTTTCGACGCCGGCCGCATCGGTGCGAGCGGCAATGAACAGGTCGGGATCGCGCCGCGCGTCGAGCGCGGCCTTGAGCTTCGCCAGCATCTGCTCGGTCGGGACGATCTGCTTGCCCGGCAGATAGCCGCAACGGTTGGGAAACACCTGGTCGCTGATGAACAGGCCGGCGACGCCCGCCGCCTCGAATGCGCGCACCATCTGCCGCACATTGTTGACGCCGCCGAAGCCGGTGTCGGCATCGACATAGACCGGCACCTCGACTGCCCCGCACACGCGCGCATAGTGATCGGCATAGTCGCGCATGTTGGACTGGCCCATGTCCGCCTGCGCCAGCAGGCTGCCGATCGCCGCATAGCCGCCGGCGACCACCGCCTCAAACCCCTCGGCCTCGATGATGCGCGCCGACAGCGCGTCATAGGCGCCCGGCATCAGCGTGAGCTTCGGCCGCGCCAGCAACTCGCGGAATTTCTTGCGGACGTTCATCGAGTATCCTCCGTTTGCTGCACCGTCGCGGCGAGGCGACCACCGCGTGCTTCTCCCCTTCCCACAAGGGGGAAGGGGAAGAAAGATTCACCTTCGGCTGTCCACTGCGCTCTGCAGCCACGGCTGCGCGTCCGCGGTGCGCTTCTCCCAAGCCTTGATCTCGTCGGCGTGCTTGAGCGTGAGACCGATGTCGTCGAGCCCTTCGAGCAGGCGCATCCGATCGGCCGGCGCGACGTGGAAGGCGATGTCGCCGCCACCAGGTCCGCTGATCGTCTGCGTTTCAAGATCGACCGTGAATGGCGCCACGCCATTCGCGGCGGTCACGCGCGCCTCGAACGCTTCCGCGTCGGCGGTCTTGAGCTCCACCGGCAGCAGACCGTTCTGCAGGCAGTTCTCACGATAGATGTCGGCAAAGCTGCGGGCGACGATCACGCGGATGCCGACCGCGAGCATTGCCCACACCGCGCCTTCGCGCGAGGAGCCGCAGCCGAAATTGCGGCCCGTCACCAGGATTCCCGGCTTCTGAAACTGCGGCTGGTTGAGCGGGAACGCGGGGTCCGGACTGCCGTCCGCCAGCGCGCGCGTGCGCATGAACAGGAGCTTGGCGTAATCCGGCTTCATGCTCCGGTGCACCGGCGTGATCTGGTCGGTGTTGATGTCGTCCTGGAGGAGCGGGACCGCGATGCCGGTGTGCGTTGTGAACGGTTCCATCACGCGGCTCCCGCCAGCATCTGTCGCACGTCGACGATGCGGCCGGCAATTGCCGCTGCCGCTGCGGTCGCCGGGCTCACGAGGTGCGTGCGCACGCCCGCGCCCTGCCGGCCCTCGAAGTTGCGGTTGGTGGTGGAGACGCAGCGCTCGCCTTTCTCTCCGCGGTCGCCATTGCCGCCGGCGCACATCGAGCAGCCCGATTCGCCCCAGAAGAAGCCGGCGTCCCGGAACACCTGGTCGAGGCCGGCCGCCTCTGCCGCGCGCTTCACGATGGTCGACCCTGGGACCACCATCGCCACCACGCCCTCCGCGACCTTGCGTCCGCGCACGACCGCCGCGGCGGCTTGCAGATCGGGAAGGCGGCTGTTGGTGCAGGAGCCGATGAACACGCGGTTGACCGGCAGGCCCGCAAGCTCCATGCCCGGCTTGAGGTCCATGTACTCGAGCGCACGATGCATCGCCGCCTGCTTGCCGGCGTCCGCCGCGGCCGGGTCGGGCACGCGGCCGCGGATGCCGATCACCTGGCTCGGATCGGTGCCCCAGGTGATCTGTGGCTCCAGCGCGCTGCAATCGATCAACACTTCGCGGTCGAATTCCGCGTCGTCGTCGCTCGCGAATGTGCGCCACTGCGTCAGCGCTTGATCCCACTGCACGCCCTGTGGCGCGAACGGCCGGCCTGCGATGTAGCTGAAGGCCGTATCGTCGGGCGCGACGAAGCCGGTGCGCGCGCCCATCTCGATGTTGAGGTTGCAGAGCGTGAGCCGGCTCTCGATTGCCATCGCCCGCACCGCCGCGCCGGCATATTCCACCGCGTGGCCGCGGCCGCCGGCGACACCGAGCTCGGCGATCACGCGCAGCGCCACATCCTTGGCGGTGACCTGATCCCCGAGCCGGCCCTCGGCGCGCACGCGCATGCGCTTGGGTTTTTTCAGCGCGATCACCTGTGTCGCCAGGATGTGCTCCAGCTCCGTGGTGCCGCAGCCGAACGCCATCGCGCCGAGCCCACCGACGGTACAGGCATGGCTGTCCGGCACCGCGTGGGTCGCGCCCGGCAGCACCATGCCAAGTTCCGGCGCGATCACGTGCGAGATGCCCTGCTCGGGATCGTCGATGTCGAACAGGCGAATGCCGTTCCGGCGGCTGCCTTCTCGCATCGCGCGCAGGAACGGCGTGCTGATCGAGTTGGTGTTGTCGTCACGCCCGGGCGACGTCGGCACCGTGTGGTCCTGCACGGAAAACGTCAGGTCCGGCCGCCGTACCGCCCGCTGCGCCTGTTCGAGCTTGCCGAACGCGTGCGGGGCGTGGAGTTCATGCAGCACATGGCGGTCGATGTAGATGAGCTCGCGCCCGTCGGCGCGGCGCGCCACCAGGTGGGCGTCCCAGATCTTGTCGAACAGCGTTTTTGCCATCGGGTCCTTTCCTTGTGCCGGGACTATAACAAAATTCGAGAAGCTCCAAAGGTCGGGTCAGGTAAGTTATGAGAGCACGGCCTCGGTTCGCCGCCCCCGCGTACGAGAGAGGGGGGGAGGGAGCTTGCTGAGTCGCAACAGGAACACCGCGCCATCTTGATCGATCTCACCCTCAACATCCTGGTCCTGCGCCTCATGGCGCTGGTGTTCATCGTCGCCGTGCACGGAGCCGCACTCGCCGCGACCGCGGTGGCGTCGGGGGATGCGGGGCCGCGACACGATGGCCGGCTCACGTTGAACCCGCTGGCGCATCTCGACCTGCTCGGCACGCTCTCCGGCGTGCTGTTCCTCGCGGGCTGGATGAAGCCGATGGCGATCGACCCCAAGCACCTGCGCCTGGGCCGCGTCGGATTGGTCCTGATCATCCTCGCGGCGACGGGGGCAACGCTGGCGAGCATCGTCGTGTTGCGCCTGTTGCGGCCGCTGATCCTGCCGCTCCTCCCCGACACGGCTGCGCAGACCGCATTCGCGCTGATCGATACGATCGGCCAAGTCGGCCTGTGGTTCGCGCTGCTCAACCTGCTGCCGATCCCGTGCCTGACCGGCGGCCACCTGCTGGTGGCGCTGGTGCCTCGTTGGCGGGCGTCATTCCACCGCGCGCAAATCTACTGCGCCGTGGTCCTCCTGGTGCTCGCGGGCTTCAGCGTCACCACCCGCACGCTCGGCGTCGCCTATAGTGAGATCGCGATCATGGTGGGGTGGTGAGCGCACCTGTAGCCCGGATGTCGCTTCGCTCCCCCCGGGCTACGCGTCCGGCGCCACATACCGCGCGAGGATGCGCTTCATCTCGCCGCTGCGTTCAATCGCGTCGAGCCCGCCCACGATTGCGCGCTTGAGCGTGAGGTCGCCCTTCCAGAGGCCGAGCACGAGCGGATAGCGCGGCAGTTCCGCCGGCGCCCATTCGACGCGCCAGCCTTCGCGCCCCGCGATTTGCCCCGCGAGCAGACGTTCGGTGATGCCGATGTCGAAGCGGCCCTGGCGCAAACCCTGCGCAAAATCGGCCGCGTTCGACGCGATCGTTACTTCCGCTCCCTGCGCCCGCAGATAGCGCGACAGCGCCAGGCGGTCGAGCCCGGAAATGCCAGCGAGCACGCCGACGCGGCGGCCGCGGATATCGTCGACAGCCTTCGGCGATATGAACGCCCAGCCGGTCTGCGCGTAGGGTGGACTCGTTTCGAGGAACGATTTGGTCACCGGCGAGGCGACCACGCCGCCCGCGAGCAGTTCGCACTGCGCGCGCGTCACGTGCCAGTTGCGCGGGTTGAAATCCTGCGCCATCGCCGCGTTGCTGCTGACGGCGAGCGTCAAGCCGAGCTTTTGCGCCAGCACACGCAACAGCTCCACGTCGATCCCGGGCGCCGCCGGATCGCCGGTGACGAGCGGCGGATAATCCGGCGGCATGCAGGCGCGCAGGAGGCCCGCCTTGCGCACTTCCGCGAAAGAGGTGTCGGGCGGCAGCGCATAGACGCCGGCGAGCAGCCCGAAGATCAGCACATAGGGCAGGATGCGTCGCAGGCTCGCGGGCAGGAACGACATCGCCGCGCTCATGCCTTGTGAAAATCGCGCAGCGCGATCAGGAAGAACACCGCTGCCATCACCACCATCACCAGCGGTCCGAGCCGCGGATCGAACTGATGGAAGTGGATGAACGCGCCGCGCAGCGAGTCGACAGCGTAGGTAAGCGGATTGAGCTGGACGATTGTCACCAGCCACTCCGGATAGATGACCTTGGTTTGCGCGCTGGTAAGCGAGGGATCGAGCGGAAAGATCGAGCTTGAGGTGAAGTAGAGCGGCAGGATCACCGCGTTGGAGAAAACGCCAAAGCCCTCGAAGCTGCGCACCCGGTTGGCGATCACCACGCCGAGCGAACAGAGCCCGAAGGCGAGCAGAAACATCAGTCCGAGGCCGTGCAGGATATCGAGCGGCGTGAGCGCGAGGTCGGCAAAGCGCGCAAGCGCTAGCACGAGCGAGCCGTGGAATAGCGCGACCGTGGTGCCGCCGAGGATTTTTCCGAGCAGCACGGTGGTGCGCGGCAGCGGCGAGACCAGAATCTCGCGCAGGAAGCCGAACTCGCGATCCCAGATCGTCGACACCGCCGATTGTACCGACGTGTAGAGAATGTTGAGCGCGATCACCGCCGGAAAGATGAATTGCAGGTACGTATAAGGTACGACAAAGCGCACCTCGCCGTAGACCTCGCCGCGGAAATAAGGATTGAGCCCGATCCCCATCACAATGACCCACAGCAGCGGCCGGCTTACGCCGCCGAACAACTGTCCCTTGTCGCGGATCGCGCGTTTCACTTCGCGCAGCCAGATCGCGTAGAGGCCGCCGAGCTGCGGCAGGATCGTGCCCCGTGCCGGCGTCGCCGCCGGATGGTCGATGGTGCTCATCGCGTGTGCTCGCCTCCGCGTTTGCCGAATTCATAGGTGAGGTCGCGCGCGCCCGCCGCCTGGTCGCGCAACTCGCGCCCCGTCAGCGACAGGAACACGCTCTCGAGGCTCGGCTCCTCGACCAAGAATTTGCGGATGCGGCTGCCGTAGCGCGCGAGGAACGCCGCCACGAAGTCATCGCCGCTGGACTTGAGCACGATCTCGCCGTCCTTGCGCATCGCATCGGGATGCGCGCTCGCGATCTCGGCGGCAGTTGCCTCGTCCGCCGGTCCCACGCGCAGCAGCGCCTGGCCGTGCGCGCTCTTCAGCGCCGCCGGCGCATTGATCGCCAGGATCTTGCCGTGATCGATGATGCAGACGCGATCGCAGCCCTCGACTTCCTCGATGTAATGGGTGGTGATGATGACGGTGAGCTCGCGCTCGCGGCGCAGGCGTTGCAGATAGAGCCACAGGCGCTCACGCGACTGCGCGTCGAGGCCGACCGTCGGCTCGTCGAGGCACAGGATGCGCGCGTCATGGATGAGGGCGCGCGCGATTTCGAGCCGGCGTTTCATGCCGGAGGAGAGCGTGCGGACCATCCGCTCGCGCCAAGTGGACAACTCTACCAGCGCCAGCATCTCGTCGATCCGTTTCCGGCGCAGGCTCGCCGGCACTCCGTAGACGAGGCCATGGAAGTTGAGGTTCTCGTAGACGGTCAGGCGATCGTCGAGACTAGGTTCCTGGAACACGACGCCGAGATTGCGCCGGGCGTCGAGCGGACGTTTGATCAGGTCGACACCGTTGATGCGCGCGCTGCCGCCGTCGGGCTTGAGGATGGTGCAGAGGATGTGCAGCAGCGTGGTCTTGCCGGCGCCGTTCGGCCCCAGCAGCGCGAACAATTCGTTGCGCCCGACCGCAAAGCTCACGCCATCGAGCGCGAGCGTGCGGCCGTAACGCTTGACCACGCCCTCGATCTCGACCGCCGGCGCCGCCGGCATGGCGTCAGTCATCACGGTCCGCCCCTTCGGTATCAGCACAACGCTCGCATGCGTGGCTGTAGCCCGGCAAAAGCGGGGACCCATACCCGAGTTTGATGTTTTTAACCGGCAATGCCAAGATCGCGAGGGCATGACGTATGGGTCCCCCGCTTTCGCGAGGACAACGCAGAGTTTATCACTTCACAACTTCCGCCGGGAACTTTTCGCCCGCGATGATCGCTGCGATCGTCCCGTCGGCGGTCAGCGAGGCGATCGCCTGGTCGACGTTGCTGCGCAGGAAGCTTTCGTTCGACAGCAGCGCCGCGCCGATGTCGGCGCTCATGCGCGGCAGCGGCGACGGTGAAATGAGCCGCAACCTGGCGAGCGCCGGATCGGCTTTCTGCAGTGACCAGAGCGCCGGGCCCCAGACCAGCGCGGCGCCGATCGTGCCTTTGATCAGCGCCGTGAGCGTCGCCTCATCCGTGCTCAAGGGAAACCGGCTCCAGCGGTCGGGCGCCGGCAGCGCCATCAGATATTGCACCAGCCGCAGGTCCGCGCTGGTACCGATAGTCGCGCCGATCGCGCGCATCTTCGGCAAGTCGGCGAGCGAGGCCCAGTTCGGATCGGTGGCGGCGAGCACGTAGAAACCGCGGTAATAGGGCCGTGTCAGCGTCATCCATTGCGGATAGGCGTTCGGGATCAGCTTGAAGCCGAGGGCAAGGTCGCAGGTTTCCAGCAGCACGCGGTAGAGATTGTCGATGTCCTCGCCCGCCGAGTTGCCGCCGATCACATGCTCCTTCGGCGCCAGCAGCAGCGCACCGGCGATCGCCGCGCCGATCTTGCGTGCGACCGGGAAATCAGGATCGCGCTGGTCGACGCAATAATGGAGAGCCGAACTGTCCTGGCGCCGGCCGAATTTCCAGTCGTCGGGAACGAACGGCGTCGTCTGCGCAAGCGCGGGGAGGGAGGATAGCAAGGCCACCGTGAGAAGGGCCGCAAAGTGGGCAGCCGCGCGTCTGGCGTTGCGTGTGATCAATTGGTTCCTCGCCCTCTTGCCTGCTGTCGAAGCTCGCGTCGCGCGGAGTATTACCGCGCGGGCATCGCCGCGCCGCGCGAGCCGCAAATTCCCCCTCCCGCGCAAGCGGGGGAGGGGGAGAAGCATGCCGCGGCGAGTGACTATGCCGCGTGCTGACTTTAGTTTGGCAACGCGAACACCCACAGCGAGGAGCCGCCGTCCGGGTTCCTGATCTCCGGCGTCAGAGTTGCCAGCGAGCGTGCTTCGCTGGAGCCGTTGCCGACCGCGATCGCGACATATTGCTTGCCGTTCACGGTGTATGTGATCGGGAAAGCATTGATCGCGTTGTTGAGGCGCATCTGCCAGAGCACCTTGCCGGTCGAGTCGTCCATCGCGCGGAACCAGCGGTCCCAACTGCCGCTGAAGAGGATGCCGCCGCCGGTCGGCAGCATCGCGCCGGTCTGCGGCGCGCGGGTGCGGAAGGTCCAACTCGTCGACTGATCGGCGAGCTTGATCGCGTCGATGCGCCCGACGTTGCCGTCGCTGCTGGGGACAAGCCGGCGGGCATAGACCGCGCGCCCGCCGCCGGTATAGGCCTGCCCAGGGTCGAGCGGCTGCGGCGTCGTGTCCGAGCAATACTCGTTGAGCGGCAGATAGAGCGTGCCGGTCTTCGGGCTGTAGGCAGTTGCCGGCCAGCCGCGCCCGCCGGGATCGGCCGGGCAGTTCACCGTGGTCTGGCCGATGTGCGGGATGGCGATGGGGTTGATGGTCTTCGCGCCGGTTTTGGGATCGATCGAGGAAACGACGTTCTGCGGCACGGTTTCCTTGTGCCAGAGCCAGGCGCCGTTGGTGCGGTCGATCGCTTCGACGATGCCGAGCTTGCCGGTGGTGACGAGCGCCTTGCGCTGCTCGCCGTTGACGGTGAGATCGACCAGGATGCGCTCGTACACGTAGTCGAGATCCCAGGTGTCGTTCTGCAAGTGCTGGCGGAACCACTTCACCTTGCCGGTCGAGGGATCGATCGCGAGCGTCGAGTCGGAATAGAGCGCGTTGTTGTCCTCGCCCTCTTTTTTCGGCAGCGTGCCGCGCATCTCCGCGATCCACGGATACGGCTGGCCGGTGCCGTAGAACACGAGGTTCTGATCAGGATCATAGCTGCCGGAGATCCAGGCCGAGGCGCCGTAGCGGGCTTCCAACGGCAATCCGTTCCAGGTGTTGAAGCCCGGATCGCCCGGCTGCGCCACGGTGTGGACGCGCCATTTCTCCGCGCCGGTCTTCGGGTCGTTACCGGTGATGAAGCAGCCGCCGGGCTCGGCATTGCCGCAGCCGGTCGTGCCCTGCACCAGGGTGCCGTTGACGATGAACGGGCCGCCGGTATAGCGCCAGCCCTTGCTCCAATCCTCGGTGGTATGATCCCACACCACCTTGCCGGTCTTGGTGTCGAGCGCGACGATGTGAACGTCGGAGGTGGCGACGTAGAGCTTGTCCTCGAAGATCGCCATGTTGCGTTTGGCGAGGTTGTTGCCGTTCTCGGCGATCAGCTTCGCCGGCAGGTCGCGCTTGTATTCCCAGATCAGGTCGCCGGTCGCCGCATTGAGCGCCTGCACCTTGTCGGCGTAGTTGAAGATGTAGAGCACGCCGTCGTGCACAATCGGCGTCGTCTCGGTCGCGCCGTTGTTCAGTGACCACGTCCAGGCCACCTGCAGGTTCTTGACGTTCTCCTTGTTGATCTGATCGAGCGGGCTGTAGCCCCAGGCGTTGTACGTGCGCCGCCACATCAGCCAGTCGCCGGGCGGCGGGTTCTTGAGCATGGCGTCGGTGACGGGCGTGAGATTACGCGTGGGATCGGCCGCCTGCGGCTGCTGCGCCGAGGCGGTGGCGGCGAGCACCAACAATGGCAAGGCCAGAATCGAGGTTTTGAGAAGCGCGTTGCGCACGGGGTGTTTCGACACGTCTTTCCTCCTTGGAATAACTCGATCTTCGGGAGGCTTTGATCGAGTTAATTGCGGGTCATGCTAACGGGGTACGAAGGCGCGTCAATGGGGGCTGCGGCGATGCGGTGTTGTCCTTGGGGCACGTCCGTTGAAATCAATTGGCGCCGTTCGAGGCACGCAATGACTCGCTCATCCTGAGGAGCCGCCACCGATCTCGGGTTTGCCCGAGATCGGTCTCATTCGGTATCATAAAGTCCCAAGTCGGCTAGAGCCAACTTGGGGTGGCTGCGTCCCGAAGGATACCGCTCAGAGCGCGCCTTCGGACCTCCGAGCTGCCTTCGCCACCATCCGGTACCGGCGCCGCGCGCCCTCCTCAGGTGAGGAGGAGAGGCCAGACGGAACCGATGGGATCGGGGTTCCTCGGTCGTCCCGCTTCGGGGATGACCGGGGAACGCTTCACTCGGATTTAAAGGATCACTCGGCGGCGGCGAAGTGAGAGCCGAGATAGGCCGAGATCGTTTTAGCTTCGTCCGGCGCGGCGGTGGCGCCGCGGCGGACCATGTTGGCGACGATGGCGTCCCATGCCACCTGCGAGCGCTTGATGCCGGCAACTCGATTGAGATCGTGGCAGAGCTGGCAGCGCGCCTCGACGAGCTCGCGTCCGTTACCGTCCGGCAACGCGACCGGCGTGGCTTGCGGACCCGGCCGCGGCGAGCCCGGGCCGAAATTGGTCGCGAGGTAATGGATCAGCACCTCGGACTCGGAACCGTTCACCTGCGCGCCGCGCAGGATCATGTTGCGCACCTGCGCGCGCCAGCCGCCCTCGCCGTCGCGCATCGACACGATGGTGCCGAGGCCGTGACACTGGTTGCAGGCAGTGGCAAGTATGTCGCGGCCGTCGCCGGCCGGGAGGGTGGGGGCCGGCTGCGCCTTGAGTGGGGAGGTCGCAGCGAGGAGGAGGGCGGCGATGCCGCCCGCGAAATTTATGGACTTACGCACGCAACGAACCTGCACCATGGTTTATACCTTCCGGCTACGGACTTCGGCGACCGAGTAGGGTGGATGCCACGTAGACGTGGCGCCGATTCCATCCCGTCGCATATGTACATCCAGAAGATAAGGCCGGCCCTCGATGGTCGCGCGCTTGGCGCGATCGAGCGCGGGCCTGATCTGCGTCGGCTCCTTCACGGTTTCGCCTTCCACCCCGAAGGCGGAGGCGGTCTTGGCGAAATCCACGTCCGGGCTACCGAGATAGCAGGTCATGTCGCGGCCGGCCTTGAACTGGCGGCCATTGCTGTTCCAGATCCGGTTGCGCTCGTTGTTATAGCTGTGATTGTTCAGCACGATGTTCATCATCGGCGCTCTGTAGCGCGCCTGCGACCAGAGCGGTTGCGGTCCGCTGAACAGGAAGCTGCCGTCGCCGACCACCGACACGACCGGTTGGTCCGGCCGCGCCAACTTGACGCCGAGGCCGGCCGCCATGCCCCAGCCGAGTACATTCGGGCCGGTGCCGATGAACTGGCGTCCTTTTCCCGGCGCCCCGAACGAAACGATGTTCTCCATCGCCTTTCCGGAATCGACGTCACTGACGTAAATCGTGTCGCGATCAAGGAAATTTTCCAGTTCGGTGGCGAGCCGCCCCATGCTGATGGGCGAGCTCTCGGCGTCGTCCTGCACGATCTTCTGGCGGAATGCCGTCATTTCCTTGGTGTACTTGTGCACCCGCTCGCCGCGTGCCTCCGCGATCTCCTTGAGCCGCGAGGCGGTGGCCTGGCTCTTGATCGATGCGATCAAGTCCTGCAGTGCGAGCTTGAGGTCGGCCACCATGCCGAGGTCGACCGGCGCGGTCCGGGCAAGGCTCGTCGGATCGAACCGGATCGAAATGAGCTTCTGGCCCGGCGCCGCGACCTCGCCGAAGCGGTTGCCGAGATTGAGCAGCACGTCGAGCTTGCCGGGGAAGCGCATCTGCGGCTGCTGCGGGCCGATATAGAGCGGATGCCGGTTCGGGAACGGGCGCGACCAGAAGCCGAGACCGCCGCCCATGCCGACCTGGCCGGCGACCGGAATGCTCAGCAACTCGGCGAGCTCGAGCAGTTCGTCCTGCGCCTTGCACCAGGTGAGCTCGTCGCCGATGCTCAGCATCGGGTTCTGCGCTTCGATCAGCATCCGTGCGGCCGAGTCGACGTCTCCCTTGTCGGGACGGATGTGCATTGGCACGTCGAATTTCGATTGATCGATGATGTTGGCCTTGGCCTGGCTGCGCAGCGTATTGGTGGGCAGGGACAGAAACACCGGCCCGCACGGCGGCGTGGTCGCGAACTTGATGCCGCGGCGCGCGGTTTCCGGGATCATCTCTGCCGATTGTGCGGACCAGTACCATTTGGTGATGGTCTGCGGCATGACGTCGACATGCTCGGCCTCCTGCGGCGTCTCGCGGCCGAGCGTGTCATGGCCGACCGAGGCCACGGCGACCACGATCGGGACCTGATCCTTGAAGCTGTTGACCATCTGGGTCATCGCATTCGGCAAGCCGATATTGGCGACGATCACCACGCCGGGCTTGCCTGAGGCGCGCGCATAACCGTCGGCCATCGCGACCACGGCGCCTTCCTGCACGCCCTTGATGAGCTGGATGCTGGGCTCGTCGACCAGCGCATCGAAGATCGGAGAATCGCCGGTCGACGGGTTGAAGAAGATGTACTTGACGCCCGCGGCCTTGAGCTGCGCCACGAACAGCGCGCCGCCGGTGCCCTGCATCTGGCGCGTTGCGTCCGCCGCGACGGCCGAGGCAGTCGACCCCGCGGCAGGCGCAAGGTTCTGCGCCATCGCCTTCGCCGCGACCGTGCTCATGCCGACACTGGTGAGGCCCGAGATCAGCTTCCGCCGCGAGATTCCGCGATCGAGGTACTGCTTGATCAGTTCCTTCATGAGTCTCCTCCCATGGCGCTCTGTCGACGGGACGGGACGAAGGCGCACGGCCTTCCCCCCGCTTCCGGTTGGAGGCAAACCTATCACCGCTGCGGCGAAGGCCAAAGGGGGCGAAAACGCACGATTCACCTGTCGCAAGGGTTGTGCTGAAGGGCGGAGGAGCCGGCCGTCGTTCAGGCCGTCGCTGGCTCTGAGCGGGTCGGCGGCGCGCGCCGCTTTCTCGGCTCGATGCGTGCCTGCAGGATCGCCGCCGGGATCACTTCGAACAAATCGCTGACCGCAAGATCGGATGCGCTTGCGACGTTGCCTTCAATGAGAAGAGGGCGCGCGTCTGAAAACCCGCTGAGCGACACCGTCGCGTCCCAAGGTTCGCGCCGGGGCCAGCGGCGGCCGCCGTCGGTCGAGCGCGCAAAGAAGCGGCCCGCCGCAATGATCACCGCATCGCGACTGTCTGTTCGCGCGAAGGCCAGGACTTCATCGCGGTCGCGTCCTTTGACATCGAGCGGGCGGTACTCGCCGCTTGTAAACAACGAGGCGAATTGCCGGCGAATGGCAAGGAGCCGCCGGGTCAGCGCGAGCTTGATCCGGCCGTCCGGCCAGTTTTGCGCAAGCGTGTTCCAATCCAAAGGTTCGGACAGCGAGCCAAGCGCGTCGACGCGCGCTGCAAAATCGACCGGGCGACGGTTGTCGGGATCGACCAGGGAGAAATCCCAGAACTCGGTTCCTTGATAGAAATCCGGTACGCCGGGCATCGTTGCCTTGAGTGTGACCTGAACCAGGCTGTTCAGCGCACCAACGAGCGCCGCCCGGCGTGCAAAGGAACTGAACGATTCGATGAAGTCGGCGGACTGCGCACGATCGAGAATGTTGCGCAGGAAATCGACGAGGCCTTTTTCATAGATCTCGTTGGGTGCGAGCCAACTCGTCTGCTCCTTGCCCTCGCGCGCCGCCTTGAGCGCGTAGGCCTGCATACGCTCGACGAATGTTTGATCGACGCCGCTAAGGGGCCACGCTCCGAGGAGCGCCTGATACAGCATGTATTCTTGCGCCACCGACGGGGTTCGCGTCCGCTCGGACTGGGCAACGAAACGCGCATTCATGGCCTGCCATTCGCTCACGGCCAGGTCCCATTCGTCCGCAAGTTCGGATAACGCGAGCAGCCGTGCGCGGGCGTCCTCGCCGCGCTTGGTATCGTGCGTCGCGGTCGCGGTGAGGCCATGGGGGTCGCTCGCGTTGCGCACCAGCATGCGTTGGTGGAATTGCGCAACCGACAGACCTGACATGGCGGGATGGCCGCCGACTTCGTTGAGCGCAAGCAGGCGGTGGTAGCGGTACAACGCCGTGTCCTCCAGCGACTTCGCCATCATCGGGCCGGTGAACTGCTGCACTTTGGCGGCGAAGCGACGCACGCGCGCTTTGCTGTGCCCGAGCCGGCCCCGCGCGACAAGATCGAGCGTGAGTGCGTCGCGCAGAAAATCGAAGATCTCCGGGTCGGGACCGAACCAATCGGCGCGCGCCTTCGCGATTGTTTCTTCGATGATGGCGCGGTCGGAGGCCGACGGGCCGGAGGAGCCGATATAGGTGCGGTACACCGGGAAAAGGATGATGAACTGCTCGAACGCCGTCCGCAGCCTGTCGGCGGTGAAATCGCGCGTGCTGTAATGGCCACCGGCGATGCGCGTGAGCAGGCGAGCCAGCACCGTGAATTCGGACGCCAGCAAGGTGCGCAGCACGCGATGCTTGGCGCGGATCAAGACATCCTCGAAAGCGGAGCGGTCGCCACTCGTCTTGCGCCATGTTCGGTCGAGCGCGTCGAGGCCCCGGTTGTCGAGTAGTGTGCGCGAAATGACGTTGAGCCACTCGTAGCCGGTGGTGCCCGACACGCCGGCAAAGCGCGGCAACGCCTCGCCCTCGCCGAGGATTTTCTCGACCACGAGGTATGGCAACGGGCTGTCCGCTCGGCGTCGGGCGCGGAGCAGCCGTTGCAGCCGCAGGAAATACTGAGCGGGGTCGCGCAGCCCGTCGATGTGATCGAGGCGCAGCCCCTGCAGCCTGCCGTCCTCGATCAATTGGAAAACCAGCCGGTGGATCGCCGCTAAGGTGGCGATGTTCTCAACGCGCAGGCCGGCCAACGTGTTGATGTCGAAGAAGCGCCGGTAGTTGATCTCGGTCCCGGCGAGACGCCAGTAGGCCACGCGATAGTGCTGGCGTTCCAACAAGTGATGCAGCGCGAGGACCGCGCCGCTGTCGCCCGATTTTGGGCGATAGGCGCTCAAGCCGCGCTCGATTACGCCGCTGCTGCCGTCAATTGCGGCGAGTTCCTGCTTGAGGCTCGGCGCTCTATCGCGCGAAGGATTCCGCGGTCCGCGATAGCGCGCGGCCAGTTCGAGGAGCGCACGTCCGGCCGGCTCTGCGGCAGCGTCTGCCGCGGTGACCACGCGGTCGAGAATTTCGCTGTAGCGCGTCGGCGTGATCGGCAGACGGTGCTCGCAGTACCAGGCCGAGAAACTGCCCGCGTCCCCGTCGTAGCGCAGGTCGATCTCGCCGCCCTCCAGCGCCTCGCCGTAGGGACGGCCGAGGATAGGCAGCAGCACGCCGCCGTGGGCGCGGTAGGGCAGCGTGTCCCAGGCGATGTCGAAGAAGTTCGCATAGGGCGATGCCTGGCCCCATTCGAGCGCGTCGAGCCACCATGCGTTGTCGGCGTAGTTCACGCCCATGTGGTTGGGTACGAAGTCGAGGATGAGGCCCATGTCCGCCTCGGCGAGCGCACCGCTGAGGCGCTGGAACGCGTCATCGCCGCCGAATTCGGGATTGAGCGCGTTATGGTCGATGATGTCGTAGCCGTGCGTGCTGCCGGCGCGCGCCGTGAGGAATGGTGACGCATAGAGATGTGAAATGCCGAGCGCCTTCAGATAAGGCACGATCGCCGCCGCGTCGTCGAAACCGAAACCCGGCGTGAATTGCAGCCGATAGGTGGCGATCGGAATAGCGGGGGGCATCACATCGCTCCTACGCGCCAGAACACCGACCACGGCGCAAGCGTCGCGGCGGGCGCGCCGCCCCAGATTGGTTGTCCGGTGGTCGCAACGGCGGGCGCTTTTGCCGCTTCGCCGGACATGTTGGTGAGCAAATGGAGCCTGCGTCCGTCGCCGCAACGCCAATCCGCGCTGAGCACGCTGCCGCTACAAAGCGCCGAGCCGAATTTTGCACCGGCGAGGCGGGGCGTGATTTCGTTGCAGCGGATCGCCAGCAGATCACGGACCAGCGTTAGCCGCTGGCGACCCGTGGGCGTGTCGCGCGCGTCCCAATCGAGCAAGGCAGCGCGGAAAGTGCTCTCCGCCAGCGGGTCGGGGATTTCGTCGCCCAACTCGGGATAAGCCTCGCGGAATTCCTGACGGCGGCCTTGGCGCACGGCCTCGGCAAGCTCGCCGTGAAAATCACAGAAGAACGGAAACGGCCGGATCGAGCCCCACTCCTCGCCCATGAACATGAGCGGCGGCATCGGGGCGAGCAAGGTGATCGCGAGCGCGGCGCACAACGCGGCCGGATCGACCTGCGTGCTGAGCCGATCGCCCAGCGGTCTGTTGCCGATCTGATCGTGGTTCTGCAGAAAGTTCACGAAGGCCAACGGCGAAAGCGCGCCCGACGCCTCTCCGCGCGGGCGGCCTTCGCGGTGGGCGGAAGCTTCGCCTTGATAGGCGAAGCCCGATGCCAGGACGCGAGCAATGTGTTGGCGCGGGCGATCGGTGTAGTCGCGATAATAGCCTTTGGAATCTCCTGTCAGCAGCACATGCCAGGCGTGGTGATAGTCGTCATTCCATTGCGCGCGAAATTTCCCCTGCGGCGGTTTCTCGTTCGGGTCAAGCAGGCTCGCGCAGTTGTCGTCGTTTTCGAGGACGAGGTGGATCCGCCGGCCGGTCGCGGCCGCGAACCGTCCGACCGCGCGGCTGAGGTCGTGCAACAGCGACGGCTCTCCCGGCTCGCTGATCATGTGAACTGCATCGAGGCGCAGCCCGTCGAACCGGTAATCGCGCAGCCAGTGCAGTGCATTGTCGATCACGAAGGCGCGCACCTGCGGCATCCGGTAATCGATGGCATTCCCCCAGGGCGTATGTACATCGGAGAAAAATGTCGGCGCGTAGCGGCCGAGATAATTCCCTTCGGGTCCGAAGTGATTGTAGACCACGTCGAGAAAAACCATCAGCCCGCGCAGATGCGCCTCGTCGATCAGCGTCTTGAGATCGTCGGGCCGGCCGTAGGCGCTGTCGGGCGCATAGAGCAGCACGCCGTCATAGCCCCAGTTGCGGCGGCCGGGGAAATCGGCGAGCGGCATCAGTTCGATCGCGGTGAAGCCGGTCTCGACCACGTGATCGAGTCGTTCGATCGCCGCGCGAAAGGTGCCGCCGGGAGTGAACGTGCCGACATGAAGTTCAAGCAGCACCGTCTCTTTCCACGACCGGCCGCGCCAGTCGTGCGCGCGCCATGCGAAACGGGTGTGATCGATCACTTCGCTGGGACCGGATACGTCCTGCGGCTGGAAGTGCGAGGCGGGGTCGGGCACCTCGATCTCGCCGTCGATGCGATATCGGTAAAGCGTTCCGGCGCGCGCGCCTGGTACGGTGAGCTCGTACCAGCCGCCGGTTTGCGCCGGCATCGGGTGTGCGCGTCCGATCATCAGCTCAACGCGCTTCGCTGCCGGGGCCCATACGCGAAAGGTCGCTGCGTCTTTGTTGAGCTCCACCCCGAAGCGCGGGGCCGTATTCATGCCGCCCCCGAAAACACCAGCACCGAGCACGGGGGCGCCTTCGCCTGCGCGCCGGCGGAAATGCTCCGGTCAAGCGCCGCTGCCGCCGTGCTTAGCTCCAGCCGCCATTGGCCGACGCCGGGCACGGTTGGCAGCTCGAAGTCGATCACGTCCGGCGCGGCATTGAGCACGATGTAAAGCGGTGGTTGCCCCGCTTCGAGGGGGCTGAGCACGTAAGCGAGAAAGCGCCCTTCCGGAAATTTCCAATCCGTCTCGGTCATTTCCGCCGCCTGCGGCGTGAGCCACAACACACCGAACGAGCCGTCCTTGCGGCGGCCTTCGACCCAGCGCCGCCCGCGCAGTTGCGGGAAGTCGCGGCGTAGCGCGGTGAGCTGGCCGATCAGCGCGGCCATGTCCTCGCCGTCGTGGCCAAGCTTCGACCAGTCGACCCAACCGATCGCATTGTCCTGGCAATAAGCGTTGTTGTTACCGTTCTGGCTGTTGCCGACCTCATCGCCGGCCAGGATCAGCGGAACCCCCTGCGCCAACAGCAGGGTCGCAAGCTGGTTGCGTCGCAGCTGCCGCCGCAGCGCAATGATCTTCGGATCGTCGCTCGGGCCTTCGGCGCCGCAATTGATGCTGACGTTATCGTCCGAACCGTCGCGATTGTTCTCGCCGTTCGCTTCGTTGCGCTTGCGCTCGTAGCTCACGAGATCGGCCAGCGTGAAGCCGTCATGCACCGTGACGTGATTGACGCTCGCGCGCGGGCTGCGGCCGTCGTGATTGAACGCGTCGGCCGAGCCGGTCATATGGCTGGCCAGCTCGCCGAGCAGGCCGCCCTCGCCGCGCCAATAGCGGCGCAGTGTGCGACGATATTGGTCGTTCCACTCCGACCAGCCGGCCGGAAAATTGCCGACTTGATAGCCACCAAGGCCGACATCCCAAGGCTCGGCGATGAGCTTGACGTGGGCCAGCAGCGGATCCTGCCGGATCGCAGCAAAGAACGCGGCTCCGCGGTCGAAGCCACCGGCCCCACGCCCTAGCGTGGTCGCGAGATCGAAGCGGAAGCCATCGACGTGGCCCATCTCCACCCAATAGCGCAGCGAGTCCATTACCATCTGCAGCACGCGCGGATGTGTGAGGTTGAGCGAACTCCCAGTGCCGGTGAAATCGTCGTAATAGCGTGGCTCGCCCGGAAGCAGCCAATAGTAGGAAGCGTTGTCGATGCCGCGGAAGCTCAGCGTTGGCCCCATGTGGTTGCCTTCCGCGGTGTGGTTGTAGACCACATCGAGGATGATCTCGATGCCGGCATCATGAAGGCGAGACACGGTGGAACGAAACCCGTCAAGCGGGTCGGCATTCGAGTAGCGCGGCTCCGGCGCGAGGAAACACAGCGTGTTGTAGCCCCAGTAGTTGCAAAGCCCGCGCTCAACGAGGTGCCGGTCGTCGACGAAGGCGTGGATCGGCAGCAGCTCGATTGTGGTCACGCCGAGATTTTTGAGGTGATCGACGACCGCTGGTGCGCTCAATCCACGATAGGTGCCGCGCCAGCCCGGCGGGACATCCTCGCGCAGTTGCGTGAGCCCTTTGACATGCGCTTCATAGATGATCGTGTCTTCCCAGGGGGTTTGCGGCCGGCGATCCTCGACCCCGGTGAACGCCTCGTCCACCACCACGGCCTTAGGCATGCCGCGCGCATTATCGCGCCGGTCGAAGGAGAGGTCGGCGCGCGCACTTCCGGCGCGATAGCCGAAATGCGCATCGCTCCACACCAGCCGTCCGGCGAGCTTGCGGGCATAAGGATCGATCAGAAGCTTGTGTGCGTTGAAGCGGGCGCCGCGCTCGGGCTCGTAGGGGCCGTACACGCGATAGCCGTAGAGCTGACCCGGCGCCACGTCGTTGAGATAGCCATGCCAGATATCTTCCGTGTGCTCGGGCAGCGTGATCCGCTCAAGTTCGCGCTTGCCTTGACTGTCGAACAGGCAAAGCTCGACTTTTTCCGCATTGGTAGAAAACAATGCGAAATTGGTGCCGCGACCGTCCCAGGTCGCGCCCAACGGGTGCGGCGAGCCGGCCGAAAGGCGCGTGCTAGCGCTCCGGGATGAAAAAAAGTGCAGCAAGGGGCGGAATAACAAGACTGACCTCGGGAGCTGTGCCCTCGTCCAACGTCGTGACCGCTCCGGCGTTCCCAACGTTCGTGCCGCCATAAATGGCTGCATCGGTATTGAGCACTTCGCGCCAGGTGCCGGAGATCGGCAGCCTGATCCGGTAGTCGCGGTAAACCTCCGGCGTGAAGTTGACGACCACCAGGCAGCGGTCCGCCGTATTGCGTCCTTTACGCAGCCAGGCGAACACGCTCCGGTCGGCGTCATGCATGACCAGCCACTCGAAGCCCGCCGCTTCGCAATCGAGCTGATGCAGCGCCGGCACCGTGCGATAGAGCTGGTTCAGATCGCGGACCAGCGACTGCACGCCCTTGTGCAGCGGCTTGTCGAGCAGGTGCCAGTCGAGGGCGCGGTCGTGGCTCCACTCGCGCTCCTGCGCGATTTCGTTGCCCATGAACATGAGTTTCTTGCCGGGATGGCCGAACATGAAGCCGTAATAGGCGCGCAGGTTAGCAAAACGCTGCCACGCGTCGCCTGGCATGCGGCCGAGGATCGAGCGTTTGCCGTGCACGACCTCGTCGTGCGACAGCGGCAGGATGAAATTCTCGAAGAACGCATAGTGCAGCCCGAACGTTATCTGGCCGTGATGGTGTTTTCGGTGGATCGGATCCTTGCTGATGTATTCCAGGGTGTCGTGCATCCACCCCATGTTCCACTTGTAGCCGAAGCCGAGACCGCCCACGTCGACCGGCCGCGAGACCATCGGCCAGGCCGTCGATTCCTCCGCGGTGGTGGTGTCGTTCGGAAAACGGGCAAAGACCTCCGTATTGAAACGGCGCAGGAACGCGATGGCATCGATGTTCTCGCGCCCGCCGAATTTGTTCGGCACCCAGCCGCCTTGCGGCCGGCTGTAGTCAAGATAGAGCATCGAGGCGACGGCATCGACGCGCAGCCCGTCGGCCCGGTAACGATCGAGCCAGAACAGGCCGCTCGCCAGCAGGAAATTGGCGACCTCGGTGCGCTCGAAATTGTAGATCAGCGTGTCCCAGTCGAGGTGCCGACCCTGCCGCGGGTCGGCGTGCTCGTAGAGCGCGGTGCCGTTAAACTGACCCAGACCGTGGGGGTCGTCCGGAAAATGTCCCGGCACCCAGTCGAGCAGCACGGCCAAGCCTTCGCGGTGGCATGCATCGATCAGGGCCGCGAATTCGGCCGGGCTGCCGAAACGGCTGGTCGGGGCGAACAGGCCGGTCGGCTGATAGCCCCAGGAGCCGTCGAAGGGATGCTCGCTGATGGGAAGGAATTCGATGTGGGTGAAGCCGAGGTCGCGCGCATAAGCGGGCAGCTCGCGTGCCAGCTCGCCGTAAGTGAGCCAGCGGTCGCCCTCTTCGTCGCGGCGGCGCCAGGAGCCAAGATGCACTTCGTAGATGGATATCGGCGCGTCGAGGGCGCTGATCTTCGCGGGCGCGGGCTGCGGCCGTGGAAAAGCATCGAGGTCGGTCACCACAGAAGCCGTCCGCGGCCGCAGTTCGGCGCCGAAGGCCAGTGGGTCGGACTTGAGCGGCAGCAACCGGCCATCGCCGGCGATGATCTCGTATTTGTATTTGTCACCAGCCTCCACGCCGGGAATGAAGATTTCCCAGAACCCATTGCCGCGTACGCGCATGGCGTGCCGCCGGCCATCCCAGAAATTGAAGTCGCCGACGACGCTCACCCGCCTGGCGCCGGGAACGAACACCGCGAAGCCCACACCGGAAACGCCGTCCAGCGTCATCGGGTGGGCGCCGAGCTTGTCGTAAAGCTGCAGGTGGTTGCCTTCGCCGAGCAGATAGAGATCGAACTCGGAGAGGATCGGCGGAAACCGGTAAGGGTCTTCCAACTCGACCGAGCGCTCGCCGAAGCGCGCACGCACGCGATAGCGCCGGGAGCCGTTGCCGAGCTGGCCCTCGAACAGGCCGGTGTCATGGATGCGGCGGAGCTGGCTTTCGTGGCCCTGCTCGTCGACGACTGCGACCCGCTCCGCCTCCGGCAGGAACACGCGTACCAGTGGCACGTCGCCTTCAACGTGCAGGCCGAGATAGTGGAACGGGTCGGAATGCCGGCCCTCGATAACGGCATAGGCCTCCGGCGAGAGCACGCTCATGGGGTGCCGCCTTCCTTGGGTGCGAGGATGCGCCACGTACCTGCCAGCGGAACGCGCAGCCAATGCGGCCGGTGCGCCAGCTCATACTCGATTTCGTAGAACGCCTTATCCAACAAAAAGAAATCAAGCAGGCGGTCGGCCTCCGCCGGCGCGGATGGCCAGAGCCTCGACTTGCCGATCAGCTCGCGATAGGCGGCGAGAAACGCCGTCTCCGAGTGGCCGCGCCATTCATCGAGTGCCCGTGCCATCTTGCTCTGTTCGTCCGGTGATGACTTCTGCGCCCGTTCGAGCGCGGCGGTGGCGACGTAATCGATCGAACGGATCAACCCCGCCACATCGCGCGCGGCGGGCGCCCGGCGCCGGCGCTCCTCGAGGGTGCGCCGCGGCTCGCCTTCGAAATCGATGATGAAGACGTCGTCCCGCACGATCAGCATCTGCCCGAGATGGAAATCGCCATGATGGCGGATCTTCAACGCTTCGACGGTGTCGGGCAGCAATTCGTGCAAGCGCTCCGGGAGTGAAGCGCGCTGCGCGAGGATGGCTTCCGCCAGCGCAAGGTCGCCCTCGTCGAGTTGCGAACTACGCCGCGCCAACGCCTCGAACGCGCGGTCCGCCCGCTGCAGCAACTCCTCCGACCAGGACCGCACGTCCGCCGCCGTGATCGGCTCGGGCGCGAAATCCGGGATATCGTCACGGCTGGCGAGCGCAAGCTGCAGCTCCGCAACGCGCGCGCCAATCTGCTGCATCCGGCGCAGGTTGGCCGATTGATCGTTGCTTTCGGCAGGACGTTCGGTGAGAAGCCGCACCTCCTCGACGAAGCGATCGAGATGCGCGCTGGTAACAGTCCAGGCATCGCCCTGGTTTGCCAGGAACTGATGAACCACCGCCACCGCGCTGCGGGCCTCGCCCTCGACGAGTTCGGCGGAGCCGAGGAGCGCCGGGGTATTGGCGAAACCGGTGTTTTCAGTGAGGAAGCGTCCCACCTCGATCTCGGGATTGATGCCCGGGGCGATCCGACGAAAGATCTTCACCACGTAGTCGCCGTCGACCAGCACCGTCGTGTTCGACTGCTCGGTATCGACCGCGCGAACATCCGCGATCTTTGGTACCGGCGTTTGCAGCAGCCTGGTCGTTGGCTGGAATTCCAGGCGCCGGTCGCCGGCTTCCACCACCTCGCCGGCGCGCAGCTTGCCGAGCATCAGGGCGATGAAATCAGGGTCAGCGGTCGCGTCGAGCAGCGTGCCCTCGCGCGGTCCGCGGCGTACCGCCGAGAGCGCCGAGGGATTGTGCTTGGCGCGGTCGAACCGGTTCCATTTGATCATCAGCGGCAGGACGTAATTCGACGTGCCCTGCCTGCCTTTGACCTCGACCAGCGCCAGCCCGATCCCCGGTTCGGCGCTCGTAAGCGGGATCGCGCCCACGACCCGCGCTGTGATCGACGGACTCGCCCGCTCGGCGAACCAGCGGCGGTTAGCGAGGAAGGCCGGCAGCACCTCGCGCTCGAACGTCGCGCGCGAATGGCTGCGAAGCATGGTCGGCCAGGTGTCGGTGACGACCAGCGTCTCGAACTCTGGCGCGGTGCTTGGCGCGTCGATGCGCGGGCTGGTGTCTTCAGTGAGCTGGAACCAGAAGAATCCATACGGCGCGAGGGTGATCAGATAAGGCTGATCGCCAATTGGCGGGAATTTCGTGCGGCCGAGCAGTTCGAGCGGGACGCGGCCGCGCCACGGCGACAGATCGATCTCCGCGGCCTGCGCCGAGCGTGACAGATTGGCGACGCAGAGGATCGCTTCATCTTCGTATTGCCGCACATAGACCAGTACCGAGCGGTTCGTCGGCCGGATGAAGCTCAGGGAGCCGCGCCCGAAGATCTGGCTCGACTTCCGGACTGAAATCAGCCGCTTGGTCCAGCTCAGCAGGGACGAGATGTTGCGCGACTGCGCCTCGACGTTCACTGACTCGTAGCCGTAGACCGGGTCCATAATCATCGGCGCGTAAAGCCTGGCCGGGTCGCAGCGCGAGAAGCCGCCGTTCCGGTCCGGCGTCCACTGCATCGGGGTGCGCACGCCATTGCGGTCCCCGAGATAGATGTTGTCACCCATGCCGATCTCGTCGCCGTAATAGATGATCGGCGTCCCGGGGAACGACATCAGCAGCGAGTTCATCAGTTCGATCTTGCGCCGGTCGTTATCCATCAACGTCGCAAGCCGGCGACGGATGCCGAGATTGATGCGCGCGCGGGGGTCGCTCGCATAGGTCGACCACAGGTAATCGCGCTCGACGTCGGTCACCATTTCGAGCGTAAGTTCATCGTGATTGCGCAGGAACAGCGCCCACTGGCAGTTGGCCGGAATATCCGGCGTCTGCCGCAGGATGTCGGAGATCGGGAAACGGTCCTCCTGCGCGATCGCCATGTAGATGCGCGGCATCAGCGGGAAATGATAGGCCATGTGGCATTCGTCGCCCTCGCCGAAATAAGCGCTCACGTCCTCCGGCCACTGGTTGGCCTCGGCGAGCAGGAGCTTGCCGGGCATGTAGGCGTTGATTTCCTCGCGGATCTTGCGAATCACCGTGTGAGTCTCGGGCAGGTTCTCGTTGCTGGTGTTCTCGCGTTCGCAGAGATAGGGAATCGCGTCGAGCCGGAATCCGTCGACGCCCATGTCGAGCCAACGCCGCATCACCTGCAGCAGCGCCGAGAGGACGCGCGGGTTGTCGAAGTTGAGGTCGGGCTGGTGCGAGAAGAAGCGATGCCAGTAATACGCGTTTGCAGAAGGGTCCCACGCCCAGTTCGACTTTTCGGTGTCGCTGAAGATGATGCGCGTGCCGGCGTATTTCTGGTCGGTATTGCTCCAGACGTACCAGTTGCGGGCGTCGGTGCCGGGGCGGCTGCGGCGCGCCCGCTTGAACCAGGGATGCTGGTCGGAGGTGTGATTGATCACCAGCTCGGTGATGACGCGCAGCTTGCGCCGCTTGGCCTCCTGCATGAAACGGCGGAAGTCCTGCATCGTTCCGAAGTCGGGATTGATGCGGCGGTAGTCGGAAATGTCGTAGCCGTCGTCCCGCCCGGGCGAAGGATAGAACGGCAGCAGCCAGAGTGCCGTTACGCCGAGGTCCTGCAGGTAATCGAGCCGCTCGGTCAGGCCGGCGAAATCGCCGACGCCGTCGTTGTTGCTGTCGGCGAAGGCCTTGACGTGGAGCTGATAGATGATCGCGTCCTTGAACCAGAGCTCGTCGCTCTCGACTCTCGGCTCGGCCGCGATGTCGGACACGATGTTCATGGTGCAATCCGGGTCAGGTGAAGCAGCGGAACAGCAGGGCGGGGTCCTGCTCGGGATCGATCCGCAGCCGGACGCCGCCCCACTCGATGGTGTGGCGCTCGGCGGTGATCAAGTTCTCGACGGCCGCGACGCGGCGTCGCGCGTCGCGCGGTCCGATCTCGACGTCGCCGAAGTGGAACCAGAACTGCCGCGGGCCGCTATTGGCAAGCGCGATCGCCACCGCGACCGCATTGTCGCCGGCGGCCGATTCCTTGATGAAGCCGATCACTTCCCCGTCATCGACCTGGGCAAAGCGCAGGTTGGCAGTCTGCAGCAGCGCCGGATTGCCGAGCCGCAGCCGGTTGAGCCTGCCGATATACGGCTTGATGTTGCCAGGCGCGTTCCAGTCGCGCACCTTGATCTCGTATTTCTCGGAATTCAGATATTCCTCCTTGCCGAGGATCGGCTCATGCTCGATCAGCTCGAACCCGTTGTAGATGCCGTAATTGGCCGACAGTGTGGCTGCGAGCGCCACGCGGGCCTTGAACATCCAAGGCTCGCCGCTCTGCAGATGCACGGGTAGAATATCGGGGGTATTCACGAAGAAATTCGGGCGGAAGTATTCACGTTCCGGATACCCGGTGATCTCGCTCAGATAGGCCTGCAATTCCTCCTTGCCGGTGCGCCAGGTGAAATACGTGTAGGACTGACTGAAGCCGAGCTTCGCGAGCGCCTTCATCACCTTGGGTCGGGTGAAGGCTTCGGCCAGGAAGATGACGTGCGGATCGACCGCTTTGACCTCCCGGATCAGCCACTCCCAGAACGGAAACGGCTTGGTATGCGGATTGTCGACCCGGAAGATGCGCACGCCCTGCGCGAGCCAGAACAGTACAATGTCGCGCAGCGCGGTCCACAGCGCCCGGCTGTCGGAGCGATAGAAATCCGGATTGACGATGTCTTCGTATTTCTTCGGGGGATTTTCCGCGTACTGAATGGACCCATCGGGCCGGCGATTGAACCATTCCGGGTGCTGTTTGAGCCACGGATGGTCGGGTGAGCACTGCACGGCGAAGTCGAGCGCGACCTCGATTCCGTGCCGACCGCAGGCGGCGACGAAACGGCGGAAGTCGTCTAGCGTGCCTAATTCGGGATGAACCGCATCGTGTCCGCCTTCGGCGGAGCCGATGGCGTAGAAGCTTCCGGGGTCGCCGGGCTCGGCGCGCAACGCGTTGTTGCGGCCCTTGCGGTTGGTCGAGCCGACCGGATGGATCGGCGTGAGATACACGACCTGGAAACCGAGCGCCGCGATCTCCGGCAGGCGGTCGATGCAATCGTCGAATGTCCCGTGCCGGCCCCGCACCTGGCCTTGGCTGCGCGGAATCATCTCGTACCAAGCGCCGGCGCGCGCGAGCGGGCGATCCACGACCAGCGGAAATATCATGCTTCGCGTGAGGTCGGATTGTTCACTCGAGCGAGCCGCGGCGGCGATTCCGTCCGCCAGCATTGGATCGAGCTGATCGGGGGCCGCGGTGCGGGTGAGAGCCCGGATCGTACGGCCGTCCTCGCTCGCCCGCGGCTTGACCTTCTTCAGAAGGTCCTGCCCCTCCTGCATTTCCAGTGCGACATCGAACCCGGCCTGCTGCTTCGCGAGCAGATCGCGCCGCCAAGTCCCGAAAACGTCGCTCCAGGCCTCGATCGCATATTCATAGCGGCCGGGAGTGGCGGGCGTGAAGCTCGCCGTCCAGCGATCGTTCGTCTTCAACTCCATCGGCACCCGCGTCCAGGACCCAGCCCCTTCGGCGCGCCAGATCAGGTCGGCCGCCAGCAGCGCATGACCGTCGCGGAAGATGTCGGCCCACACCTCGACCGGTTCGCCGGTGATTCGCTTTACGGCGAATCTGCTAGCGTCGACAGAGGGATAGACATCCTCAATGTAAAGACGTTGGCCGGCGAAGACGCCGACCGCGGGCGGACTGACGTTGGCTGTCACGTTCTCAAACCGTGCTGGGTGCCCGGGAGCGGGCGTGGAACGGTACAGATGGAACCGGTCCAGCGGGCATTGGTTCCTCGGGGAAACGGAGCAGGTTACCGTACCGTCCACGGTATTTCACGTGCCTGCCGCGGGCAAATTGAGCCCGCCAGGCTCGCGGACGGCTGTGGTGGAACCGCAGTGGCCGCTGCCGGTTGTCGGGCGGGGGGATCGGTCGGTCCGTTTTAACCCCCCAGTTCTGATCATCCGGGACCTGCCGCCGGTGTACCGCGGTCCTCGCGTTTCCGCGACCGACGCACCGCGCTGCAACTTTCCCACCGCCCTGCCGTTGAAAGTATTCGCACTCGGGAGACATCCATGTCCGATCAGACGCTCGCCGCGCCACCGCTCGCTGCTCACGGCACCAACACGCTGCCGAGCGTCGAAGTGGACAGCTACAATCTCGAGATCAAGGGTGACGAGGGCTTCCTCGGCGATCGTGTCACCAAAGGCTCGTTTCGGGAGATCATCGAGAATTGGCGCAAATCGCTGCGCAAGTCAGGCGGCGATCCGTTCGGCGACGGTGATAGCGCCCAGTTGAGCAAGAAGGAGCTTGATGCGCTCTTGGCAACCGGCGACGCCGAAGCCGCCGGCGTCGTCCAAGGCGCGATCGAGGAGTTCTCGCAGGAATTCGCGGTGGTGATCCGCCGCTTCCTCAAGCTCAAGGAATGGCGCAACACCGAGCGTATCGTGGTCGGCGGCGGCCTGCGGGCGAGCCGCGTCGGCGAACTCGTGATCGGGCGGACTTCGGTGATCCTCAAGGCCGACGGGGTTGGCGTCGACCTTGTGCCGATCAGGCACGATCCGGATGAAGCCGGGCTCCTCGGCGCCGCCCATCTGGTTCCGTCGTGGATGCTCAAGGGCCACGACGGGATCCTTGCCGTCGACATCGGCGGCACGAATTTCCGTGCCGGCATCGTCGATCTCAAGCTCAAGCGCGCGGCGGACCTGTCGAAGTCCTGCGTGCTCTCGTTCGATCTCTGGCGTCACGGCGACGATGAACCCACGCGCGAGGAGGCGGTGGAGCGGCTCATCAAGATGCTGCAGAAGCTGATCGCGCGCGCCGACAAGGAAAAGCTGGCGCTCACGCCGTTCATCGGCATCGGCTGCCCTGGCCGGATCGAGGAGGACGGCTCGATCGATCGCGGTGCGCAGAATCTCCCCGGCAATTGGGAGAGCAGCAAATTCAATCTGCCAGCACGGCTGCGCGACGCCATCCCGAAGATCGGCGATCAACGGACGGCCGTCGTCGTTCACAACGATGCCGTGGTGCAGGGACTGAGCGAGGTTCCATTCATGCAGGATGTCGATCGCTGGGCGATCCTGACGATCGGCACCGGACTAGGGAACGCACGCTTCACCAACCGGCACGAGGATGAGTGAATCGATGTATGCGCGCGGTCAGCCGATGCGCGCGGCCTCTCCACGCAACTCGGGTGCTGCCGAGTTCGTCACCTGACATGGCCGAAGTCGAATAGATCCGGCTTCAACTGCGGAGCGGGAGAAGAAAGGCGCGTCAACGATCTGACGCCGAATCGGTGCTGACCGCAGACTGTCCGGCCGCCGCCGCTTCCGGCGTGTGCACGTGCTCTGGCCGAACGCCAACTCCGACCATCCAGGCCGGGATGGTCTGGAGCAGCGGACATCGGCTGAGCAGCCGCACCGGCCACGGTGGCGTCAGCGTGGCACGGCTCGCCAGCACCCGGCTGATGACGTTGTTCTGAATCTTTACCTGCAGCCATTGTGTCGCGCGGGTCGGGAAACTGCGCCGGCGCTGTACATCGGCCAAGTCGTCAACGCCGACCTGCCGCGCCCGGAGCGGCTCGTGCAGCCGGTTGGCGGCTGCCACCGCGTCTTGGATCGCAAGATTGATCCCGACGCCGCCGATCGGTGACATCGCGTGAGCGGCATCGCCGATGCAAAGCAGCCCGGGGCGATACCATTCGCGCAGCCGGTCGACCTTGACCGTCAGCAGCTTGACGTCGTCCCAGCTCTTGATCTCCTGGACCCGGTCGCGCATTTCCGGTGCGATCGCCGCGACATCGGCGCGGAAAGCGTCGAGGCCGCGCGCCAGCACCAGGTTGAACGCGCCCTTGGCGATGACATACGCGCATTGCCAGTAATCGCCGCGGTCAAGCATGACCAATATCTTGCCGGCGCCGACGCGGCCGAGCGGCTCGGCGCCGTCGCTCGGCTTGCGTGACAGCCGCATCCACAGCACGTCGATCGGCGCGCCGAGGTCATCGACCTTGAGCCCCGCCTTCGCCCGCATGTTCGAATGGCGGCCGTCGGCGGCCACGACCAGATCGGCGGCGACCTGTAGCGAGGCGGTCGGGGTTTTCGCCCACAGGCCGGTGACGCGGCCGTCCTGCTCGATCAACTCGATCGCTTCGGTCTGCATGCGGAGATGGAAGGCGGGATAGCGCGCGCCCTTTTCGGCCAGGAAATCGAGGAAATCCCATTGCGGCATCAGCGCGATGAAACGGCAGCGCGTTGGCAAATGGGTGAAGTCGGCGATCTGGACCGCCGTCTCGCCGATTATGCCGCTGAGATGGCGAGCCTCCTGGTGCGGAAGTCTGAGGAACTCCGGCAGCAGGCCGAGTTCGTGCATCACGGTGAGCGTGGAGGGGTGGATCGTGTCGCCGCGGAAATCGCGCAGGAAATCCTTATGTTTCTCCAGCACCAGTACATCGATCCCGGCGCGCGCGAGCAGGAAGCCCAGCATCATGCCGGCAGGACCGCCGCCGGTGATACAGCAGGTGGTCTTGATTTGCTCGACGGCGATGGAGGAATCCGGCAAGGGCGGCTCTCGAAATCAATAGCCCAGCTTATGCAATAAGGCGGCTGGACGCGAATACTTAACGGCCAGAATACCTAACGCGACAATGTGGAATTCAGTTATTTCCGGTATCCGGCGCAAGAAAGAACCCCAGGCGATGAAAAGCGCACCTGGGGTTCCTCGTCTTACCTGGTCGGACGGTGGGGGGTATCGGGGGGCATGGATCGTCCGGCCCGTAATTGACTCCTTGATATCCGATTACCTGCAAAGTTCCAGTGTAATCCCTTGTTAAGCTTACCGCGCCCGTGTTAACTGTATCGAACGCGCGCGAGGTTCTTTCTTTCCCCCTCTCCCGGGGGAGGGAGCGCGCATCAGTTAGACCGCTCGCCCTATTCAACGCCTTCCGTATCACTCCAGCCCCGAGGGCACGTTCTTGTTCTCGCTGGCGAGCGCCATGCCAGAGAGCAGCGCCATGGTCTCGGCGAGCGCGGCGAAGTCCTTCTGCAGATACTCATCGGCATTGGGCGTGAGGGTGGCGGCGCCGAAATGGCTCTGCAGCACTTCGCGCGCGGCGGCGGTCACCGGCATCGGCACGTCCATCTCACGGCCAAGCTCGAGGCCGAGGTCGAGGTCCTTGCGCAGCAGTTCCGGCGTGAAGGTCGTGGTCCAGTCGCAATTCACCAGCGCCGGCGATTTGTAGCGCGTGAACATCGAGCCCATCACGCTGTTGTTGATGAAGGCGAGGAAGGCATGGCGCGGCACGCCCATCTTGTTGGCGAGCAGCGTGATCTCGATCAGGTTCTCGATCACCACGCCGAGCATGACGTTGTGCGCGATCTTGCAGACGCGCGCGAGTTCGCCCTCGCCCACGTAAGACACGCCCTGCGGCGCGTAGACTTCGATCATCGGCGTCACCGTCTTGCATGCCGCCTCGGGGCCTGAGAGCACCGAGGACAGCCGCCCGGCCTTGATCACCTTGGCATTGCCGGAGACCGGCGCGGCGACGAAATCGGCGCCGAGCTGTTTCAGCTTGTCGCGGATGGCGGCTGATTCCTCGACAGCGATGGTCGAGCAATCGACCACGATCGGAGGGACCTTGCCGCCCTGGCTGCAGACGCCGTGCTTGCCGAAGAGCACCTCCTGCACATCCTTGCCGGTGGCGACGATCGAGAACAGCACGTCGACGTGCTTGAGATCGGAGAGATGGTCGACCACCTTGCCGCCGATCTTCGCGAGAGGCTCGGCCTTGGTGCGGGTGCGGTTCCAGATGGATACGTCATAGCCGGCCTTGATGAGCCGCTCGGCCATCGGGAAGCCCATGCGGCCCATGCCGATCCAGCCGATTTTCTGCGTATTGCTCGCCATCGTACTCTCCTCGCTCACCAAAGCGGTGCTGCGCGGCACTAACATGGCGGGGGTGGCAGAACAACGGTGGCGGCGCCCGCATGTCGCTCCACGAACCCGGGATACGCGTGATGCGCCGCTTGTCGGATCGTGCCGTGCGGTCTTATCTTCGCGACCCATGCCCGAAGTGATCACCAGTGCCGCGATCGCGCGCCCTTTCACGAGCGTAGAGACGCGCTGGCGGATCGCGGCGCGCAATGCGTTTCCGTTCGTGGTGGTCGGCGCGCTGTGGGAGATCGCGGCGCATCTCGGCGTGTTTCCGCCGCGGCTGTTTCCGCCGCTGGAGGCGGTAGCGGCGGCGCTGATTCGTCTCACCGTAGCGGGCATCCTGCCGCGGCATGCGGCGGAGTCATTGCTTCGGCTGCTGGCCGGCTTTGCGCTGGCGGCGGTCGCCGGTGTGGCGATCGGCATCGCCATGGGCCGCTCGCGCCGGGCCGAGGATATCGTGCTGCCGCTGGCGAGCATCGTGGCGCCGATCCCGGGTGTCGCCTATGCGCCGCTGTTCCTGCTGTGGTTCGGGCTCGGCAACGTCTCGGCCGTTCTGCTGGTGGCGTTCGTGTCGGCGTTCCCGATCATCTTCAACACTTGGACTGGCGTGAAGGCGGTCAAGGAAATCTGGGTGCGCTCGGCGCAGGTGATGGGCGCCGACAACCAGCGCCTGTTCCGCCTTGTCATCCTGCCGGGCGCGCTTCCTTATATTCTCACGGGGTTGCGGCTGGGGCTCGCGCAGGCTTGGCGCATCCTGGTGGTGGTGGAATTGCTCGCCGCCGTGCCGTGGGGCCTTGGCTGGCTGATATTCGGTGCGCGCGAGTTCTTGAACACCGACGTGATGCTGGCCGGGATCGCCGTGATCGGCGCCATCGGTCTGGTACTCGAAAGACTGGTGTTCCAGCGGCTCGAGGCGTTCACGGTGGTGCGCTGGGGGATGATGGTGTCGTGATCGCCGACCGCACCCGCTCGATGATCCGTGCCGCCGTGACGCTGCTGGTGGTGGCGACGGCCTACGAACTCACGGCGCAAAGTGGCGTATTCGCGAAAGCGCTGATGCCGACGCTGCCGCGAATCGCCTCCCGGCTCATGGACATGATCGCGGACGGCACGCTGTTCTGGCACACCTTCTACACGCTTTACCGCATGCTGACCGGCTTCGCCCTCGCCATCGTTGTCGGTTTGCCGCTCGGTATTCTGATGGGCCGCGTCCGCCCGGTCGAGAATTTCTGCCTGCCGTTGATGAGCGCGCTGATGCCGATCCCCTCGCTCGCCTGGGTGCCGGTGTTCATCCTTTGGTTCGGGCTGGGCAACACGGTCTCGATCCTGATCGTGTTCTACGCAGCGATGTTCCCGATGGTGCTCAATGCCTGGACTGGCGTGCGCTCGGTCAACCAACTCTGGCTGCGCGCGGCTGGCGCCATGGGCGCCGACGAGACGGCGCTGTTCTGGAAGGTGATCCTGCCGGGCGCGTCGCCCTTCATCATCACCGGGCTGCGCCAGGCTTTCCTGCGCTCGTGGATCGCGGTCGTCGGTGCCGAGATGCTCGCGTCCTCCGACTGGGGGCTTGGTTGGGTAATCTACGATGCCAAGGAATTCCTGAATGCCGATGTGATGCTCGCCGCGCTGGCGGTGATCGGCCTCATCGGTTTCGCGTTCGAGCGCCTGGTATTAGGCTCACTGGAGCGGGCCACCGTGCAGCGATGGGGGATGGTCCGGGTGGCGAGGGGGTAATTTAGCACTTGGTGCAATGCAGCACGAATATCGGCGCACCGTGGGCGGCTGCGACAACAGTGCTGACGCAATCCGGCCCGAATCACCTATCATTAATTCTCTTTGGCCTTTCCCGCGAGTTTATCGCGTGGCGCGTGCCCTCAAACACGAGCGCACCCATGATCCAAACGGCTTACGGTGGCAGCGCTGCCGACGGACCCCGGTTCGGCATCATCCTGCTTTTTCCGCTGATTGCGGCAGGCGCCGCGGCAATCCTCCTGGGCCTGCTCGCTATTTTCGTTCTGTGGCTGAGCATTGTCGCAATCCTGATGATGGCGATCGTCGCGTCCGACCTCCTGCGCCGGTCGGCGCGCCGCTGGCTGGAGCCACCGGTCATGCACGCCCTGCCGCGCCGCGCGGTCGGCTAGCTTCGCTGACGCACAGCGGTTAGCGTCCCGGCCGTGAAGTCCGTCCTGCACGTCACCTATCATGTCCGCAGCGATGCGCGCGCGATCGAACAGCGCGCACGCACGATCGCAGTCGAGCAGAGCGTCGAGATGCCGGTCACGGCGATCGAGGACGTCTTCGTCCTCGAAGAGATCGTGGGCCAAGTGGAGGGCATCAAAGACATCGGAGGAGGGGTCTTCGATGTCCGCATTGCGCTGGCGGGCGAGACGGCCGGAAATGATCCCGGGCAGCTCATCAACATGCTGTTCGGCAACACCTCGCTGCATGACGACGTGATGCTGCACGATGTCGACCTTCCGGCTGCGCTCGTGCCATCGTTTGGCGGGCCGCGGCATGGGCTGCACGATTTGCGCCGGCGCGTCGGGGCAGGGGATCGCGCGCTGACCTGTTCAGCGCTCAAGCCGCAGGGCTTGCCGCCGGACCGGCTCGCGGAACTGGCGGCGCGGTTTGCGCAGGGCGGCATCGACTACATCAAGGACGACCACGGGCTCGCCGACCAGGACTATTCGCCGTTCGCCGCGCGCGTCGCGGCGATCGCGGCGGCGCTGCGCAAGGTGACGCCGGAAAGCGGGCGCGCGACGCGCTACGTTCCGAGCCTCTCGGGCGATCTCGATCAAATGCGCAGCCAGGTCGCCGCGGCCAGGGACGCCGGCATCGACGCCGTCATGGCGGCGCCGATGATCATGGGACTCTCGAACTTCCATCGCCTCGCCCGCGACCACCCGGACCTTGCTTTCTTCGCGCACCCGACCTTGTCCGGCTCGCGCATCGCGCCTCCCTTGCTGTTCGGAAAGATCTTCCGCATGTTGGGAGCCGACGCGGTGATCTTCCCCAACCACGGCGGACGTTTCGGCTATTCCCCGGAAACCTGCCGCGCGCTCGCCAACGCCGCCTTGGCGGATTGGCATGAGCTGCGGCCGGCCGCGCCGGTGCCGGCGGGCGGGATGACCCGGGAGCGCGTTCCCGAAATGCTTGATTTCTATGGCGCCGATATCATGTTGCTGATCGGCGGCGCGCTGCTGGAGGCGCGCGAGCGGCTGGTCGAGGCGACCGCCGCCTTCGTCGCCGAAGTCGAGAAATTTGCCTAGGGCGGATCGAGATGACGGCAACGACGGACCGGATCACCCATCGCAGCGCGCATCCCGACTATCGCTGGGATGGCGTCGAGTTGCTTCCGTACAAGGAGGATGCGCGCGCCTTATTCAAGGCGGTGACGCGGCAGGTGCTGTTCGCTGATCCGGCGCAGGGGAGCGAGTTGCGCTATTTCGAGGTCGCGCCCGGCGGCTACTCGACGCTCGAGCGACACGAGCATGTGCATGCGGTGCTGATCCTGCGCGGGCGTGGTCATTGCCTCGTGGGGGATGCGGTGCGCCAGATCGAGCCGCGCGACCTCGTCAGCGTCCCGCCGATGACCTGGCACCAGTTCCGCGCCACGCTCGGCGAGCCGCTCGGATTCCTCTGCATGGTCAACCAGGAGCGCGACAAGCCGCAGCTTCCCACGGGGGAGGACTTGGCAGGCCTCAAGGTCGATCCGGAGATCGCCGCGTTCCTGGGGCGTTGATGGCGTTTTGTCAGCCGCGTTTGTGACTGACTTTCGTCATGGCCAGGCCTGGTCCCGGCCATCCCGACTGAATTGGCCCCGCCTCGCGCCTCTATCGGGATTGCCGGGTCAAGCTCGGCAATGACGAGGTCAATGTCCGACGCCGCTATTTCTTCTTCTTCACCTTCGACCTGACCCGCGAGGTCTTGGTCTTGCATGCCATGCAGCGGCAGCCGTGCGGCTTGATGAACACGTCGAAATAGTCGCGGCCGTAATTGTAGGTGATCTCGTCGCCGGGCTGGATCCGCTTCTTGGCGGTGACGATGACCTTGCCCTTCTTGACATCGGTCTCGGCATTGGGCCGGCATGAATGATTGATGTAGCGGGCGACGTTTCTGCGGTTTGAGCCGTCGATGGTCCAGCGGCTGTTGAGCTCGAACATATATTTTGTGTCGAGCTCGTCAGCCACTTTGTTGGGGATGCGTCGTCCCCAATAATAGGCGATGAAGTCGTCCTTCTCGAATGGCTTGGTGGCGAAGAGCCCAAGGCCAGACTTGGAGCGGCCGACGCGGAAACCGCGACGAGGTGTCGATGAGGAGCTAGGCAATGAGGCACCGCCCGATCATAAAAAACGTATCGCGCGCTCGCTTGAGCGCTTCCCTGGTGATCTGTTGCGATGGGACGTTGTCTCGTCTCATGCTGACCGGCTTCGGCGCCAGCCCAATTGGTTGATCCCGTGAATACTGACTTTGTCGCGAGTTGCAAGAGCATGTCGCCAGGTTTTCACAGTGTCATCGAAACGCGCCGGGCCGGTTTCGACTTGCGGCTCCCGGGCCTCTGAGTGAACACCATGCAAGCCTGCGATGTCGCGATCATTGGCGCGGGCCACAATGGCCTGACCTGCGCCGCCTATCTCGGCATGGCCGGCCTCAAGGTCAAAGTCTTCGAACGCCGGCCAGTGGTCGGCGGCGCCTGCGTGACCGAGGAGTTTCATCCCGGTTTCCGGAACTCGGTCGCAGCCTACACGGTGAGCCTGCTCAACCCGAAAGTCGTCCGCGACCTGCAGCTCGCCGAGCATGGACTCACGATCGTCGAGCGTCGCGCGCAGAATTTCCTGCCGACGCCGGACGGACGCTACCTGCTCGCGGGCGAAGGGCGCACCGAGCGCGAGATCGCCAAGTTCAGCGCGGCCGATGCAGAGCGTTACGCCGCGTTCAACCGTGAGATCGACCTCGCGGTGGAGGTGCTCCGTGCGCTCGTGTTGCAGCCGCCGCCGAATCTGACGGACGGATTCAATGTCGAAAGCCTCCGCCAGTTCGTGCGGCTGGGAGCGCTGGGGACGAAGCTGCGCCATCTCTCGACGCCAAGCCTGCGTGCGGTGTTCGACCTGTTCACGAAATCCGCCGGAGACTATCTCGATTCCTGGTTCGAGAGTGAGCCCGTCAAGGCGCTGCATGGCTTCGACGCCGTGGTCGGTAACTATGCGAGCCCCTACACGCCCGGCACCGCCTACGTGCTGCTGCACCATGCCTTCGGCGAGGTAAACGGCAAGCCGCGGGTGTGGGGCCATGCGATCGGCGGCATGGGGGCGATCACCCAGGCGATGGCGCGCGCGGCGACCGCTGCTGGCGTCGAGATCGAGACCGGCACGGGTGTGCGCGAGGTGATGATCGAGCGCGGCCGCGCCTGCGGTGTCGTGCTGGCGGATGGACGCGCGATCCGCGCCGCGAAAGTGGCGGCCAGCATCAATCCAAAACTCTTCTATACCGCGATGGTGCCGAGCGGCGCGCTTGATCCCGAGTTCCTGCGCCGGATGCAGCACTGGCGCTGCGGCTCCGGCACCTTTCGGATGAACGTCGCGCTGTCACGACTGCCGAGCTTCGCGGCGCTGCCAGGCAGCGAGGCGGCCGACCATCACACCGCGGGCATCATCCTGGCGCCGAGCCTGCGTTACATGGACCGGGCCTATTGCGACGCGCGGCTCGATGGTTGGAGCCGGGAGCCGATTATCGAGTTGGTCATCCCTTCGACGCTCGACGACACACTGGCGCCGGATGGCGCGCACGTAGCGAGCCTGTTCTGCCAGCATGTCGCGCCGGATCTGCCGGACGGCCGCCGTTGGGCCGACGCCAAAGAAAAGGTCGCAGACTTGATGATCGAGACCGTCGAACGCTATGCCCCCGGCTTCAAGGCGAGCGTGGTCGGACGGCAGGTCCTGTCGCCCACCGATCTTGAGGAGATGCTCGGGCTGACCGGCGGCGACATCTTCCACGGCGCGCTCTCGCTCGACCAGTTGTTCTGGGCGCGCCCGATGCTCGGCTATGCCGATTATCGGGGCCCGCTCCCGGGCCTCTATCACTGCGGTTCCGGCGCGCATCCCGGCGGCGGCGTCACCGGCGCGCCCGGCCACAATGCCGCGCGCGCGATCCTGAAGGATCATCGCCGACTCTTGGGACGGAGAAGTTGATACTCGGCGAGCCATGCCGGGCCAATTTGCCTCTTGGCTAGCGCGCGGGATCATCCTTTACATAGGACCAGGGAGGAGGCCCCGATGCCCCATATCGAGGTCCGCAACGTTTCGCTGAGCTACGAGACGCCGTCCGGCGGCGTGCAGGGCGTGGCCGATGCGAGCTTCGAGATGGCGGAGTCGGAATTCCTTTGCCTCGTCGGACCGTCAGGTTGCGGCAAGACCACGCTGCTCAACATCATCGCCGGCTTCCTCAGTCCGACCGGCGGCGCCATCCGCATTGGCGGCAAGGCCGTTTCCGGCCATGGTATGGACCGTGGCATCGTGTTCCAGGATTTCGCCCAGCTCTTTCCGTGGCGGACCGCGCTCGGCAATGTCGCCTTCGGGCTCGAGATGAAGGGCATCCCCAAGCGCGAGCGCGACGACATCGCGCTGCGCCAGCTTGCGCTCGTCAAGCTCGAAAAATTCGCGCACGCCTATCCGCATCACCTGTCGGGCGGCATGCAGCAGCGGGTCGCCATTGCCCGGGCGCTAGCCTACAATCCCTCTGTGCTGCTGATGGACGAGCCGTTCGCCGCACTGGACGCGCTCACCCGCGACGATATGCAGCGGCTGCTGGCGGAGGTCTGGCGCGAGACCCGAAAGACGGTGATCTACGTGACCCATAATGTTGCCGAAGCGGTCTATCTCGCGGACCGGGTAGTGGTGATGACCCCGCATCCGGGCCGAGTGAAGGTCGAGGTGCCGATCGGGCTGCCGCGGCCGCGCGATCCGCTGAGCGTCGAGTTCCTGGATTATCAGAAACTGCTCCTGAGCCATCTCGGGCAGGACGCTGCGGCTAGCACCTAAAGCGGATGAGGAGAGCGATGTCTCACTTGCTTGCCCGAATCGGTGCCGGTATCGCCGCGTTCTTCCTGGGCGGTTTCGGGTCCGCGGTGGCCGCGGACTATCCGAGCAAGCCGATCAGGCTGGTGGTCGGCTTCGGCGCGGGCGGCCCGACCGATATCCCGGCCCGCTTCATCGCCGATAAGCTCGGCGACAAACTCGGCCAGCGCGTTATCGTCGAGAACAAGCCGGCGGCGTCCGGCATGATCGCGACCCGCGACGTGATCTCGCAGCCGAAGGACGGCTACACCCTCCTCCTGTGCACGCATTTCGAATCGATCAACGCCGCCGTTTACAAGAACGTCGGCTACAAGCTGAGCGAGATCGCGCCGATCTCACTCATCGCCAGATATTATTACGGGCTCGCGCTTGCACAGGCGATCCCGGCGAACGACTTCAAATCTTTCGTGGCCTACGCCAAGGCTCATCCCGGCGAAGTGAGCTACGCCACCATCGGCGCCGGCTCGGCACAGGAGATCATCGCGCGGCAATTGGAAAAACTCGCCGGCATCACGATGAACCGGATTCCCTTCCGCGGCGGTCCGCAGGTGGTGCAGGAATTGGTCGCGGGGCGCGTGAACTTCTATGTGTCGCCGACGCTCGCGATCATCCAGCAATACCAGGCGAAGCAGTTGAAGATCCTGGCGGTGTCGGCGCCGGAGCGCCTCGCCGCAACACCGGAGGTCCCGACGCTGAAAGAGATCGGGATCGACTACGTGCGCTATGGCTGGCTCGGCATCTGCGCCGCGCAAGGCACGCCGCAGCCGATCATCGATCAGCTCAATCACGGCATCCGGGAGATTGTGGCGACGCCGGACTATCGCGCCATGATCGAGCGAGCCGGCTCGATCGCGGTGTCGTCGACGCCGCAGGAGCTTGGCCAGGTGATCAACCAGACCTTGGATGACGTCGCCGCCACGATCCAGGAATTCGGCCTGCAGCAGGAGTAGCAGTTCGTGAAAGGAAACGAGCTAGGCGCGCGACGCGCGATCGCATAAGGTCGTGGTGTGCGGTGCCAGGACTTGCGGCGCAGCAGCAAGGGGGGACCCAGCAATGGAAGTTTTTACCGCAAGCATGGGACTTTGCATCGGCATCAATCGTGCTTATCGCGGTATGAATGAGTGGGCATTGAAGGAGTCCTCACTCGCCGTTGCGCATCAGAATTCCGGCATGGAATTCGACACCCTGCGCCGGATCGAGCGCCGCGACCCTGAACTCCTCGAACGCTACCCAGGTCTTCCCCGTCTATCAGTCGCCTATGACGTCGCGGCTTTGAAGAAAGGCGATCGTCTGGTCGTTGGCTTTCACGGCCTGCCAAAGGAGGCGAAAGATGATTTGGGAGTGCGCGGGGTCGATCTGCTCGACGACTTGATTTGTCCGTTTATAGCCAAACTCGATCGCGTGGTCGAACGCCATGTGCTTGCCGGCTTTGACGTTGCCATCGTAGGAACGCGCGAGAACCACCATTGCCGCACCGCCAAGAAGATCGCCGCGGAGCATGGGCGCGAATGCTACGTTATTGAGTGCGCAGAAGACGCCGAGAGCTTGCCGTCAACGGAAAATCAGAACCTTGTGCTGGTAGGACAGGTTACCGGCAACACCGAAGTGTTCCGTGAAGTCATCTCCCGGATCGAGAAGTCCGGCAAGCCGATCAAGATCGTGAAGACCATGTGCAGCGACTCTTATTCGCGGCAGAAAGGGGCGGTGGACCTTTCGAGCAGGACCGACATAGTCCTCCTGATCGATGATGGAGGCGACGGAGCCCAAAGCGTTTACGAAGTATGCGTGCGGGTAAACAATCGGGTGCATCGTCTCCATTCCAAGGATGACATTAGAATGGAGTGGTTTGCGAACGCGAACAGCGTTGCTGTCGTCGGCGGCATCCTTGTGCCCGAGTGGACGATTGCCGAGGTGGCGGATCATGTTCGGGCGCTTTTCCCAGCGATGGCTGCAGAAAGTTAAAAGTACCCGGGACACAGACGCAAGACTCTGCGTCTCGAGCAACCCTTATTCGGGAGCGATCTTCGCGTCCTGAGTGACCTGCTTCCACTTCGCAAGGTCGGATGCGATGAGGGATGAAAATGCATCGGGCGTCATGGCCATCGGCAATAGATAGTTGTCGAGCAGACGCCTGCGTGCTGATGGGTCCTGCAGCAGCGCTTGGAGGTACCCGTTGAGGGTCAAGACGATTTGTTCGGGCGTACCGCGAGGCGCGACCACGCCGAACCAAGTCGTCAAATCGTAGTGCGCCAGCCCCGCCTCGGTCGCGGTCGGGGTGTCCGGCAGATAGGGGAGCCGTTCGGGTGAAAACGCCGCCAGCACCCGTAATTTCTGTGACGGCATGGACCCCATGACCGGGCCGATCGGACCGGAAATGAGATCGATATGTCCTGCCGCCAGGTCCGTCACCGCTTGGACGATCCCGCGATAAGGCACGTGTACCAATTCGATGCCGGCAGCCCGCGCAAACTGGACCGCGCCGAGATGTGAAATGCTGCCCACTCCTCCCGATCCATAGTTGAATTTTCGCGGATTAGCTTTTGCAAGCGCGATGAATTCCTGCAGCGTGTTTGCCGGCAGCGAGGCGTTGATCGTAATCGTCAGGGTCGCCTCCGCGATCGGCGCAATAGGCAGGAGGTCCTTGATGGGGTCGAAAGGCATATGTTTATACAAATACGGGTTGATGACGATGTTGCTGGCGGCAGCAACACCCAGCGTATGCCCGTCGGGCACGGCCTTCGCGACCGCGTCCATGCCGATATTCCCGCCGGCGCCCGTCCGGTTCTCGATGGTAACCGGCTGGCCCGACTGGCTCGTGATGAACTCGCCGACAATGCGCGCCGTCAGATCACTTCCTGTTCCCGACGGAAAAGAGACGATGAACTTGATTGGGCGTGTGGGATAGCTTCGGACAAGTACGGTGGAATCGATCAAAATGCCGACTCCTGTCACCGCCAACAGCACGGCACTGCGAATGCCCCGATTGTTGATGAACATCCGTCCCCCGCGGCAATTCAGCTCAGTAATGATAGGCTTGCGGTTGTGTGGTGACAACCAGTTAATAGGCGGGCCTAACCTGGCTGGCCGATCAGATTTCCATAAGTTGCCTCTGCCAACGAGGAGATAAGCCGATGAATACTCGAAATTTGCTAACCCGCCGGCACACGCTCGCGGCCGCCGGAGCCGGTGTGCTCGCGGCCGGGCTCGGCGTACGTCCCGCCGCCGCGCTCGACACCATCCGCCAGGGCTACCAGACCAACATCTGGGGGATGCCGACCTATTATCTGCTCAAGTCCGGCGCGCTGGAGAAGCACGGAATCAAGTTCGAGGAATTCGCGGTGCCCTCGGGCAACCTCACCATGCAGCAGATGGTGGCGCGCCAGGTGGACCTCGGCACCTATGCCGGCCAGTCTTTCATCATAGGCGTCGACAAGGGCGATCTCGTCGGCATCGCGCTGATCGAGCACGTCGGCAAGACCGCGCAGATCGTCGCCCGCAAGGACCTCAACATCACCAAGGTCGAAGAGCTCAAGGGGCGCAAGATCGCCAACCAGGTTGGTTCCTCGGTCGGCAACGTATTCGTCGACACGATCGCGCCGATGCACGGCCTCAAGAAAGGCGACTACCAGGAAATCCGCATGGACGTGAACAACATGGTCGCGGCGCTCGCCTCGAAGACCGTGGATGCGATGGTGAACGTCGAGCCCTACAACGCGATCGCGGTCGCCGACGGCATCGGCAATTCGCTGATGGACTTTTCCGGCGTCGACCGGATGCCGGTGTTCATGGCGGCGACCTCCGACTTCGTGGCGAAGAGCCCGGACACCGTCATCGCCTATCTCAAGGCCTGGCGGGACGTCGCGCATGATTTCAAGGAGAACCCGAACAAGGTCGCCGATGTGATCTATTCGTTCTTCACCTCGAAGGGCTATTCGATGTCGCGCGACACCTTCACCAAGGCGCTGGCGCTGGTCGAAGTGAATCCGGGATTCCCGACCGACCTGCAGCCGTATATGCAGAAGGAGGCGGAGACGCTGCTGCGTGGGAAGAAGATCTCCGCCATCCCGAATTGGAAGAAGGCGCTGCGCCCGGATTTCTGGGCCAAGGCCAGCGCGTAGAGCGGATCCGCGTGCCATCCGCTTCCGTTGACGAGATTAAGGCCGCGCTGCGCCGCGAGGCGCTCGCGCGGCGCGAAGCGTTGCCGCGCGATGCGCGCGCCGCGGCCGCGGAGACGATCGCGACGCGGCCGTTTCCGGTTGCAGTGCCGCCCGGCGCGATCGTGTCCGGTTTCATGCCGCTCAAGAGCGAGATCAATCCGCTGCCGCTGCTGCGGGTCCTTGCGGATGCCGGTGCGCGGCTCGCGCTACCGGTGGTCGCGGGCAAGGGCAAGCCGTTGATCATGCGCGCCTGGACGTTCGGTGCGCCGCTCGCCGCCGGCGTGTGGGGCATCCGCGAACCCCCCGCCGACGCCCCTGAGGTCGCGCCCGACATCCTCCTCGTGCCGCTGCTGGCCTTCGATCGCCGCGGCCAACGTCTCGGCTATGGCGCCGGCTACTACGACATGACCATCTCGGCGCTGCGCGCGCAAAAGCCAGTCTTCGCCGCCGGCATCGCCTACGCCGCGCAGGAAGTTACCGAAGTTCCCATTTCGGACCGCGACGCGGCGCTCGATCTCGTGCTAACCGAGCGCGAAGTCATCGACTTACGGCAAAGCTGACGCATGCGAATTCTCTTTATCGGCGACATTGTCGGGCGCAGCGGGCGCAAGATCGTGCTTGAAAAACTTCCCCCCCTGGTGCGCGACTGGAAGCTCGATTTCGTCGCCATCAACGGGGAGAACGCCGCTGGCGGGTTTGGGATCACCGAGGTGATCTATCACGAGATCATCGACGCGGGCGCCGACGCGGTCACGCTCGGCAATCACGCCTGGGACCAGAAGGAGGCGCTCGTGTTCATCGAGCGCGCGCCGAGGCTGGTGCGTCCGCTCAACTTTCCCAAGGGAACGCCCGGCCGCGGCGCCGCGCTGCTCGACGCCAAATCGGGAGCGCGCGTGCTGGTGATCAATGCCATGGGCCGCGTGTTCATGGACCCGCTCGATGACCCGTTCGCGGCGATCGAGCACGAAATCGGCGCCTGTGCGCTCAAGGAGGCCGCCGACGCGATCATCGTTGATTTCCATTGCGAGGCGACCAGCGAGAAGCAGGCGATGGGTTATTTCTGCGACGGCCGCGCGAGCCTCGTGGTCGGCACCCATACCCACGCGCCGACCGCCGACCATCAGATTTTCCCGGGCGGCACCGCATTCATATCCGACGTCGGCATGACCGGCGATTACGATTTCATCATCGGCATGTCGAAGGAAGAACCGCTCCGCCGGTTCACCCGAAAAATCCCGTCAAGCCGATTCGAGCCGGCGTCCGGCGAAGCCACGCTCTGTGCGATCGCGGTCGAGACCGACGACGCGACCGGCCTCGCACGCCGCATCGCGCCCGTTCGTTTGGGCGGGCGCCTGGAAGAAGCGCGCCCGCGATTCTGGGAGTGAGGCTGCCGGGGATCCGCTCATTCCCGCGCCAGCGGGAATCCAGAGGCTAGGCTCCGATAGCCGTTTCGCCTTTCGCGGGGACGAGCGGGATTCCGAGGCGACCTACTGCTGGACGATCACCGTCGCGCCCACGTTCACCCGGCTATAAAGATCAATCACGTCCTCGTTGGTCATCCGGAAGCAGCCCGATGACACCGCCTGTCCGATCGTCTCCGGCTCGTTCGAGCCGTGGATGCGGTAGAGCGTCGAGCCCAGATACAGCGCGCGCGCGCCGAGCGGGTTATCGATGCCGCCTGCCATGTGGCGTGGCAGGTCGGGACGCCGGCGCAGCATCTGCGAGGGCGGGGTCCAGCCCGGCCATTCCTTCTTCGAGGTGATGTGCTTCACGCCGCTCCAGGTGAACCCGATGCGGCCGACGCCGATGCCGTAGCGCAGCGCCTGGCCATTGCCGGTGATGAGATACAGTCGCCGCTCGGCGGTGTTGATCACGATCGTGCCGGGGCGCTGGTTGCCAGGGTACGACACCAGCGTGCGCTGGATCGGCGAACCGCCGGTACTGTAGGGGCTGGGACTGTAGGGATCATAGGTACGGCTTGGGCCGCCGAAAAAGCCGAACGGATCGGCGCTGGCGCTGGCGGCGCTCAGCAACGCGGCGATGCCGACAACACCGGCGAGAAAGCGCGGAATCATTTCCAGGACCTCATGTTGTTTTCACAAGCTGCCGTCGCACGGGCGCGAAACGACCTCGGGACGAGCGTTAAGGAAGCCACAAAAGCGGATTTTCGGCAATCGCAAAGGCGGCGGCAATGATTGCGGACGGTCACTGGCGGCCCTTGTGCTGAGCCGCGGCGTGGTCAATTTTAATGGCGGAGATATGCCCATGACCACGATCCTCGCCGCGGCTGTTGTCTTCTACCTCTTAACCGGTGTTCTCATCGGCTTTGCCTTCGTCATGTTCGGCGTGGTGCGGGTGCAGGCGGCGCCGGTGACCGTTGGCGCACGCATCCTGCTGCTGCCCGGCGCGGCGGCGTTGTGGCCGCTGGTGCTCTCGCACTGGCTCAAAGCTTCCAGCGCCTGATGCGACGGGCGCACCGCGCCGTTCACTGTGTGCTGTGGCCGGCTTTGGCCATCGCGGTGGCGCTGCTGTTTGCTTCCGCGCTGATATTGCGTCCACCCCCCGACGACGATACCGCGGCCGAACAAAGCGAGAGCCTGCCATGAGCGCTGGCTTCCGCGCAGTGCAGTGGAATCGCGACAAGATCATCTATGACGCGATCCTGATCGCGTGTGTCGTCGTCTACATCGCGAGCTTCAACGCCATCGCCTACCGGCTGCGTCCGCCGGCCGACCTGGCCGCCCGGATCGATGTCCACATCCGCGCGTTCGGAAGCTGCGCGTTCCTGATGCTGACCGTGATCTTATCAATTGGGCCGCTGGCGCGGCTCGACCGCCGCTTCACGCCGTTGCTCTACAATCGTCGGCACTTTGGCGTGCTGACGTTCTTCGTTGCGTTGGTGCACGCGCTGCTCATGGTCAAATGGTTCGCGGTGCAGGACGCGCTGCCGAACTTATACGAGGAATTCACCACCTGGTCTGCCTACGGCAAGTTCATCGGTTTCCCGTTCAAGGTGCTCGGCCTCGCGGCGCTGATGATCCTGTTCCTTATGGCCGCCACCAGCCATGATTTCTGGCTCGCCTTCCTGACGCCGCCGGTTTGGAAGGGGCTGCACATGCTGCTCTACCTCGCCTTCGGGCTGGTGGTCATACATGTCTCCCTCGGCATCATGCAGTCCGAGCGCACGCTGCTCATCCCGGCGATGCTGGTCGGCGGCTTCGGCACGGTCGCGGCGCTGCATATCCTCGCCGGCCGGCGCGAGCGCGCGGCCGACCGCCGCGTTGCCGCGATGGAGGAAGGCTGGATTGTGGTCGGCGCGCCGCAATCGATCCCGGACCGGGCCGCCCGCATCGTGGCCGCGCCCGGCGGCGAGCGCATCGCGGTGTTCCGCGACGGCGCGCGCATCGGTGCGCTCACCAATCTCTGCGCCCATCAGAACGGTCCACTCGGCGAGGGGCGGATCATCGACGGCTGCGTCACTTGCCCGTGGCATGGCTATCAGTACCGGCTCGACGACGGTTGCGCGCCGCCGCCGTTCACGGAAAAACTCGTCACCTATCGCGTGCGCCTGCGCGACGGCATGGTGGAAGTCGATCCCACGCCGCTGCCGCCGGGCACGCCGGCCGCGGTGACTGTCCAGTGAAACGTCGCGCTGCAGAGAAGCTTTTGGGGAAACGTCATGGCTGAACAGGAAGACTGGGTCGACGTGGGCGGCGCGGACGAGCTTGGCCGGACGCCGCTCAAAAGCTGCAAAGTGAAAACCACCGCCATCGCGATCTCGTGCCAGGACGGTCAGTTCGGTGCGGTATCGAATGCCTGCAATCACGCCGGCGGTCCGCTCGGCGAAGGCTGGCTCGACGGCGATTACATCACCTGTCCGTGGCACGGCTGGAAATTCCACCGCGCCACCGGCAAGGGCGAGCCGGGCTTCGAGGAGGATGCCGTTCCGGCGTTTCCGGTGAAGGTCGAGAACGGCCGCGTTCTCGTCAACGTCGCCGCGCCCACGCGCCGCACCAAGAAGCCGCATGCGCCGCATCCATTGGCGCGCAAGGCCGAGCGCGCGCCGGGACCGCTGCGCCTCGCCGGCATTTCGACGACCGCGATGGACGCCGGCAATCCGCGCTTCTCCGGCTCCGACCATCTGCTCGACATCGCGCTGGCGAAGGCCGGCGAGCTGGGCGCCCAGACGCGCCTCATCCGCCTCAACGATCTGAAATTCCGCGCCTGCGAGGGCTACTATTCGAAGGCCGCCAATGCGTGCACCTGGCCCTGCTCGATCACTCAGATGGATGAAAGCGACCAGATGGACCGGGTCTACGACGCCTTCGTGCACTGGGCTGACGCGGTGGTCGTCGCCTCGCCGATCCGCTGGGGCACGGCGTCGTCGCTCTATTTCAAGATGGCCGAGCGGATGAACTGCGTGCAGAATCAGATCACCATCGCCAACCGCGTCCTCATCCGCAACAAGGTCGCGGGCTTCATCATCGTCGGCGGCCAGGACAACATTCAGATGGTCGCCGGGCAGATGCTCGGCTTCTTCTCCGAGCTCGGCTTCATCTTTCCGCAATTCCCCTACATCGCCCACTCGCGTGGCTGGTCGCGCGAGGACATGGAGAACAATGTCGCGATCGTGCGTAAATCGAAGGAACTCGCGGACGGCGCCGGGATGCTGGCGAAGCGGCTGCTCGACCTTGCCGCGCACCTGATCGCCCGCGACGAAGCCCCGGCCTCGATCGAGCGCGGTGGCCGCAAGGCGCATCCGGTGTAGATGGTCAGCGGATGGAAGATATTGTTAAGAGATGACCGCGGGCCGAATCGGCTCGCTCGATTCGTTCTTTCAGAACAGAAGCCGAATAAAACAAGCCCATTGCCCGGCCGCGTGGAAGCGCGGCGGAATCGTTGATGAGCCGCCGGGGTGTGCGGCTGCCAATAGGAGCGGTTGGTGCGTTCCGGATAAATAGTTGGCGCTGTGACAGGGTTCGGCGCGGAATCCCTAACCACGCCGGACAAACTGCTCGACATTATTGATGAGAAGCGTATTCCGGTTGATCCAGCGGATGCTCCAACCGATATGGCCGGGCGCGAGCGTCCATGGGTAGGTCATGGTCAGAACACCACCCGTTGAGGTCGCGCTCCAGGTGCACGTTCCGGCGACTTTGATGCTGCCGCTTGCGGAGCAACTGCCGTTCGCCTGAACCAGGATGTAATCGCCGCTGTTCTTGCCCTGCCATAGTCCGATCGGCGCGGGAGACCCCTGGGCGTGCGCGGCTTGCGAGATGAGAAGGGCGGCCGCGGCGGCAAGCGAAGTGCGAAAAAGCCTTTTCACCGGTCACTCCTTCAAACGCTCATCCATTCAAACGCTCATCCATTGATTCCATAGGATGGTGGCCGTGAGCAAGATAGTGCGCACCGTCAACGAAACGGCCAATAAATACAATCGGGCGGCATGGTGGGCGAATGGTGGGCGCTGTAGGGATTGAACCTGCGACCTCTCCCGCGTGAAGG